>NZ_VWXX01000010.1 GCF_008632335.1 Thiohalocapsa marina
TGTTCTCGCCCCCCCCAAAAAACTTGTTAAATTCTTTGGGTTCTTACCCCTCCCCTCTGCGGCGGTGGGGGGTGGGGGGGTTTGGTTTTTTCTACCCCCCCCTACCGTGCATCCGTATAGGTTATTTCTGAATCGTGCCTTAGCGGGGGTGGGGATGCGCCGTAGGCGTTCGAGCGCGAACGGCGGGCGGGCACGATAGCGCAGCAGCCGCTCTAGGCCGGCACGATCGTGCGCACCCACGCGCACCGCGGCATCCAGCGAGAAGCCGCTGTTGTCCCAAGCGAGCATCTCGCGAGCATCGTCCGGCTCGATCAGGTCGCTGCGGGCGAACCAGCGCAACACCCGCACGCGCACCTGCTCGGCGATGGCGGCAACGGCCTCTGGTGTCAGCTCAGCGGCGTCGCAAAAGCGCGCGGCTTGCGGGTCATCATCGGCGTCCTCGACCGGTTCGACTTTCGGGCAGACTGCGACCTTACCGCGGCAACCCGCTTCACCCGCATTCAATGCGGAAATGCCCTCCGGCAGGGCAAATACGCAATAAATAGGCATTTTCCCAGACCCACGCTACACTCATACTCGTCGCGCCACGTCGGATGTGGGTCACCTGACGCCCCAGAAATGCGCGAACACCAAAGCGCAAGCCGCGGTCCGTCCCTGCGCCTCAAGCGCTCGACCAGGCGCCAGACCGCGTGCGATCCAGAAATTCTGACTACTAACCGAGCAAGCCTCCATGTCTCATCGTTTCTGCCTGGCCGCCATTCTGTTCTCCGTTCCATTTGCCTCCGTCAATGCCGACATTGTTCATTCAGACGACGTCATCATACAGTACAGCAACTGCACAGGGACCGATTGTGTAAGCGGAGAGGTTTTTGGCGCGGACACCATCCGGCTCAAGGAGAACAACCTGCGTATCCATTTCCTGGATACAAGCAGCTCATCCGCCTTCCCAAACAATGATTGGCGTATCGTCATTAACGACTCCATCAACGGCGGACGTAACTATTTTGCTGTTGAAGACGCAACGGCTGAAAATCTGCCGTTCACGATCAAGGCCGGCGCGGGCGCTAACGCGTTGCTCATCGACGAAGGCGGCAAGATCGGGATCGGCACAGACAGTCCGACGACAACCTTGCATGTCGTCAGCGGCAACACTCCGACCCTGCGCCTGGACCAGGATGGCTCCCAGGGGTTCACCCCGGGCGCCTGGAATTTGTCGGCAACCGAAAGCGTGTTCAGTGTTCGCGAGGACAACAGTGGTCCGGCGCAGATGCGGCTCGACAGCAATGGTAATCTCTCCATCACTGGCCAACTTACGACCGCTGCCGACACCTACCCGGATTATGTGTTCGACCCCCATTATCAACTCATGCCCATGGACGAACTACGGACATTTATCGCTGAAAAACGCCATTTGCCCAACGTCCCCTCCGCTGACGAAATCGTCAAAAACGGCCTGAACCTCACCGACATGCACGTCAGGCTCATGGAGAAGGTCGAGGAACTCACGCTCTACACCCTACAGCAGCAGGAGATGATCGACCTGCTCTTGCGGCGCTTGGGAACTCTGGAGCAGGCTCGACAGAAGAACCCATGAGCCTGCACCAAGGCGATGTATCCCTTTTCAAACCAACCCTCCAGTAGCTCGGCGCCGGGGAGAGCAGACGCGTGATCGTAAAATTCATAAGCGTACGCAGGGGGCCTGCGCGGACAATGGTTGGAGTGCTGTCCATCCTCGCGTCCGGCGCAGCGTTCGCCCTGCCGACGTTCGACAAGGCATTTCTGCCAAGCAGTATCGGCCCCGGCAGCACCAGCACCCTGACCTTCACCATCGATAACAGCGCCTCCGCCAGCCCGGCGACCGATCTGGCCTTTGTCGACACATTGCCGGCCGGCATCACCCTTGCAACCCCCGCGTCGGCCAGCACCGACTGCCTGAACGCCAGCATCAATGCGCCGGATGGTGGCAATACCCTTAGCATCAGCGGCGGGAGACTCGGTGGCGGCCAGGAATGCCGGGTCACCGTGAATGTCACCAGTTCGACCCCGGGGGTTCACACGAACATCTCCGGCGATCTCACCTCCAGCGCCGGCAACAGTGGCCTTGCCAGCGCTGACCTGACAGTCGATTCCGCCCGACCTGGCTTTACCAAAATGTTTTTTCCGTCCAGCGTCAACTGGGGTGGGCGCAGCACTCTGAGCTTCACAATCGACAATGCTTTAAGTGCGATTAGCTACGACCGCCTTGCCTTTGTCGACAACCTTCCCGCCGGATTGACGGTCGCGTCGCCCGCCAATGCATCGACCACCTGCGGCAATCCCCTACTGAACGCTACGCCCGTAATCGCAACTGCAACAACAAACACGATCGCCGTCACTATAGCCGGTGCTTCGGTACCGGGCTATGAGGCCTTGGCAGCAGGCGACGAATGCACCGTGAACGTCGACGTGATCGCGACCGGCACCGGCGTGCTTGGCAATGTCTCGGGCGATCTGACCGCATCGCCGAACTTTTCCTCTGCCGGCAAGGCCACGGCCGCACTGCAGATCGCCAGCGACCGGGTCGCCTTGTCGAAGGCGTTCACCGATGATCCGGCGATCCCTGGAGAGACAACCACGCTGCGTTTCACCGTCTTCAACCGCGACCAATACCACAGGGCCACCGACATCGCCTTCACCGATGATCTCGGCGCCACGCTTACAGGGTTGAATGCCACCAGCGTGCAAGGCAACACCTGCGATGGAACGGTCCTCGCCGGATCGAACGTCACTTTTTCCGGCGGCAGCCTCGACCCGGGCGCAAGTTGCAGCGTCCTGCTCGATGTCGCGGTGCCGGACACCGCCGCGGTGGGCGCCTACCCGAACGCCACCAGCAGCCTGACCGCCATCGTCGACTCGACACCGGTAATTGGCAGCCCGGCCACGGACACCCTGTTTCTGGCGTTTGCGCCGTCACTGAGCAAGGAATTCATCGGTGATCCCGTTGGCGCCGGCGACAACGTAACGCTGAGATTCAACATTCAGAATACAAGCAGCACGGCGAATGCCACGGCGATCACATTCATTGACGAACTCACCACGTTCCTGCCCTACCCCCTGTCGGCCACAGTGCCGGCATCTCCCTGCGGCACCGGCTCGTCAGTCGCGATTATATGGCTCGACTCCGAGCGAGAGGCTTTAAGTCTAAGTAACGGCGAGTTAGCCCCCAGTGGCGCCTGCAGCTTCGACGTTGCCATCGACATCCCAACCGGTATCGGCGGCAGCTACATCAACACCACCGGTGAGATCACGGCAACGATCGATAGCGAGACAACCACCGGGAAACCGGCCTCGGATACCCTCATCGTGACCAAGGGGGTGCGCCTGCGCAAGGCCTTCGGCGATCCCGTCGCATCGGGCGACGTGGTTACCCTGGACTACCTGCTCGGCAATGACCAGGACGACACCCTACGCGCCTTCAGCGAGATCAGCTTCACCGACAATCTGGACGGCGCCCTGACCGGACTTGCGGCAGTTGCCCTGTCAAGCAATTCCTGCGGCGGGACCGTAGACTTTTCCAATCCGAGCATCATCGATGTCAGCGGTGCCGCCCTCGCCGGCGGATCAACCTGCAACATAGCCTTGACCCTGCAGGTTCCGGCCGCCGCGCTACCCGGAACTTACCAGAGCACGACCAGCGAGGTGTCCTCCGTGGTCGATGGCATCACCACCCTGTCCGTTCCCGGGGAGGACTTTCTGGACATCAGTGGTCTGCGTCTCACCAAGGCGTTCATCGACGACCCTGTACTCCCCGGAGATCCCGCGACCCTGCGCTTCACCCTGCACAACACCACGGCCAGCGAGACGGCAACCGGCATCAGCTTCACTGACCATCTGAACGCCACGCTGACAGGGTTGTCCGCTACCACCCCCCTTCCCGTCACGGCCCCTGACTGTGGCCCGAACTCGAGCCTCTCCGGCGTCAGCACTCTGCTTTTTTCCAACGGCTCGTTGAACGCCGGTACATCCTGCAGTTTCGACGTGCCGCTGGTGGTGCCCACTAATGCCCCGGATGGTGATTACGCCAATACCACCAGCAGTCTCAGCGCGATCATCGACGGGAGTCCGGTCACCCTCGCTGCGGCGGCTGACAGCCTGAAAGTGGACACCAGGCTACTGGCCCTGAACAAGTCGTTCAGCGCCGACACGGTCGCCCCGGGCGGCGCACTGGCGCTGAGCTTCACCTTGACGAACCTGCACCCGGACCGATCAGTGACCGCGATTGAGTTCAGCGACGATCTGGGAGCGGTCATGCCCGGATTGACCGCCGCCAGCGTCGCGTCCAATACCTGCGACGGCACCATTACTACCGGTCCCACCCTGGGCTACAGCGGCGGCACCCTTGGAGCCGGCGCCTCCTGCAGCTTCAGCGTCGACCTGCAAATGCCAGCAGTCATCCCGCCCGGAGTCAATCCGTTCGTCAACACGACCGGCGAGATCAGCGGGATGATCGACGGTGTCGCGGTAACCGGTGGCGTCGCCAACGACGACTTCCTCGGCCGGTTGCTGGCGCTGTCGATGGAGTTTATCGGTGACGCCTACCCGGGCGAACTCATCCAGCTTGTAATGACCATCGACAATCTGGATCCGGCCAATCCCGTACCGGACATCGCCTTCAGTACCGACCTGGGGGGCATACTGCCGGGCCTGGCTGCCGAGGGTCTGCCTCTGACCGGCGTATGTGGCGCCAACTCCCTGATCCAGGGTGCCGGGACTATCAATCTGACCGGCGGCAGTCTGGAGGCGGGCGGTCGTTGTCGTTTTGCTATCGACGTACGGATTCCTCAGGACGCAACGCCGGGCGAGTACAACGGTCGCTCGGCGCCCATGTTCATCTACGGTACGGAAAATGGTGCTCCCGCCTTGGCAAGCATCACGGTTTCATTGCACGTGCAGCCCATTCCGACCATGCATGAATGGGCCTTGCTGCTTCTGGCATTGTTATTGCCTGTGCTCGGCATGAGATACCTTTTGGCACGCCAAGCAAAGCCGTAAGGAAACGCTGATTTTTCAGCGTTTCCGGTACGACAGTGGAATCCGTCTGCGCCTTGCGAGCACACCTGCCGAGCACGGATAGGTAGTCAAAGCCGCACTGAGGCGGGACGATAGCGGAGCTCTCGATGCGAGATCAAGGACCGGCAACATGGCGGAGCGACTTCGCGCGACGGGCGTGCGCTGACGCACTGGACCCACGCCGAGCTGGTCGCTGAGGCCATCGCCCGAGGCATCGTCACCTCGATCTCGCCGGACTCGACTGGGCGCTTCCTGCGCGAGACGGACCTCGAGCAGACGCTCGGTGGCGAGCAGGGCGTAGAGTTCGCGCTTGTTGAGCCAGAAGCCGGGGAGTTCGAAGCGGGGCGCATTGGGGCTGTAGCGATAGCCGTTGATGGCACAAGCATATTCGATCGGGGTGCCCATGAAGTCCTTCATATAGCCCAGATCGCGTACCACGGTGTCCCGGAAGGCCTCCGGTGCCTCCTGGAGCTTGGCCAGCGAGCGCGGCTTCTGCTGGAGCAGGGTATGCAGACGGTAGATGCGTTCCGCGCGATTGATGCCGCAGAGGATATCCGATTCCTCGGTTACGGAGAGACTTGCCGACAGCGCGCTGGCGCGGACCGCTGAATGCGGCAGGCAAGCGGCTGAGGGCGCACAAGACAACTGCAGGAAGGGCGCAATGAAAAGGCCCGGCCACCTTGGGAGACGCTGATTTATTGGCCATCCTGGCCAAAAATCGGCACGCGATTCGAAAACGCGGTTTCCGAATCGCTTCATTTTCAGCGGCGTACGCCGCTAAAAATGGCGGAGCCTCCTGCCCCGCACGGGAAATGCTGAATAAATCAGCGTTTCCCGTGCGGTGGGCCGAGCCTCGAGGCTTACTTGAACAGCTTGGATTTGTCGACGATATCGACGTGGGCGCGCTTGAAGCAGGTCCAGGTCCTGGACTCCTTGTCATAGATAGAGTTGACGAAGCACTTCCAGTTTTCTTCGTCCACGTAGTTGTGATCCATCCGGTAGTAGAAGCCGGGGTAGCGGCTCTCTTCGCGGAACTGGATGTGCTTCATGTGCGCCTCGGCCGTGAGGATGCGGTGGTAGTTTTCCCAGGCCCGCAGCAGTTCGTGCAGGTCTTTCGCGCGCATCTTCTGCGCGTCTTCCTTCAGCATCTCAAGCTTTTCTTCGGCCACGGCCATCATGTGGGCGTTGGTCTGGTACATGGTGGAAACACCGGCCACGTACTCGTCCATGATCTTCTGCAGGCGGAACTGCAGCATCTTCGGCGTGATGTAGTTGGGGTTCACGTCGATAGCGGTGGTGTAGTCCTTGTGCTCCATGTAGTTGCGCACGGGCCTGTAGATCTCTTCCACCAACTGGTCGACAGGCGTGTCGAGCTCTGGCTTGTGATCCTTGTTGTCCATGCAGAACTTGACCATGGCCTTGGCCGCGATGCGCCCCTCGGCGTGTGAGCCGGAGGAGAACTTGTGGCCGGAGGCACCGACACCGTCAGCGGCGGTGAACAGGCCCTGCACCGTGGTCATGCCGCGGTAGCCCCAGTTCCAGCCGGAGGGCAGGTGTCCGGGGATCTTGTCCTTATCGGCATGCTCCTCGCTGGTGGGTGCGCCCAGGTCCTCGGGACCGGAGGTCCAGATGCCGCAGCAGCCGGAGTGGGAGCCGAGCAGGTAGGGCTCGGTGGGCATCAGCTCAGAGTTCTTCTTCTCGGGCTCGATGTTCTCACCGGCCCAGACACCGGCCTGACCGATGCACATGTCCAGGAAGTCTTCCCAGGCCTCGGCCTCGAGGTGCTTGATCTCCTTGGGGGTCATGGTCTCGGCGAGCTTGCCCAGCGCGGTGACGGTGTCCATCCAGATGGGACCGCGACCTTCGCGCATCTCTTTCATCATCAGGTGGTTGCGCAGGCAGGACGCCGGCACCTTGGCCTGTCCATAGGGCGGGAAGTCGTCCAGCAGCTCCTTGTTGGTCTCCATGTAGACCTCGCCGAAGGCGTTGGTCGCCTTGGCCTTGAACAGCAGGAACCAGGCGCCCACCGGGCCGTAACCGTCCTTGAAGCGGGCGGGCACGAAGCGGTTTTCCATCATGGTCAGCTCGGCGCCGGCCTCGGCGGCCATGGCGTAGGTAGAGCCGGCGTTCCAGACCGGGTACCAGGCGCGGCCGGTGCCCTCACCAACGGAGCGCGGACGGAAGATGTTCACGCAGCCGCCGGCTACCAGCAGGCAGGCCTTGAACTTGTAGACGAAGACCTTGTCCTCGCGCACCGAGAAGCCGACGGCGCCGGCGATGCGGTTCTTGTCGTTCTTGTCGTTGACCAGCTTGACGATGAACACCCGCTCCTGGATGCGCTCGGTGCCCAGGGCCTTCTTCGCGGCCTCGGCGACGATCCACTTGTAGGACTCGCCGTTGATCATGATCTGCCACTTGCCGGAACGCACCGGCTGGCCGCCTTCGACCAGGGGCTTGCCTTCGTCACCGGGCTGCTTCCAGATGGGCAGGCCCCACTCCTCGAACAGGTGCACCGAGTCGTCGACGTGGCGGCCCAGGTCGTAGGCCAGGTCGTCGCGGGTGATGCCCATCAGGTCGTTGGAGACCATGCGCGCGTAGTCGGCGGGATCCTGGTCGCCCAGGTAGGTGTTGATGGCCGACAGGCCCTGGGCCACGGCGCCGGAGCGGTCCATGGCGGCCTTGTCCACCAGCTTGACCTTCAGGTCCACGCCCTGGGCCTTGGCCTGCTCGAGCCAGGGGCCGATCTCGTAGGCCGCGCCGCAAGCACCCATGCCGCCGCCGATGATGAGGATGTCGACCTCTTCCTCGACAATCTCGGGATTACCGAATTCTCCTGCCATTTTCGTTGCCTCTGTATTCTCTTGAACCGGATGTCGCTCGCCGCCGCTGTCGGGGCGATGCGGGTCTGTGTGGCGTGGCCGCTTACTTGCGGATCAGCTCGGACGGATCACCGGGCTTTTGCACGCCGCCCAGGGTGAAGTAACCGGGCTCGCCGATCTTGGCGATGTCGGCAGAGGGCTTGCCGCCGTACGGATCGATGGACCCTTCCGGCGTGGTGCGGATGGGAAACTTGAAGCGCTTCATGTTGCCGTTGCGGAACTTGATGGTCCACATGATGGAGTCGGTGCCGCGCAGGGGCTGCACGGACGCGCCCATGGGCACCACGTCGGCGTAGTGGCGGGCCTCGATGGCCTGCTGCGGGCAGATCTTGACGCAGGAGTAGCATTCCCAGCACTGCTCGGGCTCCTGGTTATAGGACTTCATGGCCCAGCCGGTTTCGGAGCCGTCCTTGTCCAGCTTCATCAGGTCGTGGGGGCAGATGTACATACAAGCGGTCTTGTCCTGACCCTTGCAGCCGTCGCACTTGTCGGTACGGACGAAAGTTGGCATGGTGCTGGTTCTCCTAACGTCTCTGCAGCAGAATGGATTCTGCGTGGAAAGGTCGCATCAGTGATGCGGCAATGGTGATGCCTCTGCGGAACTGGTGGTCCGCCGAAGCTCTCTGCTCTGCGTCTCCCGGCGCGATCCTGGCTAGGCCTCGCCCGCTCCGACCTGGGCTTCCCTTATGAACTCAGCCATCCGCGTCCGTGGGGCGCCAGCGGCTGGTGCCTGGTTGTTAGGGGGAGGAGCATATGGGGCGGGTGGAAAAGGTGTCAAAACAGTATTTGCCGGCGTCTGCATAAAATCGGCTTATCAGGAGAACCATGATGCTACCCCATGTTCTCCCCAACAGTTGCTGATACCATTCGGGCTGTGCGGGCTTGTCGAGATCTGCCCGCCCCAGGGCGATATCTCCCTGACTGATCAATGAACACGCCAACTGACATGGCATCGAACAAACATTCGGCCCAGACGCCGGCGCAACGGGACATGCGCATTCACCGCATCTACACGCCGCAGGGCCTGGCGGTGGGTACCCGGTTGCGGCTGGAACCGACGGCGTCGAAACATCTGACCCAGGTGTTGCGCCTGAAGGCCGGCGACCCGCTGGTGCTGTTCAACGGCGACGGCCGCGACTACGCTGGCGTCCTCTGCTCGGCGGAGCGTGCGTCGGCGCAGGTGCAGATCGATGCTGTCGGTGAGCCGGAGCCCGTGCCCGCGCTGGCGATCACGCTGGCGCTGGGCATCTCCCGGGGCGAGCGCATGGACTATGCTTTGCAGAAGGCCGTCGAACTGGGGGTCGCCCGGGTGAGGCCGCTGTTTACCGAGCGCAGTGTCGTGCGCCTGCGTGACGAGCGCTTGCAGAAACGGGTGCAGCACTGGCAGGGGGTGATCGTGGCGGCCTGCGAACAAAGCGGTCGTCGGCGCCTGCCCAGGCTGGCAGGGCCGGAGGCGCTGCTGGACTGGTTGCCGCGGGCGCAACCGGGCGGCCTGCTGCTGGATCATCGCGGCGCCGTGCCGCTGCCGTCGCTGTCGCCGCCGGCAGATGACCGACTGACCGTACTGGTGGGGCCGGAAGGCGGCCTGGCGCCTGCTGAGCGCGAGGCGGCCCTGGGGCAGGGCTTTCGGGCGGTCCGCCTGGGACCGCGGATCATGCGGACCGAGACCGCGCCCCTTGCGGCCCTGGCGGCCATTCAGACCTTGTGGGGGGATTTTCGCGCGTGAGCCCCCGCCCGATGACCAGCCAGCGCCTGATCCGTTGCTACAGCGCCTATTTTCGTGGCTGGGCGCAGGCCTTCGGTGTGCACGAGCTGCTTGGGGACGCGGCGCATGACCTGCGCTGGCTGCTGGGCGAGCAGCAGCTGGGGCTGATCCTGACGCCGGCCATCCAGCCGTTGCTGGCGTCGCTGCTGCACGAGCCGGCGGATGGCCCCGACACCGCTCATGTCCAGCAGCGCAGTCAGCATCCCGGTCAAGACACCGGCCAAGGTCACGGCCAACACGACCGGCACCGCAGTGAGGCACGGCTGGAGGTGCGTCTGGACGCGCAGGCGCTGGTTATCGGCACGCTGACCGCGCCCATCGCTCCGGCGCACCAGCACCTGCTGCAACGCGCCCGCGCGCTGCTATACGACCGTCGCGATCTGCATCTCTATCAGACCTATCACCTGGTCTACCCCAGCGGCACCCGCATCCTGACCCTGAGTCAGCGCCCGCCCCTGGGGCTGATATACCGCGAGCTGCAGCCGCTGCGCTGCACCCTGATTGCAGACGAACCATGATACCGTTAGGTCTTTCCACTCCACCTCGCAATCGCGCATGCAACACCGGCACCCGTTCATCCTCGTCGACGCCTCGGGCTACCTGTTCCGGGCCTACCACGCCCTGCCCAAGCTGACCAATTCCCGCGGCGAGGCCACCGGCGCGCTGGTGGGTGTGCTGAACATGCTGCGCAAGCTCATCGACGAGCAGCGACCGGACTACATCGGCGTGGTCTTCGATGCCGCCGGGCCCACCTTCCGCGACCGCCTCTACGCCGACTACAAGGCCAACCGGCCGCCGATGCCGGAGGACCTGCGCGAGCAACTGGAGCCGCTGAAGGAGATCATCCGCGCCATGGGGCTGCCGCTGCTGGTGGTGCCGGACGTGGAGGCGGACGACGTCATCGGCACGCTGGCCACGCGGGCGGCCGCCGCCGGCATCGCCACGCTGATCTCCACCGGCGACAAGGACATGGCGCAACTGGTGGATGACCGCATTACGCTGGTCAACACCATGTCCGACACCGTGCTGGATGCGGACGGGGTGCGGGAGAAGTTCGGCGTGCCGCCGGAGCGCATCGTCGATTACCTGAGCCTGATGGGCGACAGCATCGACAACATCCCCGGGGTGCCCAAGTGCGGCCCGAAGACCGCCGCCAAGTGGATCAACGAGTACGGCAGCCTGGACGACGTCATCGCCCACGCGGATGAGATAAAGGGCAAGATCGGCGAGCACCTGCGCGCGAGCCTGGAACAGTTGCCGCTGTCGCGCACGCTGACCACCATCAAGCGGGACGTGGCGCTGGACTTTGCCCCCGAGGATCTGACGCCGACCCCGCCGGACGTGGGCACCCTGCGCGACTGGTACGAGCGCATCGAGTCGCGGCGACTGCTGGCCACCCTGGACGCGGAATCGTCAGGCGATACCGCCGCCGAGCCCGCGCCCGCCGCCGACTACGCCCTGGTGCTGGACGATGCGGCCTTCAGCGACTGGCTGGCGCGTCTGGCGGCGGCGGAGCTGTTCGCGTTCGACACCGAGACCACCAGCCTGGATTACATGCAGGCCCGGATCGTCGGCGTCTCCTTTGCGCTGGCGTCGGACGACGGCCGCATCCAGGCCGCCTATATGCCGGTGGCGCATGACTATCCCGGCGCACCGGAACAGCTTGGGCGCGAGCGGGTGCTGGACGGGCTGCGGCCGTTGCTGCAAGACCCCGACCGGCCCAAGGTCGGCCAGAACCTGAAATACGACATCAGTGTCTGCGCCAATCACGGCATTGCGGTGCAGGGCGTTGCGCACGACACCATGCTGCAAAGCTATGTGCTGGACAGCACCGCCACCCGGCATGACATGGACTCGCTGGCCAAGAAATATCTGAACCACGAGACCATCCGCTTTGAGGATATTGCGGGAAAGAAGGGGGCCGGCAAGGGCTCCAGGCAACTGACCTTCGACCAGATCCCGCTGGAGCAGGCCGGCCCCTACGCCGCCGAGGACGCCGACGTGACCTTGCGGCTGCATCAGGCGCTCTGGCCGAAGGTGCAGGCCGTGCCGTCGTTGCAACGGGTCTACCAGGAGATCGAGCTGCCGCTGGTACCGGTGTTGTCGCGCATGGAGCGGCTTGGCGTGCGCATCGACGTCGATGCGCTCAAGGACCAGAGCCAGGCGCTGGCCCGGCGCATTGCCGAGCTGGAGGAACGCGCCTATGCCGCCGCCGGGCGCCGCTTCAACATGGGCTCGCCGAAGCAGATCGGCGCGATCTTTTTCGACGAACTGAAGCTGCCGGTGGTGGCCAAGACGCCCAAGGGCGCCCCGTCCACATCCGAGGCGGTGCTGGAGAAGCTGGCCGAGGACGGCCACGAGCTGCCAGGCATCATCCTGGAGCATCGCGGCCTGTCCAAGCTGCGCTCCACCTACACCGACAAGTTGCCGCAGATGGTCAACCCGGACACCGGGCGGGTGCACACCAGCTATCACCAGGCGGTTGCCGCCACCGGGCGGCTGTCGTCGTCCGACCCGAACCTGCAGAACATCCCCATCCGCAGCGAGGACGGGCGGAAGATCCGCCAGGCCTTCGTGCCGGAACCGGGGTATCGCATGCTGGCGGCGGATTATTCGCAAATCGAGCTGCGCATCATGGCGCATCTGTCCGGCGACGAGCGCCTGCTGGCCGCCTTCGCCGCCGGCGCCGACATCCACCGCGCCACCGCCGCGGAGATCCTGGGCGTGGCGCAGGAAGCGGTCACCAGCGAACAGCGCCGCTCGGCCAAGGCGATCAACTTCGGCCTCATCTACGGCATGTCTGCCTTCGGCCTGGCACGGCAGCTCGGCATCGAGCGGGCCGAGGCGCAGGCCTACGTCGACCTGTACTTCGCCCGCTATCCCGGGGTGCGGGCGTTCATGGACGACATCCGTGTCCAGGCCCGGGCCGACCGTTATGTCGAGACCCTGTTCGGCCGCCGGCTCTACCTCACCAATATCAACCACAGCAACCAGCAACTGCGCAACGCCGCCGAGCGCACCGCCATCAACGCGCCCATGCAGGGCACCGCGGCGGACATCATCAAGCGGGCCATGATCCGGGTGGATCAGTGGATCCGGCAGGAGCAGCCACCGGTGCGCATGATCATGCAGGTGCACGACGAACTGGTGTTCGAGGTGGAGGCCGATGCCGTCGATCAGGCCTCGGCACGCATCCGCGAGATCATGCAGGGGGCCGCCGAGCTAAAGGTGCCGCTGATCGTGGACGTCGGCGTCGGCGACAACTGGGATCAGGCCCACTGACCCGACCACGGGGCCGGCGCCGTCGGCAGCCGGTCAGATCCCCATGCACAGGTACTTGGTCTCGAGATATTCCTCGATGCCCTGCCGGCCGCCCTCGCGTCCCAGTCCTGACTGCTTGATGCCGCCGAAAGGCGCGACCTCGGTCGAGATCAGACCGGTGTTGATGCCGACCATGCCGTATTCCAGCGCCTCGGCGACACGCCAGACACGCGACAGGTCGCGGGCATAGAAGTAGGCCGCGAGCCCATACTCGGTGTCGTTGGCCTGGGCGATGACCTCGGCTTCGTCGTGAAAGCGGAACAAGGGCGCGATGGGGCCGAAGGTCTCCTCGTGGGCGATGCGCATGGCGGCGGTGACCTCGGTCAGCACCGTGGGCTCGAAGAAGGTGCCGCCGAGGGCGTGGCGCTGACCGCCGCTCAGCACCCGCGCGCCCTGGTTGCGGGCGTCTTCGAGCTGCGCCTCGACCTTGGCCAATGCCCGATCCGAGATCAGCGGCCCCAGTGTCACCCCCTCGTCGAAGCCGTTTCCAGGACGCAGCTGCGCGACCTGTGCCGCGAGCCGTTCGGCGAAGGCGTCGTAGATGCCGTCCTGCACATAGAGCCGATTGGCGCAGACGCAGGTCTGGCCGTTGTGGCGATACTTGGAGCGCATCGCGCCCTCCACCGCAGCCTCCAGGTCGGCGTCGTCGAAGACGATGAAGGGCGCGTTGCCGCCGAGTTCCATGGACAGGTTCAGCACCCGTTCGGCCCCCTGGCGCAGCAACTGGCGGCCAACGGCGGTGGAGCCGGTGAAGCTCAGCTTGCGCACCCGTGGATGGCTGCAGAAGGCCTGGCCGATGGCCTCGGCCTGGGTCGAGGTCAGTATGCTGAAGAGCCCGGCCGGCAGCCCCGCGCGCTCGGCGAGCAGCGCCATGGCCAGCGCAGAGAGAGGCGTCTCCTCGGCCGGTTTGACCACCATGGCGCAGCCCGCGGCCAGCGCGGCTGCGACCTTGCGCGCAATCATGGCGTTGGGGAAGTTCCAGGGCGTGATGGCCGTGGTGACACCGATGGGCTGCTTGAGCACCAGCAGGCGCTGATTGGGCTGAGGCGCCGCGATGGTCTCGCCGTAGACGCGCCGGGCCTCTTCGGCAAACCACTGGATGTAGGCCGCGCCATAGGCGATCTCGCCGCGCGCCTCCGCCAGCGGCTTGCCGGACTCGGCGGTGAGGATGATGGCCAGATCCTCGGCATTGGCGCGCAGCAGCTCGCACCAGCGGTGCAGGATCTGTGCGCGGGCAGCGGCGGTCAGCGCGGCCCAGGCGGTCTGGGCCTCGGCGGCGGCATCGATGGCCTGGTGGGCGATGCCGGCGTCCAGATCCGGCACCTGACCGAGGGGTTTGCCGGTGGCAGGGTTGGTGACGGTGAAGGATGCCTGCTCATGGGCGAAGATCCACCGGTCACCGATCAGGGTGCGATCGAGCAGCAAGCTGGGGTCGGTGAGCATGGTTTTGGTCTTGATATTCAATTGGTGTTCAGGGTGTGTGATGTTGCGGATGAGGTCACCTTAGTCGGAGTGCTGGCCTTCGAGCGAGAGGAGGGCGCTCGACTGCCTCTATGCCACGTAGCGAACGTTTAGGCCGAGGAGCCGGATGCCCGAATCGGGCACGTTCGGGTCTGTGGGAACCGCGGGTGAGCGATCACCCGGCCACCTGAGTTCAATATACTCCGTCCACGCCGCCTAAAACCGCCCGATCACTGCCTCGGGTGCGGGTCCGGCCCGAGCCGGCGCTAACGCCGCCTTGCTCGTGATCCAGCCTGCTGATCGACCATCTCCACGCTCATTCACAAATTCGCCGCCGCCTAAGTGGCACCACCACCGTCACTGTGGCGTGCTCGCGCCCGACTCGCCCCTTCGGACGGCTGCCGCATCGCTTTTGGGGCGTGCATTGGCGGATGCACCGATGACGCTCCCGTCAAGCGGATTCTCGGGCGGCTTGAATTTCCTCTATACGAAATTGAAATAACTGTGTACTAATTAGCGTGATGAAAATGTTTTCGATCTGTTGCCATCAAGCTCAGGTTGCTATACCCTGGACCTTTTTAATGAGTAAGTTGGAAGTGACAATCCGTTTCTGTCTTGCAAATCTGATTCGGATACAAAGCGAAGACGTAACCAATATATGCTCAGTGTGCTCAAGAAGGATCAAGCGGCGTTTCTCCTGGCTCACTCGAACCCGCAACACTCGGATGACCCCTCCCAATGGGAACCGCTGCTGGGAGCCAGTGGTCATCTGCATCGAGTCACACGCCGTACCCTGCGGTTTGCCCGCAGCGCCTTCGGGCAACTCCCTGAACTAGCTGTCCTGGGCCTGCTCGCAGGGCGTTGGCATGATCTGGGCAAATTCTCCGACGCCTTTCAGCAGTATCTGCGCGGTGTGGGCGCCGACAGCCATAAGGGCGAAAGAACTGGGCGCGTGGACCACAGTAGCGCTGGTGCCCAGCATGCCATGGCGACGCTGGCGCCCCCCTTCAATGCGATGCTGGCCTATGCGATCGCCGGACATCACGCCGGACTATTGAATGGACTCGACAGCCAGCGCACCTGTCTGAAGGCCCGATTGCGGAAAACCGATCTTCCTCCGTGGCGTGAAGCTGTCCCAGAGAAACTGCTGACGGGAACGGGCATCGCCATTCCGCGGGGGATCAGCGGCACGAAACCCGAAATCGCCTTCCAACTCGGCTTTGCCACGAGAATGCTGTTCTCCTGTCTGGTGGATGCCGATTTTCTGGCCACCGAATCCTTCATGAATCCGGTGCAGTCGGCGCAGCGGCCCAAGGGGAAGGCTGATTTTGCCGTCATCGCCGCCGGTTTCGACGCACGACTCGACGAACGCTTCGCCACAGCGCAGGGCCGCGTTGCCGAGGCCCGGGCAAGGGTGCTGGATGCCTGTCGGCGGCAGGCGCTGGGGCGACCGGGCCTCTACTCACTGACCGTCCCGACCGGCGGCGGCAAGACCCTCTCTTCCCTGACCTTCGCGCTCAAGCACTGCGCGGCCAATGGTCTGAATCGCATCATCTATGCCATCCCCTTCACCAGCATCATCGAGCAGACCGCAGAGGTGTTCCGCGCGTTTCTGGAGGGCTGCGCCGAGGATGTCGATCAGTTGATCCTGGAGCACCACTCGAACTTCGATCCTGAGCTGGAAACCACAAGGACACGGCTCGCCAGTGAAAACTGGGATGCGCCGCTGGTGGTGACAACCAATGTCCAGTTGTTCGAATCGCTGTTCGCCAACAAACCCGTCCGATGCCGCAAGCTGCATCGCATCGCCAATTCGGTCATCGTGCTCGATGAGGTGCAGACCCTGCCGGTGACGCTGCTGGCGCCTTGCCTGCGGGTGATCGAGTTGCTCGTCAATCAGTACGGATGCACGGTCGTGCTCTGCACGGCAACCCAGCCGGCACTGGAGCGCCGCGAGGATTTTCGCATCGGTCTGCCCGCGCCTCGGCCCATTATCGAGGATCCTGTCAGTCTGTATCGCGCGTTGCAACGCGTCGAACTGCGCGATGCCGGTTCACTAGACTGCCCAACCCTGGCCGTGCGCATGTCCGCGTGTGAGCAAGGCCTGGCCATCGTCAATACCCGCGCGCACGCGGCTGCCGTGTTCGAGGCCTTGCAGGCGCACGCTGGGGCTGATGGCTGTTTCCATCTCAGTGCTGCGATGACGCCGGACCATCGCAGCCGCAGGCTTGCCGAGATTCGGCAGCGCTTGGCGGACGGGGCGGTTTGCAGAGTCGTCTCAACCCAACTGATCGAGGCCGGCGTCGACGTCGATTTTCCCGTGGTCTGGCGTGCACTGGCCGGGCTGGATTCGGTGGCTCAGGCTGCGGGGCGCTGCAATCGCGAAGGTCAACGAGATACCGGGATCACCTGGATCTTCCGTCCTGAGGAACCGGCGTTTGCGCGCCTGTTCGGAACGATCAAAACCGGCGCCAGTGCCACCAGTCAGGTCATCGATGCCGGGCATCATCAGGACCTGCTAGGGCTGGATGCCATCGAGCATTACTTCCGGCTGCACTACTGGTCCCGGGAGCAGGACTGGGACAAGCAGAAGATCAGTGACTGCTCGCGAGTTGGCGACCCGAAACTGCCGCTGGATGTGGACTTCGCCACCATGGCCGAGCGATTCCGGTTCATCGATGACACACAGCGCCCGGTGCTCATCGGCTGGGACGACGAGAGTCGCGCCCTGATCGACGTACTGCGGCGACTCGATGGACTCGGACGTTATCCCGATCGCAAATTATCCCGACGCCTGCAGCGCCTGTCGGCTTCAGTGGCCGAACGGCGCTGGAAGCAGGCGTTGCAGGCGAATCAGATCGAACTGCTCTGTGACCGCTTCGCGGTGCTCCTGGCGCCAGACCTGTACTACGACCGCGACCTCGGCTTGCGGCTCGATGCCGATCCAGTCTACGACGCTCAATTTCTCATCCAGTGAAGGAGGACAGATGACACAAGGCGTGAAACTGCTTGTTCGAGGGGACTATGCCTGCTGGACGCGCCCTGAAATGAAGGCCGAACGCGTGTCCTACGATGTCATGACCCCCTCGGGGGCACGCGGGGTACTCGAGGCCATCTACTGGAAGCCGCAAATCCGCTGGGTGATCGATCGCATCCGGGTACTGGCGCCGATCCGCTTTACCAACATCCGGCGCAATGAAGTGGCCAGCAAGATCCCGGTCGGCACGGTGAAGAGCGCGATGAAGGGCGGTGGACAGATCCTCGGACTGTATGCCGACGAGGATCGTCAGCAACGCGCCTCGCTGCTGCTGCGGGACGTCTGCTATGGCATCGAGGCTCACTTCGACATCCTCGACACCCGCGAGGCCGACGGCACGCGCAATGCGGAGCCTGCGGGCAAGCATTTGGATATCTTCAATCGGAGGCTCCGCAAGGGTCAGTGTTTCCATCGGCCCTATCTCGGCACGCGGGAATTCGCGGCTGACTTCCTGCCGGTTGCCGACTGGCCGGACTGTCCCGAAGAACTCAGAGGTGAGCAGGATCTGGGCTTCATGCTGCATGACATCGATTTCGCCGATGGCATGACGCCGAGGTTCTTTCGCGCGCGGATGGTCGATGGCGTGATCGATGTGCAGCAGTGCCTCGAAGCGATGGGAGGTACGGTGGCATGATCCTCCAGTCGCTCAACCAGCTCTATGATCGGCTGGCCGAAGACGCCAGCTACGGAATTGCACCGGCGGGCTACAGCGCTCAGAAGATCGCCTTCGTTGTCGTGTTGCATCCGGATGGTCGCTTGTATGGCATCGATGACGTGCGCGAAGAAAAAGGCAAGCGTCGCATCTCTCGGCAGATGCTGGTGCCTGGGCAGGCCAAGCCATCGGGGTCAGGGATCAACCCCTGTTTTCTCTGGGACAACAGCGCCTACCTGTTGGGTCATGTCGGACCCAAAAAGTCGAATGAATCGGATGAGGCATTCGAGAAGCGCCGTCTTCGCACCGAAAAGTCCTTCGACGGCTTTCGGGCCAAACATCTTGATCTCGAATCCCAGATCGATGACCCCGGCTATATGGCTCTTTGCCGCTTTCTGAAGTGCTGGAATCCGGATCGCTGCCGGGAATTCGGGTTGCTCGACGAACTTGATAGCGGCTTCGGCGTGTTTCAACTCATTGGTGAAACCCGCTATCTCCACCAACACGCCAAACTTGAAGCCTGGTGGAAAAGGCAAACGGACGAACCAGCACAAAAAACCGCCGCCAGTCTCTGTCTGGTCACGGGTGAGCGCGCTATCCCGGCCCGGACCCATGAGCCCAAGCTCAAGGGTGTTGCGGGTGCGCAGTCCTCGGGGGCGGCGCTGGTCTCATTCAACTGTGATGCGTTCAAATCCTATGGTAAGGACCAAAGCCTGAATGCACCCGTATCGGAGCAGGCAGCCTTCCGCTATTGCACCGCATTGAATGGTCTCCTTTCCGGCCCATCCAGTGACAAACATCGCATCTCGGTCGGGGATACAACGGTGGTTTTCTGGACCGAAAAGGCAACGGTGACGGAGCAATGGTTAGCGGACTTCTTGAGTGGAAATATCGAGGCCGAGGCGCAAGATGAAACTGCCCGGGAGCAGACAAAAGCATTGCTGCAAGCACTGCGCAGTGGGGGCGGCGAGTTGAAGGTCGTCGGCGATGATCCCGCAACGCCGGTGCAGATTCTGGGGCTGGCGCCCAATGCAGCAAGGCTGGCACCTCGCTTCTGGCACACTGGCTCGCTCGGCGACCTGTTCGACAAACTCAAGGCGCATCACGATGCCTTGCGCGTGGTGCCTCAGCATGGGGCGGGCAGCAAACGCCCGGATCCCGAATTTCCGCCTATCTGGATGCTGCTGCGAGAAACCGCCCGCGAAAGCAAAGATATCTCGCCCCTGCTCGGCGGCGCCTTGATGCGCGCCATTCTGGAAGGGACGGCCTATCCCGACTCACTCGCCAGTGCGGTGATTCGACGCATTCGGGCAGACCGAACGATCAACTACATGCGCGCCGCTATTCTGAAGGCATGGCTGCTGCGCAAACCTCACCAAAAAGGAGATATCAGCGTGAGTCTCGATACAGATAACCTCGATCCCGCCTATCGGTTGGGTCGTTTGTTCGCGGTACTGGAGTCTGCTCAGTATGCAGCACTGGGTAATGTTGGCGCAGGCATCCGTGATCGCTTCTACAGTTCCGCCTCGGCCACGCCCGCCATCGTCTTTCCTCGGTTATTGCGGACTTACCAGCATCACCTGGGCAAGATGACTCAGGGTGCCACGATTGCCTTTGAAAAGCGGGCGCAAGACATCATCAGTGGCATCGACGCGATGCCATCGCACCTTAACCTGGAGGCTCAGGCCCGCTTTGCCCTGGGTTACTACCACCAACGTCAGGCGCTGTTCGACGGCGCCAAAAAACCAGAATCTGTTCCAGAGAAAAAGGAGTAATCGGCCATGCAGAATCGCTACGACTTCATCTATCTGTTCGATGTCAAGGACGGCAACCCGAATGGTGATCCCGATGCCGGCAATCTCCCGCGGGTGGATGCCGAGACCGGGCATGGCCTGGTTACGGATGTTGCACTCAAGCGGAAGATTCGGAACTTCGTCGGCCTCATGCATGACGAACAGCCGCCCTATGAGATCTACGTCAAGGAAAAGGCCATACTTAACAAACAGCATGAACGGGCCTACCAAGCCCTCGGAATGGATGCATCAGGAAAGGAAGGGAAGCGCAAGGGTGGGGCCGATCAAGTTGAAAAAGCCCGGCAATGGATGTGCAAGAATTTTTTCGACGTGCGGACCTTTGGCGCTGTCATGTCGACCGGAACCAATTGTGGGCAGGTGCGGGGTCCGGTTCAGTTGATTTTTGGCCGCTCGGTCGATCCAGTGATCTCGTCGGAGCATGCGATCACCCGCATGGCGGTTACGACGGAAGGGGAGGCGGAAAAGCAACAGGGAGACAACCGCACCATGGGCCGGAAGTTCACTGTTCCCTACGGGCTGTATCGAACGCATGGTTTCATCAGCGCCCCACTCGCCGAGCAGACCGGCTTTTCTGATGACGATCTGGAACTTCTCTGGAAATCACTCGAACAGATGTTCGAGCACGACCGCTCCGCCGCTCGTGGCCAGATGAGTGCGCGCACTCTGCTGCTGTTCAAGCACGATGATCGGCTCGGCAATGCACCCGCTCACGCGCTGTTTGATCGAGTATCTGTCCAACGCACCAACCCCGAACTTCCTGCACGAGAGTTTGCTGATTATCAGATTCGTTTCGACGATCAGCCTCTGGACGAGGCGGTTCGGGCGAGAGGCAGCAGGGACTTGGGCAACGGCATCACCCTGATCCGGAGAATTTGAACGAGATGGGCTGCTCGCTGTGCCTTGGTGCGGCAGCCCCGCCTTGCTGCTCTGCCCACTCAGGCATAGGCTTGTGCCTATGCTTCCCATTGATCGGAGTCATGACTGATGAATCGCCACCGCCACGTTCGTCTGTTTCGCAACGGTCGCAACCAGGCCGTGCGCATTCCTCGCGATCTCGAGTTGCCGGGTGATGAGGCCATCCTGCGCAAGGAAGGGGATCGGCTGATCCTCGAACCAGCCCCACCGCACTCATTGCTACAGGTGCTGGACACGCTGGAACCCATTGAAGAACGCTTCCCGGAGATTGGAGACCCGCCGCCCGGCCGCGAATTCACCCGCGTGAAAGACCTGCATGTTGAAGACTGGCTGGAATAATCAATGTCACCATCAGGCCGGGATGCTGATTTTCTGTCCCTTTCTGCCCTGCAGCACTTCGCCTACTGCCCGCGTCAGTTCGCCCTGATCCATATCGAGCAGCAGTGGGCGGAGAATCGTTTCACGGCGGAGGGGCAGGTGCTGCACGAACGCGTCAACGATGGCGAGCCGGAGCACCGGGGTGATCTGCATATCGCCCGCAGTCTGCGTCTGATCTGCCACAGTCTGCAGGTCACGGGTGTGGCGGATGTCGTCGAATTCCATCCAGTCGATGACGACACCGGTTGAATACAAGCGGGGACGCTCCAAGGCGGATGACTGGGACCGCATCCAGCTCTGCGCGCAGGCCATGGCCTTGGAGGAGATGCTTAACACCGCCGTTCCGGAAGGGGCGCTATTCTACGGAAAACCGCGGCGGCGCGAACGCGTTGCGCTCGATGCAGGACTCCGCGACAAGACGCGCGATCTGGCCCGCGCCGCCCGCATGATGCTTGAGCACGGACAGACGCCCGCACCGGAACCCGGTCCCAAATGCCACCACTGCTCGTTGCGCGAAATCTGCGTGCCGGACAGCACCAGCGCCAGCGCATACCTGCATCGGATGTTGGACTGATGAAAAAATTGCTCAACACCCTGTATATCACCACTCAGGGCGCCTGGCTGGCGCGCGAGCGTGAAAATGTGCTGGTCCGGGTCGAACAGGAGACCAGGCTGCGATTACCGATCCACACCCTGGGCAGCATCGTCGGGTTCGGTCAGGTGAGCGCCAGTGCCCCGTTGATGGGGCTTTGCGCCGAACGGGGCGTCTCGCTCAACTTTCTCACCGAGCAAGGGCGTTTTCTCGCCCGCATGGAAGGCCCGGTATCCGGTAACGTCCTGCTCAGGCGCGCCCAATACCGCGCCAGTGATGATCCCGACGCAACCGCGGGCATCGCCGCGACCTTGGTGGCGGCCAAGGTCGCCAACAGTCGTTTCGTCTTGCAACGAAGCCTGCGTGACCGGTCCAAGGATGGGCAGCCCCCGGCCGTACAGTCTGCAGTTGATCACCTGACTACACTTCAGCGCCGCATTCGCCGCGAGACCATGGATCTCGATCGGGTCCGAGGCTACGAGGGCGCCGCTGCGCGCGCCTATTTCGAGGTTTTCGATGACTTGATTCTGTCCAAAGCCAAGGCGTTTCGCTTCCAAGGCCGAAGCCGGCGACCACCGCTGGATGCGGTCAATGCCCTGCTGTCGTTCACCTATACGCTGTTACGGCATGATATTGCCGGGGCGCTGGAAGGGGTCGGTCTGGATCCCGCCGTCGGCTTTCTGCATCGCGACCGCCCCGGTCGTCCGGCGCTTGCGCTCGATCTGATGGAAGAGCTTCGTGCGCCCTTGGCCGACCGGCTGGTCCTGGCGCTGATCAACCGGAGGCAAATCAAACCCGGCGGCTTCACTGTCACCGAAAGCGGCGCGGTGAGCATGGATGACGACACGCGAAAAGCCTTGCTTGTCGCCTGGCAGGAACGCAAGCGTGAGACAGTGCGTCATCCCTATCTTGAGGAGACAGTCGAGATCGGGCTGATCCCGCACCTGCAGGCCCGACTGCTGGCCAATTTTCTGCGAGGAGGCCTTGATGCCTACCCCGCGTTCGTCTGGCGTTGAGGACACGGCATCATGATGGTCTTGGTCACTTATGATGTCCGCACTGACAGTGACGGTGGCGAGAAGCGGTTGCGGCGCATCGCAAAGGTCTGTCAGGACTATGGGCAGCGAGTGCAATATTCCGTTTTCGAATGCCTGGTCGATCCGGCGCAGTGGACCTACCTGAAGCAACAACTGCTTGACGAGATGGATCCTGAGCAAGACAGCCTGAGGTTCTATTTTCTTGGTGCCAATTGGAGACGGCGCGTCGAGCACGTCGGCAGCAAACCCGGCTACGACCCTGAAGCCCCTTTGATTCTGTAGGCGCGAACCCCAAGCGCCCAAGTTTTCTCCAGTGGGTTCGCGCAGTTTTTTGCACTTTTAAATCAATAGGTTACTTGCAGTCAAGCAACCGCTTGGTGTAGCGGATGCTGGAATCCAACTGGGTTCGCGAATTTGGCGGCTTTACGCGTCTTGATTCAAAGCGTTAGGCTTGCGAGGTCGCCCCCCCTGCGGGGGCGCGGATTGAAACGTCGGCGGGCTCCCAGCCCAGGCGGCAGGTGGCAGGTCGCCCCCCCTGCGGGGGCGCGGATTGAAACCTCGCCTACCTGAAGGGCATGGTGATTGCCGGCGTCGCCCCCCCTGCGGGGGCGCGGATTGAAACGCCAGCTACCGCAATGTGCGCGAACTGTGCGACGTCGCCCCCCCTGCGGGGGCGCGGATTGAAACAGCCCAGCGTGAAAAGAGCGAAGCAAGATAGTCGGTCGCCCCCCCTGCGGGGGCGCGGATTGAAACCCCGCCTACGCGCCAGCGCACAAGACCGGCGTGTCGCCCCCCCTGCGGGGGCGCGGATTGAAACCAAGTTATGAATACGCCGGGGCTATCGCGGCCAGGGTCGCCCCCCCTGCGGGGGCGCGGATTGAAACGCATCAACGGCGAACTTGCGCTAGAGCACACGGGTCGCCCCCCCTGCGGGGGCGCGGATTGAAACTACGTCGCCACCAGCAATACCGGCGACTGGGAGGAGGTCGCCCCCCCTGCGGGGGCGCGGATTGAAACGACACCATGCCGGGCCGCGGCGGCATGCTGGAGAGTCGCCCCCCCTGCGGGGGCGCGGATTGAAACTACGAAGGGGTCAAGGTGCCGTCGACGCAAGCCGGTCGCCCCCCCTGCGGGGGCGCGGATTGAAACACGCTGGACACCACGGCGCACATCGCCCGCATCGTCGCCCCCCCTGCGGGGGCGCGGATTGAAACACGCTGGACACCACGGCGCACATCGCCCGCATCTGTCGCCCCCCCTGCGGGGGCGCGGATTGAAACCAGTTACGAGGGTACGGGCGAGCATGATGGCGCGTCGCCCCCCCTGCGGGGGCGCGGATTGAAACTTTGGGGTGAATATGTGCGCCGCTGGCTTTACAACGTCGCCCCCCCTGCGGGGGCGCGGATTGAAACTACGAAGACTATCTGCAGCAGATTCACAACGCGCGTCGCCCCCCCTGCGGGGGCGCGGATTGAAACGTGGCGCAAGTCGTGCCACCGTAAGTCCTCGATGGTCGCCCCCCCTGCGGGGGCGCGGATTGAAACTTGTACATGAGGCTGCCGACGGCCCACGGGGTTGGTCGCCCCCCCTGCGGGGGCGCGGATTGAAACAACGTTTCGATAGGCGCGCCGCCAGTGCTACTCGGTCGCCCCCCCTGCGGGGGCGCGGATTGAAACCTGGTCCGAGAGGGACGATCGCAGGTCGGAAAGGGTCGCCCCCCCTGCGGGGGCGCGGATTGAAACATCCAACCAACTCCCGGCACGGGCACCCAACAGTCGCCCCCCCTGCGGGGGCGCGGATTGAAACATGCAGACCAACTCTTGATTTGGGCTAGAAGTGGTCGCCCCCCCTGCGGGGGCGCGGATTGAAACGCGAGGAGATCATCCGGCTTAATGCGACCGGCGAGTCGCCCCCCCTGCGGGGGCGCGGATTGAAACATCAAAGACGGCTCAGAAGTGGCGCATCGTTATAGTCGCCCCCCCTGCGGGGGCGCGGATTGAAACGATGGCGTGGAGACGCTGCCATGAAATGCTGTCGTCGCCCCCCCTGCGGGGGCGCGGATTGAAACATGTCTGACGGCGAAGTGACCTATACGGCAGGAGTCGCCCCCCCTGCGGGGGCGCGGATTGAAACAGCAAAGACGCGACCCGTAGCGCAAAAGCCACCGGTCGCCCCCCCTGCGGGGGCGCGGATTGAAACGACGTGCAGCTCGCGGGCGCGCTGCGGGCGGTAGGTCGCCCCCCCTGCGGGGGCGCGGATTGAAACACGCGAAGGTCAAAAATCGGCGCAATGATGCGCTGGTCGCCCCCCCTGCGGGGGCGCGGATTGAAACTGCTCCACAGCAAGAGCAAACCCAGTGCCTTACTGTCGCCCCCCCTGCGGGGGCGCGGATTGAAACATCCAGACCAACTCTTGATTTGGGCTAGAAGTGCGTCGCCCCCCCTGCGGGGGCGCGGATTGAAACTCGACCTTGGCCCGCCGGCTACGCTGACGGACGTCGCCCCCCCTGCGGGGGCGCGGATTGAAACCAGCCGCAGAACTTACCACGCCCAACCATCAGTGGTCGCCCCCCCTGCGGGGGCGCGGATTGAAACTCGAATCGCTGCGAGTTTCTGTTCGCCGTGCCCACGTCGCCCCCCCTGCGGGGGCGCGGATTGAAACCAGAGGCTGCTGTTCCAGAGGCGCAATCAGTGTCGGTCGCCCCCCCTGCGGGGGCGCGGATTGAAACTGCAAGCCCGCCGTACTCGGCGCAGGCTACGGGTCGCCCCCCCTGCGGGGGCGCGGATTGAAACCTGGACATCGATTATTGATGTCTATCAACTGAAGTCGCCCCCCCTGCGGGGGCGCGGATTGAAACTGGATAACGATAACCCATTGTGGGATTGGTACGAGTCGCCCCCCCTGCGGGGGCGCGGATTGAAACTCGGGTGTCTGGGTGGATGCCATAGGCCACGAAGTCGCCCCCCCTGCGGGGGCGCGGATTGAAACGCATCGGTGGCGCCTGCTTCGCCGCCAAGTCGCGTCGCCCCCCCTGCGGGGGCGCGGATTGAAACGGGTTTATATACCCGCTGGAAGCAGCGCGCCCCGTCGCCCCCCCTGCGGGGGCGCGGATTGAAACATCTCTCGGGCGCAGACCTGGCGGCGCGATGATAGTCGCCCCCCCTGCGGGGGCGCGGATTGAAACCCCGCAAACCTGGCCGCCGCAGCTCAAGTCATCAGGTCGCCCCCCCTGCGGGGGCGCGGATTGAAACCACGAAGAGCGTGTTTTGGTCAGCGGTGGCCCGGATGTCGCCCCCCCTGCGGGGGCGCGGATTGAAACTCTGACCCCCGAGTGCTCTCGGTAAACTCAGGCCAGTCGCCCCCCCTGCGGGGGCGCGGATTGAAACCAGTCTTGCAGGTCCGGCGCCATGGAGATCTCCTCGTCGCCCCCCCTGCGGGGGCGCGGATTGAAACACCGATATTCTGGCCGCCATCGAAGACGCCGAGTGGTCGCCCCCCCTGCGGGGGCGCGGATTGAAACCCTGCGGGCAACAGCGACCTGCCGCTTGATGAGGTCGCCCCCCCTGCGGGGGCGCGGATTGAAACGGGATCAATACCGAGAAGATCCCACCGGAGCTGGTCGCCCCCCCTGCGGGGGCGCGGATTGAAACCGGCCTGCTCTACAGCGCCTATCTCTACGCCGCGGTCGCCCCCCCTGCGGGGGCGCGGATTGAAACCTGGCGGATCTCGCTGATCACTTCAGCGGGTGCGTCGCCCCCCCTGCGGGGGCGCGGATTGAAACAGCGCATGAAGTTGTCCCGGGCGAGGTGGTAGGTCGCCCCCCCTGCGGGGGCGCGGATTGAAACCTGTCTGCCTGGTCACTGCCACAATCCGCGATCGTCGCCCCCCCTGCGGGGGCGCGGATTGAAACATTGATCACCTCGCTGTCAACGGCAAACCCAACAAGTCGCCCCCCCTGCGGGGGCGCGGATTGAAACAGGACGTTGAGGGCTACCGGCGTCAGTTTGTCGTCGCCCCCCCTGCGGGGGCGCGGATTGAAACCTTGGATCATGGTGCAGCCCGACAGGGCGATCAGGTCGCCCCCCCTGCGGGGGCGCGGATTGAAACAGCTACTCGAAGAGCGGCTTGCGCAAACCGGGGTCGCCCCCCCTGCGGGGGCGCGGATTGAAACAGCTACTCGAAGAGCGGCTTGCGCAAACCGGGCGTCGCCCCCCCTGCGGGGGCGCGGATTGAAACCACGAAGAGCGTGTTTTGGTCAGCAATGGCCCGGGTCGCCCCCCCTGCGGGGGCGCGGATTGAAACACCAACCAACCGACGTGGCGGGCCAGGAGTTCACGTCGCCCCCCCTGCGGGGGCGCGGATTGAAACCATTTGCCAAAGCTCACGCGGGCAGCATTGACGTCGCCCCCCCTGCGGGGGCGCGGATTGAAACCATTTGGTTGATTATTGATTGATTGTTGTTTTCAGTCGCCCCCCCTGCGGGGGCGCGGATTGAAACGTGTGCTCGCACTGCGGCGCAGACGGCGTGCAGGTCGCCCCCCCTGCGGGGGCGCGGATTGAAACAAGGGGTCGGTGTCCAGCAGAAGGGCGCCGGGCGGGTCGCCCCCCCTGCGGGGGCGCGGATTGAAACAGTTTATATTCCGCAGCAATGTCGGCGGGCAGAGTCGCCCCCCCTGCGGGGGCGCGGATTGAAACCATCATTATCTCCTCAAGTTGATGCGCCTTCCTGTCGCCCCCCCTGCGGGGGCGCGGATTGAAACCATGCATCCTCATCCTCGTCGAGCTTGCGGCGAGTCGCCCCCCCTGCGGGGGCGCGGATTGAAACTAGCCATGGGATGCGCTCGATTGCGTCCTTGAGGTCCCCCCCCTGCGGGGGCGCGGATTGAAACGTAGTTGGTGGCGGCAAAGGCGCGGGCTGCGTCGGGTCGCCCCCCCTGCGGGGGCGCGGATTGAAACAAGAAATCAGCTGCGGTCGGCGCGACTCTCCCGCGTCGCCCCCCCTGCGGGGGCGCGGATTGAAACCGGATGTACTGGATCGTCGTCACTTGCTCAAGAGGTCGCCCCCCCTGCGGGGGCGCGGATTGAAACGCTGCCACCATTAAGCACGCGCGCGAGATCATGGAGTCGCCCCCCCTGCGGGGGCGCGGATTGAAACGCGCTCTGCCTTTTTTGTCTGGCCAGTGATCAGGGTCGCCCCCCCTGCGGGGGCGCGGATTGAAACCTTTGAAGGCGCCAAGCAGAGCGCCTTGCCATGTCGCCCCCCCTGCGGGGGCGCGGATTGAAACACAGGCTGGGGCAATCCTCGGCCTGTCACCCTGGTCGCCCCCCCTGCGGGGGCGCGGATTGAAACCAGGTGAACCTTTTAGCAACGAGTCATCAAGACGGTCGCCCCCCCTGCGGGGGCGCGGATTGAAACTGGAAGGTCTATGGTTACAACCAGCCGGAGACGAGTCGCCCCCCCTGCGGGGGCGCGGATTGAAACCTGTTGAGCCGTCGAACGGCAATACCTCCGCAGGTCGCCCCCCCTGCGGGGGCGCGGATTGAAACTCGCTTGCTGTACGGACACTTGATCTCTGCGATAGGTCGCCCCCCCTGCGGGGGCGCGGATTGAAACAGAAGATCCGTGTCGAGGATCAAGACCAGAAGAAGTCGCCCCCCCTGCGGGGGCGCGGATTGAAACGTCGATCTCCTCGTTGCAGTGGTGGCAGCGGTAAGGTCGCCCCCCCTGCGGGGGCGCGGATTGAAACTTCAACACCGTCTGGGGCTGGAAAGCGGGCCTCGAGTCGCCCCCCCTGCGGGGGCGCGGATTGAAACTACTTTTGACTCAACCGGCAGATCATCATCATAGTCGCCCCCCCTGCGGGGGCGCGGATTGAAACATGACGCAATAACCTGCTTGCGGTGCGCTACCAAGTCGCCCCCCCTGCGGGGGCGCGGATTGAAACGCTATCTAGCGCCGGTGCACTGGATCAAGCCCAGGTCGCCCCCCCTGCGGGGGCGCGGATTGAAACAGATCAGCCGCCAACACCTGCTCGAAGCCATCAGTCGCCCCCCCTGCGGGGGCGCGGATTGAAACCGGAGGTGGGTTATCCGATGCCAGAGGGTGGTCTAGTCGCCCCCCCTGCGGGGGCGCGGATTGAAACCGCCGAGATCAACAGGGTCTTGCACCATCTGTCGGTCGCCCCCCCTGCGGGGGCGCGGATTGAAACCTGCGTCTCGGCATCTAGGCTGTTGTAGCTGTCGAGTCGCCCCCCCTGCGGGGGCGCGGATTGAAACTCGCAGCGCTGCAGCCGCGGCACAATCAGCGCGTCGCCCCCCCTGCGGGGGCGCGGATTGAAACCGCGTCAGCCAGCAGGCCAATGGCCTCCTCCCAGTGTCGCCCCCCCTGCGGGGGCGCGGATTGAAACGCTAATTGACGATATTAACCAGCTTACGTATGAGGTCGCCCCCCCTGCGGGGGCGCGGATTGAAACATCGCGAGCATTGCGCTTGCTGTCTCTGAATCAAGTCGCCCCCCCTGCGGGGGCGCGGATTGAAACTGCGCCAGCTCGCCGGCCTTTTCCATCTCGCCGCGTCGCCCCCCCTGCGGGGGCGCGGATTGAAACCGCGACTCCGGCTCGGCCTGCACCATGTTGCCGAGTCGCCCCCCCTGCGGGGGCGCGGATTGAAACAACGTGATTATGGGCGGCGCGTCGGCGCCGCTTATGTCGCCCCCCCTGCGGGGGCGCGGATTGAAACGCCGAGATGGCCAACGCCATCGCCACATCCATCGAGTCGCCCCCCCTGCGGGGGCGCGGATTGAAACGTCAATGCATCTGTTGCGCCAGGCGCCGAGACATGGTCGCCCCCCCTGCGGGGGCGCGGATTGAAACTGCCGGGAAGCCTCCAGTGCGCAGTGTTGGTATGTCGCCCCCCCTGCGGGGGCGCGGATTGAAACTAAGCTGCTCACAAATATCAACAACAGCACGGCGTCGCCCCCCCTGCGGGGGCGCGGATTGAAACGGGGGGACGGGGCCTCGCCGGTTGGCGCGCTCATGTCGCCCCCCCTGCGGGGGCGCGGATTGAAACTGCAACACGGTGCTCGGCGAGCCATGGGATGAGGTCGCCCCCCCTGCGGGGGCGCGGATTGAAACGTCGCCACGCCGTGGCGTTATGAGGAGACCGTCATGTCGCCCCCCCTGCGGGGGCGCGGATTGAAACAGCTTGCCGTGCTGCGCGCCGCCGCCGCCGACTAGTCGCCCCCCCTGCGGGGGCGCGGATTGAAACTGCAGCAGCGACTGCATCCATTGCATTGAGAGATTGTCGCCCCCCCTGCGGGGGCGCGGATTGAAACCTCGCGGCCCCTGCGCCGCTGCCGCGCCGCCTGGTCGCCCCCCCTGCGGGGGCGCGGATTGAAACTTCGCCTGCCAGCTCGCCGGCAGCGTGCCGTAGGTCGCCCCCCCTGCGGGGGCGCGGATTGAAACAATGGCCGCGTCGTGTGCCGCCTCAGCGGCTCGGGTCGCCCCCCCTGCGGGGGCGCGGATTGAAACTGCACGACCTGCATAGGTGTCCTCAAGCAGCGGCGTCGCCCCCCCTGCGGGGGCGCGGATTGAAACCGTGGTGATGCGGCCGGCGCGCCCTATTATTCGGGTCGCCCCCCCTGCGGGGGCGCGGATTGAAACAGGCCTAATCTTGATCCTATCCCTGCGATCGCGGGTCGCCCCCCCTGCGGGGGCGCGGATTGAAACGTGGTCGTCGGTGAAGACTTGGCAGATATGTGGGAGTCGCCCCCCCTGCGGGGGCGCGGATTGAAACAATCATGGCATCATTGCAGCCAAGGATCTCTGCATGTCGCCCCCCCTGCGGGGGCGCGGATTGAAACGGTTCGACGTGAAAAACGTCCCTGTGGTGCTCTGGTCGCCCCCCCTGCGGGGGCGCGGATTGAAACGCGCCATGGCCAACGCCGCGCACGCGCATCCCCTGTCGCCCCCCCTGCGGGGGCGCGGATTGAAACGACGAGCACGAGCGGCGTTTGGTGCACAAGGATGGTCGCCCCCCCTGCGGGGGCGCGGATTGAAACACGTTGTGCGGGCACAGATTGAGACCTTCCTCGGTCGCCCCCCCTGCGGGGGCGCGGATTGAAACATCCTGGCCGACGAGATCCTCGCCCGCCAGGACGTCGCCCCCCCTGCGGGGGCGCGGATTGAAACCTCGCCGGAATCGGTTGGGCTCCGCGCAGCACGCGTCGCCCCCCCTGCGGGGGCGCGGATTGAAACCTGTCCAACGAGCGCATGCCCGTTGTGCTCGAGAAGTCGCCCCCCCTGCGGGGGCGCGGATTGAAACGACCCCACGCAGAGCGACCCCAAGATCCGCTGGTCGCCCCCCCTGCGGGGGCGCGGATTGAAACATCGCCGAGTGGCGCGACGGCGAGATCGAAGGCCGTCGCCCCCCCTGCGGGGGCGCGGATTGAAACATCTTAGCCTTGTGCTGTTTCCGTGCGGCATCCGTCGCCCCCCCTGCGGGGGCGCGGATTGAAACGTAGCTGGAAACCAGAAAGCTGCCAGACAGCCCGGTCGCCCCCCCTGCGGGGGCGCGGATTGAAACCCGCTCAAATCGATTGTTGACGTGACGGTCTATGGTCGCCCCCCCTGCGGGGGCGCGGATTGAAACAGCATCCAGGTCTTCGGGCAGGTTGCTATAGCGGGTCGCCCCCCCTGCGGGGGCGCGGATTGAAACGCGTGTTATCAGGGAGTGAGCGTTACCAGGCAATGTCGCCCCCCCTGCGGGGGCGCGGATTGAAACGCGTGCGATCTCCAGCGGGTCGGCGACACGTTCGTCGCCCCCCCTGCGGGGGCGCGGATTGAAACCGCCTGACACGTTCGCGGCCATCATGGCGGCCAGGTCGCCCCCCCTGCGGGGGCGCGGATTGAAACTTTAAGCTCTTTCATCCCCTGATAACGGCTCCACGTCGCCCCCCCTGCGGGGGCGCGGATTGAAACTTTAAGTTCTTTCATCCCCTGATAACGGCTCCAGTCGCCCCCCCTGCGGGGGCGCGGATTGAAACTCGACGCCGCCCAGGCCCGTGCCGAGCGCCTCGGTCGCCCCCCCTGCGGGGGCGCGGATTGAAACTGCGTGAAGTAGCGGTACAGGAACGCATCACGCGGTCGCCCCCCCTGCGGGGGCGCGGATTGAAACCCTGGGTGGTGCCGATGGTTGCGTGCAGTTGCAGTCGCCCCCCCTGCGGGGGCGCGGATTGAAACGCCGACCTGCACACCCCCGTCATCGCCAACCTGCGGTCGCCCCCCCTGCGGGGGCGCGGATTGAAACCACGTGACCCGCGCTCGGAGGCCTACAAGGCTGGTCGCCCCCCCTGCGGGGGCGCGGATTGAAACAGCCTGCCGCGCTGCCTGGTCGCCATCGACGCCAGTCGCCCCCCCTGCGGGGGCGCGGATTGAAACGGTCTTAGGCAAGGGCGGTGGTGCGCTGGCGGAGTCGCCCCCCCTGCGGGGGCGCGGATTGAAACGAGTGCAGCCAGGGCAGCAGCCCGTAGCTCACGCGTCGCCCCCCCTGCGGGGGCGCGGATTGAAACCAATGGCTGCGGGTCGCGTGGTTGTAACCCTCGTCGCCCCCCCTGCGGGGGCGCGGATTGAAACAGCCGATTGGTCAGTAGATCACGCAGGTCCTGCGTCGCCCCCCCTGCGGGGGCGCGGATTGAAACCCTTGGGATTGACCCGTATCGTGCCCCCGGTGATGTCGCCCCCCCTGCGGGGGCGCGGATTGAAACGGGATCAGGACCGATGCGCTGTAGTAGGCATCGCGTCGCCCCCCCTGCGGGGGCGCGGATTGAAACCGGTGACGGTGTCGCCGTGGGCGATGGGGGTGAGGTCGCCCCCCCTGCGGGGGCGCGGATTGAAACAGGTCAACCCAGCGACTCCCGAGCCGCCGAGAGGTCGCCCCCCCTGCGGGGGCGCGGATTGAAACACAAACTACTCCGACGCTCTGCCAATGTCGGAGGGTCGCCCCCCCTGCGGGGGCGCGGATTGAAACCAGGCTGCTGTCATATTTTATCGAGCACCTTCGGGTCGCCCCCCCCTGCGGGGGCGCGGATTGAAACCAGCTAAGCCACAGAATCCAAAAGGGGTTTTAGGTCGCCCCCCCTGCGGGGGCGCGGATTGAAACAATCCACTCCTCGTCATCGATGGTCGGCGCGAGGGCGTCGCCCCCCCTGCGGGGGCGCGGATTGAAACTGCGGATCTCGGGCGCGATTTGCAGGAGGATCTCGTCGCCCCCCCTGCGGGGGCGCGGATTGAAACGGCAAACATCCGCCGCCGGGTTTGAGATTATCGGGTCGCCCCCCCTGCGGGGGCGCGGATTGAAACCACTTTCCGAAGCTGACTCTGGCGGCGTTGACGAGTCGCCCCCCCTGCGGGGGCGCGGATTGAAGCACACCCAGGCCGGGTGACCGCGGGTGATCGCTCACCCGCGGTCACCCGGACACCGGTATGAGTGGCGTTGGGCGGGTCCTCTGGTTCGATGCCAAGTACAAGGCGCACCTGCAATTGCTCTCGCGTCATGGCTGGGGCGGTCTTGAGGAGGCAACGCGCGACGCACACCGGTCGGATCTGCACCAGGCACTCGCTTATGCGGCGCTGGACGCAGTAGACCGGGTCGATTCAGTGTTGGACTACCCGGATTTGACGTCAGACGGTGCTGCGCAACCTGCCATAGCCTCGGTAGCGGCTGGCCGGCGGCGCGTGCGTCTCTTGCTTGCTGGTCTTCCGTTTGGGTTTCGTTCCCCCGCGCAGCGTGAAGCCAAGCTAGCTGAATGGAGCGCCCTGTTTTCCGGCTAGGTTTGGTGACGCGTGCCCTTACAGTGTTTTCAGGGCACTCGGGCATATTCCGTGACCTGCCTTGGGATTGCCAAGGAGAAGTGACGTGAGCAAGGAGCAGGACACGGTGTCGCAGTGATGGACCGGACCATCGCATCAGCGCGCGCGGATAGATCACGGAAGCAAGATGCTCTACTCTACCGGCTCCGAGCCAGCCTCGATCGGGCGCGGTCGCCATGGCCGCCGCGGCTGCGGTTTCATTTTGTCTACTGCTGTTGGGATGGTTAACCGGGAGGCGTCTGTCGATGATGACCTGTAGCAATCCTCTCCCCGTCGCCCGGAGGGCAGGGACCCTGGCCCGGCTGGTGCTGCTGGCGGTCCTGGCCCTTGGCCTGGCCAGTGTTGGGGTGGCCGGTCCGTTTGGCGCCGTGGCGCATGCCAGCACGGAGCCGCTGCCGTCGCCGCTGACCCTGGAGCAGGCCCTGGGTTATGCGGCGGGTCATCCGCGGGTCCTGCTCGCGCCCGGGTCCAAACCGGCGTCGTTCCCGCTGGCCCGCCGCCAGCCCCTGTTTCTGGGCTGCCATGCGCTGGCCTTCAGCGGCACTCGGGGGCGGGATGATCAACGCGATGTCGCCTGGTCCGGCCTGGTCACGGCGGAGGCGGCCCAGCGGCTGGAGATCCGCCAGCGCTTCTTCGATGTATTGCTGGCGGATCTGAGTTACGCCCGCGACAACGAGGCCCTGGCGGTCGCCTTCATCCAGTTCGACCGCGCCTCGGTGCGCGCAGAGCTGGGGCAGTTTTCACCGCTGCAGGTCGCGGAACTGGAGGCGGAATACCAGCTCATCTTGCGCCAGCGGGCCGCGAGCGAGGCGTCACAGCGCCTGACGCGCTCCCTGCTGGCGCAGGCCCTGGGACGCCCGGACGACTTGCCTGCGGAACTGGTGACGCCGGATCTCACCCCGCCGCCGGCGTCGGAGGCGTCGCCGGCGCTGGAGGCCGTGGTGCAGGCGGCAGTGGAGCACAACCCGCGTGTCCGCCAGTTGCTGCAGGACTGCTCCGATGCCGAGTGCGCATTGATCCGCATGGATGTGCAGCAGCAGGCGCTGGAACTGCTGACCCGGCTCGACCTGTTACGCGTGATCGCCGAGCAGGCCCGGGTGGAGTCGGACTGGCGTGACCTGAAGCTCGATGAGAGCCGGACCATGTACGAGCTCGAGGTGAAGGCCGACCTGGGCTTCTCCATGAGCCAGCAGACCAGGGCGCGACGCGACGAGGAGCAGGCGGCGCTGTGTCGGGATCTGACCCGGGCGGAGCTTGCTGCACTGCAAGGCCGCCCGACCCCTTGAGGATGCCGCGATGAACACGAGAACAACCACTCCGACGTTCGCCCTGTGCTGCATCCTGCTGGTGCCTGTGCTGCTGCTCTTGTCGGCGGCCCCTGCCAGTGCCGCGCAGGTGAGCGGCCGCCTGGAATGGCTGCACAAGGCGGAGCTGCGCGCCGTGGAGAACGGCGTGGTGGAACGGGTCCTGGTCACCCCCGGGCAGCACGTGGACAAGGGCGAGGTGCTGTTGCGCATGGACCAGCGCGAGGCCCGGGCCGCGGCACTGGAGGCCGCTGCGCGCGTGGCCCGCGGGGTCGTGGGCCTGGAGGACGCCGAGCGTGAGCTGGAGCGGACGCAGGAGCTGTTCGACCGCGGTCTGATCGCCGTCGAGGAGCTCAAGGACGCGGAACTGAATCAGGCGGTGGCGGTCGCCGAACTCGAGTCCGCCAGGGCGGCGCAGGCGGCGGCCGACATCCTGCTGGAGCGCACCGAACTGCGCGCGCCGTTCGACGGCATCGTGGTGGCACGCAATGCCCACGACGGCGCGGTCATCTACAAGACGCTGCAGCAGGCGCCGCTGGTGGCCGTGGCACCGACGGATCGCATGCTGGCGCGGGTACTGGTGACCTCCGACGTGCTCCGGCGATATCGGCCCGGACAGCCGGCCAAGGTGGTGGTGCGGGGCGAGCCGCGCGAGGCGCAGGTCTATAGTCTGGGGGTCGAGGCGGTGCGCATCGACCCGGACGGCGCCGTCTATGAGCTGGACGTGGTGTTCGAGAGCCGGCCGGACGAGATCCTGCGGCCGTCGGAGTTCGTTCAGGTGACCCTGCCCTGAGGGCTGGGGTGGACTGCGAATGAGAATGTGGAGGGGGAGGTGAGAATGGAATTTTTCGATCGCAAATGATTTACTTATAGGTATTTACGATCGAATGGCGCTCCTTCAGTTCGCGGTATCATGCTGAATATTCGCGTGAATTCATGGCTGTAACTGATTGCATCGGTTGTGCCGGCATCGATTTCGCGCCAGCCTGGGCGGCCAGCCGTCGCCCGTATCCGGCCAGATCCGGCCGGGCCTGATGCTTCCTGGAACGAACCTTGCCCGCAATTCACCGCGGCCAACCCCGGCGGAACTGAAATTCTCGCCTACACTCATATTTTACAAGCGCCTGCGGGCGCGGCCCCGGCGGGCTCCCCCTCCCGCCAGGGCTTCTACCCGGCCCCGCAGGCCGGGTGAGCGTTGCCCCGACGTTTCTCCCCCGAGCGTCGGGGCTTCTTTTTAACCCCATTAACCCCTCGGACTCTACAAGGGCTGCGTGCGGGGTCTTACTGGAACACGGAGGCGATCACGCGCCGGCGTGCCGATGCGCGTTTGCCAGCGCGCTGCTGAGGGCGCCAACGCCGGCACCGATTCAGGCGCTGCCGGCGTCGCGCACACTCTCGAACAGGTCGATGTCCCAGGCGACCAGGTCGCGGCGCACCGCGTCGATCCGCGCGCGCGGAAGCAGCCTGGCCAGGTCTTCGCCGGTCACCACGCCGCGGATCTCGCCGGGGTTCGCGCGTGCGTGCTCGAGGGTATGCCAGGCGAGGATCGCGGCGCCGACCGCGGTCGGGTAGGCGATGTAGGTGGCGCCGGCATAGGGGGTGTCGAGCAGACCGTGATAGCGCAGGTAGCTGAGGCCCACGGTCTCGATCAGGGTCTGGCGCTCGTTGCGCACGGCCTCGCTGACCCGGATCTCGGCGGCGGCGCAGAAATGGGTGCGCCGGATCACCCCGGAGCGTAGATACTCCTCGATCCGCCGCGGATGCTTCATCCCCGGCAGGACCGCCCGCACCACCGCCTCGACGGTCAGCTCGGGCTGGTTCGGGAGGCTGCTTTTGGACAGCAGATTGAGCTGATGCAGGGCCTTGACCAGCTCCACCTCCGAGCCACCGGTGTAGATGCCGATCGACTCGATCTCGGGGAAGGAGCGATGCAGCGACAGGAGCTCCTCCTGGTAGAGAGGGTACTGGCGCGTCGGCGCGGGCTCGTGGGGGAAGGCGTAGCTGCGGGCGCTGGAGAAGGGCGCCAGCACCTGCATCCGCCCATTCTCCAGGCGCAGCGGATGCTGGGAGAGCTCGTCGAGCGCCACCGCCGGAGACCAGGAGAAGATCACCGCGTCGGCGTCGATATCCTCGAGCAGGTAGAGATCGATGCGCTCGATCTCCATTCCCTTGCGTCCTGCGGCATGTAGCCTGTGGACATGGTCGCCGATCAGGAAGTTCGTGATCCCGGGGGAGATGCCCATGTTGATCAGCGCGGCGACCCCGCGATCGCGCATCGCTGCGTCGTGCTGATACTGGGCGAAGGTCAGGGTCCTGGATGTCTCCTCATCGTACATGTCGGAGGCCAGGTCCAGGGTGAAGGCGCCAATGCGAGAGGCCAGTTCGATGATCGGGCAGTTGAACGACGGCAGGGCCGCGTTCACCAGCAGCGTGGCACCGCCGAGCTGTGCATCGTAGGGGGCTTCCAGGGCGAAGATCGGGGCGAAGTCCGCGACCCCGATCAGTTCGATTCGCGCCAACAGCGACTCGGCATGGAACAGGGCATCTCGGGCCCCGGCCGGGTCGATGGTGTAGACCACCAAGCGCACCGGCACCTCGTCGCGCTCGGCCAGTTCCGACAGACAGATGAGCAGATTGGAGCCCACCGCACCGAGGCCGAAAAAGACGATCGTGACAGGTCCCTGTTGCGCGCCGTTGGTGGCGCTCGAGCCTTCACCCTGCATGTCGATCTCCGGTTGAATCAGTTGACGATCTCGAGGGACTGCACCCAGAGGTAGATGGTTCCGGCTGCGTTGCGATCGACCTCGGCCATCAGTCGAAAACACCCGGACCCTAAGGAGACGCTGATTTTATTGGCCTCCTGCCCCGCACGGGAAGCGCCGAATAAATCAGCGCTTCCCTAAAGCGCTCGCGGTCCGGGTGCAATTTAACCAAGGTTTACTAGTTGCCTGGTTCGTGATCCATTAGTCTGCGCGCGAGCAGGGCGAAGCCGTGCTGGCTGGCCGAGCCCGGGGATGGCCCTGCTCGACGTCTCCACCAGATAGAGGAACCCCCTATGCGCCGATCCTGCCGGCTGCTGGCGATCATTGCATTTGTTGCGCCACTGAACGCGGCTCTGGCCAACGGCCAGCCGCTGATCTGCTTCGGAAACGAGCCCTTCTGGGGTCTCGATCTCAGCGATGCGGCAACCGGGCGCTTTTCGACGCCAGATTCACCGGAGGTCGCCTATCTCGGTGCCTTCGATCCTCCTGCACATCCGTCGAAGTCGGTGTGGCGTGGCCGTGCGGGCGCGCCCGAGGGCGGGGATCTGGTGGCCGTCCTGCGCGAGGGGGCGTGCAGCGACGGGATGTCGGATACCAGCCACCCGTTTTCGGTCGAGGTTACGCTGCCGTACGGCCGCCGCCTGACCGGATGCTGTCGCCTGCCAATCGACGGGGGTCATGTCGAGCCTGGAGCGTGGGAGCTGGCGTCTGGACCGGGCTTCCTGGCCATCGCCTGAACGTGGATCACGCAACGCCCGAGGTGAGCTTCACGTCGGGTCAGCTGCGGGGCTTTTCTGGCTGCAATCGGCTCATGGGCGCGTTCCGTCTGGAGGATGACCGGCTGCTACCGGGCCCGCTGGCCGGATCGATGATGGCCTGTCCGGATCCGGCCATGTCGATCGAGACCGACTTTCGCAAGGCCTTCTCCCAGCCATCGGTCGTCTCCCTCGCCGGCGATGTGCTGACCCTCACCCCGGTCGGCGGCGGCGCTGCGCTGCGCTTCGAGCGTGTCGCACCGCCCAGGCTGGCGGGCTCTGAATGGGAGGTCACCGGCTACAACAACGGGCGCCAGGCGGTGGTCAGCCCGATGGTCGGTACCCGGCTCACGCTGGCATTCAGCGATCACCAGGTGTCCGGCCATGGTGGATGCAACGGCTTCCACGGTGCCTTCACCACACAGGGGGCGTCGCTGGTGATCGAGCCGCTGGCGATCACGCGCAAAGTCTGCGAGGAACCTGTGATGGCCCAGGAGCAGGCGTTCATCGATGCACTCCAGGATGCCACGACCTGGGCGATCGAGCGCGGCATGCTCGACCTGCATCGTGCCGACGGCGAGCGGGCGCTCACCGCCAGTGAGGCGGGGCGGGAATAGGGGCTCACCGGCAGCTTGCCGATCCGAATGAGCGTGGACTCAACCGCCCGGACCGGCGCCAGCCACTTCCCTTCCTCCCAGTTGTACAAGCTCTCGCTCTGCAGGGTGTGTGGATGCGACCCCCAAGGAAATCGCATCCACAAACGGCGAGCCGCGCTCGTCATCAATCACCCATCACGAATCAGTCGTACTCGAGGTCGATCTGCTGGAGCACCTCGAATGGCTTCGGTGGGGCCATGGGCTGCTGCGGCGCGGTGCCGGGCAGGATCTCGAAGTCCGGCGTGAACGGTACGAGGATCGAGCGCAGCTGGTCGAAGCCGGTCCGGTCGCCGTCGAACGTCGCCTTGCCGGCCTTGATCAGGTCGTCGAACGACGCCTCTCCCATCATCACCCCGTTGAGGTCGGCACGGTTCACCGTGATGGTGAGATCCGGGTTCTTCATCTGGAATCCCTTGATGGTGGTAAGCGTTGCGTTGCTCATCTCGACCAGGTACTGCTCGCCGTTGTCGGGCGTCACAAGGTTGATCGTGAACGCGAGCCCTTCGGCCTTCTTCGGGTCCATGCTGATGGCGACGAAGTCCAGCCACTGCTCGGTGGACATGGCGCGGATCACGTCCGGGCCGGTGGTGCGGGGCGGGACACCGCCCGGCAGGCCGTTGCGCAGCTCAAACGCACCCTGCAGGAAGCTGTTGCGCACGCTCGTGCTCTCCGCCTGGTAGCCGAGCTGCTCGAAGGTGTCCGCCAGCAGGCGGCGTGCGGCCTGGTTCTGCGGCTCGGCGAACACCAGCTTGTCGAGGATCTCCGTGGCGTGGAGATAGGCCCCGGCGTCATGGAGCTGCTGTGCGCGCGTGAGGATCTTCTCGGCACCGCCCATCATCTCCACATAGAGCGGGGCCGAGTCGGCCGGTGACAGCGGGATCAGGTTGGTCGGGTTGCCGTCGTAGTGGCCGAGGAAGCGGTTGACCACGCCGCGCACATTGTTTTGCACGTCGCCGTGGTAGCTGCGCGCGGCCCACTGCTGCTGCAGGCTCTGCGGCACCTCGTAGACGTTGTGGATCTCGTTGATCGTCACGCCCTGGTTGACGTAGTGCAGCGTCTGGTTGTTGAGATTGGCGTAGGTGTCACGCTGCGCGCGCAGCACCTCCTGGATGCGCTCGTTGCCCCAGCGCGGCCAGCTGTGCGAGGCGAACATCACCTCGGCCTCCTGGCCGAACGCGTAAAGCGCTTCGTTGATCTCCTTCGACCAGTTGATCGCGTTGCGCACCGCGGCGCCGCGGATCGTGTAGATGTTGTGGATCGTTCCGGTGATGATCTCCGACGACCAGAGCGCCTTGAACTGCGGGAAGTAGGTGTTCATCTCGACCGGCGCCTCGGTGTCCGGCGCGTTCTGGAACACCATCTTCACGCCATCGAGGGTGATCTCCTCGAAGTCCTTGCTGACGAGCCGGTTCGGCGGGATCAAGTCGGTATTCCCGTTCGCCACGTTCTTGCCGATCGCCTGATCGACGTGTCCATGGGGGTGGCGCTCCAGCAGCACCGCATACTGCCATTGGGTCCGGCGCGACATGGCATTGCCAGCGAAGACGTTCTCGGAGATCGCCGCCTCCATGAAGCCTTCCGGCGCGATCACCATGACCTTGCCGCTGGCCACGTCGGCCTCGTCCACCACGCCGCGCACGCCGCCGAAGTGGTCCACATGCGAGTGCGAGTACACCACGCCCACGACCGGCCGCTCACCGAGCTGCTCGTTGATGAACTCGAGTGCCGCACGGGCCGTCTCTTTGGCCGTCAAGGGGTCAAAGATGATCCAGCCCGTGTCGCCCTTGATGAAGCTGATGTTGGCGAGGTCGTAACCGCGCACCTGGTAGATGCGTCCTGGGACGACCTCATACAGGCCGTAGGCCATGTTGAGCACGGCCTGCCGCTGCAGAGACGGGTTGATGCTCTCGAAGTCCTTGCCCTCGAGCAACCACTGGTAGCTGCCCATGTCCCAGGCGACGTGTCCGGCGTCCGCCATGATCTGCTTGTAAGACGGCTCGGCGATGAAGCCCTTCTTTGCCTCCTCGAAGTCGCGCTGATCCTCGAACGGCAGGGTGGCCTTCAGGACCTCACGCAACTCGATCGTGAACCTGGAAGGCCCCCTGCCAAGGGGGTCGAAATGCCCCGGATGGATCGGCTGGGTCTCGGCCGGCGCGGCGCCGGGAGTTGTTTCGGCAGCCGCCGCAAGGCCGGTTGCGGAGGCGGCGGTCAGGCAGGCCGCCATGAGCGTCTTTGGAATCTTCATGCATGCTCCTCGCTGAATCGGCACGCGCTAGCGTGCGAGAGTGGGGACAGGCGCGGCGGCTGGCCGGCCCGGGCAATCGCGAACGCGCGCATCAGAAGCGCGCGGTGAGGCCAAGCAGTGGACCGCTGAAGTCGGTCTCGACGTCCAGCCCTTCGAGCTCATGCTCCGCCGAGAACCAGCGCCAGCCGCCCTGGACCGACCAGCGTGCGTCGAGCTGATAGCCGACAATCGCCAGGACCTGCCAGGTCTGGTCAGAGTCGCCGCCGAAACCGCCCAGGTCCGCCAAGGTGGTCGCGAACCAGTTTTCACCGATGGCGACGCGGGCGCGGACACCGATCACTGGGTCGACCCAGGTTCCGCTCACCCCGAGACGCTGACCCGGCAGCACGCCGGGGGACAGGGACAGGTCGAGCTCGAGGTCGGTGACGCGAAAGCCGACCAGCGCGTCGACGGCAAGCCGCTCCTTCTCGCTGACCCGGTAGCCGGCGTAGCCGCTCAGGGCCTTCGCCGACGTCTCGATCCGGCCGCGCGTAAACAACGGGCCGAGCGGGTTGGCGCGGCTCTGGGACAGCTCGGCGTAGAACAGGTCTGCGATCAGCCCCCAGCGGCCGTTACGCGCCTCGAAGGCCCCCATGAAGGCGAGATCGAGATCCGAGAGGACATCGGAGGTGCTCATGTCCACGCCGACAGTTCCCCACTGGGTCTCGACGGCGGACTCGATCCCGGGCGCCCACAAATAGGGGGAGACGGCAAAGCTCCAGCCGGAGTCCTGCGCCGCTGCGGGTGCAGCGAGTAACACTCCCATGAATAATGCAATTCGATTCGTCGCTAACGGCACAACCTTCGGCACAACCTTCTCCTCGATCATGTTCGCCAGCTCGACCACGGGTCCAGGCCGCTTGTCCGCAGGCCCAACCAGAGGGTACGCTCGAAGGTCACTCGGGTGGGGGCACCCATGCGCTGCTGGAACAGGTCTTCCCGGCTCATTCGCATAGCCTACGCAAGCCGCCAGCTCGGCAAAATTGCACCTTGGTTAAACGCCGGAGGCCGTCAAGCATTCTCAGGGGATGGGCTGGATAACGATTCTCTATGCCACGATGGTGGCCTTGTCGGCCACGCTCGGCGGGGTCTATCTGGCCGCGTGGCTCATGCAGCGGGAGGACGGGTCCTACCTGGTGTTCGTGGTGCTCGCTGCGAGCGTCATCGGCGTCGCGGGAACCGAGCTCTGGATGCTGCGTGCGCAAACTCCGGACGAATACGGCCTCGCGCTGCTGAGCTTTGGTCTACTTCGAGCCGCGCGGGCGGAGCGCGACGTCGAGGTGAAGGAGGCCGCCCTCAGCGCAAGCGAGCAGCGCCTGAGCCTCGCGGCAGAGGCGGCCGACGCCGGGTTTTGGAGCCTCGACGGGCAATCGGGCGCGGTTTGGGCCACGGCAAAGACGCGCGAGCTTTTCGGGCTGCCCCCCGCCGGGGATCTACGCGTGGAGAAGTTCCTGGAACGGGTGCACTGGCAGGACCGGCCGCGGCTGGAACAGCTGATCGCGACGACGCTGCGCTCCCACGACAGGTACCGGGTCGAGTTCCGGGTCGCCGGCCCCGACGGCCGAGTTCGCTGGCTCGCCGGCCTGGGTCGCAGCATGGGCAGCACAGGGGCCGGGTCGAAGGCACTGATGGGCGTGACCATGGACATTACGGCGCGCAGGACCATGCTGGACAAGATCCGCCGGCAGCGGGCAAGGCTCGAACAGGTGTCCAGGATGGAGACCCTGGCCGAGCTGTCGGCCTCCCTGGCCCACGAGTTGAACCAGCCGTTGGCCATGATCCTGACAAACGCCGAGGCGGCCCAGACCCTGTTGGCCCAGCCGCAACCGAATCTCACCGAGGTGAGGGAGATCCTGGCCGATATCGTCAGCGCCGACCGGCGTGCAGCCGACGTGATTCGGCACCTGCGTGAGCTCGTCCATCGCGGTGTGCCACGTCGGGAAACGCTGTTGCTCGACGATGCGATTCACCGGGTCTTGCGGTTACTGACCAACGAGTTCGACGACCGCGGGGTGAGTGTGGCGCTTGGTTTGGCTCCGGACCTGCCTGGGGTGCAGGCGGACCGTGTCCTGATCGAGCAGGTCCTGCTCAATCTCCTCGACAACGCCTGCGACGCGCTGGCCGATAATCCGACGGGCGAGCGCCGGGTCTCGATCGCCACCCGCACGCAGGCGGACAGGGTCTTGCTCGAAGTGACGGACAACGGCGGTGGATTGTCCGATCCGGAACGCGTCTTCGATCCCTTTTACTCCACCAAGCCTGGGGGGCTCGGCATGGGGATGGCTATCGTGCGCTCCATCGTAAGCGGCCATGGCGGGTGCGTCTCGGCGGAGTCGGCGCCCGGCCAAGGGACCACCGTCCAGGTTTCGTTGCCGCGAGACGGCGGTACAGCATGACTGTCGAGCCTGTCGTCTACGTGCTCGACGACGAGCCGGATATGCTGAAGGCCTTGACACGGCTTCTGCGCGCACAGGGATTCCGGGCTCAGGGCTTCACCAGCGCCCGGGCGTTTCTCGCGCACGAGCGACAGGCCGGTCCCGCCTGCCTCTTGCTGGACGTGGCGATGCCCGAGATCGATGGGCTGCAGGTCCAGGAGCGGCTGCGCGAAAGCGGCGCGGAGCTCCCCATCGTCTTCCTCACCGGCCATGGCGACATCCCCATGAGCGTGTGCGCGTTGAAGGCCGGCGCCGAGGACTTCTTGACCAAGCCGGTGAACGCGGCGGACCTGCTGCGGGCGGTAAAAGGCGCGCTGCAACGTGCCTCGGATCAGCAGGTCGAGCGGGAGGAGATGGCGGCCCTGCAGAGGCGGCTCGCGTCGCTGACGCCGCGGGAGCGGGAGGTGCTCGGCCATGTGATCGCCGGCAAGATGAACAAGCAGATCGCGGCGGATCTCGGCACCGGCGAGCAGAACGTCAAGGTCCACCGCGGTCGCCTGATGCGCAAGATGGGGGCGAGGTCGGTGGCGGAGCTGGTTCGGATGGCGGAGCGGTTGGGCATACCGCCCTCTGGTTGAGCCTGCCTTTCGGGAGACCGACGATGGCCGATACTCCGAGCCCGGTCGGTCCGGGTCTGCGCTGACAGCGTCCAGGCGGCTGGAGTAAACTTCGGTCATGAAGCTCAATATCGGTTTTGTGATGGACCCCATCGGTTCCATCAACATCAAGAAAGACAGCACCTTCGCGATGATGCTCGCCGCGCAGCGGCGCGGCTGGTCGCTCTGGTACATGGAGGTCGGCGACCTCTACCTGCGCGATCAGGTGGTGCAGGCGCGCATGCGCCAGGTGGAGGTCCGCGACGACCCATCCGGCTGGTTCACCCTCGGCGAGCCCGAGGAGGCGCCGCTCAGCAGCCTCGAGGCGGTGCTGATGCGCAAGGATCCGCCGTTCGACATGGAGTACATCTACGCCACCTACCTGCTGGGCCTGGCCGGGGAGGCGGGGTGTCTCATCGTCAATGACCCGCAGATGCTGCGGGATGCCAACGAGAAGGTCTTTGCCGCCCACTTTCCGCAGTGCTGTCCGCCGCTCACGGTGACACGCCGCCCGGACGTGCTGCGAGACTTCCTGGCGGAGCAGACGGATGTGGTGCTGAAACCCCTGGACGGCATGGGCGGGCGTTCCATCTTCCGCGTCCGGCAGGGCGACCCCAACACCGGCGTGATCATCGAGACCCTGACCAAGCACGGCCAGGGCTTCTGCATGGCGCAACGCTACCTGCCGGAGATCGCCGACGGCGACAAGCGCGTCCTGCTGGTGGACGGTGAGCCGGTGCCGCATGTGCTCGCACGCATCCCGGCCGCTGGCGACCTGCGCGGCAACCTCGCCGCCGGTGCGCGCGCGGAGACCCGGCCGCTGTCGCCGCGGGATCGGTGGATCGCCGAGCAGGTGGGCCCGGTGCTGCGTCAGCGGGGCGTGCTGTTTGCCGGGCTCGACGTCATCGGCGACTGGCTGACGGAGATCAACATCACCAGTCCGACCTGCATCCGCGAGATCGATCGCGACTGCGGCACGGACATCGCCGGTGACCTGATGGACGCAGTGAGTCGCCATGTCCGCCGGTCTTGAGTCGCTTCGGCCGGGCGCACGATCGGATCGGTGCGCGGCGTTGCGGAAGCCGGGCGCGCTACGGCTGTCGCTGGTATTGCCCGTGCCCTTGCTCTGGGTGTCGCTTTTGATGTTGCTTCTGGCGGGATGCCGTGGCGCCGACACCCCCGCCTACAACACCCAGTTCATCGCCTTCGACTCGGCGGTGGATCTGAGCATCGTCGGAGAGCTGCGCGAGCAGGCGGAACTGGCCGCCGAGGAGGTCGAGCACGACTTCCGCTTTCTCGACCAGACGCTGCACGCCTGGGAGTCCGAGCCGATGGCGCGGGTGAACAGGCTGCTGGCCGAGGGGGAGCCATTTGCCGCGCCGCCGTCCATGCTGCCGCTGATCCGCCAGAGCCAGGTGCTGGCCCTGCGCAGCGACAATCTGTTCAACCCGGCCATCGGGCATCTGTGGGAACTGTGGGGCTTTCATACCGACCAGCCGGAGTGCCGCCCGCCCCCGGAAGCCGAGGCCATTCGTGCGCTGGTGCAGTCGGCGCCGACCATGGCTGACATCTACCAGGACGGCCTGCTGCTGCAAAGCGACAACCCCGCCGTCAAGCTGGACTTCCGCTTCATTGCCACCGGCTATGCCATGGATCTTGGCATCGAGACCCTGCGCGCCCGCGGGGTCGGCAATGCCGTGATCACCGTCGGCGGTAATGTGCGCGTGATTGGCGAGCGCGCCGGCCGCCCGTGGCGTATCCCGGTGCGTCGCGCATCCGGCGCCGGCGTGCTCGGCATGCTCAAGGTCAGCGGCGACAGCAGTGTGTTCACCCGCGGCGCTTACCAGCGCAATTTCATCTACCAGGGCCAGACCTATCACGACGTGATCGATCCGCGCACCGGCTATCCGGTGCAGGAGATCCACTCCGCCACCGTGCTGGTGGACGGCTCTGCCGCCGTTGCCGATGCCGCCGCCACGGCGCTGATGGTGGCGGGGCTGTCGCGCTGGACCGAGGTGGCCGGGCGCCTGGGCATCCGCCACGCCCTGCTGGTGGACGATGCCGGGACCATCCACATGACTCCGGCCATGGCCGAGCGCATCGCATTGCTGGACGACGAGGCGGATGTCGCCATCGCGCCGCTGCCCGCAGAGGAGCCCCTGCAGGGCGGAAGTCCGCGCTGACCCCGTGCCGAGCCGCCGCCCAAGCCGCTGCCGGAGTCTGTGAGGATCGCCCTGATGACCGCGCTTGCCGACCGAATTTCGGCGCCTGCGTCCATGCCGCCGGGCAGCGACCTGCGCGCCATGTCGGTCGCCGTGCTGATTGCCCTGGCGGTGCACGCCCTGCTGCTGTTCGGCGTCGGCTTCGAGTTGCCGGCGCAGCGGGCGGCGGATTCCCGCGTCATCGATGTCCTGCTGATTCGCCAGGGTGCGTCCGACCTGCCGCCATCGGAGACAGCGCTGGTGGGTGCCCAGGCGTCGCGGGACGGCGAGACGACGCTGTCGACACCGGAGCTGCCGCCGGCCGGCATGCTAGACGGCCCGGCGGATGGCGCGGTCGACGGGTCCGACGGCGCCGCCCTGTCCGCGGAACAGCCGGCCTCGCTGCTTGCCGTGCCTCTGCCGCTGGAGCTGCCATCGGAAGCTGAGCCCTTACAGGAGCCCTTGCCGGCCCCGGAGCAGGAAACGGAGCCGGAGCCGCTCCCGGAGCCAAAGCCCGAGCCCACAGCCGTCTCGGAACCGCAGCCGCAGCCCGAAGCAGAGCCAGAGCCGGAGCCCACGCCGCAACCGCGACCCGACCCGGAACCCGTGGTCACCGCCGATGTTTCGGCCTTGGCCCCGGCACTGCCGCCACGGATCTCCGCCGCGGACATCCTGGCCAGCCGCCATGCCGAGATCGAACGCCTGACCGCGCGCATCGACGCCCAAGGCAGCGCCGCCGCCAGCCGCGCCCGGCGCAAGGCCATCAGCACCAGCACGCGCGAGTACCGCTACTCCAGCTACATGGAGGCCTGGCGCCGCAAGGTGGAGCGCATCGGCAACCTCAACTACCCCGAAGAGGCGGCCCGGCAGGGCCTGTTCGGCGCCCTGATCCTGCATGTGGCGGTACGCGCCGACGGCAGCCTGGAAGGGGTGCGGGTGGTGCGCTCCTCCGGCCACGCGGTGCTGGACCAGGCGGCCATCCGCATCGTCCAGCTGGCCGCCCCCTACGCGCCCTTCCCGGACGACATCGCCGCGGAAACCGACGTGCTCGACATCACCCGGACCTGGCAGTTCCAGCGTAACAACCGTCTCGGCTGGGATAATTGACCGGCGCTTGCTTAGCGGCGGGGTGCACTGGATACTATGGCCATGGGATTCGCAACGTCGCTCACCAACCATTTCCTGATCGCGATGCCGGGTCTGAAAGACCCGAATTTTTCGCGAACGGTGACCTATATCTGCGAGCACACCGAGCAGGGGGCCATGGGCATCATCATCAACCGCCCGATGGATATCCGTCTCGGAGAGGTGCTGGAACAACTGGACATCAAGCCCAGCGCCGTCGGTGTGGCCGACACCCATGTCTTCCTCGGCGGGCCGGTGCAGACCGACCGCGGCTTCGTCATCCACACCGGATCGTTCGAATTCGACTCCACCCTCAGTGTCACCGCCGACATCCGCGTGACCACATCCCGCGACGTGCTCGAGGCCATCGCCGAAGGACGCGGACCTGAAGAATGCCTGGTCGCCCTCGGCTACGCCGGCTGGGGCAGCGGCCAGCTGGAGCAGGAACTGAGTGGCAACGCCTGGCTCAGCGGCCCGGCGGACAACCGCATCATGTTCTCCCTGCCTTCGGCCCAGCGCTGGCGGGCTGCCGCACAGATCCTCGGCGTGGATCTCAACCTGATGAGCGGCGAAGCCGGCCACGCCTGACGCCGGCCGTCACGCAGTACAGGCACTTAACCCGTGGCAACTCTGCTGGGCTTCGACTTCGGCACCAAGAAGATTGGCGTGGCCGTTGGTCAGACCGTGTCTGGAACGGCGACGCCATTGATGACCATCCGCTACCGCGGCCACAAGCCGGACTGGGCGCGCATCGAGGCCCTCGTGGGCGAATGGCAACCCGAGGCCGCCGTCGTCGGGCTGCCGTTTCGCATGGACGACACCGAGGAAGACTGGACCGACCGGATCCGTCGCTTTGCGCGCCAGTTGCAGGGCCGGTTCGGCCTTGCGGTGCATCTGGTGGACGAGCGTCTGACCACCCTGGCGGCGGAACGGCACTACGCCGAACAAGGGCAGGCCGGCTTACGCGCGCTGCAGCGGCAGCCGGACTTGGTCGACGCCTATGCCGCCAAGCTGATATTGGAAACCTGGCTGAATGAGCACTAATGACACCTTCAAGGACGCCGCGGCGGTGGACGCCGCCATCCGCGGTATGGCGGACGACCTGCGGGCCCTGTTTGCCGCCCGCGGCATCCAGAACCCGCTGATGATCGGCATCCACACCGGCGGCGTCTGGGTGGCGCAGCGGCTGCATGCCCTGTTGGAGCTGTCCGACCCCCTGGGGCACCTGGACATCTCCTTCTACCGCGACGACTTCACCCGCATCGGCCTGCATCCGCAGGTGCGGCCGTCGCATCTGCCGGAGGCGGTGGACGATCGCCACATCTGCCTGGTGGACGACGTGCTGCAGTCCGGACGCACCATTCGGGCGGCATTGAATGTGCTGTTCGACTACGGCCGACCGGCATCGGTGATGCTGGCCATCCTGGCCGAGCGCGACGGACGTGAGCTGCCCATCGAGCCGGATGTGGTCGGGCTGGAGGTGCGCCTCGGCCCCGGCGAGCAGATCAAGCTCAGCGGCCCCGAGCCCTTGCAGCTGCTGCATGGCCAAATCCCCCACGAGCGTTCCCATGATCGCCGTCGCGCCGGTGACCAGACCGGTGACGCGGCCGGAGATGAGGCTGGTGACAATGCCGGAGCGTGACCCCATGACCGGCCCGAACCCGCAGCTCGACGCCCAGGGCAACCTGAAGCACTTTCTGACCATCGACGGGCTCGACCGCGCCTTGCTGACCGAGATCCTGGACCGCAGCGAGGGCTTCCTCGGTGTCGCCCAGCAGGCGGTGAAGAAGGTGCCGCTGTGTCGTGGCAAGATCGTCGCCAACCTGTTCTTCGAGAACAGCACCCGCACCCGCACCACCTTTGAGCTGGCGGCCAAGCGGCTATCGGCGGACGTGCTCAACCTGAACATCAGCACCTCTGCCACCGCCAAGGGCGAGACCCTGCTCGACACCCTGCGCAACCTCGAGGCCATGCATGTGGACATGTTCGTGGTGCGCCATGCCGACAGCGGGGCGGCGCACTTCATCGCCAGTCATGCCGCGCCCCATGTCAGCGTCATCAACGCCGGCGACGGCCGCCATTCGCACCCCACCCAGGGCATGCTCGATATGTTCACCATCCGCCGGCACAAGGGCGGCTTCGACGGCCTTACCGTGGCCATCGTCGGCGACGTGCTGCACTCGCGGGTGGCGCGTTCGCAGATCCTGGCGCTGAACACCCTGGGGGTGCGCGAGGTCCGGGTCATCGCGCCGCGCACCCTGGTGCCCACCCGGGCCGAGGAGGCGCTGGGCGTGCGCGTGTTCCACGACCTGCGCGAGGGGGTGCGCGACGCCGATGTCATCATCCTGCTGCGGCTGCAGCGCGAGCGCATGGACGGTGGCTTCCTGCCCAGCGAGCATGAATACTTCTATCTCTTCGGCCTGACCGAAAAGCGCCTGCGCGGTGCCAAGCCGGACGCCATCGTCATGCATCCGGGGCCCATCAACCGCGGCGTGGAAATGGACTCCCAGGTGGCCGACGGTGCGCGTTCGGTGATCCTGGAGCAGGTCAGCAACGGACTGGCGGTGCGCATGGCCGTCATGTCCATGTGCATCGGTACGCAGAACCTGGGCGCTGGCCCTTCCGGCCAGCCGTTGCCCGAGGCCACAACACAGGATACGCCCCATGTCTGAGTCCCGACGCCTGAGCATCCGCGGCGGTCGGGTCATCGATCCGGCCAGCGGCCTGGACGCGGTCACCGACCTGCATGTCGACGGCCAGCGCATCGCCGGCATCGGTGCCGCACCGGACGGATTCGTCGCCGACCGCAGCTTCGACGCCACCGGCCTGGTGGTCTGTCCCGGTCTGGTGGACCTGTGTGCCCGTCTGCGCCAGCCGGGCCTGGAGCAGAAGGCCACCATCGCCAGCGAGACCCGGGCCGCGGCCGCCGCGGGCATCACCACCCTGTGCTGTCCGCCGGATACCCTGCCGCCGGTGGATACCCCGGCGGTGGCGCAGCTCATCCTGCAGACCGCCGAAGAGCGCGGGCTTGCCCGCGTGCTGCCGGCAGGGGGGCTGACCCGCGGGCTTGAGGGCAAGCAGATCAGCGAGATGGCCGCGCTGCAGCAGGCCGGCAGCCCGGTGATGAGCAATGCCGACCGCCCCATTCGCGATACCCGGGTGCAGCGCCGGGCACTGGAGTACGCCGGCACCTACGGCCTGACGGTGTTCCTGCATCCGGCGGACGCCTATCTGAGCGAAGGCGGCCTGGTGCACGAGGGTCTGTACAGCACCCGCATGGGCCTGCCGGGCATCCCCGAGGCGGCGGAGACGGTGGCGGTGGCCCGCGATCTGGCCCTGGCGGAGCAGACCGGTGCGCGCATCCACTTTCGCGGGCTGTCCACGGCGCGGGCCACCCAGATGCTGGCCGAGGCCCGGGCCCGGGGCATTCCGGTGACCGCCGATGTCGGCGCCCACCAGCTGTTCCTGACCGAGCAGGCCCTGGCAGGATTCAACGCCAACGCCTACGTGATCCCGCCCTTGCGCACCGAGCACGACCGCGAGGCCCTGCGGACGGCGGTGGCCCGCGGCGAGATCGCCGCCATCTGCTCCGATCACCAGCCCCACGAGCCGGACGCGAAACTGGACCCCCTGCCACGCACCGAGCCGGGCATCTCCGCGCTGGAGACGCTGCTGCCACTGGGACTGGCGCTGGTGCGGGAGGGTGTGCTGGACCTGGGCGCGCTGCTGGCCTGCCTGACCTGCAACCCGGCGGACATCCTCGGGGTGCCGTTCGGGCGTCTGCATCCCGGCGCCATGGCGGATGTCTGCGTCTTCGATGCCGATGCGCGCTGGACCGTCGGCCCGCAGACCCTGGTCAGCCGCGGCCACAACACGCCTTTTGCCGGGGCCGAGATGCAGGGGCAGGTGCGCCTGACCCTGCTGGCCGGTCGCGAGGTGTTCCGGCGCGGCCATCAGTCGCCCCAGGGGTGAGGCCGCGTCCGGTCAACCTGCGCATCCCGCGGCTGGCCTGCGCTGGCGCAAAGAAAGGCCGGTTTTGATTTGACCATCAAATCGCCATGGATATAGGCTTCGCGGTCAATCTACGCGTTTGCGGCGATGATGCCATCGGCCTGCCGTGAGCGTCGTCGACACCCTGCCAGACAAGACGCCGGGGCAGCGCACCCGGCAAACGACGGATCCGGCCCCGATCGTCAGCGCTCCGGGCGGATCCCGGCCCTGCCGCGGCGGGGCAGACATTCACCACCAGAGACGCGACCCCGGTCGCGAGAGGAAGAGCTGATCATGCCGGTCGCGTTTCCATTTTCCGCCATCGTCGCCCAGGACGAGATGAAGCTGGCCATCCTGATTGCCGCCACCGATCAGAGCATCGGCGGCGTGCTTGTGTTCGGCGACCGTGGCACGGGCAAGTCCACCGCCATCCGCGCGCTGGCGGCGCTGCTGCCGTCCATGCGGGTGGTGGACAGCTGCGTCTACAACTGCGATCCGGAGGCGGCCGATACGGTGCTGTGCGACGCCTGCCGCGAGCAGAAGGCGGAGAAGGGCAAGCTCAAGGTGCGCAAGTCGGCGGTGCCGGTGGTGGACCTGCCGCTGGGCGCCACCGAGGACCGTGTGATCGGCGCCCTGGACCTCGAAAGCGCGCTGACCCGCGGCGAGAAGCGCTTCGAACCCGGTCTGCTGGCACGTGCCCATCGCGGCTTCCTGTACATCGACGAGGCCAATCTTCTGGAAGACCATCTGGTCGACTCCCTGCTGGACGTCGCCGCCAGCGGCATCAACGTGGTGGAGCGCGAGGGCCTGAGCGTGCGCCACCCGGCGCGGTTCGTGCTGGTGGGCAGCGGCAACCCGGAAGAGGGCGAGCTGCGTCCGCAGCTGCTCGACCGCTTCGGCCTGTCGGTTGAGGTGAGCACGCCGAAGGACCTGGAGACGCGCATGAAGGTGGTGCGGCTGCGCGACGAGTACGAGCGCGATCCCGAGGCCTTCATCGACAAATGGAAGCGCAAGGATGCCAAGATCCGCCGCCAGATCCTCAAGGCCAAGGAGAACCTGTCGGAGGTGGACGTACCGGACGCCACGCTGCAAAGCGCCGCCGAGCTCTGTCTCAAGCTCGGCACCGACGGCCTGCGCGGCGAGCTGACCCTGATCCGCGCCGCCCGCGCCTATGCCGCGCTGCAGGGCGACGACAGCGTCGGCGTGGAGCACCTGCGGCGCGTGGCCCCGCCGGCGCTGCGGCACCGGCTGCGGCGCAACGTCCTGGATGACGCCGGCTCCACCACCCGGGTCGAGCGGGCCATCGAGGAACTGTTCGGCGAGGCGTCCGCGGCGGCATGATGGCGGCGGACGGCGCCAGCCGGGACACGGCCGGGACCGACGCGCCGGACGCGCCTGCGGAGGCGCCGCGTATCTCGCGCTGGGATGACGCCTGCCTGGCGGCGGCCCTGTTCGCGGTGGATCCGGCCGGCAGCGGCGGTATCTCGCTACGGGCCCTGCCCGGGCCGGTGCGCGAGCTTTGGCTGGAGCTGCTGCAGGAACTGCTGCCGGCGGATGAGCCCGTGCGTCGGGTGCCGCTGCACATCGCCGACGGCCGGCTGCTCGGTGGGCTTGATCTGGCGGCGACCCTGCGCGCCGGTCGCCCGGTCGCCGAGCGCGGCCTGCTGGCGGAGGCCGATGGCGGCGTGGTGTTGCTGGCCATGGCCGAGCGTGTGGCCCGCTCCACCGCCGCCCACCTCAGCGCGGCGCTGGACAGCGGCGAGGTGCTGGTGGAGCGCGACGGCATCACCGCCCGCACACCCACCCGCTTCGGCGTCGTCGCCCTGGACGAGGGCGCCAACGACGAGGAGCAGGTGCCCACCACTCTGGTCGATCGGTTTGCGATACTGCTGGACCTGGGCGACATTGCCCTGCGTGAGGCCATGCCCGCGGACTACGACGTCGGCGAGATCCTGGCCGCCCGTGGGCGGCTGGATGCAATTGCCGTCGATGACCAGGCGCTGGAGGCCATCTGCGGCACCGCGCTGGCGCTGGGCGTCGACTCCCTGCGTGCCTCGCTGGCGGCGCTGCGGGTGGCCCGCGCGAGTGCCGCTTTGGCCGGACGCGACGCGGTGACGGTGGAGGATGTCAGCGCCGCCGCGCGGCTGGTGCTGGCGCCCCGGGCCACCCAGTTGCCGGCCCCGCCGGATCAGCCGCCGCCAGACGAGGAGCCACCGCCCCCGCCGGAGGAGAATCAGGACGACAACCAGGACGAGAACCAGCCCCCCGATCAGGAGATCGACAAGCCCCTGGAAGAGGTGGTGCTGGAGGCGGCGGAGGCGGCCATCCCGGCCAATCTGCTGGCCATGCTGCAGATGGGCGCGATGCGCAGCCGCAGTCGTAGCAGCGGCAAGTCCGGCGCCATCCAGAGCGGTTCGCTGCGTGGCCGGCCGGCGGGTACGCGTCGCGGCGAGCCCGGCGCCGGGGCCAGGCTCAGCGTCATCGAGACCCTGCGCGCCGCCGCCCCCTGGCAGCGGTTGCGACGGCAGGAGCGCACCCAGACCGCGCGGAACGGTGGCCCGGCCGCGGACCTGCTGGTGGAGGTGCGACACGACGATTTCCGCGTCACCCGCTACCGGCAGCGCTCCGAGACCACCACCATCTTCGTCGTCGATGCCTCCGGCTCGGCGGCCCTGCACCGTCTGGCGGAGGCCAAGGGGGCAGTGGAACTGCTACTGGCGGACTGCTATGTGCGCCGCGACCGGGTGGCGATGATCGCCTTCCGCGGTCCGGGCGCCGAGCTGCTGCTGCCGCCGACCCGCTCGCTGGTGCGTGCCAAGCGCGGACTGGCGGGGCTACCCGGTGGCGGCGGCACGCCGCTGGCGGCGGGCATCGATGCCGCAGTCGAACTGGCCGACGGCGTCCAGCGGCGCGGTGGTACGCCGGTGGTGGTGCTGCTCACCGACGGTCGCGCCAATGTCACTCGCGAGGGCATCGGCGGTCGTGCCCAGGCGGGCGAGGACGCGCTGTCCTCGGCCCGCGCCTTCCGCGTGGCGGAGCTGAAGGCGCTGGTGGTGGACGTGTCGCCGCGGCCGCGCCCCGATGCCGAGAAGCTTGCCCGCGAGATGGGCGCGGTCTACCTGCCGCTGCCGCATGCGGATGCGGCGGCCCTGTCGGGGGCGGTCAAGGCGGTGTCTTGATGACATCGGCCCGGGTGCTCAACGACAAGCCGGTCTGGGAGCGCGATGGCGACGCTTGGCCGAATCGTGAGACCAGCCGTTTCGTCGAGGCCGGCGGGCTGCGCTGGCATGTGCAGATCGCCGGCAGTGGGCCGGTGGCCCTGCTTGCCCACGGTACCGCGGCCTCCACCCATTCCTGGCGCGGCCTGCTGCCGCTGCTGGCGGAGCACTTCACGGTGGTCGCGCCGGACCTGCCCGGTCATGGCTTTACCGGCACGCCGCCCCCGGCGGAGCTCTGCCTGCCCTGTATGGCGAGCCGGCTGGGCGCGCTGATGCGCCGGCTAGGGCTGTCGCCGGAACTGGCCATTGGTCATTCCGCCGGCGCCGCCATCCTGGCGCGTATGTGTCTCGATGGGCTGATTGCGCCGCAGCGCCTCATCAGTCTCAACGGTGCGCTGCTGCCCCTGCGCGGGCTGCCGGGCAAATGGTTCTCGCCGGCGGCCAAGCTCATGGCGCGCAATTCGTTTCTGCCGCGGTTCGTCGCCAATGGCGCGAAGAAGGACCCCAAGGGGGTGCGGCGACTGGCGGACGGGACCGGCTCGCGGCTCGATGCCGAGGGTGTTGCCCTGTACCGCCGGCTGATCGCCTCGCCGGGGCATCTGGCAGCGGCGCTGAACATGATGGCCAACTGGGATCTGCAACCGCTGCGGCATGACCTGCCGCAGCTTGATGCGGAACTGGTCCTGGTCGCCTTCACCGGCGACAAGACCGTTCCGCCGGAGGAGGCGGAGCGGGTGCATGCGCTGATGCCGCGGGCGCGCCTGCGCATCATCCGGGGGTTCGGGCACCTGGCCCATGAGGAGGCCCCGGAATTCGTTGCCCGGCTGATTCTCGATTGCGTTGCGCCGGCCCCGACCCCCGCTACCGGCTGAGCGCGCGGGCCCGCAGGGAGACCCTTAGTACATGTCCGATTCCGTCGCCTGTTGCGAATCCATCTATGCCATCAGCCGCTGGGGCGAGGGCTATTTCCGCATCAATGATGCGGGGCACCTGTGCGTGCGACCCGATCCGGCGCGTGATACCGAGATCGATCTGGTGTCGCTGGCGGCACGGTTGCGCGAAGAGGGGCTGTCGTTGCCGGTGTTGCTGCGCTTCGACGACATCCTGCGCCATCGGGTGCGCCGACTGCGGGGCGCCTTCGACTCGGCCATGGCCGGTCTGGGCTGGGGCGGGGCCTACCGACCGGTGTTCCCGATCAAGGTCAACCAGCAACGCAGCGTGGTGCGGGCGATCCTCAGCGGCGGCGGCATCGGCCTGGAGGCTGGTAGCAAGCCGGAGCTGATGGCGGTGCTGGCGCTGGTGCCGCGGGACCAGACCGTTGTCTGCAACGGCTACAAGGACCGCGAGTATGTGCGCCTGGCGCTGATCGGCCGCCGGCTCGGGCTGCGGGTGTTCATCGTCATCGAAAAGCCCTCGGAGCTGGACCTGATCCTCGAGGAGGCGGCCCGGCTCGGCGTCGAGCCGCTGCTCGGGGTGCGCGCGCGCCTGGCCGCGGCGGCTGCGGGCAACTGGCAGAACAGCGGCGGCGAACGGGCCAAGTTCGGCCTGTCGGCGAACCAGATCCTGGCCCTGGTGGAGCGGCTGCGGGCGGTGAACGGCCTCGGCTGGCTGCGGCTGCTGCATGCCCATCTGGGGTCGCAGATTCCCACCCTGCAGGACATCCGCGCCGGCGTTGCCGAACTGGCGCGCTTCTACGCCGAGCTTTGCTCCCTCGGCGCCGGCCTGGACACCGTGGACTTCGGCGGCGGCCTGGGGGTGGATTACGAAGGCAGCCGGACCCGCGCCTACTGTTCGGTCAATTACAGTCCGGAGGACTACGCCCTGGCGGTCATGGAGACCCTGGCGGATGTCTGTCGCGCGCGCGGGCTGGCGGATCCGGACGTGGTGACCGAGTCCGGCCGCGCCCTGACCGCCCATCATGCGGTCCTGATTACCGACGTAGTGGACCGCGAACAGGCCGGCGGCATGACGGTAGCGGCAACTGAGGCCGGCGCTGACGATACCGATACTGGCGCCGGAGCGGATGCCGATCCGGACCTGCGCACCTTGCAGCAGGCCCTGGCCAGGGCCGGACAGGAACCCCCGCTGGAGCTGTTCGAGCGGGCAGAGACGGCCCTGCTCTCGGCGCGCCGACGGTTCGCCGACGGGCGTCTGGGGCTGGCTCAGCGCGCCCGCGCGGACGAGACCTATGCCGCCATCTGCCGGCGCCTGCGCACGCGGCTGTCCCACGCCAATCGGCGCCAGCGGGAGTTGCTCGATCGCATCAACGCGGAACTGGCGGACAAGCTGTTCTGCAACTTTTCGCTGTTCCAGTCGTTGCCGGATGTCTGGGCACTGGACCAGATCTTTCCCATCGTGCCGTTGCAGCGGTTGCGCGACCTGCCGACGGAGCGGGGGGTGGTGCATGACCTCACCTGCGACTCCGACGGCTGCATCGCGGCCTATGTGGATCAGGACGGCATCGAGGCCAGCTTGCCGGTGCATGCCTTCGATCCGCGCGCCGAGGTCTACCTGCTGGGCATCTTCATGGTGGGCGCCTATCAGGAGATCCTGGGGGACATTCACAACCTGTTTGGCGACACCGACGCAGTCAATCTCGAGCTCGACGGCCAGGACCCCCATGGCTATCGGCTGCTGGAGCCCGAGCGCGGCGATTCCGCCGACGAACTGCTGAGCTATGTCCACTTCGAGCCACGCGAACTGCTTAGCCGCTACCGCCGCCGCCTGGACACGGCCGACCTCGACCGCGAAGCGCGCGAGCGGCTCTATCTGGAACTCAAGGCCGGGCTGTACGGCTACACCTATCTGGGGAGCGTCTAGGACTTCATTTTCAGCGGCGTGCGCTGCTTAAAATGGCGGGGCCTCCTGCCCCGTGCGGCAAATGCTGAATAAATCAGCATTTCCCTAATCCGGGGAGTGTCCGGGCTGATCGAGTAAGCGTCTCCCTGGAGAAACGCCGGCGATGTCAGGGGTGATCCCATGCGACTGTTCCATTCGATCTTCGGCGCCCATCACCATCCCGCCGCCTATCCGGCGTCATTGGTCGACCTGGCCATCGAACGAGCGGTGGATGCCACCGATGCCCGTCTGCGGCTGCTCGCCGGCTATCGCAAGCAGTTGCGCCGGCCGGTGATGGCCGCCATCGACCACGTGATTGCGCTGGTGGATGCGATCGGCGAGCCGGTGCCCACGGGCATCCGCGGTTATGCCGACGAACCCCGACTGGCCGCCGTCTTTGCGTCGCCGGCGGACATGCTCGAGAGACTGGGTAGCGATCAGGCATTGGCAGATCTCTTGTCAGACTCGGCGACTGCTGCGGCGGAGCGTCTGCCACAACGCCCAGCGCCGCGTTTTGCCCACCATTCAGTGGCTGTTCCGGTTGCAGGTACGGGCAAAGGCCTGATGGGGCAGGGTGGTGGCAACGACGACGATCCTGGTCAGGAGACGAATCATGTGTTCGCGCTGCTGCTGTGCAAGCGGAGTGAGCGCACGGTGCTGGGCGTCGACCTGGTGGATGACCGGATCACCCGCGATGTGCGGCAGGTGGCGGTCAGTTTCGATCGCCACCGGCTGCTCGACCCGATGCTGAGCGAGACCGAACATCGGCGGCACCTCAAGCGCCGCGGGTTCGATCATTTGCTGACCCTGGCGCTGACGCGCATGGCCGAGGTGCAGGTGGAGGAGGCGGACCTGCTCCGACAGCGCGATCTGTTGCGTCGGAAACGGGCAGCGCTGCAGCGTGGCGGCTGGAGTTTCGAGGCGGGGGACGCCGGCCGTCCGGATCCCGCGGCGTTGCAGACCGAACTGGAGGCCATCACCCAGCGTCTGTCGGCGCTGGGCGCAGACAACAACCTCCTGCGCACGCATCTGCGCATCGTTGTCGAGGTCCTGCAGGATGCGCCGCAACAGTTATGGGCAGAACCCCTGACGCTCTCCCTGGATGCCATGAATATCCAGCGTGACGCCAACGACGCCTCCGCGCGCCACGTCCACCTGTGGGAACTGTGCACCGCCGCTGGCCGGCGCGAGACCATGCTGCCGCTGAACATCCCCGTCGCCGAACTCCCCGCACACGAAGATCTGGTCACCGCCGCGCGGCGCTACCTGTACTAAGGTATCGGTACAGTATATGGATTGCCAGAAATGGTGATTGTCAGGGGCGGGTGCGGGCGACGGTGTCGGCGGTGATTTCGCCGGCGGCCATGCGTTCCACCTTGTGCATGACCTGCTCTTCCAGCGCCTGTTTGAAGGCGCTGATCCGCGCCAGTACGGCGGGGTCGGCGCTGCCGATGATCTGGGCCGCTAGCAGGCCGGCGTTTCTGGCGCCGTTGATGGCCACGGTGGCCACCGGTACGCCGGCGGGCATCTGCACGATGGACAGCAGCGAGTCCTGGCCGGACAGGCTGGAGGTCTTGACCGGCACGCCGATGACCGGCAACGGCGTGATGGCGGCGGCCATGCCCGGCAGATGGGCGGCACCGCCGGCTCCGGCGATGATGGCCCGCAGCCCCCGTGAGACGGCGGAATCGGCATAGTCGTACAGCCGTTTCGGCGTGCGGTGGGCGGAGACGATGGTCATTTCGTAGCCGATGCCCAACTCATCCAGGACATCTGCGGCGGCCTGCATCACCGGCAGGTCGGAATCGCTGCCCATGATGATGCCGACCATGATGGGGGCGGTTGCTGGCGTGTGGTCTGTGGTCATGGCTTTTCCTCGCCGGTGATGCGGATCAGGTCGCGGACGCGCTCCGCCTTGGCCCGCGCCTGTTCGATATCGGGATCCAGCACGGTGACATGACCCATCTTGCGATGCGCACCGGTGCTGGCCTTGCCGTAGAAATGGACCGACACACCGGGGATGGACAGCGCCGCGCGCAGGCCATGGATGACCGGCCGGCCGGCGTAGCCGGGCTCGCCCAGCAGGTTGATCATGGCCGCCGGCATCAGCAGGTCGGTGGCCCCCAGCGGCAGCCCGGTGATGGCCCGCAGGTGCTGTTCGAACTGGTCGGTCATGCAGGCCTCGATGGTGTAGTGGCCCGAATTGTGGGTGCGCGGCGCGACCTCGTTCACCAGCAGTTGGCCGTCCCGGGTCAGGAACAGCTCCACGCCGAAGATGCCGACACCGGCGAGGGACTCGACGGTGTCGATGGCCAGCCGTTGCGCCGCTTCGGCGACGTCGGCCGGGATCCGGGCCGGTGCCAGTAGCAGATCGAGGATGTTCTCGCCCGGGCGAAAGCCCATCTCCACCACTGGGTAACTGCGCACGTCGCCGTCCTGGCCGCGGGCCACCATCACCGCCAGTTCCTTGTCGGCGGGGACGAAGCGCTCCAGCAGCGACGGCACCGGCAGATGCCGGTCGAACTCGGTGGCGGACCGCAGGATCTGCACCCCGCGTCCGTCGTAGCCGCCGCGCCGAGCCTTCTGCACTAGCGGGTAGCCGAAGGCCTCGAACTGTGCCGCCTGCGGGTCATCAGCGGCGACAAAGGGGGCATTGGGGATGCCGGCTTCGGTCAGCACCTGCTTCTGGCGCAGCTTGTCCTGAATGTCCGCCAGCAGCTCAGGGCAGGGAAAGATCCGCCGGCCGCGGCGCGACAGATCCGCCAGGGTGTCGGTGTCGATGTCCTCGATGTCGAAGGTGGCGACGTCGCAGGACTCCACCAGCTCGCGCAGTGCCGCCGGGTCGTGATAATTGCCCACGATCTGGTGTCCCGACACCTGGCCCGCTGGGGAATTGGGCGTTGGGTCGAGCACCACGCAGGTGCAGCCGATGCGCTTGGCGGCCTTGACCATCATCCGGCCGAGCTGGCCGCCGCCGATGATGCCGATGCGTGCCACCGGGTAAGTGAACACGTCTGTGTCCGAATGCGTCATGCCGGTTCCTCCGGGCGACTGTGCTTGAGGCGGGTGCGGTCGAAGGCGGCCTGGGCCTCGGCCAGGCGGGCGCGCACCTCGGGCTCGTATTCCATGGCGAAATCGAGGAAGGTGCGCGCCACCAGCGACAGCTCGCGACCGCGCCAGTACACCAGATGCCAGCGCCGCATGATGGGAAAGCCCTCCACGTCCAGCAGCGCCAGTTGTCCGCCGGCGCTTTCCAGCGTCAGCGAGTGCAGCGACAGCGCGGAGATGCCCAGCCCGCCGACGATGGCGTGCTTGATGGCCTCGTTGCTACCCAACTCCATGCGCACCTGGGGCTGTACGCCGAGGGCGGTGAAATGCTTCAGCACCGCGTCGCGGATGCCGGAGCCAGGCTCGCGCAGGATCAGGTTTTCGCCAGCCAGGCGGGCCAGCGGGATGTCCCGTTCCTGCACCAGTGGATGATCCGCGCGCGCCACCATCACCAGCGGGTTGGGGGCGAAGGGGGTGGTCTCGATCTCGTCGTCGTCCTCCCGCGGCTGGCCGGTGACGTAGAGGTCGTCATCGTGCGCCCGCAACCGCTCGGCGATGTGCTCGCGGTTGGTGACCTGTAGCGACACGTCGATGCCGGGATAGCGCAGACAGAAGGCGCCGAGGATCTCCGGCGCCACGGATGCGGCGGTGGTAAGCACGCCGAGCCGCAGTCGCCCGCGGCGCAGCTGTTTCAGGTCGGACAGCTTGACGTCGAGGTTCGACAGCGAACCCAGGATCTCGCGGCAGGAGGCGTACACCTGCCGACCGGCGTCGGTGGGCTCGACGCTGCGTCCGGTCTGGCGGAACAGGGGCGTTCCCAGAGTGTCGGCCAGCTTCTTGATCTGCATCGACACCGTCGGCTGGCTCAGGAAAAGCTCCTCGGCGGCGCGGGTGAAGCTGCCCAGGCGGCAGATCGCCTCCAGCACCTGCAACTGGCGCAGCGTCGTGTGCCGGATCAGATACTCGGCCCCGCCGTCGGACACGGTGGCCTGGGCGTCTTTCGTGTCGGCCATGGTCAGTCGACGCGCATCATGAGCGCATCGTGGCCGTTGCGTTTGAGCCGCGACTTGAGCGCGTCCGCGTCCGCCCGGGTGAAGCGGCCGGTGCGTACCCGATGGTAGGTCTGTCCGCTGGCAATGGTAACGGTCTGGATGGAGGTCTGCACCCCCAGCATGGCCAGCTGTGCCTTCAGCCGCTCGGCGTCGCCAGTCTTGCGAAAGGAGCCCACCTGCAGCAGGTAGGTAGGGCCGTTGCCGGGAGGGCTGGCCGGAGTCGGAGCCGGCGTGGCCTTGGCGGTATCGGGCACGGCGGGCGTCGGCTTGGCCGGGGTTGGCGCCGATGGTTGCGCGGGCGATTGCCCCGGCAGCGGCGGCAGGGCGACCGGTTCCGGCTCGCGTTCGGCGGGCACCACGACTTCTTCCTCCGGCAGCAGGCTGTAGAAGTCGAACTTGGGTTTCGGCGTCGGGGCGGCCGGACGGGCGTCCGCGGCTGTCTCTGCCACCGTGGCCGCGCCGGACTGATCTGCCCGCATCCAGGCGACGCCGACGGCAAAGCCGCCGAGCAGGCCGCCAAGCAGGAACCAGAAGGCGCAGGTGCCGCGTCGCTGCGTGCGCTTGCGCGGTCGCGCCGGCGAACCCTTGCGATAGTCCAGGGTCATTGTTTCCGATCTCCGCTTGCTGCTCGTGGATGGTCGGCGTGCCGGCCTGGCCTACATCCGGTCCGGTGCCGATACGCCGATCAGGCCGAGGCCGTTGCGCAACACCTGGCGCACCGCCAGGATCAGCTTGATGCGGGCGTCACGCAGCTCGGCGTCGTCCACCAGGAACTGATGGGCGTTGTAGTAGGTGTGGAAGTCGTTGGCCAGTTCGCGCAGGTAGTTGGTCACCTGGTGGGGCTCTGCCGTCATGGCGGCGCCTTCCACCACCTCGGGCCAGCGCGACAGCGAGCGCAGCAGCGCCTGCTCATGCGCCTCGCTCAGGCGCTGCAGATTGACCGTTCCGCGGCTCGGCTCCACCGGCATGCACTTGTCCGCCGCCTGGCGCAGCACGCTCTCGACGCGGGCATGGGCATATTGCACGTAGTAGACCGGATTGTCGGCGGACTGGCTCTTGGCCAGGTCCAGGTCGAAGTCCATGTGCTGCTCGCAGCGGCGCATCACGTAAAAGAAGCGCGCGGCATCCCGGCCGACCTCCTTGCGCAGCTGCCGCAGGGTGACGAACTCGCCGGAGCGGGTGGACATCTGCACCTTCTCGCCGCCGCGATAGAGCACGGCGAACTGCACCAGCAGCACCTCCAGCCGGTCGGCATCGTCGCCCAGGGCCTTCAGCGCACCCTTCACCCGCGGCACATAGCCGTGGTGGTCGGCGCCCCAGATGTCGATGACGCGCTCGAAGCCGCGCTCCAGCTTGTCCATGTGGTAGGCGATGTCGGAGGCGAAGTACGTGGTCTGGCCGTTCTCGCGCTCGATCACCCGGTCCTTCTCGTCGCCGAAATCGGTGGAACGGAACCACAGGGCGCCGGCCTGCTCGTAGACATGGCCCGCCTCGCGCAACCGCTCGATGGCCTTGTTCACGGCGCCGCTCTCGGTCAGTGCGCGTTCGGAGTACCACTCCTGGTAGTCCACGCCGAACTCGTGCAGGTCGGCGCGGATGTCGTCGAGGATGGTGTTCAGCCCCAGCTCGAACACGAATCGATAGCGGTTGTCGCCGAGCAGGCGCTTGGCGGCGGCGATCAGGGCATCGATGTGGGCCTCCTTGTCGCCGTCGGGTTCGTCGTCGCGCTGGTCCGGCGGCACGCCCCTGAAGACTTTCAGCGCGTCAGCGCGGTAGTCGTCGCCGTGCTCGCGGTGCAGGGTGGCGGCGATGTCCCAGACGTAGTCGCCCTTGTAGCCGTTGCTCGGGAAGCCGAGTGACTCGCCGCAGAGTTCCAGATAGCGCAGCCAGACGGAGGTGGCCAGGATGTCCATCTGCCGGCCGGCGTCGTTGACGTAGTACTCGCGATGTACCGAATAGCCCACCGCGGCCAGCAGGTCAGCCACCACCGCGCCATAGGCGGCACCGCGTCCATGGCCCACGTGCAGCGGTCCGGTGGGGTTGGCGGAGACGAACTCCACCTGCACCCGCTTGCCGGCGCCGAGCTGGCTGCGGCCGTAGTCGGGGCCGCGGGCGAGGATCTCGGGGATCAGCGCATGGTAGGCGTCTTCGGTCAGGCGGAAATTGATGAACCCGGGACCGGCGATCTCCACCGCGGCCACCATCGGCGAGGCGGGCAGGGCATCCACCAGGCGCTGGGCCAGGTCGCGCGGCTTCATGCGTGCCGGCTTGGCCAGCACCAGCGCGGTGTTGGTGGCGAAGTCGCCATGGGCGGGGTCGCGGGTGCGCTCGATCTGCACCGCGTGATCGGCGGGCACTTCGGCCAGCAGGCCCTGGCCCGCCAGCGTCGCGAGCGCCTGCGCAACGAGTTCTTGCAACTTGGACTTCATTGAATGCCCTGGGCTTGGTAGCAATGACGGCGGGCACGGTCAGGCCCCCGAGGTTAACCTGCAAGGATACCGGAAATCGGTGGGCGATGGATGTCGCCCCGGTGCAGATCTTGAGGTTCGGATCCTCAGTACAGATCCTTGGGGTCGACATCGATGCTCCAGCGCACATGTCGCGGTGCCGGCAGTGCTCGCAGTCGGGGCAGCAGGGTGGCGAGCAGGCCCTGCAGCTGGCTGCGCCGGGGCGCCTGCAGCAACAACTGGGCGCGCACGCGTCCGGCACGGCGTTCCATCTGCGCCGGTGCCGGCCCCCAGAACTCCACGCTCGGCGGCGCCAGCGGCCGTGCCGTGACCAGCACCTGGCGCAGGAACTCCAGCGCCGCCTGCGCCTTGGGGCTGTCGGCGCGCAGCAGGGCCTGGTGGCTGAATGGCGGCAGGGCCGCCGCCGCACGTTCCGCCAGCGCTGCCTCGGCAAAGCTGCCGTACCCTTGCCGCAAAAGGCGTTCGAGCATCGGGTGCTGGGGGTGCCGCGTCTGCACCAGCACGGTACCCGGGCGGTCGGCGCGGCCGGCGCGCCCGGCCACCTGGATCAGCAACTGCGCCATGCGCTCGGCGGCGCGAAAATCGGTGCCGTAGAGGCCGAAGTCGATGTCCATGATGCCCACCAGGGTGATGGCGGGCAGGTGATGGCCCTTGGCCAGCATCTGGGTGCCCAGCAGGATGCGGTAGTCACCACGCTGGGCGGCCGCCAGCAGGCGTTCCAGTTCGCCCTTGCGCCGGGTGCTATCGCGATCGATGCGTGCCAGCGGCACGCCGGCGAAGCGCTTGCGCAGGGTGTCTTCGACGCGTTCCGTGCCCTGACCCAGGGGCCGCAGATCCGGCGACTCGCAGCAGGGGCAGCGCAGCGGACGCGGCTGGGTCAGGCCGCAGTGATGGCATAGCAGCTGATCGCGTCCCCGATGCAGCGTCATGCGGGCGTCGCAGTGGTTGCATTCACTGACCCAGCCGCAGTCGTGACAGGTGAGCACCGGCGAGAATCCGCGCCGGTTCAGGAACAGGAGCACCTGGTTGCCCGCCTCGATCTGCTGGTCCATGTGCGTCAGCAGCGCATGGGACAGTCCGGTCTCCAGGTACTGGCCGCGGATGTCCACCAGCCGGATGTCCGGATCCGCGGCCTGGCCGGCCCGCCGGGTCAGGGCCAGGCGCCGGTAGCGCCCCTCACGGGCGTTGAACAGGGTCTCCAGCGACGGGGTGGCGGAGCCGAGCACCACCGGGCTGTCCGCCAGCTGCCCACGGCGCACGGCCAGGTCCCGGGCTGAGTAGCGGAAGCCGTCCTGCTGCTTCAGCGAGGCGTCGTGCTCCTCGTCGACGATGAGCAGGCCGAGGGCGGGCATCGGCGTGAAGATGGCCGAGCGCGTGCCCAGCACCAGTCGGGCCCGACCGCTGGCGGCCTGCTGCCAGGCGAGTTCGCGCTCACGCTCCCCCAGTGCCGAGTGCAGCACCGCCATCGGCGCCGCGATGCGCCGGGCGAAGCGTTCGCGCAGTTGTGGTGTCAGGCCGATCTCCGGCACCAGCACCAGTACCTGCCGCCCCTGCGCCAGGGCGCCCTCGATTAGCCGTAGGTACACCTCGGTCTTGCCGCTGCCGGTGACACCGTCGAGCAGGAAGCAGCCGAACCCTGACTGCTGCGCGATGATGTCGACCGCCTGCTGCTGTTCGGTGTTGAGTTCGGGGCCGGTGTCCTGATTCGGGGCCTGGTCCGACGCCTGAGCAGATTTCGGCGGCGGATGTTCGGCGTTCGGGGCGCTGGCGGACGGCCCGTTTCCGGCATCCGCCGCGATGCGGCAACGCGCGACCAGGCCCTTGGATGCCAGCGCCCGCAGCGCTGCCGAACAGTCGCCGAGCCTTTGGCGCAGCATGCCGTCCTCAAGCCCCGCCGGCTGGCTGCGCAACAGCCCAAGCGCGTCGCGCTGACGCGGAGCGCGCTGCAGGTCGGCCATCGCCAGCGTGGCACCGGCGGCGGTGGCGCGCCAGCCGGGGGCGGCCGGGTCCAGCACCGGCTCCGGTCGACGCAGGCGCGCCGGGATGGCGCTGAACAGGGCCTCCGCCGGGCTGCACTGGTAGTAGCGCGCGGCCCACAGCACAAAGCGCAGGTCGCCGTCGGTGAGCAGCGGCGTTCGGTCCAGCAGGGCGTCGATGCGCTTGAGCCGGTCCGGCGGCAACGCGCTGGTTGCGGCAACGGAGGTGATCATGCCGACACGCCGACCGCGGCCAAAAGGCACCAGCACGCGCATGCCGGCGCAGGGCACCACAGGGCCGCCGGGAACGGGCGGCAGGTAGTCGAACAGGTCCGCCGGCGCCGAAGTCACCGCGACCCGGATGCAAGCGGTCGTCGTCTGCGCCGTGCTCATCGGGGCGGCGCGTCTCCCGGGGGCCACCCGTCAGTGCTGCCGGCGGCGGGGATTGTCCACAGATGCTGTGGATAACTTAGTGGAAAAGACATGGATTCAGGCCCCCGTGGCCTCTGAACACTGGTGTGCGGTCGGATTGGTCAAGTGTTGACCATCAGGAATAAGGCTCATTAAAACAGACGGTTAGTGTTTAGGTGCGTAAGGACGATGGTCGTCCTCCGGGAGTGTGGCGGCTTCGCCGGAGCAGCGGGGGCCATGTGCAAAACTCCCATGATTACGAAGACATGAAGACGCTAATCTGAGGCATCGCCGCATCTGTGGCGGCCAAATCCGGGTGTCGTTCGGACGCCGTTTCGGTGGCCTGGCTGGACGATCGGCCCGGATACAAGCAGGCGTGCCGATTCAGTGTAACGACCGGCGTGCCTGTCGGCGTTTGGGTCCGTGCCGGGCGCACCGGTGGACGGCCGGTGCATGGGCTGCGTCACAGGCCGGCGCCGCCCCTGTGGCCCTTGCCCGCATCCTACAGCCTGTGTTGCAACCCCGCGGCAAGCCTGTATCATGCGCTGAAACTCCCGACCGGGGCCGTGACATGGCGTTACTGAGCCAACAGATCCTGCGCACCGATCTGGCGGGCATGCCGCTGGAGTGGGTGGATTACAAGGCCGCTGCGCGATTGTACTTCCTGGGGCAGGTGGCGTATGCCTGCGGCGACCCGCTGCTGCATCTTCGCGGCGGCATCAACGCCCGCAGCCGCCGGCAAAGCCGGCTGGAGATCCACTCCATCATCGCCACTCATGGCGCCCATCAGGCGCTGAGCAAGCTGCGGCAAGACTATGTGCCACCGCTGTCCAACCGCACACTGTTCCAGCGTGACGATCACATGTGCCTGTACTGTGGCGGGCGCTTCTCCCCCCGGCACCTATCCCGGGATCACGTGCGCCCCATCAGCCTGGGCGGCAGGGACCGCTGGAACAACGTCGTCACCGCCTGCGTGCGCTGCAACAATTACAAGGCCGGTCGCACGCCGGAATCCGCCGGCATGGAACTGCTGGCGGTCCCGTTCATCCCCACCCATGCCGAGTACGTCTATCTGATGGGTCGCCACGTGCTGTCGGATCAGATGGCGTTCCTGCGGGCGCACTTCCCGCGCACCAGTCCGCTGCTGCGGCGGATCGCGGTGACATGAACCAGCACATCGCCCGGCAGATCGCCGATGCCTGCGGGCGCCCGTTCACCCCCGGCCCGCCCCGCGCAGTGGGCGGTGGCTGCATCAATGCGGCCATGGTCTTGTCCGACGGGGACCAGTCCTGGTTCGTCAAGCACAATGCCGCCGACCGGCTGCCCATGTTCCAGGCGGAATTCGAAGGTCTGCAGGCCATGGCCGCCACCGACAGCATCCGTGTGCCGCGCCCGCTGTGTACCGGTAGCGCCGGCAACGCGGCCTTCATCGCCATGGAGTACATCCCGTTCGAGGGGCAGGGCGGGGGTGCGTCCGCGGCCCGTGCGGGGGAGCAACTGGCGGCCATGCACCGGGCGACGGCCCCCCGCTTCGGCTGGCACCGCGACAACACCATCGGCTCAACGCCGCAGCCCAACGCACCCACGCCGAGCTGGATCGACTTCTGGCGCCGACAGCGGCTGGGCTTTCAACTGGACCTGGCCTCGCGCCTGGGCTACGGCAGCCGGCTGGCGGACCGGGGCGCGCTGCTGCTGGAGAACTGCGACGCGCTGATCGATCATGATCCGGCCCCGTCGCTGCTGCACGGCGACCTCTGGGGCGGCAACCTGAGCATTGCGGCCGGCGGCGAACCGGTAGTGTTCGATCCGGCCTGCTACTACGGTGATCGTGAGGCTGACATCGCCATGACCGAGCTGTTCGGCGGCTTCGGTCACGACTTCCATCGCGCCTACCATGCCGCCTGGCCACTGGATGCGGGTTATGCGGTGCGCAAGACCCTGTACAACCTGTATCACACCCTCAACCATCTGAATCTGTTCGGCCCGGGCTACCTGTCTCAGGCCGAGGGCATGATCGATCGCCTGCTGGCCGAGGTCCGCGCCTGAGGACCGGTACTTTCGTCATCATGACCGTTATGTTAGAAAGCGGCGGTCAAACGGAAGTTACCCGACGATTCCTCCCTTGCATCGCTCCGATCCCTTCTCCCGTATTCCCCGCGAGCTATTGGTCTTGCGTCATGCCAAGTCCGACTGGGACAGTGGCGCGGCGACCGATTTCGACCGCCCCTTGGCCAAGCGCGGAAAACGCGATGCCCCGCGCGTGGGTGCCTGGCTCTACCGCGAGGGCATGGTGCCGGACCTGATCCTGAGTTCCCCGGCCGTGCGCGCCCGTGAGACGGCGCTCAAGGTCTGCAAGGCGCTGGACTTGAAAAAGAAGCGCATCGTCTGGGAGCGCGCCATCTACGAGGCCGAGGTGCCCACGCTGCTCGAGGCCCTGGCGCGCGTGCCCGATGCCATCGCGACGGTGCTGCTGGTGGGCCACAACCCCGGGCTCGAGGGCCTGGTGCGCTACCTCTGCGGCGACGACGTGGACGAGCCGGAAGACGGCAAGCTGTTGCCGACGGCGGCCGTGGCGCGGCTGGAGATGCCCGACGACTGGTCACAGCTCGAATCCGGCTGTGCCAGTCTGCTCGCGCTGGTGCGTCCGCGGCAACTGGCCTGACCGCCCCTGCCCGATCGGTGGGCTGCCTGTGGGCAGACCAAGGCTTGCGCAGGCAAGCTGAGGCCACACAAGGACCACTCCGGGGCAATTCAGGGGCAGCGCGCATCCGTGGCCGATTGGCGCTACACTGTGCGACACCGCCGCGCCACGCTCGGACGTCCTGTCCAGACCGCATCCATGCCCAGTTCCACCGCCCGATCCATCCTGTGCTTCACCGCGCTTCTCCCTGCGCGACCCTCCGGGCAAGCGGAGAGGCGCTCCAGGGTGCTGCGGCCCAAGGATCGGCCCAGTGAGCGATCTGGCAGGCGGCTGGCCATCCTGGCCTGTTTGACGCTGTGTCTCGCCGCCGGCCCGGGCGCGGGCCCGGCCGTCGGCGACCCTCTGCAACGGGCGCCGGCACCGGTCATCGCCGTCGGTGACGTCACCGCCGAGAGCGCGGTGCTCTGGGTGCAGGCGGACCGCGAGGGCGTAGCCCTGATCGATCTTACCGAGGCGCCGCCCGAGGTTGCGGCGTTGCAAGCGGACGCGGAACGGGAGCACGACCGCAACCGGGACCCCGACCGTGACCACGCGCGCGCTCAGGATCGCCCGCCGGAGGTGGCCGGTCCGCTGGCGGCACCGAGTCGGCATTTCGAGGTGCCGCTGTCCGCCCGCTCCGACTTTACCGCCAAGCTGCGCATCGACGGCTTGAATCCCGGCATGGTGCAGCACTGGCGCGCGGCCGTGCAGGGCGCGTCGGATGTGCTGGGCGAACAGGCCCGCGGACGCTTTCGCACCGCACCTGCGGCCTACACCGCGGCGGCGGTACACCTGCGCTGGGGCAGCGACCTGGCCGGACAGAACGTCTGCCGTGACGCGGAACGCGGTTTCGAGGTCTTCGACGCCATTCATGACGGTGCGCCGGATCTGTTCGTCGGCCTTGGCGACATGATCTACGCCGATGGCCGTTGCGAAGCGGTCGGCATCTATGGCAATGCGCAGATCCCCACCAGCTTCGGCCCGGCGACGGATCTGGCGGGGTTCCGTGCCCATTGGCGCTACACCCGCGCGGACATGGGCCTGCGGCGTCTGTTGTCCCAGACCGCCTATTACACCGTCTGGGACGATCACGAGGTGATCAAGGCCCTGGGGCCGTTGCATGATGCCCACGAACAGCCGCCCTACACGGCAGGGGTGTCGCTCATGCCCATCGGCATGGCTGCGTTGCTGGAGCAGAACCCCATCGCCGAACATCCGCTGACGCCGAAGCGGCTGTACCGGTCGGTCCGCTGGGGCCAGCACCTGGAACTGCTGTTGCTGGACACCCGCCAGTATCGGGATCCGAACCAGGCAGAGGATACGCCGGAACGGCCGAAGACCATGCTCGGACGCGAACAGCTGACCTGGCTGAAGACGCGGCTGGAGGAGTCCCGGGCAACCTGGGTGGTGGTGGCCTCCAGCGTGCCGATGTCGCTGTCGGAACGCGCGCCCGAGGCCGTCGGCCGCGACGGCTGGGCCAATGTGGACGGTGCCACCGGTTATGCACGGGAGCTGGCCGCCATTCTCGAGCATGCGGCGACCCACGGCCGCAACAATCTGGTCTTCATCAGCGGCGGCGTCCGCTTCGGCGCCGCGCTGCGTTATCGCCCCTTCAGCGAGCGCCCCGGGTTTGTCGTGCATGAATTCCTGGCGCCGCCGCTGAGCGCGGCGATCAGGCGCGAGGCCGACATCGATCCGGACCTCGGCGTCGAGCGCTTGTTCCTGCATGCGCCGGCATCCGGACAGGACATCCGGCAGTACGAGCAGGCGCGCGACTGGTTCGGCTTTGGTGAGTTGCGCATCGATGGAGCCGGCCTGCTGAGCGCCGCCCTGCGCGGCGCCGACGGCCGGCTGCTGCACGAGCTGCGGCTGAGTCCCGCCAGCCCCATGCGGCTGGCGGCCATCGGCTTTCGGCCCTGAGCGGCCGAATCCGCGCCTACCCTATTCGTACCCGCCATTCGTACCCGCCATTCGTACCCGCCATTCGTACCTAATATCCGCTCCTCGCGTTCGCAGAACAGCACTTGCAACGCCGGCGCAGCGCTGCCATTCTCACTCCGTGATCAGACGCACCGACATTCGCCGCCTCGTGCTGCTACTGAGCCTGACGCTTTTCCAGGTGCAGGTGATGGCGTCATGGACGCTCGGCTGTCTGCATGCCGACGAGCCTGCGGCGTCGGCACCCACCTGCCCAATGCATGCAGCGGCCGCGTCGGCCGATACATCCGCCGGGGCCCCGGTGCAGGATCAGCCGCAGGGTGATGCCGATGCGTCTGGTCCGTCCGGCACGTCCCTGCTGGACTGCCCCAAATGCGCCCTGGGCATCGCCATCGGCCAGTTCGATCACCACGGGGCCGAACCCCTCTGGCCCCTGTCTGCCCGCCAGGCAGAGCCGTGTGCGCTGCGAGCCGGCCATTTCTATCGCTTCCGACCCGAGTCCTTTCTGAGACCTCCGATCGCCGCTGCTGTCTGACGCGCCCCCAGGGGCCTTGCGGCCGGCGGCGTGGCCATCGGCCAGTGTCATGCAGGGCCCGCGTGCAATCCGACAGCGTCGCCCGTGCGGGCGCGCAGGAAGTGGTCCATGTCCGTTCTCCGTCTCCTTGTCCACCGGTGCCCCGACGGTGCCAGCCAGTGCCTTGTGCAGCGCAGGCTGCTGCCCACGCTGCTGCTCGTGGCGACAGTGCTGCTCTACGCGTGCGGTGAGCCCCGGCAGCCGCCATCCGAGTCCATCGCCTCGGCCGCCGACGACACCCCCCTTGAACATGCCGAGAAGCATCTCGACCCCAAGTACGTCTGTCCGATGCATCCGCGCATCATCAAGGACGCGCCGGGCACCTGCCCCATTTGCGGCATGGATCTGGTGCCACGGCAGCTTGACCCGATGACCGGAAAGCGCCCGCAGGTGGCCCTGACCCCGGCGGTGGTCCAGACCCTCGGGGTGCGCACGGCGCCGGTGCAGCGGGGCACCCTGTGGAAATACATCCGTACCGTCGGCCGCGTTGCCTACGATGAGACCCGGCTGGCCCATGTGCATCCGCGTGCGGCCGGCTGGATCGAGTCGCTGAGCCTGCGCGCCGAGGGCGAGCCTGTGGTGCGTGGCCAGCAACTGGCTGAACTCTATGCCCCGGAGATCCTGTCGGCCCAGATCGACTTTCTGCTGGCGCTCGACCAGACGCGCCTGGATGGGCCGCAGGTCAATGCGGACAAGGCGCGCAACATCCTGCGTCTGCTCGCTGTGCCGGATGATGTCATCCGCGCCATCGAGCAACGCGGCGAGCCGCAGAACCGGGTGCCGGTGCGCGCGTCCATCGACGGCATCGTCACTGCCATGGCCGCCCGCGACGGCATGTATGTCACCGAGGCCAGCGCCCTGTTCACCATCGCCGATCTCAGTCGGGTGTGGGTGCTGGCAGAGGTCTACGAGCATCAGATCGACTGGCTCGCCGAGGGCCTGAGCGCGGAGATGACGCTGCCGGCACGCCCCGGTCGCAGCTGGGAAGGCCGCGTAGACTATCTGTATCCGGCGCTCGATGCGGACACGCGCACGCTGCGGGTGCGGCTGGTGTTCGACAACGCGGACCTGTCGCTGAAGCCGAACATGTTTGCCGATGTGATCATCTATGGCGGTCCCAGGCGCGATGTGCTGAAGATACCGGCAGAGGCGCTGATCGTCACCGGCGAGCGAGAGAGCGTCGTCAAGGCGCTGGCGGACGGCCGTTTCCAGCCCGTCGACGTGGTCACCGGCATGCACCGCGGCGATGAAGTGGAGATCCTCTCGGGCCTGGACGCCGGCGACCGGGTGGTGGTCTCCGGGCAGTTCCTGATCGACTCCGAGTCGAGCCTGCAGGCGAGCTTCCAGCGCCTGAGCGATGCCGATACCGCTCGCGGATCGACTGCGGAACCGGCTGCGCAAACGCCGACCGATGCGGCTGTGGATTCGCTGCCGGATGCGGCCGCGGAGGCAGCGGCGACCGGATCCGGAGGGCGCGACCATGCAGGGCACTGATACCCAGACCGGCGTGGGCGCGCTGCCCGCGGTCATCCTCTGGTCCATCCGCAATCGCTTCCTGGTGCTGATCGCCGCCGTGCTGCTGGCGGGCTGGGGCGTGGTGGCGGTGCTACAGACGCCGCTGGATGCCATCCCTGACCTGTCGGACGTGCAGGTCACCGTCAAGACCAGCTTTCCGGGGCAGTCGCCGCGGGTGGTGGAAGAGCAGGTGACCTATCCGGTCACCACCACCATGCTGTCGGTGCCCGGCGCCAAGGCGGTGCGTGGCTACAGCTTCTTCGGCGACTCCTACGTGCATGTGCTGTTCGAGGATGGCACCGACCTGTACTGGGCCCGCTCGCGGGTGCTGGAGTACCTGAATCAGGCCGCCGCGCAATTGCCTGACGGCGTGCAGCCGCGCCTCGGCCCGGATGCCACCGGCGTCGGCTGGATCTACAGCTACGCCTTGGTGGACCGTAGCGGGAGCCATGACCTGGCGCAGCTGACCAGCCTGCAGAACTGGTTCCTGAAGCCTGAACTGCAGACGGTGCCCGGGGTGGCGGAGGTGGCCACCGTGGGCGGCATGGTGCGCCAGTACCAGGTGGTGGTGGATCCAGAGAAATTGCGCGCCTACGGCATCCCGCTGTCGCGCATCTCGCAGGCGGTGCAGAACGCCAACCGGGACGTCGGCGGCTCGGTGCTTGAACTGGCCGAAGCGGAGTACATGATCCGCACCCGCGGTTACCTGCGCTCGCGCACGGACATCGAACTGATCCCGATCAAGGTCGGGGCCGACGGCACGCCGGTGCTGCTGCGGGATGTCGCCCGCGTGCAGATCGGCCCGGAGATGCGTCGCGTGGTGGCGGACCTGGACGGCGAGGGCGAGGTAACCGGCGGCATCGTGGTCATGCGCCATGGCGAGAATGCCCTGCAGACCATCCGCGCGGTCAAGGCGCGCCTGGACGATCTGCGGGCGGGGCTGCCCGCAGACGTGGAACTGGTGGAGACCTACGACCGCTCCGGCCTGATCCTGTCGGCGGTGGACAACCTGCGGCACAAGCTGATCGAGGAGTTCATCGTCGTGGCACTGGTGTGCCTGGCCTTTCTGCTCCATGTGCGCTCGGCGCTGGTGGCCGTGATCAGCCTGCCTCTGGGTGTGCTGGCCGCCTTCGTCATCATGCAGGCCCAGGGCATCAACGCCAACATCATGTCCCTGGGTGGCATCGCCATCGCCATCGGCGCCATGGTAGATGCCGCGCTGGTGATGATCGAGAACGCCCACAAGCATCTGGAGCGCTATCAGGCGGAGCATGGCCGGCGCCCCACAGGCGAGGCCCACTGGCAGGTCATCGGCACCGCCGCCACCGAGGTGGGTCCGGCGCTGTTCTTCTCGCTGCTGGTCATCACCCTGAGCTTTCTGCCGGTGTTCACGCTGCAGGCGCAGGAAGGGCGCCTGTTTGCGCCGCTGGCCTATACCAAGACCTATGCCATGGCCGCGGCGGCGGGGCTCGCGGTGACCCTGGTGCCGGTGCTGATGGGCTACCTGATCCGGGGCCGTATCCCGAGCGAACAGCGCAACCCGCTGAACCGCGGGTTGATCCGCCTGTACCGGCCGCTGTTGCGCCGGGTGCTGCGTCGCCCCCATCGCACCCTGGCCATGGCAGTGCTGCTGATGTTCAGCACGCTGATCCCGCTGGCCGGCATCGGCGGCCTGCTGGCGCCCCTGAAATGGCCGTTTCAGGTCGCCGGACTGGCACTGGGGGAGGACGGACCGCAACGGGGCGCGATTGCGCAGGTGGAGGCCTGGCAGGCGGGCCTGGCGGAGCGCTGGCGCGACAGCTTCCGCGGCGTGCCCGTCATCGCCGACTGGCACCGCGGGCTGGGCTCGGAGTTCATGCCGGACCTGTACGAGGGCGACCTGATGTACATGCCCACCACGCTGCCGGGGCTGTCCATCGGCAAGGCGCAGCAATTGTTGCAACAGACCGACCGGCTGATCGCCTCAGTGCCGGAGGTGGAGCAGGTGTTCGGCAAGATCGGTCGCGCGGATACTGCCACCGATCCGGCGCCGCTGACGATGATCGAGACCCTGATCCGGCTCAAGCCGCAGGACCAGTGGCGGCCGGGCATGACCGTGGAAGGGCTGATCGAGGAACTGGATCGTACCGTCGATCTGCCCGGCCTCACCAACGCCTGGGTCATGCCCATCAAGACCCGCATCGACATGCTTGCCACCGGCATCAAGACGCCGGTCGGGGTCAAGATCGCCGGGCCGGACCTGAACGAGATCGAGCGCATCGGCCAGGCCGTGGAACAGGCGGTGATGCAGGTGGAGGGCACGGCATCGGCCTTCTCCGAGCGGGTCGCCGGCGGGCGCTATGTGGAGATTCGCCCGGACCGGCTGGCGGCCGCGCGGGTGGGCCTGAACATCGCCGACATCAACGCCGTGGTGGCCGCCGCCGTCGGCGGCATCAATGTCACCCGTACGGTGGAGGGGCTGGAGCGCTACCCGGTGAATATCCGCTTCCCGCGCGAGCAGCGCGACAGCGTGCAGGAACTGCGCGAACTGCCCCTGGTCACCCCCACTGGCGCCCAGGTGGCGCTGGCGCAGGTGGCGGAGGTGGTCATCACCGACGGCGCGCCGATGCTGAAAAGCGAGAATGCGCGGCTCAACGGCTGGACCTTCGTCGACATCCGCGGCCGCGACCTCGGCGGCTGGATCGACGAGGCGCAGGCCGTAGTGCGTGCCCAGGTGCCCTTGCCGCCGGGCTACTCCCTGACCTGGTCCGGCCAGTTCGAGTACATGCAACGCGCGCAAGAGCGTCTGGCCCAGGTGGTGCCGCTTACCCTGGCAGTGATCCTGCTGCTGCTCTACCTGGCCTTTCGTGGTGTCCCCGAGGCGTTGCTGGTCATGCTGTCGGTGCCGTTCGCCTTGGTCGGCGGGTTCTGGCTGGTCTACCTGCTCGGCTACAACCTGTCCGTGGCCGTCGCGGTGGGGTTCATCGCGCTGGCCGGGGTGGCCGCCGAGTTCGGTGTGGTGATGCTGGTCTACCTCAACAACGCCGCGCGGCAATGGCGCCAACGAGGCCAGCTGCGCACGGTGGCGGATCTGGAGGCGGCAATCGAGGACGGGGCGGCGCTGCGCATCCGGCCAAAGGCCATGACCGTCGCCACCATTTTCGCCGGGCTGTTGCCCATCATGCTGTTCGATGGCGTCGGCAGCGAGGTCATGCGCCGCATTGCCGCGCCGATGGTCGGTGGCATGATCACCGCGCCGCTACTCAGCCTGTTCGTGATTCCGGCGGTCTACCTGCTGCTGCATCGGCGCCACCTGGGGGGGGAAGGCGGCCAGTGTTACAGCGGATCCGCCAGGCGCAGGTAGCTGGCGAAGCGTGGCAGGCCGTTGACGGTGCGGCCGTGGTACTTGAAGCTGACCAGGCTGCCGATCGGCGGTGGGTCCGCGCGCTCGGCGTCGCTGAAGCCGGTGCCGATGCGAAAACGCGTGCCATCGGGCTCTTCCACCAGCAGGGAGCCCAGCATGCCCTGGTACTTGCCGCGGCCGGGAAGGTGGTCGATGACCCGGGCGTCGGCCTCCAGGTAGGGTTTGACCTTGAGCAGGTGATCGCTGCGCCCGGCACGGTAGGGTGCGTCGCGACGATGCAGCATCAGTCCCTCGCCACCGTCGGCCACCACCCGCTCAAGGGTTGCCATGAGCGCCGCATGGTCGGCGACGACGGTCTGTTCGGCCAGCCCCAGATGCGGGTTGGCATGCCCCTGGAGCAGTTCTTGCAGGGCCGCCGCCCGGGCTTCGAACGGGCCGTCGTGCCGGGGCAGGTCGAACAGCACATAGCGCACCCTTTGCCAGGCGTCGAGTTCCGGTTCGAGCCGCCGGGCCGTGCCCGACACCTTGGCGAAGCTGCCACGGCCCATCCAGAGCTCGCCGTCCAGCGGCACGTCCGGAAAGCCGTCGGTGAACCAGGCCGGTGCATTGATGACCAGCCCACCACGGGTGATCAGCCGGGTGCCGTCCCAGTAGGCGCGCACACCGTCGAACTTCTCGCTGACCAGGTAGTCGGCCAGGTCGACGCCGGGGCTGTAGACCTCGGCGAGGGTTAGGTCCGGCGGCATCGCGCGGAAACCGGCGACGGGGTTGCTGCAGTCGCCGCCGCGGGTGCTGCTGCCTTCGCCGCAGTCGGTGGGTTCGGCGTTCGCCAACGCCTGTGCGCGCAGCATGCCCAGGGCGATCAGTGACAGCGCAGCGCGGGTCCAGTGTGTTGTCATCAGCGGCCCCCGGTGGTTGTGGTCTTCGCGCGTGGCTTCGCGGGTTGCGTGAGGCGCGCCCTACTCGGCGACTAAGGCCTCGTAGCGTTGCTTGACTGCGGCCTGACGCAGGCGTTCCGCCTCCTGTTCGCTGGCGATCAGGGGCGATTCCTGCCAGCCGCCGCGCTCGGCGTCGTAGACCGAGAAGCGCCAGGCCTTGCCGACCTTGAACACCTTGGTGACATCGTTGCCGGCCTGGGTCATGGCCTGAAGCCTGCTCAGGCGCTGGCCGGGGCCGTTCTGGTCGGATGCGTTCCGGTCAGACGGGTGTTGGCTGGCCTGGGTTTCGGCGGCCCGGTTCTTGCCGAGCGCGGATGAGGTTGCGGGCGCCTCGGCGGCCGGCTGCCGAAAGTTGAAGTGGTTGTTCTGGATCTCGCCGGCGATGTCGAGTTCCACCGACTCCACCGCCGGCAGCCGGTCGAGGATGTAACCGGCCATGAGCATGCCCACCTTGTGGTTTTCCTTTTCCAGCGCGCTCAGCAGCTTGTCGGCGATGATCTGGCAGCGTTGCAGCTGGGTCGGGGCGTCCACCCAGTCGCGACTCATCTGCCAGCCCTGATCCATGTCGCGATCGAGCTGGTCAAAGAAGCCGCCGGCGCCGGCCAGGACGGCATCGGGGACGTTGAGGGTGTATTCTTGGTCTTCGATGATTGCCTTCAGGATCATGTCTCTGTTACCCATCACGGACTGGGGGCTCGGTTTTCACGTTGATGACCGGAACCTTGCCGCGCGCGGTCACCGAATGCAAGGGATTCGGTGGCCGCGCGCGGCATTCTTCAGCCCCGAAATTGAGGACCGGACCGGATGTTGCTGACCATTCCCAAGCTGTTGAACCAGGCCCAGCTGGACAAGATCGACCAGTTGCTGGACGGCGCCGAGTTCGTCGACGGCCGGCTTACCGCGGGTTTTGCCGCGGCCCGGGTGAAGCAGAACCAGGAGATGCGGCCGGATCCCGCACGCATGCAGACCCTGGTGCGCATCCTGATGGCCAGCCTCGGCCACAACGAGACGTTTCGCTTCGGGGCGCTGCCGCACCGGGTGGCGGACCCGATCTTTGCGCGCTACCGGCCAGGCATGGCCTACGGCGATCATGTGGATGATCCGATCATGGGCAGCACCGGACCGCGCTTTCGCACCGATGTCTCCATGACCCTGTTCCTGAGTCCGCCGGAGAGCTATGCAGGCGGCGAGCTGGTGATTCGGACCTCGTTCGGGACGCGCCAGGTGAAGCTGCCGGCGGGGGATGCGGTGATCTATCCATCCTCGAGCCTGCACCACGTGGCGGAGGTCACCGAGGGGCAGCGCACCGTGGCGCTGACCTGGATCCAGAGCTACGTGCGCGACCCCGCCCGCCGCGAGCTGCTGTACGAGCTGAACATGGCACGTGAACACCTGCTGAAAGAGGCGCCCGGGGAGGCGCACACCGGCCAGGTGGATCGCTCCTACGCAAACCTGATGCGCATGTGGAGCGAGTTGTAAGCTAGGCCGCGGCGCGGGCCGCCTGCTGCTTCATCTTGTTTACGATGGCATAGACGCCAACGTGGCGGTTGGGGCTCAGGTGCTCTTCCAGCCGCAGTCCCTCGAACAGGGCATCGACATCGGCGGCGTCCACCTCGTCGGCGGTCTTGCCGTCGAACAGGCCCACCAGCAGGGCGACCACGCCCTTGATGATGGCGGTATCGCAGTCACCCTGGAAATGCAGCTGCCGACTGCCCTCCATGGGCCGGGCGGTGACGTGCACGGTGCTCATGCACTCCATGACCCGGTTGGCGTCGATCTTGTCTGCAGGGTCCATCGCCGGCAGGCGCTCGCCAAGTTCCATCAGGTACTCGTAGCGCTGGTCCCAGTCGCCGAGGAGGTCGAAGGTGTCGATGATGTCGCCGATTTCATCGCGGGTGGTCATGCTGGCTCCTCTGGCCGGATCCGCTGGCTTGCTTGTCTGACTGTCTTCCCTGGCCGACCGGCTGGCATGGCGCTCAGACGCTGAACGACTCGCCGCAGCCGCAGGCATCCTTGACATTGGGATTGCGAAATTCGAAGCCCTGGTTCAGCAGGCTGGACTTGACGAAATCCACCTCCATGCCGTCGATCATCGGCAGGCTGGCCTGGTCCACCACGACCTTGACGCCGTGGCTCTCGAACACCTGGTCGCCGTCGTCCAGTTCGTCAGCGTAGTCGACGACGTAGGCGAAGCCAGTACATCCGCTCTTCTTGGTGCCGATGCGCAGGCCAAGCCCGTGGCCGCGCTTGCCGAGCATGGCGCCGACGTGGGTGGCGGCGGCATCGGTGAGTGTCACTGCCATGGTATTGCTCCTGAAGAATCTGTGTGGAACCGGTATCGGCTGTGAACGGTGCCGTCTGCAGTTGGCGCCGTTGCCCGATGGTGCATCCTGATGATGCGATCCTTGCCGGGAGATGCCGTTTCCCGGCCGGATTTCAAGCGCGCGATGATGCCGTCGGAGCCGATCTTGCGCCAGGTTCGCAGGTCAGTGCCGCTGCCCGCTGGCGACGCCGCCAGTGTGCGTCGACATGTCCATCAGGCCGCGCATCAGGGTCGCGCGCTGTTGCAGGTCCACCGTCTCGATCAGCGCCTGCTTGTCGCCGGCACCCAGGGGCAAGTGGGCGCAGAGCAGGTTGATCAGATCGGTATCGGCCATCTGGCCGATGTCGTCCCAGGGCACCTCCACCCGGCGGTGCTCACAGAAGGCGCGCAGGGAGCCCATGAAGGCGTCGCGGTCGCTCATGGGCTGCGCGGCGGGCGCGTAATCGGCGGCAAAGCGCACCCAGCTGGGACGCACGCGCCGATAGCCGTCGCGGGGGGCGAGTTCCGCCTCGATCTCGAACCGGCACAGGCCGGTGAGCACCAGCACGATGCGGCCGTCGTTCGTCTCGCTGTAGGAGGTGATGCGCCCGGCGCAGCCGATGCGATACAGGTCGGGTTCCTGGTCGTCGGCCGGGGAGGCGTCGTCGTCGGGCCGGGCCTGTGTTGGCGACTGGATGGGCGTCTGGGGCTGTACCATGCCGATCAAGTGATCGCCGGCCAGCGCGGCCTGTACCATGTTGAGGTAGCGTGGCTCGAAGATGTTCAGCGGCAGTTGCACGCCGGGCATGACCACCGCGCCGCTCAGCGGAAACACGGGCAGTTCGGGTGGCAGATCGCTGAACTGGGGAAGAAACGGGTTTTTCACTCTGGGATCTCCGTTGGATCACCTAGGAAATGCTGAATCTGGCCAGGAGGCCGATGGGTCAGTGTCTTTCTAGCTCGATCCGGCGACGGGATCGTAGGCATTGATCGCATTGTGGCATACAGGTTGGCATCGTGACATTGCCGGCGCTGCGCTACACTTGACCGCTGTGTTGCAGCCCAATCATCTCCACAAGATGGGTCGATTGGGGGATCGATCAAACCAATGCTGAAAAACCAATACCGATAAACCAATACCGAGGACGATGCCGATGGCGACCAAAGAAGAACTCCAGGCCCGCGAGGCAGACTGCAGCAGCGCCGCGGACTTTGCCGCCCTGGCCCGGGATGTGGGCGCGCTGGATGCGGATTACGCCAGGTCGCTGCTGGAGAAGGCGGAGATGCAATGCCAGATGCCGCTGGACTACATCGCCACCGCCGAGGCAGCCGTCGCCCTCGGCCATGTCGATCATGCCAAGGACCTGTACGAGCAGGCCGAGGATGCCTGCTTCGAGTCCATGGAGTTCGCCGCCTTGGGCGCCAGCCTGGCGCGTACCGGCTCCGATGTCGACAAGGGGCGCGAGATGCTGGAAAAGGCCGCCGGCGAGGCCTCGAAGCTGAACGAACTGCTGACCATCTCCGGCTACGCCAGGGAGGCCCTGGGCGACGAGGCGCTAGCCGCCGCTCTGCTGGCCAAGGTCGAGGAAAAGGCGAAGACGCTGGACGACTATCTCGATCTGGTCAAGACGCTGAAGGCGGAGGGCGCCGATGAGGCCGCGGCCCAGTTCTATGCCAAGGCAGCGCGTTACTGCGACGACCTGGACGCCACGGTGGCCTACGCCCGGGGCTATCAGGACCTGCTCGGCGACGCTGCCGGGGCGAAGAAGGTGCTGGAGGACGCCGAGACCGACTGCCAGTTCCCCAAGGACTTCGCCGCGCTGGCAACCGGCTTCAAGGAATTGCTGGGTGACCAGGCCAAGGTGGCCGATCTGATGGAGCAGGCCGGCGAGTTCGCCATGAGCGGCGAGGAGTTCCTGGACCTGGCCCGGGGCTACTGGAACCTGCTGGCAGACAAGGACAAGGCGGTGGAGGCGTTCGAACAGGCCCTGCCCGACACCAACGACAAGGCGCAGCTGATGGAGCTGGCGGGCTTCATCGCCGGCCAGGTGCAGGCGCCGGAACTGGCCAGGCAGTTCTATGCCAAGGCGGAGTCGAAGATGACCGCCGCCCCCGAGCGCCTGAAGCTGGCCGAGGCGGTGATCAGCGACACCGGCGACAAGGCCCTGGCCGGCGAGATCTACGCCCGCGCCGCCGAGGCGCTGACCCAGCCCAATGACCTGATGTCGGTGGCCGCCAGTGTCGCCGACCGCCTCGGTGACAAGGCCACGGCGGCACAGATCTACCGCAAGGCCATGCAGGCCATGAGCGATCTCGGGCAGTACTTCAAGCTGCTCGAGGCGGTGGACGAGAAACTCGGCGACAAGGCCTTCGCGCGCGAGGTGCTGGCCAGCGCTGCCGGCACCGCCTCGGGCACGCCGGAACTGCTGGACGTGACCAGTCGCACCATCCGTGTGCTGGACGACAGGGACGCGGCGCGGCCGAGCCTGGCCGCTGCCGAGGAACAGGTGACCTCTGTCGGCGAGATGAAAAACGTGGTGGCGCTGGTGCGCGAGCATTACGCCGCGGATGCCGAGTGGGTCGCGGTGGTGGAGGAGAAGCTGGCCCGCCGCGAGGCCAACCAGGCCAAGTACGCTGTGTTCCAGGACCGCGAGAAGCAGGCCGTCTCCAGCGTCAAGATCATGCACCTGGCCGATGCCGTGATGGCGGAACTGGACGACAAGTTCTACGCGAAGAAACTGCTGGTAGACGCCCAGAAGAAGCTGGAAGACGAGGGCTGGGATTTCTCCAAGGTCAGGCGGCTGGTAGCGGGGGTGGGGCAGCACCTGCAGGACACCGACTGGGCGCAGCGCCTGATCAAGGACGCCGCGGCACGCATGCAGGGCTTTGCCGGTGTCGCCAGCGTGGCCGAGTCCGCCGCCCAGCTGTTGCCGGACGCGGACACCGCCAGGGCCACCGTGCAAGAGCTACTCGCGGACTGGGGCGCGCGGCTGGACGGGCTGGCGGACAAGTCCGCCTATGACTACAGCAAGCTGGCGGCGGTGAAGGGACGTCTGCTGGGCGACACCGAGGCCGCCGCGGCGGACCTGGACCAGGCCGCAACCCTGGCTGAAACCGAGGTCAAGTCCGCGGGGAACGGGTCAGGGGCGCCGATGTTCGCCGAGCTGGCGCGGGTCGCGCGGGAGCTGGGGCTTGAGGACAGGGCGCAGACGCTGCTCGGCCGCGCCCGCGACTGCTGCGGCGGCTCCGCCCGTGAGGCCCGTGCACTGGCCAGCCGTCTGCTGGAGGACGGCTTCGACCGGGAGCAGGTGAAACAGCTCTTTGGCGAGCTCAAGGGGCGCATGGCCGACAGCGCGCAGCGTCTCGGCTGGAGCGAATCCATCGTCGACCTGTTCGGCGATCGCGCCTGGGCGGGCAATGAACTGGCTGAACTCGAGACCCAGGTCGAAGACGCCCTGCGGCCGCTGGTGCGCAAGGTGCGCCAGCGCCGGGTGGGCCGCGCAGCCTGACCAGCCCCCCGAACCGACCGCGCTTCAGCCGCCGGCGTGCAGCTCGGCGGCCTGAAGCGTGTTTTCCAGCAGGCTGGCGATGGTCATCGGGCCGACGCCGCCGGGCACCGGCGTGATCCAGCCGGCGCGGGCGCTGGCGGCGTCGTAGTCCACGTCTCCGCAGAGCTTGCCGTCCGCGTCCCGGTTCATGCCGACATCGATCACCAGGGCGCCGGGCTTGATCCAGTCTCCCGGCACAAAGCGGGCGCGACCGATGGCCACCACCAGCACGTCCGCCGCCCGCGCCTTGTCCGCCAGGTCGCGGGTGCGGCTGTGGCAGACGCTGATGGTGCACCGTGCTGCCAGCAACTCCAGCGCCATGGGTCGGCCGACGATGTTCGACTGACCAATGACCACCGCATCAAGCCCGGCCAGTTCCTGCCCCGTGCGCGCCAGCAGGGTCATCACCCCCTTGGGCGTGCAGGGCCGCAGCAACGGCATGCGCAACGCCAGCCGGCCGACGTTGTAGGGATGAAAGCCGTCCACGTCCTTGGTGGGCAGGATGCGCTCGATCACGGCCTCGGCATCGATCTGCTCTGGCAGCGGCAACTGCACCAGGATGCCGTCGATAGCCGGGTCGGCATTCAACCGGTCGATCAGCTCCAGCAACGCGGCCTGGGTCGTGTCGGCCGGCAGTTCATGCAGGACCGAGTGGAAGCCCACCTCGGCGCAGGCCAGGCGCTTGTTGCGCACATACACCTGCGAGGCGGGATTCTCACCTACCAGCACCACCGCCAGCCCCGGCGCCCGTCCGCCCGCGACCAGACGCGCGTCCACCTGCGCCTTCACCTGTGCGCGGACATCCGCCGCGATTGCCTTGCCGTCCAGAACCTGTGCGCCCATGCCTGCTCCCATGTTGCCCGCGTCGATTGATTGCAAAGGGTGGCATGGTACCGCCGGTGCGTGTGGTTGCAACAGCCGGAAGCGGGCTGCGCGGCCGGAGCTTGTGGCGGGCTCTGCTAAACTGGAGTCTTAAGTCCTGACCAACGCCGGATCCATCATTGCGTATTACCGCCGTCTTCTTCGCCTATCTCTTTGCCTGTCTGCTGCTCGCCGCGCTGCTGACCTACCCGCTGATGCAGACGGGCTGGCTCGACTACCCGCCCCAGCGGGTCATGGGACGACTGGCGCAGGTGTTCATCCTGCTCGGGTTGTGGCCCTTTCTGAAGGCGCTGCGGCTGGACAACTGGCCCGCGCTGGGGTTCGGTCTCCCGCGTCGGGCCTTTGTCGCTACCATCTGGCGGGGATGGCTGATCGGTGTCGCCATCCTGCTGGCGCTCATCGCCGCGCTGCTGTGGCTGCAGGTCCGCGTGCCGGACCTGCCGGAGCAGGACCTGTATGCAAAGCTCGCCAGTCGCGTGCTGTCGGCGCTGGTGGCCGGGCTGCTGATCGGGCTGCTGGAGGAGAGCTTCTTCCGGGGCGCCCTGTTCGGTGCCGTTCGCCAACGCAACGGCGTGCGGGCGGCCATCGTCTGGTCCGCACTGCTGTACGCGTTGCTGCACTTCATGAAGCCCCACGGCCTGCCGGCGGACATGGCCTTCGACTGGTCCGGCACCTGGACCATGTTCAGCGGGGTGTTTGTGGATGTGTTCCAGTGGCGCCACCTGAGCTCGATGGTGGCGCTGTTCATGGTCGGCGTGTTCCTGGCCCTGGTGCGCGAGCGCACCGGCCATATCGGCTGGGGCATCGGCCTGCATGCGGGCTGGGTGTTCGTGATCCAGGTCTCGCGCCGCCTGACCGACGACAACGACGCCGCCTCGCTGGCCTTCCTGGTGGGTGACTACGACGGCATCATCGGCTGGCTAGCCGCCGCGTGGGTCGGCCTGCTGGCCCTGCTGTACTGGCGGTTCAGCCGGCCGCGCTGAGGCTCACACCAGCGGCCTGGGTTTCTCCGCGCTGGCCGCCGGCTCCGGCGGCAGCGCACACTGATCGCGGCAGCCGAACCAGAGCACCTGTTCGCCGGACTCCGCCTTCCAGGGCTTGTCGGCCTCGATCAGCCGGACCTGCTTGCGCGGACCGATCACCAGCACCGGGATGGCCTCCGGCGGCAGCGTGGCACGCAGTCGCTCCACAGCGAAGGCATCGGTGATGCCGGTGCAATGGAACCCCCAGCCCTGGTACCAGTGGCGTTGCAGGTCCTCGTAGCGGACCTGCGCGGCAAGGGCGTGGCGGCCGCGGGCGGCGGGCGCCGGCCGGCGCGCGCGGGAGACCTCGTCCTCCGCCAGCTGGAACACCTGCTGCCGGCCCAGCTCGGGTGCGAAGTGGGCGCAGACCAGGGCGTTGTAGGCATCATTGCCGGTGGCGGCCAGCAGGCTGCCGTAGGCGCCCAGCTCCAGCGACACCTCGGCCTGCTCCGACAGCAATTCGCCGAAGAACACCGGCACCCCCGCCAGGCGCGCCGCCCGCAGCCGGTGCCAGGCATTGTCGGCCACTACCACCGGCACCTGTTGCTGGTGCAGTGCCACCGCCAGGCCGCTGCTCCAGGCGGTGGCGCCGGCGATGATCAGACCGCCCCGCCGGCTGGCGCTGAGCCCCAGCCGCCGCGCCAGCCAACCCAGGGTGAAGCCGTGCAGCACGACGGTGCTCAGGATCAGCGCGAACACCAGTGGCAGCAGCTGCTCGGCGCCGGCAAGGCCCCGGGCGGCCAGGGCCGGACCGAAGACCCCAGCCACCGCCGCGGCGACGATGCCGCGCGGGGCGATCCAGCCCACCAGCAGCCGCTCTTGCCAGGTCATGTCCGTGCCCAGGGTGGCCAGCCAGACCGCTGCCGGCCGCACCAGGAAGATCACCGCGCCGATCAGCGCCAGGCTGCGCCAGTCCAGCGCCGACAGGATGGCCGGATCCAGGTCCGCGGTGAGCACCAAAAAGACGATGGACACCAGGATGACGGCGATGTCTTCCTTGAACCGCCGCAATTCGCCGATGCTGGGCAGGTTCATGTTGCCGAGGACGATGCCCATCACGGTGGCCGCGATCAGTCCGGCCTCCTCCAGCACCAGATTGGACAGGGCGTAGGCCCCCAGGGCCGCCGCCAGCGCCACCGGCCCCTTCAGATACTCCGCCACCAGGCCGGCGAGGAAGGCGCGGCCGAGCAGCCAGCCGCCGACCCCGCCGAGCAGCACCGCCACGCCGACGCCGGCGGCCAGGTGCAGCAGGGTGCCGCCCAGCTGGCCCGCACCGGCGCCGACGAAATAATCGAACATGACCACCACCAGCACGGCGCCGACCGGATCGTTGACGATGCCCTCCCATTTCAGCACCGAGGCCGGTCGCCGATTCAGCCGCGCCTGGCGCAGTAACGGCAGGATCACCGTGGGGCCGGTGACCACGGCAATGGCGCCGAAGATGAGCGCCACCGGCCACGACAGCCCGGCGATCAGATGCGCGGCCAGGGCAGCGAACGCCAGCACCAGCAGCACGGACACCGACACCAGCCGCCGCACCGCCGACGCCGCCTGGCGCAGTTCCGCCAGCCGCAGCGACAGCCCGCCCTCGAACAGGATCGCCGCCACCGCCAGCTTGATCAGCGGTTGATAGGTCTCGCCCAGGGCCTCGCTGGGCCGCAGCAGGCCGAGGACGGGGCCGATGACCAGGCCGCACAGCGCCAGCAGCACGATGGACGGGATCTGAAGCCGCCAGCCGAGCCACTGGGCGCCGATGCCGACCACCACCAGCAAGGCGAGGATTTCAGCAAGATGGTTCATGTCCCTTGACTATAGCGGGTCCGCGCCTTTCCTCTTGGTCCAGCCCGCAAAAAGGATGGGCCCGATGCAACTACCCTACCGAGCGGAGCACCGGGCCAGACACACGGGCAGGGCGCCTGGGCCGAGGGGTATACAATTGCGCGATCGCCACAAGAACGACGAGGAGAGGGCCGTGAGTCACTGGTCGGAAGATCTGGTTTCCATCGAGCAGGCACGCACGCTCGATGGCCTGTTTCATCAGCGGGTGAAGCGCTCGCCGGAACGCATCGCCTACCGCTGGTTCGACCGCGAACGCAACGACTGGCAGACGCTGAGCTGGCGCGAGGCGGGCGAGCAGGTGTCCCGCTGGCGCAGTGCCCTGGCGGCGGAGGGGCTTGCGGTGGGCGATCGCGTCGCGATCCTGCTGCGCAACTGCCCGGAATGGCTGCTGTTCGACCAGGCGGCCCTGTCGCTCGGCCTGGTGACAGTGCCGCTGTACACCGATGACCGCGCGGACAGCGCTGCGTACATCCTGGCGGATGCGGCGGTCAAGCTGCTGCTGATCCAGGATGCCGGACGCTGGAAACGGCTGGCGCCGGTCATCGGCGACGCCCCCTGGCCGCAGCGGGTGGTGATCCTGGATGGCCGTGAGACCACCGGGGAGGCAACCAGGCATGCAGCGGCCGCGACCGATCCGCGGGTGGTCATTGCGCGCGACTGGCTGCCCGCCCCTGGGGCGCCCGCGCCCCAGCGCAACGCCGACGGCGATGCCCTGGCCACCATCGTCTACACCTCCGGCACGACCGGGCGCCCCAAGGGCGTGATGCTGAGCCATCGCAACATCCTCAGCAACGCCCACGGGGCGCTGACGCTGATCGATGTCTATCAGCAGGACGAGTTCCTGTCGTTCCTGCCGTTGTCGCACATGCTGGAGCGCACCGGCAGCTACTATCTGCCGATGATGGCCGGCGCCACGGTGGCCTTTGCCCGGTCCGTCGGACAATTGGGCGAAGACCTGCAGACCATCCGGCCCAGCGTCATGATCGCCGTGCCGCGGGTGTTCGAGCGGGTGCATCAGCGCATTGCCGATCAGCTTGCGGCCCGGCCGGCGCCGGTGCGCTGGCTGTTTGCGCTGGCGGTGAAGGTCGGCGGGATGCAGTTCGAGCGTGCCCAGGGCCGCCGGGGCTGGCATCCGCTGCTGCTGTTGTGGCCGTTGCTGCGGCGCAAGGTCGCACGGCCCGTGATGGACAAGCTGGGCGGGCGCATGCGCGCGGCGGTGAGCGGTGGCGCGCCCCTGCCGCCAGAGGTGGCGCGGGTGTTCATTGGTCTAGGGCTGCCGTTGCTGCAAGGCTACGGCCTCACCGAGACCAGCCCGGTCATCGCCGTGAATCCGCTGGAGGACAACCGGCCGCAAAGCGTCGGTGTACTGCTGCGCGGCATCCAGGCGCGCATCGGTGCCGATGACGAACTGCAGGTGAAGGGGCCGGGCAACATGCTTGGCTACTGGAACAACCACGCGGCCACGGCCAAGGTTCTGGACGCCGAGGGCTGGTTCAGCACCGGCGACCAGGCGCGCATCGACGGTCGGCACCTGTACATCACCGGCCGCATCAAGGACATCCTGGTGTTGTCCAACGGCGAGAAGGTGCCGCCGGCAGACATGGAGATGGCCATTGCGCTCGACCCGGTCTTCGAGCAAGTGCTGGTGGTGGGGGAGGGGCGCTCCTACCTCACCGCGCTGGCGGTGCTGAATTCGGACCTGTGGCCGGGGCTGGCCGTGGAGTACGGCCTCGACCCCGGGCGGGCGGAGAGCCTGCGGGCGTCGGATCTGATCAAGGACATGCTCCGCCGCATCCGCGATGCCCTGGCGGATTTTCCCGGCTACGCCAAGGTGCGCCGGGTCACCCTGACGCTGGAACCCTGGTCGGTGGAGAACGGCCTGATGACGCCGACGATGAAGGTCAAGCGCAACGCCGTCCTGGCGCGATACCAGGATGCGCTCGAGGCCATGTACGCCGATCCGCTGTAGGGCCGCCGGTTGGGGCCGGCGACGCCCGCCTCCTGCTTGCCCGCCGGCCGCTCGCTGGTGGTCAGTTTTGGTCGGAGCGAGTCGGACAGCTGGCAGTCGGTTGGTCAGTCGGTTTGCTCCAGAAACCGCAGTATCTGCCGGTCGTCGGCGTCGACGTCCGCCATCACCCGGCCAACCTCAGCGCCCATCAGGTGGCCGATCAGCCCCATGCGCATGGAGGCGACATAGGTGTTGCCGTCGGTCTTTTCGTAGATCGAAATCGAGCATGGCGCCATCACTGAGACGTACTTGGTGTCATCGCTGCCGAACATGCGGGTGGCGAACTCGGGCTTGCACAGCTTGATCACGGTCAGCCTACCCGGATCGGGCTGGCCGTGTTTGACCAGCGACTGCTGAAAATTGTGCACCTTCGGCACCAGCCATCCCTGCGCCCGGGCGTTCTCCTGCACCAGTGCAACCGTCCTGTCGAAGTCGTAGGGGCTTCGTCGCTCCTGGATCATGAGTGAGCCCATCGAACAGCCGGCCAGCAACAGGACAACCCCGGCCATACCGATCAGTAGCATGCGGCGTGCGTTCATTGTCCACCTCCTGCAGGTTGCAGCGGGATGTCATTCATCCCTCTCTGTTAGAATATTAGCATATTATGATATTATTGCTGGGCTGGGCTGGGCTGGGCTGGGCTGGGCTGGGCTGGGCTGGGCTGGGCTGGGGTTCGCTGGCTGGCACGGCTGACTGATCCGGCAGAGGCCTTGACAGCCCCAGACGCGAACCAGGATGCTGTCGGCAAGGCATGAGCGCCCATCCGCACAACACACCGTCTTGCAGGCAACAGGAATATCACGGGCCCATGAGTGGAGACCTTCCATCGTCGGACGACCTGCCGTCGCGGTTCGGCAAGGCCATGCTGCTGGGGGCCTGGGTGGCAGGCCTGGCGCTGCTGGTGCTGCTGTTCGGTAACCTGATCGAGCACCGGAACAACCCCAACCGCGACCCGGCGCTGGTGTTCGGTGCCGACGGCCTGCCGCAGGTGATGCTGTTGCGCAATCGCATGGGGCACTATGTGGCCGACGGGCTGATCAACGGCGAACGGGTGACCTTCATGGTCGACACCGGCGCGACCGCGGTGGCGCTGCCGATGGACCTGGCCCGGCGTCTGCAGCTGCCCCTGCGCCCGGGCGGTATGAGCAAGACCGCCAACGGTCTTGTCCAGACCTGGTCCACGCGCCTGGACAGCGTCAGTGTGGGTGGTCTGACGGCGCGTAACGTGCGCGCCGTGGTGATGCCGAACATGCCGGGTGACGAGGTGCTGCTGGGCATGAGCTATCTGCGCCGCTTCGAGATGATCCAGCGCGGTGGCACCCTGACGCTGCGCGTGCCCGGCTGAAATCTGGCCGCAGCCCGGTTGGATCCGCAGGATCTCGGCCATTCACCCTTTTTCATGCTCCCTTTTTCCTTTCCCCATGGTGCCGCATTTTGATCCTTCGTCGCTGACCGCCCCGAAGCGCGCACGGGTGCTGGGCGTCGGCATCGCCACCCTGGATATCGTCAATCAGGTAGCGGACTATCCGCACGAGGACGCCGAGGTGCGAGCCCTGTCGCAGCGCGTGCAGCGCGGCGGGAATGTTACCAATACCCTGGCGGTGCTGGCGCAGCTCGGACACCGCTGCGAGTGGCTGGGCACGCTGGCGGACGACGCCGGCGCCGGGTTGATCCGGCAAGATCTGGCACGCCACGGCATCGGCTGCGGGCATTGCCCGATCCTGGCCGGCCGTCAGACACCGACCTCGTACATCGCGCTGAGTCGCGCCACCGGCAGTCGCACCATCATCCACCACCGCGACCTGCGCGAACTCACTGCGGCAGACTTTGCCGCAGTGTCGCTGGATGGATTCGACTGGGTGCATTTCGAGGGGCGTCATCCCGTGGAGACGGCCGCCATGATTGCCGATGTGCGCCGGCGACGACCCGGCCTGCCGGTCTCGGTGGAGATCGAGAAGCCCCGGCCCGGCGTCGAGGCGGTGTGGACCGGACCGGGCGGGCCGGACGTGCTGATCTTCTCCCGGGCCTATCTGCTGGCCACCGGTCTGGACGGTACCCCGGAACAGGCCTTGCGGCGCCTCGGCGAGGCCACGGGTGCCCGCTGCTGTTTGCTGCCCTGGGGCGAGCAGGGCGCCTATGGGCTGGCGGCCCGCGAGGGGCCGCTGTTCGGGCCATTGGTTGAGCCTTTGGTCGATCCGGTCAGGGCACCTGCAGTCGAACCGGTATTCGCCCCGGCCCACCGGCCGCCGGCGGTGGTGGACACCCTGGCCGCCGGTGATGTCTTCAATGCCGCCGCCATCGACGGCCTGCTGCGCGGGCTCGAGCTGCCGGTCCTGCTGTCCTGGGCCAACCGGCTCGCCGGATACAGATGCGGCCGCCAGGGGCTGGACGGCCTGGTGGCCGGCGCCGCTGCGGAAGGCCTGCTCGGCGCGGGTCAGACGTTCGTCGCAGACTGAGCGGGCTGGCCAAAGGTGGTGACGCGAGGGGCTGGCCAGGCCGACGCGTCGTCTGCGGCCTGCGAAGGGGCCTCACTAACGCGCCGGGTCGATGGCGCCCTGCAGCGAGGTGTTGACGCGGAACCAGCCGGCGATGCTGAAGCGGGTCGCGCGGGTGGGCAGCACCTCGTGCGGAAAGCGCTCGCTGAGAAAGATCGCCAGCCGGCCGAAGCCTGGCAGCACGCGTTCCAGCAGGGCCTCGCCGTCGCTGGCATAGAGCAGGAGTTCGCCGCCGTTGCTCGCGGGCCAGTTCGGGTTGAGGTAGAGCACGGTGCTCAGCACGCGGTTGCGCGAGGCGGTGTCGAAGGCATCCAGGTGTTTCTTGTAGAAGGCCCCCGGCTGGTAGCGGGCGTAGTGGGCCTCATAGTCGAACAGGCCGAGAAAGAGCCGTTGGTTCAGGCCGAGGCGGATCGCTTCGATCCAGTCCAGAAATCCGGCATCGACGGCGTTGCCCGGCTCCAGCCAGCGGGTGTCGTCCTGGCGCACGAAGCGGTTCAACTGGTGCGCCTGTTCGCGGCCGATGCCGGCACGGCTCAGGGCGGCGTCCGGCAACTGGGTGATGCGGATGAAGAGCGCGTCCAGCATCGTCGGGGGCAAGGCGTTGTCGAGGACGACGTAGCCCTGGCGTTCCAGCGCCTCGGCAATGCGGTCGATGATGTCGCCGTCACCGGTGTCGGATCCGGTGTGAGAAGAGGCTGTGAGGGCGTTCAGGTGTTGGGCTCCGATGGAAATCCGGACTTATACTGCGGATTCCGGTCGGGCGCCAGCCTGGGTTTGCAGTGGATGGGTGGAGTGTATAAGCGATGCCACAGTGGATCTATCTGTCGGTAGCGATCATCAGCGAGGTGATCGGGACCTCGGCGCTCAACGCATCGGATGGCTTCACGCGCCTGTTGCCGTCGGTGGTCGTCGTCGTCGCGTATCTGGTGTCCTTCTTCTTCCTGTCGCTGACGCTGAAGACCATCCCGGTCGGCATCGCCTATGCCATCTGGTCGGGCGCTGGGGTGGCCCTGATCACCCTGATCGGCTGGGTGCTTTTCGGCCAGACACTGGATCTGGCCGGCGTCATCGGCATCTCGCTGATCGTCCTTGGTGTTGTCGTTCTGAATCTGTTTTCAAGTTCGGTCGCGCAGGGCTGAACGTGCGCTGATCGAGGGCTGTCGAGACGCCAGAGCGCCGACACCCAAATCCGCTCGAGCTGCGACCGAAAAGTGATGATCATTGGCGCTGAAAATGGCGGGGCCTCCTGCCCCGCGCCGCAGGCCGGCTGTGATCAGGGACTGGGGTTGGGGTGCTCCACCTGCACCGCCTCGATCTCGGCGATCACCGCGTCGCTGAGCTGCAGCTCGACGCTGGCGAGATTAGCCTCAAGCTGCGCCAGCGTGGTCGCGCCGATGATGTTGGAGGTCACGAAGGGCCGGCTGGTGACCCAGGCCAGCGCCATCTGCGCTGGGTCCAGCCCGTGGCGACGGGCGATGTCGACGTAGCGCTCGGTGGCGGCGACGGCCTGCGGGTTGGAGTAGCGGTCGAAGCGTGAGAACAGGGTCAGCCGGGCCCCCTCCGGCCTTGCGCCTCGGGCGTACTTGCCAGTAAGCATGCCGAAGGCCAGCGGCGAGTAGGCCAGCAGGCCGCACTGTTCGCGCAGGGCGATCTCCGCCAGGCCGATCTCGAAGCTGCGGTTCAGCAGGCTGTAGGGGTTCTGGATGCTGACCACCCGCGGCAGTCCCTGCTGCTCCGACAGGGCCAGCGCTCGCATGGTGCCCCAGGGCGTCTCGTTGGACAGGCCGATGTGGCGCACCTTGCCGGCCTGCACCAGTTCGTCGAGCACCTGCAGTGTCTCCTGCAGCGGCACACTGTCGTCTGCCTCCGGGTGCGTGTAGCCGAGTTTGCCGAAGAAGTTGGTCTGGCGGTCCGGCCAGTGCAGCTGGTACAGATCGATGTAGTCGGTGCGCAGCCGACGCAGACTGTCATCGATGGCGGCCAGGATGTTGGCGCGGTCCAACCGGGTGGCGCCGTCGCGGATGTGCGGCAGCCAGTCGCCTGGGCCGGTCACCTTGGTGGCGAGGATGATCTGATCCCGCTGGCCGCGGCTGGCCAGCCAGTTGCCGATCTGGGTTTCGGTCCGGCCCTGGGTCTCGCCGCGGGGCGGAACCGGATACAGCTCGGCGGTGTCGATGAAGTTGATCCCCGCGGCCCGCGCCCGGTCGAGCTGCGCGAAGGCGTCGGACTCGGTGTTCTGTTCACCGAAGGTCATGGTGCCGAGGCAGAGTTCGCTGACGCTGAGGTCTGTCCTGCCCAGTGGTCGGTAGCGCATGCTGGCTCCTATTTGGATGTTGCTGATTCGCACTCAACTGGGGGCCGTCGGCCGGATCGCCAACGGCGGCGCCTGGGGTTTGTTTCCTTTGCGTGCCGGGTCCGGAGTTTGCGATGATCGGGATCAAGGCGGATGCGGTTGAGTCTGCCCGTTCGCCCATCCGCTTCGTCAGCTTTCGACCGAGCCCAGCATGACACTTGACCCAGCCCTCTTTTCCGATTTCGCCAAGTGGACCGCGCTGGCCCTGTACCTGGGCTGCCTGCTGCTGGCGCTCTGGCTGGCGCCCTGGCGCAAGCTGCTGTCCGCACGGCTGACGCATGTGCTGTTCGGCGCCACGGTGGTGTTGATGGTGCTGTGGCAGATGGACACCCAGGTGCAGCCGGGGCTGTCCTACCATTTGCTGGGTCTGACGGCGGTGACCCTGGTCTTCAGCTGGGCCTTTGCCGTCATCGCCGCCTCGGTGGCGCTGCTGGGGGTCTATGTCAACACCGGTGCCGGCTGGGACGGATTCGCCCTCAATGCCCTGCTTGGCGGCGTACTGCCCATCACGCTGACGCAGATCCTGCTGATCGTGATTCGCTGGTACCTGCCGAAACAGTTCTTCGTCTATGTGCTGGTGAACGGCTTTCTCACCGCCGGGCTGGTGGGGCTGGCCATGGGCTACATGGCCGCCTGGCTGCTGGTGGGCAGCGGCGCCTACACCTTCAGCGAGCTGAGCCAGACCGTGTTGCCGTTCTTTCCGTTGATGTTCCTGCCCGAGGCGATGCTGAACGGCTGGATCATGGTGATTCTGGTGGCCTTTCGCCCGGAATGGGTATATTCATTCAGCGACGAGCAGTATCTCAAGGGGAAGTAGGTGGGCTGGATCGGCAAGGTGGTTGGCGGGTTGCTGGGTTTCGCCGCCGGTGGTCCCATCGGCGCGATGCTGGGGGCGACCCTCGGGCACGGCGTGGATCGCGGCGTGCAGAAGCTGGCCGACGACATGCAGCTTCCGCCGGGGGACCGGCAGCGCATCGAGAGCGTCTTCTTCGCCGCCACCTTTTCCACCATGGGTCATCTGGCCAAGGCGGACGGGCGGGTGTCGGAGGCCGAGATCGCCCTGGCGGAGGCCGTGATGGCGCGGCTGCAGCTCACCGGCGAGCGGCGCAGTGCCGCCATCGCGCTGTTTCGTCAGGGCAAGTCGCCAGAGTTCGACCTGCGCGCCGTGGTCGAGCGGTTCCGCCGCGAATGCCTGGGTCGACGGACCCTGGTGCAGTTGTTCCTGGAGATCCAGCTGCAGGCGGCCTATGTGGATGGCGAGCCCAGCGCCGCCAAACGGCGCGTGCTGGAGGAGATCCGCGCCGGCCTGCACATCCCGGCCGTGGTCTTTCGCCAACTGGAAAACCTGGTGCGCATGCAGAGCCAGTTCGCCGGGGCCGGCGGTGCTGGAGCTGACGCAGGCTATGGTGCAGGCGCGCACGGCCAGCGCGGTGCGGGTGGCGCCCGGGCCGCCGCCCGCGGCCCCACGCTGAGCCAGGCCTATGCGGTGCTTGGCGTGACACCGAAGGACACCGACGCCACCGTCAAGCGCGCCTACCGCAAGCTGCTCAGCCAGCATCATCCGGACAAGCTGGTCTCCAAGGGCGTGCCGGAAGACATGATCAAGCTGGCCACGCAGAAGACCCACGAGATCCGCCGCGCCTACGAGATGATCCAGCAGGCCCGGTCGGGCTGAACCGCAAGCCCCGGCCTATTTTGGAGTGACAGTAGAGTTAATTCCCCGCCAATAGGCCGTCTTTTTAGGTGACGGTATATTTAATTTCTCGCTAACAAGCCGTATTCATGACTTCAGCATCTCGCGGCTTATTGCATGTACTGTGTGCCGCCGCAATGCGGCTTCGGTCGGCATAAAGCTGACCGGGCAGCATGAGAAGCCCAGCAGGCGCTGAATCGGGTACGCGAGTTGAGCGCAGACGAAGAGGCCCGGCGCCTGGCCTTCGTGCGTGAACGGGCCCTGCATGATGAGGCGTCTTTTGAGTACAGCGTCACGACAAAGAAGGAGGAACCCAATTCTCGACCCGCAGCCCCGCTACTCGGGAAAATTCTTTTTCGTTATTTGTCACCAAAACCAGTCCCTGCGAACGCGCATGGCCGGCAATCAGTTGGTCATACGGGCCAATCGGCGTTCCCTGCTTTGCTAACTCGGCTCGGATCTGCCCCGCATGCACGGCAGCAGACTCATCCAATGGCAAGACAGCCATCCGCGCGACAATCCCTTCAAGGCGCGTCAAATTTCGCTCGGGGTTCATGGAACCTTCGGCGCCATAGACCAGCTCCATATCGGTAATGCTGGAAATACACATGCGTCCGTCGTGCCTCTTGAAGGCCGCGCGCAACGATGCCGGCTTGTTCCTACACGGATGCACGGTAGGGCGGATAAGCGAAGCACGGTAGGGCGGATAAGCGAAGCGCATCCGCCACAGGCCACAACGGCGGATGCGCTTCGCTTATC
>NZ_VWXX01000011.1 GCF_008632335.1 Thiohalocapsa marina
AATTCTCTCTTGGTTGGTGGTGGTTTTTCGGGACGGGTTTCCTACACTGCACACAGGGGGTTTTGGGTTTGGTTTTGCCGCCCTACAGTGTTCACCTTGTTTTGGGCGCGTTCCTAAGGGTGATGGGATCGTTAAGCGCGTTGAAGTGGCTGGGCGATAGTTCTATGTACTGTCCCCTTGATTAGGCGATGAACTAGCCTGAGCTGTGGATCTCACCTTTGCAGGGGAAAATCGATCAAGCCACCCTTGTCGGGGGGTGGCTTGAATCTGTCTGGGGACTGCCCCGAAACGGTCCGGGCTGGCCTAGAACGCGGCCTCGCAGAGGGCCAGCAGGCCGGCCGGGAACATGCCCAAAAACAGGATGGCGAGGCCGTTGACGGACACGGCGATGCGTGCGGAGCCGCTGGCGGTGACCGGGTCCATGACCTCGGGCTTGTCAAAGTAGATCATCTTCACCACACGCAGGTAGTAAAAGGCGCCGATGATGGAGAAGACCACGGCGACGATGGCAAGCCAGATCAGGCCAACATTCACCACCGCCTCCAGCACCAGCAGCTTGGCCATGAAGCCCACCATCGGCGGCACTCCAGCCATGGAGAACATCACCAGGGTCATCATGGCGGCCAGCCAGGGGTCGCGGTCGCCTAGGCCCTTCAGGTCATCGAGGTTCTCGGCCTCGAAGCCCTTGTGCGAGATCATCACCAACACGCCGAAGGCCCCCACCGCCATCAGGCCGTAGACCACAGCGTAGAACATGGCGGCCGCGTAGCCCTGCTCGGTGCCCGCCAGCAGCCCGAAGAAGATGAAGCCGACATGGGACACCGTGGAATAGGCCAGCATGCGCTTGATGTTGGTCTGGGCGATGGCGACCACATTACCCACGGCCATGGACAGCACCGACAGGATGATCAGGATATCGCCCCAGTCCGCCAGCAATCCCGGCAGGGCGTCCAGCAGGATGCGCGCCGCCATGGCGAAGGCGGCGACCTTTGGCGCGCTGGACAGAAACAGCACCACCGGCGCCGGAGCGCCTTGATAGACGTCCGGCATCCACATGTGGAACGGCACGGCGCCGAACTTGAAGGCAATGCCGATCAGCACGAACACCAGCCCGAATACCAGCACCTTGTCGTCGGTGCCCGTGGCCGCCACCGCCGCCGCCACATCGCCGAAGCCGATACCGCCGGTGGCGCCGTACAGCATCGAGATGCCGTAGAGCAGCATGCCGGTGCCAATGGAGCCGAGCACGAAGTACTTCATGGCCGCCTCGGAACCCGCCTTGGAGTCCCGGTCGAATGCCACCAGCGCGTACAGGCACAGGGCCAGCAACTCCAGCCCTAGATACATGCTCAGGAAGTCGTTCGCCGAGATCATGATCATGACCCCCAGCAGCGAGAACAGCACCAGCACGTGGTACTCGCCGACCCACATGTCCCGGTCGCGCATGTAATTGCTGGAGTAGACGAAGGTGAACAGCGTCAGCACGATGACCACGCCCTTGAGCAGATCGCTCATGGGGTCGCGCACGAAGGCGCCGCCAAAGGCGGTGGCGGTCTGATCGCCCCCCACCAGACCGACGCTGGCCAGGGCCAGCACCAGACCGACCAGGGTCAGGCTGTGATTGAGGCCCTTCTGGTCGTCGCGCAGATAGAGGTCGACCACCAGCACCACGCTGGCGGTGATCAGAATCACCAGCTCGGGCAGGATCGTGTAAAGGTATGCGGCTTCGAACGGCATGATCGTGTTCCGGCTATGGGTCCGTCAGGGCTGAAGACTGGCGACCGGGTCGGTCGACCCCGGCAGTTTGCTGACCTGCACCTGCTGCACCAGGTTCTCGATAGTAGGCTCCATCACATCCACCAACGGTTTCGGCCAGATGCCGATGGCCAGGGTGGCCGCCGCTAGCACGCCAAGATTCAGCACCTCGCGCCGGTTCAGGTCCTGCAGCGCCGCCACCTTGTCGTTGCCCACCGGACCGAACACCACGCGCTTGACCATCCACAGGGTGAATGCCGCAGCCAGGATCAGCGTGGTAGCCGCCAGGAAGGCGTACCAGAAGTCGGCACGGAAGGTCGCGAGGATGACCATGAACTCGCCGACGAACCCGGAGGTGCCCGGCAACCCGGCATTGGCCATGGCAAAGAAGACGGCGAAGGCGCCGAACCAAGGCATCGTGTTGATCACACCGCCATAGTCAGCGATCTGGCGCGAATGCATGCGGTCGTACAGCACGCCGACACAGAGGAAGAGCGCACCGGAGATAAAGCCATGGGAGATCATCTGCACCATGCCACCAGAGATGCCCATCACCGCGCCTTCATCGCTGCCGGTCTGACGCACGATGCTGAAAACGATGAAGAAACCCAGAGTGACGAAGCCCATGTGGGCAATCGACGAGTAGGCGATGAGCTTCTTCATGTCCTGCTGCACCAGCGCCACGAAGCCGATGTAGACCACGGCGATGAGCGACAAGGCAATGATCAGCCCGTCAAGCGCGGCACTGGCATCCGGCGTGATCGGCAGGCTGAAGCGCAGGAAGCCGTAGCCGCCGATCTTGAGCATGATGGCCGCCAGGATCACCGACCCCCCCGTGGGCGCCTCCACGTGGGCGTCCGGCAGCCAGGTGTGCACAGGAAACATCGGCACCTTGACCGCGAAGGCCAGCAGGAAGGCGACAAAGATCAGCACCTGGGCCGTCATCCCCAGCGGCAGGGTATGGAAGTCGAGGATGCTGAAGCTGTCGGCCTGGAAGTACATGTAGATCAGCGCGATCAGCATGAACACCGAGCCGAAGAAGGTGTAGAGGAAGAACTTGATGGTGGCATAGACCCGGTTCGGCCCGCCCCAGACCCCGATGATGATGAACATCGGGATCAGCATTGCCTCCCAGAAGAAGTAGAACAGGATGGCATCCAGCGCCGAGAACACGCCCACCATGATGCCCTCCATGATCAGGAAGGCGCCCATGTAGTAGGACGGGCGGTAGGTGATCACATCCCAGCCGGCGATGATCACGAAGATGGTGATGAAGGTGGTCAGAAGGATCAGCGGCATCGAGATACCGTCCACCCCCAGGTAGTACTCGATGCCCAGCGACGGGATCCACGACGCCCGCTCGACGTACTGCATCCCCGTGTAGCCGGCATCGAAGTTCAGCCACAGCGGCAGACTGGCCACGAAGGTGAGCACCGCAACGATCAGCGCCACCCGCTTGGTCAGTTCCGAGCGACCGTCGCCGCTGGCAATCACCGCCACGCCGCCGAGGATCGGCAGCCAGATGACCAGCGTCAGCCAGGGAAATTCAGCTAGCATGTTCGTCCCTCTCCTTTACCGTCACAGCGCGACGAACACGGTCAACAGCCCGGCCAGGCCGATGATCATCGCTATGGCATAGTGATACAGGTAGCCCGTCTGCAGGTGGCGCAGGATGCCGGCCAGATGACCGACCAGCCGCGCCGACCCGTTCACCACGGCACCATCGATCAGGGTGCGGTCGCCGGTGCTCCAGAGCATGTTGCCGAGTCCACGGCCACCGCCGGCAAAGACCTTCTGGTTGAAGTCGTCGAAGCCGTATTTGTTCTCCAGCACCTGAGTCACCGGGCCGGCCTTAGCCAGGATCTCGGCGTCGATGTTCGGATTGCGCCGGTGCAGCACCAGCCAGATCGCCGTGGCCAGCGCGAGCCCGCCCATGGCAAGCCAGAACGGCGGCGCGGCCATGCCATGCAGGATGAACGCCGTCTGCCCGTGCCAATGGTCCGCCAGCACATGCAGGGTGTCGTTTTCCGGCTTGACGTAGATGGCGTCACCCAGCCAGTTGTTGATCAGTAGCGGCTCAACCGTGTACCAGCCGATGAAGATGGACGGGATGGCCAGCGCGATCAGCGGCACAGTCACTACCCAGGGTGTCTCATGCAGGTGCGAGCGGGTGTGCTCGTCCATGCGCGGCTGGCCGTGGAACACAAGGTAGTACATGCGGAAGCTGTACAATGCGGTGACGAAGGCGCCGATGCTCAACAGCACCCAGCCGAAACCGGCGCCGAAGACATCGGAGTGGTGCACCGCCTCGATGATGGCGTCCTTGGAGAAGAAGCCCGAGAAACCCGGAAACGCGATCAACGCCAGGGAACCGATCAGGGCCGTGATCCAGGTGATGGGCATGACCTTGCGCAGCCCGCCCATGTTGCGGATGTCCTGATCGTGGTGCATGGCGATGATCACCGAGCCGGCGGCCAGGAACAGCAGCGCCTTGAAGAAGGCATGGGTCATCAGGTGGAACACGCCGGCGGCATAGGCCGAGGCGCCCAGGGCCGCGGTCATGTAGCCCAGCTGCGACAGCGTCGAGTAGGCCACGACGCGCTTGATGTCGTTCTGAACCAGTCCGATCAGCCCCATGAAGAAGGCCGTCACCGCACCGACGATGAGCACGAAGGAGAGCGCCGTGGTGGACAGCTCGAACAGCGGCGACATGCGCGCCACCATGAAGATGCCCGCCGTGACCATGGTGGCGGCATGGATCAGTGCCGAGATGGGCGTTGGGCCCTCCATGGAGTCCGGCAGCCAGACATGCAGCGGCACCTGGGCCGACTTGCCCATGGCGCCGATGAACAGCAGGATGCAGATCAGCGTCATCAGCGACACGCCGCCGAAGACCGCGATCTGGGTGTCTGCATGCTCCGGCGCCTTGGCGAACACCTCGGCATAATCCATGGAGCCGAAGTACATGCCGATGGCAGCGATGCCGAGGATGAAGCCGAAATCGCCGACGCGGTTGACCAGGAACGCCTTCATGTTGGCGAAGATCGCCGACTCGCGCGTGGACCAGAAGCCGATCAGCAGGTAGGACACCAGGCCGACGGCCTCCCAGCCGAAGAACAGCTGCATGAAGTTGTTCGACATCACCAGCATCAGCATGGAGAAGGTGAACAGCGAGATGTAGCTGAAGAAGCGCTGGTAGCTGTTCTTGCCGGTCAGCGCGCCATCGGGCCAGTTGTGCGCGTCATCGGCCATATAGCCAATGGTATAGAGATGCACCATCAGCGACACGAAGGTCACCGTGGCCATCATTAGCGCGGTCAGGCGATCGACCAGGAAGCCGATCTCGAAGTGCATGCCGTCGGACACCATCCAGGTGTAAACGGGGCCGTTGAAGTTCGGCTGGTCATGCCAGATGAAGCGCGACAGCACCCAGAGCGACAGCGCCGCGGACAGCCCGACACCGGCGATGGTGGCGGAATGCGCCCCGGTGCGACCGATCTTGCCGCCGAAGAAGCCGGCAATGATGGCGCCGGCCAGCGGCGCCAGCACGATGGTGAGATAGATGTTTTCCATCGGTTCAGCCCTTCAGCATGTCCAGGTCCTCGACATTGATGGTGCCCCGATTACGGAACAGCACCACCAGGATCGCCAGCCCGATGGCGGCCTCGGCCGCGGCGACGGTCAGGATGAAGAAGACGAAGATCTGACCCGCCCCGTCACCGAGGAAATGCGAGAAGGCGACGAAGTTCATGTTCACCGCCAGCAGCATCAGCTCGATGCACATCAAAAGCAGGATCAGATTCTTGCGGTTGAGAAAGATCCCGGCCAGGGCGATAGCGAACAGCAGCTCGCCAAGCATCAGATAGTCGGATAACGCGATCATTCGCCCTGCTCCTTAGCGTCGTTGGGGTCGGCACCGGGTCCTGAACCAATCCGGGGTACCGACGCAGGTACGGCCTCCGCCCGCATGGCCACCAGCCGGATACGCTCGGGGCCCTTGCGCACGCGAACCTGTTCGGACGGTTCCTGGTGCTTTGTATTGGCACGGCGGCGCAGGGTCAGGCGGATGGCCGCCACGATGGCCACCAGTAGCACCACCGCGGCGATCTCGAACTGATACAGGTAGGTGCGGAACAGATCCAGGCCCAGCACCGTGGTGTTGCTGTAGCCCTCGGGCTGGGGCACGGGCTTGGCGAAGCTGTCGAGGCCGAAGTTCCATGGCCCCACCACCAGCACCATGTTGATGATCATCACCGCCGCGATCACCAGCCCCAGCGGCAGATGCCGGATGAATTGCGCGCGCAGTGCGGCGACCTCGATGTCCAGCATCATCACGACGAACAGAAAGAGCACCATCACCGCGCCCACATAGACCAGCACCAGCACGATGCCGAGGAACTCCGCCTCGATCAGCAGCCAAAGGGCCGCACTGCTGACGAAGGCCAGCACCAGGTAGAGCACCGCATGCACCGGGTTGCGCCGCGTCACCACCATCCCGGCCGCGAAGACGGCGATCGCCGCGAAGACGTAGAACAGGAACTTTTCAAAACCCATGAGATTACCCAGCGGTCAGTCGGGGCGCGGTCCGCGCTTCCGGACAATGAGTGACGGTCGGTCGTTTTTTCTGGCTGCCGGCGCGCGCCCTCACCGATAGGGCGCGTCCGCGGCCCGGGCCGCGGCGATCTCCGCCTCGTACTTGTCACCGATGGCCAGCAGCTTGTCCTTGGTCATGATGTTCTCGCCGCGCTGCTCGAAGTGATACTCGTAGACCCGGGTCTCGACAATGGAATCCACTGGGCAGGACTCTTCGCAGAAGCCGCAGAAGATGCACTTGAACAGGTCGATGTCGTAGCGCGTGGTGCGGCGGGAGCCGTCCGCCCGGGGTTCCGCCTCGATGGTGATGGCCAGCGCCGGACAGGTGGCCTCGCACAGCTTGCAGGCGATGCACCGCTCCTCGCCGTTGGGATAGCGCCGCAGCGCATGCAGCCCGCGGAAGCGCGGCGACAACGGGGCCTTCTCCTCCGGATACTGCACCGTGAACTTGCGCCTGAACAGGTATTTGCCCGTCAGGCTCATTCCGCGCAGCAGCTCGGTGAGCAGCAGACTGTTCAGATAGTTGCGAGCAGCTTGAAGCATGGTTGGCAATTGAGCTTGAAATGGCTTGGTTCAGGTGCCTGAAAGGATCGGAGGCCCGGATCATGGGCGTCGTACCAGGGGCGCCGACGCAGGGGCATGGCAGATTCCGTCATCGCCGCCGCCCCTCCATCAGGACCACCAGGGCGGCACGCCGAGCAACACGGCCACGGCCACCACCAGGATCCAGACGATCGTGATGGGAATGAACACCTTCCAGCCCAGCCGCATGATCTGGTCGTAACGGTAGCGCGGGAAGGTCGCGCGCAGCCACAGGAAGACGAACATGAAGAAGAAGGTCTTCAGCAACAGCCAGACGATGCCGGGCACGGCAGCGGTTGCGGCCCCCAGCACCGGGATGCCCTGGAACGGCGACAGCCAGCCGCCAAAGAACAGCAGCGTGGTGAGCATCGCGATCAGCACCATGTTGGCGTATTCCGCCAGGAAGAAGATCGCAAAGGCCATGCCGGAATACTCGACGTGGAAGCCGGCGACGATCTCCGACTCGCCCTCCGCCACATCGAACGGCGCACGGTTGGTCTCTGCCACGCCGGAGATGTAGTAGACGCCAAACAGCGGCAACAGCGGCAGCCAGAACCAGGTCAGGATACTGCCCGACTGGGCCTCGACGATGGCAGACAGGTTCAGGCTGCCGGCGGCCACCAGCACACCTACCAGCGCGAAACCCATGGCAATTTCGTAGGCGACGATCTGCGCCGCCGCGCGCATGGCACCCAGCAGCGCGTACTTAGAGTTGGACGCCCAGCCGGCGATGATGACACCGTAGACCCCCAGCGAGGTCAGGGCCAGCACGTACAGCAGGCCCGCGTTGATGTCGGCCAGCACCAGACCGGCGTCGAACGGGATCACCGCCCAGGCCGCCAGCGCCGGCACGATGGAGATCAGCGGCGCCAGCAGGAACAGGCCCTTGCTGGCCCGGGTCGGCACCACGATCTCCTTCATCATCAGCTTCAACGCATCGGCGATCGGCTGCAGCAGACCGCGCCAGCCGACGCGGTTGGGGCCGATACGCACCTGCATGTAGCCGATGACCTTGCGCTCGGCATAGGTGTAGTAGGCCACGACGCCCAGCAGCGGCAGGATGATCGCGAGGATCGCGATGATGCTCTGCAGCGGCAGCGGCAGCATCGTCCAGAGGTCCATCATTGGTCGTTCTCCCCGGAAACCTTGGCGACCCGGATCGGGCCGATCTGCGCGCCGAGCTGTCCGCTCCCGGGCACTGCCGCCGGAATCCGGCCGCCGCCGCGCGCCAGGTCATCGCTGACATGCACCGGCATGCAGGCCCGCGCGGGCCCTTGCGCCACTTCCACCTGATCGCCGTCCTGCAGACCCAGGGCCTCGGCATCCGCCGGATGCAGTTGCAGGTGCAGCGGCGCCGACAGGGGCGTGCGTTGCAGGGCCGGCGCGGCGCGGACCAGCGCATCCACGGCATAGATGGGCACGTTGCCCACGCGCATCAGCGTGCCGTCGGCGGCCTCGGCGGTCGTGCCGACCGGGTATTCAGCCCGGGGGGTGTTGTCCGGCGCCCGATCGGCGCACTGTGCCGCCAGCGCGTCGTGGATATCCCGGGCGCTGGCATATTCAAAGCCGGTGAGTTCCAGCATGTTGCCCAGCACCCGCAGCAGCTTCCAGCCGGGGCGTGCGTCCCCCGGCGGCGCTACCGCGCCCTGGAAGCGCTGCCAGTCACCGGCAGCGTTGACGAAGGTGCCGGAGGTCTCGGCGAAGGCCGAGATGGGCAACAACACATCGGCCACCGCCTCGAGCGAAGGCGTGCGAAACGCCGTGCATGCCACCACCAGATCGGCGCCGGCCAGCGCCGCTACCGCTCGTGCGGGATCGATCAGGTCGTGGGCGGGATCGATGCCCCAGAGCACGTAGGCCTTGCGCGGCTCGGTCAGTTGCGCCAGGGCGTCGAGACCGGGGACATCGACGGCCCGGGCACCGGGCAGGCGATGCGGCAGCGCGCCGGCGAAGGCCGCGCCGGTGGAATTGGCCGCCGGCGGCAGAAAACCGATGCGGCATCCGGTGGCGTCGGCGATCTGGTACGCCAGCGCCTTCAGCAGGCCGAAATCCGGACTGGCCTCTGCCAGTGCGCCCAGCAGGACCAGACCATTGCCGTCGGCGCCGGCCTGTTTCAGGGCGGCGGCAATCTCGGCGTGGACATCGCCGCTGTCGGCAGTCGCGATCAGGCCCTTCAGCGACGACCGCCCACCGGCCCCGGCGGCCTTGGCAATGGCCGCCAACTCGGCGGCCAAACGCCCCGGCGCTGCCGGCAACTGGCGGCTGGGGTGGGTGAGCTCCACGCGATAGGGGTTCACCAGGCCGACCATGGCCCCGGCCAGGGCCGCCTTGCGCAGCCGATGGGCCAGCAGCGGCTGCTCCTGTCGGATGTCGCTGCCGATCAGCAGTACGGCGCGCTGCTGCTCCAGATCCGCGATGGGCAGCCCCAGCCAAGGCAGCGCCGGATCCGCCGCATCGCCACTGAAATCCTGCTGCCGCAAGCGGGAGTCGATGTTCCGTCCGCCCAGGCCCCGCAGCAGCTTCTGCCCGAGGTACAGCTCTTCCAGCGTAGAACCCGGTGCCATGAGCCAGCCCAGCTGGTCCGCGCCGGAGTCCGCCACCACGCGCTGCAGGCCGTCCGCAACCCAGTGCAATACGCTCTGCCAGTCGGTCTCCGCCCAGCCGCTGTCGCCCTTGATCATCGGCGCGGTCAGCCGCGACGCAGCATTGAGCCCCTCGTAGCTGAAGCGGTCGCGATCGGAGATCCAGGTCTCGTTGATGGCCTCGTTGTCCCGCGGATGCACCCGCATGACCCGGCCATTGCGCACATGCAGCTGGATGTTGGAGCCCACGGCGTCATGCGGCGCAATGCTGGGCTCGGCGGTCAGCTCCCAGGCACGGGCAGTGAAGCGGTAGGGCTTCGAGGTCAGGGCGCCGACGGGACAGAGATCGATGATGTTGCCCGAGAGCTCGTGCGCCACGGTGTGGGCGACGAAGGTGCCGATGCGCATGTCCTCGCCCCGGCCGGTGGCGCCCAGTTCCCGCACGCCAGCGATCTCGGCGCCGAAGCGCACGCAGCGGGTGCAGTGGATGCAGCGGGTCATCTCGGTGGCGATCAGCGGACCGAGGTCTTCGTCCTTCACCACGCGCTTGCGCTCGGTGAAGCGCGACACGTCCTCGCCGTAGCCCATGGAGACATCCTGCAGCTCGCACTCGCCGCCCTGATCGCAGATCGGACAGTCCAGCGGGTGGTTGATCAGCAGGAACTCCATGGTGCCACGCTGGGCATCCAGCGCCTTGCGCGAGCGGGTCTGCACCTTCATGCCGTCGCCCACCGGCGTCGCGCAGGCCGGCACGGGCTTGGGGAATGGCCGACCGCCCTGCTCCGCCTCCACCAGGCACATGCGGCAATTGGCCGCGATGGACAGCTTCTCGTGATAGCAGAAGCGCGGGATCGAAATGCCCTCGCGGTCGGCGACCGTGATGATCATCTCGCCCGGCGCTGCCTCGCAGGTCCGACCGTCGATCTCGATGGTGATCTTGTCCGACATCTGTTGCTCTTAGCTCCACTGCCCGCGAGGGCCATGCTTCCCAAATGTGTTCTGACTGCCTCGGCCTTCAGCCTCCGCCTGTGACAAGGCTGTTTTCGTTGGCTCGTCTAGGCGGCCTGCTCCATCGGCCGGCCATGCTCGATCAGGTGTTCGAACTCGTGCCGGTAATGCTGCAGGAAGCTCTGCACCGGCATCGCGGCGGCGTCACCGAGGGCGCAGATGGTGCGCCCGCCAATGCGTCCGGCCACGTTGTCCAGCAGATCCAGATCCGATGGCCGACCGTGGCCGTGCAGTATGCGATGCAGCACCCGTGACAGCCAGCCCGTGCCTTCGCGGCAGGGAGTGCACTGACCGCAGGATTCGTGGGCATAGAAGTGCGCCAGGTTCGCTAGCACCCTGACCATGCAGGTGCCTTCGGCGATGACGATCACGGCGCCGGAGCCCAGCATGGAGCCGGCCTTGGCGATGGAGTCGTAGTCCATGTCCGTGTTCATCATGATGTTGCCGGGCACCACCGGCACGGAAGAGCCGCCGGGGATGACCGCCTTCAGCGCCTTGCCGTCCTTCACGCCGCCGGCCATTTCCAGCAGTTCCCAGAACGGGGTGCCCAGGGGTACCTCGAAATTGTTCGGTGCATTCACATGGCCGGTGACCGAGAACAGCTTTGGCCCGCCATTGTTCGGCCGCCCCTGATCCAGGAACCACTGGCCGCCCTTCTCCAGGATCACCGGCACCGACGCCAGAGACTCGGTGTTATTGATCGTGGTGGGCTGGCCGTACAGGCCGGCCTGGGCCGGGAATGGCGGCTTGAAGCGCGGCTGGCCCTTCTTGCCCTCGATGGATTCCAGCAGCGCCGTCTCCTCGCCACAGATGTAGGCGCCGGCACCCAGGTGGGTGTAGAGGTCGAAGTCGACGCCGGATCCCAGCAGATCACGGCCCAGCAGCCCGGCGGCATAGGCCTCACCCAAGGCCTCGTCGAAGCGGGCGATGGGCTCGTAGAATTCGCCGCGGATATAGTTGTAGCCCACGGTGGCGCCAATGCAGTAGCCGGCGATGGCCATGCCCTCGATGAGCTGGTGCGGGTTCCAGCGCAGGATGTCACGATCCTTGCAGGTGCCCGGCTCGCCTTCGTCGGAGTTGCAGACGATATATTTCTGCCCCGGCGCGCTGCGCGGCATGAAGCTCCACTTCAGGCCCGTGGGAAAGCCGGCGCCGCCGCGGCCCCGCAGCGCGGAGAGCTTCAACTCCTCGATCAGCGTGGCCGGATCGGGCCGCTCGTTCAGCACCCGTTTCCATTGCCCATAGCCGCCGACGCTGAGATAGCTGTCCAGCGTGTGGCGCACCTTTTCCTTCAGGTGCATCGTACGGAAGCAGACGGTGTTCTGATCTTTGACCATGGCAAGCCTCCCCGACTCAGTCCAGTTTCTTGATCAGCTTGTCGAAGGACTCGGGGGTCACGCATTCGTGGTAAGTCTTGTCCACCATGACCGCCGGCGCATGCCGGCAGGCCCCGAGACACTCGAATTCCTTGAAGGTGAACTTGCCGTCGGCGGTGGTCTCCCCGGGCGCCACGTTGTATTTGTGCTCGATGTGCTGCATCAGCTCTTCAGAGCCGCCCAGCATGCAGGAGATGCTGTTGCAAACGCAGACCTTGTGCCGGCCCACCGGCTCCAGATCGTACATACCGTAGAAGGTGGCGACCTCGTAGACCGAGACCTCAGGCATGTCCAGATAGGCCGCGACCTGGTCCATCAGTTCCCGCGACAGCCAGCCGCCGTTGTGGTCCTGCACCAAGGTCAGGGCCGGCATCACGGCGGACTGCTTCCACTCCGGTGGATACTTGGCCACATGCCGGTCGATCTCGGCACGGATCTCCGGGGTAAACAGGGTATCCTTGTCCACATCGTGGATCACGGCCAGCGGTGCGTTGCGGAAGCTCATCAGCGATCGATCTCCCCGAATACGATATCCATGGTGCCGATGATGGCGACGACATCGGCCAGCATGTGGCCCCTGGACATCTCGTCCATGGCCGCCAGATGGGCGAAGCCGGGCGCCCGGACCTTGAGCCGGTAGGGCTTGTTGGCCCCGTCCGAGACGATGTAACAGCCGAACTCGCCCTTCGGCGCCTCCACCGCGGCATAGACCTCCCCGGGCGGGGGACAGTAGCCCTCGGTGAACAGCTTGAAGTGGTGGATCAGCGCTTCCATGTCATCCTTCATGTGCACACGATCCGGCGGCGACACCTTGTGGTCGTCGAGCATCACCGGCCCCGGGTTCCTACGCAGCCAGTCGACGCACTGGCGGATGATGCGATTGGACTGGCGCATCTCCTCGATCCGCACCAGGTAGCGATCGTAGCAGTCGCCGTTCTGCCCCACCGGGATGTCGAAGTCCACGTCGGCATAGGCGGCATAGGGCTGTTTCTTGCGCAGGTCCCAGGCGACGCCGGACCCGCGCAGCATGGGTCCGGTGAAGCCCAGGTTGCGGGCGCGATCCGCATCCACCACACCGATGCCCACCGTGCGCTGCTTCCAGATGCGGTTGTCCGTCAGCAAGGTCTCGTACTCGTCCACCAGGGCCGGGAAGCGCGTCGAGAAATCCTCCAGGAAGTCCAGCATCGAGCCCTCGCGGGCCTCGTTCAGCCGGTTGATCTCGCGCTTGCTGTGCCACTTGGTGCCGCCTTCGCGGAAACGGGGCATCTGTTCCGGCAGGTCGCGGTACACGCCACCGGGGCGATAGTAGGTGGCATGCAGGCGCGCACCCGAGACTGCCTCGTAGCAGTCCATCAGGTCTTCGCGCTCGCGGAAGCAGTACAGGAACACGCTCATGGCGCCGACATCCAGCGCATGGGCGCCGAGCCACATCAGGTGATTGAGGATGCGCGTGATCTCGTCGAACAGCGTGCGGATGTACTGGGCGCGGATGGGTGCCTCGACCCCGAGCAATTTCTCGATGGCGCGCACGTAGCCGTGCTCGTTACACATCATGGACACATAATCCAGCCGGTCCATGTAGCCGATGCTCTGATTGAACGGCTTGGACTCCGCCAGCTTCTCGGTGGCCCGGTGTAGCAGCCCGATGTGCGGATCGGCCCGCTCGATGGTCTCGCCGCTCATCTCCAGCACCAGGCGCAGCACGCCATGGGCGGCAGGGTGCTGGGGCCCGAAATTCAGCGTGTAGTTGCGGATCTCAGGCATTGGCTTGGCCCTCGCCGGCGGGCGCGGGCTGGCCCTGCGCCGGCACATGACGGCTGTCGCTGCGGATCACCTTGGGCACCAGCACCCGCGGTTCAATCTCCACAGGCTCGTACACAACACGCCCCAGTTCCGGGTCGTAGCGCATGGCCACATGGCCGCTCAGCGGGAAATCCTTGCGGAACGGATGCCCCACGAAACCGTAGTCGGTGAGGATGCGTCGCAGGTCCGGATGACCGCGGAACAGGATGCCGTACAGATCGAACGCCTCGCGCTCGAACCAATCGGCCACCGACCAGAGCCCAACGATGGAGTCCACCATGGGTTGAGCGCCGCCCACACGCACCTTCAGCCGCAGGCGGCGGTTGTGCTCCAGCGACAGTAGATGGTAAACCACGGCAAAGCGTTGCGGATCATCCACGTCGAACGCCATGTCCCGATCGACACCCCGGCCGAAGCCGGTATTCGACGCTTCGCTGGTGTCCCACTCCGACTGACCGTAGGCGGCATAGTCAACGCCGCACAGATCGATCAGCTGCTCGAACCGCAGCGCGGGATCGTCCCGCAGGGCCCCGCACACCCGCAGCAGCTCTGCGGCGGGCAGGGTCAGCGTGAGTTCGCCAAGGGCAAAGTCGAGGGCGAACCCGTTGCCCGGAAAGCGCTGGCGCAATTCCTCGGCCAGGTCATCCAGGCGCGCGTCACCGGTGATGATGTGATCAGCAGTCATGATGAAGTCGTGATCCGGACCGAATACGAGTTTGCGTGCGTCGGCCATTCAGCATGCGCTGCGTCAGCGTGCGAAGGGCCCTGTGTGCATCTGGTTCAGCGTGCGATGGTATTGGTACGGCGGATCTTGTTCTGCAGTTGCAGTATGCCGTACAGCAACGCCTCCGCCGTGGGCGGGCAGCCGGGTACATAGACGTCCACCGGCACGATGCGGTCGCAGCCACGCACGACCGAGTAGGAATAATGGTAGTAGCCACCACCGTTGGCGCAGGAGCCCATGGATATGACCCAGCGCGGCTCCGCCATCTGGTCATAGACCTTGCGCAGGGCCGGCGCCATCTTGTTGACGAGCGTGCCGGCGACAATCATCACGTCGGACTGGCGCGGACTCGGCCGGAAGATGATGCCGAATCGGTCCAGATCGTAGCGGGCCGCGCCGGCATGCATCATCTCCACCGCGCAGCAGGCGAGCCCGAAGGTCATCGGCCACAGCGAGCCGGTGCGCGCCCAGTTGATCAGCTTGTCTGCGGAGGTCGTGACGAAACCTTCCTCGAGAACGCCTTCAATGCCCATTGCTCTGTCCCCTGAACCCTGTCGGCAAACAACCCGGCGCGGTGCACCGCCGTTCCGTCACTCCCATTCCAGCGCGCCCTTGCGCCACTCGTAGATAAAGCCGACCACGAGGATGCCAAGGAACACGACCATCGCGATGAGTCCGCCCAGCCCGAGTTCCTCGAGCACCACGGCCCAGGGAAACAGGAAGGCAATTTCGAGATCGAAAATGATAAACAGGATGGCAACGAGGTAGTAGCGCACGTCGAACTTCATGCGCGCATTCTCGAACGCCTCGAAGCCGCATTCGTACGGCGAGTCCTTTTCCAGACCCGGGCGCCGGGGACCAAGCAGCGAGCCCATCACGCGCGGTGCGAGTCCGATCAGGAACGCAACGACCAGGAAGATCAGGATGTGCAGATAGTCCTCAAGCACCGCAACGCGTCCCCCGTGTGTCCGAACCGTCTTGTGGTCCCGCCGTTAACCAGACCGGCCGGTGAGTCCAAATGGTTAGTATTTGTCTCTATTCTGAACTTCAGGAGTCTAGAGCGGCCGGCACGCCGTGTCAAGGCACCACAATTCCTGCACGGCTTTTGATTCAATCGGTTATTGTCATTTCGATGAGACCGGCAAAAAAAACGGCACCCGTTTTGCGGACGCCGTTTTCAGGGCCTGTGGCCAGACCACTACAGATTAAAATGGTGCCGACGGCCGGACTCGAACCGGCACGGCTTGCGCCACTGCCCCCTCAAGACAGCGTGTCTACCAATTCCACCACGTCGGCGTATGTGGGACCTGCTGCGAACAGGCCTTGTATCTTGCTGGCCAGCTCCGGCTGGGCGCTGGGCGCAGATTCGTTACGAGCGTTCACTATAACGCTACCCGACCGATTCCCGCTACTGATTCGGGACCAACGGTGTGTCGACCCTCGGCCGCGACTCCTGGTCACCGGCAGGCACATCAGCCGCTGCATCGTCAGATGCGCCCGATGGTACACTCTCTGCCGCCGGGACAGCCGGCGCAATGACGCTCTGCGCCTCGCTGGCCGCTGCCGAGGCCGGCGGCACCGGAAGGTCCGCCACCGGCAGATCACCGGACTGCGCAGACGGGACCGCAGCCGGCGTCGGCAGATCGGTCTCTGGCGGAGCCAGACGAACCGGCGCCGGAATCTCCACCCCGTCCATCAGACCCTCGGGCTCGCCGACCTGCGCCGCAAAGTAGGCCAGCGCGATGCTGGTAATGAAGAACAGCGTCGCAAGGATCGCCGTGGTGCGCGTCAGGAAGGAGCCGGAGCCCTGGGCCCCGAACACCGTGGCAGATGCCCCGCTGCCAAAGGCGGCACCGGCGTCGGCGCCCTTGCCGTGCTGGATCAGGATCAATCCGATCAGCCCAATGGCAAGCAGCAGATGGAACACGGTCAGAGTCAGTTGCATCGAGACGAATCTCTCCGGTCGTCCGGTTCCGGGCGCATGACAACGCAGCGTCCCGGGTTGAATGTATCCGGTGGTTACCGGCTGGGTATCGAGCAGATGTCGGACAGCGCTCAGGCGGATCAGCCGTTCTGATCACCGGCCCGACAGATGGCAAGGAAGTCCGCCGCCTTCAGCGCCGCACCACCGATCAGACCACCGTCGATATCCGCCTGGCCGATCAACTCCTGGGCATTGTCCGGCTTCATGCTGCCGCCGTACAGGATCCGCACCCTTGTCGCGACATCCTGGCCCTGCGCCGCGATGCGCCCGCGCAGGAAGGCATGCACATCCTGGGCCTGCGCCGGCGTGGCCGTGACGCCGGTACCGATGGCCCACACGGGCTCATAGGCGATGACGCCTTTGGCGATGCCGTCGACACCGCTGGTCTGCAGCACAGCATCCAACTGGCGCGCGACTACGGCTTCGGTCTGGCCACCTTCGCGCTCCTCCAGGGTCTCGCCGACACACAGGATCGGCGTCAGCCCATGGGCCATGGCCTGGGCGTACTTGCGGGCCACCAGGTCGTCGGATTCAGCGTTGAACAACCGACGCTCAGAGTGACCGACAATGACAAAATGGCAGCCAAAGTCTGCCAGCATCTGCGCCGACACCTGCCCGGTGAAGGCACCACTGGTCTCATTGGAAACGTCCTGCGCGCCCCAGAATACCGCACTTCCGCCCAGCGCCTGCTCGGCGATCTGAAGATACGGAAAGGGCGGACAGACGGCGATGTCGGCGCGCATGATCTCTGCGGCACCGGCCAGGATGCCGTTCAGCAGGTCGACGCTGTCGGCCTTACTTCCGTTCATCTTCCAGTTTCCAGCGATCAGCGGTCGACGCATGACGTTCTCCCGAAATCAAAGCCGCGCATCATATCGGCAGACAGCAACGGGCGCAAGTGGCAGATGGATCGCGCTCGCGCCCATGCACCCGTCGCCATGTCGACGCGTCATCGGCTGCAGAGCCGCAGTTAAACCCCAAAATCGCCCTGCAACAGCGCCGGGGCACTTTACCGGTACCATCAGTGACAGGGCTTGCAGTACACTGCCGTGATGGCGAAAGGAAAGAAAACCAAGAGCAGCACGAACACCATCGCGCTGAACAAGAAGGCCGGTCACGAGTACCACATCGAGCAACGGCTGGAATGCGGTCTGGTGCTTGAGGGCTGGGAGGTGAAGAGCCTGCGTGCCGGCCGCGTCCAGCTCAAGGAAAGCTATGTGAAGCTGCTGCACGGCGAGGCCTGGCTGATCGGCGCCCACATCTCGCCGCTGCCGTCGGCATCCACCCATGTGTCGCCGGACCCCACCCGAACCCGCAAGCTGCTGCTCAGCCGCGCCGAACTGAGCCGACTGATCGGGCAGACGGAGCGCGCCGGCTACACCCTGGTGCCCACGGCCATGTACTGGAAGCGGGGCCGCGCAAAGCTGGAGATCGGCCTGGCCAAAGGCAAGAAGCTGCACGACAAGCGCGCCAGCGAAAAGGACCGCGAATGGAAGCGGGACAAGGAGCGACTGTTCAAGCAAGGGTGACAAAAGCCTCCAGCCTCCAGCCTCCAGCCTCCAGCCTCCAGCCTCCAGCCTCCAGCCTCCAGCCTCCAGCCTCCAGCCTCCAGCCGCCGCGACCATCTCACGCCACCAACCGCTGGTTGTGCAGGGCTGGTGGGCTGGGTGCCGGTGGTCGGGGGTCTCGATCGCAGGGATGCGATCGTGAAGCCTCCACGGACGGATTCACGGCGTCCCCCGACTGCCGGCACCCAGCCCGCCAGCCCGTCTCCAAAGAAGCGCCAGCCGCCAGTGGGCACTGGTCGACCACAGGCCCGTCAAGCAGCGCATGCGCGTTCCCGGGAGACTGACGACCAGCGGGATCAGCCGGCGCAGTCGAGGTCCCGGGCCAGCGATCGGCACGCGGCGGTTGTGAGCTCGCTCTGGTGACGGTATGCCGGGTGGTCGATACCCAGACGCACCACGGTACCGGCCTTGACCGCGGCCGCCATGTCCGTGGTCAGCTCGAAGCGCAGGAAATGCACCGCCGAGGTCTTCTCGTCGGTGGTCCGCTCGATGTCCTCGTCGGCGATGGCCAGGACTCGGGGCTGACCGCTGATCTGCACCCAGACCCGGTCCTCGATCCCCGCCAGCCGGGCCAGCGCGTCGCGACCCTGGTCGGGGTCGCAGAACTCGAGCATGAAGCTAGCCTTCCAGTTGCAGCCATCCGGGATCAGTGGATTGTAGGCGTCCAGCTCCTGCTGGATGCCCGCGGCCTCGAAGATGCGCTCCGCCCGCAGCACCTCCTGCACCTGATAGCGCATGGTCAGCCGGTCCTCGAAGTAGAGGGTGGCATGGGGTCCGACGGGTACCCGCCGGTTCTTCTTGTGGGCCATGACCTCGGCACGGATCTGCGCACGCTGCTCTGCGTACTGCTCCAGGCCAAGCAGATCTGCGCGGGTCAATGCGCCCGCCATCACAGCCCCAGCTCGCGCCAGCGAGCCTCGATGCGCTTGACCGAGACCGGACAGGCGGTGCCGAGCTGCTGGGCAAACAGCGACACCCGCAGCTCCTCCAGCAGCCAGCGGATCTCGTCCAGGCGCGGATCCATGCGTCCGGCGGCGCGGGCGGCGGCGCTGCGCTCGCGCCAGCGCTCCAGCAGCGGGGTCAGGGTGCGCAGTCGATCCTGATCGCGAGCGGCGGCGTGGAAGAGCTTCTCGGCCCGCTGGTCGGCGGCCTTCAGATAGCGCGGGTAGTCCTTCAGATGCGCCAGGGGCACCTGCTGCAGGAAGCCGCGAAACACCAGCCCGTCGAGCTGGGCACGCAGGTCAAGCACGGAGGGCATCCAGTTGATCTGGGTGATGCCGTCGAGCCGCTTGCGCAACCGCTGGTAGGCCTCCAGGATGTCCGCCGCCAGCGCGCAGACCTCGGCGGCGGTGGTCATCAGCATCGGCTTGCGCTCGGTGATGCGCCGCTCGAACGCGGCCTGATCGCGGATGGCTGGCAGCCCCTCGGTGAAGGTCAGATCCAGGATCAGTGCCACCAGCTCATCCGCCAGGTCCGGCGGTTTTCGCCCCGTCTCCCCGCCCGCGTCTTGCGACCAGGGCGCCTTGGCATATTGCAGCCGCATGCGGTCCAGACCGGAGAGATTGCGCCGCAGGTAGCGGACGTCCTGGGCCAGGGTCAGCATGATCAGCCGGCGCAGGCCGGCGCGCATGGCGGTCTGCGCCGTATCCTCGGCATCGAGCAGCCGGATGGCAACATGGTCGCCCTGATCCACCAGCGCCGGAAACCCCCGCAACCGGATGCCGCTCCGCTCGCTATCGACATGCGCCGGCAGCGAACCGAAATCCCAGCGGGTGATGCCGTCGCGCTCCAGCACATGCTCCCATCGGGGTGCCGTCGACGGCGACGGCTCGGCTGAACCCGCGCCATGCCGACGCTTGAGGGCGATCAGGTCGTCGCCGCTGGCGACCGCCCTACCCTGTTGATCCACCAGGCGCACCTTCATGCGCAGATGCTCTGGCAGCGATGCCGGGTCCCAGGCATCTTCCGGCACGCGCTCGCCGGTCAGCGCGTACAGCGTCTCACCCAGGGCCTGGACCAGCGGCCGGTCCGACGGCGTCAGCCGGGCAACCACCTTTGCCGCCGTATCCGGGATCGGCACGAAGGCCTTGCGCAGGGTCTTCGGCAGCCCGCGGATCAGGGCCGTGACACGCTCCTCCAGCAGGCCCGGCACCAGCCATTGCAGCCGCTCCGGCGAGACCTGGTTGATCAGTGGCAACGGCACCACCAGGGTCACGCCATCGGCGCTGTGGCCCGGGTCGAAGTGGTACTCCAGCGGCAAGTCTGTTGCGCCCACGCGCAGGCTGTCTGGAAAGCTGCTGGCGGTGATCTCGGCGGCGTCGCGGGCCATGACATCGGCCATGCGCATATGCAACAGCTTGGGCTCCCGTTGCGTCGCCTTTCGCAGCCATCGCTCGAACTGGGGCTTGGAGTAGATGCCGGTGGGCACGCGCGCGGCGTAAAAGGTGTAGATGGCCTCCTCGTCCACCAGGATATCGCGGCGGCGGGACTTGGCCTCGAGGTGGCGCACGTACTCGATCAGCTCGGCATTGTGGCGCCAGAACGGCGCGCGGGTGTCGAAATCTCCTTCGGCCAGGCCGAAGCGCAGGAAGATCTCCCGCGCCTCGGCGGGATTGATGGGGCCGTAGTTGACCCGCCGGCGGCTGGCCAGGGTGACGCCATAGAGGGTAACGGTCTCGAACGCCGCCACCTGGCCGCTCCTGGACTGCCAGTGGGGCTCCGCATAGCTGCGCTTGATCAGGTGCGCGCCGGCCGCCTCGATCCAGCCCGGCTGCACCTTCGCGGCGATGCGCCCGTACTGGCGCGTGGTCTCCACACGCTCGGCACAGACGATCCACTTGGGGCCGGCGCCAAAGAGGGCTGAACTGGGATGGATGTAGAAGCGCCCGCCGCGGGCGCCGAGATATTCCCGCTGCTCGTCCTTGAGGCCGATGTTGCTGAGCAGGCCCGTCAGCAGGGCGCGGTGGATCTCCTCGAAGGTGCCCTCGGCCTCGCCCTCCTTGTGGCCCAGCTCCAGCATCTGCTCGCGTAGCTGGGCATGCACGTCGCGCCATTCCTGCACCCGGTTCCAGGACAGGAAGTGCTGTCGGCAAAGGGTCTGGAACTTGCGCCTCGACAGCCCCTTGCGCTCCTTTTCCAGAAAGGCCCAGAGATTCAGAAAGGTCAGGAAGTCCGACTCCGGGTGACGAAAGGTGGCATGGATCTCGTCGGCGGACTGCTGCTTGTCCAGCGGTCGCTCGCGCGGGTCCTGCACGCTGAGCGCCGCAGCGATGATCAGCAACTCGCGCAGGCAGCGATGCTGCCCTGCGGCCAGCAGCATGCGGCCGATGCGCGGGTCCACGGGCAGTCGGGCCAGTTGCTGCCCCAGGGGCGTCAGTCGGCCCTCGGCGTCGATGGCCGCCAGCTCTTCCAGCGTGCGGTAGCCGTCGGAGATGAGCCTGGCGTCCGGCGGATCGAGGAACGGGAAGGTCTCGATGGCACCGAAACCCAGCAGCTTCATCTGCAGGATGACCGCCGCCAGATTGGTGCGGCGGATCTCGGGCTCGGTGAACTCGGCGCGGGCGGCGAAGTTGTCCTCGGCATAGAGCCGGATGCAGATGCCCGAGGCGACACGCCCGCAGCGTCCCTTGCGCTGGTTGGCCGAGGCCTGGCTGACGCGCTCCACCGGCAGCCGCTGCACCTTGCTGCGGTGACTGTAGCGGCTGATGCGCGCAAAGCCCGGATCGATCACATAATGGATACCAGGCACCGTCAGCGAGGTCTCGGCGACATTGGTGGCCAGCACCACCCGGCGCGTGCCGTGGGGCTTGAAGATGCGCGCCTGCTCCGCCGGCCCCTGGCGCGCGAACAGCGGCAGGATCTCGGTGGACGGCGGATGGTGCTTGCGCAGGGTCTCGGCGGTCTCGCGGATCTCGCGCTCGCCGGACAGGAACACCAGCACGTCGCCCCGCCCGGCCCGGGCCAGCTCGTCCACGGCGCCGGAGATGGCCAGCTGCATGGCATCGTCGCGCTCGCCGGCGGACTCCTCCTCCGGCGGGCGGTAGCGGACCTCGACGGGATAGGTGCGCCCGGAGATCTCGATGATGGGCGCGTCGTCGAAGTGCCTTGAGAAACGCTGGGGGTCGATGGTGGCGGAGGTGACGATGAGCTTGAGGTCGGGCCGTTTGGGCAGCAGCTGCTTCAGCCAGCCCAGCAGGAAGTCGATGTTGAGGCTGCGCTCGTGGGCCTCATCGATGATCAGGGTGTCGTACTCGGTCAGCAGCCGGTCCTGCTGGATCTCTGCCAGCAGCATGCCGTCGGTCATGAGCTTGACCGCCGTCTCGGGGCGCACCCGATCGTGGAAGCGCACCTTGTAGCCGACGGTGCCGCCGAGCTCGGTGCCAAGCTCCTGGGAGACGCGGCTGGCAAGGCTGCGCGCGGCGATGCGCCGCGGCTGGGTATGGCCGATGCGCCCGAGGATGCCGCGCCCGCCCCCGCCTTCACCGAGCCCGAAAGCCGGGTCGAGGCAGATCTTCGGCAGCTGGGTGGACTTGCCGGAGCCGGTCTCGCCGCAGAGCACGATGACCTGATGCGCGCGGATCAACTCGGCCACCTCGTCGCGGCGCTCGCTCACCGGGAGTTCGGGGGGGTAGTGCACCTTCGGCACGCCCGCGCGGCGCTGTGCCGCCACCGCCTGTGAGGCGCTGATGGTCTGCAGCACCCGGGCCATCCCGCGGTCCACCGGCTGCCCCTGTTGCTGCCGACGCTGCAGGCCGCGCAGACGGCGTTCCAGTTCCACGCGATCGCGGATCAGGCAGGCCGACAGATCGCTGTCCTGCACGGCACGGGGGTCGGCGGATGTCTCGGGCGCGGTCATGGGTTCGGATCCGTCCGCGGTCAGTCGGTGGCATTGGCCTGCAGATGGCCACGAACGGCGTCCCGCAGGGTGTCCAGCTCCTGGTTGAAGGCCTCGCGCAGAGGCTCATCGGGGTGCTGGTACAGGAGCTTGGCCACCGCCTGCAGGCGTCGGGCCCCGAGATTTCCGCTCAGCCCCTTGAGGGTGTGTACCATGCGCCGGCTGTCGGGGTCGAGGCGTTCGAGCCTGATGTCGCCGTATTCCGCCAGAAAGCTGCGCAGCACCACCGCATACAGGGCGGCGTTGCCGCCCATGAGTTCCAGCGCCGCGTCGGTGTCCAGGATCGGCAGTCTGGTCAGGTCGGGCAGGCGTTCATCCGCGCCGGCGGTGTCCTCGGCCCCGGTTTCCGCCCCGGTTTCCGATCGGATGTCCGCCCGGGTTTCCGCTCGAGTTTCAGGGCTGGTCTCGGCGCCGGTCCCAGCGTTGGTCTCGGTGTCGGTTTCAGGGGCGGTCTCGGTACCGGTTTGGGCGGCGGGCGCCAGGTGTTTCTGCAACATGGAGAGAAGATCCTCGGAGTTGATCGGCTTGCTGAGGTGCGCATTCATGCCGACGGCCTGGCAGCGGGCGATGTCTTCCTGGAAGGCATTGGCGGTCAGGGCGATGATGGGCACCTGGGCATCCAGGGCCCGAATCTGTCGCGTCGCCTCATAGCCGTCCATGATCGGCATCTGCACGTCCATCAGGATCAGGTCGAACGGCCTGGACCGGCATCTTTCCACCGCCTGCAGGCCGTTTTCGGCGGTCTCGATGTGCAGGCCGGTCTCCTTCAGGAAGCCGAGCACGATTTCACGATTGATGGCATTGTCCTCCACCAGCAGCAGACGCCGCTCCGCAAACCGCGTCCGCCGGCTGGCACTTTCGCCCGGGGTGGGGAGTCTGGCCATTGCCGACGCTGTCGCGCTGTCGTTGCTGCTTCTGGCGTCGGCCGCATTCGGGGCCTGTATCCGGGTTTGGGTCTGGACTGGAGACTGCGTCAGGGCCTCGCCCTCGCCGATGTCCTCTGCGCGGCAGGGCTCGGCCCGGATCTCGACGCTGAAGCAACTGCCCTGCCCCGGCTCGCTGGCCACCTCGATGTGCCCGCCCATGAGCTCCACCAGCTGCTGGCTGATGGCCAGCCCCAGGCCGCTGCCGCCGAACTGGCGGGTGATGCTGGTATCCGCCTGGGAAAAGGCCTGGAACAACCGCCCGCGCTGCTCCGCGGTCATGCCGATGCCGGTGTCCTGCACATCGAAGCGCAGGCGCCCGGGGACAGGCTGGCGGACGCGCAGGCGCACCTCTCCGGCGGGGGTGAACTTCACCGCGTTGCTCAGCAGGTTGGTCAGCACCTGGGTCAGGCGCAGGCTGTCGCCGCGATGAAAGCGGCCGAGGTCGGGCGGAAAGTCCACCACCAGCGCGAGGGATTTCTCCTGTGCCGCGACCGCCATGAGCTGGGCCACCTTGTCCACCAGTTGCCGCAGGTCGAAAGGGATGTTTTCGATGCGCAGCTTGCCCGCCTCGATTCTGGACAGGTCCAGGATGTCGTTGAGGATGCCCAGCAACGACCGGGCCGAGCTCTCGATCTTTTGCACATAGTCCCGCTGCTGCGCCTGCAGCGGCGTGCGCAGCACCAGTTGCGACATGCCGAGGATGCCGGTCATGGGGGTGCGGATCTCGTGGCTCATGTGGGCCAGGAACTGGCTCTTGGTCTCGCTGGCGGCGCGCGCATCGGCGGCCTGCGCCGCCTGCCGCCGCAGGTCATTGATGCGCTCCGCCAGCGCGAACGACAGCAGCAGCATCTCCAGCGCGCTGCCCATCTGCATCGCATAGCGGGTCAGGAAGCTGGTGGGCACCAGCCCCAGATTGCGTGCCCCGAGCAGGGCCGTGCCCACCAGAAGGATGGTCCAGGCGAGCAGGAAGAAGCGCGCTGAGGTGACGCCGTTGCGCAGGCCCTGCACGCCGGCGGCGACGGCGAAGGGTGGAAACAGCAGCCCGGCGACGGACGTGGCCATGGCGATGAACTGCGGCGAGCTCCAGGGAGCGGCGATGGCCAGGGCGCCGAAAATGATCGCCCACATCAGCAACGCACGATCCATCACCGGCGCATGCCGGCGAGTGTCGAGGAAGCAGCGCGAGAACACCGCACCGAAGAGGCCGGTGAGGTTGAAACCCATCACCGTCGCCAGATCGGCCCAGGCGGGCCACTGCGGCCACAGGTAGGCGAAGAACAGCCCGGTCCAGGCGCCCTGCCCCAGTGCCATGGAGGTGACGAACAGCACATACCAGAGATAGGCCCGGTCGCGCAGTGACAGGTACAACAGCGCGTTGTAAGCAAGCAGTGCCAGCAGGATGCCGAAGTAAAGCCCCAGCAGCAGGTCGGCCCTGGTGGTCGCCGCACGGAAGGCCTCCGGCTGCCAGAGCAGGGTGCCGAAGGTGAGGCTACCCTGGTTCTGCACCCGCAGGTACAGGTCCACCGGCCTGTCTGCCGGCAGCTGCAACGGAAAGACGAAGTTGCGATGGGCCAGCGGGCGCTCGGCGAAGGGGCGCAGATCTCCGGCGACGGCGCTGTACAACAGTTCGCCGCTGGCCGGGTCTACCAGGTACAGGCCTACCGCGTCCAGGGTCGGGAACGGCAGTTCCAGCAGGCGCGGTCCGCCCCGAGCCGAATACAGCGGCACCCGCACCCACCAGACAGAACGGGTATAGCCCAGGTTCGGGTCCACGCCCAGGTCCTGCGGCAGGAAAGCGTCGGACCGCATCACCGCGGACAGATCGAGCACCCCGTCCGGATCCTCCAGATACCGATACCAGGGCCCCAACGCCAAACGGTCGCGGGCGTCAACTGCCAGACTGGACCCCGGCCCCGACACCGGATCGGACGCCGGATCACCGGAGGCGCCATCGTCCGCCAGGGCAACGGGCGCGAGCCAGGCAAGGGCCAGCAACAGCAAGACGCGCAGGCACTGGCGGCAGCGCCCCGGACGGCAAGGAGACGTGAATCGGCACATCGTCCTAGTGTACGCTGTTCTCGACGGCCGATCATCCTGGCCCGCGCCTTGGGTGTCCCGCCTGGAGGGGTTCCCAGCTCGCCGAATGGACATGGGCCCGGGCGCCCGAGGCTAGCATGTATACTCCTGATCAGGCGCAACCTCGACTGACGGCCATGGCGGACCCGCAAAGCGTTTCCAATCTCAGCACCGCAACCCGGACCCTGCTGGAGCATCTGCCGGTGGGGACCTACGAGGTCCTGATCCATCCGGACGGGCGGCCGGAATTCACCTATGTCAGCAGCCGCTGGCTGGAGCTGTGCGGGCTCGATCGCGTCCAGTTCATGGCCGATCAGGGGTTGGCGCTTGCGGTGATCCATCCCGATGACCGCCAGCGCATGATCGACGACAACCGGCGGGCCGCGGCCGAGGGCGTTGCGTTCCGCTGGGAAGGCCGCCTGCTGGTGCATGGCAAGGTGGTCTGGGTGGCCATCATTTCCAACCCCCATGCCGACGGCGACGGCCGCACGCGCTGGGAAGGGGTAATGATCGACATCAGCGCCTACAAGCAGCTCGAGACGCAGCTGCGCGCCGCCGAGGGCCGGCTGCGACGGCTGTTCGAACACCTGCCCCTGCCGGTATCGGTGGCCTCGCTGGACGCGGATCGGCGCGTGCTGTTCAGCAATGCCGCCTTCGAGCGCGCCTTCGGTTATGGCCCGGAGGACATCCCCACCGTTGCCGACTGGGCGCGACTGGCCTACCCCGATCCGGCCTATCGCGCCGAGGTGTTCGGCCGCTGGGATGCAGCGGTGGCCACGGCTGCCGAGGCTTCCGGGGATGTCCCGCCGATGGCGTTCCGTGTCACCTGCAGGGACGGCCGCGTGCGAGAGACGGAAATCAGCACCAGCATCGTCGACGGCCTGCTGGTGACGGCCTTCGTCGACATCACCGAGCGCGGGCGCGCCGCGGCCGAACTCGCCGCCAAGGAGGCCGAACTGCGGCGCCTGGTGGATGGCCTGCCCATCGGGGTGGCCATCATCAGCCTGGACGCCAACCCCCGCATCGAGTTCCTCAACGCCCGCTTCACGCAGACGGTCGGCTACACCCTGGACGACATCCCCACCGCCGGCGACTGGGCCCGGCTGGCCTATCCGGACGCGGCCTACAGACGCGAGATCTTCGCCGTCTGGGATGCCGCCGTGGAGCGCGCCATCACCGATACCGGGCGCGTGGAATCCATGGAGGCACGCGTCACGGCCAAGGACGGGCGGGTGCTTGACGCCCTGCTCAACGCCATCGTGCTCGACCAGCGGCTGCTGGTCACCCTGGTGGACATGACCGCGCTGAAACAGGCCGAGCGGGCGTTGCGCTCGGCGCGCGAGGCCCTGGAACGCACCGCCTTCGAGGTCACCGAGAACATCCCGGTGGGCACCTACACCATGGTGCTGCCCGCCGGTGCGGACATGGCCCATTTCTCGTTCATGAGCGATCGCTTCCTGGAACTGACCGGGCTCGATCGCGAGACCGCCGCGGCCGATCCGATGCAGGCCTTCGCCTGCATCCATCCGGATGACTACGACCAGTGGGTTGCGCTCAACGCCGAGGCCTTCGCCAAACGGCGACCATTCTTCGGCGAGAGCCGCGTCATCGTCAATGGCGAGGTGCGCTGGATCACCGCCGAGTCCACGCCCCGCGAGCTGCCCGACGGCTCCATCGTCTGGGAAGGCGTGCTGATCGACATCACCGAGCGCAAGCGCTTCGAGGAGGAACTCACCCACGCGCGCGCCGCCGCCGAGGCCGCAAACCAGGCCAAGAGCGCCTTCCTGGCCAACATGAGCCACGAGATCCGCACCCCCATGACCGGCATCATCGGCCTGGCCCAGCTGGTGCTGCGCGGCGAACTCAATCCGGGGCAGCGTCACGAACTCGACAAGCTCGAGCGCCTGGCGCGTTCGCTGCTGGGGATCCTCAACGACATCCTCGACCTGTCCAAGATCGAGGCCGGCCGGGTGGCCGTGGAGCAGATCCCGTTCGACCTGCGACAGATGATCGACGAGGTGCGCCAGTTCCTCGAACACAACGCCCGCGACAAGGGGCTCGACCTGGTGGTGGAACTCGACCCCGCGCTGACCAGCCATTACCTCGGCGATCCCCTCCGGCTCAGGCAGGTGCTGACCAACCTGCTGGGCAATGCCATCAAGTTCACCGACACCGGCGAGGTGCGGCTGCGCGTGTCCGTTGCCGTGTCTTCCGGCGCCGGGTCGTCCAGCCATGGCGAGCGCCTGCGCTTCGAGGTGTGCGATACCGGCATCGGCATCAGCGCCGAGCAACAGCAGACCCTGTTCAAACCCTTCTTCCAGGCCGACGACAGCACCACCCGCCGCTACGGCGGCAGCGGCCTGGGACTGGCCATCAGCCAGCAGCTGGTGGAGCTCATGGGTGGACAGATCGAGGTGCAGAGCGCGCCCGGCCAGGGTAGCTGCTTCCGCTTCGACATCGCCACTGAGGCCGTGCCCGCGCCGGCGCCCCAGTCTGCGCCCGAGTCGACAGCCGAACGGGCACCCCGGCAGGTATCCCAGCCGGCGGCCAGTTCCGCAGCAGGGCCGGGGCTGGCCGGGCGATGCATCCTGCTGGTGGAGGACAACGCCATCAACCAGCAGATCATCTGCGGACTGTTGGCCGATACCGGCCTGCGGATTGAGGTGGCGGAAAACGGGCGGCAGGCGGTGGCGCTGTACCGCGCCAGCATGGAATCCACCGCCGAGGGCGGCTCAGCAGGCCCAAAGCTGCCGGAGCTGATCCTGATGGACCTGCAGATGCCGGTCATGGACGGCTACGAGGCGACGCGACAGATTCGGGCCCTGGATGCGCAGGTGCCCATCGTCGCACTTACCGCCAACGCCTTCCCCCAGGACGTGGCGAAGACCCTGGCCGCGGGCATGAACGCCCATCTGAGCAAACCCATCGACCTGAAACAGCTCAGCGCGGTGATCGCCGATTTTCTCCAGCCCGGCGACACGCCGGCGATACCGGGCGGGGCGGAGGCGGATTCCCGGCCCGAAGCCGCCCGAACGACCGAGCCCGATGCCGACTTTCCGCACATCCCCGGCATCGACCGCGCGCTCTGCTGGCGGATGACCGACGGCGATCCATCGCTGCTGCAACGCCTGCTGCAGGCACTGGCGGATGACTTCGGCGACGCGCCGCAGCAGACCGCCCGCGACCTGGCCGATGGCGAGACCGCCACCGCCAGCCGACGGCTGCATACCCTGCGCGGCATCGCCGGCCAGCTCGGCGCAGCGGATCTGGCCAAGGCCGCAGGCGCGCTGGAGCGGGCCATCGAGGCCAATGCGGGTGACATCAGCGAGCCGTTCGCCGCCTTAACCGCCATTCTGCAGGCGCTGCTGGCTGCCAGTGCGCCCTGGCGCCAGGCTGCCGCTTCACCGCCCGATCGGCCCACTGCCCGGCCGGTCGGACATCTGGCCAGACAACAGGCTGAAAAGGCCGTCGGCAAGCCGGCCCGCCTGCTCATCGTCGACGACAATCCGATGGCGGTGGAGACCCTGTCACGGGCGCTGAAGGGCATGGGCGAGTTAATCAGCGCGGGCAACGGTGCCGAGGCGCTGCTACGCACGGCACAGACCCCCGTCGACCTGATACTGCTGGACGCGCGCATGCCCGGCATGGACGGCTTCGACACCTGCCGCATCCTGCACCGCGACTACCCGGACATCCCGGTCATCTTCGTCACCGCCGATGATGACATCGACAGCGAGGTGCGCGCCCTGCAGGCCGGGGCGCTGGACTTCATCAGCAAGCCGATCCATGCGCCCGTGGTGCGCGCGCGGGTGGGCGTGTATCTGCAGCTCAAGGCCCAGGGCGACCGGCTGCGCCTGAGCGAGGCGCGCTACGCCCGCGCAGCGCGCGGCACCTCAGACGGGCTCTGGGAATGGCAGGTGCAGACCGGCGAGTCCTATCTGTCGCCGCGCTACAAGGCCCTGCTGGGGTACGCCGACGACGAGGTAGAAAACACCCTCGAGGGCTTCGAGACCCTGGTGCACCCCGACGACCTGCCCAAGGTGCGGGCTGCCCATGCAGCGCATCTGCAACAACGCGAGCCGTTCGACATCGAGCTGCGCATGCGCAACCGGGCCGGCGAGTACCGCTGGTTTCGCTCACGCGCCCAGGCGGAGTGGGACGCCGACGGCACCCCGCTGCGCATGGCCGGGGCCATCAGCGACATCACCCAGCAAAAACGCGACCGCGAGGCGCTGCAACAGGCCAAGGAGGCGGCCGAGCAGGCCAATCGCGACCTACAGGCGGCCAACCGGGAGCTCAATCGACTGGCCACCACCGATCGCCTCACCGGCATCTTCAATCGCCTGTCCTTCGAGACCCGGGCCGGGGAGGAGATCAACCGCAGCGAACGCTACGGCCAGCCGCTGTCGCTGCTGCTGTTCGACATCGACCACTTCAAGTCGATCAACGACCGCTTCGGGCACCTGGTGGGCGACGAGGTGCTGATCGAGGTCGTGCAACGCGCTCGGGTTCACCTGCGGGCGACGGATGTGCTGGCGCGCTGGGGCGGCGAGGAATTCACCATCATGCTACCCCAGAGCCGCCTGGCCGAGGCCGTCGCACTGGCGGAAAAGCTGCGCGCGCTGCTGGCGGACACGCCGTTGCCCGAGGTAGGCCAGGTCACCGCCAGCTTCGGCGTGGCCGAATGGTCCCCGGGGGATGACCTGGACCACTGGGTGAAGCGTGCCGACGAGGCCCTCTACGCCGCCAAGGCCGGCGGCCGCAACCGCGTGGAGAGCCAGGCCGGCGCGGGCTGAAAGGCGGCCCATTCAGTCCGCCAATTCAGCCTGCCAATTCCGTCGCACACAAGTCGTCAGCCGCGACCTCAATCCTCCGCGGGCTGGGGGATGCGCACCGCCAGCAGGTCACAGACCTCGTGGCGCAGCAGAGTGCGCGGGGTGGAGCCGAACAGGCTGCTGAGCCAGTTGTGATCGCGGGCGCCGACGACGATCAGGTCCACCCCCAGGTCCTTCGCCACATGCTCGATGCTGCGCCCGGCGGAGCCGAACTCGACGATGCGGCCCTCCGGCGGCACACCGATGCGCTCGCCCAGCCGGTCCAGCTCCCGCCGGGCCACATCGATCAGCTCCTGCTCCAGTTGGAACTCCTCCGGCAACACCGGCTCGGCGACGAAGGCACCGGCGGCATAGTCGGCCCCCGGCGGCACGTAATCGACGATGTTCACCAGTGTCAGGCGCGCATCGAAGCGCGCGCGCAGGGTCAGCGCGCGCTGGGTCACCACCTCGGACTCCGGCGCGAAATCCACCGCCAGCAGGATGTGCCTGTAACCCTGATCCCCGTTGCCCTGATCCCGGTTCCCCTGGCCCCGGTTCCCCTCGTCCTGGTTCGACTCGGACATGATCGCCTCCTCCCGGCGCAGCGTGCGCCGTTGTGCCTTATCGCCTTGATCGCCGATGCCTACAACTCAAGTATACTCGTCGGATGTTTCGCTGTGATCAACACGCCCGAGTCCTTCCATGCCTTCAACCGCCGGCCAGTCACCCTTCTCGTTGGACAACCACGCGGCCTATGAGGCCTGGCGCGCGGGTAAGCTCGCCGCACAGCCCGACAGCCTCGACGACCTGCTGGTCGAGGTCGACGACCCGCGCCGACTGACCGACGCCGAATTCGACGCCCTGGCCGAGCGCATCCGGCGAGCCAACATGGTCGTCTACGTCGGCCGCACCGGCGATGACCCGGACAAGGACATCCCGCGCCTGCTCGGCGCGCGCTTCGGACTGCACCGGCTGGATCACAACCCCGGCGCCGACGACGACGCCATCACGTCCATCACGGTGCAGTCCGACGCCCTGCGTCGCGGCTTCATCCCCTACACCGACCGGCCCATCGCCTGGCATACCGACGGCTATTACAACGGCGCCGATCGCCAGATCAACGCCATGGTGCTGCATTGCGTGCGGCCCGCGGCGCAAGGCGGCAGCAACGGCCTGATCGACCACGAGATGCTCTACCTGAAGCTGCGCGACCAGGACCCGGCACACATCCGGGCGCTGATGCATCCCGAGGCCATGACCATCCCGCCCAACGTGGTGGACGGCGAGGAGCTGCGGCCCGCCAGCACCGGTCCGGTGTTCAGCCTCGGCCCCCGCGGGCATCTGCATATGCGCTACACCGATCGGCGCCGCAACATCAGCTGGCGCGACGACGCCGACACCACCGCGGCAGTGGGCGCCCTGCGGGCGTTGCTGGAGGACGAGACGCTGCCGCGGTTCGAGGCCACACTGCAACCGGGCTGGGGCCTGCTGTGCAACAACGTCCTGCATCGACGCGGCCGTTTCAGCGATACTGATGGGGAACGGCCGCGGCTGCTGTACCGGGCACGCTACTACGATCTGATCGACCCTTCGGCCTGATCAGACCACCGACGGACACCGCCGGACCGCCGCCGGGTCTCTCAGGGCGCCTGGCGGACACGCACGGTCTCGAAGCGGAACGGCGCCGCCAGGATGCCTCGGGGCTGGTGCAGCAGCACCCGGGCCTCCCAGGTCATGCGATCCCGCACGCAGATCGGCAACATGGCACCGCCGCGATAGGTCAGGGTCCGCGCATCCGTCGGTTCGTCGCCTGGCTCGCCGGTTGGCACGCTGCTTAGCTCAAGGGCCACGCGGTTGTAGCCCATGTCCATGTCGACACCGACCAGGTCCAGTTCCACCCGCCGGGGCGGAGACAGGCCGTCGAGCACGACCTCCACCTGCAGCGGATGCACCACCGGAATGCCCCGGGGCCGGATATCCAGCCGCACGCCGCCACCGGAGTCGAAACGCACCGCGCAGGGTGACCGGCGCACATCGCAGCCGGCATCAAGCGGGGCCCGCTCGGCGATCGGCGGATGCAGCAGCGGCAGGGTCTTGTAAAGCACAACGCCAATGACCGCCAGCGCCAGCACAGCCACCAGGCCCCACAGCAGCATGGCAAACGGGAAACGCGTCTTCACATTCACTGAGGTTCGTCCATCAAGACTCAAGGTTCGGCCCTCGCCAGCTTCAGTCCACCCACGACCACCGTGCTGTTGAAGCACACGAATCGATCCGCGACCGCCCGCGGCTCCTCCGCCATTGCAGACTACCGCAAATCCGCATCATGAAATACAAAGACCTGCGCGACTTCATCCAGCAACTGGAAAAACGCGGCGAACTCAAACGCATCCGCGTCCCGGTGGACCCCTACCTGGAGGTCACCGAGATCTGCGACCGCACCCTGCGGGCCGGCGGCCCGGCATTGCTGTTCGAGCAACCCAAGGGCTCCCGGATCCCGCTGCTGGGCAACCTGTTCGGCACGCCCAAACGCGTGGCCCTGGGCATGGGCGAGGAATCCGTCGAGGCCCTGCGCGAGGTCGGCCGGCTGCTGGCCTTTCTGAAGGAGCCGGACCCGCCCAAGGGCATGCGCCAAGCCTGGGAGACCCTGCCGGTGTTCAAGAAGGTGCTGGACATGGCGCCCAAGGTCCGCAAGGGCGCCCCCTGCCAGGAGGTGGTGCAGAGCGGCGACGCGGTCGACCTGGGCGAGCTGCCCATCCAGCACTGCTGGCCCGGCGATGCCGCGCCGCTGATCACCTGGGGGCTGGTGATCACCCGCGGCCCGGAAAAACCGCGCCAGAACCTGGGCATCTACCGCATGCAGGTGCTTGGGCGCAACCGGGTCATCATGCGCTGGCTGGCCCACCGCGGCGGCGCGCTGGACTATCGCGCCTGGCAGGAAAGGCATCCGGGCGAGCCGTTTCCGCTAGCGGTGGCCCTGGGCGCCGACCCCGCCACCATCCTGGGCGCGGTCACGCCGGTGCCGGACACCCTGTCGGAATATGCCTTCGCCGGACTGCTGCGGGGCAGCCGCACGGAGCTGGCGCAGTGCATCGGCAACACGCTCCAGGTGCCGGCCAGCGCCGAGATCGTGCTGGAGGGCCACCTGCATCCCGGCGACACGGCACCGGAGGGCCCGTTCGGAGACCACACCGGCTACTACAACGAGATCGACGACTTTCCGGTGTTCACCATCGACCGCATCACGCGCCGTGCGGAGCCGATCTACCACAGCACCTACACCGGCCGACCGCCGGACGAGCCAGCCATCCTGGGCGTCGCCCTCAACGAGGTCTTCGTGCCGATACTGCAGAAGCAGTTCCCGGAGATCGCCGACTTCTACCTGCCGCCGGAGGGCTGCTCCTACCGGCTGGCGGTGGTCAGCGTGAAGAAACAGTACCCCGGCCACGCCAAGCGGGTGATGATGGGCGTGTGGTCCTTTCTGCGGCAGTTCATGTATACCAAGTTCGTCATCGTGGTGGACGACGACGTGAATACCCGCGACTGGAAGGACGTCATCTGGGCCATGACCACGCGCATGGACCCTGCGCGCGACACCGTGATGGTGGAGAACACCCCCATCGACTACCTGGACTTCGCCTCACCGGTCTCCGGCATCGGCTCCAAGATCGGCTTCGACGCCACCAACAAGTGGCCCGGCGAGACCAGCCGCGAGTGGGGCCGGCCGATTCGCATGGACCCCGCCATCAAGGCGCAGGTAGACGCGATCTGGCCGACCCTGGGGCTGGATTGAAACGCGAGAGGCGCCGGGCAGGAAGCCCCGCCTCCTCAGGGCCGCATCAGTCTTATCTCGGGGGCCGCTCCGTACGTGGACGTGCCTCGTTTACCGTCAGCTTGCGCCCGTCGTTCATGCTGTCGTGCAGGGCCTTGATGGCATCCTCGGCCTCGCTGTTGTTCGGCATGTCGACGAAACCGAATCCCTTGGACTGACCGGAGAACTTGTCCTTGATGACATCGGCACTTGCCACGTCGCCGAAGTCGCTGAACATGTCCCGCAGCTCGTCGTCAGTGACGGAATACTTCAGGTTGCCTACGTAGATCCTCATCGCTCACTCTCGAAACGGTGTATGCATTGAGATCGAGGACACCGAGGGTCGATCAACGCACAAATCGACAAACGGCGAATGACACAGGGTGTCAAGTTCTGAACCACGCCGCGCACTGATCATGACCAGCGACGGCATTCGGCACCAGGTATCCGGCGACACACGCCTGCGGCCGCGGGCGGCCCCGGAAAACCCGTTGCCGCCCGGGCCGACATCAGTCGATATTGCCCTTCTCATGCTGATCGAACAGGTAGCCGCCCAGGGCGCCCACGCCGGCGCCGATCAGCGCGCCCTTGCCGGCATTGGCGCTGAGGGAGCCGACCAACGCGCCACCCGCGGCACCCATGGCTGCACCGCTGCCGGCGCGCTGGCCGGTGGTGGTGCCACAGCCCGCGAGCATGGCGAGACTGACGGACAGGATCAGGATAACGGCCGACTTCTTCATCGTCTTTCTCCGCAAACAGGCCCACGGCCGGGCCGTGGATCGTTACAACTCAAGCGTACCCCAAGTTGCTTCCCTTTGCTCGCCCCTTGGGCTTGCCCCTTTGCTGGCAGGCAACGCAGGCAAAACGCCTGCGGCGTCGATCACTTGCAGGGATACTTGGCCGCCAGGGCGCGTACCAGGCCGACCACCGGCAGCTCGCCCATGAGTTCGGCGTTGTCGCGGTTGGTGCCGCCCCAGGCCACGAATGCCTTGCGACCATCGTCAATGGTGGTGTTCTTCGGATAGCAGACCAGCCGCTTCAGCTGCTTGCGGTCGCTGACGGCGTCGTGATATTGCACCGTCGCCTCGATGAAGGCGCGGCAGGCCAGCAATGCCGGCACGTGGGCGGCATCATCGGCGGAAACCGAGCAGACCGTCAGCAGGTCCTCGGTGGTGTCGAAGTCGAAGCTGTCGGTATTGCCGGCGACGGCGCTTCCGGCCAGGGACAGGCCCAGGGCAAGCACCAGCGCCGGACCCGTGATCGGGCCACCCACGGACAGACCCGAAGGCCGGGAGAGACTGAATCGCATGGATCGTTCCTCATTGGTCTTGCAGTATGGAGATGGGCCTCACAGCCCGCTTCGGCACAGGCCGATCCGATGATTCTAGCAGCGCCACGGACCATCGGCCTAGCGGCAAAACACCGGGCGCGGCGCAGGGTGCCGACTAGCCGAAGCACGCCGCCAGGCCATCGGCCAGGGTGGGGTAGCGCAGGGTCAGCGCCAATTCGGACAGCAGGCGCCGGTTGCTGAGCCGGCGGGATTCGTTCAGGTAGGACAGCATGCCGGGCGAGACCCGGCCCGGTGCCTCGGCCAGCGGGATCTGCGGCGGCTGCGGCAGGCCCGCGGCTTCGGCGATGCGGCAGAAGTAGTCGGTCATGGTGCTGGGATGGCCATCGCAGACGTTGTACAACGCGCCATCCGGGGCGCGCTCCATGGCCGCCAGGCAGACGCTCGCCAGGTCTTCCACATGGATGCGATTGGACCAGGGCGCCTCCTCCAGGCTGATCACCGGCTGGCCGCTGCGGATGCGCTCCAGCGGCAGCCGGTCGCAACCATAGATGCCGGCCACCCGCAGGATCACCAGCTCGCCGCCGCCCTCGGCATGCCAGCGTCGCAGCCGCTGTTCCGCGTCCCAGCGCCGCAGCGACCGCTCAGCCGTCGGCTGCACCGGCCAGGTCTCGTCCACCCAGGCGCCGCCGCAGTCGCCGTAGACCCCGGTGGTGCTCACATAGACCAGGCGCCGCGGCTGCCCGTTCGCGGCAAAGGACGCCAGCAGTCGCGCGGTGAGCGGATCCTCGCGGCCCTGTCCCGGCGGCGGCGCGAAGTGGAACACCGGCGCATCCGCGCAGACCAGGGGCGCCAGGTCGTCCTGTTGCAGGTCGAGCTGCAACGGCTCGATGCCCGCTGCTGCCAGTTCAGCCGCGCGCCGGTCGCTGCGCACGACCCCGGTCACCTGCTCTCCCTGCGCCTGCAGCCGCCGAGCCACCAGAGCGCCCAGATATCCACAACCGATGATGATCATACAAGCGCCCCCGCACATCGCCGATGAAGCCCCGGACGGACCCACTCCGCCCTCGACAGGCCGCAGCATGGCTTGCAGCCGACAAAAGAGTCAACACATGGTAGGTTCAGGGATCAGTTCTGACCCGCAGAGACGACCCGCAAGCCCGCGACACAGCAAGAAGGCCAGTCCATGAGTTTCACCATCCGCACGGAGCCCAACCACCATCGCTTCAGCGTCGAGCCCGGCCAGACCATCCTCGACGCGGCGATCAAGCAACGCATCGGCCTGCCCTACGGCTGCCGTGACGGCAAGTGCGGAAGTTGCAGCGCGGAACTGCTGGAGGGCGAGGTCAGCTACCCCAGCGGCAAGACCCAGGCGCTGGAGGGACAACCCGACAACGCCTGCCTGACCTGCCAGGCGGTGCCCCGGAGCGACCTGCGCCTGCGCGTGGCCGAACTGGAGACCACTGCCGACATCGAGGTGCGCACCCTGCCCTGCCGCGTGGCGGAGAAGACCCGCCTGAATCATGACGTGGTGCGTCTGGGCCTGAAGTTGCCGGAGGGCCAACGGCTGCAGTTCCTGGCGGGGCAGTACCTGGAATTCATCCTCAGCGATGGGCGCAAGCGCGCCTTCTCCATGGCCAATGCCCCCCACGACGATGCGCTGGTGGAACTGCATGTGCGCCGCGTGCCGGGGGGCGAGTTCACCGACTTTCTGTTCGACGAACTGCCGGAGAAGGCCATCCTGCGCATCCAGGGCCCCCTGGGCACCTTCGTGCTGCGCGAGCACTCGGAGCGGCCGATGATCTTCATCGGCGGCGGCACCGGCTTCGCCCCCATCAAGGGTATGCTGGAGCACGCCTTCCACGCTGGCATCCAGCGCCCGATGACGCTCTACTGGGGTGCCCGGGCCCGCCGCGACCTGTACCTGCCGGACCTGCCGCAACGCTGGGCCGCGGAGCATGCCAACTTCAGCTATGTGCCGGTGCTGTCCGAACCGGACGCGGACTGGGACGGCCGGCGCGGACTGGTGCACGAGGCCGTGCTGGAAGACCATCCGGACATCGCCGACTACGACGTCTACCTGAGCGGCCCGCCGGTGATGGTGGAGGCCGGCCGCAGCGCCTTCGAGGGCCGCGGCCTGGGCATGGATCACATGTTCTCCGACGCCTTCGAGTATGCCGCGGACAGCCCCGGCTACGGCAAGAAGCCCTGACAGCCATCCGACAGCCGCCAGCCGCCAGCCGCCGTCTGACAGCAGGGGACGCTGGCAGCCGGGATCAGGGGCGCACGCGGGCCAGATGCAGCCGGCACAAGGCATCGCACAGGCCCGCATCACTGGCCTCGCTGGCCACCGCCACGGTGCGAAAGCCCATGGCCAGGGCCGTCTGCGCGTTGCGCTCGCTGAGTACCGCCAGCGGCAGCCCGAACATCCACGGGTACGCCGCCGGCGGCAGCAGCCCCATCAGATTGGCCAGCACCTCGTCACTGGTGGCCGTCACATAGCCCAGGGCCGATTCCCACTGCGGCAGCAGGGCACCGACATCCACCTGCGGCGGCACGCGCCGATAGACCTCGGCAAAGGCCGCCTCGGCCCCCCGCTGGCGCAGGGTGTCACGCAGCAGGGGGCGGCCGCCGTCGCCGCGCACGATCAGCACCCGCCGACCGGCCACCGCCGTCAGCTCGGGCAATTGCAGCAGCGCCTCGCTGTCGAAACCGCTCGCCGGCACCAGGGGCGACGGCAGCCCCGCCGCACGAATGGCCGCGGCGGTGGCCTTGCCCACGGCGGCCAGACGGGTGTGGGCCAGGGGTTCGGCGCCGCCCAGCAGGGCCAGCGCATGCTCGACGGCATTGCGACTGACGAACACCATCAGATCCCAGGGTTGCCGCAACTGCGCCCGTGCCGCCTCGGCCTCCAGCGTCGGCAGGATCTCCACCGTCGGGAACAGGATCGGCTCACCATCCAGTTCGGCCACCAGCCGGCTCAGGGCATCCGCCTGGGCCGCGGGCCGGGTGATCAGCACGCCACGGCCGTTCAGCCGGCACGGGCCGCTCATGACTCGCGCAATGCCGCCAGGATCTCGCCTGCCCCCTGCTCGAGCAGCGCATCCGCCAAGGACTCGCCCAGGGCCTCGGCCTGCTCCGCCGGGCCGCGACGCTCCGCCCGCAACAGGCGCGTACCATCGGTGGAGCCCACCAGACCGCGCACCCACAGGGCATCGCCCTCGTGCAGGGCATGGCCGGCGATGGGCACCTGGCAACCGCCCTGCAGGCGGGCGTTCATCGCGCGCTCCGCCCGCACCCGCTCGGCGGTCAGCCGGTGGTGCAGCGGCGCGATCAGGTCGTTCACCCGCGCATCGTCCTGGCGGCATTCGATACCGATCGCCCCCTGGCCGATGGCCGGCAGGCTGTCTTCGGCGCTGATGCGGTCGCGGATGCGCTCGCCGAAGCCCAGGCGCTTGAGCCCGGCGGCGGCCAGGATGATGGCGTCGTAGACCCCGTCATCCAGCTTCTGCAACCGGGTGTTCACGTTGCCGCGCAGGGGCTCGATGCGCAGGTCCGGCCGACGGGCCGCCAGCTGGCACTGCCGGCGCAGGCTCGAGGTGCCCACGCAGGCGCCCTGGGGCAGTTCGTCCAGCGCGCCGAAGCGGTTCGAGACGAAGGCGTCCAGCGGGTCCTCGCGATCCAGGATCACCGCCAGGTGCAACCCGTCCGGAAACTCCACCGGCACGTCCTTCATGGAGTGCACGGCGATGTCCGCCGTACCGTCCAGCATGCCCTGCTCCAGTTCCTTCACGAACAGGCCCTTGCCGCCGATCTTGGCCAGGGGCGCATCGAGGATCTTGTCGCCGCGGGTGGTCATGCCGACGATCTCGACGGCGAGATCGGCATGCAACCGCCGCAGCTCGGCCGCCACATGCTCGGCCTGCCACATGGCCAACGGGGATTTGCGGGTCGCGATTCGGAGCGTCTCGGTCATTGCATACAGTCCAGGGAATGGTGGAGAAGTCAACGGCAAGCAGGGCCGTCGGGCAAAAAATGTCAACGGTACCGCATCCGGCGCCCGCCGACGATGGCCGGGATCAGGTTAACATGACGCCAAGCCGACATCCGGCACCAGCGCCGGACGGTCGCCATCCGTAGTACACTCGCCGCGCCGCATCGCCCCCAGCGCAGCTGCCGCGTGCGCCGGTCGGGCGTCACCTCAGTCTCAGCCCACGAGCGCAACCGCCGCAATGACAGACCCCACTCCTGCACCCGTCAAACCCTGGTCCGGACGCTTCGACGCCCCCACCGATGCCTTCGTCGAGGCCTTCACCGCCTCCGTCGGCTTCGACCGGCGCCTGTACCGGCACGACATCGCCGGCTCCATCGCCCACGCCCGCATGCTGGCACGCCAGGGCATCCTGAGCGATACCGAGCGCGATGCCATCGTCGCCGGCCTGGAGCGTATCCGCACGCGCATCGAAGACGGCAGCTTCCAGTGGTCCGTGGCCCTGGAAGACGTGCACATGAACATCGAGGCCGCGCTGACCGCCGACATCGGCGACGCCGGCAAGCGACTGCACACCGGCCGCTCGCGCAACGACCAGGTGGCCACGGACATCCGTCTGTGGCTGCGCGACGAGATCGACGCCATCATCGCCGGCATCCAGGGCCTGCAGGACGCCCTGCTGGACCTGGCCGAGCGCGAGGCCGACAGCATCCTGCCGGGCTTCACTCATCTGCAGGTGGCCCAGCCGGTGAGTTTTGGCCATCACATGCTGGCCTGGCACGAGATGCTGCTGCGCGATGCCGGCCGCTTCCGGGACTGCCGCGTGCGGCTCAACGTCATGCCCCTGGGCGCCGCCGCCCTGGCCGGCACCACCTACCCCATCGACCGCGCCTACACCGCGCAGCAGCTCGGCTTCGACCGGCCGGCGGAGAACTCCCTGGACGCCGTCTCCGATCGTGACTTCGCCATCGAGTTCGCCGCCTGCGCCGCCATCCTGATGATGCACCTGTCCCGCTTCTCGGAGGAACTCATCCTCTGGTCCTCGGCCCAGTTCGCCTTCATCGACCTGTCCGACGCCTTCTGCACCGGATCCTCGATCATGCCGCAGAAGAAGAACCCGGACGTGCCGGAACTGGTCCGCGGCAAGACCGGGCGCATCTTCGGCCACCTGATGGCGCTGCTGACCCTGATGAAGGGCCAGCCCCTGGCCTACAACAAGGACAATCAGGAAGACAAGGAACCCCTGTTCGACACCGCCGACAACCTGCGCGGTGCGCTCAAGGTCTTTGCCGACATGATGCGCCACGCCCGCTGCAACCGCGAGCGCATGCGCGCTGCCGCCCGTCAGGGCTTCTCCACCGCCACCGACCTTGCGGACTATCTGGTGCGCAAGGGCATCCCGTTCCGCGACGCCCACGAGATCGTCGGCAAGGCGGTGGCCTTCGGTGTGCGCGAGCAACGCGACCTGGCGGAACTGAGCCTGGACGAACTGCGCCGCTTCTCGCCGGCCATCGGCCCCGACGTGTTCGACGTGCTGACGCTGGAAGGGTCCGTCGCCGCCCGCAACCACCTCGGCGGCACCGCCCCAGCGCAGGTCCGCGCCGCCATTGCCCGCGCCCGTGGCGCACAGGGCGGCTGAGCAGGGAAAGTTTCGGATCCGGATCCGGATCCGGCTCAGGCCCGAACCACCTGGACCCAACACCCGGCGGGGCTCCGGGTCCGGACCAATCCAAGCCGCTCAGCCAGTGGCGGCGCTTCCGGGCGACGGTCGAAGATGATCAGCCAGCCGGTCTCCAGTCCCATTCCGGCCAGATAGGCGTCCAGTTGCGCCAGCCCTTCAACCAGTGGGTCCGGTGCGCCGGGTCGCCAGACCTTGATCTCGATCGCCAGCGTCTGGGTCCGGTGACGCAGACACAGATCCATCCTGCCGCGGCCAATGGCGTATTCGCGTTCCAACGTCCCCGTGCCGTTGACCACCCGCTGCAGAAAGGCCATGAGCACCAAATGCGGAGCGATCTCGTGGTAGGGGACACTGCCGAGCAGTGCCTCACCATGCTGGCGCCAGAAGTCCAGGAAAGCCGCAAGCAGGGCATCGGGGTCCAGGTCCCCCTGAGGCGTGAGCCAGCTCGGACTGAACTGGGGCAGCGAGTCCTGCGGACCACTGGCAAGCATACGCGGCTTGTCCGGTCTCGATAGTGTGTTCGGCGAGCAAGGCCGTCACCTCATCGACCGAGAAGTCCCCCAGCCGCAGCGACTCGGCCTTGATATTGAAGGCACTACCACCGGTGACGGGCGCGCACTCCGAGGTAGCATGAATCCGGTAGTCACGCAGGTCTCGTACGCCACAGAGGATGACAGTACTCGGAAAACCACCTGGCCGTTGCGGATAGCCCGCTCGTAACTGGCGCAACAACGAGATCAGGGTATCACCCACAAGCGCATCGACCTCGTCGAGCAGGAGCACCAGCGGCCGCTCGGTGCCCTCGCACCAGTGGGCCAGAAAGGCACGCAGCACACGGGTCGGCGCACTGCGCTCCAGCACCTCGTCCGCAAGCGCCTCGATCCCCTGCGCTCCGATCTGGCGTCTGGCTTCGGCAGCGATGGTTTGCACGATGTCAGTCATCGCCAGGGCCATATCCTCACGCGCCGCCTGTGCCGTCTCGAGGTTCGCGTAGACAGCCCCATAGTGCCCCTGACGGTTCAGAAAATCCCTCAACGCCAGCAGGCAACTGGTCTTACCGGTCTGCCGCGGGGCGTGGAGCAGAAAATATTTCTTCTGCTCGATCAGGGTCAGCACCTCATCCAGATCCCAGCGCTGCAGCGGCGGCAACAGGTAGTGATCCTCAGGCCGGACTGGACCTTCGGTATTGAAAAAACGCATCGCTCCTCACTCGATGAAGGAAGTGCTACCCGTAACCCCTTTGTAACAGAGGGGCCTAAATATGTATGCTGTCACCATAATTTGGGATAGGTGCTCAGCGGGTCTTCCAGATGCGGTAGTAGACGCGCCCGTCGGTCTCGTTTTCCAGCAGCCAGCGGCCGTTCTCGAACGGCAGCCGGGTGTTGGTGTATTTGCGGCAGGACAATCGGCCGGTACCGACGGACAGCCCGACCAGCGCCAGCTTGCGCTGGAAATAGGCCTCAGCCGGCGCGCAATCCGTGGGTTGGTACTCTGTTTCGAGCCGGGCCTCCAGCCCGCCCGTCGGCCGCAGGCGCAGCCAGGCGTCGTAGGACCCGACGATGCTGCCGCCGTCGGCCTCGATGGTCACCGATTCGATGGGCGTGACGAAGCCATCGGCATAGACCTTGTCCGGCCGCGGCCGAGTCGGGTCATCGCTGCGGGCGCAGGCCACCAGCAGCAGCAGCGCCAGCATCAAGACCCACACGAAAGCCGGGATGCCGGTCAGCGCACCCGGCATGACCCTGCCCCTCCCTCGGTGTTCACCCCACGCGGTCCCCTTGCTCATCCGTCACCCCCGACCGTAAAACCCGCTCCAGGCCAGCAATCGGCACGCCTCCTGCCCTGCACCTGGATGCAGCCTGCCGGCGATTTGCAGCCATGATTGCCCACAGACTACACTCACGTGCGGAAAAGAACAGCGTTCACTGACCGGCATTGACCAACCGGCATCGACTGACCGGTACCGACTGGTCGGCATTGGCTGACCAGCGCCCACTGGGCGTTTTCTGTACGGCCCGCCCCCCGCCGTTCGGATCAGGGCGGGGACCTGGTCCGGGTGAGACGCTCGCATCACAATGACCGACTTCGCCTCTGCAACGGCTCTGCATCCATGGCTCTCTCTTACGATTCAACTATCCACAAGGTTCAGCGGGGCGTTCATCAGAAGTTCTACGAAGACAGGATGAACGCGCTGGTCCACAAGGTCGAGTCTGCGATCGCAAAGGGCGATACGCTGACATCCTGCAAGCGTCGAATCGTCGACGCAATGAGCGCGGACTTTCCGTATTGCGACGGGGCAGACACCACGTTCTGCCGGGGTTGCTATGAGACGCTCGTCGAGCGACTGTTCGAAAAACTCGACTGCGCGCCCTGCACGACCGATGAGATCAACAAGGAAATCAAGGTCGCCGAACAGGATTTCAGACAATGGGAACGCGACATCAAAAAGTTCATCCTGGAATTCCAGCATGAATACCAGGCCAGGAGCGATGAATTCCTGGCCTCGCACGGAAACCTCAGACGGAACGCAAGCGGTCTGCTTGGCGGCAACCAGGAAGAGGCGTCGTCGAACCTCCGCGGACAGCTGGCCAGGGCCGCGGATACCGAGTTTTACTGGCTGGGCATGCACGTTGCCCAGACGCTCCCGGGCTATGAAGACGGCATCGAGCGCGTGATCAAGGCGGCGAGGGACCAGGGCGCAGAGACCATCTCGGGCATCGACTGGCGACATTTCAGCCCCATGCTGATCGACCTGTTTGCCAGGCAATGGATCGATGACCCCTCGGAAAGGGAGGTGTTCGTCGAGTACATCGGGCAGCGCGAGGCGTTGCGGTATTCCGTGCTCCAGCACGGCGGCTTGCTGAAAAGACTGGGGCTACGCGACTGGAAGCGTGGTGCGGATACATGGCTGCCGACCTTGGCGCATGCTGCAACCCCGGCCTTTGCTGACAAGGTAGCGAGCGCTGAACCGGACACCATGCCGTCAGACCCCGCACCGATTCACGCTGACCCGGATGTCGTCCAGGTCGAGACAGGCAGCGCGGGCTACCGTGAGCGCATCAGGGCGTATCGGCAGGGCGCCATCCACGCCCTGGCTGCACTGCGCGCGAACCGGCGTCAGCGAAACCGCAAGGAGACCATCAGACGCATCAAGGCCCAGGGCGTCGAGGCGCTGCTGGCGGTCACCTTCGGCGATGGCCCGACTGATCCCTAGACCGCCCTGGTCCATGGAGCCACCGGCACGGAATCCATGAACAACGCCACCGCGCGCATGCCCCGGCACCGGCTCTCGACGCTATGTCGCCTCGCCTGACGGCAGCACCTGCGCGGGGTTGTCACGCGCCCGCAGCCAGCGCTCCAGCTCGGGGGCAGGCATCGGCCTTGCGTAGAGGAAGCCCTGCACCTGGCCGCAACCCATGCGCCGCAGACTCTCTGCGACCGCTGGCGTCTCCACCCCCTCGGCCGTGATGCGCAGTCGCAGGGCGCGGGCAAACTGGATCATGGCCTGCACGATGGCCGGACTCTCGACATCGGCATGGATGTCCCTGATGAAGGAGCGATCGATCTTGATCTTGTCGGCGCCAAAGCGCTTCAGGTAGCCGAAGCTGGAGTAACCGGTACCGAAGTCGTCGATGGCCAGCCGAATACCCTGTTGTTTCCAGTTCGCCAGCGTCTCCAGCACGGCCTCCTCACCCTGCAGCAGGATGGATTCCGTGATCTCAAGTTCCAGGTTTTCAGGGGGCAATCCACTGTCCGCGAGAGCGGCCGACACGGCCTCGTTCACCCGCCCCTGGCGGAACTGAACCGCCGAGAGATTCACCGCCATGATCAGGTTCGCCCAGCCTGCGCTGCGCCAGGCCGCGGCCTGACGGCAAGCCTGTTGCAGCACCCAGGCGCCGATGGGCAGTATCAGTCCGCTCTCTTCGGCGACATCGAGAAAATCCGCGGGTACCAGCAGCCCGACGCCCGGTCGCCGCCAGCGCAACAGGGCCTCGACGCCGACCACGGCCCCGGTTCGCAGATCCAGCTGCGGCTGGTAGTACAGTTCCAGCTGCGTCTGTTGCAACACGCCGGCCAGCGCCTCGCGGGTCTCAAGAAAACGCATCAGCGCAATTTTCATGTTCCGCTCGAACAGACAAACGCTGTGCGGTTCGTTTTGTTTGGCCGCACTCAGCGCAAGACCGGCATTCTGCAGCAGGGTGTCTGCATCCCGACCGTCCTGCGGATAACGGGCGACGCCGAGCGAGGCGGTGATGCTGAGTTGCCGGCCGGCGATATCGAAGGGCGCCGCCAGAACCTGCTGTAGTTCTTTCGCAGGTTTGCAGCACCACCGGTTCGCAGTGATCCGGATGCAGGTCGGGCAGCACGATGAGGAACTCGTCGGCCGTCAGGCGTGCCAGCTGCGCCCCGTCGGGCCGCTGCTGGTTCAGCCGCTCGGCAACGGACTGCAGCAGGGCATCGCCGATCCCCTGACCGCAAGAGATGTTGACATGCTTGAACCCGTCCAGATCCAGCAGCAGCACGGCCAGGGCGTTCTGACCCGGGGCGACACCGGCGATGGCCTGCGCCAGCCGGTCACGCCCCAGAATCCGGTTCGGCATGCCGGTCAGGCTGTCGTGATAGGCCAGGAACTCGATGCGCGCGCGGGCCGCGGTCTGCTCGCTGATGTCGCGGCAAATGGACAGCATGGCGGGTATCCCGCCATAGCGGATCCGGGTTGCACGCACTTCGACCGGAAAGGTGCGTCCGGTCGCGTCGCGATGCAGTGCAGTGAACGCGGCCTGCCCCTCCTGCTCCAGACGCGCGATCCGCGCCGCGGCATTGACGCCGTCTTCGGGAGTGTCGACATCCGTGATGTGAAGCTGCAGAAAGGCATCCTGTGACCGACCGTAGTGCCGGCAGGCCTGGTCGTTGACCAGCAGGAAACGGCCATGCAGATCGATGATGAACATGGGATCCGCGGCGTTATTGAACAGCATGCGGTATTGCGCCTCGCTGGCCTGGAGCGCGGCATTCGCCGTGCGGATCTCGGCGGTGCGTGCCTGCACCTGACGCTCCAGATCGGCGCTGAGACGCCGGTAGCGTTGCTCGCTCGCGCGCAGGTCGCGTTCGGCGCGCGTGCGCTGGGTGATGTCGATCATCACCGTCAGCAGATAGGCCTGCCCCTGACTGCTGATCTGCTCGCCGTAGAACAGGCCATCGAGGATCTCGCCATCGCGGCGCCGAACCTGCAGCGCCTCGTCACTGATGCGCTCACCGGCGAGCAGACGCCGCACCAGGCGCTGATGGCCGGTGGAGTCGGGGAACAGCCTGAGCGCGGCGGCCGATTTGCCCAGGACCTGCTGGCGTTGATAGCCCAGGGTGTCCAGAAACGCCTGGTTGACGTCCTCGAACCGCCGCTCGGGCAGACGAGTCAGGGCCATGAAGGCCGGATTGAGCTGAAACAGCCGCTCGAAGCGCTGCTTTGCCTCCTGCTCGACACTGAGATCCTTGATGATGCCGAAGAAACAGTCAGCCCCGTTCCAGCGACCCGGCCAGACACGTGTTTCCACCGGGACCAGCGCACCGTCCCTAGCCTGCAGGGGCAGCGGACAGCGCTGGCGCTCGGCACGCAGCATGGCGGCAAAGATCGCTTCGGCCTCCGCTCGCAGCTCGGCGGGATGCAGGTCAAGCACGTGCATCCCGACCATCTCAGCGGCGTCGTAGCCCAGGATGTGCTCGCAGGCCGGATTGGCGAACAGGATGCGCCCATCGAGGCCGACCACCAACATGAGATCTTCGACGGTGGCGAAGAAGGTCTGAAAATTGACCACCAACTCGCGCAACGCCTGCCTGGCGCGTTGCAGCGCAACGCCCTCGTCCACCTGCATCGGCTCCGACAGCCTGTAGCCCTCGCCCCGCACGGTTCTTACCGGCGGCAAACGGCCGAGGCGATGCTTGCAACGGCGCCGCAGCCGACTCACCACCTGATCGAGCCATGTCTGCTCGTAGTCGTACCAGCGGCGACCCAGCGCTTCGACGAGCGAGCGCCGGCTGACAGTCGCGCCCCGGGCCTGGGCGAGCGTCTGCAGCAAGCCGAGTTCCATTCGGGAGAGCCCCTGCACCAGGCCCTCGGGCGAAGTCAGTTCACCCCGCTGAGAGTCCAGATGCCAGGCATCTTCCCCGGGCTGAGCGGCCGCCACGGCCTGCGGCAGTCGTGCCTTGTCTTCGTCGGCGTCGCTCACCCGTGCGTTCCGTACCGCCGATTGCCGGCAGGCGCAGCGCCCAACGAGAACCCTCGGAGGTGGTGGCATTTGGCAAGGTTCAGGTACATGTTGCTGTCATCCGCCACCAGAAGGCGCGTTCCACCCCAAGGCGCCTGCCCAGCCCGCTGTCGACCAGACGAACCCTGTAAGGCGTGATGCCAACCGGCATCGAGATCACCGAGCCGCCAGGGCCTTGATCGCTGCCTCCGCATTCCCCTCATGAATAAAGTCCGACAAGTCAACCAAATCCGGCAGCCTAACCGAAGCAATGCTTCGCTGTCTGACAGATTCTGACACCCTTCGCCAAACCGCAGAGCCAAAGAGCACGCAATACGCACGCAAAGAAGCCGACACAAACGCTGGCGGGTCGCTGCGTGCTCCAAGCCTCTGCGGATTGAATTTGAAATTGCTGGTCGGCCCCTGCCCGTTTGCCGGGGTGGTTGTTACCGGGATACACTAAGCAGCTTGGGCTTACCCACAGGCTGGCCACGTACGCTGCAGCAGGCGACGACCATCGCCGATCTGCTGACCAAGCCGCCCGTGACTGAGCAGGGGTAAGGGGTCCAGGGTGCGCGCAGCGTGCAGCAAGGTTAGATTGTGAGGTTGTGATGAATCCCGAGACAGGAGTGTGGATGTGGCGGTGAGCAGTGAGGTTGGGCGTCAGTTTCAGCAGGCGTTCAAGAACATCGACGATGTGCTCTGGAAAGAGGCGGGCTGCACCACCGAGCTTGACTACACCGAGCAGACCTCGTGGCTGTTGTTCCTGAAGTACCTCAACGACCTTGAACAAGACAGGGCGATGGAGGCGGAGCTTGAAGGCAAGCCCTACAACTACATCCTGGGCCAACCCTATCGCTGGGAGCGCTGGGCGGCGCCCAAGAGCAAGGACGGCAAGCTCGATCACAATCAGGCGCTCACAGGCGATGACCTGGTGGACTTCGTCGATCGCACGCTGTTTCCGTACCTGCACGGCTTCAAGCTGAGGGCCAGCGGCCCCAACACCATCGAATACAAGATCGGCGAGATTTTCGGCGAGATCAAGAACAAGGTCCGCAGCGGCTACAACCTCCGCGAGATCATCGACCACATCGACGCCCTGCGCTTTCGCTCCCAGGCCGAGAAGCACGAGCTATCGGCGCTCTACGAAGAGAAGATCAAGCGCATGGGCAACGCCGGGCGCAACGGCGGCGAATACTACACCCCGCGCCCGCTCATACGCGCCATGGTGCTGGTGACGGCACCCAAGGTGGGCGAGCGCGTCTACGACGGTGCCTGTGGGTCGGCGGGCTTCCTCTGCGAGGCGTTTGATCACATGAAGGCCCTGCCGGGGCTGACCACGGCGGACATGAAGACGCTGCAGGAGCGCAGCTTCTACGGCAAGGAGAAGAAGTCGCTGGCCTACGTCATCGCGATCATGAACCTGATCCTGCATGGCATCGAGGCGCCGAACATCATCCACAGCAACACCCTGGCCGAGAACCTGGCCGACGTTCAGGACAAGGACCGCTACGACATCGTGCTGGCCAATCCGCCCTTCGGCGGCAAGGAGCGCAAGGAGGTCCAGCAGAACTTCCCGATCCGCACCGGCGAGACGGCGTTCCTCTTCCTGCAGCACTTCATCAAGGTGCTCAAGGCCGGCGGTCGTGCGGCGGTGGTCATCAAGAACACCTTCCTCTCCAACTCCGACAACGCCTCGGTGAGCTTGCGCAAGCTGCTGCTGGAGTCCTGCAACCTGCACACGGTGCTGGATTGCCCGAGCGGCACCTTCCAGGGGGCCGGGGTGAAGACCGTGGTGCTGTTCTTCGAGAAGGGCGCGCCGACGCGCAAGATCTGGTACTACCAGCTCGATCCAGGCCGAAAGCTCGGCAAGACGACACCGCTCAATGACGATGACCTCGCCGAGTTTGTTGAGTTGCAGAAGACATTTGCCGACTCGCCGAAGAGTTGGACGGTGGATGTCGAGACGGTCGACACGACCACCTACGATCTATCGGTGAAGAATCCGAACGGCGGAGAGGATGTGGTGCACCGGAGTCCGCAGGCAATCCTCGATGAGATCGCAAAGCTCGATGCGGAGAGTGCGGAGGTGTTGGGTAGGATCAGGGCGCTGCTATGAGCAAAGAATGGACGATGAAACCGCTTGGTGAGGTTTGCGACATTCTTGATAGTCGGCGGAAACCAGTAACACAACGCGACCGCGTTTCCGGCCCTTATCCTTATTACGGAGCAACAGGCATCCTTGACTACGTCGATGGATACCTCTTTGACGAACCGCTGGTGTTAGTAGGCGAGGACGGCGCAAAATGGGAGGCGGGAGAAAACTCCGCGTTCCACGTCGACGGTAAGTGTTGGGTTAACAATCACGCCCACGTGTTACGGCCCCATCGTGACACTATATTGGATCAGTGGCTTATCTATCATCTTAACCACACCGACCTCACAGAGTTTGTTTCCGGCCTTACTGTTCCAAAGCTCAATCAGGGTAATCTTCGGGAGATACCCATACCTGCTGCTCCACTCCCCGAACAAAAGCGCATTGTTGCCAAGCTCGACGAAGCCTTCGACGGTATCGCCAAGGCCAAGGAGATTGCCGAGAAGAACGTCGCGAACGCTCGCGCGATCTTCGAGAGCGAGCTGAACGCGATCTTTACGAAGAAAGGAGAGGGCTGGGAGGAAACGAAGCTCGAGAAAGTGCTCGCTGTCCAACCACAGAATGGCTGGTCACCACCAGCAGCCAATCACTCCGATTCGGGAACGCCCGTCCTAACACTATCCTCAGTCACGGGGTTTCGTTTCAGACTCGATAAACTTAAGTTTACATCGGCACCAACTGATCCCAGTCGCAACTATTGGGTGAAGAACGGTGACTTTCTCATTACGCGGAGCAACACGCCCGAGCTTGTTGGACACGTGGCGATCGCGTCTGGAATTGATACACCGACGATTTACCCAGACCTCATCATGCGGATGAATCCTCAGCAAGACCGAATGTTGAGCAGGTTCCTCTACTATCAAATGCGAGGCACCACTTTGCGCAAGGAAATTACCGGCAGAGCGCATGGTGCGAACCCAACGATGAAGAAAATTAGCAATAAATCAGTGAAAGCCCTGCCGGTTGTTGTTCCGCCTATCGCTACGCAAAGCGCGATAGTGGAAGCTCTCGACGCACTCACAGAAGAAATCCAACACCTCGGATCGATCTACCAAACCAAACTCACCGAACTCGACGCCCTAAAGCAGTCCCTCCTACACCACGCCTTCACCGGTCAGCTCTAACAGGCACAGCATGAACGAGGCCGAGACCCGCGCCGAGCATATCGACCCTGCACTCGCAGCGGCGGGCTGGGGTGTGGTCGACGGCAGCCGCATCCGGCGGGAGTATCCGATCACGCTCGGACGGCTGGAGGGTGCAGGCAAGCGCGGCAAAGCCCTGTCGGCGGACTATGTGCTGGAGTACCGCAACACCAAGCTCGCCGTGGTGGAGGCCAAGGCCTGGGACCTGCCGCTGACCGAAGGCGTCGGCCAAGCCAAGAATTACTCCGGCAAGCTCTCCATCCGCTTCGGCTACGCCAGCAACGGTCAAGGCGTCTACGAGATCGACATGGAGACCGGTGCCGAGGGCGAGGTGGCCGGCTTCCCGACACCAGAGACGCTGTGGAATCGGCTCTTTCCAGCCCAGAACCACTGGCGGGATCGCTTCGCGGCGGTGCCCTTCGAGGACCGGGGCGGCTACTTCCAGGGGCGGTATTACCAGGACATCGCCATCGAGCGGGTGCTCGCGGCCATCAGTCAGGGTCAGGCGCGCATCCTACTGACGCTGGCGACCGGCACGGGCAAGACCTTCATCGCCTTTCAGATCACCTGGAAGCTGTTCCACAGCCGCTGGAACCTGACCGACTGGAACCGCGCCGAAGCACCGACGCGACGCCCGCGCATCCTGTTTCTGGCCGACCGCAACATCCTGGCCGATCAGGGCTACAACGCCTTCTCCGCCTTCCCCGAGGATGCCCTGGTGCGCATCGCCCCCGAGGACATCCGCAAGAAGGGCCGGGTGCCGAAGAACGGCAGCATCTTCTTCACCATCTTCCAGACCTTCATGAGCGGGCCGGCCAAGCATGGGGAGCCGTCACCCTACTTCGGCGACTACCCGCCGGACTTCTTCGACTTCGTCGTCATCGACGAGTGCCATCGCGGCGGCGCCAACAACGAGAGCACCTGGCGGGCGATCCTCGACTACTTTGCACCGGCGGTGCAGTTGGGACTGACGGCCACCCCGAAGCGCCGGGACAACGTGGATACCTATGCCTACTTCGGCGAGCCGGTCTATGTCTACTCACTGAAGGACGGCATCAACGACGGCTTTCTCACCCCGTTTCGCGTGAAGCAGATCTCCACCACGCTCGATGAGTACGTCTACACCAGCGACGACAGCCTGATCGAGGGCGAGATCGAGGCCGGCAAGTGCTACGAGGAGGCCGACTTCAACCGGATCATTGAGATCAGAGAGCGGGAGAAGAAGCGGGTTGACATCTTCATGTCGCAGATCGACCAGCGCGAGAAGACCCTGGTGTTTTGCGCCAATCAGGCCCATGCGCTCGTGGTGCGGGACCTGATCAATCAGGCAAAGACCAGCACAGACCCCAACTACTGCCACCGCGTGACCGCCGACGACGGCGCCCTCGGCGAGCAACACCTGCGCGACTTCCAGGACAACGAGAAGACAATCCCGACCATCCTCACCACCTCGCAGAAGCTCTCGACCGGCGTGGATGCCCGCAACATCCGCAACATCATCCTCATGCGGCCGATCAAGTCGATGATCGAGTTCAAGCAGATCATCGGGCGCGGCACGCGCCTCTACGACGGCAAGGGCTATTTCACGCTCTACGACTTCGTGAAGGCGCACCATCACTTCAGCGATCCCGAGTGGGACGGCGAGCCGATGGAGCCGGAGGTCTGCCCCCGCTGCGGGTTTTATCCCTGCGTCTGCATCCAGGAGCCGCCACCACCGTGCCCGATCTGCGGAAAGTCACCCTGCGAATGCCCCAAGGAGCCCTGCCCGGTCTGCGGACGCAACCCGTGCGTGTGTCCGAAGCGCACCAAGGCGAGGGTGAAGCTCGCCGACGGGAAGGAACGGCAGATTCAGAGCATGATGGCGACGACCTTCTGGCACCCGGACGGGACGCCGATGTCCGCGCAGCAGTTCATGGAGTCGCTGTTTGGCCGGTTGCCCGATTTCTTCCACAACGAGGATGAGCTGCGCACCCTCTGGAGCCAACCGGAGACGCGCTCGCAACTGCTGGCCGGTCTGGCGGAACAGGGATTTGGACGGGACCAGCTTGCGGAGATGCAGCGCATCATCTCGGCGGAGAACAGCGATCTGTTCGACGTGCTCGCGTTCGTGGCCTACGCGGCCCCACCCTTGACACGCGAGGAGCGGGCGGCACGGGCCAAAGTCATCATCACCACCCACTTCTCGCCGAAGCAACAGGTCTTTCTCGACTTCGTGCTCTCGCACTACGTGCGCAGCGGCGTGGAGGAACTCGACAAGGACAAGCTGAAGGAGCTGCTAAGGCTCAAGTATCACGGCTCCATCGCCGATGCCGTCGCGGAGCTAGGAAGCCCAGTGGAGATTGGCAAAACCTTCGTGGACTTTCAGCAGTGGCTGTATGCGAAGGAGGCGGCGTAGTGCACAAGACCCGCAGTGGCGCATTCCAAGGAATCGACAACTACCGCAGATGCACTGCGTAATGGCTGCCCATGCGTGACGAACGTCCTAACACAGATGCGGAGCTGTTCTCGTTTCCGGACGAACCAGAGCCCAGCGAACCGGCTCCTGAGAAAGACCAGATTGGTGAGTACATTCTCGCTCAGATCAAAGAGGGGGCAGGTCGGTGGGAAATGCCGTGGCACCGGGGCTTAAAGGAAGCTAAAAACGGAGTGACCGGTGCCACCTTTCAAGGACAGAACGCAATCATCCTCTGGGCCGAGGGTATGAAGCGTGGTTATTGGTCTGAGGAGTGGGCGACATTGCGTCAGTGGAACCGCCACGGAGGCAGGGTGCGTCGAGGTGCCAAGGGCGTTCGGGTCTATCGCCCAGTACTGCACACCAAGTCTGATCAGCTTGGTGAGCCAAGCTCCACGCCTCACGGCTTCAGGCACTACACCGTGTTCAATTATCAAGACGTTAACGGTGTTGACCATGAGCATCCTGATCTGTTCAGCGACATGGCGCCACAGCGTCTTATGACATTACGGAATGAGGCCGCTGAACGCATCGTAGCTGCCACCAGGGCAAACATACGCTACGGCGGCGACAACGCTTGCTATGTCTTTAGTGAAGACTGTATCTATATGCCGCTGCGTAAACAATTCCAGTCGAGCCGACACGCATCAGCTTCGGAAAACTTTTATGCGACCTTGCTACATGAGTTGGTGCATTGGACAAAACCTAGTCTGCGTTGTGGGCGCACGGAATTTAGCGATAATCCGACCGAAAGCTATGCCTTTGAGGAATTGGTTGCAGAGCTGGGTGCGGCTGTCCTAAATACCCGTTTTCATAAGTTACCAGCGCCTCGTCAGGATCATGCGGCCTACCTTCAAGGTTGGCTAGAGATATTGGGCTCGGATTTCAGCTACTTTTACAAGGCAATGGGATTGGCACAGATTGCGTCTGATTGGTTGTGCCGGCGCGCGGGTCTGAATGAGTTTCTGTCAGAGCCGTTACCTACATGGCATATGGGTGACTACAGCATAACATTTTGAGCCGGAGAAGATTGGTTAAAAGAATCTCCCCTCAATAACGGCTCAAACAAAATTATCAAAACAACCTTGCATAAAGGTATAAACCGAAAGACTCCCGAGAAAATTCTTCCCAACACCACAAGTGAGCAGCATAATCATGCTACAGCGCCGAATGAGTAAAGCTAGCCGCCGAAGCCTTAATTTCGCAGACAGCGCAGAAATAGTGGGCGACGAGGAATCCTGGGCTATTCGTTTGATCCAAATCCCACCTTTACCAGTTTTTTTATTGGACAGAAAAGTCAAGAGCTGGTTCGTAACGGGTGGGGACGAAGCCATCGTTTACTACCCATCTGTCTTATCCGCTGCACAGGCAATACAGCGCGGTCGCCCAGACCTACCCTATAAGGTCGTTCAGATAGATACTATGAGTCGGCAGGGGAAAGATAAAACCTACGAACAATGGCTTAGGGAAACGATCGCAGCCGCCGAGATCGCTGGAGTACTAAATAACCTGCTGGGCCAGGGGGTCGACATTAATGATGTGTTGGAGAAGAGCAAGCGATTGAGATTCGAGATGAAATAACTTTTATTGTCCGAGCGCGTCTGTAGTAATAAAATTGAATATACGATGCGAAAGAAATGAATGGCCTGTTCCAAGTTCGTCCTACCAACTCTTCCATGGAATACGAACACGCCTAAATAACGGTTGATTCGAGTCTTCTCTCATAAGCAAAAAATCTTGGAGCATGCCAGGTAATGACCTACTACATCAAGAACCGAGAATATCTTCTCGTTGCGGAAACGCCTGCCTATATTCTTTTTAAGCCCGTTACGCAAACTCAAGAAAGCGATTGGCGTAATTTTCTCATCGAATTGTCGAGTTTGGACTATCGTTGCCATTTTCCACTCGCTTGGAATGGCGTCAGACTGGCAGATGGCAGAAAACTTAAAGATCTACGAAAGGCAGATCCAAATGCTGAGAAATGGATTATTAATTTCTTAACCAAAAATCCGGGAATTTTATCACAAAACAAAAAGGAGCAAGAAATTTGCGATCATTTATCAATTTTATGGGCAGAGAGGAAAAAAGCACTACTTTCGGATGCGGAACAAGCCTGTCACTCCTTTCTCTCGAAGAAGCTGAACATAAATCATTACCGTATTTTATGGCATACGCCTCTATCCCAGTTTATCAATACCGAAAATGGAAAAGGTGTTGATAAATCTCAAATAGCAACTCTCTTATTGATAAATAAGGACTACGACGCGACTGTCGAGGCCGCAGTAGTGCCTTCAAATTTCGACAAGACTGCCCTAGCTTGTTTGAGGAACTTGATACCTGTTGTTTATCAGTCGGACATAACAGACAGTCAGTCATGGCAACATCTTCTTACATTGGTCGCAAAAGCAGGCCAAAGGAGCAAGGAGAAAACAATTATCAATGAGCCAGAATTTCGGACAAAACAGCATTTCGAAGAGAGTCTAAAGAGGCATATGCTCAACCCATATTTTGATAACACCCGGTCCAGAATGGAGATCGTCATGAGGCTGACAGATGCCGGTAAACTGTATTCCTTGGCAAATGATTTGGAACTATCAGATATAACTGATGCGCGCACGAAGATGCGAATTGGAGAGTTCAAACGTGAACAGATTGATTTGATGAATGAGTCTCGAAATCCGCTTGCCGGCTTTTATTTTCTACATGAATTCTCAATGGCGGCGATGATTAAAGACCCACCGGGTATCGCAGGAAAATATGATGCTTTATCTGATAATCTTCACCTTCGATTACGAAATCTTGCTGTATCTAAGATCGCTGCAAATCACGAAGAAGGTTTCGAAAACTGGCGCAAAGGGCAGGACCAGGAATTCGTAAAACGAGGTATCGAGATTGAGAAGGAACGGATTTTCCAGGACAGTGTAAAAAAAAGCAAACATTTTAACGATTACTTCCGTAAATCTCCAGTCGATCTAATGATTCTTGACCCCAAGGGTGAGCCAGTTGTTGCGGTTGAGTTCGACGGTCAATTACATCAAAAAAAGAAACAGCAGGACAAGGATCGGTTAAAAGAAATGGCATTGTTTCAACTTGACATCCCCTTGATTCGTATTAGTTCAGATTTTCCCATTCGACCTACAGATCTATATCGTTCAAAGAAAAAAAATCGAGCGTCAGGGAAACGGATTCAAGAAACCAAAGAGTTTGTTTCCTATATATTCGATTACTTTCTAACGTCAAGGATTAGAAAAAATGAACTTGAATCATTTAAGCTTTATGTGGACGAGAATTTGGATAGCTTGGTGCTCGATGAACGAAATAGACAGCCGCAAAAAATGGATCGGGAGTTTGAAAGTAAACTTTACAAGCTTGACAATCATGAGCTACTTACATCTCAAAAGCAAGTTCATAGCTTTCTTTCGAGAGATAATTCGAGCCAGGAAGAGTTCGAAGAGCTCATAAGAACTGGCCAAGAAGTTCTTTTCGAATACAACATCAAGGTTCACTCTCCGGAATTGATAATAGAGGAAGTCGGTGAAAGAAACCGGGAAAAGTCGACTTGGTTGAGGGAGCAGTTAAAATCGAAGTCTCTTGATTTTGAGCTGAAATTTGAGGTTGATAATAAAAGACGATCAAACTATTGTACCGGATGGGTTGTTTTATACGAAAAGGGAGCCCCACTTGAATTTCAGGACCAAGCGTTCCCCAGTGTTGCTGTTCCTAGGGTTGGTGGTTCTTGGTTGATGTTTATTCCAAGCAGCAGCCAGTTTATTTCCGAATTTTTGGTTTCCCGATTACTTAGCCAGATTTATGAATGGTTAAAAAATTCCGAACGGTGATTGGTTTTACTTCAGCCACTAAACATGCAACGACACGGTATGCAATACGATGGGGTTCTTCGCATCGCGACAAAAGTTCACGCGTGTGATCATACAGTTGGGGAACAAGGTCGAATAGTCCTCTACTGTGGTAAAGATGGTCGCGCGCACGGACTAGGTCATTCGGGGAGATCTGAGACAGCAGGCGGCACGGGAAAAGCGGTCGATCAACAAAAACCCCCAGTCGGCGCCGCAGTAAGCCAGGTGCCGCGGTGCCCGACCGTCGCACTCACAGTGGCGAGGCGCGCGGTCAGCAGCTGGACGGCTTGCGATTCACCAAAACCGTATGTTATCCCTCCCCCGGTTAGCGTTTCAATTGCTCGATGACCTCATCTTGAACACGGGAGATGGGCAGCTGGTTAAAGCGGGATCACGGAGTGTCCCGGCATAATAAAAAACCAATGGCTCGCAAGATAACTTGAAACACTCTTAGCGGTGAACGGCGATTTATGTATTTGTAAAAAGAGAATAAATCATGTGGATATTCATCGATTGCGAAACTACTGCTTTAAACACTAACAGCGATCACGTTGTGCAGGTTGCATGGATTCTTGCTTCATATGATCAAAAAATAAAAGCAAAAGACAGCTATATTACACAACCAAATGGCTTTACGATTCCAAACAGCGCCGCAAGAATTCACGGCATTACTACACAAAAAGCGCGTGCTGAGGGCCGCCCCCTCAACTATGTCCTATCTCAATTACTGCGTGTAGCAGATCAGGCGCATTCGGTAATAGGGCACAACGTTTCATTCGACATAGCAATGCTAGAGGAAGCTTACCGGAAGGTGGATATCACTTCTCCGTTTAGCAGTAAAACAAGCATTTGCACAATGAAGGCATCGACGAACTGGTGCGCAATAAAAAAAAGAGGATTTTCAAAAGGCTATAAGTGGCCAACACTCGAAGAACTTCATAAAAAACTCTTTGGTTCCGGCTTCCATGGTGCTCACGATGCACGAGCGGATGTCAACGCATGTATGAACTGCTTCTTCGAACTATTGCGAAGAAGAATAATCATCGGCTGGGACAATAAACAAGGGTTTCCAAATGATGAGCTAGCAAACAGGGATCAAGTCTTACTGGAGGCAATAAATGTTAAAGAAAAACAAGTTTTCTTGTTGAAGGATGAAGACTATTCTTCATTTGGTCAGGACTTGATAGAGACATGCAGTAAAGTATGTGTTACGACGCGTAAATACTTCGATCAAATTTTTACCGAGCCGCACGTCTGGGCAAAGATGCTTACTCAAGAGATCGATTCTTTCGGTCAAGATTTTATTACTATCCAATGTCACATAGCATATCTCGTCTTATTCAGATGTAAAAATTCGCCGGCGATAGTATCCGGAAATATCGACCTGAACGTTAAAGACTTGAATGATGATTGGGGTGAAGACCTCATCGAGCTGATGATTAGGATTGGTTACCATACCCTCGGTCTCGGCGCTCAATTCGATTCCTCAAAAGACTTTCTCAAATTCATTGTTTACCTGAATTCTTCGGATTGCCTTTCCTCAACAACTAATGATCGTGGTGGTGGCGAAAAAACGCTTGATATGGGCGAACTGCGGCGGGCTGCGTCAGACCCATCGACTGATACTGATGTTTTATCTTTTTTTGCGAACTCTGCTGATATGCATTTAGCCAAATGTTTGGCAGAAAATCCCGCAACTCCAGAGGATGCAATTGCGTTATTGCTTGAGAGCGAGCATCGGCAAGAGCTATTACCTTCATTGCTCCAACATAGGAATTGTCCATCATTTTGCTTAGAAGATGTGTGCAATGAGATTGCTTCGGATGTCTTCTTCAATGGCAATGAAGAAGTTGTCAAATCTCAAAATCTTGTTGACCAAGTTCTGGTTCCTTTGGCGAGCAACGCTAGTTTAGATACAGAATATTTGGGGATTTTGTTTCTGCAATGGAATGCGTATAAAAAAGTGATGAAAGCGTTGGAGCGTAACCCACGCTTTACCAATTTAGTTAAAAACGCTGCATTTGATATCTTCGAGGAAGTAGAAACGGCGCGGTATTACGCATCCTCGAGTCTAGCATCTGCCATTGTTTTAGCCCATTTAGCTGAGCACAATGTCATTGAAGTCCGCATGCTTGTTTTGAAAAATGCACGTACCCCGTTAAGAGTGCTTTTCACCTTGGCACATGATCGGTCGCTTGCAGTCCGCCTGGCGTTAGCTGAAAAAGAAACTGTTAGCCTGGAAATATTGGCCAAGTTGGCTTGCGACACATCTGTCGATGTTCGAGTTGCAGTCGTACGGAATTCTGCGGCTACCGAGGATATATTGTGTCGATTAGCCGTTGATGCTGATTTAGATGTACGTTTGGCAGTAGCTAATGTTGAGATGTTAAGCACTGGTATTGGGGCTATCTTGGTTAAGGATCGAACAGAGGAAATACGTTTATGTCTGGCAAGAAGGAGCAACTTGGACTCTCGGTTCTTCGGCGCCCTCGCAGCCGATCTATGTGAGGTGGTTCGTGTCGCCTTGGCGGAACGGAACGATTTAGGAGAGGTGATGATGTGTGGCTTGGCAAGCGACGACTCTGATCGCGTAAAGCTAGCCCTCGTTAAAAACAGTTCTGCAACTCCCAGAGTTATTGACGCAGTTGCATGCTTGTCGGAAGATTTCAACTTGCCTTTAGCCATAGCTCTTGCGCGTAGCGTGCATGCTAATACTGCACTATTTAAGAAAATGGCGAAGTTTAATGACGAAAGAGTGCGGCTTAATATTGCTGTTCGTAAAGATTGTACGCATGATGTATTAGCCGGGCTATTAGAAGATGAAAATGAGGAGATACGCAAGGCAGCAAAGTGGAATCTTGATAATTACGGCTGTCTAAAGACTAACTAGCTAATTTTGGCGTTACTTTTGTCGGTTTTTATGTCAGTAGTGCTAGATTAATAACGTTCGTCAATTGTAGAGGTGGTCCACCAATTTTGGCCTTTTTTTTCTTATCTTGCTCTCTTACCATGAATTACATGAGAATCATCAGAGGAGGCGAATGCATTTAAAATCTAAGTCCCAGTTTCCTTTGTAATGGCACATTTGTAGCCACTAGGGTTTCGTAAGTCGTGACACTCAATTCGAATGCACTGACGAGTCTAAGGTTCGGGATGTCGCGCGGATTTGTCTGCGACAATCTGCTCTCAGTTCTCGACGCACCTAGTTGAGTGTTGCTTTTTCGTCTGTAGCATATATACTCGACAGATGGCTTTCGCTGCTTACATCCGAGACTGTCGCGAGCGCTTGCGTCAGCAGGACCGGCGTTACAGCCTGCGGCAGACGGCGCAGCGGGTGGGCATGCAGCCGGCGTACCTCAGCAAGATCGAGCGTGGGGATTTTCCGCCACCTTCGGAGGAGAAGATTCGTCTCATCGCCGAGGACTTGGGCGAAGACTGCGACGTGCTGCTGGCGATGGCGGGCAAGGTATCGCAGGACTTGCAGGAGATCATCCGTGCCCGTCCAGCGCTGTTTGCCAAGCTGATTCGGGCGTTGAGGTCGGCGCCGGATGACAAGGTTGAGGAGATTGCCCGCGAGATTCGCGACGGTGAATGGTGATGCAGCCCAGCCGCTGCTTGAATATCGCAGTTGCCCTAGGTGTCGCATGTGTAGTCGACACTGATTAGCAGCGCCAGTCCTGGCCTGCCTTGGTGTTTTCATCCACGAGGAACCCGCATGGTCAGTCTTCAGCAGGAGATGCTTCGCTTCAGTTTTCCCGAGGTGCATTCCGCTGCGGTGTGTGATGTTCGGTTCTGTCGCACGCTGCGCGTTCCTGACGACAACAACGCTTATCCGCTGCCGCCAGCGCTGGGGGTCTTCCCACTGCGGGCCGTTGATGACGTTGCGGACCGGCTGCCGGAGGCCTGGCACATCCATGGGGGTGTCTTCGTGCCGATGTACCAATCGGAGGCGCTGTGGATGCGGTTCCTGCCGCAGCCGGAGGTGGTCGAGCCGCCACCGTATGTTCCGCCACCATCACCCATGTTCGACGTATTTGCATCCTGGGGGATCGATGCGAAGGAGATCGAAGAGTTACGGGAAATTTGGAGCCCCAAAGCTGCGGATGAGCGCCTTGAACGCCTTGAGCGCCGGGCGTTGCGTGCGTTGCGGCGGTCGCAGAGTAGAGTGTCGGTGCCCTATCCGTTCGCGATCAAGGTGGCGACGGGCAAGATCAACGCAATCTCCGGTCTGCCCTGGCAGATGGAGCTGTGCTCGGACCCGCAGGATTATCTGGTGGTGCCCAATCAGCCCTGGTTCGATGGATACAACGTGGCCAAGGGTCTGGTGCGTCAGTTTGTCGCCACGCCGTTCGGCTCCGGGCATAGTGTCGAGCAGCAACTGACTGGCGCGGTCGAGCACGGGGGGCTGCAGATCGCGGTCTATCCCATGAAGGCTGATGTCTACGCGGCTTATCGGGAGCAGTACCTGCGGAAAGGTAAGCTGCGGTCGATGGCGGCGGTGACCGAAGAGATGGAGCTGTCGGTCGGAGGGCTTATCCGTCAGGACATCTACCAGGACCCGTTCGGCATCGATGCCTGGGACCAGGGTCAGGTGCAACGCTGTTTCGTGCATTTGCTGAACTCAGAGCAGTATCAGGCGGTGACAGGTGAGCGCTCGCCACGGGCGCCGTTTCGGGCGCAGGACTATGCGAAGGCTGGGCTGCCGTGGTTTCACTACTACAGCGATGATCCGGTCATCGGTGGGGCGGCGGCGCTAGCCAAGGTGCAGAGCGTGGCGGCTGTGACGGCCACCCAGACCGGCAAGCCGATGCCAGACAACGCGCCGCTCGGGCCGTTACCGGTGGAGATTCTGGGTGAGAAGCAGGTGCGCAGCGGGGAGTTCTAGCGCTGTCGTTGCGCTGATCGATGTTGAACAAAAACAAAGTACAAGAGAGGTCGTCATGCCATTAGTCTTCGTCGCGGTGATCGTCTACGGCATCGCGCAATTCATCGCCGCCTGGGCCGGGATCGAGTTGTATCTAGGACCGCTGTGGGCAGGTGCGGCCCTGCTGGTAGCGGTGTTCTTCCGATTCACCCTCCCTGTGACGCTCGGGGCCTTTTTTGGGGCGATGGATGTCTGGCAATGGCACTGGGCGCTTGCTGCCGTGTTTGCAGCACCAGGGCTGGTTTTTGTGGTGCCAGGGGTGATTTCTGGGTTCTTGCACAGGGGGGAAAACCAACTACGTTGAATCGCGGTGGTTTGGGTTCTTGATGTGTCGAGTGGTTCTCCGGTCATCCAAGCAGGTGTGAAACATGAATCTATTGAAGCCAACGGGTACGGCAGGTCGTCTTGAGTTTGTGATCACGTGGGTGATCTGCGTCATCGTCGCAGCGATCGCCTTTGGGGTGTTCGAGGATGGAGCTCGCCATGTACAGGGTGAGCTGGGTGGTCTTTGGCTTGTTTGGTGGCTAGGGATGCTAGCAGCCTGGATTGGCATCGCCGCCGTGTTTCGTCGCGTGCGGGATATTGGCTGGGCGTGGGGGCACGGTTTCTGGCAGTTTGTGCCTTTACTCGGTTTTGTTTTCGTTGTCGTCTGCATGTTTATCCCATCCAGGCATAAAGTGGGATAGGTGGTCGTTAGGCGGGGGTGGAATGAGCCCCGCAGCATTGCTTTTCACATGAACGCAGTCGGGAGGGCAGTATGGGTGTTTTCGGTACTCTTTTCGGTTTCGACCAGACCATGGGGGCGCAGAACGCGATCTTGGCTGAAACGGTGCTCGCGAAGGCGCCTGCACGTGAGCGTCAACGATTGGCCCGAGAGGTGGTCAAGATCATGCAGTCGGTAAGACCGATTTCCGCAGAAACGGCACTGGAAGAGTTGGATGAGGCGCCGGTGGTTGCACAACTCAATTTTGTTGCATTGGCGTGTGATCGCCTTGGGGTAGAGCCGCCGCTACCGAGGTTTGTTTGGACGCGGGTCAACAATCCTTTCTTGGTGGCGGATCAGGTTACCGAAAGGCATCTGTCGTCGGCTTTGAAGGTCATCAGTGGAAAAGCTCGTGCCGGTCAGCTCGCTTGGCAGGGACACGAGAAGCACTACGACTTTACTCGGCTGTACGAAAACGGAGAGGTCTCTAAACGGACGTATAAAGACCCGTTTCCTTAGGGCGTTGGTGCGGCGGTGACGGGCCGCCGCTACGCTGTCAGTCATGGCCGCTCGGCGGTGAATTGTCGTGGCTGACAAGCGCTTGGGATCGATTACGGCTCACATGACATGGCCTTGGCGAGGCGACTGGCATACTTGCCTGGCAGGTTTTTGATGTAAGTATCGAGAAAGTAAAAGCTGCCTACTGGCTGAGGAGGCCTGCGCGGGTCAAGTTCGGGCAGGGGCTTGCGCCATACCTCGAAGTCGATGCGATTGTACGCCAATGGGTTGGCGTAGACAATGCAGTCCGCCCGGTCATCGATCCAAGCGACGACGTTCCCTTCTTTTGTGCGCTGGAAGCCGAGCGAGGTGAGGCGATCATCGGCGGTTTTGAGTTGGTTGGCATCGCGTAGCGGTGCCCAGAGGACGATCACGTCAGCAAGCTGGGGCTGCGCGAAAGGGGAGATGCGGTAGATGGTCTCGGCCTTGCGCCGCTTGACCAGTGCCTGACGTTCTTGCGCTTGTTGGGCGGGAATGTAGGTGGCCCACTCGGCCCGAGCTTGGTCGATCACGGCCTTCATGACCGAGCATTGGTGGGCGTTGCCCTGGCCCAGCAGATGCCGCCTCAAGCCCTCGGGCAGGGTGTAGCCCTGGGCGGTGAGGTCACGACGGACATACTCGAAGACGATGTACTAGGTGAGCCGCGGCAAGTAGTAACGCTTGAAATCAAGGCGGTGGGTCTCGGTTCCCACGATTCGTGTCGGGTTTTCACCATAAAAGACCGGGATCAACTGAAGCGGTGGGGTCTAGCCCCGCCCATTAAGGCCGGTCAGCACGGCGCCGCCGTCCATAGGGAACTCCACGACCCGTCCGGGGGCTGTAGGAGTCGATGAGGATGAGCTGGATACGCCCGGCTGTCGACGAGACGGCGCACCAGTTCCCAATCCGGAAACGGTTCGGCGTAGCAACGCTGCCAACCGCGCTTGACGCGGAAGCCCTGCTGCTGCGGACAGTGACGCAGATGATGCCCGCAGGCCAGGTGGATCCATTCGAGGGACAAGGGCAACCAGGGGACGCAGGCGCGCTCGGCAACGCCGAATTCCGGCGGATGTTTGCAGTACTGGCCGTCGATCTCCCGGCCAGGGATCTTCAGGTGCAGCAATTCGTGCAGCGCGATATGCGCCAGGACCGGTCGCGGGGTATCCGGCCGATTCAGCAGCGCGTGCAGCAGCACGGTGCACTCGCTCTCGGCGCGCCTGTCCCGTTGGATGCAGGCAAGGAAGTCGAACGGCACGATGGCAAAGTGAATGCGCAGCGCCGGCTCGATTTCCAGCGTGCCGCGCGCGTCTTCCAGCAAGGACTCGAAGCGGCAATTCAGAAAACTGAGCTGGGGCTGCGGCGCCGCAGAACGGCGCCGTCGCGCCTGCCCCTGGATCCGGGCCGGGTGCGCAGTGCGTGAAAGCGTCATGGTCGCATTGACCCGGATCCGCGGGCCATCGCCTAGCGGCCGTTGTAGAGCCGATCGATCGGGGTTCGTATCTCACCGGTGCCGTAGTTCTGGTAGATGCCGCTGCTGTTGTCATAGGACCAGCTGTTGCCTTTGGAATCCGTGCCGCGGGTCATGCTGCCGTAGGACTGCGCGTTCCAGGTCGAGCCGGTATTGGTGTTATAGCCACTGTAGCCGGTGCCGTAGCGGGTATAGCTGTTGCCGTCGTACAGGCTGCCGTAGCCCTGCGCACTGCTAGTTGCGGGCAGGATGGCGAGGGAGAGAACAAGGATGGGGCGTCGAAGAGTAGTCATCGGGCGAATACCTCGTTGATGGATTAGCGGCACCAGGCCGCGGGACAGCGGGAGTCGTCAGCCAGGGTGAGCATGGGCGGCTCCGTTGCTTGGCGGCGTGATCAGGCGGCCTGGGTCAGGTGCGCGGGCTGACTCAACCACTGCACCGGGGTGGTGACCGGCACCGCGCTGGTGGCAAGCGCCTCGGTGTCCAGTGCGATGAGGTGGTCGATGGCATGGCGCTCGGCGGTTTCCAGCAACAGGGCCTGCTCGAGCGACAGGCTCGGCGTGGCTTGCATGCGCCCAAGCGCCGCGCGGATCAGCGCCTGATCAGCGGGCAGGAGTTGCAACGTCGTGCAGGCGCGGCTGAGCGCCGCGCGCACCTGGTTGCTGTCAATGCTGTGCGGCAAGTGTTCGGCCAGCACCGTGACGCTGTTGGCGCACAGGCAGCCGATGCTCTCGGTGGCATCGGCAATCTGCTGCAAGACCTGCCGGCAGGCGTTGCGCTGCGCCTGGTCGATGCTGTGGCAGCCCAGGATGACATCGCTCTCGATCAAGACCTTCATCAGGTTCTCCTCGTCGAATGGACAGTGAACAGCCGGGCCATGGCGTGGGCGTCTTCGCCGTGGTGACCCGCCGGCGGGAGACCTGCCGAGGGCTAGAGTTCCCCCTGGCGCACCGGCTTGCCGCCGATCTGGCGCACGGGGAGCGGCCCCAGCGGGTCGTTGTCGGGCATGGGCTGGCCGGTCTGGGCGACGGTGACGGCGGCGATGCTCTGTATCTTGGCCAATGGCGCGGCGCCTTCGAGGGCTTCGCCGTCGCTGTCGAGGTGGAACCAGGGCAGACCCGCCTTGGCGTAATCCCGCGCCCTGAACGGCGGATGCGGCGGGCGCTCGCCGGTGACGGCCTGGTAGTGCTCGGCGTTGAGCAGGTGTACAAAACAGCGGCTGACCCGCGACTGATCCCAGACGTCCAGTCCGTGCGGGTCCTTGATGATGTCTTGGCGGATCAGGCCGCCGGCAGCGAGTTCGACCTGATTGGCCTTGTCGATGCCGTAGCGTATCGATGCCGCCTGCGCCTCGCGCAGCCAGTTCGCCTCGCGTTCCGCGCGCTGCTGGCAATAGGCCGCATAGGCGTCCGTCTTCATCGGGTAGACCGCCAGTTGCAGACCGCCGTGGGTTGTCGCTCCACTCGCCTGCACCTCGACGCCGTGGCCCGAGCCGAGTGGGCTGGCGACGAACTGGCGCACCAGTCCCTTGGCGACGTTGTAGCCGTCGAGCCAGCGTTGGTCGGGCAGCACCACATAGTCTTGCGGCGCCGCCTGCAAGTTGTCCTGCCAGGGTGTGCCGGAGATGGCGTTGATCTTGCCCGTGGCAATCTTCACGGCGAACGGATAGGTGTACCTCGGCCCATCCGGATCCCGATTGGTGAACCGCTGCATGGCCTGTGCGGCTGAATACAGGCCAATCCATAACGCCTCGGATTGGTAGATCGGCAGGAACACGCCACCATGGCGTTGCCAATCTGGCGGCGCCTGATCGGGATAGTCGTCCACGGCCTGCATGGGGAATCGACCCAACTTCGGTGGCAACGGATAGGTCTGGTTGTCGTCCGGCAGGCGCAGGGTGCGCAGGCATTCGATTGCGCAGTGGGCGTGGCGATGGACCTCGGGGAAGGCAAAGCACAGGCGGTCGTTATCGAGGGTCAGCATGGGGGCTCCCGGGTTGGTCGCGATCTCGCGCGGTCGCAGGGCGCGTCGGGCCGACCTGGACTCAGTCGTCGTCCCACGGCGGTGGCGGTTGGCGCAAGACGCGCGGCGCCGGTTTGCGGGGCTCCACCTGGGCGTGCGGTTTACCACGCAGGTGGTTCCTGAGGCTCAGTGGCCAGAATAGGGCGCCCAGCGCGAAGACCAATAGGTTGGCGATGAACTTCGCCACGCGGATGCTGAACGGCACGCCCTGGGGATAGTCCAGCCGCTCCTGAATGCGGTCCAGTTCATCCTTCAGCGACTCCTTGTACCGGAACCATGACCAGAGGCTGACGCCCAGACCGATCAAGAGGTAGGCCAGCAGGACCAGGCCAAGCGTTGCCATGTGCGTCTCCCCTCCCCTTACCACTCGCCGTCGCGGATCTCGCGGGCGAGTGTGCGCACCTGCTCATCCGGTGCCGACTTGAGCGCGCGGATCAGCTCGGCAAACAACGCCGGGCGCGCGCGAATGATGGCCTGCAGGTCCTTGGAGACCTTGCCGGCCATGGCCAGCAGCACGTCGCAGTCCTCGTCGAGTTCCTCCGCCAGGCGGCGGATCTTCTCCTCGGACGGCGGCGCGAAATCGCCGGTCTCGATGCGGCTCAGGTAGGCCGGCTGTACGCCGATGCGCTGCGCCACCTGGCGCAGGCTGTAGCGCTTGTCAGCGGCGCGCAGCGCCTCGCGCCGGGTGCGGATGTACTGTGCGAAGGCCATGACGTTAAGTATAGACGCAACAGTTAGCAATGCAAGTGCGATCTGCCATGCTCACACGGGGTGCGACCAAGTGTCGGCAACTGGTCGTTCACGCGGCTTGTCAGTACTGGGCGAAAGCCAGTGACTGTGCCACGCAGCGCAGAGCACCAAGACAAGCGCCTGCATTTCGGTTATGTTTCGTGGAATGGTTGCTGGCCGGTCATGGCTGTGACAACCGACTGCGAGGTGGGAGTCGAGAGGTGTGTTGGCGGAATCAGACCCGGCGCCTGGGTTGCGGGCTCTTTGCTGTGGTGCTGATGAGCCTGTCGGCGGCGGTTGCAGAGGAGGTCCGTCCTCGCTGCATTGAGTTCCATGGCCGCCGAGTTATGCGCGATCGCCTGCACCCTCGTCCTCGATGGCGGCGTGGAGCGCTTGGCCTTGATCACCTCGCTCATCTGCCTGCATCGCAGTCAACTACGGGGCGGTGGGAACACTCTGGAGAATGGCTAGCAAGTCGCGACCAACTACAGCCGCGATATCCGCAGCATGAGGGTCGACCTGGAACAAGTTGCTGTCGCCGGCAGCGTGTCGAGCGACAGCATGCGCTGGCTGGCCCCGCGCGAGGCAACTGCGCTGCGGATGGTGGGCGTGGTGATTGCGGTAGAGGACTGAGACATCGCGGCTGTGCGATAACAAGGCAGTGGCTGCCTTGCCGACCATCACGCAGCAGCGACAGATGAATGGAGAAATAGCGATGAGTGGATCCCTTTCTTTGGGGCGCGAACTGGAAGCGTTTTTGTTCAACGCCCAAGCCACGGTCATCACCGAGGCTTTCCTCTGGTTGCTGGCCTGCATTTTCGTCATCGCACTTCTGTTGTCGCGAACGCAAGCCGGGCAGCGGTTCGTCCGCGACGCACCAACCTTGCTGACTTCCGCCGGGATTTTGGGCACCTTCGTTGGCATCGTGGTCGGGCTGCTGCATTTCGAGCCTGGAAACATCGACGCCAGCATCCCTGCCCTGCTGGCCGGTTTGAAAACCGCCTTCATCACCAGTCTGGCGGGTATGGGCAGCGCCATTCTGTTGAAGATCCTCTCGACAACGCCGTTGCTTACCCCTCGGCAACGTTCGCAAACGGATTCTACGGCCAGCCCCGAGGCGATCCTTGCCGTCTTGCGCGAGCAACAAGCCGGCATCACCGCACTACATGCAGCGATCGCCAGCAAGGAGGAGACCAGCGTGGTTGGCCAGCTGGTTCTGTCCCGCCAGGCGCAGGCCGACGAGAACAGCGAAACGCGCAAGGCCATCACCGATCTCAAACAAGCAATTTCCGGCACGGCCGCAGGCAGCCTGGTCGGTCAGCTCACGCTGCTGCGCGACGAGCAGACACAACGCCATCAGGCCTTGATGCAAGCTAGGGAGGAGGATCGGGCTCACCTAGATGCGCTCGCCGACAAGCTATGGCAGGCGCTCAACAACTTTGCCGAGATGCTCTCTAAGTCCGCCAGCGAGCAGGTCATCAATGCATTGAAAGAGGTCATCGTCGACTTCAACCGCAACCTGACCGAACAGTTCGGCGAGAACTTCAAGGCGCTGGACGCCTCGGTGCAGAAGCTGGTTCAGTGGCAGGAGAACTATCGTCTCCAGCTCGAGCAGATGACGCAGCAATATGCACTGGGTGTCCAGGCCATCACCCAGACCGAGGCCTCTGTGGCGCAGATCTCGCACGAGTCCCAACAGATCCCGGTGACCATGGAGAAGCTGAAAACCGTCATGGTCACCAACCAGCATCAGCTCGACGAGCTAGGCAATCACCTGGAGGTCTTTCGCGACATGCGCGACAAGGCCGTCGAGGCCGTGCCCGAGATTCGCAGCCAGGTGCAGAAGACAGTCGATGACGTCGCCGCCTCGGTCAAGGCCGCCAACGATCACTACAGCATCCTGCTGGAACGCTCCGAGGGCTTCATCAAGGACCATGACGAGAAGAGCCGTGCCCTGCTTCAGGCGTTCGTCACCACCACAGAGGAAGGGATGCAGCAGGTGAAGACCGGCTTGGAGACCGGCGCAAACGACTTCAAGGATGCCATCGCTGCCAATGCCAAGCAATTTGGCGAACAAGTCCAGACGCTCCTGAACGACGCAACGCAACAGGTAGGCGACTCGGTCAACACCGCGAGCGAGCACTACCGCAAGCTGCTGGATCTCTCAGACGCTTATATCGAGGCCCACGATCAGAAGACGCAAGAACTCCTCGATCGGTTCATCAAGACGACAGGCGATGGCATCGACAAGGTCCGCGATGGGCTCGAAAGCAGCGCGACGGCCACCAAGACCGCGATCCTCAACGGCGCCGAGGAGTTCGGCAACAGCGTGGAGCGTCTCAAGGCAAACCTCACCGCCACCTCGGACCAAATCGCCATCCAGAGCGACCAGATCCGACAGCAGCTCGAAGATACCTTCAAAGACGTCAACGCCCATGTGCGCGACATTACCGGAGCCCTCTCGAAGGAATCGACCACGCTGTCAAGCACGCTCAAGGCGACCGGCGAGCAGGTCATGCGCGATACCCAGACGACGCAACAGCAGGTCGCAGACAGCATCGGCCAGATGCAAAAGCGTCTGGAAGCAGTGCTCGAGGAAACAGTAGGCGCCCAGACTCGCGCCATGGATCGCACGGTGCAGGCCTTGGAGACCCACATGCGCGATGCTATTGCCAAGACCGGCGATGGCGTCAACGCCCAGCTCTCGGCCATCGATCAGGCCATGCAGCGTGAGGTGCAGAGCGTCATGGAGGAGATGGGGCGCGCGCTGGCGCAGATCTCCGGGCGTTTCACGCAGGACTACACGAACCTGGTGGGTGCCATGCAGCAAGTAGTGGCACAGGGTAGCTCGACGCAACCACAGCGGCGGGTGCAATGAGCGGCGCAACCGACAAGCTGTTTGGTCGATCGGCGCGTCCCGACGACGATCGCAACGCTGGCGAGCACTGGCTGTCGGTCTCGGACCTGATGGCCGGGCTGATGATGGTATTCCTGTTCGTCTCCATCGCCCTGATGCGCGATGCCATGATCGAGCGGGATCAGATTCGGGAGGTGGCGATCGCCTACCAGGAGAACCAGGTGGCACTGTACGAGGCCCTGATGGCCGAGTTCGAGCCCGACCTGCAGCGCTGGGATGCGGCTATCGAAAAGGACACCCTTTCGTTTCAGTTCAAGTCGCCAGACGTGCTGTTCGACATGGGGAAAATCACCCTCAAGCCGAGTTTCCAGGGCATCCTCGATGATTTCTTTCCCCGTTACCTCGAAGTCCTATGGAATTTTCGCGACTCCATCAACGAGGTCCGCATCGAGGGCCACACCAGCAGCGTCTGGAATCAGAGCACCACCGAAGAACAAGCCTACTTCAACAACATGGAGTTGTCGCAGGGTCGCACGCGAACGGTGCTCTCCTACATCTATGCGCTTCCCAGGATTACAGCGCAACGCGAGTGGGTAAAGAAACACATCGCCGCCGTTGGCTTCTCCTCTTCGCGGCTCATCTTGACACCTGATGGTCGCGAAGATCGCGGACGCTCGCGCCGGGTCAGCTTCCGGGTCATTACCAACGCCGAGACGCAGATCCGCAAGATCCTTGAGCAATGACATGCCTACCAAAGACAGCGGTTCGAGCATGAATCAGGCCAGTGACCGACAGGGAATGAGATGAAAATACGGGTCAACTTCTCTGCACTGCATGCCGCTGTCAAACAGATGGGGGCCGACAAGATCGAGGTCGAAAACCCACTCAGGTCATCTTTCAGGACCCTCGATCCCGTCGATATCGCCCTTTCCGGGGATGGAATCGATATTGACCTTAACGACGTGCAATTCCACTCTGGAATTCCAGTCATCGAAGGTCGCCAAGTCCTTCTCTACATCAGGGACCACGGGAAAGGGGTTCAAGGGGCACTGGCGGATGGCAGTTCAGGTCGAAAATATCATGTATCCGACTGTAAGACATTAAAAGAGATGCGCGCTAAAGGGCGTTTTGCACGCTACGTTGCAACAAACAAACTCGATGGATTTTTTTTGATTACTGGATACGATTATTACACTGGTCAATCGACAAAAGGCAAAGCCAGTCTTCGTGTATGCAAGAACTGCCTAGAATTTCTCAACTATAAAGGCTATGGCACTGCGAGCAAGCCGACGCGCGACAATATTTTCAATACATTCTTACTGACAGAATTCTTCGGCAACTACAGCTCATTTTTCCCTTTCATGCCAAGCCGGATAGCCGGCGATAATGACAGCATCTACACAGAAGATTGGCCGGCCACTTCAGCAACCTATAGGAACAGCAAAAATTTTCGATGCGAGATTTGTGGAGTTGACTTATCCGACCACAAACATCTTCTTCATGTGCATCACAAGAATGGCGTCAAGACCGACAATCGAGAAAGCAACTTGCAGGCCCTCTGCGTCGACTGCCACCGCAAACAGCCCATGCACGACTGGATGTTCGTTCAGCATGCTGACATGCAGCTGATCAACCATCTGCGTCGTGCCCAGCGAGGCACCAAACTCGGCACCGCTTGGCAAGAGGCCTTCGATCTGGCGGATCCCGGCGTACATGGCGTGTTGCATCTGGCGCTTGCCAAAGGACTGCCGCCGCCGTGGATCGGATACGAGCTGCAAGACACGACATGGCAGGTCGTGGCACAGCTTGAGCTGGCGTGGCCGAGCCAGCGGATGGGCGTGGCCATCGCGAAGGACGATCTCATCGCTGCGCGCAAACAGGGTTGGCAGGCCTGGTCCATGGTCGAGGCGCTGGAGCGTCTGCAATAGCACATCGCATCGGCGTTTCCACGGCGCTACGGGGTCCGGGGTCCGGGGTCCGGGAACGCACTGGTGAGGCAATGTTTTCGCCGCATCGACAGACACATCTTGATCGGCGTCAGCGTAAAACCAATGACGTCAACTTTAACGCCATAATATTGATTTTGCTATTATTTAGCCATTTCCCCTCCTCTTGGCAACTGGAGCACCTTCATGAAGCATCACGCACACACCGAACTGACGACGGCCGACATTGAGCACACGGCCTGTATTTCATAATGTGTACAGCTCGATCAGGGAATCACTCGCCAGTGCTAATTTTGTCGCGGACCACCGGCTCAATGCGCGCGCGTTCACCCGCAAGCGGGACCTGCCCTTCGAGCGCTTGGTTGCCTTGCTGATGAAACCGCGCTCGCGCAGCACCGTGACGGAGCTGGCGGGCTTGTTCGCCGTGCTTGAGGAGGAAGCCGTGGCAGGGGCTGTGCCAACCCGGGCGGCGGTGAGCAAGGCGCGTGCAAGGGGCTGTCGGTGTCGGTGTTCCAGATGCTCAATCGACAGGCACTGGCGCGCTTTGCCTGCGGTTTCGCTCGTCCAACCTGGCATGGGTTCCGCTTGCGGGCGGTGGATGGAACAACGTTCCAGGTGCCGCAGAGCGAGGACATCGAGCGGTTCTTCGGTGCGCCGTCCAGCGGGCCGGTGCTGGCGCGCGGTTCGGTGCTCTATGACCTGGATCTGGACATGATCCTGGACTTCGCCGTGGCGGCCTATTGTGTCAGTGAACGCAAGCTGGCGCTCGGGCATCTGAACGCCGCCGCGCCAGGTGACCTGCTCCTCTATGATCGCGGGTACCCGATCGCGGGTACCCGGCCTTTTGGCTGTTTGCCGTGCATCTGGCCTTGGGCATCGACTGTGTGATGCGCTTGCCGCGCCGCGCGGACAGTTCAAGGAGGCGCAGGCGTTCTGGGACAGTGAGGCGCCCAGTACGTTGATCACCGTGCGTCCCGCCCCGGCACAAGCGCGTGCGTGCCGCGACCAGGGGGTCGAACCGCAGCCGATCACACTGCGCCTGGTGCGGGTGACGCTCAACGGCGGGGACACCGAGGTGCTGGCCACCACGGTGTTGGAGGAGGCGCGCCTGCCGGCTCGGCTGTTCAAGGCGCTGTACCACCGCCGATGGGGCGCGGAGGAGGGCTATAAAACCGCCAAGCTGCGCGCGGAGATGGAGACGCTCTCGGGGCGCACAGCGCTGGCGGTGCGCCAGGACATGCAGGCGAAGGTGCTGGCGATGAATCTGGCGGCCATGCTGCGCGCGGTCGCGCAGGTGCGGTTTTACGCGGTGGTACGCGACAAGACTGCGCTGGCAACCTATGTACAGCAGCAGAACGTAAGGGATCCTGCTTATCGGTATCGCCAAAATGAACAGTATGACCTATTGGTAAAAGAGCTTTTCGACAAGCTGCATCACATGGCCAACCACGTGCGAATTTGCTTCGCAAGGCGCGGTACGAAGCCCAGAAACGATGCCTTCAGAACCGCCCTGAAGCAGGCGGCAGTATCGTTTGCTCAGAACTTCGGCTTTGCCCACCCGGCAACGAACGAGGTCATCTCCAGCACGCCCCCAAAATGTCCGGGGCTGCAAGCTGTGGATTATTAACTGTGGGCGCTACAGCGTCTCTACGAACGTCGAGAGGATCGGTATCTCGGGCTCGTCTGGCATCAGGTCGGGGAGATTCACGACTTAGATCAGATCGATAGGGGCCGACGTGGAGTCTTCTATCGCAAGGACAAACCCCTTGATCTAACGGCCCTGGAGGGGAAAGGGAGGCCGGGGATATAGGATCCGCGAATCGAAATCCGCGCACCACACGGCATGCAGCCGAATTTCGTCCCTAGCCAAGCCACAGCTTAGAACCTCCGATACAGGAAAGCAAGGTCTTGCTAGCACAGATCCGCCCCGAGCGTGGCCAATGCAACCTGGACTTACTACACAATGACGACCCGGATCCGCAGCATTCTTGAGCAATTAGAGCAGACGCGCGAGGACCTGCTGGCCCTGTCGGACGATATCTGGCTCAGTATCGACCACAACGACAGCCAAGCACTCGAGGACGGTGTCGCCTTCAAGAAGCAGTACAACGCCAAGGTGGCCGCCTTCGATAAGCTCGCTGGGGAGTTGTCGGCCTTGGTCCAGCAGTTCACCGCGGTCAAGCTCGATGACGGGACGTCCGAAGGGGATCGATCGGCACGAGGCCGTGAGCGCACCAACCGAGACCTGGATCAGTATCAAGCGCACGGGCTTGATGAGGACTTTACGTTCAAGCGCCCCTATGGCTTCAGGCTGGAAGAGGAGGCACAGTCCGACATCAAGACCTGGCGCCGCCTATACGAGCTCATTTGCCTGTCTTTACAGAAGCGCGATCCGGGTCGCTTTTCCCGCCTGCCGGATGATCCAAGATTCACCACGAGGCGCGGCAACCCGGTCTTCAGCCGCGATCCTCTCGCCTTGCGCTCTGCCATGCCCCTGCCAGGCGGCATCTATGCCGAGGTGAACCTGTCGGCCAATCATCTGCGCGATCAAATGAAGTTACTGCTAATGAAATCAACTTTTCGTTCAGGCACTAGCTACTCAAAGGATAGCAGACAAGACCAGACAAGGGATTACTGCTTAGGACAAGTGTTTGCTGTTTTTTAAGCAATTTTTAGCGAGCTTGTGAGGGTGAAGTCAACGCCAAAAGCCTATTCGATATTCTGCACCTGTTCGCGCATCTGCTCGATCAGGACCTTCATGTCGACGGCGGCGAGGGTGACGGCGGAATCCGAGGACTTGGAACTCAGGGTATTGGCCTCGCGGTTGAGTTCCTGCATCAGAAAGTCCAGCCGGCGGCCCACCGGGCCCTGGGCGTCCAGCGCCTTTCGCACCTCCGCCACATGCACCGACAGGCGGTCCATCTCTTCATCCACATCAAGGCGTTGCGCCAGCAGGGCCATCTCCTGTTCCAGACGACCGGGGTCCAGTTCCTCGCGCACCTCGGCCAGACGATCGGCGATGCGGCTGCGCACGCCGGCCAGTACCTCCGGCATGCGGGCGCGCACCTCGTCCACCCGCTGCAGCAGCCGCTCGCAGCGCTCCAGGATCAGCGCACGCAGGCGTTCGCCCTCGCGCGCGCGGGTCTCCACCAGGGTGTCGAGGGTGCGCTCCAGCAACGCGCGGGCGGCGGCGCCAACGGCGTCCAGGTCGCGCTCGGGCTCCTGCAACAGGCCCGGCCACTGCATCAGGTCGATCACATGGGGCGTGGCCGGCTCGCCAATGCGCGTGGCGATCTCGTCGGCGGCCTGCAGCAACTGCTCCAGCAGGCGGTGGTTGATGCTGAGGGCACCGGCCTCGCCGGCCCGCGGCGCAAACCGCAGGCTGCAGTCCAGCTTGCCGCGCCCCAGGCGTGCCCCCAGGCGCTCGCGCACCGCGGGCTCCAGCGCGCGCAGGTCCTCCGGCAGGCGGACATTCGCCTCCAGAAAACGGTGGTTGACGGAGCGCACCTCCCAGGTCAGATCGCCGACCTCTGCGGTGTCCGATTCGCGGGCAAAGGCGGTCATGCTCTTGATCATCGACGCTGCGCTCCTGTGCTGGGTGTCGTTGGCTGGGGGCTTTATCATATACGAGCCCGAGCACCACCGACGTGAATCGGCATTTGACCCGGCCGTCGATCATGGCCAGTATGCCGGGCTGTCATTATCAAACCCGCAAGCGAGCCTGCCCATGCGTCCATCCAATCGCCGTCCCGACCAGCTTCGGCCGATCACGCTGACCCGCGGCTACACCCGTCATGCCGAGGGCTCGGTGCTGGCGCAGTTCGGCGACACTCGGGTGCTGTGCACCGCCAGCGTGGAGGAACGCGTGCCGCCCTGGCTGCGCGGCACCGGCAGCGGCTGGATCACCGCCGAGTACGGCATGCTGCCCCGCTCCACCGGTGAGCGCATGGCGCGCGAGGCGGCCCGGGGCAAGCAGGGTGGTCGCACGCTGGAGATCCAGCGCCTGATCGGCCGCTCATTGCGGGCCGCGGCGGACCTGCACGCCCTGGGCGAGCGCACCATCACGCTGGACTGCGACGTGCTGCAGGCCGACGGCGGCACCCGCACCGCGGCCATCACCGGTGCCTGGGTGGCGCTGTGCGACGCCGTCGGCCGACTGCAACGCGACGGGCGCCTGGCGGATTCGCCCATCCGCCACCAGATTGCGGCCGTCTCCGTCGGCGTGTTCGAGAGTACGCCGGTGCTGGACCTGGACTATGCCGAGGACAGCGCCGCGGAGACCGACATGAACGTGGTCATGAACGGCGCCGGCGGCCTGATCGAGGTGCAGGGCACCGCCGAGCGACTGGCGTTCACGCGGCATGAGCTGAACGCGCTGCTGGACCTTGCAGAGGCCGGCATCGAACAGTTGCTGGTGATCCAGCGTGAGACCCTGGCGGACTGAGCCAGATCGAGACAACCGCCCGCCGTCCGCTGCAAGGGGCGGCCATGGAGACATCATCATGCGACCCAACAGGCAGGAACACGACCTGGTGCTGGCCAGCAACAACGCCGGCAAGGTTCGGGAGATCAACCAGATGCTGTCAGGCACCGGCATCCGCGTGCGGCCCCAGGGCGAGTTCGGCATTGGCGAGGCGGACGAGACTGGCCTCAGCTTTGTCGAGAACGCCATCCTCAAGGCCCGGCACGCCTCCCAGGCCTGCGGCCTGCCGGCCATCGCCGACGACTCCGGGCTGGAGGTGGACGCGCTGAATGGCGCGCCGGGCATCTACTCCGCCCGCTATGCCGGCGCCGGCGCTGGCGATGCGGCCAACAACGACAAGCTGTTGGCGGCCCTGCGGGGCCTGCCGGAGACCGAGCGCAGCGCCCGCTTCCAGTGCGTGCTGGTGTACCTGCACCACGCCGAGGACCCCACCCCGCTGATCTGCCAGGGGACCTGGGAAGGACGCATCCTGGACGCCCCCCGCGGCCAGCACGGCTTCGGCTATGACCCGATCTTCTTCGTGCCCGAGCAGGGCTGCAGCTCCGCCGAGCTGGATCCGGCCAGGAAAAACGCCCTGAGCCACCGCGGCCAGGCCCTGGCGCAACTGGTGCGCCACTTCGCCACGCTGCGGGCGCAGGCCGGCGAGCGGCAGGTCTGACCATGCACAGCGCCCCCAACAAAGAGGCCGACTGCAACGGCAGCTCCGACGCAGGCACAGCACAGCGGCTGGCCGCGGTGCTGGCGCGCATCCGCGCCGCCGAGCTGCGTTTCGGCCGTGTGCCGGACAGCGTCGAACTGCTCGCCGTCAGCAAGGTGCAGCCGGCAACACTGATCGCAGATGCCTTTGACGCCGGCCAGCGCGCCTTCGGCGAGAGCTACGTGCACGAGGCACTGGAAAAACAGGCCCGGCTGCAATCACTGCCCCTGACCTGGCACTTCATCGGCCGCATCCAGGGCAACAAGACCCGCGACATCGCCACCCATTTCGACTGGGTGCACAGCCTGTTCGATATCCGCCATGCCCGGCGCCTGGACGCACAGCGCCCACCCGAGCGCGGACCGCTGCCTGTCTGCGTCCAGGTCAACCTGAGCGGCGAGGCCAGCAAGGGCGGCCTGGCACCGGCAGAGGTGGCCGGCTTCATCGACCAGTGCGCGAGCCTGCCCAACCTGCGCATCGAGGGCCTGATGACCCTGCCGGCCCCCGGCGCCGACTTCGACGCCCAGCGACGCCCGTTTGCCGCCCTGCGTGAACTGCGCGACCGCCTGGCCCGAACGAACCTGCCGCTGCCGGTACTGTCCATGGGCATGACCGATGACCTGGAGGCGGCCGTTGCCGAGGGCGCTACAATCGTGCGTGTCGGCACGGCCATCTTCGGCCCGCGCCCGGCGGCAAAACCAGAGACCACTGACCACTGACCACTGGATCCCCATGAACCGAACGCGCATCGCATTCATCGGCGGCGGCAACATGGCCCAAAGCCTGATCGCCGGACTGATCGCCGACGGCCACGAGGCCGCGGCCCTGACCGTCAGCGACCCGCTGGACGACAAACGCCAGCAGCTCGCGGCCACCTACGGCATCAAGGCCGCGGCGGACAATGCCGCCGCCATCGCCGAGGCCCAGGTCGTGATGCTGTGCGTCAAGCCGCAGAGCGCACCGGCGGTCTGCCGCGAGCTCGCCGCCAGCCTGCCGCACACGCCGCCGCTCATCATCTCCATCATGGCCGGCGTCACCGAGGCCAGCCTCTGCCACTGGCTCGGCCGGCCGCTGGCCCTGGTGCGCGCCATGCCGAACACCCCGGTGATGGTGCAGTCCGGCGCCATCGGCCTGCACGCCAACGCCGAGACGACGCCGACGCAGCAGAACCTGGCCGAGGAAATCCTGCGCGCCGGCGGACTCACGCGCTGGGTGGAACGCGAGGCCGACCTGGATGCCATCACGGCGCTGTCCGGCAGCGGTCCGGCCTATTTTCTGCTGTTCATGGAGGCGCTGGAAAAGGCCGGCATCGAACAGGGGCTATCCGCCGACACGGCACGACTGCTGAGCATCCAGACAGCCCTGGGCGCGGCGCGCATGGCGATGGAGAGCGACGAGTCGCCGGCACAGCTGCGTCAGCGGGTCACCTCTCCCGGCGGCACCACAGAGCGCGCGCTGAACGCCTTCGCCGATGGCGGCCTCGAGACCCTGGTCAGCCGCGCCGTCAACGCCGCCCGGCAACGCGCCGGCGAACTCTCCGCACTGCTGGGGGCCGAGAAATGACCGAGGCCTATTTCACCAACCCGCTGATCTTTCTGGTCAAGACCCTGTTCGGTCTGTACATCGCGCTGGTGGTGATCCGCTTCCTGCTGCAGTGGGCGCGGGTAGACTTCTACAACCCGATCTCGCAGTTCGTGGTGCGGCTGACATCCCCCGCCCTGCGCCCGCTGCGTCGGGTGATCCCCGGCTATCGCGGCATGGACACCGCCTCCCTGGTGCTGGCCTGGCTGCTCAAGGCGGCGGAACTGGCCATCCTCAGCCTGCTGCTCGGTCTGGACCGCAATCCGCTGGCCGCGCTGGCCTGGGCCGTTCCGGCGCTGGTGGGCCTGCTGATCAGCCTCTTCCTGTTCGCCGTGCTGATCCGCGTGATCCTCAGCTGGGTGAATCCGGACCCGTACAATCCGGCGGTAGAGCTGCTGCGGCGCTTCACCGACCCGATCATGGAGCCGGCGCAGCGGCTGATCCCGCCCATCAGCGGCATCGACCTGTCACCCATGGTGGTGATGATCGGCCTGGTGTTGCTGGAGATGCTGCTGCTGCCGCCGTTGCAGTTCCTGACCGGCAGCCCGTTCTAGCCAGGCCTGCCCGAGCCATGGCCTGGCGTCGCTGGCAGGACGATGCGCTGGTGCTGTCGCTGCGGGTGCAGCCCCGGGCCCGCAGCGACGGCTTCGGCGAACCGCTGGGGGACGAGCTGCGGTTGCGGCTGCGGGCGCCGCCGGTGGACGACAAGGCCAATGCGCATCTGATCGCTTTCGTGGCGGATGCCTTCGGCGTGCCGCGGCGTCAGGTGGAGATCATCGGTGGCGAGCATGCGCGCTCGAAGGTGGTGCGCATCACCGCGCCGACGAAGGATCCCTTCGCCAGCAACGGCGGCTGATGGCCACCGACGCCCCGCCCTGCCATCCCATCAGGCCGCGAACAACTGCCACAGGGCATAGAGCCCGAAGCCGATCACCAGCAGGCCGGCCAGCCGCCGGAACCAGACCAGTTCGGCATACCGGGCAGCGCCCCCGGCCAGCAGGCCGATTCCCAGCAGGTTGGGCAGGGTGCCCAGCCCGAAGGCGAGCATCAACAGCCCGCCCGGCAGCGCCCCGCCGGCGCCCAGGGCCAGGATCAGCACGCTGTAGACCAGGCCGCAGGGCAACCAGGCCCAGATAAAGCCGACGCCCAGCGCCTGCCACCAGGAGCGGATCGGCAGCAGCCGGCGGCCCAGGGGCTCCAGTCGGCGCCAGAGCAGGCCGCCGGCCCGCTCCACCCAAGCCAGCCCGCGCCACCAGCCACCCAGGTAGAGCCCCAGGGCAATCATGAAGACGGCCGACAGCAAGTAGAGCCCGCGCTGGGTCCAGTGCATGGCCAGCGACTGCACCAGCAGGCCGCCGACGCCGCCCGCGACCAGGCCCATCACCGTATAGCCCGCGATGCGGCCGAGGTTATAGCCAAGCTGATGGGGCAGCAGCGCCAGCGGTCCCCGCCGGCGCTGCGCCGGCGGCAGGCCCAGCGTCAGGGTGGCGACGATGCCGCCGCACATGCCGACGCAGTGCACCCCGCCCAGCAGGCCGACGACGAACGCGGTCAGCAGCGAGGCGGTCATCGCCGCCCCCCGCGCCGGAGCGGCCGCACGCACTGGCGAACATCGCCGCATTGCAAGATCATGTCGGCTCCTGACAACATCTTTACGAGGCCCTTCAATGCAAGACTATCAACGCGATTTCCTGCGCTTCGCCATCGACACCGGCGTGCTGCGCTTTGGCCATTTTCAGCTCAAGTCCGGACGCGAGAGCCCGTATTTCTTCAACGCCGGGCTGTTCAACAGCGGCCGCAGCCTGGCACGCCTCGGCCAGTTCTACGCCCAGGCCCTGCTCGCCTCCGGGCTGGAGATCGACATGCTGTTCGGGCCGGCGTACAAGGGCATTCCGCTGGCGGCAAGCACCGCCATTGCCCTGGCCGAGCAGCACGGGCGCGACCTGCCCTACGCCTTCAACCGCAAGGAGGCCAAGGATCACGGCGAGGGCGGCAACATCGTCGGCAGCCCGCTGGACGGACGGGTGCTGATCATCGACGACGTCATCACCGCTGGTACGTCCGTGCGCGAGTCCATGGCGCTGATCGATGCCGCGGGCGCCCGCGCCGCCGGCGTGCTGATCGCGCTGGACCGCTGCGAGCGTGGCAGCGGCAGCGGTTCCGCCATCGACGAGATCCGCGACCAGTACGGCCTGCGCACGGTCAGCATCGTCACCCTGCACGATCTCATCGCCTACCTGGACGAGGCCATGCCCGAGGCCGACGTCCGCGCCGCCCTGGCCGACTATCGCGATCGCTACGGCGTGGCGGCCTAAGCTGAAACCGGAGCTGAAACCGGGGCCAGACCGGGGGCCAGACTGGCGGCCGGGCCGCGCCGGGGCTACTTGGGCGCCCGCGGGCGAATCAGCGTGCCCACGCCCTCGTCGGTAAAGAGATCGAGCATCACCGCATGCTCGACCCGCCCGTCGAGAATATGCGCCGCCTTCACGCCCGCCTGCACCGCCTCCACGGCGCAGCGGATCTTCGGCAACATGCCGCCCTGGATGACGCCACTGTCGATCAGGGCGTTCACCCGCGCCACGTCGAGGTCACGGATCAGCTCACCGTCCTGGTCCAGCAATCCGGCCGTGTTGGTCAGCAGCAGCAGCTTCTCCGCCTGCAACACCTCGGCCACCTTGCCGGCCACCAGGTCCGCGTTGATGTTGTAGGACAGCCCGTCGTCGCAGACGCCAATGGGGGCGATCACCGGGATGAAATTGCCCCCCACCAGCATGTGCACCACCTCCGCGTCGATGCTCTCCACCTCGCCCACATGCCCCAGGTCGATGATCTCAGGCACCGCCAGTTCCGGCGCATCGCGGCGCAGCATGAGCTTGCGCGCACGGATCAGGTCACCGTCCTTGCCGGTGAGGCCCACGGCGGAACCGCCATGGCGGTTGATCAGGTTGACAATCTCCTTGTTCACCAGGCCGCCGAGGACCATCTCCACCACGTCCATGGTCTCGCTGTCGGTGACGCGCATCCCCTGGACGAATTCGCTGGCCTTGCCCAGGCGTTGCAGCAGCGCGCCGATCTGCGGGCCGCCGCCGTGCACGATCACCGGGTTGAGCCCCACCAGCTTCATCAGCACCACGTCGCGGGCGAAGCCGTCCTTCAGGCGCTGGTCCACCATGGCATTGCCGCCATACTTGATGACCATGGTCTTGCCGCTGAAACGGCGGATATAAGGCAGCGCCTCGATCAGGACGCGCGCGATGTTCTGGGCACGCTCGGCGGGCAGGGACATGAAGTTACCTCGTTGCAATCGAATCGAAACCAGTTCGGACTGATGACCGGCCCGTTCCCGCTCGGAGAGGGCCAGTCGATCAGCGTCATCTCAGATCCGGCCGCTGTGTCCGAAACCGCCCTCGCCGCGCCGGCTGGCGGCGAATTCGTCGACGATCTGCAGCTCGGCATGCACCACCGGAACCAGCACCATCTGCGCGATGCGCTCGCCGACCTCGACCCGGAACGGCGTCTGGCCCCGATTCCAGCAGGAGACGAACAGCTGGCCCTGATAGTCGGAATCGATCAGCCCCACCAGATTGCCAAGCACGATGCCGTGCTTGTGCCCCAGCCCGGAGCGCGGCAGGATCATCGCCGCCAGACCGCTCTCGGCGATATGGATGGCCAGGCCGGTGGGAATCAGCTCGGCGGCGCCCGGGGCCAGTTCCAGCGGCTCGGCGAGCATGGCGCGCAGATCCAGCCCGGCGGCGCCCTCGGTGGCATAGTGCGGCAGCGGAAACCGCTCGCCCAGGCGAGGATCGAGAATCTTAACCTGCAAGGGATGCGGCATAGCGCGCTCCGATCAGTTGGGCCAGGGCCACCCCGAGACTGGCCTTGGGCATCGTGGGAAGGCGCTGCTGGCCGCCGCGCCAGAACACCAGCAGGGCGTTGTCGTCGACCTCGAAGCCGGCGCCGTCGCCCACATGGTTGGCCGCGATCATGTCCAGGCGCTTGCGTTCCAGCTTGGCGGTGGCATGGGCCTCGAGGTCGTGGGTCTCGGCGGCGAAGCCCACGGTGAACGGCGGCTGTGGCAGCGCCGCCACGTCCGCCAGGATATCCGGATTGCGCACCAGTCCGAGCGTCAGCGTCTCGGCCTGTTTCTTGATTTTCGCCACGGCCGGACGTTCCACGCGGTAGTCCGCCACCGCGGCGGCGGCGACGAAGATGTGGCAGTCCGACGCCCGCGCCATGACCGCGGCGTGCATCTGCGCCGCCGACTCCACGGCGATCCGCTCCACCCCCGACGGACAGGCGAGCGCGGTCGGTCCGGACACCAGAATCACCTCGGCGCCGAGCCCGCCCAGGGCGGCGGCCAGGGCATAGCCCATCTTGCCGGAGCTGCGATTGCCGATGAAGCGCACCGGATCGATGGCCTCGCGGGTCGGCCCCGCGGTCATCAGCACACGCCGCCCCTGAAGCGGGCCGGCCGCGGGGGCGCACAGGCGCGCAACGATGTCCTCCGGGGCCAGCATCCGGCCCGGACCGATGTCGCCACAGGCCTGGGGGCCATCATCCGGGCCGAGCAGGACGCAGCCGCGCGCCGCCAGCAGCGCCGCATTGGCCGCGGTGGCAGGATGCCGCCACATGCCCTGGTTCATGGCCGGCGCCAGCCAGAGCGGCACATCGGCGGCCAGCGCCAGCGTGGTCAGCAGATCGTCTGCCAGGCCGTGGGCCAGACGGGCGATCAGGTGCGCCGTGGCCGGCGCCAGCAGGATGGCATCGGGCCAGCGGGCAAGTTCGATGTGATCCATGCCCGCCTCCGCCGCCGGATCCAGCAGCTCGGTGCGCACCGGCCTGCCGGAAACCGCCTGCAGGCTCAACGGCGTGACGAAGGCGCCCGCGGCGCGGGTCATGACCACCTGCACCTCGGCCCCCCGCTCGCGCAGGCGGCGCACCAGCTCGGGGGTCTTGTAGGCGGCGATGCCGCCGCTGATGCCCAGCAGGATCTTGCGTGGTGATGATGCTGACACGGGTGTGCCCTATCTGAAAAACTGGCTGCGGAGTTTACCGCAAACCCGCCCCATCGCTCTCGACTTGGCGCGGCGGGCGGGTTGGGCTATCCTCACCCCGTCGCCAATGTAAAACGGTATGACGCCGAACGGGGGACGACCCATGTCAATCTCGGACTGGCCAGAGGACGAACGCCCGCGGGAAAAGCTCCTGTCCCAGGGGGCGGCGGCGCTGAGCAATGCGGAACTGCTGGCAATCTTTCTGCGCACCGGCGTCACCGGCAAGAGCGCGGTCGACCTGGCGCGGGATCTGCTTACGGATTTCGGCGGGCTGATCGGGCTGCTGTCCGCCAGCGAGACCGCGTTCTGCCAGGCCAAGGGGCTAGGCCGGGCCAAGTACGCCCAGTTGCAGGCCACGCTGGAGCTGAGCCGGCGCTATCTGCGCGACGAAATCACCGGCCGCGACGTGCTGAGCAGTCCGGACAGCACACGGCAGTATCTGAAATCGCGGCTGCGCGCCTATCCGCACGAGGTCTTCGCCTGCCTGTTCCTGGACAATCGCCACCGCGTCATCCAGTACCGGGAGATCTTTCGCGGCACCATCGACGGCGCCAGCGTGCACCCCCGCGAGGTGGTGCGCGAGGCCATACACTGGAACGCCGCCGCGGTGATCTTCGCGCACAACCATCCGTCCGGCGTCGCCGAGCCGAGCCAGGCGGATCTGCGCATCACCCAGCGCCTGAAGGACGCCCTGGACCTGGTGGACGTCCGCGTGCTCGACCACATCATCATTGGCGAAGACAAGGGCACCTCGTTCGCCGAGCGCGGGCTGCTGTAATGCCGTGACGCATGCCGCCCCATGCCCCCGGGGCGTCAGCCGTCGCCCGCGGGAATGACCTGGAGCCACGCGGCCAGCCCGCCATCCGGCCGGTTTTCCAGCCACACCCGCCAGCCGCAGACCTGGGCGAGCTGCCGGACGATGGCCAGGCCCAGGCCGGTGCCGCCGGTGACCGGGCTGCGGGAGTGTTCGACCCGATGGAACGGCCGGAACACGGCGTCGAGCTCCGCCTCGGGAATCCCCGGCCCCCGATCCAGCACCCCGATCCGGCAGCCGCCATCGGCGCACTCCGCCCGCAGCTCCAGCGGATGCCCTGCGGCATAACGACGCGCGTTGTCGATCAGATTGCCGAGCACGCGGCGCAGCGGCTCCACCGGCAGGCGAAGCTCGGCCGGCGCACAGTGCAACTGCACGTCGGCGCCCCCGCTGCGCGCCGCATCGGCGATCTCCTCCAGCAGAGCCGACAGTTCAACCGGCTCGGCCTCCGCGTGGCTGAGGCCGCGCGCGAGGGTCAGCACATCCGCCACCAACCGGTCCATCTCCGTGATATCCCTGTCCAGGCGCTCGATCCAGGTCGGATCGGGCCGGCGCTGCAGCATCTCCAGCGCCAGCCGCATGCGCGCGAGCGGCGTGCGCAGATCGTGCGACAGCCCTGCCAGCAGGGTGGTGCGGGCCTCCAGCAGGTCCCGGATCTGTCGACTCAGCAGATTGAAGCGGTGCGCCAGCCCGGCCAGTTCCAGCGGCCCCTCCTCTGGCAGCTGAGTCGGCGTCTCGCCGCGGCCCAGGGTGGCCGCGGCGGCATCGAAACGCCTGATCGGGGCCAGGATGTATCCGCCCAGCCACCACGCGGCCACGGCCGCCAGGACAAACCCTCCGGTCAGCGTCAGCACCAGCGCGGCCAGTGGGTGCGGCCCGACACGACCATGCGAGAAGCCAAGCCACAGGCTCTGGCCACCACTCGGCAAGGCCGCCCACAGCCAGCGCTCGCCGGCGCGTTCCGCGTCGAGCAGGCTCACCGCCTGGCCCACGCGCTGGTTCAGCCGCGCCTGGAGCGCCCGCAGGTAGAGTCCGTGGCGGCGCGGCGGCGTAGCCTGGGCGGGGGCGTCCACGCTCAGGGTCAGCCCATGGGCCCGCAGCAGTTCCTGCTCGAAGGCCGGGCGGGTACCCGGCGGCAGCTCGCTCCAGGTCTGCGCCGCAAGCACCATGAGCCCGGTCAGATCGCCGGACGCCCGTTGCGCCATCGGCAGCATGAGCAGGAAGACCACTGCAACGGCCGCCAGCAGCTCGAACAGCACAAAGATCAGTGCCAGGCGCAGGGCATTTTGCTGGCGCAGACTCAGCCGGCGAAGCATGCGCGCGCCTCAGGCCTCGACGCCCTTGGGGTTGAACAGATAGCCGGAGCCGCGCACCGTGCGGATATAGACTGGTCGGGACGGGTCCGGCTCGATCTTGCGTCGCAGGCGCGCCACGCGCAGATCCACCGTTCGATCGAAGGGGTCACGCTCGTAACCCTTGAGCAGATCCAGCAGGATGTCGCGGGTCAGCACCCGTCCGGGCCGGTCAATGAACACCTCGATCAGGTCGTATTCGGCCCCGGTCAGGCCGATATCCTCATCGTTCCTAAGCAGCCGACGCGCGTCTCGGTCCAGCCGGTAGGGACCGAACTGCTCGTGCCGGGTTTCTGCCATCTGCGCGCCCCGGGTGCGTCTGAGCAGGGCCCGCAGGCGTGCCAGCAGCTCGCGCGGGCTGAAGGGCTTGGCCAGATAGTCGTCCGCGCCAAGCTCCAGGCCCACCACGCGATCAACCTCCTCGCCCCGTGCCGAGAGCATCAGGATCGGCACCTGGGAATGCTCGCGCAGCGCGCGGGTCAGGGTCAGGCCATCCACCCCGGGCAGCATCAGATCCAGCACGATGGCATCCGGAGCGGCGCGCTGCATGGCCTCGCGCATGGCCGGGCCGTCGGCCGCCAGGTCAACGGCGAAGCCGGTGTCGGTCAGATAGGCCTGCAGCAGTTCCCGCAGGGCGGGATCGTCATCAACCACCAGGATGCGGGCGGGCGAGGTGTTCATGTGTCGAGCTTATCCCATATCGCCACCCTGGATGCCGGATTCGAATCAGTCTGATACAGACGGATACAGACGGCGACAGCCATGACAAGCCCGCGCTACAGCGCAGGACCAGAATAGACCCCGTCAGCAACGAAGACCCCCTGATGATGAAACTGGCAACCCGACCTGGACTGCTCATCGCACTGCTCTGCCCGATCGGGCTCCTCGCCGCGGAGGTGCCCGTGTCGGACGACCTCGGTCTGGATCTCAGGCTGTTGCAGGAAGACCTGCCGAGCGGGCACTGGAAGCCGGCGTCGTCTGCGCCTGAAGATCGGTTGCCGAGTCTCGGCACGCAACCCATGCAGGGTGACGGCCGCCCCGGGGGATCCCGCGGGGACGGTGGCGGCGGCAGGGGCGGCTTCAGATCCGATCTGCCCTACGGCGCCGGCTATGAGGCCCGGCAGGGCGCCGGATCGGGGCCGGCTTCGGGTTCGGGCTCAGGGCCGGGCCGCGGTGGCCGCGGCATGGGCGGCGGCCGGAGGCACTAGCTGCTGACGCTTCACTCACTGAGCGTAGAGATACAGAGGTAACCGAGATGAACAGATCGGCAATGATCAGGCGTCTGGCACTGATGGGGCTGGTCGCCCTGGCCGTATCCGTCGATGCCCAGGCCCGCGGTGGCGGTGGTGGCGGCGGCGGTTATGGTCAAGGCGGGGGTCAGGGGCGCGGCGACTATGCGCAAAACGGTGGCCAGGGCGGCGGCCAGGGCACCATGACCCAGCGCAGGAGCCAGACCCGCACCCAGTCGGGCAGCGGCAGCGGGCAACAGGACGGCCAGATGCTGTCGCAACGCAGCCAGAACCGGAGTTTTTCCGAGGACATGGCCCAGCGCCAGGAAAACCGTCAGACCTATCGGCAATGACTCCGCGGGCGGCCTTGCCCCGGATCATCGCACCAAGCAAGAGAGGTATCCGCATGAACGTTCGCTCAATCGTCCTTCCAGCCGCCATCGCCCTCTGCATCGGCACTGCGCCGGCACTGGCCCGGGGACCCAACGGTGGCCCGGTCGTGCCTGACCCGGCGCTGCTGAGCCCCGAGGAGTCCGCCACCCTGTTGTGGATGCGCGAGGAGGAAAAGCTCGCCCGCGATGTCTACGTGGCCCTGGACGCCGAATGGAATCTGGTCGTCCTGGAGCGCATCGCAGCCTCCGAACAACGCCATTTCGACGCCCTTGGCGACAAGATCGAGCGGTACGGACTGACGGATCCGGCCCTGCCGGGCGCGGGCGTCTTCAGCGTCGAAGAGCTGCAGGCCCTGTATGACGACCTGGTCAATGCCGGTCTCGCGTCCTCGGCAGAGGCCCTGGTGATCGGCGCCACCATCGAGGATCTGGACATCCTGGATCTGCTGCACGCCCTCGAGGAAACCACCCAGCCGGATCTGACGCGCACCTACGAAAACCTGCTGGAGGGCTCGAAGAACCACCTGCGGGCCTTCGTGCGCGAGTTGCGCTTGCTCGGGCTGGACTACGAGCCGCAATACATCGACCCGCTGCTGTTCGACGCCATCGTCGGCGTCTGACGCCACAGCACTGACGAGAGACTCGGCCACCGTTGACGCTGATGCGTATGGGCGGCGGCCGAGCCAGGCCCATTTTGACTCCAGTCAAGGCTCGGGCGCGAGCCTGCATTTAGCCTCGATACCTGCGCGCACCCTGTCGCGGCTCGACCCCGTCGGGGGCATCGGGCGCGCGAGGCGGACGTCTGGCTCCGTCGCGGTTGCGGTCCATGGGCCCATCACTGTTCAGTTTTTCACTTGCCATGCTTTTCCCAACGCCAAACCGGCGTGCGCTAGCACTCCTTTCCATCCTGTTGCCCCTCGTCCTGGCTGCTGTCTGGCTTGCCCTGACCTCGGGTCCACTCGCGCCGGTTCCGGTGACGGTGGCCGTCGTGGAAGAACGCGCGATCGCGCCGGCGTTGTTCGGCATCGGCACCATCGAGGCGCGCTATCGCTATCGCATCGGCCCGACCGTCGCCGGTCGGGTCAGGCGCGTTGAGGTCCAGGTGGGAGACCGAGTCCATGCCGGCCAGTTGCTGGGGGAGATGGACCCCGTCGATCTCGACGAACGGGTCGCTGCTCAGGATGCGGCGCTAAGGCGTGCCGAGGCCGGTGTTGCGGCTGCCCGCGCCCAGGTGACCGATGCCCGCGCGCGGCTGGAGTTCGCGGGCGCCCAGGTGCGGCGCTACGAACAGTTGTTACAGGCGCGCACGGCCAGTGAGGATACCGTCGAGGCCAGACGGCAGGAGGCCCAGGTGGCCGAGGCTGGACTGGCGACGGCGCTCGCCAATCTGGAGTCTGCCGAGCAGGATCTGCTGCGAGTCCGTGCGGAACGCGAGGCGTTGGCGCGCCAACGGGGCAATCTGCGCCTGCTGGCACCCGTGGACGGGCTGGTGGTTGCGCGCGACGCCGAGCCGGGCAGCACCGTTGTCGCCGGGCAGGCGGTGGTGGAGCTGGTCGATCCGGCCACGCTCTGGATCGACGCACGGTTCGATCAGCTTGGCAGCGGTGGGCTGCGCGCGGGGCTGGAGGCCCGGATTGCGCTGCGCTCCCGGCCATCGGAGACGCTGGCGGGCAGCGTGCTGCGGGTGGAGCCGCAGGCTGATGCCGTGACCGAAGAACTGCGCGCAAAGATTGCCTTCGCCCGTCTGCCGGAGCCCCTGCCGCGGCTTGGTGAGTTGGCCGAGGTGACCCTGGCGCTGGCCTCGCAGCCGCCAGCGCCGGCGCTGCCGAATGCGGCGCTGCAGTGGCGCGACGGCCAGCTCGGCGTATGGCGGCTAGTGGATGCCGGTCCGCGGTTCGCGGCGATCGAGACGGGTCTGCGCGACCTGGACGGCTGGGTTCAGATCGGCGCCGGGCTGACGGGCGGCGACCGCGTTGTCCTCTACAGTCAGGCGCCGCTGCGGCCTGGCCGGTCGGTGAAGATCGTCGAAGCCATCCCCGGCGTGCTTCGATGATCAGCCTCGCCGGACGCGACATCCTGCATGGCTGGGGCAAGTATGTCTTCACTGGCATGGGACTCGGGCTGCTGATCGGGGTCACCCTGTCCATGGCCGGCATCTACCGCGGCATGGTGGACGATGCCGCGGTGCTGCTGGACAACAGCGGTGCCGACCTCTGGGTGGTGCAGCAGGATACCCTGGGGCCGTACGCCGAGCCCTCGAGCCTTTATGACGACCTTTATCGGGGGATCTTGACCCTGCCGGGGGTGGCCCAGGCCGCCAATGTCACCTATCTGACCATGCAGGTGCGTCCGGCGGGAGATGCCGCGCGCGAGCGCCGCGCCATGGTGGTTGGCGTGGTCCCCGGCGGTTTTGGCGAGCCAGGCCAGCCGCGCTTCCTGGTTGCCGGACGCAGGCTCACGCGCGGTCACTACGAGGCAGTGGCAGACCTGAGCACGGGTTTTCGGCTCGGCGAGCAGGTCCGCATCCGCCGCCATCTCTACCGGGTGGTCGGACTCACCCGCCGCAACGTCTCCTCGGGCGGTGATCCCATGGTCTTCATCCCGCTCAAGGATGCCCAAGAGGCGCAATTCCTCAAGGACAACGACGCCATCATCCAGCAACGCCATCGGACCGCCGTAAATCCGCTCTTCAACCGTCCCGGCCAGCCCGAGGTGCTCGAGGCCGTGCTCGCTGCCCAGACCCAGAGCACCTCTGTCAACGCGGTCCTGGTGCGTCTGGACGCGGGCGCCGACCCAGACCGCGTCGCCGCGGACATCCGCCGCTGGAAGCGGCTCGGCGTCTATACCCGTGCAGAGATGAACGAGATCCTCCAGGCCAAGCTCATTGCCACCTCTGCGCGGCAGATCTTTATGTTCCTGGTCATCCTCTCGCTGGTCAGTGCGGCCATCGTGGCCTTCATCATCTACACCCTGACCCTGGGCAAGATCCGCGAGATCGCGATCCTCAAGCTCATCGGCACCCGCAACCGCACCATCGCCGCAATGATCCTGCAGCAGGCAATCGGGCTCGGGCTGATCGGCTTCGTGGTCGGCAAGACTGCTGCCACGTTCTGGGCGCCGGTGTTTCCGAAGTACGTCCTGCTGTTGCCAAGCGATGCGGCGCGGGGGCTGTTGGTGGTTGTGCTGATCTGTGCACTGGCGAGCCTGTTTGCCATTCGCACCGCACTTCGGGTCGACCCGGCGGAGGCCATCGGTGGCTGATGTCGAGTCGACCCCGGGCGAGGGCATTCACATCGAGGGGCTGCGCAAGCGTTACGGGCGCGGGGAGACGGCAGTGGATGCACTGAAAGGCGCGGACATCGCGGTCGCAGCGGGCGAGGTGGTTGGCCTGGTCGGTCCCTCGGGCTCGGGCAAAAGCACCTTGCTCAAGTGCCTGGGCGCCGTGACCGAGCCCAGCGGCGGGCGCATGACCCTGGGCGGGCGCGTCATCTACGACGAGGGCTGGCGCATCCCCGACCTGCGCGCACTGCGGCGGGACCGCATCGGGTTCGTGTTCCAGGCGCCCCATCTGATCCCATTCCTGAATGTGACGGACAACGTGGCGCTGTTGCCGATGCTGGCCGGGCACGCCAACGCCGATGCCCGCGCACGGGCGCGCGAGCTGCTCGAAGCCCTGGACGTTGGGCATCGCGCCCAGGCCATGCCGAGCCAGCTCTCCGGTGGTGAGCAACAACGCGTGGCCATCGCGCGCGCCCTCGTGAGTCGGCCGCCGGTGATCCTGGCCGACGAGCCCACCGCGCCGCTCGACAGCGAGCGCGCCCTCGGCGTCATCGGCATCCTCAATCGCATGGCCAGGGAGTATCGGACCGCGGTGATCGTGGTGACACACGACGAGAAGATCATTCCAACCTTTGAACGGATCTATCACATCCGCGACGGACGCACCCATGAGGAGCTCGGCGAAGGGCGCATGTCTACCTGACCCCTTCGCTTGGTAGTCGGCCTCGTTGACGGGCTCGCCAGCGTCGACCTGCCGCGCCACGGCCAAGGCACGCGCCTGCAGGCTCTCCCAGGATTCGGTGCTAATGATCGCCTTCATCGATAGCCTCCAGCGCTTGCGCAACATCCGCCGCGAAATCCACCAGCAGCTGCGTGAGCGAGACAAATTGGTAGGGCACCTCTCCAGCTCCGATGTGCTTGTGATCGCCCTTGCCGCGCTCGTTATCGTAGCGCACCAGGCAGCGCCCCGCGTGGCCGCAGTAGGTGAAGGCAAACGCACAACCATGGACCTTCGAGCGCTGCGAGGCCATCCAGCGCTGTTGAGCCGATCGGGGCTCACGGACCTTCAGGCGGCTGGCAGGCGGAGGCGCACCCGCAGGCCACCGGTCTCGACCGGGGCGAAGTGCAGGCCTCCGCCGCAGGCGTCGACGATGTCGCGCACGATGGCCAGACCCAGCCCGGTGCCGTCTTTCTCCTCGTCCAGGCGCAGGCCGCGCTGACCGAGCCTGGACACCTGGGCGACAGGCACGCCGGGGCCGTCATCGGCGATGTCGATCTCGATCCAGGGGCCAGCGGACGACACCTGCACCCGAACCTGGGACCGAGCCCATTTGGCGGCGTTCTCCAGCAAATTACCGAGCAGTTCCAGCAGGTCGTCCGGCACCAGTGCGACACGGGCCGCGGGCGGCGCCTCCACCCGCCAGTCGAGCTGCTCGCCCTCGGGGGTACGCTGCAGGGTGCGCAACAGCCGATGCAGCGCACCGACCACGTCGCCCCGCGCCTGATGCGCCGAGGCCCCGGTGCGCACCCGCGCACGCACCAGTTCGCGCTCCACCCGTCGTCGCATGGCCGTGGCGAGCTGTTCCAGATCGTCCGCCAGGGCCGGCTGACCGCGCTCTCGCAGTCGCTGGGCGTCCGCCGCCAGGGCGCTGAGCGGCGTCTTCAGGCCATGAGCCAGATCGGCGGTCCAGGCGCGGGCGCGCTCCACCGCCTGGGCGCGGGCGTCGAGCAGGGCGTTCACCTCGCTGACCAGCGGCATCACCTCGTCCGGATACTCTTCGCCGAGGCGCCGATCGACACCGGAACGGATGGCCTCGACGCCGCGTCGGACCGACTCCAGCGGTGCCAGCCCGGTCTGGATCTGCACCAGCGTCGCCAGCAGCAGCACCAGCGCGATCAGCCCGAGATAGGGCCAGAGATCCGCGGCGAAGGCATTGCGCGCGGCGGTCAGCTCGGCGCGATCCTGCGCCGCGGCCAGCCGCAACTGCATCGGACCCGCCGGCGATTGCAGCCGAATGCCGCGCTCGCGCACCAGCAGCATGCGTCCGCCGGGGCCCGGCAGCCGATGGGCATGCACCTTGCCCGCAGACAGGCTGTCCGGCGGCAACGCGATGACCTCGTCCCACAGCGAACGGCTGCGCAGCAGACCGCGCTCCCCGGGGTCGTCGAGCTGGCCGTCGAGCTGGCGGTCGATCTGCCAGTAGAGTCCGCTCAGGGGCTGCTCGAAGCGCGGATCGCTCGGCGTGCGCGTGAGCCGGATATCGCCCGCCGGCGTCACCTCGACGGCGGCGGCGATCTGGTTGAGCTGGGCCGTCAGCTCGGCGCCGATGCGTCGTTCCACATGACGCTCGAACAGGGCTGCCAGCCCCAGCCCCGCCACCAGCAGGGCCACCGCGATGGAGGCGATGGCGCCGATCCAGAGCCTGGCACGCAGTGAACGGCGAGTCGTGCCGGCGCGACGACGGTCTGACTCAGCCGGCATCGGGCTCGATCAGATAGCCGAAGCCGCGACGGGTCTGGATCAGCCCGACGCCCAGCTTGCGTCGCACCCGGCCCACCAGCACCTCCACGGCATTGGAGTCGCGCTCGAAGTCCTGCGCATAGAGCTGCTCGGTGAGTTCCATTTGGGAGACCACCCGGCCGGCGTGCTGCATCAGATAGCTCAACAGGCGGTATTCCTGGGGCGACAGGTGCAGCGGAACCCCGTCCACGCTGACGGCCATGCGGCGGGTGTCCAGGCTGACCCCGCCGATGGTCAGTACCGGTGAGGCCTTGCCGGCGGCGCGGCGGATCAGGGCCCGCAGCCGCGCCAGCAGTTCTTCCATGCGGAACGGCTTGCCCAGATAGTCGTCGGCGCCGGCGTCGATGCCCTCCACCCGCTCGCTCCAGTCGCCGCGCGCAGTCAGGATCAGCACCGGCAGGTCACGGCCGCCGGCGCGCCATTTGCGCAGCACCGACAGCCCGTCCATGGCCGGCAGGCCCAGGTCCAGGATCACCGCGGCATAGTCCTCGGTATCGCCGCGAAACCAGGCGTCCTCACCCTCGGCGCAGCGCTCGACGACGAAGCCGGCGGCAGTCAGCGCCCTGGTCACCGCATCGGCGACGCTGTCGTCGTCCTCCACCAGCAGGATGCGCATCAGTCCTCCTCCACCTCGAGCAGTCGGCCACTGCTGGCATCGATTTCGACCTCCAGCAGGCGCCCGTCAGGGGCCAGAACCTTGAGCTCATAGACCCAGCACAGGTGATCGTCGACCCGTTCCCGTTCCAGTTCCACCTCGATCACCTCGCCAGGCACCTCGGCGGCGACCAGGGTCAGGATCTCCGCCATGGGCCGGATCTCGCCACGGTGGCGGGCATGACGTGCGCGGTCGTGATCATGATCGTGATGGTGTTTTTGCGCTGGCGCTGGTGCGAGATCGGCCTGCCCGGCGTCCTGCGGGTCATCAGCGCTCGCGCCGCTGGCCCAGCCCAGGCAGAGGATCAGTCCGAGGGCTTGGAGTCGACGGTAACGGATGTGATGTGTCATGGCGCCTATTGTGCCTCAGCAGAGCCTGAGCAATCGCCCCGGGGGCAAGCCAAGCGAACGGATTGGGCTATCCTTAGATGATGAGGAGTCTGGAGAAATCGCGCCGCGCGGCGACCCCACTGGCCGTGCGACCTTCACGCCTGTTTACAGCGAGGAGGAATCATCATGTTTTCACCGCAGATGTCCCGAATCTCATCCCTTGTGGCAGGTTTGCTGCTTGCCGCCTCGGCCCTGCAGATCCAGGCGCTTGAGACCATCATTCAGGTCTCTCCCAATGTCTTGAATATCAGCAGCCAGGGCTATGTTGTCACGGTGCATACCGATCTGCCGTATTCGTCTGTTGATGTGCACTCGGTGTTCCTCAACTCTGTACCCATCGCGAGTTCGAAGGCCGACGATCAGGGGAACTTCGTCGCGAAGTTCGACATCGAGGCCGTCAAGCGCCTGGATGGGCTGATCATCGGTGCTGACAATGCGCTCATGCTGACCGGCGTCACCTGCGATGGGGAGCCGTTCGTTGGCACCGATTGGGTCAGGGTCATCAACGTCGTGCCGCGCGGTCGCTGAGCCGGTCTCTGAACTGGCTCCGGTGCGAGTGGCTACCCGAATGAAGGCAGCCCGCTCAAGCGATGCTCGATGCGGATCGAGCCTCCGGCAGGTGGCTCGAGCATGAGCCGCGCATAAAAGTGCGCAGCGGTGGCCTGCCGATTCCGGCGCATCGGCATTGCGTCGGTTTCCGCCAGCAGCGCCCCGTCGGGACCAAGGACGGAGATGTGCACAGCGCCCGGGATCGGCCCGCGCTGGGGGATGCGACGGGCAACCTCACCCCGCACCGAGACGGTGCCATCTTCGGATCGGACCTGGGTCTGCGTGATGGTGAACCCGCTCGATGAAATGCGCTCGATGTGCAGACCGGCATCGGGCGTGGCCGTGGGTCCGGATGCACAGCCGGTAATGGCCGGACCGAGGCCCAGGGCCAGCAGAAGGGTCGCAACCATCAGTCTCTCGTGTATTGCCATCTTTATATCCCCCTGTTGTTTGTCTTAGCGTAGCCGCCCGATCTCCAGCACCGGCACAAGCCAGTAATGGATGCCGCTGCCCTTGAAGCCTTCGCCGAGGGCAGCGATCAGCGTCCGCGCAACAGGCTCGGGCAGATGCATAAAGAACATGACCCGACGGCTGCGGCCGGCCACCTGCTCGGCCAGGGTCATGGAACGCGCCGATGAGCCGTGCCCCGAGACCGCGGCGCTGGTAAAGCCCGGTACGTCTTCGCGCTCGAGCAGCCACTCCGTTACGGCGTCTTCGGTCTCTGGGGGGATGATGAGATAGAGCAGGGTGTTGGGCATGGGGGACTCGGGGTTCAGGGTTCAGGGTGCAGGGTTCAGGGTTCAGGGTTCAGGGTGCAGGGTGCAGGGTTCGGGGTTCAGGGCATTTGGTACGCGTTAAGAAACGCGCCCAAAACAAGGTGAACACTGTAGGGCGGGTAATAGAAGCGCATCCGCCCGTGTGGGCGGTGGGGGGTGGGCGTGGCGTTTAAGCCCAACCGGGCCTGCGGGGT
>NZ_VWXX01000012.1:0-82500 GCF_008632335.1 Thiohalocapsa marina
CGCAGCCGGGTCAGGGCCTCCTCGCCGCTGGCCGCGGCATCCACGCGCAGCCCGAGGCTGGTGAGGATGGCCGCGAGCGTCTCGCGGGCGCTGGCGTTGTCGTCCACCACCAGCAGCCGTAGCGCACCCAGCTCGCTGAGACCGATGGGTGGGCGCGCGTGCGCGCCCTGCTGCTGACCGAGCTGGACCGTGAAGTGGAAGGTGCTGCCGACGCCGGGCGTGCTCTCGACCCAGATCGCCCCGCCCATGAGCTCGGTCAGACGCTTGGAGATGGCGAGCCCCAACCCCGTGCCGCCAAAGCGGCGCGTGGTGGAGGCATCGGCCTGGCTGAAGGACTGAAACAGCTTGGCTTGCTGCTCTGCGCTGAGACCAATGCCGGTATCGCGCACAAAGAACTGCAGCCGGCAGGTCTCGGCGTCCTGGGCGAGCACCTCGGCGCCGATGACGATCTCGCCGCGCTCGGTGAACTTCACGGCGTTGTTGCTGAGATTGGTGAGGATCTGCCCCAGGCGCAGCGGATCGCCCACCAGTGCCACGGGCAGATCGGCGGGCAGGTCGAAGATGAGCTCCAGGCCCTTCTCCTCGGCCTTGAGACCAATGACCGCCGAGAGGTTGCCGAGGACGTCTTCGAGACTGAAGTCGATGCGCTCGATGGCGAGCTTGCCGGCCTCGATCTTGGAGAAGTCGAGAATGTCGTTGAGGATGCCGAGCAGGGCGTCGGCGGAGCGGCCGATCTTTTCGATGTAGTTGCGCTGGCGCTCATCGAGCGGGGTCTGCAACGCCAGATACGTCATGCCGATGATGGCATTCATGGGCGTGCGGATCTCGTGGCTCATGTTGGCCAGGAATTCCGACTTGGCCTGGTTGGCGGCCTCGGCCTCGGCCTTGGCCGCCGCAAGCGCCAGCTCAGCCTGCTTGCGCTCGGTGATGTCCTTGCCTGATCCGCGATAGCCTTTGAGCTCCCCGTCCGTGCCGAGGATCGGTATGCCGCTGCTCAGTAGGTGACGCAGGGAGCCATCGCGGTGGCAGACCAGGTTTTCCCAGTCGGTGAACGGTCGCTGCTCAGCGACGATCGCCGCGAAGCGGGTTCTGGCCCGCTCCGCCTCGGCTGCCGGCATCAGGTCGAAGGGCGTTTTGCCGAGCAAGTCTTCGGGCGTGAGGCCGAGGCAGCCCTCCGCCTTGTCGGACACATAGGTATAGCGCCCCTCGGCGTCGGTCTCCCAGATCCAGTCCGCCAGGATCAGGGCCAGATCCTTGAAGCGCTGCTCGTCCCTTTTCCGTAGGCGTTCTCGGCGCGCGGCGGTGGTCTGGATGCCCCAGTCCATCCATCCCGCCAAGAGCGCGCCAAGCAGATTGACCGCGATCAGGATGGGCATGGCCTCTTGTAACGCCAGCCCCCGCTGCGGCTCGGGGAACAAGAGGATGGTCGATAAGGCCAGCGAGAGTCCCCCGCCGAACGCCAGATGGCACCATGGCGGCTGCAGGCGCCAGCGCGCTTCGAGGAGCCGCCAGGCGAGGCCAATCAGCGGCGCGATGGTCAAGGTGATGCTGCCGACCAGGGCACCTTGGCCGCCCATGAGCAGGCGCGCGGGAACGGCCACGAGCAGGGCGGCTGCCGCGCCGCGCCACCCCGCCAACAGGCCCGCAAAGCCCATCAGCAACACCCGCGCGTCCAGCAACAGGCCGGGGGCGATCTCGACCGGCTGCAGCATCACCAGGACGGCCCCAAGACCGAGCAGCCCGCCAAGCATCAGCTGGCGGGTCGCCTGGCCGGGCAGCCACTGCCATAGATAATGATGATAGAACAGGGCGATCGCGGCAAAGGTGATGAGCCCAAGAGACGCCGCCGTGACAAAGTCCAACATTCGACAAGTAATCGCTCTGGGATTTCACAGGTGCGACGCTGGATGAGCGCCTCCCTAGCACTCAGCGATCATAACCCTGTTTGCGTGTCGCAGGCTTGATCCTCAGGGCCGGTTGGATTTCCTATCCGTTATCCGTTATCCGTTGTCCGTTGTCCGTTATCCGTCGATCCGGCGATACGTCTCGGGCTCAGGCGCTGCCGCGCAGCAGGTCGGTGATATCCAGCACGTGCAGCCCGTGCCCCCGGAGCACCGAGGTCGCGCGGGCCGGATCATCGAAGCGGAAGATCAGAAAGGCCTTGTCCTCGTCCCGTAACGCAAAGGCATAGAGGTATTCGATGTCGAGGCCGGCGCCCTCGAGTACGGCGAGCACCTCGGCAAGGCCACCGGGGCGGTCGGCAACGCCGACGGCGACAACCTCGCTCACCGTGACCACCCAGCCGGCCTGTTCCAGCACCCGGCGCCCCTTGTCCCAGTCCTGCACGATCAGGCGCAGGATGCCGAACTCGGTAGTATCGGCCAGCGACAGGGTCAGGATGTCGATACCCTCCTCCGCCAGGGCGCAGATCGGTGGACGCAGGCTGCCGGGGCGGTTCTCGAGGAAGATCGACAGTTGTTTCAGAGGCATGTGTTCGTTCATCTGCGGGCTCCCGAGGTCAGGCATTCCGACGGTCGATAACGCGCCGGGCCTTGCCCTGGCTGCGCTCGATGCTGCGCGGCTCCACCAGGCGCAGGCCGACACGGATACCGAGGATGTGCTCGATGGCGTGGGCGATACGCGCGCGCACGTCCTCCAGGGCGCGGACCTTGTCGCTGAAGACTTCGGCGGTGACCTCGACCTCGACCGTGATCTGGTCCAGACCGTGCTCGCGGGTCAGGATGATCTGATAGTGCGGCAGGGTTCCCTCGACGGTGAGCAGTGCGGCCTCGACCTGGGACGGGAAGACATTCACGCCACGGATGATGAACATGTCGTCGCAGCGCCGGCCGATGCGGCGGATGCGTCGGATGCTGCGCCCGCAGCTGCAGGGCTCGCGCAGGATCGCGGTGATGTCGCGCGTGCGGTAGCGGATCATCGGCATGGCCTGCTTGCTCAGGGTGGTGAGCACCAGCTCGCCCTCCTCGCCGTCGGGCAGGGCCGCGCCGGTGTCGGGATCGATGATCTCGGGGTAGAAATGGTCCTCGAAGACATGCAGGCCATCCTGGGCACTGCATTCGCTCGCCACGCCGGGGCCGGTGATCTCGGACAGGCCGTAGATATCGAAGGCACGGATACCGGTTGCCGGTTCGATATGGCCGCGCATGGCATCGGACCAGGGCTCGGCGCCGAAGATGCCGACACGCAGCGGCAGCTTGCGCAGATCGACGCCAAGGTCGTTGGCGCGCTCGATCAGGTGCATGAAGTAGCTCGGCGTGCAGCAGAGGGCGGAGACACCGAAATCACGGATCAGCATGATCTGCCGGTCGCTGTTGCCGCCCGAGATGGGGATGACCGTCGCACCCAGGGCTTCGGCGCCGTAGTGCGCGCCGAGGCCACCCGTGAACAGCCCGTAGCCGAAGGCGTTCTGCAGGATGTCGCCGCGGTGCAGGGTGCAACAGGCCAGGGTGCGGGCCATGACCTCGGACCAGACCTCGACATCGTCGCGCGTATAGGCGACGACGATGGGCTTGCCGGTGGTACCGGACGAGGCATGCAGTCGCACCACGTCGCTCATGGGGCTTGCGAACAGCCCGAAAGGATAGGTATCGCGCAGATCCGCCTTGACCGTGAAGGGCAGTTGCTGGATGTCCTCCAGTCGCTCGATGGCAGCCGGCGTCAGGCCGCGCTCCTGCAGGCGCGTGCGAAACAGCTCGACGTGCTCGTAGGCGCGCGAGACCACTGCACGCAGCCGCCGCAGCTGCACCTCGCGCAAGTGAGGCTCGGGCAGATAGTCCGACGCGCTGGCGGGATGGAAGCCGCCGGCGGTATCGTTCCAACGCTCTTTCAACATCCGCATCCCCTCACTGGCCGACGGCCCCTTTGACGGCCGCATCGCGGCCGAGCGCGAAGGACTGCTCGTTCAAGGCGTGAAGCTTTTCCGCCAGGTTGGCATGGATGGCCTGCACCCAGGCCGTCTCGGGGAGTTCGAGCACCGCTGACAGGGCGCCGAGCATGGCGACGTTGAGGCTCTTGCGATTGCGCAGTGCGCCAGGCGCGATGATGTCCGGACCGATCAGCACGCCGTCGGCCGCCAGCAGCGGCCGGTTGATTGCCACCTGAGTCTCCTCCAGCACCAAGAGCACATCGGCCTCGCCGGGTGGCACCATGGGACTCAGCACCCGCTCGCCGTAGCGCACGTCGCTGGTCACCGAGCCACCGCGCTGGCTCATGCCGTGCAGCTCGCTCTTCTTGACGTCGAAGCCGGCCCGCAGCGCGGCATCCGCGAGGATGTCCGATGCCTTGACGATGCCCTGCCCGCCGAGCCCGGCGATGACGATGTTCTTTACAAAGGCCATGGGATTTTCCGTTCTGCCTGATGTGTCTGTCTAATCCGCAATGTCCGCGGCACAGCTTGACGGCTGCCTGAGCTCGGCGGCGGCCTTCTCATAGAGACGGATCTTGGGTGCCGCCAGCACGCAGGGCTCACGCGCGATGACCAGCGAGGTCTCCGACTTGGCCAACAGCGTCCTGAGCAGTTGCTCCAGTTGCTGCGCCCCGGTTTGGCCCGAGCGTGGAGCATCCACTATGTGAATATTCTGCACACCCATAGCCTCGGCCACGACCTCGAAGCGGATCTGCTCGGTGGGTGAGCGGTCTAAGGCTCGTCCGGTGCCTGGGTGCTCCTGCTGGCCGGTCATGGCCGTGGTTCCATTGTCCACGATCAGAACGACATGCCCCGTCGGCGGCGGGTTATAGACCATCTCCGCCAGTCCCGTGAGCCCGGAGTGCACGAAGGTAGAGTCGCCGATGACGCTGACCACGCGTCGTGCCTGCTCTTCGGGCAGGATATGCCGCAGACCCAGGCCGACGCCGATGCTGGCGCCCATGCAGACACAGGTGTCCATGGCGGAAAAGGGCGGCAAGACACCAAGGGTGTAGCAGCCGATGTCACCAGCGACGATGCAATCGAGGTCGCGCAACACCTCGAAGACGCCACGATGCGAACAGCCCGGGCACAGCTCCGGCGGTTTGCCAACGGGCGGCGCCGGCTCAGGGGTACGATCGCCCGCGATAATGCGGCGCACGCGCGCAACATTGAGCTCGCCGAAACGGTACATCTCGGGCTTGCCCTCGGCGCCGATGCCGGCACCGCGCAGGCTCTCGACCAGCAGCGGGTCGCCTTCCTCGATGACCAGCAGGCGGTCGACGCCATCGGCGAAGGCACGAATGCGCTCCAGCGGCAGCGGCCAGGTCAGCCCGATGGTCAGCTGACGGGCGTCGGGCGCCGCCTCGCGGGCATGCACGGCGGCGACGCCGCTGGCGACGATACCAAGCGGCGCTCGGCCCTGGCGGCCCTGGGGCGAGCCGGCCTTGGCCGGACTGTCAGCGGCCCGCTCGGGCTCGTCGATGCGCAGGGGCCCCTGCGCCTCGTTCCATTCCGCAATGGCGGCGAGCTTGGCACGCAGCCGATGGTGCGCGGGCTTGGCGAAGGCGGGGATCATGACCCGTGCCGGTATGTCGCGGCGGAAGCTCGGCTCGCGCAGGCCCTGCACCGGCGGTTGCGGCGTGATGACGGTCTTGGCGTGGCAGATACGGGTGGTCAAACGCAGGATGACCGGGATCTTCCACCGCTCCGACAGATCGAAGGCAAGCCGGGTGAAGTCATAGGCCTCCTGCGAGCACGACGGCTCGAGCATCGGCGCGCCCGCGGCACGGGCAAAGTGGCGGTTGTCCTGTTCGTTCTGGCTGGAGGCCATGCCGGGATCATCCGCAGAGACGATCACCAGACCGCCCTCAACGTCGGTGTAGGTGGCTGTAAAGAGGGCATCTGCGGCGACGTTGAGTCCGACGTGCTTCATGGTCACGAGGGTGCGGGCACCGCCAAAGGCACTGCCGATGCCGACCTCCAGTGCCACCTTTTCATTCGGAGACCATTGGGCACGGCCGCCGAGGCGGTCGAATTCCTCAAGGATTTCGGTCGACGGGGTGCCGGGATAACCGGTGCCGAGCCGCACGCCGGCGTGCAACGCACCGAGGGCGACCGCCTCGTCACCGCTGAGCAAGAGCCGTTCTGTCATAATGCGCTCTTATGGGCTTAAAAACTGGGAGCCCGGTAGATTACACCGCGGAATTGTCAGGCGGAATATTACCTCCGGTCTCCTTGATACAGGTCACGAGCTGTCCAAAGAGTCCGCAGCCGAACCACTGCCGGGCGCTCGCAAACAAAATCGAATGCCCCCTTGCCCAGGCTGGTTAGCCCGTGCCGTAATCCGCGCCTGATGGGTATATAGCAAAGAACCACCAGATTGCGGCCACAGGCTGAGTGGGTTGGGTGTCGGCTGGCGGGGGTCTCGATCGCAGGGATGCGATCGTGAAGCCTACGGGGATGTATTCACGGCGTCCCCCGATGGCCGACACCCAACCCGCGAAAACCGAAATCTCGTTTGCAACGGGTATAGAATCAACGGGTCTATCGTTCATCCCCTTGATCAGGAGATCCCGCGCCATGGCGCTCGTCACCAACACCCCTCAATGGCAGGCCCTGACGGCCCACTGGCAGCAGATGTCGAAGGTCCACATGCGCGACCTGTTCGCCCGGGACGGTGGGCGCGCCGAGCGCATGAGCCTTGACGCCGCGGGCCTGCACCTGGACTACTCAAAGAACATCGCCAGCGACGAGACCCTGGCGCTGCTGTTCGATCTGGCCCGGGCGGTGGATCTGGAGGGCTGGCGCGCACGGATGTTTGCCGGCGAGCCCATCAACAACACGGAGCAACGGGCGGTGCTGCATGTGGCGCTGCGCAATCGCGCCAATCGGCCCGTGCTGGTGGACGGCAGGGATGTGATGCCGGACGTCAATGCGGTGCTGGAGCAGGTGCGCGTGTTCAGCGAGGGGCTGCGTGCGGGCACCTGGAAGGGCTTCACCGGCAAGGCCATCACGGATGTGGTGAACATCGGCATCGGCGGCTCCAATCTGGGGCCGAAGATGGTCTGCGCGGCCCTCAGGCCGTATCAGGGTGCGACGCCGCGACCGCATTTCGTCTCCAATGTCGACGGGACGCACCTGATGGATACCGTCCGCGGGCTGGACCCTGAGACAACGCTGTTCATCGTCGCCTCCAAGACCTTCACCACCCAGGAGACCATGACCAATGCGCACAGCGCGCGGCAATGGCTGGTGGCGGCCCTGGGCAGCGAGGCGGCGGTGCGCAACCATTTCGTGGCCGTGTCCACCAATGCGGCGGCGGTGGCCGCGTTCGGCATCGACACCGAGAACATGTTCGGTTTCTGGGACTGGGTGGGGGGGCGCTATTCCCTCTGGTCTGCGATCGGGTTGCCCATTGCCATCGCCGTCGGTTTCGACAATTTCAGCGAACTGCTGGCCGGCGCCCACGACATGGACGCGCATTTTCGCAGCGCGCCGCTGGAGCGGAACCTGCCGGTGATCATGGCGCTGCTCGGGGTCTGGTATGTCGATTTTGCCGGCGCCCGGTCCCAGGCCATCCTGCCCTATGACCAGTCACTGGAATACTTTCCCGCCTACTTCCAGCAGGGCGACATGGAGAGCAACGGCAAGCATGTGACCCGCGGCGGCGTGCGGGTGGACTATGCCACGGGGCCGGTGGTCTGGGGCCAGCCGGGCACCGATGGCCAGCATGCCTTCTACCAGCTCATCCACCAGGGGACCGAACTGATCCCGGCGGATTTCATCGCGCCGATCCACAGCCACAACCCCCTGGGCGATCACCACGCCAAGTTGCTGGCCAACTGTTTCGCCCAGACCGAGGCGCTCATGCGTGGTCGCACGCTGGACGAGGCCCTGGCGGAGATGCGCGCGGGCGGGCTGTCCGAGGCGGAGTCGGCGCGGCTGGCGCCGCATCGCCAGTTCGACGGCAACCGGCCGACCAATACCCTGCTGATGGACCAGCTGACACCGCGTACCCTCGGCGCCCTGATCGCGCTCTACGAGCACAAGATCTTCTGCCAGGGGATCGTCTGGGACATCAATTCCTTCGACCAGTGGGGCGTGGAACTCGGCAAGCAGCTGGCCGGGGTGATCCTGGACGAATTGGCCGCCGGCAAGGTGACGGCGGACCATGACGCCTCCACCCGTGCGCTGCTGGAGTACTACCTGCGCCGGCGCTGAGTTCGCGGGCTGGGTTCCATGCTTTACCTGGACAAGCTGATCACGCAGCTGGCCTATCCCCTGGGCCTGTCACTGGCGCTGTGCTGTCTGGCACTGCTGTTGCTGGGGCTGCGTCGACGCCGGCTGGCGGCGGCATCGCTGCTGGTGGCGGTGGGGTGGCTGGGTGTCTGGTCGCTGCCGGTGGTGTCGGATGCGCTGCGCTGGTCATTGGAGGGCCGATTCGAGGCCCGTCCGGTGGCGGCGCTGCCGGCGGCGGATGCGGTGGTGGTGCTCGGCGGGGGCATGCGGGCGCCGCCGCCGGGGCGGCCCTATCCGGACCTGGGTGCCGGCGCCGATCGGGCCTGGCAGGCGGCACGGCTGTTTCATGCCGGCAAGGCCGACATCGTGATCCTGTCCGGCGGGCGCTTTGCGTGGCAGGGTGAGCGGCCGTCGGAGGCGGAGGCCATGCGCGCCTTCCTGCGCGATCTGGGGGTGCCGGACACGGCGTTGCGGCTGGAGGGCCGAAGTCGCAACACGCGCGAGAATGCCGTCGAGACGGCACGGCTGCTGGCGGCTTCGGGGCTCGAGCGTGTGCTGCTGGTGACCTCGGCCCTGCACATGCCACGGGCCCTGGCCAGCTTCCGCGCCACCGGGGTGGAGGTGATCCCGGCGCCGACGGATTTCGAGGTGATGCCGGAGCCGGCGCATCCGCTGCGCTGGCTGCCGGATGCCGCGGCCCTGGCGGACAGTACCCGCGCCCTGAAGGAGTATCTGGGCCTGTGGGTCTACCGCTGGCGCGGCTGGGCAGACTAGATCCGTTTCCGTTTCAGGTGCTGCCGTCTCCTTAGATCGCCCGCCACCAGTCCACCGTCTCCGGCAGATAGTGCGCGACGCCCTCGAGGATGCCGGCCGCATAGTAGCCGTTCATGTCATGGAAATCGCCCTGGGCCTGGTAGAGCAGGTGCGAGAGACCGGCGGCATCCGCCAGCGCCTGGGCATCGGCGCGCACGTCGGTGGTGGCGTTGGCCACCAGCACCGCCTGCAGCGGGCCCGTGAGCATGGCCAGGTCGTTGCCGCTGTCGCCGCAGCACACCGTGCCGGCATGGGCAAAGCCCTCGCGCTGCATCAGGAACTCGATCGCCAGGTGCTTGCTTGCGCGCTCCGGCAGCACGTCCAGCAGCCCGGTGCCGGTGTGCTCGTCCAGACTCCAGATCAGGCTGGCGGCGATGCCTTCCGCCCGCAGGCGCTCGTCGATCTGCGGCAGCAGCGTCTCGCGCTCCCAGTCCTCGGCGGTGTAGTAGCTGAGCTTCCAGGGTCCCTGTTTCTGCGGCTCCTGCAGCAGCAGCCCGTCGACACCCTGCAGCAGCCGGGCCAGGCTGTCCGGCCCCTGGCCGGCCCAGCTATGGGCGATGTGCGTGCCCCAGTCCGGCCAGGGCTGCAGATCGCCGTCGCTGATGCGATAGATACTGGTGCCGACGTCGCCGATGAGGAAGTCCGGCACCGGGATGCCGTACGCCTCGATGGCCTCCTGCACCAGCGCGCGGTGTCGCCCGGTGACATAGGCCACACAGACCTCCGGATGCGCCGCCAGTGCGGCGAAGCGCGGGCGGGCCGCCGGCGATTCCGGTTGCGAGCCGTTGGGCAGCAGCGTGCGGTCGAGATCGGTGCAGATCAGGATGCGGTGGTGGGCGTCGGTCATGTCATGCTCCGGGGGCGGATGCGGATTCCGGCTCGGATTCGGGGTCCGGCGCCGGCGTCGTCGGCACCTGGCAGGCGTCGAAGAAGCGGTAATGCGCGATGGCCTCGAGGATGCCCGCGGCATAGGGCCGTTCGGCGAAATAGATGCTTTCGGTGTCCGTGAGCTGGGACAGTTCCTCGTGATGGCGGTTGGCCACCACCACCGCCAGGGTGTTGCCGCGCATCATGTCCTCATCCGCGCCTGAGCCGCCGGCGGCCAGGCAGTGCTCCAGCGGGATGCCCCACTGGTCGGCGACGTAGCGCAAGGCCAGCCCCTTGGAGGCACGCACCGGCACCGCGTCCAGGAACTGGCCGAAGGACAGGTTCAGGTGCACGCTGAGGTCCGCCTGGTGCAGGATACTGGAGATCTCCTCCAGGCTGGGGGCATGCGCCGGATCGATGTAGAAGCTGACCTTGTAGCGGCTCTGCTCGGTGTTCGGCTGGCGTTCGATGCCGGGCAGGTCGGTCAGCGCCTCGCGCACCCGACGCGGATGCCACAGGTAGTCGATGTGCCGGCTCCAGGCATAGTCGTAGGTGAGCTGGGGCGCGTAGTAGATCTCGGTGCCCAGCGCGGTGATCAGCACGTCCGGCCGCGGGATGCCGTAGCGGCGCATGATGGCCAGGGCGGAGTCCAGCCGGCGGCCGGTGGCGATGCCGAAGCTGCTGCACTTGCGGTTCTCGCGCACGATGCGGATGAAGTCCGCCAGCGAGTCCGGGTCGCCCAGCAGGTTCTGGTCCAGGTCGGTGAAGATGGCCCGGTCGTGATACAGCATCGGCCGGCGCGACAGCGGCGCCCGCGGTGGCGGTTCCACGGTCTCCAGCAGCGGGGTGATCGCCTCGATGTAGCTCTCGGCGTGCGCCGCCCAGGCGTAATGCCGCTTGACCCCGGCCAGGCCGTTCTTGGCCATGCGGCGCCATCCCGAGGCGTCGCTGATGACCTTGAGCAGGGCCTTGGTGATGTCCTGTCGATCCAGCGGGTCGATCAGGATGCCGTTGTGGCAATGCTTGATGATGTCGATGGGGCCGCCATCCTCGGTGGCGACGATGGGCAGGCCGCTGGCGGCGGCCTCGATCAGGGTCAGGCCGAAGGGCTCGGTCAGGGCCGGGTTGATAAACACGCCGCGGGAGGCGGCGGCGATCTGGTACAGCACCGGTACCTCGTCGGCGCTGTGGTGCTTGGGGTAGGCCACCTGGCCGTAAAGGTCGTGGCTGTCGATCAGTAGCAGGATGTCGGTCAGCACCTGCTGCGGGCCGTTGTCCAGATCGCGGATGTCGTCGCGGTTGCCGGCGACGATGACCAGGTTGGCCGCCTGCCGCAGTTCGGGCGAGGCGCCGTAGGCCTCGATCAGCGCGGCGATGTTCTTGCGCTCGTCCGGCCGCGACAGGGCCAGGATGATCGGCCGCTTGGGGTGCTTGAGAAAGCGTTCCAGCTCTCGCTTGATCGGGGCCTTCTGTTCGTCGCCGGTGGGCGGGTGGAAGCGTTTCAGGTCGGTGCCCGGCGGGATCACCGACATGCGTTCGGGCTGGTAGTGGTCGTACAGCCCGTACTGCTCCTCGATCTCCTGCGTGGTGCTGGTCACCACCAGGCTGGCGGCCGCCAGGGTGTCCTCTTCGGCGTGGATGCGGCGGTCGATGTTGTAGCGCTCGTCGATGACCCGCTGGCTGATGCCCGAGGCCAGCAGCCGGCGCCGCTTGACCCGCCCAAGGGAATGCCCGGTGTGCACCAGCGGCACGCCCAGCTGGGCCGACAGCCGCGTGCCGACGTAGCCGGCGTCGGCGTAGTGGCTGTGGATCAGGCTCGGCAGCAGGTCGTCTTCGCGCAGGAAGCCGAGCATGTTGTCGGAGAAGGCATCCAGCTCGTCCCAGAGCGCCTCCTTGGGCAGGTAGCCGGGCGGGCCGGCCTCGATGCGGACGATGCGCGCGCCATCGCCCAGGTCTTCCACCGGCCGGGCATAGTCGGGGCTGACGCCGGGGTCGTCCACCAGGCGGGTGAACAGGTCGACGCGCTGGACGTCGTCGCGGGCGGCCAGCGCACGGGCGAGTTCCACCACGTAAAGCGTCTGGCCGCCGGTGTCGGGGTCGCGACCGAGTTCCAGGTTGTTGCCACGGATGAGGCCGTGGACGCTGATGAGGACGATGTACAGGGGTCGGTCGTTGCCGATCATGGTGCCGCCACGGGGTTTGGGCCTACGGCTAGACTACACGCTGTCGGCGGACGGCTCCAGTGGGGCATCCGGCCGCTGCCCGGGGTGGTCAATCGGCGTTTTGTTCCGCAGCGCCGAGCATCTCGGCGGCGTGGGCGCGGGTGGTGGCGGTGATCTCGGTGCCGCCGAGCATGCGAGCGATCTCGTCGATGCGCGCATCCGCGGCCAGCGCATCGATGTCGGTGAAGGTCTGGCCGTCGACGGCCTGCTTGCGTACCTTCATCTGCCGGTGCGCCTGGGCGGCCACCTGTGGCAGGTGGGTGACGCACAGAACCTGGCGTGCATCGCCGAGCCGGCGCAGCAGGCGACCGACGATCTCGGCGACGCCGCCGCCGATGCCGACGTCCACCTCGTCGAAGACCAGGGTCGGGATGCGGCCGATCTCCGCCGTGGCCACCTGGATGGCCAGGCTGATGCGCGACAGTTCGCCGCCGGACGCGACCTTGGCCAGCGGCTGCAGCGGCTGGCCCGGGTTGGCGCTGACCTGGAACGCGATGCTGTCCAGGCCGCCGGCGCCGATGTGCTCGGCGTCGCCGCTGGCGACCTCCACGGCGAAGCGCCCGCCGACCATGCCCAGCGCCTGCATGGCGGCGGTGACGGTGGCGCCGAGCCGCTCGGCGGCGCCCCGGCGCGCGACGCTCAGGGCCTTGGCACGGTCCAGCAGCGCGGTGCGGGCGGCGTCGCGCTGTTGCTGCAGGTCCCCCAGGGACTGGTCCGCCTGCTCCAGTTGGTCGAGTTCGGTGCGGCGCGTGTCCAGCGCCTCTCCCAGCGTCTGCGGCGTGATGCGATACTTGCGCGCCAGCTCGTGGATGCGGCTCAGGCGCGATTCGACCTCCGCCAGCCGGGCAGGGTCCATGTCCAGGTCATCGAGATACTGACGCAGGTTGGCGGCGGCCTCTTCCACCTGCACCAGGGCGCCGTCGAGCAGGTCCCGCGAGTCGCCCAGGCGTGGTTCGATGTCCAGCAGGGCCTCCAGCTCGCCGCCGGCGTGGCCGAGCTGGTCGCGCACGGCGCCGTCGCTGGCGTAGAGCTGCTCCACCAGGGCCCCGACGGTCTCCTGCAGACGGCCCAGGTTGGCCAGCCGGCGCTGTTCCGCGTCCAGTTGCTCCAGTTCGCCGTCGGCCAGTGCCAATCCGTCGAGTTCCTCCACCTGGAAGCGCAGCAACTCCAGGCGCGCGGCGCGTTCGTCCCGGGCGGCGGTCAGTCGCTGCCAGCGGCTGTCCAGGTCACGGAAGCGCTGGTACAGCTCGGCGACCTCCGCGGCCGTGGCCTGGTGCCCGCCGTAACCGTCGAGCAGGGCGCGCTGGGCCGCTGGGCGCAGCAATGACTGGTGCGCATGCTGGCCATGGATGTCCACCAGCAGGTCGCCGAGTTCGCGCAATTGGGCGCCGCTGGCGGCCTGGCCGTTGATGAAGCCGCGGGCGCGGCCGCCGCGCACCAGGACCCGGCGGATCAGGCACTCGTCGCCGTCGTCCAGGGCCTGTTTCGCCAGCCAGGCGCGGGCCTCCGGACAGCCGCCGAGGTCGAAGCCGGCGCTCACCTCGGCACGGTCACTGCCGTTGCGGATCATGCCTGCGTCCGCTTTGTCGCCCAGGGTCAGGCCGAGGGCGTCGATGAGGATGGACTTGCCCGCGCCGGTCTCGCCGGTGAGGGCGGTCATGCCGCTGCCGAAGTCCAGCTCCAGCCGGCTGACGATGACCAGGTCGTGGATGACGATGTGGGTCAGCATGGCACACCTGCCCGGATGTGTCCGCCCCAGCCGAGCTTGGCCCGCAGGATGGCGTAGTGGTCGTGCCCGCGCGGGTGCAGCAGGCGCAGTCGGTGGGCACTGCGCTCGATCCGTACCGGCGCGCCGGGGATCAGCGGCAGGTCGAGCTGGCCATCGCAGGTGACCCGTACCTGCTCCAGGTCGTCGCCGCAGATGCGGATTTCGATGTGGCTGTCGCCGGCCACCACCAGCGGGCGGTTGCTCAGGGTGTGCGGACAGATCGGCACCAGCACCAGGGCGTCGATGCGCGGATGGATCAGCGGCCCGCCGCCGGACAGGGCGTAGGCGGTGGAGCCGGTGGGGGTGGAGATGATGAGCCCGTCGGAGCGCTGGGCGTTGACGAAGCGGCCATCGATGTAGGTCTCGAACTCGATCATGCGCACCGTGTTCCACTTGTGGATCACGACATCGTTCACGGCGCGGCCGCGGGCGCCCTCGATGCGGGCATCCAGCACGCTGCGGTCGTCCACCTCGAACTCGCCGTCGAGGATGCGGTCGAGGCCGTGCTCCAGGTCACTGGGGGACACGTCCACCAGGAAGCCCAGGCGGCCGAGGTTGATGCCCACCAGCGGGATCTGTTGCGCTGAGATCTCGCGGGCGGCGTGCAGCAGGGTGCCGTCGCCGCCGACCACCACCACCAGGTCGCAGTGGTGTCCCAGTTGTGACAAGGGCACGCCCGGGGCCGCGTTCAGTGCGGCGGCGAGCTGCTGTTCGAGACGGACGGCGATGGCGCGTCGGTGCAGATGGCCGACGAGTCGCTGGATGGTCGCCCTGGTGGGCGGATCATCGTGCTGCTTGCCGACGATGCCGAGGGTCTGAAACGTTGCCATGGGGTCGCGACGGAGAACCGCTGTCACCGGAGTTGGAACGGGATGATGCAGCGAAACGGTAGCACGCACCCGGCGCGGCGCCAACAGTCCGGCCGCCGGGACGGCCGGCAGACGCGGTGGCGGGCGCCTGCCCCGGATGTCTGACTCGGATGTCTGACTCGGATGTCTGACTCGGACGTCTGCTTCGGACGTTTGGCTCGGATGTCCGGCCCGGCTGCCGGCCCGAAGGCCTGACTCCGAGTGCTTGACAGATAAGGCCGCACACCCTAGATTGCCGATGTTAGCACTCCCATGACCCGAGTGCTAATCTTCACCTGACAGGCCTGTTTGCATAGACTGACGTGAGCGGCAACTTTACACCCGGCGACACGCCCGTCCCGCTGAAGGACGGCGGCGAGATCAGCGAGCGTGCGCTGCATTTTCTCAAGGCGCTGATCGAGCGCCACATCCGCGACGGTCAGCCGGTCGGCTCGCGGACACTGGCCAAGGACGCCGGCCTGGACCTGAGTCCGGCCACCGTGCGCAACGTGATGGCGGACCTGGAGGACATGGGGCTGGTGTCGTCGCCGCATACCTCTGCCGGACGGGTGCCGACGGTCTCCGGCTATCGGCTGTTCATCGACAGCCTGCTCACGGTGTCGCCGCTGGCGGAGACGGATGTGGCCGCCCTGCGGTCGAGTTTCGTCACGACCGAGGATGCCCCGGGCAATCCCAAGGGTCTGGTGGAGACCGCTTCCCGGCTGCTGTCGGGGGTGACCCACCTGGCGGGCCTGGTGATGGTGCCGCGGCACGAGCGCGAGGTGTTTCGGCAGATCGAGTTCGTTGCGTTGTCAGGCACCCGGGTGCTGGCGATCCTGGTCACCAGCGAGGGCGAGGTGCACAACCGTGTCATCCTGACCGAAAAGCCCTGTCCGCCGGCACGCCTGGTGCAGGCTGGCAACCTGCTCACCGAGATGTTCACCGGGCGCGACATGCGCGAGGTTCGTCGACGGCTGATGGATGATCTGAAGCGCACGCATCGCAACCTGGACGAGCTGATGATGCGCGCGCTGTCGATGGCACAGCAGGTGGTGGAGTCCGCCGAGCACAAGGACGATCTGCTCATTGCCGGGCAGACCAACCTGATGGAGTTCGAGGAGCTGGCCAGCATCGAGCGGCTGCGCTCGCTGTTCGACGCCTTCAACGAGAAGCGCCAGATCCTGGACCTGCTGGACCGCTGCATCGCCGCCGACGGCGTGCAGATCTTCGTTGGCTACGAGTCCGGTTACGCCCTGCTCGACAACTGCAGCCTGGTGACCACGACCTACCGGGTCGAGGACCAGGTGCTCGGGGTGCTGGGCGTGATCGGCCCGACGCGCATGGACTACCAACGTGTGATTCCGGTGGTCGACGTCACGGCAAAGCTGCTGGCGGCGGCCCTGAGGCAACAGTAAATTCACCGACTGAGCACGCGGCAGGGCCCGACGCCGACGGTGCTCGGGCGCTCCGCGGAAGAGGTTAGCGATGGCAACAGATCAGAGAGCGATGAACGAACAGGCCGAGTCGGCGGAGAACGCCGCCGCCGCGGAGCAGCCGGTGGAGGACGCCGCCGCCGATGTCCGTGATGCCTCGGCGGATGCGCCCCAGGACGGCCCGGCGGATGCGCCCCAGGACGGTCCGGCGGATGCCGCCGAGCTGACCGTCCTGCTGGAAGACGCCCGGGCCAAGGTGGACCAGAGCCAGGATCAGCTGCTGCGCACCCGCGCCGAGATGGAGAACATGAAGCGCCGTCAGGCCAAGGAGCTGGAGAACGCGCACAAGTTCGCGCTGGAGGGCTTTGTCAAGGAGCTGCTGCCGGTGCGCGACAGCCTGGAGCTGGGGTTGGCGGCGGCGCAGGAGTCCGAAGGCGATGTGGCCCAGCTGCTGAGCAAGCTGCTGGAGGGCACCGAGCTGACGCTGAAGCAGCTGGGCGACGTCATGGGCAAGTTCGGCATCGAGCGGGTGCATCCCGACGGCGAGCCGTTCAACCCCGAGTACCATCAGGCCATGTCCATGCAGCCGCGCGCGGACCTGCCGCCGAACACCGTGACGGCGGTGATCCAGAGCGGCTACCTGCTCAACGGCCGCCTGGTGCGACCGGCCCTGGTGATGGTTTCCCGGCAAGACTGAGGTCAGAACACGGCCAGGCTACGGCAGGACCAGGGCGGCACCGGGACAGGCTGGACGCCCCGGCCGCCAGCGGCGATCCGCGCGGAGACAGAAGGCTTGAGAATCCAAAGGTTTTGCCCCATGTCCGGGGCAATTTGATCACGGATTCGCAGCCCGCCGGATTCGACCGGACAGATTGAACACGAATTCATCGGAGACAACACATGGGAAAGATTATCGGCATCGACCTCGGCACCACCAACTCCTGCGTCGCAGTGATGGAAGGCGAAAAGCCGAAGGTCATCGAGAACGCCGAGGGTGATCGCACCACCCCCAGCATCGTCGCCTTCGGCAGCGATGGCGAGGTGCTGGTCGGCCAGTCGGCCAAGCGCCAGGCGGTGACCAACCCCACCAACACCCTGTTCGCCATCAAGCGCCTGATCGGCCGCCGGTTCGAGGACCAGGTGGTCGGCAAGGACAAGGACATGGTGCCCTACAAGATCGTCAAGGCCGACAACGGCGATGCCTGGGTCGAGGTCAACGGCAAGAAGATGGCCCCGCCAGAGGTCTCGGCGAAGGTGCTGCAGAAGATGAAGAAGACCGCTGAGGACTATCTCGGCGAGACGGTCACCGAGGCAGTCATCACGGTACCGGCCTATTTCAACGACTCCCAGCGCCAGGCCACCAAGGACGCCGGTCGCATTGCCGGTCTCGAGGTCAAGCGCATCATCAACGAGCCGACCGCGGCCGCGCTGGCCTACGGCATGGACAAGCGTCGCGGCGATCAGAAGATCGCGGTCTACGATCTGGGCGGCGGCACCTTTGACATCTCCATCATCGAGATCGCCGAGATCGAGGGCGAGCACCAGTTCGAGGTGCTCTCGACCAACGGTGACACCTTCCTGGGTGGCGAGGACTTCGACCTTCGCATCATCGAGTTCCTGGCCTCGGAGTTCAAGAAGGACCAGGGCGTGGATCTGCACAACGATCCGCTGGCGCTGCAACGTCTGAAGGAGGCCGCCGAGAAGGCCAAGATCGAGCTCAGCTCCAGCCAGCAGACCGACATCAACCTGCCCTATATCACCGCCGATCAGACGGGACCCAAGCATCTCAACATCAAGCTGACCCGCGCCAAGCTGGAGTCGCTGGTGGAAGACCTGATCGATCGCACCATCGACCCCTGCCGGGTCGCGCTCAAGGACGCGGGCCTGGGCGCCGGCGAGATCGACGAGGTCATCCTGGTGGGTGGCCAGACGCGCATGCCCAAGGTGCAGGCCAAGGCTGAGGAGTTCTTCGGCAAGGCGCCGCGCAAGGACGTCAACCCGGACGAGGCCGTGGCCATTGGCGCGAGCATCCAGGGTGGTGTGCTGGGCGGCGCGGTCAAGGACGTGTTGCTGCTGGATGTGACCCCATTGTCGCTCGGCATCGAGACCCTCGGCGGCATCATGACCAAGCTGATCGAGAAGAACACCACCATCCCGACCTCGGCGAGCCAGACCTTCTCGACCGCGGACGACAACCAGACGGCCGTGACCGTGCATGTCCTGCAGGGCGAGCGCGAGCGCGCGGTCGACAACAAGTCGCTGGGTCGCTTTGATCTGGCCGACATCCCGCCGGCACCGCGTGGCGTGCCCCAGATCGAGGTCAAGTTCGACATCGACGCCAACGGCATCCTGAATGTCTCGGCCAAGGACAAGGCAACCGGCAAGGAGCAGTCCATCGTCATCAAGGCCAGCTCCGGCCTGTCGGATGACGAGATCGATCGCATGGTCAAGGACGCCGAGGCCCACGCCGACGAGGACCGCAAGTTCCACGAGCTGGTGGCCGCCCGCAACCAGGCGGACAGCCTGATCCACGCCACCCGCAAGTCCGTCGAGCAGCTCGGCGAGGACAAGCTGGAGGCGGGCGAGAAAGACGCCATCGAAAGCGCCATCAAGGACCTGGAAGAGGCCATGAAGGGCGAGGACAAGGACCGCATCGAGTCCCTGAGCAAGACCCTGGGCGAGGCCTCGGCCAAGATGGCCGAGCGACTCTACTCCCAGGGCCAGCAGGGCGGTGGCGACGCCCCTGGCGGCGCTGCCGGGGGTGCGGGCGCCGGCGGCGCAGGCGCAGGATCCAGCTCCGGCGCCGACGACGTGGTGGATGCGGAGTTCGAAGAGGTCAAGGACGACAAGAAGTGAGCCGCCACTGCCACCCCCGGCGGGTGGCTGTCAGGCTCGCGTTTCGCGAGCATTGCCGATGAGCGGCGAGATCCGCTCATCGGCCAGGTTCATCATAGTGGCGCCGGCATCGTCCGGCGCCACTGCGTTCAACGGCAGTTGTCGGGCCGGTAACGAGTGACCGCCTGCCGGAGGCTGAAGGATCCATGTCCCAACGCGATTACTACGAGGTGCTCGGCGTCGGCCGCAACGCCAGCGAGCACGACATCAAGAAGGCGTTTCGTCGGTTGGCGATGAAATATCATCCCGACCGCAATCCCGACGACGCCGAGGCGCTGGCCAAGTTCAAGGAGGCCAAGGAGGCCCATGATGTGCTGTCGGACTCGCGCAAGCGGTCCGCCTATGACCAGTTCGGCCATGCTGGCGTCAGCAGCCAGGGCGGTTTCGGCGGCGGCCCGGGGGACTTCGGTGCCGGGGGCTTTTCCGATATCTTCGGTGATGTCTTTGGCGACATCTTCGGCGGTCGGGGCGGTGGTCGGCGCACCCATCGGGGTGCCGATCTGCGCTACGACCTGTCCCTGACCCTGGAGGAGGCGGTTGCCGGCAAGGATGTCAAGATCCGCATCCCGACCACGGTGGAATGCCACCACTGCGGCGGCACCGGCGCCAAGCCCGGCACCAAACCCAAGGAGTGCCCCACCTGCCACGGCGCCGGTCAGGTGCGCATGCAGCAGGGCTTCTTCTCCATCCAGCAGACCTGTCCCCAGTGCCGCGGCGCGGGCAAGATCATCGAGGAGGCCTGCAGTCACTGCCGGGGTGTCGGCCGCTTGCGGGAGGAAAAGACGCTGTCGGTCAAGGTGCCGCCCGGCGTCGACACCGGCGACCGGATCCGGCTCTCAGGGGAGGGCGAGGCCGGAGAGCGCGGCGGTCCGTCCGGCGATCTGTACGTGCAGGTCAATGTGCAGCCGCATCCGATCTTCACCCGCGAGGACAACAACCTGTTCTGCGAGGTGCCGATCAGCTTCGTCACTGCGGCCCTGGGCGGCGAGATGGAAGTGCCGACGCTGACCGGCAAGGTGGTGCTCAAGGTGCCCACCGGCACCCAGACGGGCAAGATGTTTCGCATGCGCGGCAAGGGTGTGAAGCCGGTGCGCGGCGGACCGCTGGGTGATCTGATCTGCCGGGTGCTGGTGGAGACGCCGGTGAATCTGAACGAGCGCCAGAAGGAGATTCTGCGGGAATTCGATGCCAGCCTCAGCGCCGGGGGCAAGCACCACAGTCCGCACTCGAGTTCCTGGCTCGACGGCGTGAAGAACTTCTTCGAAAAGATGGGGCTGTAACCGAAGGGAAGCGCATCGCCGGTTGCGCGTCAATCGCGCAACCCCAATCGCGCAAACCAGATCGGACTACTAGGGGGCAATGCTCATCGAGTGCATTCTGATGTGCACTGAAGGCAGGCAGACGAAACAGGGGGAGAGAAATGGCGCTCCCTAGGGGATTCGAACCCCTGTTACCGACGTGAGAGGCCAGCGTCCTAACCGCTAGACGAAGGGAGCGAGAAGCGGCTGCAAGAATCGCGTATTATACGCAGATTCTCCCGCCGCTCAAGCACCATGTGCAGTGGCTGCGGACATGGTTCATCAGATCGATCGCCCGGGGTGACGCGGCATGGCGCCGGTCCCGGGTCGACATCAGGAAGTCTCCGCCGCTTGGATCAAGAATTCACAACCCAACCGCTGATCGTCCCGCGTCCGGAACATTGTGTCTCGCGGGCGAACATCAGCCAGAACGCTCTCAAGGTGCTGTATCGCCTGCATCAGGCGGGCCATCAGGCCTATCTGGTGGGCGGCGGTGTGCGCGATCTGCTGCTGGGCCACGAGCCGAAGGACTTCGACGTGGCCACCGACGCCACGCCGGAGCAGGTGCGCACGGTATTTCGCAACTGTCGGCTCATCGGCCGGCGCTTTCGCCTGGCCCATGTCCACTTTGGCCCGGAGATCATCGAGGTGGCCACCTTCCGCGGCACCGGTCAGGGTGATCGGCAGGCGGATACAGGGGAGGCCGACATGCCGGCGGGGGCCAGGGGCGCTGGTAGCGACCGTCTGGTCGAGAACGGCATGATCCTGCGCGACAACGTCTACGGGACCATCGCCGAGGATGCGATGCGGCGCGATTTCACCGTCAATGCGCTGTACTACAACATCGACGATTTCTCTCTGGTGGATTATGCCGGCGGGCTCGACGACATCCGCGCGGGTCGGCTGCGGCTCATCGGTGACGACCCCGAGGCGCGCTACCGCGAGGACCCCGTGCGCATGCTGCGGGCGGTGCGTTTCGCCTGCAAGCTGGGATTCAACATCGATCCGCGCTGCGAGGAACCGCTGGTGCGACTGGCGCCGTTGCTGCGTGACATTGCGCCGGCGCGGCTGTTCGACGAGACACTCAAGCTGTTCCATGCCGGCTTCGCGTTGCCGGCGTTCGAGAAGCTGCGCCATTACGGCCTGTTCGCTGAACTGTTCCCGGAGACCGAGGCCTGTCTGGCACAGGAAGATCACGCCTTCCCCATCACCTTTGTCGCCCGCGGCCTGGGCAACACCGATGCCCGACTGGCGGAGCAGAAACCGGTGGCGCCGGCGTTCCTGTTCGCGGTGCTGCTGTGGGAGCCGGTGCGGTTGCGCTACCAGGCCTTGCTGGAGGAGGGTTCGGCCTGGGCCGATGCCATGGCGCTGGCCTCCCATGAGGTGGCGACGCGGCAGCAGCGCCGGGTGTCCGTGCCGAAGCGCTTCGGCCTGCCCATGCGCGAGATCTGGGGCCTGCAGCCCCGGCTGGAGCGCCGGCAGGGCAAGCGGCCGCTGGCCCTGCTGGGGCACCCGCGCTTTCGCGCCGCCTACGACTTCCTGCTGTTGCGGGCCGAGGCCGGCGAGGTGGATCCGGAACTGGCGGCCTGGTGGACCCGTTTTCAGGAAGTCGACACCGCCGAGCGTGTGCGCATGACCGGCGGTGCGGCCAAGCGCAAGCGCCCGCGTCGGCGGCGCAAGCCGCAGCCGGCGGCGGACGACGGCGGTTCCGCGCCTGCATCTTCCGGCGCCGGGTGAACGCAGGTCGGTTCGGCGCGTCTGGCGTCCGGGCGACAAGGGCACTATGCTGGACATCCCAGCAACTGGAGCCAGAGACCTGATGACCGTCGATCGAATCACCTCCGCCACCCTGCGCGCGATGAAGCGCCGCCGTGAGCCTATCGTTTCCCTGACCTGTTACGACGCGGCCTTCTGTCACCTGCTGGAGCAGGCCGGTGTCGATGTGCTGCTTGTGGGCGACTCCCTGGGCATGGTGCTGCAGGGACAGCCATCGACGGTGGCGGTCAGCCTCGAGCACATGGTCTACCACACGGCCTGCGTCAGCCGGGTCGGCAAGCGGGCCCTGGTGCTGGCGGACATGCCGTTCCTGTCCTACGCCACCGCCGAGCGCGCCCTGCAGGCCGCCGAGCGGCTGATGGCTGAAGGCGGTGCCGGGATGGTCAAGCTGGAGGGCGGTGCCGCCGTGCTGCAGACGGTCGGCCTGCTGACCCGATTCGGCGTCCCGGTCTGCGGACATCTGGGGTTGCTGCCCCAGTCGGTGCACCAGATTGGCGGCTATCGCTACCAGGGCCGGGACGATGCCGGTGCCGCGCGTATCCGGGCCGATGCCCTGGCGTTGCAGGAGGCCGGCGCCTCTCTGCTGGTGCTGGAATGCGTGCCGGCGGAACTGGCGGCGGCACTGTCCGCCGAGCTCGAGATTCCGGTGATCGGCATCGGCGCCGGCAGCGGCACCGACGGACAGGTCCTGGTGCTGCACGACATGCTTGGGCTGACGCCGGGCCGCTCGCCGCGGTTCAGCCGTAACTTCATGGCCGACGCCGACAGTGTGTCGCAGGCGGTGGCCGCATATGTCGCCGAGGTGCGCTCCAGGGCCTTTCCCGGACCGGAGCAGACCCTGGCCTGACGGAGGCTCGGAACATGCAGACCTTGCATCAGATCGCCCCTTTGCGGGCGCAGGTGGCGCAGTGGCGCCGGGCGGGATTGCGCGTCGGCCTGGTGCCGACCATGGGCAACCTGCACGCCGGGCATCTGGCGCTGGTGGAGGCGGCCCTGTCGCGCGCGGACCGCGTGGTGACCACGGTGTTCGTCAATCCGATGCAGTTCGGCGCCGGCGAGGATTTTACCGCCTATCCCCGAACCCTGGATGAAGATGCCCGGTTGCTGAACGAGGCGGGTAACCACTGCCTGTTTGCGCCGTCGGAGGCGGAGGTCTACCCCCGTGGGCGCGATGGGCACACCGTTGTCGAGGTCCCTGCTCTGTCGTCGCTGCTGTGCGGTGCCAGCCGACCGGGTCATTTCGGCGGTGTGGCCACCGTGGTGGCCAAGCTGTTCAACATGGTGCAACCGGACCTGGCGGTCTTCGGCGAGAAGGACTTCCAACAGCTGCTGGTGATCCGGCGCATGACCGAGGATCTGAACCTGCCGGTGGAGATCGTCGGACACCCCATCGTGCGTGAGGCCGACGGCCTGGCGCTGAGTTCACGCAACGCTTACCTGAGTCCGCAGGAACGGGCCACGGCACCGCTGCTGCAGGCGACCCTGCAACAGGTGGCGCAGCGGCTGCGGGCGGGCGAGTCGTCGTCCGACGCCGAGTGGGACGCCGCCCGCAGCCTGTCGGCGGCGAGCTTCCGGCCGGATTATATCAGCGTACGGCGGCGGGCCGATCTGGCGCATCCGGCCCCGCAGGACCGCGCGCTGGTCGTCCTCGGCGCGGCCTGGCTGGGTAAGGCGCGACTGATCGACAACCTGACACTGGATCTGCCGGGTTAGCGCAGGCATCGCGCAGCTTGCGCTTGCAAGCACGGCACCTGGATTGCGACAATACGCGAAATATTGCAGTGCAGCAAAATCCGGCGACCGAAGCTCACGGCGCCCATTGTTGCGCATCCGGGCCGACCAACACGCGGTCGGTGAATGATTGTTCGCGTGCGGAGCCCCGGCATTGGGCGTCTCGGCCAGCGAGAGGTGATTAAATATGCAACTGACCTTGCTCAAATGCAAACTGCACCGCGCCTGCGTGACCCACGCGGAACTGGAGTACGAGGGGTCCTGCGCCATCGACGAGGACCTGATGCGGCTTGCGGGGATCCGTGAATACGAACAGCTGCACATCTACAACGTGACCAATGGCGAGCGTTTCACTACCTACGCCATCCGTGCGGAAGCGGGATCGCGCGTCATCTCTGTGAACGGGGCTGCGGCGCACAAGGCGTCGCCGCAGGACCGGGTCATCATCTGCTGCTACGTCGCCATGAGCGAGCAGGAGGCCGCGGCCTTCGAGCCGACCCTGGTCTACTGCAACGAGTTCAATCAGGTCACCGGCACCAGCAGACAGATTCCTGCACAGGCTGCCTGACGAGGCGCCTGAAAGACCGTCCGACTCGGGTCCCTCGGTTCTCTCGGGCTCCCGGGTCGCGTTCTCCTTCATCACCTGACCAGGCGAGTCTCCGGAGTGACTCGCCTGGCATCGCTTGCCCATTATGGCTCGCCTAGCTCCTCCAGCTGGTTTTCTCCCTCATCGGCGGTGCCGATGTGCGAGATTCGGTGAAACGATTGGCCTGTTGCATTGTTTCCACCTAACCTCGACTTCGAACTGCAGTATGCAACGGGATGTGCGGCATCCCGAAGCAGTTTGGCTGCACACCGCTGAGCAGAGCACCACAGGCGCACCCGTCGCGCGCGCTGCCGGACGAAGGCGCGGTTCGGGTGTATCGACCATACCCTGGAGAACGAGATGACTACGCAAGCCACGACCACCGGAAAATGCCCCGTGATGCACGGCGCCATGACCTCGGCCGGACAGTCCGCCATGGAGTGGTGGCCAGAGGCGCTGAACCTGGACATTCTGCACCAGCACGACACCAAGACAAATCCGCTGGGTGATTTCAACTACCGTGAGGCGGTCAAGCAGCTGGACGTGGAGGCGCTGAAAAAGGACCTGCACGCGCTCATGACCGACAGCCAGCCTTGGTGGCCTGCCGACTGGGGCCACTACGGCGGCCTGATGATCCGCATGGCCTGGCACGCCGCCGGCTCCTACCGCATCGCCGATGGTCGTGGCGGCGCCGGCACCGGCAACCAGCGCTTTGCACCGCTGAACAGCTGGCCGGACAACGTCAACCTGGACAAGGCGCGTCGCCTGCTCTGGCCGATCAAGAAGAAATACGGCAACAGGATCAGCTGGGCCGACCTCATCATCCTGGCCGGCAACATCGCCTATGAATCCATGGGGCTCAAGACCTTCGGCTTCGCCTTTGGCCGCGAGGACATCTGGCATCCCGAGAAGGACATCTACTGGGGTTCAGAGAAGGAGTGGCTGGCGCCCAGCGGCAGCGAGGGCAGCCGCTACTCCGGCGAGCGCGACCTGGAGAACCCCCTGGCCGCGGTCATGATGGGCCTCATCTACGTCAACCCCGAGGGGGTGGACGGCAATCCGGATCCGCTCAAAACCGCCAAGGACGTCCGCGAGACCTTCGCGCGCATGGCCATGAACGATGAGGAGACGGTCGCCCTGACCGCCGGAGGCCACACCGTCGGCAAGTGCCACGGCAACGGCGATGCCGCCCTGCTCGGCCCGGACCCCGAAGGCGCGGCAATCGAAGACCAGGGCTTTGGCTGGATGAACAAGACCAAGCGCGGCATCGGGCGCGACACCGTCTCCAGCGGCATCGAGGGCGCCTGGACCACGCATCCGACCCGGTGGGACAACGGCTATTTCTCGCTCTTGCTCAACTACGAGTGGGAGCTGAAGAAGAGCCCGGCCGGCGCCTGGCAGTGGGAGCCGATCGACATCAAGGAAGCGGACAAGCCGGTGGACGTGGAGGATCCCTCGATCCGCTACAACCCCATCATGACCGATGCGGACATGGCCATGAAGATGGACCCCGAGTATCGCAAGATCTCGGAGCGCTTCTACAAGGACCCGGACTATTTCTCCGAGGTCTTCGCGCGGGCCTGGTTCAAGCTGACCCACCGCGACATGGGCCCCAAGGCGCGCTACATCGGCCCCGACGTGCCGGCTGAGGATCTGATCTGGCAGGATCCGGTGCCGGCGGGCAATACCGGCTACGACATCGGCGCGGTCAAGCGGCGCATCGCCGACAGCGGTCTGTCGATCGGCGAACTGGTCGCCACCGCCTGGGACAGCGCCCGCACCTTCCGCGGCTCGGATATGCGGGGCGGCGCCAATGGCGCCCGCATCCGCCTGGCGCCGCAGAAGGACTGGGAGGGTAACGAGCCTGATCGTCTGGCGCGGGTGCTGGGCGTGCTCGAGCCCATCGCCACTGGGGCCGGCGCCAGTCTGGCCGATGTGATCGTGCTGGCTGGCAATGTCGGCATCGAGCAGGCCGCCCGAGCTGCCGGCATGGATATCGAGGTGCCCTTCGCGCCGGGCCGGGGTGATGCCACCGCCAAGATGACCGATGCCGAGTCCTTCGAGCCGCTGGAGCCGGTGCATGACGGCTTCCGCAACTGGCAGAAGAAGGACTATGTGGTCAAGCCGGAGGAACTCCTGCTGGATCGCGCCCAGTTGCTGGGCCTGACCGCACCGGAGATGACCGCGCTGGTCGGCGGCCTGCGGGTGCTGGGCGCCAACCACGGCGGCAGCGCGCACGGTGTCTTCACCGACCGGGTCGGCGCGCTGACGAACGACTTCTTCGTCAACCTGACCGACATGGCCTACAGCTGGGCGCCGGTGGGCGAAAACCGCTACGAGGTGCGGGTCCGCGACAGCGGCGAGGTGAAGTGGACCGCGACCCGGGTGGACCTGGTGTTCGGCTCCAACTCCATCCTGCGGGCCTACGCCGAGGTTTATGCCCAGGACGACAACCAGGAGAAGTTCGCCCATGACTTCGTCGCCGCCTGGACCAAGGTGATGAACGCCGATCGCTTCGATCTGGCGTCCTGATACGCCTGGACGAGACGCCGCCGGCTAAGCCGGTGGCGTCTCTTAGGCGGAACCCGGTAGATGACTGGTCAGCTGAATGGCGGGGTGCCGACAGCCAGGGCGGCGTCGACACACCCGCCTGCGTTACGTATAGAATGATCCTTGGCAAATCCATCCGACAGCGATTCGATTCCGACATGCAGATCACCGTCAACGGTACCCCGACCGAGGTCCCGGAAGGACTCCACATGGCCCGTCTCATCGACCAGCTGGATCTGGGCGGCAAACGCGTGGCCGTGGAGGTCAACGCAGAGCTCGTCCCGCGCAGCCTGTTCGACAGCCATCGGCTGGCGGCCGGCGATCGTGTCGAGATCATCCAGGCCGTCGGCGGCGGCTGACGGCGACACCTCCTGAAACCCATACCCCAATTCTCATGAGCAGGGACAGACCCACCAACCAATGACCGAAGAAACGCCAATGTCTGCGGCCAACGACAACTTTACCGTGGCGGGCCGCAGCTATCGATCCCGCCTGCTGGTCGGTACCGGCAAGTACAAGGACCTGGACGAGACCGCCCGGGCTATCGAGGCCAGCGGCGCGGAGATCGTCACCGTGGCCGTGCGGCGCACCAACATCGGCCAGAATGCCGGCGAGCCGAACATCCTCGACGTGCTACCGCCGGAGAAGTACACCATTCTGCCCAACACCGCGGGCTGCTACGATGTCGACAGCGCCGTGCGCACCTGCCGCCTGGCCCGCGAGCTGCTGGACGGCCACAGCCTGGTGAAACTGGAGGTGCTGGGTGACGAGAAGACCCTGTTCCCGGACGTGATGGCCACGCTGGAGGCCGCCAAGGTGCTGGTGGCGGACGGGTTTGACGTCATGGTCTATACCAATGACGACCCGATCATTGCCAAGCAACTGGAAGAGATCGGTTGCTGTGCGGTCATGCCGCTGGCGGCGCCGATCGGCTCCGGGCTGGGCATCCGCAATCCGTTGAACATCCGCACCATCGTCGAAAACGCCTCGGTGCCCATTCTGGTGGATGCCGGCGTCGGCACCGCATCGGATGCGGCCGTGGCGATGGAGCTGGGCTGCGACGGCGTGCTGATGAATACCGCCATCGCCGCCGCCCGGGATCCGGTGCTGATGGCGAGCGCCATGCGCAAGGGCATCGAGGCCGGACGCGAGGCCTACCGGGCCGGGCGCATGCAGGCCAGACGCTTCGCATCGGCCTCATCACCCATCGAAGGGCTGTTTTTCTAGACCGCGTCTGGTCGCATCAGGGCGGCGGTGAAGTCCTGGTGCAAGTAGCCGTCGATGATCCGGCAACGGGCGCCGAGTTCCTCGGCCCAGGCCTCGATCTCCGCCGGCTGGCGGTAGTTGAAGGTCTCGGACCGGTCATTGCCGTGCAGCAGGTTGAAGATATAGCCGATGCGCGCGGCCTGATAGCAGCGGCGGATGAACTGCCGGGTCTCGTCCCGGGTCAGGGTGTTCATGGCGCCGCTGCAGAGATAGAGGTCCGCCGCGGGCAGCGGGTCCGTCAGCACGTCACCGAGCAGGATCTCCGCGCCTGTCCGCTCACGCGCCACCTCGACCATGTGCTCGTGCAGATCGATGCCGACATAGCGTCGGGGCGCGCGCCCGTGCTGCTGCAGGAACTGATGGAAGTCGCCAAAGCCGCACCCCACGTCCACCAGCGTCATGGTGGTGACGGCCTCCGGCAGCAGTTCGCTGAGCACGTTGAAGCGTGCCTGCTGGGTGCTGGCAGACTGGTAATGCAGGCCCTCGGCCGTGGCACCGTGCTGTTTCAGGCAGTCGGCGTAGAAGGTATGGACATCGATTCGGGGCATGGGTCTCGGACTGGTGACTCGCAAAAACCGATAGGCATTATGCAACAGGAATGACCGTGTCTGCCGCATGCAAGGAATCCGAGATCGACGCGCCGCCGCGCCGGCCGGTACGCAGCTTCGTCCTCCGCGAGGGACGGCTCACCACCGGCCAGGCGCGTGCCTTCAGTGAGTTGTGGCCCCGCTTTGGCGTCGACCGGCGTCCGGAACAGCCGCTGGACCTGCCTGCGCTCTTCGGCAACGGCAATCCCTGTGTGCTCGAAATCGGCTTCGGTAACGGCGAGTCGCTGGCAAAGATGGCGCAGTCGCAACCCGGGCGCAACTTTCTCGGGCTGGAGGTGCATCGGCCCGGGGTCGGCCACCTGCTGCTGGAGATCGAACGTCGCGAACTTGACAATCTGCGGGTCATGCGGGCCGATGCGCTGGAATTGCTGCGCGACGGTCTCGCCCCGGGCAGTCTGGCGGCGGTGCAGCTGTTCTTTCCGGACCCCTGGCCGAAGAAGCGCCACCATAAGCGCCGCATCGTGCAGCCGGCGTTTCTCCGACTGGTGGCCCGGGCGCTGGCGTCCGGCGGCACCTTTCACGCCGCCACCGACTGGGAGCCCTATGCCGAGCACATGCTGGCCACGCTGGAAGCGGCGGACACGCTGTTCCGTAACGCCGCCGGCCGTGGCCGATTTTCACCCCGCCCGCCGGAGCGTCCGCAGACCAAGTTCGAGCGTCGCGGCGAGGGCCTCGGCCACCGCGTACATGATCTGATTTACATCCGCCGCTGATGCGTATCCCTTCGGGGTGACGGCGTCGATTCAGGTCTCGAAGACGACGTCCTCGTCGATGTTGTCGATGGCGCTGTCCAGCGCGCGCGCATCGCAAGCGAGATGCAGCGAGCCGCTTTCGTCGATGGCAAGCCCTTGCTCCACGCGCTTGCGATCCCTCAGCGACCGATCTCGCAGGCACCATCGCGGCAGCGTTTTCGGTAACGCCGCTCGGCAAAGCGCACATAACCCCATTCCAGCGGCCGGGTCAGTCCAAGCCGCTCGACGCCTTTTGCGAGGATGCGATAGGCCGGCAGCCGCCGCCAGATGGCCACGAACGCCGGGACACCCGAAACCAGCCGGCCGTCGGCCTCGCGCACATGGATGCGTCGCATCGCGGTCTCGAAGTCCAGCCCTGCCTGCTGGAGTTCGTCGCCGGCGTCCATCAGATCCACCCAGCGGATCCGCCCGGTCTTGTCCAGCCGCCGATAATGCGCGATCTCCTTGCTGCACAAGGGGCAACCGCCGTCGTAATATGCCGTCAGTTCAGCCATTCGCTTGTCACTCCATGCCGGATCACGCCAGCCATCAATCTGTTTCCGACACCGTTCCCGGATGGATCGGCTTCTGATTGATGCAACATCGGAGCGATGACGCGATGAATCACCCCGGATGCGGCATCTGTAACGGTCCGGACGGCAGCTGTGTCAGGCTGAACCGGTCACGTCCGGTTCGCCAGGCAAGCATCGGGTCGGGTCAATGATGTTGACGATTCACGGCTGTGTGTCCTGGCCACGCAGCCGTTCTCACCTGGTTTAACGATGCCCTCATTGCGACTGCAACAATTGCGACCCCGCCTGCTCGAACCCGTGAGCCTGACCTTAGCTGCGGGCGCGCTCGGATTCGTGTCCGGGCCCTCGGGCGCCGGCAAGAGCCTGTTGTTGCGCGCCATCGCGGACCTGGATCCGAACGACGGCGAGGTGTTTCTCGGCGACCAGGCGCGCTCGTCCGTTGCTGCGCCGGACTGGCGCCGGCGCGTGGGCCTGCTGCCGGCGGAATCCGGCTGGTGGGCAGAGACGGTGGCGCCGCACTTTGCCCGGCGCTCTGCCGGCGCAGAGCGCACTCATGGCCCAGTCGACGAGGATGCGCGGCATCGGCAGCGGCCGCGGCAACAGGACCAGGAACTGGATGCGCTGCTGCGCCGGTTCGGTTTCGAGGCGGATGTGCTGGACTGGACCGTGCTGCGCCTTTCCACCGGCGAACGCCAGCGGCTGGCCCTGGCGCGCCTGTTGTGGCTGCACCCCCAGGCCCTGTTGCTGGACGAGGCCACAGCCAACCTGGACCCTGCCAATCGCAGCGCCGTCGAGGCGGTGGTGGAGGACTACCGGCGACGCCGGGGTGCCGCGGTGCTCTGGGCCAGCCACGATCCGGAGCAGCGTGCCCGCCTGGGAGATGTCGCCTGGGTGATCCGGGAGCACCGGCTGGTGCCGGAGGAGGGCCCATGAGCCTGATCCCCCTCGGCCCCTTCGACCTGACCCTGGCGGCGGGGCTGGTGCTGCTGTTGGCAGGGCTGTCCTGGCGGCTACATTTGGGCGTGGAGCGGCGCATCCTCGTCGCCGCGGCCCGCAGCACGGTGCAGCTGATTCTGCTCGGGCTGGTGCTGAAGGTGCTGTTCGAGACCACTGATCCCTGGCTGATCGCCCTGCTGGCGCTGGTGATGCTGTCGGTGGCGGGCTGGGAGGTCATGGCCCGGCAGACGCGTCGCTTTCGCGGGCCTTGGGGCTACGGCATCGGCGCGTCCTCGATGTTCCTGTCATCCTTCAGCATCACGGTGCTGGCGCTGACGGTGATCATCGGCGTCGAGCCCTGGTATCAGCCCCAGTACCTGATCCCGCTGCTGGGCATGCTGCTTGGCAACACCATGAGCGGCATCGCCATCGCCCTGGACGGCCTGACCCGCCAGGCCGCCGAGGGTCGCGGCCGCATCGAGGCACGGCTGCTGCTCGGTGCCAGCTGGAGCGAGGCCATCGCCGACATCCGCCGCGATGCGCTGCGTTCCGGCCTGATCCCCATCGTCAATGCCATGGCTAGCGCCGGCATCGTCAGCCTGCCGGGCATGATGACCGGCCAGATCCTGGCCGGCAGCCCGCCCATGGAGGCGGCCAAGTACCAGTTGTTGATCATGTTCCTCATCGCCGCCGGCACCGGCCTCGGCAGCGTGGCCGCCATCTGGGCGGGCTCGCGGCGGCTGTTCGACGACCGCCATCGGCTGCGGCTGGACCGGCTGGCGTCCGGGCGTGGGGCAGCGTGACCTGATCCCAGCAATTTCAAGTTCGCGGCTTTGCCGCGGATTGATTAACCACAGAGTCGCAGAGAACGCAAAGCGCACGCAGAGAAGCCTTATGAAAACGCTGGTTGGCCTCTGCGTTCTCCGCGCCTCTGCGGTTTGAATTTGGAATTGCTGGACCTGATCCATGCCATCGTTGTGCCGGGCATGCGTATACTTTGCCAGGCCGGTGCAACCTGAACCAGGGCAGACTCATCCATGGATTTCTACAACCCGTATCGCCATGGCCTGATCCGCGCCGCGGTCGCCGTACCCCGGGTGCGGGTGGCGGATCCCGCCGCCAATGCCGAGGCGACCATCGCCCTGGCCCGGCGCGCCCATGCAGACGGCGCCCTGCTGGCGCTGTTTCCGGAGCTGGGTCTGTCCGCCTACAGCAACGACGACCTGTTTCACCAGCAGGCGCTGCTGGACGCCAGCCTCGAGGCCCTGGGCGCCGTGGTCGATGCCAGCCGCAACTTGCGCCCGCTGCTGGCGGTCGGCCTGCCGCTGCGGCTGGACGGGCGGTTGTTCAACTGCGCGGTGGCGGTGCATGCCGGACGTGTGCTGGCGGTGGCGCCCAAGACCTATCTGCCCAACTATCGCGAGTTCTACGAGAAGCGCCAGTTCGCCGGCGCCGACGCGGCCTTGTCGCGGGAGATCCGGTTGTTCGACGCAACCGTGCCCTTCGGCAACGACCTGCTGCTGGAGGCGGTGAACCTGGACGGCCTGATCGTGCACATGGAACTGTGCGAGGACCTCTGGACGCCCATTCCACCCAGCACCTATGCGGCCCTGGCCGGCGCCACCGTGCTGCTGAACCTGTCTGCCAGCAACATCACCATCGGCAAGGCCGGCTATCGCAATCATCTCTGCGCCGCCCAGTCCGGCAAGTGCATCGCTGCCTATCTGTATTCCGCCGCGGGCCCCGGCGAGTCCACCACGGATCTGGCCTGGGACGGGCATGCGGTGATCTTCGAGCACGACCGGCTGCTGGCCGAGTCGGAGCGTTTCGTGCGCACCGACCAGATGATCACCGCGGACATCGACCTGGAACTGCTCGGGGCCGAGCGGCTGCGCAACACCAGCTTCGGCGATTGCGTGCGGAGCTACCGGGAGCGGCTGCGCAGCCTGCGGCGGGTCGGCTTCGAGCCTGAATTGCCCGGCGCCGACGGGCAGGGCGGGGTGACCGGCCTGCGGCGAGTGGTCGAACGCTTTCCGTATGTGCCCTCCGGCAGCGCCGCCCGCGACGCGCAATGCTACGAGGCCTACAACATCCAGGTGCATGGCCTGGCCAAGCGGCTGGAAGCCAGCGGTATCGCACGTATTGTCATCGGTGTATCCGGCGGGCTCGATTCCACCCAGGCCCTGCTGGTGGCGGCGCGCACCATGGACCAGCTCGGCCTGCCGCGGGCCAACATCCTGGCCTACACCCTGCCCGGCTTCGCCACGAGCGCTGGCACCCGCGACAATGCGCTGACGCTGATGCGGGTCCTGGGTGTCAGCGCCAGCGAGATCGACATCCGCCCGTCCTGCAGCCAGATGCTGCAGGATCTGGGGCACCCCTATGCCGAGGGGCAGCCGGTCTACGACGTCACCTTCGAGAACGTCCAGGCCGGCGAGCGCACGTCGCACCTGTTTCGGCTGGCGAATCTGCATAACGCCCTGGTGCTCGGCACCGGCGACCTGTCCGAGATCGCGCTGGGCTGGTCCACCTACGGCGTTGGCGACCAGATGTCGCACTACAATGTCAACGCGTCGGTGCCGAAGACCCTGATCCAGTATCTGATCCGCTGGGTCATCGCCAGCGGGCAGTTCGATGCCGGCACCAATGCCGTGCTGCAGGCCATCCTGGACACGGAGATCTCGCCGGAACTGGTGCCCGCGGATGGCGCAGGGGCGGATGGCGACAGTGGCGGCCTGCAAAGCACCGAGGCCAGGATCGGCCCCTACGAGCTGCAGGACTTCAACACCTTCTACATCACCCGCTATGGCCTGAGGCCGAGCAAGGTCGCCTTTCTGGCCTGGCATGCCTGGCACGACCGGGGCCAGGGCGACTGGCCGGAAAACCTGCCGCCGGAGCGCCGCAACCAGTACGACCTGGCAAGCATCCGTCACTGGCTGGAGGTGTTTCTGTGGCGCTTCTTCAAGACCAGTCAGTTCAAGCGCAGCTGCATGCCCAACGGTCCCAAGGTGGGTTCCGGTGGTTCCCTGTCTCCGCGCGGCGACTGGCGCGCACCGAGCGATGCCGAGGCCGAGGTCTGGCTGACCGAGCTGCGGGATAACGTCCCGGTGGCATGAGGCCGGTGGTCTCGGCGGTCGCTTGTCTGCCAAGGGGATGGCGATCAATCCCGGTCGGACCGATGGCGGTAGTCCAGTCGCTTGACCAGATAGAAGCCGCCGATCAGCGTGGCCAGCAGCGCGGCCATCCCCAGCATGTAAAGCGCCGGGTCGCCCTTGCTCTCCAGATCCAGCACCACGACCTTGCGCGTCAGCGCGGTGATGGCGATCAGCAGCATCATCTCCACATGCACCGACTTGTCCATCATGTACATGTAGATGCTGGCCATCAATTCGATCGCGATGAGCACGATCAGGAACATGCCGAACACCTCGAACAGCTCGTTGAGCCCGAGCAGGAAGCCGGTCGTGGAGACCAGATCCTTGTACAGGACGAAGCAGAGCTCGACCACGGCGATCACGGCAACCACGGAGATCAGCACCAGCAGCACGAAGGCCAGACTGCGCTCGAACAGATGGAATGCCTTGTCCGTGTGCGAGTGGACCTGACCGGGCGGCTTGCCCCAGCCGAAAGGGTCCAGTTCCGGGACAGCCGCCGCGGCGCCGGCCCCCGACGGCTGTAATGCCGCGGTGCTCGCAGGCACGATGCGGGTCATCGCACCGGCATCGGCAAAGGCGGCATGCAACTGCGCCGCGACGGCGCCGTCTACGTTGCGTTTTAAAGTGACCGGTAGCCCGCTGAAGAGACGTTCCGCGGCGTCGTCGCTCAGTTTGAACAGCGTCTGTAGACGGATCCGCGCGGTCGCTTGATCGGCGCCCGGCATCAGGTCGCCGGCAAACTCGACATTGAATCGTACATCGGGCATGGATGGGCGGTTTCCTTGTTGTAACATCGGACGGATGCCTGCGCTGAATTATCCCGCAATCGTCGTGCTGCTGACCTTGATCGTCGCCGCCAATGGCATGCCTTGGCTGCTCGCGCGCGGATGTATTCGACGCCGGTTTGCAGCATTGGGCGCGTGGCCGATCGACGGCGGGCGTCTGCTGTCCGATGGCCAGCCGCTGCTGGGGCGGACCAAGACCTGGCGAGGGCTTGCGGGGGCCCTGCTCGTCACCCCGCTGGTGGCGATGCTGCTGGGTTGCGACTGGTGGCTGGGGTTGGCCGTCGCCGCTGCGGCCATGGCGGGAGACCTGCTCGCGAGCTTCGTGAAACGGCGGCTGGGTTTGGCGTCGAGCACGGACGCACCGGGCCTGGACCAGGTGCCGGAGGCCCTGTTGCCGGCGCTGGCGGCCAAGGCGGCGCTCGGGCTCGGCTGGTTCGATCTGGCTGTGATCGTGGTCGCGTTTTTGCTCGGCCACCTGTGGACCATGCGGCACATTGGCGGTGCGGGTCGCTCAGGCTGACGAATCGAGCGTGTGCAGGGTGACCTCCGGCGGGCAGTTCAGTCGCGCCGGCACCACCGACGAGCCAGCCCCCACCGACGTATAGCCCACCAGGTCGCCATGGCGCCAGGCCCCGGCCGCGAGCCGACGCGGGCAGCGGGCGTCCCAGGTCATGGCGATGCCGCCGGGCAGGCAGATCTGGCCGCCGTGGGTGTGACCGCAGAGCATCGCCCCAAAGCCGGCGTAGGCCGCATGGCGATAGATCTCCGGGGTGTGGGAAAGCAGCAGCGCGGCGGCGCCATCCGGGATCAGGGCCGTGACCCGGTCGATGTTGTGCACCTGGTAGTAGTGGGCGTCGTCTATGCCCGCCAGATACAGTGACTGGCCGTCGCGGTGGATGACCGCCACCTCGTTCAGCAGCACCTGGATGCCCATGGCCTCGAGCCCGGGCACCAGGCGGATGCTGTCATGATTGCCCAGCACGGCGTAGACCGGCCCCTTGAGCTGGGTACGGACGCTGGCCATGCCGGCCAGGGCCTCGTCGAAGGGGCCGAAGGTCCTGGCCCGGTAGTCGCCGGTCAGCACGCAGAGGTCGTAGTCGAGCCCTTGCACCCGCTCGGCGATGGCCGCCGTGATGCGTCGGTCCAGATCCGTATGCAGGTCGCTCAGGTGCAGGATGCGCAGACCGGCCAGGGCCGTGGGCAGCCCGCGCAGCTCGAGCCGGTTCTGTCGCAGGCGGATGTTGCGCGTGTTGCGCTGTGCCCGACCGTACAGACCCACCAGCCGGAGGCTGTGCCGGATGACGCCATGCACCGAGTACCAGTTCTCCGGATAGAAAAAATGCGCGCCGGGGCGACCGAAGGTAAAAACCTCGTGCTCCTGTTCCAGCCCCAGCCGGCGGCGCAGATGGGCGCGCCCGATGCGCTGTTCGAGCGCGCTCAGGTCGGGCTTGCTCCCATCCTTGCTCCCGTCAGTGGGCATGGCCCGTCCGCTACTGCAGCACGACGCGGGCGTGGGTGGCCTGGATGGGACGGTTGTTCGGGTGCCCCATGACATCCGCGAACTGCTGGATCTGCGCCGGCGACGCCGTCACCGGTTGCTTCATCACCAGCCAGACCACGCCTTCGGAGCAGGGCGGGGTGGTCAGCGAGCCATTGAAGCGATAGTAGGCGTGGTCTGCGGGCAGCAAGGCGGCGGCCGAGGCGCGGGTCAGCAGCTCATGGTGCGTGCCCGGCTCGGTCGGCATGTCCTGCCAGGCCCGTGCCAGGGCCTGGTTGTGCTTGCCTGCCTCGAACATCACCGCGATCACCGCCAGGTTGCCGTCGGCATCGGCGTGCACCAGGTGGGCCTCCAGCGGGAATTCGTGCCCGTCGATGTGGTTTTCGCTGGGGGTGTGGAAGTGGAATTGCTTCAGTTCGAAGGCGTGGCCGTCCAGCACGATGTCGCTGCCGGGCTCGTAATCGATCTGGATGGTGTGGCCGTTGTTGATCTCGTCGTGGCCGCCGACGGCGTAGTGGATCTCGATCGGCGCCAGCTCGGCATTGACGGTATCGCGAATGTCGATCGGCGACTGGTTCACGCCGGTACCGCAGGCCACGAAGGCGGGGTCGAGTTCGCCCCAGTGTTCCGGTCCCTCGGCCCCGTGGTATCCCCAGTGGGTGCCGCTGCCGGCGACCGCTGCCGTGGCGACGAAGGCCGCGCCGAGCAGAGAAACTGCGCCAGCACGGCAGGCGAGCTGATGTACAAGGTTTGCGTGCGTCATGTGTTGTGTGTCCTCGTGTGGTGTCGCGCCTGCGGGGTCCGGCCCGGTTTCACCCGGATCGGGTCATCGGCACGCCGGTAACATAGCCGAGCCCGTCGTGCGGCCGCAATGCATCAGACGGACATGTTGTTAAAGCCCCTCGGTTTACGGACAGATGCTGAGCGGGTCGGATCAGCCGAACCGCTCCAGCGCGGCCCGCAGCGCCGGTTGGTTGCGCGCGTGCTCGGCGACCGACAGGCCGCGGGCGATGGCGTCCCAGGCCTGGCGAAGGCTGGCGGCGCCGTCCCGCGGTCCGCCGGGATGGCCGAAGACCCCGCGGCCGGGCACGAAGCCGAAGTCTGCGTGGCCGATGTGCCGATGGACCGCCTCCAGCGTCGCGGCGGAATCGCTGCCGCCGGGCACTGGCAGCGCGGGCCTGATCGGCCCCATGGGCGCAGTGCAGGCGGCGACGTTCTCCAGCACCTCGGCTTCCGAGGTCATCATGCGGCTGCCGAAGCCCGGCATGATGATGACGTCGCAGCCGGCCAGGCGCTGCAGTTTCGTCAGCACGCGCGTATGCACGCCGAAGTTCGGTAGCCGGCTCATGGCGGCGATGAACGGGAAATGCGCCACCAGCGGTACCCGAGCATGCCGGCGCAGCATGCGCACGGCGCTCAGACCCACCGGCAATGCGTTGAGCATGACCGCATTGGCGCCGTTGGCCACGGCCAGATCGTGCAGCTCCGCCAGCCGGTCCACCTCGTCGGTGATATTGGCCAGGTAGACCTTGGTCTCCCCGGTGGCCTGCTCCGCGCGCTGGCGTGCCGCACCGAGCAGGGCGGAGCGATCCGCCAGCGGCGACCAGTCCGGGTCAGCCAGCATCTCGTCGTCCTTAGCGATGTCCAGGCCGCCGAGCCAGGCCTGTTCGGCCAGCTCGGCGAAGGGACCGGGCGGCAGGCCGATGTTGGGCTTGATGACGCCGAAGAAGAAGGGTCGCGCATGGACGTTCCACAGCTGGCGCAGGCCGTCGATGCCGAATTGCGGTCCCTGGAACTGGGCCAGGAATGCGCTCGGAAACTGGATATCCAGCAGCTTCACGATGGGGATGCCCGGGGCGAAGAACGCGCCCTCGCCGAGCACGGCGCTGAGCATGTTGGCCAGCCGCGGGCCGAAATTGGCATGCGGATGCGCAATGCGCACGCGGCAGGCGCTCACTGGGCCAGCCACCGGCGGATCCAGCGGGTAGCTGGTTGTGGCGCGCCGGCCCTCGACCACCAGGTCGATCACCTTGGCGGCGAATCGCGGCCGGTAGTCCTCGGCGACACCGACCCGGCTCCACTGGGCCGTGGACTGCTCGCTGCACAGGTGGGCCGCGGCGCTGCGCGGGTCGCCGCTGCATTCGAAGTAGAGATCGAGGAGCAGGTACTCCTCGGGGTCGATCTGCGACGGATCGGCGTAGAAGCCGTCGATGTCGGCCTGCTGCATGAACGGGGTCTCCTGCTTGGCGGGTGCTCAGCGGGCCGTGTCCTGTGCCCTGGTCTGTCCAGGGGGGCCGCTGATGAACTTGTCAAGTTCCTAAAAATTGCAGCGTCACGCTGCGCTGGGGGCGGGGGCCGTCCAGCTCGATGAAGAAGATGGATTGCCACTCGCCCAGCATCAGCTGGCCGTCACTGACCGGAATGCTCTCCGAGGCGTTCATGAACAGCCCGAGCAGGTGGGAGTGGGCATTGTCGCGGTCGTCCACCGGTGCAAGGTTGTGCAGATAATCACCGTCGCGGGGTACCAGGCGCTTCAGAAAGGTCACCATGTCGCGCTGGAGCTGGCTTTCGCGCTCGTTGAGATTCAGCCGTGCGGTGGTATGCCGCGAGATCAGCGTGACCATGCCGTCGCGCAGGCCGCTGGCGGCGCAGCGCTCGCGGACCTGGTCGGTGATGTCCAGGATCTGTATCGGGGCGGTGGTCTCGAGCTGGATGCGGTCGTGGATGCAGTGCATAGGGTCCGGGCGGGGGTGTCGGTGGTCGGGCATCAGGGGTTCGGAAAGGCTGCTGACTATTCTGCCCGTTTCGCCGTCGGCTTTCGACTACGTGACTGTCGGCAGCGCGACTTCGGCTCCCTTGTCGCGGCTGGTTAAAGCAAGGAACCACCGGATTTCGGCCACAGCCTGAGTGGGCTGGGTGTCGGCCAACGGGGGACGCCGATGCGGTGATTGCTTGATGACGATCAATGCCCCCTGGCTTCGATTATGGGAGGGTGTTTGGTCGTTTAAGCCATTCCGTCTCTACCATGGCCCTGTCCGACCTGGTAAACACCTTCGGCACCGATCTGCTGCGCCGTCATGGCGCGCGGGTGCACAAGCTCGCCATCCACGCCGGCTTCACCTGTCCGAACCGCGACGGCAGCAAGGGCCGCGGCGGTTGCAGCTTTTGCAACAACGTGTCCTTCAGTCCGAATGCACGCCGGGAGCCCTCCGTGGCGGAGCAGATCGCCGCCGGTCGGCGGGTGGTGCGCAAGCGTACCGGGGCACGGCGGTATCTGGCCTACTTTCAGGCCTATACCAACACCTACGACGACGTCGAACGCCTGGGTGCCCTGTACCGCGAGGCGCTGGCGGAGCCGGATGTCATCGGTCTGTCCGTGGGCACCCGGCCGGACTGCGTGCCGGATGCCGTGCTTGATCTGCTTTCGACGCTGCGGGCCGAGGGCAACGAGATCTGGCTCGAACTGGGCCTGCAGTCGGCGTCCGACAGGACGCTGGATCGGGTCAACCGCGGCCACGGCTTCGCCGACTACCGCCGGGCGGTGCGTGCGGCCCGGCTGCACGGGCTGCCGGTGTGCACACACCTGATCGTCGGCCTGCCCGGCGAAGGGCGCGAGGCGGCCATCCATAGCCTGGAGCGGGTGCTTGAACTCGGTACCGACGGCTTGAAACTGCACCCGTTGCATGTGGTGCGGCACACGCTGCTGGCGCGCGACTGGCGGCTCGGCCACTACCGGCCCCTGTCCATGGACGACTACATCGGCATCGCTGCAGACCTGATCGAACGCACGCCGCCGGAGGTGCTCTACCACCGGGTCACCGGCACCGCCAGCCGCGACATCCTGCTGGCCCCGGACTGGTGCAGCAAGAAATGGGCCGTGCTCAACGGCATCGAGAACACGCTGAGGCGTCGCGGCACCCGCCAAGGGGCCCTGTCCGGGTCGCAGCGGGGTCACGGCCTTCCCGCCAGCACGGCGGCCTGAGCGCCGTCCGGCCGATTCATCCACTCCTGGCGTCCGCTCTCCAGGCCTGGAGACGAAGCCGGGGGCAAACCCAGAAACAAACCCCGAGGAATCCCGATGGAACTGGTCTGTCCCGCCGGCAATCTGCCATCGCTGAAGGCGGCCGTCGACAATGGCGCCAATGCCGTTTACACCGGCTTTCGCGACGATACCAACGCCCGCCACTTCGCCGGCCTGAACTTCACCCAGGACAAGCTGGCGGAGGGCGTCCGCTATGCCCGGCGCAAGGGGGTGCGGGTGTTCATCGCGCTGAACACCTACCCGCGTCCGGACGGCTTCAGCCGCTGGCAGCAGGCGGTTGATCGCGCCGCCGATCTGGGTGTCGATGCGCTGATCGCCGCCGACATCGGTGTGCTGGATTATGCCGCGCGTACGCATCCGCAGCTGAATCTGCACCTGTCGGTGCAGGGCTCGGCCACCAATTACGAGGCGCTGCGCTTTTACCAGGAACACTTCGGCGTGAAACGCGCGGTGCTGCCCCGTGTGCTGTCCATGAGCCAGATTCGCCACGTCATCGACAACAGCCCGGTGGAGGTAGAGGTGTTCGCCTTCGGCAGCCTGTGCGTGATGGTGGAGGGGCGCTGCATCCTGTCGTCCTACGCCACCGGCCGCTCGCCGAATACCTACGGCGCCTGTTCGCCGGCGAGCCACGTGGAGTGGGTCGAAACCCCCACGGGCCTGGATACCCGGCTGGGGGGCGTGTTGATCCAGCGTCACCCCAAGGGTGAGAACGTGGGCTACCCGACGCTGTGCAAGGGCACCTTCCAGGCCGGCGGCAACACCTATCACGCCATCGAGGAGCCCACCAGCCTGAACGCCATGGAGCTGTTGCCCGAGCTGGCCGCCGCCGGCGTCAAGGCGCTGAAGATCGAGGGCCGCCAGCGCAGCCCGGTCTATGTGGCGCAGGTCACCCGTGTCTGGCGCCAGGCGCTGGACGCCTTCGAGCGCGCGCCGGAGCAGTTCGCGCCGCGGCCGGAATGGACCGCGGAATTGGGCAAGGTGTCGGAGGGGGCGCAGACCACCCTCGGTGCCTACCATCGGCCCTGGCAGTGAGCGGGAGACAGACAATGAGCACAGCCGACAACCGCCACACCCCGCGCCTGTCCCTGGGGCCGATCAGCTATTACTGGCCCAAGGACACCGTCGAGGACTTCTATGCCATGGTGGCCGATGCCCCGGTGGACATCGTCTACCTGGGCGAGACCGTCTGCTCCAAGCGCAACCAGGTGCGCTTCGACGACTGGCTGGCCATCGCCGAGCGCCTCGCGGACGCCGGCAAGGAGGTGGTGCTGTCCACCCTGTCGCTGCTGGAGGCGGAGTCCGAGCTGCTGCGCCTGCGCGCCATTTGCGGCCAGGACCGATTCCTGGTCGAGGCCAACGACATCGGCGCCGTGCATCTGCTGCAGGGCCGCCCCTTCGTCGTCGGTCACAGTGTCAATGTCTACAACGAGCACACCCTGGACCTGCTGGCGCGCCAGGGCTGCAGCCGCTGGGTGCTGCCGGTGGAACTCACCCACGACACCCTGGCGCAGATGCAGCGGGCGCGCCCGGACGGCGTCGAGACCGAGGTCATGGCCTACGGCCGTCTGCCGCTGGCCTATTCCGCCCGCTGCTTCACTGCTCGCGCCCGCAACCTGCCCAAGGACGACTGCCGCTATGCCTGCATCGACCATCCGGACGGCATGGTGGTCACCACCCAGGACGACAATCGTTTCCTGGCGCTGAACGGCATTCAGACCCAGTCCGCCCGCACCATGAACCTGCTGCCGGCGCTGGTGCAGATGCGTGAACTAGGCGTGGACATCCTTCGCCTCAGCCCGCAGTCGCAACACATGGACAAGGTGATCGCGCTGTTCCATGCCGCCCTGAGCGGCGCTCAGGACCCATCCGATGCCAGTGCACAACTGGAGCGGTTGATGCCCACCGGTGCCTGTGACGGCTACTGGTACGGCGGGGCCGGCATGGACCTGCACGCCCCCGCAGCCGCCTCGGTGACCGCCGCTTGACGCGAAGCCGGCCTGACGCCTAGCGATTGCCGTGCGGGGCAAGGATCCCCGCGCGAACAATGCTGAACAAATCAGCATTTCCCTGGGTGAAAACCATGGCTGGTCGGGTATTTGCCGCCATTGAATTTTTTCGATGCGTGCCGCGCCCTGTTTTTGTACCCTTAGGATCTGATTCCGGCAGTCGCGGCGCCCCGGTGGCGCGCAGGCCGTACCCGGCCAGGCCCCGCCTGAGCGGACAGTTGAGCGCAGTCATACGGACGGCAGCACATGCCCCCTACATCGCAGCACAGCATCCCTGATCTCACGGACACCGAGCTCTGGGTCATCCGCACCACGCTCAAAGAGCGCTATGGCCGTGAGCTCGAGGTCCAGCTCGGCGACGCCGACGTGCGCATCAGCCCGGCCGATCGCGAGCTGACCCCCTGCCCGGTGGTGGCCTGGCAGTCAGACGACGGCTGTACCTTCGTCATCTTCAAGACCGGCGAGCGCAATTACCGCTGCCAGTTCTTCTACAAGCCCTACAGGCAGATGGGCACCGGCAACCCGGAGTACGACGACCTGGCGGAATGCGCCGTCGGGCTGCTCCAGGCGCAGGCCGACTTCGCCGCTGAGCAGCGCGGCGACCTCCCCGGGCGCTAGCGCACCTCTGCACAGGGCGGCCGGTGTCGGGTCCATCGTCGATCACGCAAACCAACAACCGAAGAGGATACCCATGAGCGCCCAGAATGCCTTCTACGCCCAGTCAGGCGGCGTCACCGCCGTGATCAATGCCTCGGCCTGCGGCGTCATCGAGACCGCGCGGCAGCATTCGGACAGGATCGCCAACGTCTACGCCGGTCGCAACGGCATCATCGGCGCCCTCACCGAAGACCTGATCGACACCAATCAGGAGTCCGCCGAGAACATCGCGGCCCTGCGTCACACCCCGTCCGGCGCCTTCGGTTCCTGCCGCTACAAGCTCAAGAGCCTGGAGGCCAACCAGCGTGAGTACGAGCGCCTGATCGAGGTGTTCAAGGCCCACGACATCGGCTACTTCTTCTACAACGGCGGCGGCGACTCCGCCGACACCTGCTACAAGGTGTCGCAGCTCTCCGAGAAGATGGGCTATCCGGTGCAGGCCATCCATGTGCCCAAGACCGTCGACAATGACCTGCCCATCACCGACAACTGCCCGGGCTTCGGCTCGGTGGCCAAGTACATCGCCACCTCCACGCTCGAGGCCTCGTTCGACGTGCGCTCCATGAGCGCCACCTCCACCAAGCTCTTCGTGCTCGAGGTCATGGGCCGCCATGCCGGCTGGATCGCTGCCGCCGGCGCGCTGGTGGAGGACCAGGGCATCCCCGTCATCACGCTGTTCCCGGAGGTGGAGTTCGACCAGGAGAAGTTCCTGGCGGCGGTGAGGGCCAAGGTGGAACGGCATGGCTACTGCACGGTGTGCGTGTCGGAGGGCTGTCACTGGCCCGACGGCCGCTTCCTGGCGGAGCAGGGCACCCGCGATGCCTTCGGCCACGCCCAGCTGGGTGGTGCCGCGCCGGTGGTAGCCAACATGGTCAAGGAGGCCTTCGGCTACAAGTTCCACTGGGCGGTTGCCGACTATCTGCAGCGGGCTGCTCGCCATCTGGCCTCGAAGTCCGATGTGGAGCAGGCCTACGCCCTCGGCAAGGCGGCGGTGGAGTTCGCCCTGGACGGGCAGAACGCCATCATGCCCACGGTGGTCCGCAAGTCGTCGGCGCCCTACGTCTGGGAGATCGGCAAGGCGCCGCTGGCGGAGGTGGCCAATGTGGAGAAGTTCATGCCCAAGGACTTCATCTCCGAGGACGGCTACGGCATCACCGACAAGTGTCGCGAGTACCTCTATCCGCTGATCAGCGGCGAGGACTATCCGCCCTTCGAAAACGGCTTGCCGAAGTACGTGACGCTGAACAACGCCGGCGTTGCCCGCAAGCTCGGGCCATTCGAGCTCTGAGGCGCTGAACGACGAACAAGAGGGGCCACAGCGGCCCCTTTTGCTTTTCGACACTCGAAATGGAGGCTGAGATGACCCTGGATCGCGCACGCGAACTGATCACCACCCAGCTGCAGTTCGGCAGCGGCTACAATCGCAACGCCGTGCGTCTGCTGCTGGGCGAGGTCCAGCGCACGCACGGTCAGCAGGCCGTGGATGGCCTGATCGGGGAATTCGACCTTGAGCAGGCCTTCGGTCTGCGGCCCGGCACCGACTTCTCCGGCGTCGGCCGCTGAGCTCCGCGACCGGCGGGGTCGGTTCGCGGCATCGAACCGCCTGTCTAACCAGAAACAGGAGTCAGTTGTCATGTCATTCGGAACCATCTTCGCCATCCTCTGCGCCTTCGCGGCGCTGGGCTATGGCATCTGGTCGGTGCAGTGGATCCTCAAGCTGCCCGCCGGCTCGCCACGCATGCAGGAGATTGCCGCTGCGGTGCAGGAGGGGGCCAAGGCCTACCTGAATCGGCAGTACACCACCATCGGCATCGTCGGCGCGGTGCTGGCCGTGGTGCTGTGGGTCTTTCTCGATACTGCCACTGCTGTGGGTTTCGTGATCGGTGCGGTGCTGTCCGGCGCCGCCGGCTACATCGGCATGAACATCTCGGTACGGGCCAACGTGCGCACCGCCCAGGCCGCGGAGACCGGGCTCGACAGTGCGCTGCAGGTGGCCTTTCGCGGCGGCGCCATCACCGGCCTGCTGGTGGTCGGTCTCGGGCTGCTGGGCGTGGCGGGCTACTACGGCATCCTCATGGCCATGGGTCTGGCGCAGGACGTGGTGCTGCACGCGCTGGTGGGCCTGGGCTTCGGTGGCTCGCTGATCTCCATCTTCGCGCGACTGGGCGGCGGCATCTTCACCAAGGGTGCCGACGTAGGCGCGGACCTGGTGGGCAAGGTGGAGGCTGGCATCCCCGAGGACGACCCGCGCAATCCGGCGGTGATCGCGGACAACGTCGGTGACAACGTGGGTGATTGCGCCGGCATGGCCGCGGACCTGTTCGAGACCTATGCCGTCACCGTGGTCGCCACCATGCTGCTGGGTTCGCTGATGCTGGGTACCTCCAGTGCCGTGGTCTACCCGCTGGTGCTCGGCGGCGTGTCCATCATCGCGTCCGTTGCAGGCACCTTCTTCGTCAAGGCGCAGGAAGGCGACACCAAGATCATGAACGCCCTGTACAAGGGGCTGATCGTCGCCGGCGGCATCGCCGCCGTGGCCTTCCTGCCGATCACGCTGATCATGAACCCGGGCGGCGGCATCGGCGCGAGCTTCCTGCTGTACCTGGCGGCGCTGGTGGGCCTGGGCCTGACCGGCCTGATGGTGGTCATCACCGAATACTACACGGGTACGGAATTCAGCCCGGTCAAGCTCATCGCCAAGGCCTCCCAGACCGGCCATGCCACCAACATCATCGCCGGTCTCGGCGTGTCCATGAAGGCCACAGCCGCGCCGGTGCTGGCGGTCTGTGTCGCCATCCTGCTGTCCTACTGGTTCGGCGGCCTCTACGGCATCGCCATTGCCGCCACCTCCATGCTCAGCATGACTGGCATCATCGTTGCGCTGGATGCCTTCGGCCCCATCACCGACAATGCCGGCGGCATCGCCGAGATGGCGGAACTGGACGAGAAGATCCGCAACATCACCGATCCGCTGGACGCCGTGGGCAACACTACCAAGGCCGTCACCAAGGGCTATGCCATCGGTTCCGCCGGCCTTGCGGCGCTGGTGCTGTTTGCCGACTACACCCATGCCCTGGGTGACGAGACGCTGAACTTCAGCCTGGACAACCACATGGTCATCATCGGGCTGTTCATTGGCGGCCTGGTGCCCTATCTGTTCGGGGCCATGGCCATGGAGGCGGTGGGCCGCGCCGCCAGCGGCATCGTCAACGAGGTGCGCCGGCAGTTCCGCGAGATGCCGGGCATCATGAAGGGCGAGCAGAAGCCTGACTACTCCAGCGCCGTGGACATGCTGACGCGGGATGCCATCAAGGAGATGATCGTGCCGTCCCTGCTGCCGGTGCTGGTGCCGGTGGTGGTCGGCCTGCTGCTCGGCAAGGAGGCCCTGGGCGGCCTGCTCATCGGCACCATCGTCACGGGTCTGTTCGTCGCCATCTCCATGACTACCGGCGGCGGCGCCTGGGATAATGCCAAGAAGTACATCGAGGACGGCAACTACGGCGGCAAGGGCTCCGACGCGCACAAGGCGGCGGTCACCGGCGACACCGTGGGCGACCCGTACAAGGACACCGCCGGTCCGGCGGTCAATCCGCTGATCAAGATCATCAACATCGTGGCCCTGTTGATCGTGCCCCTGCTGTGAGGCAGACCTCCGGCGTCGGGCAATGCTCTGCATTGTCTGGCGCAGTGGGTAGGCTGCCCGTCGCTGGGGTAGAATGCCAGGCGTATCAATCGGCCCGCCTGGCGGGCCTTTTTCTTGCTCTCACATCCTGACAACACAGAGAAACCGACACCATGGACCTGAATCGTGTTCAACGGGGCGATAACGTCCCCAACGAGATCAACGTCATCATCGAGATCCCGTCCCACGCCGAACCGGTGAAATACGAGATGGACAAGGATACGGGGGCGATGTTCGTCGATCGTTTCATGACCACGGCCATGCACTATCCGTGCAATTACGGTTATGTGCCGCATACGCTGTCGCTGGACGGCGATCCGGTGGACGTCATGGTGGTCACGCCCTATCCGCTGATTCCCGGTTCGGTGATCAAGTGTCGGCCCATCGGCGTGCTGAAGATGACCGACGAGTCCGGTGATGACGCCAAGATCCTGGCGCTGCCCGTGGACAAGCTGTTCAAGGGCTATCGCAACATCGAGAGCTTCCGCGACATGCCGTCGCACCTGCTGGATCAGATCGCGCACTTCTTCGAGCATTACAAGGATCTGGACGAGGGCAAGTGGGTCCGCGTCGGCGGTTGGGCCGGCCGCGACGAGGCCTGCGAAGAGATCATGAGCAGCGTGCGGATGTTCGAAGAGGCACCGGATAAGCCGAACTTCTGACTCCGACGGCGGCCGGCCCGCCCGCGGGCGGGCGTCGGCCAGGCGCCGGCTGCCAGTCGTCAACTGCTGGCCGCCAGCTACTCTGCAAGCAAGCCCCGGCCAAGTCCGAACCGGCACAGGTCTCAGCCGGCCAGCCGTACCAGCACTGCATGGGCCAGGCCGATGCCGATCAGGCCGCCCAGCAAGGTCCCGCCGAAGGCTGTCAGCCGCAGCCGCCGGGTCATCGCACCCTCGTCCTCGGTGGAGACCACGAACGGGTGCCGCGCGTCGTCGGTCGGCCCTACCCGGGCCAGCACCGGCTCCATGGCCAGGCGTGCCTCGGCCTGCTGCGCCAGGTGCGCGGCCTGCGCCCGTGCCTGCTCCCATTCCGCGGCATCGATGTCACCGTCGCCATTGCGATCGAACACGCGCAGGCGCTCCGGGTTGCGCTTCCATTGCGCCAGCAGGTGCCGGGTCAGGCGTTGGCGCTCGCGCACATCCCGGCGCGGGGTCTGCAGGTTGCCCAGGACATAGACGGGTTCCTGGTCCAGGATGCGGTCTTCGGTGAGCCGATAGCGCCGCGGGTGGTGCCGCCATGCCAGAATTTGCCAGGGCCGGTCCTGCGCGGCTCCGCCGGCTTGGGCGCTGTACCAGGTCTTGTGTATCCGACAGCGCAGATCCGCCTGCGCCGGGTCCACCAGGCAGCGGCCGCTGCCGTCATCCAGCAGGAACGGGCGCCCGGCATCCCCTCGCTCGATGGTCACCCAGCGTTCCTTGCCGCTGCTGCCCCGGCGCTCCTGGACCTGGTACCGATACCAGACACAGGGCGAGCCGCTCAGCTTGGCCAGGATCGGCCCCCGTAGGGCCAGGGCCTGGCCCTTGAGTTCCACATACCCCTGCGGCGCGGAGCGAATCCGTGCTGTCGGCGTATCCAGCACCAGTCGCAGCTTCCAGAAGGCCGCCAGCCCCTGGCGCACGGACAGGACCGTGAACATCGCCGCAAAGGCGGCGAAAAACCAGAATTCCGCCGGGTCGGCGTCGATGGCCGTCCGGCTCAGAAAATCCAGCATGGGATCCGGTACCGGGTGCGGTTGGGGGCTGGGGAACTGCCTGGATTTCAGCCTTGGGGGCCGGCTGGGGCAGGCACGCCGCGGCTAGGCAAAGAGGCCGGCGACGTCGACGTCCTTACGCGCGGCCTGGAACTCCAGCAACTCAAAGGGCCTGAAGCCGAACAGCCGCGCAACCAGCAGATCCGGGAACTGCTCCCGCCGGATGTTGTTCAGGTTGACGCTCTCGTTGTACAGCTCCCGGCGGTCGGCAATGGTGTCCTCCAGTTGCGAGATGCGCTGGGACAACTGCTGAAAGCTCTGGTTGGCCTTCAGGTCCGGGTAGTTCTCGGCCAGGGCCAGCAACCGGTCCAGGCCGATGCGCAGTTCCGTCTCGGCGCTGCCCAGGCCTTGCACATCGCCCCGCGCCTGGGCGCTGAACACCTCGCTGCGGGCGCGCACCACCCGTTCCAGGGTCTCCTGCTCGTAGCTCATGTACTCCTTGCACACCGCCACCAGCTTGGGCAACTCATCATGCCGCTGCTTCAACGACACATCGATGTTCGACCAGGCCTTGCCCACCGTATGCTTCAGCCGCACCAGATTGTTGTAGATCACCACCCCATACAGGGCCACGATGACCCCAAGGCACAGAAGGACTATCAGCGTCAGGTTCATGGGCCACCCTGTGTTGTGTTCGTTGTGCATCAGCGAGTCCCCCGGTCTGCGGTTGGCGTCGAGGCCAGCAACGCAGAGGAGACGGGTTGCCCTGATTATATACAGCCGTTGTATGAGCTTCAGGCTGTCGCGGTTTGGGCGGCGAAGGAAACCATGGTCGTACCCCGCTGCGCTGCTCGCGTGCTGATTTTGGCCAGGATGGCCAATAAATCAGCATCTTCCTGGGCCTGAAGAACGGAAACCTGCGCCAGAAGCCCCTCGAGCCGATCTCGGTCAATACACCCAAGGCAGAAACTTGCGCACGCGCTGCGCGTAGGCGACATACTCCGGGTGCCGTTCGGTCAGCCAGGCCTCTTCCCGACTGGCCTTGTAGTCGAAGAACAGGAAACAGACCGCCAGAAACAGCAGGTGGGACAGGCTCAGATGGTACAGGGTCCAGGCCAGACCAGCGAACAGCAGGCTGGCGTACAGCGGATGCCGGACGAGGCCGTAGACCCCGTGCTGCACCAACTGGCTGTGATCCACCGGATAGGGCAGCGGCGTCAGGTAGTCGCGGATATGATGCGAGCCCAGCCCGCCGAAGACCAGCGCTACCAGGCCCAGCAGCCCTGCGCCCAGCGAGCGCCAGAGCATGGTCGCGTCCATGGCCGCGGCGCCCAGGCCCGGCTGCCACACCGGCAGCAGAAAAAAGATCGCCATCAGCGCGAATTGCAGCGCCACCAGCCACTCGCCGCGACGGCCCAGGCCGGCGCGTGTGTTTTGCTTGGAAGTCATGACAGATTGGTCCCGGATCAGTTGTTCATGGCGCAGCGCCGTGCAGAAAGTCTGGCGCGGCCGAAGGAAGGTTTGCCTGCGCCGAGTTTATACGGAAGTGCCCGGCCGTGCCCGCAGGCACGGGATCCAGTCGGGCCGATCCCGCCACAGACCAGGATCAGGAGGCGATGACCATGAACCAGCAACAGGCCCTGGTGACCGGGGCGAGTTCCGGACTGGGCAAGGCCGTGTCCAGGGCCCTGGCGGCGCGCGGCCTGCGCGTGCTGATGGTGGCCCGGGATGCCGCCCGCGGACGGGCCGCGCAGGACGAGATCGTTGCGGCAACGGGCAACCCGGCGGTTGAGCTGCTGTGCTGCGACCTGTCATCACAGGCGCAGATCCGCGATCTGGCCGCCGCGGTGCGCAGCCGGGTCGACGCACTGCACCTGCTGATCAACAATGCCGGCACCGCCTTTCCGCGCCACGGGCTGACGGCAGATGGCGTCGAGCGCACCCTGGCCGTCAACCATCTGGCGCCCTATCTGCTGACCCGGCTGCTGCTCGATCGGCTCCAGGCCGGCGCCCCGGCGCGCATCGTCAATGTTGGCACGCGCATGAACACCGCCATGGTCCTCGACGACCTGAACTGGCAGCGCCGACCCTATCGCATGATGCAGGCCTACGGTCAGGCCAAGCTCGGCAATATCCACTTCACCCGCGAGCTGGCGCGTCGGCTCGCCGGCAGCGGCGTCACTGTCAACTGTGTTTTCCCCGGCGTGTTCCGCTCCAACCTGGGCGGCACCGACGGTGCCCAGGGCCTGTTCTGGCGCGCCGTGGACCGGCTGCTGGGCTGGGCGCTGAAGACCCCGGAGCAGGCCGCCGAGCGCGTGCTGTACCTGCTGATAGCGGATGCAACCGCGGGTCTCAGCGGCGCCTATATCGGCGACCGGATGCCTATCAAGGCGCCAGCCCAGGCCGATGATGTCACCGCCAATGCACGGCTCTGGGAACTCAGCGCGGAGATGGTCGGCCTGCCTGTGGATACCGGGATTCACCGAACCGTTCCAGGATCGTAACTGTGCCGTCACAGCGCCCGCGTAGACTATTGTGCAATGCAACAAAACGCGGGCGGTTCGAGGTCCTGGACGGGGCCGCTGCCCCCGATCGGCCCGCTGCCGGTGGAGTTCCCCATGGCGACCTTCCTCGAAAACAGGACCTTCGACGAGATCCGGGTCGGACAGACTGCCGAACTGCAGCGGACCCTGACGCGGGACGACGTCGCGCTGTTCAGCAAGGTCTCGGGTGATCTCAATCCCATCCACATGGACGAGGCCTATGCCCGTGCCCATGGCGCCCAGGGTGTGGTCGGGCACAGCCTCTGGGCCACCGGCCTGATCTCCAGCCTGCTGGCCAATGTCCTGCCCGGCCCGGGCACCGTCTATCGCAACCAGGACGCGGTTTTCCACCGTCAGGTGGCCCTGGGCGACAGCCTGACGGCGCGGGTGTGGGTGGTGGAGAAAGAGCCTCAGAACCTGGTGCTGCTGCGCTGCGAGGTGGTCAATCAGCGCGGCGAACCGGTCATGACCGGGCGCGCCGTGGTGGTGGCGCCGACGGAGAAGCTGCGCATCGAGGCGGCTGCGGCGGCGAAGGTCACGGTGCGCCACCACGACAGCTTCAACGCGCTGTTCGACAAGGTGGCGCCGCTGCCGCCGATCCCGACCGCCGTCGTGCATCCGGTGGACCAGGTCTCCCTGGCGGGGGCCATGGAGGCCGCCGAAAGCACCTTCGTCGAGCCCATCCTGATCGGCCCCGCATGCCGCATCCGCGCGGTCGCCGAGCAGGCGGGCATCGATCTGGCCGGGACGGAGATCATCGATGTCGAGCACAGCCATGCCGCTGCCGAGCGTGCCGTGGCCCTGGTGCGCGAGGGGCGCGCCGAGATCCTGATGAAGGGCAGCCTGCACACCGACGAGGTCCTGGGCGCGGTGTTGCACAAGGCCAGCGGCATCCGCACGGAACGGCGCATCAGCCACATCTTCGTCATGGACGTGCCCACCTATCCGCGCCTGCTGCTGGTGTCGGATGCCGCGGTGAACATCGACCCGGATCTGGATGCAAAGCGCGACATCTGTCAGAACGCCATCGATCTGGCGCACACCCTGGGCATCGCGCAACCCAGGGTCGCCGTGCTGTCCGCCGTCGAGACCATTCGGCCCAGGATCCAGTCGACCCTGGATGCGGCCGCGCTGTGCAAGATGGCGGACCGCGGGCAAATCGTCGGCGGCATCCTCGACGGCCCCCTGGCCCTGGACAACGCCATCAACCTGGAGGCGGCCCGCATCAAGAAGATCAGCTCCGAGGTGGCCGGCGTCGCCGATGTGCTCATTGCGCCCGATCTCGAGGCCGGCAACATCCTGGCCAAGCAGCTGATCTTTCTGGCCAATGCCGAGGCCGCCGGCATCGTCCTGGGCGCCCGCGTGCCCATCGTGCTGACCTCCCGCGCCGACAGCGTGCGCACGCGCCGGGCCTCGGCGGCCACCGCAGTGCTGCATGCCCACGCCTTGCGTCAAGGCGCGCCGGTCGCCGACATGGCCATCGAAGCGGCCCCGGAAACGGCCTGACTCCCGTCATTCGGCCCACCGTCAGGCCCGCCACGAGCCCCGCCACGAGCTCCACCGTCAGCCCCACCACTAGCCGCACCAGACGCGTGCCATGAGCGAGCAGATCCTGACACTCAATGCCGGTTCATCCAGCATCAAGTTCGCCCTCTATCGCGTGCTGGCGGACGACCTGGAACTGACCCTGCGCGGACAGGTCGAGGGCATCGGCTCGAATCCGCATTTCGTCGCCAGCGCCGCCGACGGCGCGCTGCTCGCGGAGGCCTATCGCGAACCCGCTCCCCCCGGCGCCGGCCACGGTCGGGCGTTCAGACAGATCTGGGACTGGCTCGGCCAGCAGGCCGGCAGCGACCGGATCCTGGCCATCGGCCACCGGGTCGCCCACGGCGGCGAGGCTTATGCCGAGCCGGTGCGCATCGACGACCCGGTCCTGCAGACCCTCACCCGCCTGATACCACTGGTGCCGCTGCACCAGCCGCATAACCTGTCGGCAATCCGGCTGGTGGCCGCGGAGCACCCCGATCTGCCCCAGGTGGCCTGCTTCGACACCGGCTTCCACCAGGGACGGCCTCGGATCAGCGAACAGTTTGCGCTGCCGAGGTCGTTGCTCGACCGCGGTCTGAAGCGCTATGGCTTCCATGGATTGTCCTACGCCTTCATCGTGCGTCGCCTGCGCGAACTGGCGCCAGAGATTGCCGATGGCCGCGTCGTCATCGCCCATCTCGGCAGCGGCTGCAGCATGACCGCGCTCCGCGAGGGGCGCAGCGTCGAGACCACCATGGGCTTCTCGGCCCTGGACGGCGTGCCCATGGGGACCCGCCCGGGCCTGCTGGACCCGGGCGTGCTGCTGTACCTGATGCGCGAGGACGGGCTCGGGGTGAATGAACTGGAGCGGCTGCTCTACAAGGAATCCGGCCTGCTCGGCCTATCCGGGGTCAGCAATGACCTGCGCGACCTGCATCGCAGCGATGATCCGCGCGCCGCCGAGGCCATCGACTACTTCGTCTACCGCATCGGCCAGACCCTGGGCGCGCTCTGTGCGGCCATCGGCGGCCTGGATGCGCTGGTGTTCACTGCGGGTGTGGGCGAGAACGATGCCGAGGTGCGGGCGCGGGTCTGCCGCGATGCCGCCTGGCTCGGCATCGATCTCGATGCCGAGGCCAACCGCGTCGGCGCCAGCTGCATCAGCCCGGCGTCCAAGACGCCCTCGGTCTGGGTCATCCCGACCGACGAGGAGCGCATGATCGCCATGCAGACCCTGCGCGTCGTGCGCGAGACGTCCTGAGCCACTGATCGAATACCCCACTTCAAAACCACCCAACGAGCCCCGTTTCTGCCGAGGACTGCATGATGCTGGACCAGGACTATTTCACGCTCGCGGGCAAGCGCGGTCTGATCCTTGGGATCGCCAACGAGCACTCCATTGCCTACGGCTGCGCCCGCGCCTTCCGCGCGCTCGGTGCCGAACTGGCCGTCACCTATCTCAACGACAAGGCCAGGCCCTATGTCGAGCCCTGTGCCCAGGCCGTCGGGGCCGAGCTGTTCCTGCCCTGCGACGTGACCCGGGAGGGTGAACTGGAGGCGGTGTTCGAGGCCATCGACCAGCGCTGGGGGCGGCTGGACTTCGCCGTGCATTCCATCGCCTTCGCACCCAAGGAGGTGCTGCATGGTCGCCTGACCGACAGCTCCGCCAGCGGCTTCGGTGTCGCCGTGGATGTCTCGGCGCATTCCTTCCTGCGCATGGCGCGGCTGGCCGAGCCGCTGATGCATGAGGGCGGCTCGCTGTTCGCGATGAGCTTCTACGGGGCCGAGAAGGTGATCCGGACCTACAACCTGATGGGGCCAGTCAAGGCGGTGCTGGAGTCTTCGGTGCGCTACGTGGCCGACGAGCTGGGTCCCAAGGGCATCCGTGCCTACGCCCTGTCGCCGGGGCCGCTGGCGACCCGGGCCGCCTCGGGGCTGAAGGACTTCGACGCGCTGATGGCGCAGGCCGCGGAGCGGGCGCCGCTGGGCCGGCTGGCGACCATCGACGATGTCGGCGCCCTGGCCGCGATGCTGGCAACCCGCACCGGGACCATGCTGACCGGGCAGACCTTGTACTGCGATGGCGGTTATCACATCAAGGCCTGAGCTGGCCTAGTCACACACCCGATTGCTGGAGGCTACCCATGTTCGACCTGGCCAAACTCGCGTCGCCGATCGAGATCACCAGTTTCGACGGCTGGCCCGGCGCATTCAGAAGCGCCTTTTCCGGGGCCTTGCCCGATGCCTTGTCGGGCAGCGCCGACGAGCACCAGCAGTATGCCCGCGATCTCGGCGACCTGCTGCAGACGCATGCCGGTCGTGCGCTGGAGACCGCCCAGAGCAACACCAGTCGCAACCTGCAGACCTGGCAGCAGGTGGCCGCGGCCATGGCCACGCCGGCGCTGCTGCAGCACTGGCTGGATTATCTCAGGGATGGCGCCGATCGCTCGGTGCTCTACGCGGATGCCCTGCGTCAGTGTGGCAATCACTTCGTCGAACATGAGGAAGGGAGCGACGAGACCGTCTTGAGCTGGGCGCACGAGACCGTCATCGACGGCCATACGCTGCCGCGGCCGGTGAACTACTCGCTGGTGCGCATCGTGCCGCCGGAGGGCATGCCGGTGCGCGAGGACGGGCGGCCCTACATCATCATCGACCCGCGCGCCGGTCATGGCTCGGGCATCGGCGGGTTCAAGGACGAGAGCCAGGTCGGTGCCGCCATGCATGGCGGGCATCCGACCTACTTCGTCACCTTCAGTCGTCTGCCGGTCCCTGGCCAGACGCTGGCCGACGTGACCGCGGCCGAAGCCGAGTTCGTCCGCGAGGTCCGCCGCCGCCACCCGGACTCGCCGAAGCCCATCGTCATCGGCAACTGTCAGGGCGGCTGGGGTGCCATGCTGCTGGCGGCGACCAACCCGGACATCACCGGCCCGGTGGTGGCCAACGGCGCGCCGCTGTCGTACTGGGCCGGGCAGAAGGGCAAGAACCCGATGCGCTACCTCGGCGGTCTGGTCGGCGGCGCCACCTCGGTCCACCTGCTGTCGGACCTGGGCAACGGCGCCTTCGACGGTGCCAACCTGGTGTTCAATTTCGAGCGCCTCTCGCCAAGCAATACCTGGTGGGCGAAGTACTACAACCTCTGGGATCGCATCGATACCGAGGTGCCGCGCTTCGTCGGTTTCGAGCGCTGGTGGAGCAGCTTCTATTTCATGACGCCGGCGGAGATCGCCTGGATCGTCGAGAACCTGTTCGTCGGCAATCGCCTGGGGCGTGGCAGGGCCTTGCTGAACGAGCGCACCCATCTGGACCTGCGCGATGTCAACTCGCCGATCATCGTCTTCGCCTCCCATGGCGACAACATCACGCCACCGCAGCAGGCCCTGGGCTGGATCGCCGATCACTACACCGATGTCGACGAGATCCGCGCCCGCGGCCAGCGCATCCTCTACACCCTGCACGAGAGTGTCGGCCATCTGGGCATCTTCGTCTCCTCATCAGTGGCGAAGCGGGAGCACGGCCAGATCGTCTCCACCCTGAAGGCGATCGAGGCGCTCCGGCCCGGTCTCTACGAGATGGTGATCACCGACGAGAAGGGCGAGGGGGTCGACAAGATCTTCCACGTCGCCTTCGCCGAGCGCAGCATCGAGCAGATGATGGAGCAGGCTGGTGGCACCGATTCGGACCGGCCCTTCGCCACCGTCGCCCGCTTTTCGGAACTGGGCGCCGAGCTCTATGACCTGACCCTGCGGCCCTTCGTGCGCGCCGCGGTCAATCAGGCCAGCGCGGACCTGATGGCCAATGCCAGCCCCATGCGCATGCAGCGCTGGCTGCAGAGCGACCGCAACCCCCTGATGCAGGGAGTGGCGCCCCTGGCCGAGCAGGTGCGCCAGAACCGGCAGGCGGTCTCCGCCGACAACCCGTTTCGACAGATGGAACGGTTTGGCGCCGGTCTGGTCACCCAGTGGTGGGACGGGGTGCGCGATCTGCAGAACGCCGTGATCGAATGGAACTTCCATCTGCTCTGGGGCGCGCCGGCCACCCAGGCCCTGGGCGAGCGCATGGGTGGCGTGGTCAGCAAGGCCGAGCCCAAGGAAGACCTGCGTACGCTGGCCACGGTGCAGGACGCGCTCGACCGCATCGACCAGGGCGGTTTCGAGGACGGCGTGATCCGGATGCTGATCTTCATTGCCCACTCGCGCAAGGAGGTGCGCCGCTCGCGGCTGGAGCGCTCCAACCAGATGCTCATGTCCACCGAGCCCTTTGCCAGCATGAAGCCCAAGGCGCGCGCCCGGATGATCCACAAGGAGAGCCTGATCGTGGGCTACGAGCCGGAGGCGGCCATGCAGGCGCTGCCGACGCTGATCGGGGACGAGGCGGACCGGCGCCGGGCAATGGCGCTGTGCGAGTGCATCGCCGGACCCCGCGAGGAGATGTGCGCCCAGACCGTGCTCATGTTGGGCCAGCTGGCACAAGTGCTGGAACTGGACGCCTGGGACGGGGGCGACGACGGGGCCGTCGTGCGCAAGGTGGCGTGAGGCGCGGGCATGACGCTTGAGCGGGATGCGGCCATCTCGGAATCGTTCCCGGCGTCCATGCCGGAACCGTTGCGAGACTGGCTGCGGGTGCTGCGGTCCGCGAAGCAGAAGGCGCGTGTCCACGGTTATCGGCGCACGGTAACCAATGCCCGCGAATCCTGGGAACTGGCCACGCGGCGGTTCCTGACGGAGGTGCCGGAACTGCCCCAGGTGCGCGACGAGATCATCCCCGGGCCGGACTACCGGGTTCCGGTCCGGGTCTATCACCCGCAGCCGGACGAGGCGCTGCCGGTGCTGCTGTTCGTGCATGGCGGCGGTCATGTGGCCGGCGGGGTCAGCCTGTACGACCCCATTGCGCGGAAACTGGCCCTGGCCGCCCGGCGGATCGTCGTTGCCATCGACTACCGGCTGGCCCCGGAGTGTCCCTATCCGGCCCAGCTGAAGGACACCCTGGCCAGCGCCAAGCGGGTGTTTCCGCTGCTGCAGCGTCTCGGCCTCGTCTACCAGCCGCGTCTGGCCTTGGTCGGCGACAGCGCCGGCGGGGCGCTGTGCGCAACGGTGTCGCACCTGGCGCAGTTCGAGCCGGGCATGCACATCGAACGTCAGATACTGATCTATCCCAGCCTCGACTACACCCTGTCCCAGCCCTCGGTGATGGAGCACGCCGAGGGCTATCTGCTCGAGCGCGAGCGCATTCTCTGGATGTTCGACGCGTATCTGCAGAACGCAGAGAACCGTCGCGCCATCTCGCCCCTGTTCATGGAACTGACGCCGGACTATCCGCCGACGCTTGTGCTGACCTGCGAGCTCTGTCCGTTGCGGGACGAGGGCAGCGTCTATGTGCAGCGCCTGCGCGAGGCCGGCATCGAGGCCGAACACCACTGCCTGTCTGGCATGATCCACGGGTTTCTCAACCTCGAGGGCCTGGCCCCCCTGGCCTGCCGACAGACCTATGCGGCCGTCGGCGCCTTCCTCGGCCGATGAGGCGACAGACTCGACGACGATGAAACTTTGACGCAGCGCATGAAGCAAGGGTCCAGCATGAACAGAAGCCAGGCCGATTCCCGGCAGCCCGAAGATGCAGTCACGCCGAAGGCGAGCGGTCATCCGCTGCTGCAAGGACCGGAACGGCATGAGCCGAACCGCAGCAAGATCGTGTCCGCGGCCGATGCGGTCCGCCTGATCCGTGACGGTGACACCGTTGTCAGCGGCGGATTCGTCGGCATTGGCTTTGCCGAGCACGTCGCGGCCGCGCTGGCCCGGCGTTTCACCGACACGGCGACACCGCGGGACCTGACCCTGGTCTACGCGGCGGGGCAGGGCGATGGCCGGGAGCGGGGCCTGAACCAGCTCGCGCAGCAGGGCCTGTTGCGACGTATCATCGGCGGCCACTGGGGCCTGGTGCCGGCGTTGCAGGCCATGGTCAACGCGGATCAGGTGGAAGGCTACAACCTGCCCCAGGGCGTCATGGCGCATCTGTTTCGCGACATCGCCGCCGGCAAGCCCGGCACCCTGACCCGGGTCGGCCTGGAGACCTTCGTCGATCCGCGTCTGGGGGGCGGCAAGCTCAATGCGCGGACCACCGAGGACCTGGTGCGCGTGCTGGAACTGGACGGTGAGGACTACCTGTTCTACAAGGGCTTCCCCATCGATGTCGCCATCGTCCGCGGCACCACCGCTGACCCCGACGGCAATGTCACCGTCGAGCGCGAGGCCCTGCTGCTGGAGTCCCTGGCGCTGGCGACGGCGGCGCACAACTCCGGTGGGCTGGTGATCGTCCAGGTGGAACGCATCGCCGACCGCCATACCCTGAATCCGCGGCAGGTGCGCATTCCAGGCATCCTGGTGGACTGCGTGGTGGTGGCGCCCCCGGAGCAGCACTGGCAGACCTTTGGCGAGCCCTACAACCCGGCCTTCAGCAGCGAGGTGCGGGTGCCGATGCAATCGATCCCGGCCTTGCCGCTGAATGCGCGCAAGGTCATCGCCCGCCGGGCGGCCTTCGAACTGCGGCCGAACGCCGTGGTGAACCTGGGCATCGGCATGCCCGAGGGCATCGCCAACGTGGCCAACGAGGAGCACATCCTCGACTTCGTGACCCTGACCGCCGAGCCGGGGCTGATCGGCGGCCTGCCCGCGAGCGGTCTGAACTTCGGCGCCGGCACCAATATCGCCGCCTTGATCGATCAGCCCGCACAGTTCGACCTGTACGACGGCGGCGGGCTGGACCTGGCCTTCCTCGGCATGGCACAGGTCGACGCCGAGGGCAACGTCAATGTCAGCCGCTTCGGTCGGCGGCTGGCGGGCGCGGGGGGCTTCATCAACATCAGCCAGAATGCGAAAAAGCTGATCTTTGTCGGCACCTTCACCACGGCGAAGACCGCGCTCGGCATCGGCGACGGGCAACTCTGCATCGGCGACGGGGACGGCGGCGCCAAGTTCATCGCGCAGGTCGAGCAGGTCACCTTCAGCGGGGCGCGGGCGCGGCGCACGGGGCGTCCGGTGCTCTACATCACCGAGCGTTGCGTCTTCGAGATGAGACCCGACGGCGTCACCCTGACCGAGATCGCTCCGGGTGTCGACCTGGAGCGAGACATCCTGGCGCACATGGGTTTCCGGCCCAGGATTGCCGACCCGCTGCGGGTCATGGACCCCAGGATCTTCGTCGACGCGCCCATGGGACTGGAGCGCGATCTGCTGGAGCTGCCGCTGGCGGAGCGCTTGGTCTATGACCCGGAGCGCAACCAGCTGTTCGTCAACTTCGAGGCCCTGGCGGTGAACGAGCCCGGTGATATCGGCCGCATCCGCGACGCCGTGGAGGCCCTGCTGAAGCCCCTGGGACGCAAGGTGGATACCATCGTCAACTATGACAATTTCCGCCTCCGGCCCGATCTGACCGATGCCTACGCCGACATGGTCCGGTATCTGGTGGACCGCTACTACGCGGGCATCACGCGCTACTCCACCAGCGCCTTCCTGCGCATGAAGCTGGGTGAGTCACTCTCCCTGCACGGCCTGGAGCCGAACCTCTACGCCAGCCGGGACGAGGCCCGGCAGCGCATGTCCGGCGGACCCGCCGCCGGGCGCTGAACGCGTCCGCCGGCCGCAGAGTCCTTCTCCAACTCCGGCGGCCGATGCTGGCTGCCGGTTCCGGTAGATGGCCTGGCTACTGAACGCGTCGGGACAATCGGAGTCCGTTTGCAGCGGTTATACTCCGGGCCATGACCGCCCTCGTGATTGCCGAAAAGCCCAGTGTCGCCCGGGACATCGCGCGTGTGCTCGGTGCCACCGGGCGCGGCACCGGATGCCTGCGCGGCAACGGCTGGTGCGTGACCTGGGCGCTGGGGCATCTGGTGCACTTCGCCGAGCCGGATGACTATGGAGCCAATGGGGGTGCCGGCAGGGGCGCCGACTGGTCCGGCCGCTGGAGCATGGCGCAGCTGCCGATGATCCCGGCGCGGTGGAAGCTGCGCACGGACAAGCGCACGCAGGACCAGTTTCGGATCGTCAAGGCCCTGCTGACCGCCGCCGACACCGAGCGCGTCGTCTGCGCGACGGACGCGGGACGCGAAGGCGAGCTGATCTTCCGCCTCATCATGGCGCACGCCCGCTGCCGCAAGCCGGTGCAGCGGCTGTGGATCTCCAGTCTCACCGACGAGGCCATCCGCGCGGGCTTCGCCCACTTGCGACCCGGTGCTGACTATGACGCCCTGGCTGCCGCCGCGCGCGCCCGCGCCCAGGCCGACTGGCTGGTGGGCATGAACCTGACCCGCGCCTATACCGTTCGCAACCGGGGCTTGTACACCGTCGGTCGGGTGCAGACGCCGACCCTGGCCATGATCGTTGCACGCGATGCCGCCATCGCGGGCTTTACCAAGGCGTATTTCTATGAGTTGAAGGCCCGTCTGGCAGAGGGCTTCGATGCCCGCTATGTCGAGGACGGCGAGACGCGCCTCGACAAGAAGGAGCATGCCGAACGGCGCCTGCGCGAGATCGCCCAGGCCATCGAGCCACATCGTACGGGCACCGTGGTGGCTGTGGACAAGAAGGTCCGCAACAACCGCCCGCCGCCGCTTTATGATCTGACCACGCTGCAGCGCGACGCCAACCGCCGCCACGGCTTCACTGCTGCCCGGGTGCTGGAACTGGCGCAGGCCCTGTATGAGCAGCACAAGCTCATCAGTTACCCGCGCACCGAGAGTCGCCATATCGGCGAAGACATGCTGCCGCAACTGCCGCAGATCCTGCAGGCGGTCGACCACCCCCTGGCCGCCGAGGCCGAGCAGCGGCTGGCGGCTGGTCATCGTCTCGGCAAGCTCTATGTGGACAAGACCAAGCTTACGGATCATCACGCCATCCTGCCCACCGCTCGGCGTCCGTCGGCGGGGTTGCCGGAGCCGTTGCGCAAGATCTATGACCTGGTCGCGGCGCGCTTCGTCGGCGTGTTCCTGCCGGACCAGCGGGTCGAGGAGACCCTGGTCAAGCTGGACATTGGTGGTGCGAGCTTCATCGCCCGCGGGTCGGTGGAGCTGGAGCCGGGCTGGAAGCGTGTGGGGCCGCGGCGGCAGCCACCACTGGCCGGGCCGGCCCCATCGGGGGCAACCGTGCCGGGCGCCGAGACTGCCGCTGAGTCAAGCGCCCTGCCGCCGTTGCAAAAGGGTCAGAGCGTGCATGTGGACGGCCTGGAGGTGGTCGAAAAGGAGACGCAGCCGCCGCGGCCCTATGACGATGCAACCCTCTTGAACGCCATGAAGCACGCCGGACGCGACATCGACGACGACGCGCTGGCGGCGGCCATGAAGGGCTCCGGTCTGGGCACCCCGGCCACCCGCGCCGCGATCATCGAGAAGCTGCTGCGCACCGGCTACATCGAGCGCCAGCGCAAGCAGTTGCGGGCCACCGACAAGGGCAGGGCGCTGATCGCGCTGGTGGCCGAGCCCCTGCGCAGCGTCGAACTCACCGCCGCCTGGGAGCAGCGGCTGCAGGAGATCGAGCAGGGCGCGGCCGATGCGGACGGCTTCTACGCAGACATCTGTACCCTGGTGCGCGATCTGGTGGCCGATGTGGCTCGGGTGGTTCGCGTGGCCCAGGGGGTAGCCGCGCCGCCCGCGGAGCACGGCGGCGCGCCCGAAGCGCGCGACGATCCGCCGGCCACGGCGGACTCCCTGCGGGCGCAGCCGCTGGGCTGTCCCAGGTGCCGCCAGGGACAGCTCATCGAGGGACGGCGTGCCTTCGGCTGCAATCGCTGGCGCGAAGGCTGCGACTACATCGTGCCCAAGGTCGTCGACGGCCATCGGCTCACGGACCGTGAACTGCGCCTGCTGGTCCGGCAACAACTGGCGGACCCACCGCTCGGTGCCGCTTGCAGTCCGCGCGGCCCGCTGTCAGAGTGAGTGCATGAGCACAGACACAATCCGACTGGTCCGCGTTGCCGGTGCCGACCTCGAACGTCAGATCCCCGAACTGGCGCGACTGCGCATTCAGGTGTTTCGGGATTTTCCGTACCTGTACGACGGCGACCTGACCTATGAGGCGGACTATCTCCGCACCTACAGCCAGGCCCGGGGCAGCGTGGTGGTGCTGGCGCTGGATGCCGATCGGGTGGTCGGCGCCGCCACGGCCCTGCCGCTGACCGAGGAGATGGACGAGGTGCAGGCGCCGTTTCTGGCGGCGGGGTACGATCCCGCCGGGGTGTTCTATCTGGGCGAGTCGGTGCTGTTGCCGGCGTATCGCGGTCGCGGCATCGGCGTGCGCTTCTTCCAGGAGCGCGAGGCCCATGCCCGGACGCTGGCGGCAGACCCCGGCACAGGCTTCGGCCCCTGGCGGTGGTACAGCTTCTGCGCCGTGGAGCGTGCCGCGGACGATCCGCGCCGCCCCGCCGATTACGTGCCGCTGGACGCCTTCTGGCAACATCGGGGCTATCGCCGTCACCCGGAACTGCGGACGACCTTTGCCTGGCAGGAACTGGGCGAAACGGGCCAGTCGCCAAAGCCCATGGTGTTCTGGCTCAAGCCGACCGGCGGGCAGTCGGACCGATGAGGCCGTTGCAGTCCGGCCTGATCCGCGGCAATGTTCCGGCGCTGATCGTCGCCTTGGCGCTGCTGCTGTCTGCTTGCGGCGAGCAGTCACCGGCGGTGAACTCGCGCTTCAAGGCCTTCGGCACCAGTGTCGACCTGACCCTGCTGCAGGTGGCGCCGGAGCGGGCGGAGCAGGCGGTGGAGACCATCCGCCAGGACTTTGCCGCGCTGGAGCGGGACCTGCAGGTGTGGGGGGATGGGCAAATGGCCCGCGTGAACCGCCTGCTGCCCACTGGCGAGGCCTTCGAGGCGCCGGTGACGGTGCTGCCCCTGGTGCATCTGAGCCAGCGCTACGCCGAGCTCACCGATGATCTGTTCAATCCGGCCATCGGCAAGCTGATCGCCCTCTGGGGTTTCAATGTCGAGGTGCCCGAGGGCATGCGCCCGCCGCCGGAACCTGCCATTGCGCAGTTGCTGGAGGCGGACCCGCGGATGTCCGACATCGAGATCGATATCCTGCAGGTGCGCGGCAACAACGCGGCGCTGCGACTGGATTTCTCGCCCATCATCCCGGCCTATGCCATCGATCTGGCGGTGGCGCGGCTGCGCGAACTGGATGTGCGGCACGCCATGATCAAGATCGGCGCCGATCTGCGTGCCATCGGGGATCGCAGCGACCAGCCCTGGCGCATCCCGGTGCGCCGGGGCGGCAGCGGCGGCGTCTTTGCCACGCTGAACATCGAGGGCGACGAAAGCGTGGCCACCCGCACCGCTCAGGACCGGGACTGGATCCACGACGGCGTCACCTATCACCCGATCCTGGATCCGCGTAGCGGGCGCCCGGCCCGCGGCGTGCAAGCGGTGACCGTGGTCCATCCGGAGGCCACGGTGGCCGCAGCGGCGGCGGTGGCGCTGTTCGTCGCCGGCCCGGATGGCTGGCACGACATCGCCCGGTCGCTAGGCATCCGCTACGCGCTGTTGGTGGATGACGACGGGCGGGTGCACTTGAACCCCGGGTTTCGCGACCGCCTGACCATCCTGGATCGCGAGGCGCCGCTGGTGCTGTCACCACCGCTGGCGTCGCCCTGACGTCGTCCTGACCGCCGCTTCGCGCGACAGGACATCCGCAGCACAGCCATCCGGGGCGCAGCGTCCCGTTCCCGAGTCCTCCCGTTCCCGAGTCCTCCCGTTCCCGAGTCCTCATGGAATTGTTCAGCCCCGCCACCCGGCACTGGTTCCGGCAGCATTTCGACGGTGCCACCGAGGCGCAGACCGCCGGCTGGCCGGTCATCGCCGCCGGCGATCATGTGCTCATCACCGCGCCGACGGGCAGCGGCAAGACCCTGGCCGCCTTCCTGTGGTCCATCGACCGGCTCATGCGCGTGCCCGCGGGGCCGGAATCGGCCGCATCCGGCGACGCAACCGGCCCGTCCGGCGCAACCGGTAAACCCGGTGCGTCCGGCACCCGCGTGCTCTATATCTCGCCGCTGAAGGCCCTGGTCTACGACATCGAACGCAACCTGCGCGCGCCGCTGGCCGGCATCGCCCGTTCGGCGGCACTGCTCGGCGAGCCCTGTGCGCCGCCCCGGGTGGCGATCCGCACCGGCGACACCTCAGCCCGGGAACGCCAGCAACAACTCAAGGAGCCGGCGGAGATCCTGGTCACCACGCCGGAATCGTTGTACCTGCTGCTGGGCTCCCGGGCGGCGGAGAACCTGCGCCGGGTGGACACGGTGATCGTCGACGAGGTGCATGCCCTGGCGGCCACCAAGCGCGGCGCGCATCTGGCGCTGTCGCTGGAGCGGCTGGCGTTGCTCTGCGAGCAGGATCCGCAGCGCATCGGCCTGTCCGCGACGGTGAAGCCCCTGGCCGAGGCCGCCTGCTGGCTGGGCGGCGACCGCCCGGTGCGCGTGGTGGACGCCGCCGCGCCGCCGCGCCTGGACCTGCGGGTCACGGTGCCGGTGGCGGACATGGAGCGGCCGCCGTCGACACCGGACCCGGATCCGAACCATGGCGGCGGCCCCATCCTGGGCGAACTCTACGCCCGCGAGGTGGCGCGTCCGCCGGCGAAGAAGGGCATGTGGTCGGCCATCTACCCGGCGCTGCTGGACGAGATCCTGGGGCATCGCTCCACCATTGTCTTCGTCAACAGCCGCGGGCTGTGCGAGCGGCTGTGCCGGCGCCTGAACGAGGTGGCCGCCGGGGAAGACGTGCTGGATGCTATCGGCCCCGGGCTCGGTTTGGACTCTGGCGCGACGCCGGCGGACACGGCGATCGGCGATGACGCTCCGGTGGAGCTGGTGCGCGCCCATCACGGCAGCGTCAGCCACGAGCGGCGCGCCGAGATCGAGGACGGTCTCAAGCGCGGTACGCTCAGGGCCATCGTCGCCACCAGTTCGCTGGAGATGGGCATCGACATGGGCGGCGTGGACCAGGTGCTGCTGGTGGAGTCGCCGGGTTCGGTGGCGCGGGGGCTGCAGCGGGTCGGGCGTGCGGGCCATGGCGTCGGTGAGGTCAGCAGCGGGCGCATCTTTCCGAAGTTTCGCGGCGACCTGCTCGAATGCGCGGTCATTGCCGCACGCATGCTGGAGGGGGAACTGGAGCCGTTTCGCATGCCGCGCAATGCGCTGGACGTGCTGGCCCAGCAGATCGCCGCCCATTGCGTCGGCGCCGACCGCAGCGTCGACGATATCCGGCAGCTGGTGAATCGCGCCGGTCCCTACCGCGAACTCGGCCGCGGCACCCTGGAGGCGGTGCTGGACATGCTTTCGGGGCGCTTTCCGTCCAGCGACTTCGCCGACCTCAAGCCGCTGCTGGCCTGGGACCGAGCCAGTGACCGCCTCAGCGCGCGCAAGGGCACGCCCATGATCACCCGCCTGAACGCCGGCACCATCCCGGATCGGGGCAACTATGCCGTGCACCTGGGCGGCGACGGCCCGCGCATCGGTGAGCTGGACGAGGAAATGGTGTTCGAGACCCGCGCCGGGGAGTGCATCCTGCTGGGCGCGTCGAGCTGGCGGGTGGAGGAGATCACCCGTGATCGCGTGATTGTCTCGCCGGCGCCGGGGGAACCGGGCAAGCTGCCGTTCTGGCGCGGCGACGGTCCGGGGCGGCCGGTGGAACTGGGCCGTGCCATCGGTGCCTTCTGCCGGCGGGTGGAACGGCTCAAGGGCGAGGCGGCGGCGGACTGGATCCGGCAGCAGACGCCGCTGGACGACTTTGCCGCCGGCAATCTGGCGGCCTACATCCAGGAGCAGCGGCAGGCCACCGGCGTGGTGCCCAGCGACCGGACCATCGTTGTCGAGCGCTTCCGCGACGAGCTGGGCGACTGGCGCGTCTGCATCCTGACGCCCTTCGGCGCCCGCATCCACGCCCCCTGGGCCATGGCCCTGCAGTGGCAGCTGGAGCGCCGCGAGGGCTTCGAGGTGCAGGTGATGTACACCAACGACGGCATCGTGCTGCGCCTGACGGACGGCGAGGCGCTGCCGGATCTGGACGCCCTGCTGCCGCCGCCGGACGAGGTGGAAGAGCGCATCACCGAGCAACTGGCGGACACCTCGCTGTTCGCCAGCCTGTTCCGCGAGAACGCCGGCCGCGCCCTGCTGATGCCGCGTCGTTCCGCTCGGGGTCGCCAGCCCCTGTGGGCGCAGCGGCTCAAGGCACAGAACCTGCTCGCGGTGGTGCGCCGCTATCCGGGCTTTCCGGTGGTGCTGGAGACCTACCGCCAGGCCCTGAGCGACGTGTTCGACCTGACCGGGCTGAAGACGCTGCTGGGTGCCGTCCGCTCCCGCAGCATCCGCGTTCACGAGGTGGAGACGCAGAGCGCATCGCCGTTCGCCCGCTCGCTGGTGTTCGCCTATGTGGCCGCCTACATCTACGAACAGGACGCGCCCCTGGCGGAGCGTCGCGCCCAGGCCCTGACCCTGGATCGCGGGCTGCTGGCGGAACTGTTGGGCCAGGCGGAGCTGCGCGAGCTGATCGATCCGCGGGTGCTGGACGAGCTGGAGGCGGAGCTGGCGCACCTGGACCCGGAGCGCCGCGCCCGCGATGCCGACGAACTGCACGATCTGCTGCGCCGATTGGGCGACCTGACCGACGCCGAACTGGCCGGGCGCAGCACGGAACCACCAGCGGGCTGGCTGGCGCGGCTGCAGGACCAGCGCCGCGCGGTGCAAGTGCGCGTTGCCGGGCAGCTGCGCTGGATCGCCGCCGAGGACGCCGGCCTCTATCGCGATGCCCTGGGCTGCGTGCCGCCGCCGGGCCTGCCGGAGGGCTTCATCGCGCCGACGACGGCGCCGCTGGAGCACCTGTTGACCCGCTACGCCCGCACCCATGGCCCCTTTCCGACCACCGAGGTGGCGCGCCGCTTTGGCCTGCGTGCGGCCCAGGTGGAGCCGGTGTTGCGCTTGCTGGAGACCCGGGGCGTGCTGGTGCACGGCGAGATCCGCCCATTGGGCGTGGAGCCCGAGTGGTGCGATGCCGAGGTCATGCGACGCTTGCGGCGGCGCACCCTGGCGCGTGCGCGCGATGAGGTGGCACCGGTGGACGGCGCCACCCTGGCCCGTTTTCTGCCTGCCTGGCACGGCCTCGGCGAGGAGCGCCGGGGGCCGGAGCGCCTGCTGGAGGCGGTCATGCAGCTGGAGGGGTTCGCCGTCAGCTGGGGCCTGCTGGACCGCGTGCTGCTGCCGGCCCGGGTGCCCGGCTATCGCTCCGAGGACCTGGACATGCTCGCCGCCACCGGGCAGGTGGTGTGGGTGGGGCAGGGGGCGCTGGGACCGAAGGACGGTCGCATCGCGCTGTATCGGCGGGAGAATCTTGCCTACGCGGTGACCGGGGACGGGCTCTCGGGGGCCGCGGAGCCGGCCGCTGACGGAACCGCTGGAGCGAATGGGGGCCCAGATGCACAGGATCCGCCGGCGCGGATCCGGCGGGTGCTGCTGGATACGCTGCGACAGCGGGGTGCCTGCTTCCTGATGGAGCTGGAGCAGGTGGTTGAGCGCGCCGGGCATCGGCTGACCTCTGCGGCGGCGCGGGAGGACTTCGAGCGGGCCCTCTGGGACCTGGTCTGGGACGGGGTCATCAGCAACGACACCTTCGCGCCGCTGCGGGCCCTGGGTGCTCGCGGGCGCCCGGCATCCGCCCGGGGCCGACGCGGGGTCGGCGCCCATGCACTGGCGGGGGGGCGCTGGTCGCTGGTGGCCACCCCAGTGCTTGGACCAGGGGCGGGACCGGAGGCGCACGCCGGCGATGCCGAACAGGCCGCGACGGTGGAGAGTCGTCGGCAGTTCGCCCGCGCCCACTGGTTGCTGGAGCGCTATGGTGTCGTCAGCCGCGAGGCGGTGGCCGCCGATGGCCTGCCCGGCGGCTTCTCGACCTTGTACCGGGTGCTGAAGCAGATGGAGGAGAGCGGACGGGTGCGGCGCGGACACTTCGTCGAGGGGTTGTCCGGGGCGCAGTTCGCGCTGCCCGGGGCGGTGGAGCGACTGCGCGCTGCACGTCTGGAGGAGGCGCCGGTGGATGGCTTCGGCGAGGAACAGGTCTGCGTGCTGTCTGCGGCGGACCCGGCCAACCCCTACGGCAGCTTGTTGCCCTGGCCTAGATCCGGAGCCGAGCCCGGGGCCGGCGACAGGGCAGGGAACGGGCGCAGCGCCCGACAGCCGCCGAAACGCGTGGCCGCGGCCTCGGTGGTGTTGGTGGCCGGTTGGCCGGTGTTCTATGTCGGCGCCGGTGGTCGTCAGCTGCTGAGCTTTCCGGATGCCTTCGACGACAGACAGGAGGCGGGACAGCGCACGCTGGCGTTGGCCCTGGCAGCGCTGCAGCGGCTGCCCACCGGCGGCCGGAAACGGCTGCTGATCCAGCATATCGACGGCCTTCCGGCGCTGGAGTCGCCCCTGCGCGAGGCCTTTCTCGGCGCCGGATTCGAGCTGGATTACGACGCCCTGGTGCCAGTCCGCTGGCGGCCCCGGGCGTCAGTGGATGGGATTTGCTAAGATCTGCGCTCTGCCAATCGGACTTCCTATCGGACGAACACGAACCGCCAATGAATACCGCCAACCGCAAACCGCTGCCCGGTACCACGCTGGACTACTTCGACGCGCGCGCCGCGGTGGATGCCATCGCCCCCGGTGCCTACGCCAGTCTGCCCTATACCTCCCGCGTGCTGGCCGAGAACCTGGTCCGTCGGTGCGACCCGGAGCAACTGACGGATGCGCTGCGGCAGCTCATCGAGCGCAAGCGGGACCTGGACTTTCCCTGGTATCCGGCGCGGGTGGTCTGCCACGACATCCTTGGTCAGACGGCGCTGGTGGACCTGGCCGGGTTGCGGGATGCCATCGCCGACAAGGGCGGCGACCCGGCGCTGGTGAATCCGGTGGTGCCGACCCAGCTCATCGTCGACCACTCCCTAGCGGTGGAGCATGCCGGGTTCGAGCCGGATGCCTTCGAGCAGAACCGGGCCATCGAGGACCGGCGCAACGCGGACCGCTTTCATTTCATCGACTGGACCCGCACCGCGTTCAAGAATGTCGACGTGATCCCGGCCGGCAACGGCATCATGCACCAGATCAATCTGGAGAAGATGTCGCCGGTGGTGCAGGTGCGCGATGGCGTCGCCTTTCCCGACACTTGCGTCGGCACCGACAGCCACACCCCCCATGTGGACGCCCTGGGGGTGATCGCGGTGGGGGTCGGTGGCCTGGAGGCGGAGACCGTGATGCTGGGGCGCGCCTCCATGATGCGCCTGCCGGACATCGTCGGCGTGCGGCTCACGGGCAGCCGACAGCCGGGCATCACCGCCACCGACATCGTGCTGGCGCTGACCGAGTTCCTGCGTCAGCAGCGGGTGGTCGGCGCCTACGTGGAATTCTTCGGCGAGGGGGCGGCGGATCTGACCATCGGTGATCGCGCCACCATCTCCAACATGTGTCCTGAATACGGCGCCACCGCGGCGATGTTCGCCATCGACGGGCAGACCATCGACTATCTCCGCCTCACCGGCCGCGAACCCGAGCAGGTGGCCCTGGTGGAGACCTACGCCCGCACCGCCGGACTCTGGGCGGATGACCTGGCCCAGGCGGACTATGAACGGGTGCTGGAGTTCGATCTGTCGTCGGTGGTGCGCAATCTGGCCGGGCCGTCCAACCCGCATCGGCGCCTGCCCACCTCCGCCCTGGCCGAGCGCGGCATCGCCGTGGACCTGGACAAGGCGCTGGCGCAGGAGCAGCAGGGCCTGATGCCCGACGGTGCGATCATCATCGCCGCCATCACCAGCTGCACCAACACCTCCAACCCGCGCAACGTCGTGGCTGCCGGGCTGCTGGCACGCAAGGCCAATGCGTTGGGCCTGGTACGCAAGCCTTGGGTCAAGACCTCCTTCGCCCCCGGCTCCAAGGTCGCCCGGCTGTATCTGGAGGAGGCCGGCCTGCTGTCGGAGCTGGAGCAACTCGGCTTCGGCATCGTCGGCTACGCCTGCACCACCTGCAACGGCATGTCCGGCGCGCTGGAGCCGCAGATCCGCCAAGAGATCATCGATCGCGACCTGTATACGGTTGCGGTGCTGTCTGGCAACCGCAATTTCGACGGCCGCATCCATCCATACGCCAAGCAGGCCTTCCTGGCCTCGCCACCGCTGGTGGTGGCCTACGCCATCGCTGGCACCATCCGCTTCGACATCGAGCAGGACGCCCTCGGTCTGGACGCCGACGGCCGGCCCATCACGCTGAAGGACCTCTGGCCCACGGACCAGGAGATCGACGACATCGTCGCCCGCTGCGTGAAGCCGGAGCAGTTCCGGCAGGTGTACGTGCCCATGTTCGACCTGGGCACCGTGGACCAGGCCAGGAGCCCGTTGTACGACTGGCGCCCGCAGTCCACCTACATCCGCCGTCCGCCGTACTGGGAGGGTGCGCTGGCCGGCGAGCGCACATTGCGCGGCATGCGGCCGCTGGCGGTGCTGCCGGACAACATCACCACCGACCACCTGTCGCCGTCCAACGCCATCCTGCCGGACAGCGCCGCCGGCGAGTACCTGGCGCGCATGGGCCTGCCGGAGGAGGACTTCAACTCCTACGCCACCCATCGCGGCGACCACCTGACCGCCCAGCGCGCGACCCTGGCCAACCCCAAGCTGATCAACGAGATGGCCGTGGTGGACGGCGAGGTGAAACAGGGCTCGCTGACCCGCGTGGAACCGGATGGCCAGGTGATGCGCATGTGGGAGGCGATCGAGACCTACATGCAGCGCAAGCAGCCGCTGATCATCATCGCCGGCGCCGATTACGGCCAGGGCTCGTCGCGCGACTGGGCGGCCAAGGGCGTGCGCCTGGCCGGCGTCGAGGCCATCGTCGCCGAGGGCTTCGAGCGCATCCACCGCACCAACCTCATCGGCATGGGCGTGCTGCCGCTGGAGTTCAAGCCGGGGCAGAACCGCAAGACCCTGCACATCGACGGCAGCGAGACCTTCGATGTGGTCGGCCAGCGCACACCGCGGGCAGACCTGACGCTGGTGATCCAGCGCAAGGATGGCGAGCGGCTGGAGGTGCCGGTGACCTGCCGCCTGGACACCGCCGAGGAGGTCTCGATCTACGAGGCCGGGGGCGTGCTGCAGCGGTTCGCCCAGGACTTTCTCGACTCGGCCCATGCGGCCTGACCCCAGGATGCCCATGACTCACGCACCCCAACTCCGGATACCCGCCTGCTACCTGCGTGGCGGCACCAGCAAAGGCGTGTTCTTCCGTCTGCAGGATCTGCCCGAGCCCGCCCGGCAGCCGGGTCCGGCCCGCGATGCGCTGCTGCTGCGGGTCATCGGCAGCCCCGATCCCTACGGCAAACAGATCGACGGCATGGGCGGGGCCACCTCCAGCACCAGCAAGACGGTGATCCTGTCGCGCAGCAGCCGGCCGGAACACGATGTCGACTACCTGTTCGGCCAGGTCTCCATCGATCAGCCGTTCGTCGACTGGAGCGGCAACTGCGGCAACCTGTCCGCGGCGGTGGGACCCTTCTCCATCAGCAACGGGCTGGTGGACGCCGAACGCGTTCCCCGGGACGGCATCGCCGAGGTGCGTATCTGGCAGGCCAACATCGGCAAGACCATCGTTGCCCATGTGCCCATGGCCAATGGCGCGGTGCAGGAGACCGGCGATTTCGAGCTCGACGGCGTCACCTTCCCGGCGGCCGAGGTGCGTATCGAGTTCATGGACCCGGCGGCCGACGAGGACGGCGGCGGCGCCATCTTTCCCACCGGTAACCTGGTGGACGACCTGGAGGTCCCCGGCCTCGGCACCCTCAGGGCCACCATGATCGATGCGGGCATCCCCACCGTGTTCGTCAATGCCGAGGATATCGGCTACACCGGCACCGAGCTGCAGGAGGCCATCAACGGCGACGCCGGGGCGCTGGCCCGATTCGAGGCCATCCGCGCTCAGGGCGCCCTGCGCATGGGGCTGATCAGCCACCCGGACGAGGCCGCCCGCCGCCAGCACACGCCGAAGGTGGCGTTCGTGGCCGGACCGAAGGACTATGTCGCCTCCAGCGGTCGGCCGGTGGCCGCCGGCGACATCGATCTGCTGGTGCGCGCCCTGTCCATGGGCAAGCTGCACCACGCCATGATGGGCACGGCGGCGGTGGCCATCGGCGCCGCGGCGGCCATCCCCGGCACCCTGGTGAACCTGGCCGCTGGCGGCGGTGACCGCACCTCGGTGCGCTTCGGTCATCCCTCCGGCACCCTGCGGGTCGGCGCCGAGGCCCGGCTGGCGGCGGGGGAGTGGACCATCACCAAGGCCGTCATGAGCCGCAGCGCCCGGGTGCTGATGGAGGGCTTCGTGCGCGTGCCCTCTGATGTGTTCAGCCAGGTCCGGTAGGCGATTGTGCTGCCCATCTTGCACTTCTTCGTCGAGCTGTGCCTGCTTCGCCGGCGGCCTCAGGACCTGCCGGGTTCCCGGGCGCTGCTGGGGCTGGTGGTGCTGGCGGCGCTGCTTGGAGGCATGCTGCTGGCCATCACCGCGGGTGCATCCGTCATGGCGGGTCTGGCACAGACGGCGCTGGACATCCTGCTGCTGCTGGGCGCCCTGCACCTGGGCCTGAAACTGCTGAACCGGCAGCCGCGCTTTCTGCAGACTGCCACCAGCCTGCTCGGCGCTGACACCCTGATCGGCGTGGTGGCCCTGCTGCCAGTGGGCCTGGCCGCTCCGGGCACCGATGCGGGCGGGCAACTGATGCTGGCCGGCCTGCTGTTCCTTGGTCTGGTGGTCTGGAGCGTGCTGGTGGCGGCGCACATCCTGCGCCACGCCCTCGAGATCCGGCTGGCGCAGGGGGCGGCCATTGCGGTGGCCTTCGACATCCTGTCGTTCATGCTGATCGGCGGCCTCACCCAGGGAACGGCCTGAAGTGCATCTGCACATCCTTGGCATCTGCGGCACCTTCATGGGCGGGATCGCGCTGCTGGCGCGTGCCCTGGGGCATGAGGTCACGGGCTCCGACGCCCATGTCTACCCGCCCATGAGCACCCAGCTGGCATCCGCCGGCATCACCCTGTCGGAGGGCTACGCCGCCGACCACCTGAAACCGGCGCCGGATGTGGTGGTAGTGGGCAACGCCATGAAGCGAGGCCTGCCCGCCGTGGAGTACATGCTCGATGCCGGGCTGCCCTATGTGTCCGGGCCGCAATGGCTGGCGGAGCACCTGCTGGCGGAGCGGCATGTGCTCGCCGTGGCCGGCACCCACGGCAAGACCACCACTGCGAGCATGCTTGCCTGGATATTGCAGGAGGCGGGGCTTGAACCGGGGTTTCTCATCGGCGGCATCCCGCTCGACTTCGGCCTGTCGGCGCGGCTGGGGGCGGGGCGCCATTTCGTCGTGGAGGCCGATGAGTACGACACGGCCTTCTTCGACAAGCGCTCCAAGTTCGTCCATTACCGCCCGCGGACGCTGATCATCAACAACCTGGAGTTCGACCACGCCGACATCTTCGACGATCTCGGGCAGATCCAGCGCCAGTTCCATCACCTGGTGCGCACGGTGCCCGGCTCGGGTGCCATCCTGCATCCCGTCGGCGAGCCCGCCATCGATGCGGTGCTGGCCATGGGCTGCTGGACGCCGACCCGGACCATTGGTCGGACCACCGGCGATTCTGGCGGGGCCCGCGGCGACTGGAAGGCCGAGCCCCTTGCGGCCGATGACTCGGCCTTCGCGGTGCTGCAGGGAGCGGAGCCGGTGGGCGCCGTGCGTTGGCAGCATTGCGGCGCGCACAATGTGCAGAACGCCTTGGCGGCCATCGCCGCCGCCGCGGAGGTGGGCGTGGAGCCAGCGCGGGCGGCGGACGCCCTCGGCCGCTTCCATGGCGTCAAGCGACGCATGGAACTGGTGGGCGAGGCCGGCGGCGTGCAGGTCTATGACGATTTCGCGCATCATCCGACCGCCATCGCCAGTACGCTGGGCGGGCTGCGTCGGCGCGTGGGCCAGGCGCGCATCCTGGCCATATTGGAGCCGCGCTCCAACACCATGCGCATGGGTGTGCACGCGGCGGCGCTGGCAAACGCCCTGGAACAGGCGGATCGCGTCCATGTCTTCGTCCCTCCTGGCCTCGACTGGGATGCCGCCGTGGCCCTGGCGCCGTTGGGCGGACAGGTGTCGGTGGCGGATGCCGTGGAGGACATCGTGCAGGCGGTGGCCGCCGAGGCCAGCCCCGGTGACCATGTGCTGGTGATGAGCAATGGCGGGTTTCAGGGCATCCATCGACGGCTGCTGACGGCCCTTGCGGGTGCCGACGGGGCGAACGTCGGCGCGGAGTAGGGCGCCGTTGTCAGCGCCGCTCTGGAGGCAATAATCCGCTGTCGCTGCCGACGACCAGCAGTGGCTGGCCGGGTCCCGTGACCAGCTCAGGGGTCGCCCGCAGGTCTGCCTCGAACTGCCCCTGTGCCCTGTCGTGATCCCCGCGTGTCAGCGGCAGCACGAGAAAATGCCCGATGCTGACCTTGCGCAGTGCCGTGACGTCACCAACCCAGACCGGAACGTCCGGCGCGATGCGGCAGTCTGTTGACCACATGCGCAACACATACCGGCGATCCGCGCCCGCCTCGCGCACCAGGGTCAGCCGTTCATGCTGTCCGTCATGCACCTGGGGGATCACCGGCAGTTCGGCCATGGACAGCGATGGTGAAAGCAGCCGCAGTGCCGTCGACGGGGTCAGGCGCTCTGCCTCGCCCCAGCCGCTGGGTGCCAGTGCCTTGGCCAGGGCGTCGAGATCCCCCGCATAGACCAGGCGGAACGGCCGCTGATGGCGTTGCCGCAGATCAGAGCGATGGCTCGGCAGGCGGCTGCAGTCTCGGGCCTGCCACTGGGCGGGGCTGATGTGCTCGACGTTGCCGCGGGCGCGGTGTGCGACGGCATCGGCCGGTGGCCGTAGTGCGGACGCAAGCACCAGACTGGTGCCCAGGCCGACCCCGAGGCCTAGCACGCTGACCAACGCCAGGCCGCCCCAGGGGGGCACCTGCCGGGTGTGGCGGCGAAAGGCCAGCCCGAGGGCCGTAATCCAGATCAGGCCGAGGCCGATGCTGCCCAGGATGTCCGTCAGCCATTCGGCGCCGAAGTACAGCCGGGCCAGGGTCACGCAGGCGACGATGCCGGCGGCGATGCCGTAGGGCAGCCAGCGCCCCGGACCACTGACGCCGCGCGACAGCATCAGCGCGAGAAAGCCGTAGCTCAAGGTGGCGCCGAGCACGGCCGCGCTCGGAAAGGACCAGGGCCAGGGCAGTTCCAGCACCAGACCGATGCCCGGATGCATTCCGGGATCGAGGCCGGCGTCTGGGCTGACATCCGGGTCGACAGCGAAACCGGCATTGGCTCCTGGAGCGGGTCGCGGGATGCGCAGCAGCCAGCCAAGGGCCGGTGTGGCAAACAGCACGAACAGGCTGGCGGCCAGCCAGTAGGCGCTGTCGCGGCGCTGGCGCAGACGGCGCAGGTAGGCGAACACCGTGACCACCAGCCCCAGCAGCACCAGCGGCGAGGCCAGCAGCGCCAGGCCAGCCATCAGGGTGTCGGCGAAGGGGGTGCGCAGGCTCTGCCCCAGCTGCAGCACCATCCGGTTGAGGCCGAGCTCCTGCGGACCGAACAGGCCGATGCTCAGGGTGATGCCGAACAGCGCCGTGGCCAGCAGCAACGCGCCGGCCAGCCCCGTCAGGGTGCGGGCGTCCGGGTGTGCAGGTTCTGCCAGGGCCTGGGCGATGCGGCCCAGGGTCGGGTGCAGCGCACTCCAGCGCAGCAGTGCCTGCACCCAGGTGTTGGCGCGCGGACTGAAGAACCAGAACAGGCGTTTCGCGGCCCAGGCGCTGAACCACAGCGCGCCGAGCAGCACCAGCAGCAGCACGACCAGCCGGGTGGCGGCCTCTGCCGCAAGCTGCAGCGAGGCACCGAAGGCGATGCCCGGCGCCAGGTAGGCCGGCGCCCAGGCCAGCGCGGAGGCGACGTTGGCGGCGACGAACCGCGACGGCGGCATGGCAAGCATGCCGGCCACCAGCGGTACCACGGCACGGACCGGTCCGAAGAAGCGACCGATGACGACGCTCTTGGTGCCGTGGCGCCGGAAGAACGCCATGCCCTGGTCCAGTTGCCGGGGGTGGCGGCTGAACGGCCACCAGTGGCGGATGCGGTGCCGGTAGTGGTGGCCAAGCCAGTAGCTGAGACCGTCGCCGAGTACGGCACCGGCAACAGCAGCGAGGCAGGCGGGCCAGAATTGCAGCGCATCGGTGGCGATGAGGGCGCCGGCGCCGAGCATGATCGCCACCCCCGGCACCATGACGCCGACGATGGCCAGGGACTCGGCAAAGGCGGCGAGGAACACCGCTGCGTAGGCCCAGCCCGGGTTGGCCTGGACCCACTGCAGCAGTGTCTGGATGAATCCCTCCATCGCACCCCTTGACCGGCGTCCGTGAGAACGGCGTTGCGGCGCTCTGCGCTGGCGCCGTCGATGGCGCCCTAGCCGGCGATCTCGGCGAAGGCCGCGGCGGCGGCCTCCAGCGTGGCGTCGAGCTCGGCATCGCCATGGGCCGCGGAGACGAAGCCGGCCTCGAACGCCGACGGCGCCAGGTAGACACCCCGCTTGAGCATGGCGTGGAAGAAGGCCTTGAACCGCTCCTGATCGCAGGCGGTGGCCTGCGCGAAGTTGGTCACCGCGTCGGCGTCGGTGAAGAACAGACCGAACATGGCGCCGGCGCGGTTGGTGGCCAGCGGGATGCCGGCGGCGGCGGCGCGCTCGCGCAGGCCATCGGTCAGTCGCTCGGTCTTCGCCGTGAGCGCGTCATGGAAGCCGGGGGCGGAGATGAGCTCGAGGGTCTTGAGTCCGGCGGTCATGGCGATGGGGTTGCCGGACAGGGTGCCGGCCTGATAAACAGGGCCCAGGGGCGAGAGCTGCTGCATGATCTCGCGACGGCCGCCGAAGGCGCCCACCGGCATGCCGCCGCCGATGATCTTGCCCAGTGCGGTCAGGTCCGGCGTGATGTCGTAGAGGCCCTGGGCGCCGCCGCGGGACACCCGGAAACCGGTCATCACCTCGTCGAAGATCAGCACGGCCCCGTGCGCCGTGCAGAGCTCCCGCAGTCCTTCCAGAAAGCCCGGCACCGGCGGGATGCAGTTCATGTTGCCGGCGACCGGCTCCACGATCACGCAGGCGATCTCCGATCCGATGGCGTCGAAGGTCTCGCGCACCTGATCGATGTCGTTGTAACTGAGGGTGATGGTGAGTTCCGCCAGCGCCGCCGGCACACCGGGGGAACTGGGTTCGCCAAGGGTGAGCATGCCCGAGCCGGCCTTGACCATCAGCGAGTCGACGTGGCCGTGGTAGCAGCCCTCGAACTTGATGACCTTGTCGCGACCGGTGTAGCCGCGGGCCAGACGCAGGGCGCTCATGGTCGCCTCGGTGCCGGAGCTGGTCATGCGCACCAGGTCCATGCTGGGGACCAGTTCGCAGACGGCGTCCGCCATGCGGGTCTCCAGCTCTGTCGGCGCGCCGAAGGAGAGCCCCTTCTGGATCTGCGCCGCGACCGCGCCGATGATGTCCGGATGGGCGTGACCGAGGATCATCGGCCCCCAGGAGCCGACGTAATCGATGTAGCGTTTGCCGTCGACATCGGTGGCATAGGCGCCGGAGGCGGAGTCGAAGAACACCGGATCGCCACCGACGCTGCGGAAGGCGCGTACCGGGGAATTGACGCCACCGGGGATGTGGCGCTGGGCGGCTGCGAAAAAGTCGTGTGATCTGGACAAGGTGCTGTCTCCGGTCGGGCGAGGCGGGTTTCCCCGCGGCTGATGTGGCCAGTCGCTTATGGCGGCATGAACCCCCCATTGTCCGGCGCCGCTGCTGTTGTTGGCAACCTCTCCACGTCAGCAGGGCGACCGCGCGCGATTGAAAAACCTGCCTGACAGCCTGACCATTGGCCCCGGAGAGAAACCGAAGGCGAGACGAACAGGAGGCTCGAACGATGAAACGGTATGCGTGTCTGGTGTGTGGCGTGATCTACGACGAGGAACAGGGCTGGCCCGATGAGGGCATCGCCCCTGGCACCCGCTGGGAGGATGTGCCCGCCGACTGGCTGTGTCCGGAGTGCGGTGCCGGCAAAGAAGACTTCGAGATGGTGGAGGTCTGAGGCCGTCCGATCCGCGACGTACCGATGCCGATGGCAACGGGCAGGATAGCGCCACCGGGCGAGAAACCCTGAAGCCTGCTCTGGTATTCCATCCGGGCCTTATGGTAGCGTGACGGGTTTCCAACGGGCTTATCGAGGCACAGAATCCCATGCTGATGGAACTGACCGATCAGGAACTTGCGTTGACTGAATCCGCCCGCCGCAAGATGGGCGAGCTGTTCGACGACATCGACGACAGTATCGCCGGCGTGCGCGTCTACGCCACCGCGGGCGGCTGCAGCGGCGTGAGCTTCGGCATGACCTTCACGGATGCGATCAACGACAACGACGGTGTGCGTGACTTCTCGGCGTACAAGGTTGTGGTGGATGATGCGACCCTGGAGTATATCCGCGGTGTTGAAATCGACTTTGTCGACCCCGGCGACGGCAATGCCACCTTCGTCTTCAATAACCTGCCGTCTGCCGGCTCCGGTTGCAGTAGTTGCGGCTCGGCGTCGGGCTGTTCCTGACGCGGCCCTCCGTGGCTTTCCAACCCCCGATTGCGACGCGGTAACAGCATGATCAAGGTCGGCATTGTCGGTGGCACCGGTTACACCGGTTCGGAACTGTTGCGCTTGCTGGTGCACCACCCCGGGGTAGCGGTGTCCGTGGTGACCTCGCGCGCGGACGCCGGCACGCGCGTGGATGCGATGTTCCCGCAGTTGCGCGGCCATGTGGAGCTGGAGTTTGCCTCCCCGGACACGCCCGCCCTGAGCGACTGCGAGCTGGTGTTCTTCGCCACGCCCAACGGTACGGCCATGCAGCACGCCCCGGCGCTGCTGTCGGCGGGGGTGCGGGTCATCGATCTGGCGGCGGACTTTCGCCTCGACCAGGTCGAGGTCTGGGAGCACTGGTACGGCATGACCCACGCGGCCCCGTCGCTGCTGGGCGAGGCGGTCTACGGCCTGCCCGAGATCAATCGGGAGGCGATCCGCGGCGCCCGCCTGGTGGCCAATCCGGGGTGCTATCCCACCGCCGTGACCCTGGGCCTGCTGCCCCTGTTGGAGACGGGGGCTGAGGCGGGTCTGGTGGACAAAGACCGTCTGATCTGTGATGTGAAGTCCGGCGTCACGGGTGCCGGTCGCAAGGCCAGCACCGGTCTGCTGATGGCCGAGGTGGGCGAGAGCTTCAAGGCCTACAGCGTGTCCGGGCATCGTCACCAGCCGGAGATCCGCGCCAACCTGCGGCGCGCTACCGGCCAGGAGGTTGGCCTGACCTTCGTGCCGCACCTGGTGCCCATGGCCCGCGGCATCGAGGCGACCCTGTACGCCTTCTTGACCGACGACCGCACAGACCTGCAGACCCTGTACGAGCAGCGCTATGCGGACGAGCCGTTCGTGGATGTCATGCCGTCGGCCGCGGCCCTCGAGACCCGCTCGGTTCGCGGCACCAACCTGTGCCGGCTGTCGGTGGTGGAGCCGCTGGGCAATGGTGTAGTGGTCGTGCAGTCGGTGATCGACAACCTGGTCAAGGGGGCCGCGGGTCAGGCGGTGCAGAACATGAACCTGATGTTCGGGCTGGACGAAGCCCTGGCCTTGCCGACGGTGGGTCTCGTGCCCTGACGGCCCGCCCCAGGTCATGTCGGTCAGAAGCAGGCTGAAGCGGCGTCGGGGCGACCGGATGTCGTTCAGATTGCTTGTGACCGCGGGCTGGCTGCTGGTCATCGGCACCGCCTTCGCCCTGGGATACCTGCTGGCTGGGCACGATGCCCAGCGCGCCATGGCCCGAATCCAGGCCCTGCAGACCGAGCGCGATACCCTCAGCGAGGCACTGGCCGAAATGCGCGATGCGCAGGTGCGTCTGGAGCGGACGCACATGATCGACCAAGAGGCCAGACGCGCGGTTCAGGCGCAGCTGGTCGAACTGCAGGGCGAGCGCCTGCGCCTGGCGAGGCAGGTCGCCTACCTGGGCAGCCTGATCCGCGAAGGCGATCGTGGCGCGGTGGAGATCCGGGCGTTCGCGCTCACCGCGATGGATGCACCCGGCGCCTACAGATATCGCATCATCCTGAGTCAGCTGGTGCCGGAGTTCGGCCGCTCCGTCGGCGAGGCGTCGGTGCACGTGGTGCTGGAGCGCGACAGTCAGCTTCAAACCTTGGCCTTGTCGGATCTGCCGGGGTCGTCATTGGGCCGGCACGAACTGGCCTTCGATCACTTCCAGCGGCTCGAGGGCGTGATCCAGTTGCCTGCGGACGCGACACCACGGCAGGTGGTGGTTGACATCGAGCCCGGTAGTGACAATCTCCTTGCCACATCCGAGTCCTTTGTCTGGCGGACCGGGGACGCCGCCGTCGATCTGCTGCGGGCAGACGAGGCCGACATCCCATCGGACGATCCCTAGCGGCGGCCCGCAAGACCGCGGACGGACTCCCCAACCTGCGAAAACCGAAATCGCATTTGCAACGGGTACTAAGACATGTCAGATGTTATCGCGGAAGACGCCGCTCCATTGGTGTTCACGGCCCAGGCGGCCGCCAAGGTGGCCGACCTGATCGCTGAGGAGGGCAACCCGGACCTGATGCTCCGGGTGTACATCCAGGGCGGCGGCTGTTCCGGATTCCAGTATGGCTTCACCTTCGCCGAGGGGGCGGAAGAGGGCGACACCGAGGTCGTCACCGATGGCGTGACGCTGCTGGTCGATCCCATGAGCCTGCAGTATCTGACCGGTGCCGAGATCGACTTCTCGGAAGGGCTGCAGGGGGCGCAATTCGTCATTCGCAACCCGAATGCCACCACCACCTGCGGCTGCGGCTCGTCCTTCGGCGTCTGATCGCGCACCGACGCCGGCGATTGGCGTCGGTCATGTGCCTTGGGTGGGCGCCGCCTCAGCGCTCGGCGCTCTCGCCCGGCGCATTGACAGGTTCGCCTTTCGCCGGCAGGGTCAGGGGGATGGTGATGGTGCCCGGCGCCGAGGCCGCCCGGCCTGAGACATCCGATGTCGACCCTACACCTGGTATCTGCAGCCAGTAGACGCCAAGTCCGGCGATGAGCACGATGACGCCGATGATGAGCAGCGCTGGCGATACGAGGCGTCTGGGGCGCGCTGACTGGCGCTCGCGAAACTGGAGGCTGCGTGCGCTCCGCTTATAGTCTTTCATGTGACGCCCCGGTCGGTTACTCTGCTTTCCTGCCCGGATTCTAGAACAGCAGCGGCTTGCTCATAAAGCCGGAAGCGTCGTCCCGTGCTGCACGTTGCCGGTTTCGGCCGGATTCCGGCGGACTTCCGGCCCGTCTCTGCCGGATTCGGCTGGTGAGGCGTCGCTCCTGTCTCCTCCGGGCACCACTGCCCATCGCCGTCTCCCATCAGGATGAAGTAGAAGATGTCCGAACTCGAAGGTGCCTTGTCGTTGCTCACCCGCGGGACCGATGAGGTCCTCACTGTCGATGCCCTGAAGACCAAGCTATCCAGGGGCAAGCCGCTGCGCATCAAGGCCGGTTTCGATCCCACCGCTCCAGATCTGCACCTGGGGCATGTGGTGCTGCTGAACAAGTTGCGCCAATTCCAGCAGCTCGGACATCGGGTGCTGTTCCTGATCGGCGACTTCACCGGCATGATCGGTGACCCGACAGGGAAGAACGCAACCCGCAAACCGCTGACGCGGGAAGAGGTCGCGGTGAATGCCGAGACCTACAAGGAGCAGGTCTTCCGTGTGCTGGACCCC
>NZ_VWXX01000012.1:92500-94184 GCF_008632335.1 Thiohalocapsa marina
CTGTTGGTTGCCGGTTCAAGCGTGTAGGGAGGCTCCTTAGGCAAATCCGGGGAGTCAATTCTGAGACGTGATGACGAGTCTCTACGGAGACGAAGTGGTTGATGCCCAGCTTCCAGGAAAAGCCTCTAAGCTTCAGGTTATGTGTGACCGTACCCGAAACCGACACAGGTGGGCAGGGTGAGAATCCCAAGGCGCTTGAGAGAACTCTGGTGAAGGAACTAGGCAAAATGGTACCGTAACTTCGGGAGAAGGTACGCCCCTGGTACGTGAGGCCCCTTGCGGGCGCAGCGGACGGGGGTTGCAGTGACCAGGCCGCTGCGACTGTTTACTAAAAACACAGCACTCTGCAAACGCGAAAGCGGACGTATAGGGTGTGACGCCTGCCCGGTGCCGGAAGGTTAAGTGATGGGGTTATCTTCGGAGAAGCTCTTGATCGAAGCCCCGGTAAACGGCGGCCGTAACTATAACGGTCCTAAGGTAGCGAAATTCCTTGTCGGGTAAGTTCCGACCTGCACGAATGGCGTAACGATGGCGGCACTGTCTCCACCAGAGACTCAGTGAAATTGAAATCTCGGTCAAGATGCCGAGTACCCGCGGCTAGACGGAAAGACCCCGTGAACCTTTACTACAGCTTTGCACTGGACTTTGAACCTACTTGTGTAGGATAGGTGGGAGGCTTTGAAGCGGCGACGCCAGTTGCCGTGGAGCCATCCTTGAAATACCACCCTGGTATGTTTGAAGTTCTAACCTCGGTCCGTGATCCGGATCAGGGACAGTGCATGGTGGGTAGTTTGACTGGGGCGGTCTCCTCCCAAAGAGTAACGGAGGAGCGCGAAGGTACCCTCAGCGCGGTCGGAAATCGCGCATTGAGTGCAAAAGCATAAGGGTGCTTGACTGCGAGACAGACACGTCGAGCAGGTGCGAAAGCAGGCTTTAGTGATCCGGTGGTTCTGTATGGAAGGGCCATCGCTCAACGGATAAAAGGTACTCCGGGGATAACAGGCTGATACCGCCCAAGAGTTCATATCGACGGCGGTGTTTGGCACCTCGATGTCGGCTCATCACATCCTGGGGCTGAAGTCGGTCCCAAGGGTATGGCTGTTCGCCATTTAAAGTGGTACGCGAGCTGGGTTTAGAACGTCGTGAGACAGTTCGGTCCCTATCTGCCGTGGGCGTTGGAGACTTGAGGGAAGCTGCTCCTAGTACGAGAGGACCGGAGTGGACGTACCCCTGGTGTTCCGGTTGTCACGCCAGTGGCACTGCCGGGTAGCTATGTACGGACGGGATAACCGCTGAAAGCATCTAAGCGGGAAGCCCCTCCCAAGATAAGGTCTCCCTGGACCCTTGAGGTCCCTGAAGGTCCGTCGAAGACCACGACGTTGATAGGCGGGATGTGGAAGCGCGGTAACGTGTGAAGCTAACCCGTACTAATTGACCGTGCGGCTTGACCATATAACACCCAAACACTTTGGGCACTGCGTGCAACGCACCCAGCGCGCCTGACGCGATCAAACCGAACAAACGCCACGCCGGGTACCGCCCGGCGAATGGCAGCCGTTTTTCCTGGCGGCCACAGAGCACTGGAACCACCTGATCCCATCCCGAACTCAGAAGTGAAACGGTGTATCGCCGATGATAGTGTGGGGCCTCCCCATGCGAAAGTAGGTCATCGCCAGGGTCTTAT
>NZ_VWXX01000013.1 GCF_008632335.1 Thiohalocapsa marina
TAGAGCCGTTTCAGGGTCACCTCCCCGCCATTGATCAGCGCGACCACGGTGGCGCCGTTCTCGGCGCGCGGGCGCTGCCACGGCAGCGTTCGTGAGCGGCGGTCGTCGACCGCGTCCGTGGTTGGTTAGATCGCGGTCGTGATGTGCCGCCGCCATGTCGGAGCGGCGACGGTACGACAATCGTGGCCACGCATCCGTAGCCGCGCCTGGGCGCTTTGGCGAACACGGGGCAGTCCCGCTTCATGCCATCGTGGGCTTGCTGCAGAGGGGTATTGTCTATCGGGTCTGGCTGACGTCTTGGAATGCCCGCCGCTACCGGATCGAGATCGTCGGCCTCCGGGTACGGATGGAGTGGCCCGCGCGGACCCGATCCTGGCCATCTCGCATCTGCTGCGCGACCTGTCCGAACCGGCACACAAAATCATAGGCGACCCGTCGCACAGTGAATGAGCAGTCCTAGTGCCAGACTGAGTAACCAGTGCCTGCCCGGCCAGCCACTGCGTCAATGGCCATCCTCGACCCGCTTCTGCCTACCCCTGCCGGTAATCCACCCCCTCCGCTGATCGCCCCCTTCGAATCTCATCAGGATCTGGCTGCGCGGGCCGCCTGCCTGCGCGACAGCGGATCGTAGTACAATCGCGCGTTTAGCCTATGAGACGTCTGGCAACCATTTCCTGAGTCTTGCCTCCAGAAGATCCCGCTTCCCGCCAGATCAACGCAGTGGTACGCCGGTCATCTGTTTCGTCACGTCCTGGCCCTGCTGGAATGCCGAGTACCTGCGGGGCCAGCGAACCCGCATCAATGAACCCCCCTAACGACGGAGAGAAACACGCATGATCCGAGCCCTGGTGATGATGAACGTGGAGCGCGGCCAGGTTCCGGCCACGGCCAAGCGACTGGCAGCGATGGACGATGTCGTGGACGTCTATTCGGTGGCCGGTGACTATGACCTGGTGGCCATCGTCCAAAGCGCCGAGTATGAGCGACTGGCGGAGATCGTTACCGAAAAACTCCAAGGCCTGGAGGCGGTCACCACGACCACTACCCTGATGGCCTTCCGGAATTACAAGTTCAGTCTATGAGCACGGGGAGTACGAGGTCATGATCCGCGCGGCATTGCGAAAACTGACGGTTGGCGAACACCTGCAAGAGGAGGAAATCTCCCGCATCATCGGCGGTATCCGCAGCGGCGAGGTCACCGACGTGCAGATCGCCGGCTTCCTGGTCGCCCTGCTCATGAAGGGACCCACGATCCTGGAAGCGGCCGCCATCGCCCGTGCCATGCGGGCCAACTGCGAGCAGATACGCCCCGAGGTGGACGGTGAGCTCCTTGACACCTGCGGCACAGGCGGCGGCCGCACCACATTCAATTGCTCCACCACGGTCTCCCTGGTAGCGGCCGCGGCGGGCATTCCGGTGGCCAAGCACGGCAGCCGGTCACTCTCATCCTCCTCCGGCAGCGCCGACGTCCTGGAACGGCTGGGCGTCGCCATCGACCTCTCCCCCGCCCAAGCCCAACGCCTGATCGAGCGGGTGGGGATCAGTTTCCTCTATGCGCCCAACTTCCACCCCGTGATGCATCGGGTACTACCCCCCGAGATGGCCCTGGGCATCAAGACCATTTTCTATACCATCATCGGCCCCCTGATCAATCCAGCGGATGCCAGGTGCCATCTCCTCGGGGTCTACAAGTCCGATCTCGTGTCGATGATGGCCGACATCCTGGTCGAGCTCGAGTTCAGGCACGCCTTGGTGGTGCATGGGCTGGACGGGCTGGATGAGATCTCGGTGATCGGCAAGACCTCGGTGGCCGAGGTGAAGGACGGGTGGGCCAAGAAGTATGAAGTCACGCCCGCGGATTTCGGACTTAAGACCTACACCTACGAAGAGCTGTTGGGCGGAGACCCCGCGCAGAACGCTGAGCTGGTGCGGGCCATCCTGACCGGTACGGAACAGGGAGCACGGCGGGCCATGGTCATCGCCAATGCCGCGGCAGCCCTGCTGGTTGGCGGCAAGGCGACAGACTTGGGGAGCGGCGCGCGGTTGGCGGCGGATCTGATCGACAGCGGGGCGGCACGCCAAAAGCTGGACCAACTGATCGCCGAGTCCAACCGCATCGCCGCGGAGGGCCGATGAACCGCGGGGCCGGAGAACGCCGCTTCACCGCGGCCCTCCAGGCCGCCTATGACGCGGGCCGCCTTCCTCTCATTTCGGAGATCAAGGTGCGCAGCCCCAAGGAGGGCGACCTGCTCGCCGGCCGGGATCCTGTAGTCCTGGCCCGCACCATGGTGGCGTCAGGCGCCGCCTGCTTGTCCGTCGTCACGGAGGGTCCAAACTTCGGTGGCGGCCTGGAACTGTTGCAGACAGTCTCTTCTGCCGTCCCCCTGCCGGTCCTGTGCAAGGACTTCGTGACCGAGCCGAAACAGGTGTGGGAGCGTCGGGATGCGGGCGCGGCCTGTCTGCTACTGATGGTCTCCCAGCTTGACTGGTCGCAGCTGAAGGCATTGCACGCGGAGGCCCATCGCGCCGGGCTGGAGACCTTGGTGGAAGTGCATGACGAGGATGAATTACGCCTAGCCCTGACCCTGGATCTGGACCTGCTGGGCATCAACAACCGTGACATCCGCCAACTCGAGCGGGATGAAGGCACGGTCGCCAACACTCTCAGGCTGCTGGATAGCGTCCCCCCTGGGGTCCAGACGATCAGCGAGAGTGCGATCTCCGAGCCGCTGGAGGCCCGGCAGGTCATCGAGGCCGGCGGGTCGGGCGTCCTGGTCGGGACCGCGATCCTCAAGGCCACCGATCCCGCGGCGGCCGTCCGGCGCCTGGTCCAGGCCTTGGAGGACTAGGAGATGGTCCGGGTCAAGATCTGCGGTATCACGGATGCGGACCAGGTCGACTGGTGTGTCGCCGCCGGTGCGGACTGCCTTGGGTTTGTGGTGGAGTACCCGGTACCGGTCCCATGGAACCTGTCGCGACAGGAGGCCCATGCCCTGCTCGCCCGGGTGCCCCCGATGACCACCCGCGCGCTCGTCAGCGGCGGCTCCCCCGAGCATGTCATCGGGCTCGCCCGCGCGCTCCGCCCTCATCTCGTCCAACTGCACACCGACAACACCCTGGCGGAGACCGCCAAGATTGCACAGGCCTTGGCTCCGATAGGCATCGGCCTGATCCGGGCTCTGCGCATCGACGTCGCCACCGGTCTGGCGTGCGGTGAGATCACCGACCCGCTCGCGGCGGCCCATGCCCTGGAGTCCACCGGGGTCACCGCGATCTTACTCGACGCGCGCACTGGCGAGATGCCCGCGGGGACTGGGGTAAGTCTCGACTGGAGGGGCGCAAGGCGCATCCGCGACAGGCTGTCAGCGCCCTTGATCCTGGCCGGCGGTCTGACAACAGGGAACGTCCGCAGTGCCATCGAGCAGGTACGGCCCTATGCCGTGGATGTGATCAGCGGCGTCGAGGTGTCCAGAAGGGTGAAGTCACCCAAGCTCATCCGACAGTTCGTCCGTCAGGCGCGGGTCACGGTCAGCCAGTGACTCCAACAGGGGGCTGGCTAACGACTGGATGGCGATCCATCGGCGCTCAGGACTATCGCCTTTCCTTACGACGAGGGTGGCTCCGGCCAGATCAAGGCGACGTGCGAGGGCCCAGAGCCTGACCGTGCTTCCAGCAAACGCGTCAATTCCGCCGCCGGATGTGCGGTGCTGCTAAGTGGCGTAGGTCGACTCGATCGGATGATAGGCAGGCCAGAAAAGACTATCGCGGGTCGATCTCGCCAGTCTTTGGGTTCTTTGCCACATTAGCTGGTGAGAGGCAGAATCGCAGGATTATTGGTCATGGCGCACACGGGGGAGCCGTGGTCCGTTCAGGCCTATGCGCGCAGCGCCCCGCTCACCACGCCCAGCACCTCGAACGCCTCATGCGGATAGGTGAGCGGGGCCATCTCGGGGTTGGCCGGCTGCAGGCGGATGCCCTCGGCCTCGACATAGAGCCGTTTCAGGGTCACCTCCACGTACCGCAAAATCAAGGATCAATTCATCCGCCACGATGCCGTCCTGGGGGAATGGAACTATCTCGTCGATGGCCGCGGACTGAATGCATAAAGTGTATCAGTTGTTTTTGATGTGTTACTAAGCATCCCCCGTGTCTTTCGTTTCGCCAACATCAAGGAGTTAACGCCATGCCCCAACCCATCACACTGAACCAGGCAATCGACGCCGTCACCCAGTTACCGCCACAACAACAGGAGATGCTCCTGGATATCCTCCAACATCGCTGGAGTGAGGCGAGACGTGATGAGATCGCCGAGGCTGCGCGACAAGCTCAGGCGGACTTTCAGCAGGGCCGACTGAAAGCCCAGCACGCCGATGCCGTCATCCAGAACCTGCACCAGTCTCTTGAGGACGAAGCGTGAGAAATCTGGTGCTCACCACGAGTTTTCAGCGGGCGTATCGAAAACAGGTGAAGAGGAACCGCGCCCTGCAACCACGCATCGATGAAACCCTGCGACAAATGCAAGAGGACTTATATTCTCACTCCCTCGGCACGCACAAACTCAGCGGCAAACTCCAGGGTCTATGGGCCAGCGCCTGCGGCTACGATTGTCGTATCGTTTTCACCCTCGAAATTGACCCAACCGACGACCAGGAGGTCATACTTCTGATCGATGTTGGAACCCATGATGAAGTCTATTAGTGGGAAATGAGTCATGGCAACGATACAAAAATTCGAGGACATCGAAGTCTGGCAAAAGGCCCGAGCACTGGCCATGGCAATTTACGCCCTGTCAAACGACGGCCAGTTTGCCCGTGACTTCGGCCTGCACGACCAAATCCGTCGTGCCTCGGTCTCCATCATGTCCAACATCGCCGAAGGCTTCGGCAGAGGTGGCAACAAGGAATTTCTCCAGTTCCTTTTAACCGCCAAAGGGTCAGCATCTGAAGTCCAAGCCCAACTCTACATCGCCCTCGACGTATACCATATCAAAAACGAACAGTTTCAAAGCCTCTATGTGCTGGCTCAATCCACAGGAAACATGATCGGCAGCCTGATTCGCTATCTGGCCAAGTCCGACAACAAAGGAATCAAGTATGAAACAAGATCAAATGCTCGGACTGGATTATGAACCAGTAACCAGCAACCAGGAACCTGCTTAGTCCCTTACCCCCAAAATCTTCGACAAAACGGCAAAGACTTCAGAGCGCATTTTGGACCAGGCTGGGCTGCACGAAGTACTCGCGGATGACCAGGGCGGTGACGACGACGCGCCGACCGAGTTTGGTGAAGAAGTACTTGTAGGAATGGGCGACCTTCTTGATGAGGCCATGGGTGCGCAGACGCTTGATCAGGCAAGCACTGCGGCCGGCTGTGAGGTCGGGGATGTGGGCGCGCAGGTCGCCGGCGCGGAAGCCGGAGATGGACCATTCACCGCGGGCGAGGGTGAGGAACAGTCGGTAGTCAGGGTCGAGGAACAGGTCAAAGCCGCGGTAGGAGCGACCGTTGGGTTTGGCTGGTGCCGCCATCTTGGCCAACGCCTTCTGCGCCGCGTCGGGATTGTCGAGACAGGCCATGAAGGCGAGGTAGCGCTCTGGGCGGCGTGCATGAGTTGGCGCAGGTCGCCGAGGCTGTAGATCGATTTGCGCAGTGGAGCGCGCTTGAACACACGCTCGCCGTTGCGCTGTTCCACGTAACGGTGGTGCTTGAAGAAGGAGACATCGTTAGCGGTGCACGCGACGCGCGCGATGATGCCGGTCTTATCATAGCGCTTGAGGCTGGCGGGTCCCATGTGGTGACGGATGCGGGTGCCTTGGATGCGGGTGGAGAAGTCGTTGCCGACCTCGCCCTGATCGTTGCCCGAGAGCTTGTGACCCAGGAAGCGGGCGACATGCTCGGCCTTGACCACGTGCACGGCGGTGCGCACGATGGCCTCGTATAAGGGTTGAAAGCGGGCCTGCTGGCGGAAGACCACGTCGGTGGCGTACTCCACCTGCATGAAGCTCCAGTGCACGCCGTTGCGGAAGTGGTGCAAGACGGGGCAGCAGCGCTGCGCCCATTCATCGAGGTGGCGATGCAGCGCGGTGGCATCGAGGCTGTCTGCCAAGCGCTGGGCTTCGGCAGGGTCGGCAAGGTGCAGGAAGGCGTTGTCCGCGGTCTCGAACGCAATGCCGGCCTGCGTCAATTGCCGCGCCAGCCAGCCGTGGCCATTGAAGTAGACCTGCAGGCGAAACGGTGCCCAGGTCGGCTCGCGCAACGGCTCGGCCCATCACGGGTAGTCGAACAGGCGGATTGCCGTTGCCCCCGAGGTAACCCGCCATCGCCTTGGCATGGCAAATGTCCGGCAGCGTGCCCGTGATCACGACGCGATCGAAGCACGACAGAACACAGCCGATCTCGTCTTGGTGTTGCTCGACAAAGGGGTTCATGGTCCGGCTCCAGTCTCGGGACGGCTACACTCAACGATAGCTGATCGGGCCTGTTTGGTTCCGGCTTTGCCGGGTTAGGAAAATGCGCGCGCGCGTCCCCCATGTCCCGCGTCATTCCCTGTGCGTTTTCCTGTAATACATATACACATATAAGAATTTTCGTGGAACACATAACGCGCGCGTTACGCGGTACAGATTTTTTCCCTGAGTGCTGCAAAACGGCGGGGGACATGGGGAACATGGGGGACATTTTGGAAAGCCCCATCGAATCAGTACCTTGCGGGGTTTTTCGTGTCCCCCAAAACGGGGGACAAGCGGGGGACAGCGGGGGACAAAACTGCACCCGTTACGCCCTGCTGCGCTACCGCCGACAGCCCCGACCCGTCTGGCACCGATTCGCCCCCGCTGCTGTCACCGAAGGCCCAAGCCCAGCGCCCGCCACCGACCCAAACGAACACACGCGCGCAAATCAACCGCGTGAAAGCCCAACCCGCGTGTGAGGGCATCCCGGCCGACTGGCCCCGATCGCTGTCCCGGACCTTGGTGCAGGCTCGCCCTGGAGCTGGTGCCGATTGGGGCCCACGGACCTTGGTGCAGGCTGGCCCCTCGTGCAGTATCGCGCTGGTGACTCGAAGCCGCGACTTGCGTCACCGTGGTGGCTCTATGGTGTCTCAACGAGAAACGGCTTAGCCTTTCGAATGCTAAGCCGTTGTTTTTAATGGAGCCGATGAGCGGATTCGAACCGCTGACCTACTGATTACGAATCAGTTGCTCTACCACCTGAGCTACATCGGCGATGATCGGCCGTGCCGTATCTGCCGGCGAGCTGGAAATTATCATCGATTCCGAAGTCGGAGGCAAGCAGCCGAGACGGCGTGACTGCGCAGCAAGGCGCAAGCCTGGTAGCGCGCGGGGAACACCCGGCGAGCGCAAAGCAGGCGATCACGGGCCGGTTTTGCTCAGCGGGCTGCGGCCCCGACGGGCGGCTTGGGGGACGGCTTGGCCGGCAATTCGGGCTCTAGCCAGCGCATCAGACCATGCCAGTCGAGGCAGGTGCCCGGTCCGTCAGGCGGGGGCTGCAGGTACTGGGGCAAGGTGTGGCTGTTGCCGATGGGGGGCCAGGGCGGTGGCGGGTGATGCCAGCCGCCGTCGCGGGTGCGCATGTGGCGTCGGTCGCTGCCAAAATGCCGGCGGTAGTCATCGGCCGGCACCAGACGGAATTTGGGCGCCAGCGCCGGGCCCAAAAGGCGGATGAACGGAAAGGTCTGCTGCAGCCAGTCGCGCGCGGGCAGGGGCATGCCCAGGCGGGTATCCGGGTCCCAGATGCGTGCGGCTTCGTCGAGCACCACGCAGTGGTAATCCCAGCTCAGGAGCCGGCCGGGCGGCGCCGCGCGCTGGCAGGCGAACGGACATCGACCGATGCGATTGGAGACGAACAGCACCTGTCGCCCGCCCCCGGGCTCCCCCTCCCCGCCCGCGGCCAGGGTCGGTTCGCCGCAGAGCCACCAGGCATTCTCCTCGCAGTAGAAGGGCTGATAGCGAAATTGCCGTCTTTCGTGCATCACACGTTTGAATCCAGGCGAGCTGACGTTACACTCTAACCCCTTTACCCAGGCAATCTGCACAGAGGTCCATCGTGGTCGCCCCGGAACCGTCATTTCGCCGCATCGAGCGGCTCCCGCCCTATGTCTTCAATATCGTCAATGAGTTGAAGGCCGCAGCACGCGCCCGGGGCGAGGATATCATCGATTTCGGCATGGGCAACCCCGATCAACCCACGCCGCAGCACATCGTCGACAAGCTGGTGGAGGCCTCGCAGCGCCGGGACACCCACCGCTACTCCGTCTCCCGCGGCATTCCGCGGCTGCGCCGGGCCATCGCCAAGTGGTATCGGGAGCGCTACGACGTGCAGCTCGACCCCGCTACCGAGGCCATTGTCACCATCGGCTCCAAAGAGGGGTTGGCGCACCTGGCACTGGCCACCATGGGCGCCGGCGACACGGTGCTGGTACCGAACCCGGCCTATCCCATCCACCCCTATGGTTTCATCATCGCCGGCGCGGATGTGCGCCATGTGCGCATGACGCCTGAGGTGAACTTCTTCGAGGAGCTGCAGCGGGCCATCGTCGACTCCTGGCCGCGCCCGAAGATGCTGGTGCTGAACTTTCCGGGCAACCCCACCACGGAGTGCGTGGACCTGCCGTTCTTCGAGCAGGTGGTGGAGATCGCACGCGAGCACGGCATCTGGGTGGTGCATGATCTGGCCTACGCCGATATCGTCTTCGACGGCTACACCGCGCCGTCCATCCTGCAGGTGCCGGGGGCGAAGGACATCGCCGCGGAATTCTTCTCCATGTCAAAGAGCTACAACATGCCCGGCTGGCGCGTCGGCTTCATGTGCGGCAGCCCGACGCTGGTCGCCGCGCTGGCGCGGATCAAGTCTTACCTTGACTACGGCACCTTCACGCCGATCCAGGTCGCAGCCATCCATGCGCTGGAGTCGTCGCAGCAGTGCGTGGCGGACATCCGCGACATGTACCAGCGCCGGCGCGACTGCCTGTGCGACGGCCTCAACGATGCCGGCTGGCCGGTGGAGCGGCCGCGGGCGACCATGTTCGTCTGGGCCCGGATCCCGGAGCAGTACCGCGAGATGGGGTCGCTGGAATTTTCCAAGAAGCTGCTGCGCGACGCCAAGGTGGCGGTGTCTCCGGGCATCGGCTTCGGCGATTACGGCGACGATCACGTGCGCTTCAGCCTGATCGAGAACGAGCACCGCACGCGTCAGGCGATGCGCGGCATCAAGCAGATGTTCCGCGACGACGCGCGCTAGCCCCGGCTTAAAGCCGGCTTGCCTGCAGTTTGCACCCGGCTTACGAGCGAACCCTGAACATCCCTCCGCCACGGAGGACACAAGGAGCGACTATGGAACCGGTGAACATCGGACTTCTGGGCCTGGGCACCGTCGGCGGAGGGACCGTCACGGTGCTGACTCGCAACGCCGCGGAGATCGCCCGGCGGGCCGGACGCGACATTCGCATTGCCCATGCCGCCGCACGCGCCTACGACCAGGAGCGCATCAGCGGCATCGAGGCCATCGGGCGCATCACTGATGATGCCTTCGCCGTGGTGGATGACCCAAAGGTGGACATCGTCATCGAGCTCATCGGCGGCTACTCGCCGGCGCGGGAGCTGGTGCTGCGCGCCATCGACAACGGCAAGCATGTGGTCACCGCCAACAAGGCGCTGATCGCGCTGCACGGCAACGAGATCTTCGCCGCCGCGCAGGAAAAGGGCGTGACCGTGGCCTTCGAGGCGGCGGTCGCCGGCGGCATCCCCATCATCAAGGCGCTGCGCGAGGGTCTGGCGGCCAACCACATCGAGTGGATCGCCGGCATCATCAACGGCACCGGCAACTACATCCTCACCGAGATGCGCGACAAGGGTCGCGACTTCGGCGACGTGCTGGCGGAGGCCCAAGCCCTGGGCTATGCCGAGGCCGATCCCACCTTCGACGTGGAGGGCATCGACGCCGCGCACAAGCTGACCATCCTGGGCTCCCTGGCCTTCGGCATCCCGCTGCAGTTCGACAAGACCTTCACCGAGGGGATCTCCCGGATCGAGCCCCAGGACGTCGCCTTTGCGGCGGAACTGGGCTACCGCATCAAGCATCTGGGCATCACGCGGCGTACCGACGCCGGTATCGAGATGCGCGTGCATCCGACGCTGATCCCGCATCGCCGGCTGATCGCCAACGTCGACGGCGTGATGAACGCGGTGCTGGTCAAGGGCGACGCCGTGGGCCCGACGCTCTACTACGGTGCCGGCGCCGGTGCGCTGCCCACCGCCTCGGCGGTGGTGGCGGACGTGGTGGACGTGGCGCGGGCGCTGACCACGGATCCGACCAATCGCGTGCCGCACCTGGCCTTCCAGCCAGACGAGATCACCGACACCCCGGTGCTGCCCATCGATGAGGTGGAGACCGCCTACTACCTGCGTCTCACGGCGCTGGACCGTCCCGGCGTCATGGCCGGCATCGCCGGCATCCTGGGTGAGGAAGGCATCAGCATCGAGGCCATCAAACAGAAGGAGCCGGCACCCGGCGAGACCCATGTGCCGCTGATCATGCTCAGCCACCGCGTCAAGGAGGCGCGCATGAACCGCGCCCTGGCCCGCATCGAGGCGCTGGAGGCCGTGAGCGGCGAGATCGTCCGCATCCGCATGGAAGGGCTGGACGGCTAACGCCTGACGACCAGCCGACGGGCCAGTCGACAGACCGACCGACAGACAGGGATCAGCTGGCGTCGGCGTCGGCGTCGGCGTCCTGATGGATCAGCCGCACCCGCCGCGACAGGCCGGCGAAGAGCTGGTAGGCAATGGTGTCACTGGCGGCCGCGACCTCGTTGGGGTCCACCCGATCACCCCAGAGCTGCACCGGGTCGCCGACCCGCGCATCCGGGACCGGCGTCAGATCGACCGTGAGCATGTCCATGGAGACGCGGCCGATAATGCGGGTGCGCCGGCCCTTCACCGCCACTGGCGTGCCGTCGCGGGCGTGGCGCGGGTAGCCGTCAGCATAGCCGATGGACACCACCCCCACCCGGGTGGGGGTTGAACAGACAAAGCGCCCGCCGTAGCCCACCGCTGCACCGGCGTCCAGTTCGCGGATGGCGATCAGCGCCGACTCCAGACACATGCCCCGCCGTAACGGCGCCGAGGCCGGGTGATCGGCGGGCAGCGGCGTTGCGCCGTACAGCATGATGCCCGGGCGTAGCCACTGCCGCCGGGCCGCCGTCCAGCCCATGATCGCGGCGGAGTTGGCCAGGCTCTGCGGTGAGTCCATGTCGCGCACATGGGCGTCGAACACGGCCAATTGATCCGTGGTGCCGGGGTGCGCCAGTTCATCGGCGCGGGCAAGGTGGCTCATCAGCACGATGTCGGCCACATGGGGGCAGGCGCGCAGGCAGCGATAGGCCTCCTGAAAGGCCCGCGGCGCCAGGCCGACGCGATGCATGCCGGTGTCCATCTTCAGCCAGCAGGACAAGGGCCGCCCGGGCCTGGCCTGCAGCAACCAGAGCAACTGCTCCGGCGAGTGCACCACCGGGGTCAGCCGATGGCGTTCTGCCAGGGCCAGTTCTGCCGGCTCGAACACCCCCTCCATGAGCAGAATGGGGTTGTCGATACCGGACTCTCGCAGTTCCATCGCCTCTTCCGCGCAGGCGACGCCGAAGGCATCCGCCTCCGCCGCCAGTGTCCTGGCCACGGCCACGGCGCCATGCCCGTAGGCATTGGCCTTGATCACCGCAACCGCGCGACTGGCCGGCGCCAGTTGCTTGGCATAACGGTAGTTGTGTCGGATGGCCGCCAGGTCGATACGGGCGACAAGCGGTCTGGGCATGCGTCAGGCGTCGTAGCCGTGGCCCTTGCCGTGTCCTTCACGGGCGTAGAAGCCGATCGGCGGCGAGGCCACCACAGTGACCCCGCCCGGGCTGACGGTATAGCGCTTGCGATCCGCCGCCAGGTCGTAGCCGATTCGAGTATCCGGCCTGATGATGGTGTTGCGGCCCACCACGGCGCGCTTCAGCCGGGCGCCGCGACAGACGCGCACGTAGTCCATGATGATGCATTCATCCAGCACCACGTCTTCCTCGATTACCGCCTCGCGGCGGATGATGGAGTCCAGGATCAGGGTGTCTTCATGCACCACCGTGGCCGCACCCAGCAGAGAGTTGCGAATCTCGCCGCCCAGCACGCGGGCCGCTGGCCCTTGGTAATTGCCGGAGTAGATCGGCCACTGCGGGTTGAAGGCATCGAACCTGGGCTCGGCACCGAGCACGTCCTTGTTGGCAGCGAAGTAGGCGTCGATGGTGCCCACGTCGCGCCAGTAGGCGCGTTCCTCGTAGGGCTTCACCCCGGGGATCTCGTTGCGGGTGAAGTCATAGGCGTACAGCCGGTGATTGCTCGCCAGCATCTGCGGCAGCACGTGCCGCCCGAAATCCGTCTGCCCCGCACGCTGGGCGGCCTGCAGGGTCTGCACCAGCGCCTTGGCGTCGAACACATAGTTGCCCATCGAGGCATAGGCCGTGTCCGGCCGGCCGGGCATCGGGAACGGCCGTTCCGGCTTCTCCTGAAAGGCCTCGATGCGACCGTCTTCCGACGCCCCGATGACGCCGAAGTCGTGGGCGGAGGCCAGCGGCACCGGCAAGGCGGCGATGGTCACATCCGCCTGGCGCATCTTGTGGAATTCGATCATCTGCCGGACATCCATCCGGTAGACGTGATCGGCGCCGAACACCACCACGTAGTCCGGCGCATGTTCCTCGATCAGGTTCAGGTTCTGGTGCACGGCATCGGCGGTGCCCTGGAACCAGTTGGCGCCGCTGTGCATCTGCGGCGGCACCACGGTGATGAACTGGTCCGACAGCAGCGGCGAGATGGTCCAGCCCTTGCGCACATGCTCGATCAGGGCCTGTGACTTGTACTGCACCAGCAGGTAGGTGGTGCGGATCTGGGAGTTGACCAGATTGCTCAACACGAAGTCGATGATCTGATAACGGGCACCGAAGGGCACCGACGGGGTCGAGCGCGCGGCGGTGAGCGGTTGCAGTCCGGCGCCTTCGCCGCCGGCCATGACGAACGCGATGATGCGATCGGTTGACATCGGTATCTTCCCCCAGCGTTCCCTGGTGCTTTCGATGTAGTTGGTTTGGTCGAGAAATTCTAACGCCTTTTACGGATCAGTGCACAGGCGATCACAAAATGAATGCTGGCCGCCAGGCGGCCATACGCTCAATCTGCCGGCGCTGGCCTTCCCTGCTCCACTGCATGCAGGGCCTCGCTGCGGTCCGCGCCCAGATCACTGGCCAGAAAGGCCGGCTGCATCGGCAACTGCACGTCCCAGCCGTTGGTATGGTCCAGTTGCACGGCCGCCTCTGCCAGCGTGAAGTCGAGCACATGGCCGCCGTGGCGGCGGTCGGCGGACAGAAAATGCAGATGGAAACCCGGCACGTTGACGCCTTTTGTGAAGCTCGGACACCAGAAGCCGATCAGCGTCCCCTCGATGTCGTCACGGGCAAAGAAGACCTGCTCCCGAGCCGCCTCCGCCAGCGGCGGATAGGGCGTCTGCTGGCGCGGCACGCTGCGGTAGCGGATCGACCCGAAGTGACCGTCGACGCGAATGGCGTAGACGATGTTGCGGCTGGGCAGCGCCGCCTCCAGCCAGGTCTTGAAGCCGGCAAAGTCCTGACCCGCGGGCGGCGTCAGTGACTGGTCGGCATCGAAGTGGGTCACCGCAATGAAGGGCGTCGCTGTCTCCGGCGGCATCGGCCGGACCACGCCGTCCGCCGCCGCCTGATACACCTGTCCGTCCAGCAGGATCAATTCCCCGTCCAGTGCCTCGAAGGTGCCGATGCCCACATCGCCATGGGGCAGCACGTCCGCCAGTGTGGCCATGGGGCCATAGACGCCGTCGAGCAGCGCGTCGATGGTGGACACCTGGTACAGGGTGTCGCGCCCTCTCTCGACCTGGCCCTCGGCCCGGCCGCCAGACTGGACGGTCGCTGAAAGCGCCAGCAGCAACGGAAGCATCCCGATCCGGGTGGCAATGTGCATGATGGTCAGGCCCTGCTGTGAGAATGGCTGCAGAAACGGGGATTAGGCGGAGCGCGACAGGATCATCAGCTGATACGGCTCGATCAGCAGCTCCTGGGTGGCGACGATGGTGCGCCCGGCGAACAGGTCCACCATGGTCTTGCGCATGCCCATCTGGCGCAGGCGCCGGGCCTCGAGCCGTTGCTGGTGTTCGCTGAAGTTGGCCAGCACGAACACCGTGGCGCTGTCGTTGGTGCGCAGAAACCCCAGCACATGGCGGTTGCCACTATCGACGAACTCGGTCTCGCCGCGGGAAAAGGCCTGGTTCTGCCCACGCACCTGCAGCAGGCGCAGCAGCCCCTGGTAGACGCGCCCGGGCACCTGATCGGTATCCCGGCGCTGCTCGGCCCGAGACCAGTCGAACGCGCCACGGTGCAGCCAGCGGGAATCGCCAACCTTCTCCGGCTGGCTGTCGTAGCCGTAGTCGTTCAGGGTGGCGATCTCGTCGCCCAGGTAGATCAGCGGGATGCCGCCGGCGGTGATGATCACACCATGGATCAGCAGGATACGACGGATGGCCAGTTCCAGTTCCACATCGTCCTGGGTGTCCAACGCCAGTTCCACGCCGGCCAGTGAGGCGCAGGTGCCGGACACGCGCGCCTGGCCGCTGACCGGGTCCTCCTGGAAGGGCGCCCCGCGGGCATAACTGCCCTCGTGCTCGCCGACGAAGAAGCGTGTCAGGAACTTGCGGTGGGGGTCCGGATCGAAGCCCGCCGCAATCACGTCGTCGTCGGCAAAGGCCCAGCCGATGTCATCATGGCAGCGCACGTAGTTCACCCAGGCGCAGCCTTCCGGGACCGCAAACCGGCGCTGCATGGCGCTCAGCAGCACGCGCACGTCACGGGTGGCCAAGGCCTCCCACAGCAGGGCCATCAGTTGCGGATTGTAGGACAGCGGACACTCGTCGATGCCGATGTACTCGCGCACCTGATCCGGATGCACGATGGCCTCGGACTTGAACACCATGGCCGGGGCGGCGATCTTCACCAGGGCGTTGAAGGCCTGAATCACCCAGTGCGCCTCCGGCAGGTTCTGCGAATTGGTGCCCAGCCGTTTCCAGACGAAGGCCACCGCATCCAGCCGCAGGATTTCCACCCCCTGGTTGGCGAGGAACAGCATCTCCTCGAGCATGCGGTTGAAGACCTCGGGATTGGCGTAGTTGAGGTCCCACTGGTAGGTGTGGAAGGTGGTCCAGACCCACTTCTTGATGCCGGTACGATAGGTGAACGCCCCCGGATGGTCTTCGGTGAACACCTCGGGCATGGTGCGCTCGTACTGATCCGGCATGCTGCGGTCGGGATACATCCGGTAGTAGGCCTGGTAGCGCCGGTCGCCGGCCAGCGCCGCCTCGGCCCAGGCGTGCTCGTCACTGGTGTGATTGAACACGAAGTCCAGGGTCAGCGAGATGCCGTGGTGCCGCAGTTCGGTGGCCAGCTGGGCCAGTTCGTCCATGTCGCCGAGCCGGGCATCGACGTTGCGATAGCTGCTGACCGCATAGCCGCCGTCGTTGTCGCCTTCCGGGCTCTCGAACACCGGCATCAGGTGCAGGTAGGTGATGCCCATCTCGGTCAGATACGGGATGCGCTCGCGCAGGCCCGCCAGGTCGCCGGCGAACAGGTCGACGTAGCACATCGCGCCGACCATGCGGTTTGACTGATACCAGGTGGGGTCGACGGCGCGCATGGCGTCCAGCGCCTTCAGCTCCGAGGGCCGGGCGATCCACATCTCGGTCGCCGACGCGAGGATGCTCTCCAGATGGAAGAAGAAGTCGTAATGCCGCCCGTAGAGTGCGTACAGGCGCCGGAACAGCCGCGGAAAGTGGCGCTCGAACCGCTCCAGATAGGCGAGCCACTCCACCTCGTCCACGGCGCCGCGAAAGCGCTGCTCCAGCCGCGGCAGCAGCCGTTCCAGCGAGCGCTGCACCTGCTCCTGCAGCCAGCGCTCGTCCTCGCCAGGCAGCCCCTCGTCGGCCGGCCCGCCAACGGCCCCGCCTCGTTCCGCCGGTGCCGCCAAGTTATTCCTCCGTCTCGACCATCGCGCCGGTGCCGTCCGGCCCCTCGAGCAGCACCAGCTTGCCCAGGGTAGGATGTCTCACGGTGGTGACCTTGAAGCTCGGATACTGTTTTTCGGCAACCACCCGGCCCTCGTCTTTCAGGTCGGCGATGACCTGAGCCTCAGTATCGATGATGCGCATGCTGTCAGCACCTCAGGCTGGAGTGGAAGGAACGAACGCCGGCGGCGGGAACCGTGCCGCGGGCACGGGCGCCCCAGCGCACATGGTGACCGATCCACCACGCAGGCTGCAACCGCGATTCCAGTTTTCGCGGCTTACCTGTCGGCATCACTCGAGCAAGCGCCGGATCACCATCCCTGCCAGTGTCAGGCCGAACAGCGCAGGCATGTAGCTGATGGTGCCGTTGACCGCACGCGGACGACCCCGACCGGTGGGCTCCGGCGGCAGCGGCGGGCGTGCGGGCTCGGTGGACCAGACCGCCAGCACGCCCCGCTCATGGCCCTGGCGGCGCAGGCGTCGGCGCACCTCCCGGGCCAGCGGACAGACCTCGCTGTCCATCAGGTCACCGACGCACAGGCGGGTGGGGTCCAGCTTGCCGCCGGCGCCCATGCTCGCGGCCACCGGCACGCCCTGTGCCAGCGCCGCGCTGATCAGGGCCACCTTGCTGCTCAGACTGTCGATGGCGTCCACCACCTGGTGGAAGCCGCGCCCATCCAGCCCCTGCCCCACCAGCGCTGGCAGTTCATCCACCGCCAGGAAGCGATCGATCCGAGTGACCCGGCAATGCGGGTTGATGTCAGCGATGCGCTCGGCGATGACCTCCACCTTGGGCCGCCCCAGGGTGCTGTTGAGGGCGCAGAGCTGGCGGTTCAGATTGGAGGCGACCACAGTGTCATGGTCGGCGATGGTCAGCGCGCCGACCCCGGCACGCGCCAGCGCTTCGGCAACGAAGGAGCCGACGCCCCCGAGGCCCGCCAGCAGCACCCGCGCATTCGCCAGCCGCGCCACCCCGTCCTCTCCCAGCAGAATGCCGGTGCGTTCCCAGAGCGGATTGTCGGTCATCGTGTCGGCCAGAGTATCAGGCAGCGTGTCAATCATGATGAGCAGGCTCCGGTGCATGCCAGGGTGCATCGAGCCCGAGCACCTCCCGGGCGTTGGCAGTGGTCACGGCGGCGATGGACTCCGGGTCGGCATCCCGCGCTGCAGCCAGGGCCGAGAGTACTTCCGGCAGATATTCCGGGCTGTTGCGCTGAAAGCGATGCGACGCCACGGTCAGATCCGGCGCGTCGGTCTCCAGCACGATGGCCTCCAGCGGCAGTTCGCGGGCCAGCCGCCGCAACCGGGCCGAGCGCTCGAAGGTGAGCATGCCGCCGAAGCCGAGCTTGAAGCCGAGCGTGACATACTGCTGCGCCTGTTGCAGGCTGCCGTTGAAGGCGTGCGCAATGCCACCCCGCACCCCGGTCTGCCGCAGCAGCGCCAGCATGGCATCGTGGGCCTTGCGCACATGCAGCAGCACCGGCAGGCCGGCGTCGCGCGCCAGGCACAGCTGCGCGGCACACAGGCGCTGCTGCTGCGCCGGATCAGATGCCGCAGCATGAAAGTCAAGCCCGATCTCTCCCACCGCCACCGGCCGCACCGTTGCCAGCGCCTGCTCCAGCCGCTGCAGGTCCGAGGCCCGATGCTGCTGCATGAACAACGGGTGCAGGCCCAGGGCCGGGAACAGGTCCGGCTCGGCGTCGCACAGCGCCAGCAGCGGCTTCCAGCCCGCGGCGTCGATGCCCGGCACAACAATGGCCCGGACACCGGCGGCCCGCGTGCGCTGCAGCACAGCACCGCGGTCCGGCTCGAACGCCGCCACGTCCAGGTGGCAATGGGTATCGATCAGGTACGCCACACCAGTTCACCACACCAGATCACCACATCAGGTCATCCGGCACCTTGTAGTCGGCGTATTCGTCGTCCTCCTCCGCGGCGGGCGTGTTCCGCACCAGCACCAGGCTCGCGTCGAAGGCTGCGACCCGCTCGGCCACCTGGGCCGGCACCAGCTGGTAGAAGTCGTCCTGGCGCACGATGGCCAGCTCCCCCGCCACCAGTTGGCGCTGCTGCTCGGCATTGACATAGAGCCGCTTGAGCGTGCTGCCGTCGGTGAAATTGTAGGCCAGGTCGCCGGCATCGCGCGGCACCCGCTGATCCCGGATCAGCTGCCAGATGGCCACCAACTCGGCCTTGCGCCTGGCCTCTTCCTCGCGCTGGCGGTTCAGTTCGCGGTCCTGGCGCTTCTTCTCCGACGCTGCCTGCCGGACCTGACGACGCGCGGCGTCGTCCGTTGCACCGGCGCGCTGCTGCTTGCGCTTCTTGCTCTTTGCTTGCTTGAGCTGCTGATCACTCACCAGCCCCGCCTTCAGCAGTTGATCCTGAAGGGAATTGGCCATGGCGTCTCTCCTGCGCCTCTGTTTGCGCCCTGGGTGTTGTTGTCTGCGACCATCCACCGCATCGGACGGACAGTATCGAGCGGCGCATTGTATACCGGTTACCCAACCGACGAGCCGACCGCATCAGGGCTGTCGTTCGCCGCGGCGTCGGGGGTAAACTTGGGCGGTCATTCACGCACATTGAGTCAAGCAAGCGTCAACCAATGATCACGATTCGCAAACCCCTAGTCGCCTGTGTCCTGGGTATCAGCCTGCTCGGCGGCGTCGCCATCGACGCCAGCGCCCAGACCATCGGCTTCGTCGACATGCAGCGGGTGCTGGAGGAGAGCGCACTGGGCAAGGCGGCCCAGGCTGAGCTGGACACCCGCTTCGGCGACCAGCAGCAGGCCTTCACCCAGCGCGAGCAAGAGATCCGCCAGATGCAGGCGGCGCTAGAACGCGACAAGCCCCTGATGAGCAAGGAGCAGGTGGAGAAGCGAGAGACCGAGCTGCGGGCATTGATCGAACAGTTCGAGAAGGACTTCAACGCCGTTCAGCGCGAGGTCATGCAGGTCCAGCAGGAGCAGGGCCAGCGCGTGCTGGCCCCGGCACGCAAGGCCATCGACACCGTGGCGAAAAAGGCCAAGCTGACCGCGGTGTTCGAGTCGACCCAGGCCGGTCTGCTCTACATGGGCGACGATGCGGACATCACCGATCAGGTAATCAAGGCCCTGAACGCCCAGTAGCGCATCGAGCGCGCTCTGCGCCATCGGCACTGAAATCGGCGCATCCATAACCTGGATCACGATTCAAGGGTCTTTGTTGGCCCCGGCCTGATACGCCTTGGTTTACAATCGCCGCCGGAGCCCGGAAACGGTGCCAACGCCCCCGAACCAGGCCGACGCACCCGAGCCGCTCCACCGCCTGAGAACTTTCCGCCCCCGGCGCATGACCAGCGCATCACCGGGGCATCACCAGGGCACCGCCGCCGCACCACTGTGCCGGTGCCATCGCTTCGGAGGAAGACCACCCGATGCTGGGAGAAAAACACGACCTGGTCCACGAGTTCCCGGAGCTCGAAGGCAAGATCGAGGCGATGCGGGCCGAAAGTGCCCCGTTCGCCGAGCTCATGGACCAGTACGACGGGCTCGATGAGCGCGTGCGCAAGCTCGAGGAACTGGGCACCCCGGTGGCCGACGAGACCATCGAGGACCTGAAAAAGGAACGCCTTCTGCTGAAGGACAAACTCTACCAACTGCTCCGCGGCTGACGCGCGGCGGAGGGGTGTCTCGGGCCTTCTGGTTCGGGGCCCGAGTCAACCCACCATGCGATCGCATCCCGCTATCGGCGACGACGCCGAACGTCCAGGCGGCCGGCGGCTGAAGCCGCTGCTGCAACTGCTTGCCTTTACCCGCCCCTACCTCGGGCGACTGCTGCTTGCGCTGCTGGCGCTGGTGGTCGCCGCGGGTGCGCTGCTGGCCTTTGGTCAGGTCATTCGCAACGTGGTGGACTACGGCCTGGCGGACGGCTCCACCCGGGCCCTCAACCTGGCCCTGCTGGCATTTCTCAGCGTGGTCGCGCTGCTGTCGGTGGCCATAACGGCCCGCAGCTATCTGCTCAACTGGATTGGCGAGCGGGTGGTGGCGGATGTGCGGCGGGCGGTGTTCGAGCGTACCCTGGCGCTGGACGTCGGCTTCTACGAGACCAACCGCACCGGCGAACTCATCTCCCGCCTGACCAGCGACACCGCGCTGCTGCAGGTGGTGGTGGGCTCCACCCTGGCCATGGGCCTGCGCACCGGGCTGCTGGCCGTCGGTGGCATTGCCATGCTGGCCATCACCAGCCCGCGGCTCACCGCCATGGTGCTACTGGGCGTGCCCCTGGTGGTGGTGCCCACCTGGCTGCTCGGCGCCCGCGTGCGGCGTCTGTCGCGCAAGAGCCAGGACCGCATCGGCGACGTTGCCGCCTACGTAGACGAAACCCTGCACGCCATCCGCACGGTGCAGGCCTTCGGCCACGAGCCCATCGACCAGCGGCGCTACGCCGAGCGGGTCGAGCAGGCCTTCGACACCGCCATGCGGCGCTCCCTGAACAGCGCGCTGATGAGCGGCATGGTCACCATGGTCACCTTCGGCGCCATCGGCACCGTGCTCTGGGTGGGCGGCAACGAGGTGCTCACCGGCGAGCTCAGCGGCGGCGAGCTGTCAGCCTTTCTGTTCTATGCCATCCTGGTCGCCGGCTCGGTGGGCTCGCTCAGCGAGATCATCGGCCAGCTGCTGCGCGGCGCCGGCGCCAGCGAGCGGCTGATGGAGCTGTTGCAGACGCAACCCAAGATCGCCGCCCCGGCACAGCCGCGCAGCCTGCCGACCCGGGTCAGCGGAGCGGTACGGGCCGAGGGCCTCAGCTTCAGTTACCCGGCGCGCCCGGGCATCCTGGCCCTTGCCGACCTGGACCTGGACATCCGCCCCGGTCAGCGGGTGGCGCTGGTGGGGCCGTCCGGTGCCGGCAAGTCGACCCTGTTCCATCTGCTGCTGCGCTTCTATGACCCGCAGCGGGGGCGCCTGACCCTCGACGGCGTCGACCTGCGCGAACTGGCCCCGTCGGAGCTGCGCCGGCACATCGCCGTGGTACCGCAGGATCCGGTGATCTTTGGCAGCGACGCCCGGGAGAACATCCGCTATGGCCTGGAGGGCACCGACGAGGCCGCGGTGCGCGCCGCCGCCCGCGCCGCTCATGCGGACGATTTCATCCAGCGTCTGCCCCAGGGCTATGACACCTTCCTCGGCGAGCGCGGGGTGCGCCTGTCTGGCGGCGAACGCCAGCGCATCGCCGTGGCCCGCGCCATTCTGCGGGACCCTGCCCTGCTGCTGCTGGACGAGGCCACCAGCGCCCTCGATGCCGAGAGCGAACGCCTGGTGCAGGAGGCGCTGGAACATCTAATGCGCGATCGCACCAGCATCGTCATCGCCCACCGCCTGGCTACCGTGCGCCAGGCAGACCGCATCCTGGTGCTGGACCAGGGCCGCATCGTCGCCAGCGGCCGCCACGAGGAACTGCTGGCCGAGAACGGTCTGTATGCGCGGCTGGCGTCACTGCAGTTCCAGGACGTCAACCAGCCGCCTGCGGCACCCGGAATCGCGCCCGCATCCTGAGATTGGAGATTGGGGTTGCGTCCCCGTCAGCCACGCTGCACCCGCGCCTTCTCCACCAACTGTTCCGCAATTCGGATCAGGCCGGCATGGCCCGCCGCGCCGTCCCCGGTTACCACATAGCGGCCGTCCACCACGATGCGAGGCACCGCGTCGATCCCCATGCGCCGCTCCAGATCGGCCGCCTTGCGCAGGGCCATCTCCACCGCGAAGCCGTTGTAGACCTTGGCAAAGGCATCCGCATCCAGCCCCTGCTCCGCAATCCACTTGAGGATGTTCCTTTCGGTGTAGAGATTCATCCGCTGCCGGGTCACGGCATCGAAGACCGCCTGATCCAGCTGCGCCAGATGGCCGCCAAACTCCAGCGCATAGAACAGCCGCGCCAGCGCGACCCAGGCCCCGCGACCAAAGGTCACCGGCACGCGCCGAAAGAGGATGTCCGACGGCAGCGCCTCGGCCCACTCGGTGATCAGCGGGTTCATCTGGCTGCAATGGGAGCAACCGTAGGAAAAGAACTCAAGCACCTCGATCCGTTCCGGCTCGGCGGACGGCTGCGGCGGCGACAGCGGACGCCAGTCCCGCCCCTCCACCAGCATCTGCGCCCCGACAACCCGCGGTGCCAGGGCCGTTCCCAGCAGACCGAGCAGACCCACCTGAAACTCGCGACGCGTCATCATCATCCTTCCAGCTCCGAACAAACGCCACTCAGACCGTGGCCGGACATTGGTGATTCTTGATTCTAGAACCTTGATTCTAAAACCTTGATTCTACAACCTTGCTTCTGAAAATTGGCACCTTTGCCGAGAACCGACAAACCCAAAGGCGCGGAGAACAGCGCCGTCAGCAGGAACAGCAGCTGCTGAAAGATGCACAAGCGGCAGGCTCAGACGAACCGACTCAGGCCCTGCAGCACCAGGTCCGGCTGATGCACCGCCGGACGGTCGATGGCCGGCAGCAACCGCTCGGCGTCGCCGCCGGTGATGATCAGGCACGGGCTGTTGCCGGTCTCCTGCGCCAGCCGGTCCAGCAGCCGCTCGGCCAGCGCCGCCGGGGCCTGGATGCTGGCGGCGGCAATGGCCTCGCCGGTATCCGCCGCCCAGGACTGATTGCCATCGGCGGACTCGTGCCGCGGGATCAGGGTCCCGGTCAGCAGACTGTCGCGCATCATCTGCACACCGGGCAGGATCAGGCCGCCGAGGTGCCGACCTGCGGCATCCAGCAGGTCATAGGTCACCGCGGTACCGGCGTCGACGATCACCTTGTCGCCCGGCGGCCCAGCATGCTGTGCCCCTACCAGGGCCAGGAACCGATCCACCCCCAGCCGCGCGGGCTGCGCATACGCAATCCGCACGCCATGGGCGCTCGCCCGGGTCTCCACCACCCGCACCCCGCACTGCCAGCTCGCCCGGGCCACCGCAGCCACGGCATCCAGCACGGACCGAGGGCCGACACAGGCGACCACCAGTTGTGCGATCCCCGTCAGGGACTCCCAGGCCGCAAGCAGGTCGATGGGCAATGCGCCATGATGCTTCGCGGCCCCCGGCCGACACAACTGGCGACCATCCCACAGGGCCCACTTGACGGAGGTGTTGCCGATATCGACGAGCAGGTGTTTGCTGGGCATCAGTCAGAGTCGACGACCATGAGTGTTCGGGCACAGCTCAGGCCGATGGCTTGTTTGGTTCGGGTTGGTTTGGACTTGTCATAGTCTCGCACGTTGCCCCGCTGCTTTCACTCCAGATGGACGCGCACGCGACTGGCGCGGCCATCCGCATCGATCACCGAGATGGTGGCATAGCCCGGCCCGTCCGGTCGCCAGCGAGCGGTGCGAACAAACCGCTCCTGGGCAATCGGCCGACCATTGGCCAGCCACACCAGCGGCGGGCGGCCATCGCGCGCCTGCAGCACCAGCTCGCCACCGGCCCCCTGCCGCAGCCCCAGGTCCACACGGGCGCCATCCGGCGGAAAGGCAATCTCCACCCCGTCCAGCCGGGACGCCGGGTCCGCAGCCGCTGCCGGACGCACCGCCCGCAGGGTCGGCGGCAGATCGGTCGTGCGCGCCAGCCACACATCGCGCCCTGGGGGCGGCAGCGGCACGCGGCGGCCGAGCCGCGCATAGGCATCGCGCAGCAGCGGTACCGCCGCCGTCCGCCCGGTCAGCCCGAACACCGGTGCCCCGTCCGGTCGACCGGCCCAGACGCCGATGACATGACGACCGTCGTACCCCAGCGCCCAGGCATCACGGTAGCCGTAGGAGGTCCCCGTCTTCATCGCCAGAGCGTCGCTGACCTGCCGCATGTCGCCGCTGCCGGACAGAATGGATCCCAGATACCAGGTGGCGCGCGATGACAGCACCGGCGGACGATTCCCAGACGCCAGCGGAGCCGCCAGCGGGGCATCGAGCCGCTCCCGCAGGTCCAGGGCGCGGCCGCCGCGACCAATGGCGGCATACAGCGCCACCAGATCATGCAGCGTCAGGCCAACGCCCCCAAGACCGATGGCCAGCCCCGGGCTGGCGTGGCCCGCCAGTTGCGGCTCGGCACCTGCCCGCCGCAAGCGGGCCAGCAGCCGCGCCGGACCGACGGCCTGCAGCAGCGTGATCGCCGGCACATTGAGCGACGCCTGCAAGGCCTCGCGCACGGTCACCGTGCCCTGGAAGTCGCGATCGAAATTGGTCGGCGCATAGTCGCCGAAGCTGTCCGGCCGGTCCTCGATCAGGCTCTGGGGATGCGCCAGCCCCTGGTCGAAGGCCAGGCCGTAGATCAGCGGTTTCAGCGTCGAGCCCGGCGAGCGCAAGGCGCGCGTCATGTCGACGAACCCATCGCGCCCGCTGTCCAGCAGGCCGGCAGAGCCCACTGAGGCCAGCACCTCGCCGGACCCGTGATCCGCCACCATCAGGGCCACCGAGGTACCGTCCGGCAGCGCCGCCGCATGCTCCGCCGCAAGGCGTTCCAGCCGGGCCTGCAGGCCGGCATCGATGGTCAGCCGATGTCGGCCACGACTCGGCGCATGCTCCAGCGCACGGCGCGCCGCATGGGCGGCGTGCAGCGGAAACGCCAGCCGGCGTGTCGGCAATGGCTCGCGGCGGGCCGCCGCCGCGGTGTCCGCATCGATGATCCCCGCCGCCTCGGCCCGGGCAAGCACCCGCGCACGGCCGGCGCGCGCGCCGTCCGGCGACAGATCCGGCCGTCGGGCCCGGGGCGATTGCGGCAACGCTACCAGCAGCGCCGCCTGCGCCGGCGTCAGGCGCACCGGCTCCTTGCCGAACCAGGCCAGGGAGGCCGCCCGCACCCCCTCCAGATTGCCGCCATAGGGCGCCAGATGCAGATAGGCGGCGAGGATGGCATCCTTATCCGCCGCCCGCTCCAGGGCCAGCGCCCCGCGGATCTGCTGCCATTTTCCCGCCAGGCTGCGGGTGGACAGCCCCAGGCGCAGGCGGGCCACCTGCATGCTCAGGGTGGAGGCGCCGGAGACCACGCGGCCATGCCGCAGCGCCTGCCACGCCGCCCGCGCGATGGCCCTGGGATCAACCCCGCCGTGACTGAAGAAACGCTGGTCCTCGAACGCCAGCAACATCTCGAGCAGCAGCGGGTCCACTGCCTCGGGTTCAACCCGCAAGCGCCAGCGGCCATCGGCGACGGTGAAGGCACGCAACAAGGTGCCGTTGCGGTCCACCACCTCGGCGGAGGTCTCGATGCGCAGGTCCGGGGTCGGGGTGGCCGCCACCTGCGCCATGAGCAGGCCGAGGCCCGCCACCAGCAGCACAAGCCCCCCCAGGAACCAGGGCCAGCGAACGGGCCGTGCGGCGGCTGCCCCTTGACTGCCGATGCTGCTGCCCATGCCGACCGGCTCTCAGCCGGTGACGGGCTCTGCCGTCAGGTCATGGTCGCTGCTCCCCGTGATGTCCACCTCGATGAAATCGCCTGGCGACAGTTCCCAGGCGCCGTCGATCAGTACGTTACCGTCGATCTCCGGCGCATCGGCCTGGCTGCGGGCGATGACGCAGTCGTCCTGCACCTGGTCCACCAGCACCACCTCACGCCGGCCGACCCGCTCGGCCAGCCGGGCGCGGCTGATCTGCGCCTGCACCTCCATGAAGCGTTGCAGACGCTCCTGTTTCAGCCTCTCCGGCACCGGGTCCGGCAGGGCATTGGCCGCCGCGCCCTCCACCGCGGAATACGGGAAGCAGCCGACGCGGTCCAGTCGGGCCTCTTGCAGAAAGGCCAGCAGTTGCTGAAAATCCGCGTCCGTCTCGCCGGGAAAGCCGACAATGAAGGTGCTGCGCAGGGCAAGCTCAGGACACAACCGCCGCCAGCCCTCGATTCGCTGCAACACCTTCTCTGTGGCCGCGGGGCGGCGCATGGCCTTGAGTATGCTGGGGCTGGCATGCTGCAGCGGCATGTCCAGGTAGGGCAGGATCAGGCCATCGGCCATCAGCGGGATCAGCTGGTCAACCTGCGGATAGGGATAGATGTAATGCAGCCTCACCCAGGCCATCAATTCGCCGAGGGAGCGCGCCAGGGTCTCGATGTCGGTGCGTAGCGGCCTGCCCTCCCAGAAATCCGGCCGGTAGCGCAGATCCAGGCCGTAGGCGCTGGTGTCCTGGGCAACGATCAGCAGCTCCCGCACGCCGCTGTCCACCAGGCGCCCGGCCTCGGCCATGACCTCGCCGATGGGACGACTGACCAAGTCCCCCCGCAGGCTGGGGATGATGCAGAAGCTGCAGCGATGGTTGCAGCCCTCGGAGATCTTCAGATAGGCATAGTGACTCGGCGTCAGTTTCACCCCCTGGGGCGGTACCAGATTGGCGAACGGCTGATCTGGCGGCGGCAGATACCGATGCACCGCCTGCATCACGTCGGCAAAGGCATGGGCGCCGGTCACCGCCAGCACCTGTGGATGGGTGGCACGGATCAGCTCGGCACGGGCGCCGAGACAGCCGGTGACGATGACACGGCCATTCTCGTCCAGGGCCTCGCCGATGGCCTCCAGGGATTCGTCCACCGCGGCATCGATGAATCCACAGGTGTTTACCACAACCAGATCTGCCCCCTGGTAGTCCGGCGACAGCGCATACCCCTCGGCGCGCAGCTGGGTCAGGATGCGCTCGGAGTCCACGGTGGCCTTGGGACAGCCAAGGCTGACGAACCCAACCCGGGGGATCCCGGACTGGCGCAGGCTGTCTGGATGCGAACGGGACGTCGGGTTCATGGCGGATGATCTCGTTGAATCGGCAGGTGCGGCAGCACGTTGAAATCCAAACCGTATGGGCGCGTACCTGTCATTGCTGCAACTTGCGGCTGGCAGCTGGCGGCTGGCCGCCCGATCCCGGATAATGCCCGTTTTTTCGCGACCGTGCCATGCGGCGCCTGACCCGCAGGGAGAAGAGCATGACAAGGAATCAGGTATCCGCCCTCGACGCGCTCGAGCGGCTGCGCGAAGGCAACCGGCGCTACCTGAGCGAGGCCACCAGCAGCAGCAATCTGGCGGACCAGGCGCGACGCAGCGCACTGCTGTCCGGACAGGCCCCCTTCGCCATCGTGCTGGGCTGCTCCGATTCCCGCGTTCCTGCGGAGATCATCTTCGACCAGGGCCTGGGCGACCTGTTCGTCATCCGGGTGGCGGGCAATATCGTCGCCCCGTCCCAGGTCGGCAGCGTGGAATTTGCCGCCGACCGCTTTGCCACCCGCCTGGTGGTGGTGCTCGGCCACTCTCACTGCGGCGCCGTCACCGCCACGCTGGAGGAACTGCGACGACCGCCGGAACAGCGTTCCAGCCACCTTCGACCCATCGTCGACCGTATTCGCCCGTCGGTTGAGGGGCTGCTGGAGACAGACCTCGCAACGCAGCCGACGGCGCTGATGGAGCAGGCGGTGCGCGCCAATATCCGGGCCGCCGCCAGTCAGCTGAGACACGGCTCGCAGATCCTGGAAGACCTGATCCTGCACGATGAACTGCTGGTGGTGGGCGCCGAGTACTGTCTGGCGACCGGGGTGGTGGACTTCTTCGACGGGCTGCCCGAAGCAGATCGGCCCGCGTCGACTCAACGGGGCGCCTGAGGACCCACTCCGGCCAGGGTGGTCACCCGACCCGGCAGCAGGCCGGCGTCCGAGGTCTTGTCGCCCCCCGGCGGCGGCCCCGGCTCGCGGGCGAACTGCGTTCCCGGCGGCGGATACTCATTGAAATAGTCAACGATGCCCGCCAGCAGCGAGTCCGCGATCCTGTTCTGGTACGCCGCGCTGCGCAACCGCTTTTCCTCGTCCGGGTTGGAGATGAACGCGGTCTCCACCAGCATGGACGGGATGTCCGGTGACTTCAGCACCACGAACCCCGCCTGCTGCACCCGACTCTGGTGCACCTCGCCCACCGCGCCCAGTCGCTTCAGCACTCGCGATGCGGCCACGCCGCTGTGCTCGATGGTGGCGTTCTGGGTCATGTCCAGCAACACCCCCGCCAGTACCTCGTTGCGCTCGGCGAGGCTGACGCCGCCGATCAGGTCGGCGCGGTTCTCGCGGTCCGCCAACCATTTCGCCGCCTCGCTGGAGGCGGCGCCGTTGGACAGCGTGAACACCGACGAGCCACGCACCCGGCGGTCATTGAAGGCGTCGGCATGGATGGAGACGAACAGGTCCGCATGCGCCTGGCGGGCCTTGTCGATGCGCTTGCGCAGGGGCACGAAGTAGTCGCCGTCGCGGATCAGCACCGCCCGCATGCCCCGCTGCTTGTTGATGCGGGCCGCGAGCTTTCGCGCCACGGACAGGGTGATGTCCTTCTCGTAGGTGCCGGCGGCACCGATGGCGCCGGGGTCTTCGCCGCCATGCCCCGCATCCACTGCCACCACCACGTCCCGGTGCTGTCGGTAGGTCGGCTGCTGCGTCTGTCGCACGCTTGCCATGCGCGTGGCTGAGGTCGGCACGCCGTCACGGGCCGGACCGCCGTCCTTTGCCTCGACGTCGATGACCACGCGGTGACCGTAGGTCTCGTTGGGCGTCAGGGAGAAACTCTTGACCTTCACCGGCTGCTTCAGGTCCAGCACGATGCGCAGATCGTCGCCATCGCGCACGCCGCTGCGCAGCCCCGCCACCAGCAAGTCCTTGACATGGGCCGTGGGCAGTCCGCCTTCAAGCCGCGCGTCGACGATGTCCACCACCAGGCGGTCCGGCCCGTCAAGGGCGAAGATCTTGTGCTCCACCGGTTCCGCGGTGTCGATGACCACCCGTGTGTGATCCGGACCGTTCCAGATCCTTGCGCCGTGGATGCTCGTCAGGTCCGCTGTCGTCGGCAACGCGCAAAGCGCCGTGAACAGCGCCAGAATTGTTGCAAATGCGTTCTTCATGACGCAGCTTCCCCCGGATCGTCCCCCCAGACGGCATCGAAAGGCATCTAAAGCGTAGCATCAGGCGGCAAAAAGTTCCAGAAATAGAACTGCTTGTTGTGACGGCAACTTCATGCCGGCTGAGAAATCGGTTGCATTTTCACCGCAACCACAAGGCATTGTGGCCCATTGGAGACAACCCACGAGAGACAAGGCGCGAAAACCGAACTCGCCTTTGCCAGGGGAATTGCTGCTTCAGTCAGCATTCCCCGCGCGGGACAGGAAGCCCCGCCATTTTGGCCAGGATCCGATCAGGGAGGCCAATCAGACAGCGTCGCCAAAAGGGGTGATCAGCCGGTCTTCTTCGGCAGCGCCAGGGATGCCGGCAGCCAGGTCCAGGCGGGGCAGGCACGCAGCAGCACCTGGCGTCCCGGCGGCGCATGGGTGATCAGGATCTCCAGATCCGGCGCGGGCAGCACCCCGGCACCCCGCTCCGGCCACTCCACCAGCAGCAGGGCCTCGCCGTCCAGAAGATCGCGCAACCCGAGGTACTCCAGTTCTTCCGGATCGCCCAGCCGGTACAGGTCCAGGTGGAACACCCGGCTCTCGCCCGGCGCGTAGGGCTCCATCAACGTGTAAGTGGGACTGCGCACAGCACCCCTGTGCCCCAGCGCGCGCAACAGCCCGCGCACCAAGGTCGTCTTGCCGGCCCCCAGATCGCCACGCAGAAAGACGACACCAGCACGGCCGCGCAGGCGCTCGCCGAGGGCGGCGCCGAATGCCAGTTGCGCCGCCTCGGACGCCAGATACCATTCCGTTTCCATCGGGTCATTCCTCCGCCAGGGCCAGGGTTGAACGCAGGGCGTCGATCAGATCGCCGGCGATCAGCCCGCGCTGCCCCTGTCGCGCGGCGCGGTCACCGGCCGCTGCATGCAGGCAGACACCGGCGCCGGCGGCCTGTTCCGGTGACAGCCCCTGCCCCAGCAATGCTGCGATGATGCCGGTCAGCACATCACCCATACCGGCGCTTGCCATGCCGGGGTTGCCCTGGCTGCAGACCCCCACCGGCCGGTGCCCCGGCCCCAGGATCAGGCTGCCGGCGCCCTTCAGCACCACCGTTCCGCCATAGCGCTCCTGCAACCGGCGCGCCGCGACGAATCGGTTCGCTTCCACATCGGCCACGCTGCAGCCCAGCAGACGCGCCGCCTCGCCGGGGTGCGGCGTCAGCACCCATTGCGACGGCCAGGGTGGCGAGTCTGCCGCTGCAGCCGCCATCGAGCCGTCGCCGACGCCATCGGCTGCGATCAGGTTCAGCGCATCCGCATCCAGCACCATCGGCCGCTCCAGGCGCAGCACCTGCTGCAGGAACGCCCGGCCCCAAGGCCCCTGCCCCAGCCCCGGACCGACGGCGATGACCGTGGCCCGCTGTGCCAGCGGCACAAGCGCCGCCGGATCATCCACGCCCTGCACCATGAGTTCAGGCCGGGTCAAGTTGAGCCAGGGGGCATGCTGCGGATGCGTCGCCAGGGTCACCAGGCCGGCGCCGCCGCGCAGGGCCGCCTCAGCCGCCAGCCGCGCCGCCCCGGACATGCCGGGGGCGCCGCCGACGACGAGCACATGACCACAGTCGCCCTTGTGCGCACTGCGCCGCCGCCGCGGCAGCAGTGCCGCCTCCTTGCGCCAGTCCAGTCGCCGCGCGGACAGGATCTCGCCGGCGTAGATGCCGGGCGGTACCTGCAGCCCGTCGAAGCGGATCTCGCCGCAGCAGTCCGGACCGCGGCCGGTGAACATGCCCTGCTTCAGGCCGATGAAGCTCAGGGTGGTGTCCGCCTCCACCGCCGCGCCGAGCACGGCGCCGGTGTCCGCGCTCAGCCCGGACGGGATGTCCAGCGCCAGCACCGGCGCCCGCGCCCCATTGACGGCGCCGATGGCCTGCGCCCAGACCCCGGCCACCGGGCGCTGCAGGCCGGTGCCGAGCAGGCCGTCGACGATCAGGTCCGCATCCGCCGGCAGGGCACGCCAGGCCCTGCCGGCGCCGCCGGCCTGGGCAAAGGCCCGCGCCGCCAGCGCGGCCTCGCCCTCCAGGTGCCGATGCTCCCCCAGTTGCAGCAGGTCCACCCGCAGCCCGGCACCAAGGCAGAGACGCGCCACCACGTAGCCGTCGCCGCCGTTGTTGCCGGGACCCACCAGCACCGCGATCCGCCGCGCCTGCGGCCAGCGCGCCCGCAGCAGCCCGAAGGCCGCCGCGCCGGCGCGCTCCATCAGCACCTCGCCGGGGATGTGGTGCCGCTCGATGGCGCAGCGATCCAGCGCCCGCACCTGTTCGGCGCGATAGAGCGCATAGGGCAAGGGGCGCTCTGTGGTAGGCATGTTCATGGGCCCGTCAGCCACCTACACCTGCAGCAGTTCTGCGCGATAGTGCCGCAGCTCGGCGATGGACTCGCGGATGTCGTTCAGCGCCTCGTGACGGCCCTCCTTCTTGAACGCATCCACCACGTCCGGCGCCCACAACAGGCCCAGGATCTTCAGGCTGCTGACATCCAGGTTGCGATAGTGCACATAGGCCTCCAGTCGCGGCATCCAGCGCGCCAGGAAACGGCGGTCCTGGCAAATGCTGTTGCCGCACAGCGGCGACTTGCGCGCCACGCACCACTTCTCCAGAAACGCCAGTGTCTCCGCCTCCGCCTGCCGTTCATCCTTGTCGCTGTTGCGCACCCGATCGATCAGGCCGGACTGGCCATGATGCGTCTTGTTCCAGTCATCCATCCCCGCCAGTACGTGCTCTTGCTGATGCACGGCGATCACCGGCCCCTCCGCCAGCACCTCCAGATCGGGACTGGTGACGATGGTGGCGATCTCCAGGATGTAGTCCCGAAACGGATCCAGCCCGGTCATTTCCAGATCCATCCAGATCAGGTTGTCCTCTCTTGCCATGTGTCGCTCCCGTCTCGGCGATTTCGGTTTTCGCGGCTGTAAAGGCGAGTATATCCAACGCACACCAGCATCTGTACAACCGCCGTGTCGAGCGATGCGAACTCCGATACGCCGCGGCCTGATCGGCTACACTGGTCGCCCAAGAATCTACGGAGATGTGAGAGATCCGTGTCGAATGCAGTCATTGTCCGTAGCCATAGGGTTTCGGCTGCCAATTGAGCAGGTAGAGTGTCAGCATGCCACGACGGCGCCTGTCCCAACGCCAGATCGAGCGCATTCGCGCCATTCAGGATCGCCGTCGTCGGCGCCTGGAGGAGCGCACCACCGATGTCATGGAGCAGCTCGACGACGCCGAGCCCCGGGCCGGTCGCGTGGTGGTGCGCCATGGGTCCAATCTGGCCGTGGAAGACGACCAGGGCCAGGTGCACCACTGCCTGCTGCGCCGCAACATCGGTCAGCCGGTCTGCGGCGACCGGGTGGTCTGGCAACCCACCGGCACCGCCGCCGGCGTGGTCACCGCCCTGCAGCCCCGCGACACCGTGCTCAGCCGCCCCGACTACGGCGGGCGCGACAAGCCGCTGGCAGCAAACATCTCGCTCATCATCGTTGTCGTCGCGCCGCGCCCGGCGCCCAGCGGCTACCTGGTGGATCAGTATCTGGTGGCCGCCGAGCTCATCGGCGTGCAGGCGCTGATCCTGGCGAACAAGATGGACCTCATCGACCCTCCGGAGCGCGGGGCGTTCCTGCAGGCGTTCGCCCACTATCCCGCCATCGGCTATCCGCTGCTGCCGGTCAGCGTCAAGCAGGATCCGCAGCTGGAGGCCCTGCGCCCGCATCTGGCGGAACGCACCAGCATCCTGCTGGGGCAGTCCGGCGTCGGCAAGTCGTCCATCGTCCAGGCCCTGATGCCCGACCGTGACATCCAGATCGGACGCCTGTCCAAGGCCACCGGGCTGGGTCGCCACACCACCTCCGCCAGCACCTGCTACCGGCTCGCCAACGGCGGGCATCTGATCGACTCGCCCGGGGTGCGCAGCTTCCGCCTGGGCGCCATCAGCCGCAGCCAGCTCGAGCAGGGCTTTCGCGAGTTCGCGCCCTTTCTGGGCCATTGCCGCTTCGCCGACTGCAGTCACCGGCACGAGCCCGGCTGCGCCCTCCGTGCCGCCTGCGAACAAGGCATTATCGCGCCCCAGCGCATGGAGAGTTTCCACCATCTGGCCGGCCTGGCGGCCGGCTGAGCGCCAACCCGAAGCAAACCACTGCCATGGAATTTTTTGCCACCGCCCGTTGCCGCCTGTCTGCTGAAGGCTTGCACGCGGGCATACGCGGTCCCCGCCTGGCCGAGGCCTGCGCCTCCATCGATCGGGTGCTGGACTGGGACACCAGCTGCGACGCCGGCGCCATCTATTGCCTCTGGGGCCAGTTCCAGGTGCGCCGCGAGCTGCTCAGCGGCGGGCTGCGCTTTACCCTGCCGCACTGCCCCAACGCCCTGGCCTGGACCCTGACCGCCGAGCCCGACGGGGTGCTGATCCACTGCACCATCAATCGCGCGAGCCACGCGCCGGACTTCATCGAGTCCATCGAGCTGTTCGTCGAGGACTGGCGCCAGGGCCTGGAGCAGCTGGCCAGTGACGCCACTGACGCGACCGGCGTCGATCCCGCCGACACCGCGCCCATGCGCGCCATGTGACCGAAACACCCAGCGATGCCGTTCCGATTCATCCATACCAGCGACCTGCATCTGGGCCGCCGCTTCGCCAATATCCCCGAACCGGCCGACAACGGCGTCCGCGGGCGCCTGATGGACGCGCGCCACACCGTCATCCGGCGCCTGGCGCAGGCGGCCCGGACCCACGGCGCCCGGCATGTGCTGCTCGCCGGCGACACCTTCGACTCCGCCACGCCCTCCCCCCAGGTGCTCCGGCAGATGCTGGCCGAGATGCGCGAGCAGGCCGACGTCCACTGGTGGCTGCTGCCGGGCAACCATGACAACCTGCGCAGCGCCGAACCGGTCTGGGAGGCGATCCGCCGCGATGCCCCGTCCAATGTGCGGCCGATCCTGGACACCAGTGTGCTGCAGCCAGCCCCCGGCGTGCATGTGCTGCCCTGCCCGGTGCCCGTCCGGGCCGCCGGACGCGATCTCACGGCGTCGATGCCCGCCACCGCCACGCCGGCGGGCGCGCTGCGCATCGGCCTGGCCCACGGCGGCGTGCTGGACTTTACCGACAGCGGCGAGCATATTCCGCCGGATCGCGACCGCAGCGCCGGCCTCGACTACCTCGCCCTCGGCGACTGGCACGGGCGGCTGGCAGTGACGCCGCGCACCCACTACCCCGGCACGCCGGAGCCGGACCGGTTCAAGCACCCCGGGCGGGGCCGCTGTCTCGCTGTCAGCATCGACGGCCCCGGTGCGGAACCCGACGTGCGCGAGATCGAGACCGCCACCTTTGCCTGGATCCGGCAGGAACTGCCCCTGCACCAAGGCGAATCCGCCGCCGACGCCCTGGAGGCCCTGCTGCCGACGGCGGATCGGCGCAACACCCTGTTACGCATCATCGCCACCGGCTGGGCGTCGCCGGCGGCGCATGCGGCCCTGGGTGCGACCTGCGACCGCCACAGGCCGGAGTTTGCCTACTTCGACCTGCAGAGCGAACGGCTCGGCACGCTGCACAGCGTCTCTGACCTGGACCAGATCGCCCGCAGTGGCGCCATCCGCCTCGCCGCCGAGGCCCTGATGCACGAGGCCGATGACGACCAGCAGCCCGAGGACACCCGCGACATCGCCAGCGCCGCCCTGAACCGGCTCTACGCCTACGCCAGAGAGGCCGCGGAATGAAACTGCGGGCCATCGAACTGAAGAACGTCCGGCGCTTTGTCGAGCCGGTACGGATCAACGGCATCGAAGACGGCGTCAACCTGCTGGGCGCGCCCAACGAGTCCGGCAAATCCACCGTCTTCGACGCCCTGAACGCGCTCTTCCTCATCCCTCATCGCTCCACTGCCAATGCCGTGAAGCAGCTCAAGCCCCACGCCGGCGGCGCCCCGGAGGTCACCGTTGAGCTGGACACGCCGGACGGGCGCTTCGTGGTATCCAAGCGCTGGCTGGCCCGACGCGAGGCCCGCGTGGCCCGCGCCGGCACCCTGATCGCCCAGGCGGACGAGGCCGAGGCCTGGATCGCCCGCCTGCTAGGGGATAACGGCGCCGGCCCCGCCGGCCTGCTCTGGGTGCGCCAGGGCAGCGCCCGTCTCGACGGCGGCACCACCTCGGAGCAGCAGGCCGCGCTGGAGGCGCGACGCGACCTGCTGGCGCTGGTGGCCGGCGAGGTGCAGGCCATGACCGGCGGACAGCGCATGGACCAGCTGCTGGCCCGGTGCCGCGAAGAGCTGGCCGCTTACGTAACCCCGACCCGCCGACCCCGGAGCGGCGGGCCCTGGGCCGACGCCCAGGCGGTGGTCGCGCACCTGGACCAGGAACAGCAACGCCTGGCCGACAGCGTCGCGGCGCTGCAGCAGGCGCTCTCGGAGCGTCGCCGGCTCAGACAGGAACGCGATGAACTGCAAGCGCCCGAGGCGGAGGCGGAACGCGCGTCCCGACTCAAACAGGCCAGGACGCAGCTGGAGGCGGCACAGAAGCACGCCGCCGAGGTGCGTGCCGCCGAGCAGCGCCTGCAGACCGAGACCCTGGCGGCCGCAAGCGCCCACGAGACCCTGGCCGCCCTGAGACGCGCCCTCGCCGAGCAGCGCACGGCCAAGGCCAGGGCCGATGCGGCGCGACAGGCGCTGGACGCCGCACAAACCGGCCTGCGCGACAGCGAACACCACTTTGCCGTGGCGGTCGAGGCCTATCAGCAGGCAGACGCCGCCCGCCAGACCGCAGAGGAGCAGCGTCGGCGCATCCAGGCCCAACAGGCCGCCCTGGCCGGCGCGGCGCGGTGCAAGGAACTCGGCGAGCGGCTCGACCAGGCCCGGGCCGCACGGCAGGCCGTGGAGGAGGCCAGCGCAGCGGCATCCCTCGGCCCGACCGACAGGGACATGGAGCGTCTGCAGACCCTGGCCACGGCCCTGCGCACCGCACGCGCCCTGCGTGACAGCACTGCCACCCGCATCGAGCTGCACTACGCAGCGGGCCAGCAAGGCCGCGTCATGCAGGATGGTGTCGCGCTGGAGCAGGACTCGGCGCACCTGATCCACGCATCCACCCGGCTGCGGCTCGGCGACCTGGGCGAACTGTGGGTCCATCCCGGCGCCGGCGCCGGCGAACTGGCCGATGTCGAACAGGCCCGCACACGGCTGTCCCAGGCCCTGGACGCCCTGGGGCTGGACAGCCTGGATGCGGCAAAGCGAGCGCATCAAGCCGCCCAACTGGCAGAACACAGGCGCCGCGAGGCCTCGGCCAGGCTGGACGCCCTGGCCCCCGGGGGCATTGCGGCCCTGGAACAGGAACGGGAGCAGAGCCTGGCGGCGATGCCGGCGGGAAGCAACGACGATGCGGCCGAGCGCCCGTTCATGTCAATGGATGAGGCCGAGGCGGCCTTTCGCACCGCCCAGACCGCTGCCGATGCCGCAACCGCCAGGCGCGAGGCCGCCCGGGAGCGGCGCGACCAGGCGCGCACCGCGCAGACCCAGGCCCAGGTGCGTCTGGAAGGTGCGGAGGAGCGCGTGGCCAACGCCGCCGTCGCGCTGCAGCCGTTCACCGACACCGACGAGGCCGCTCTGGTCAGGGGCGCGGCAGAGGCCGATTGCCGACGCCAGACGGCCGAAGCGCACTGCGCACATTGCAAGGCACAGGCGCCCGACCTCGATATGGCGCAGGCGGCGCTGACCCGCGCGCAATCCATCCAGGACAGCGCCCGCAACCGGGCCTCGGAGATCGCGCAGGCGCTGGCCACGCTGGATGAACGGATCGCAGCCAACGCCGGCGAATCCGTCGAAGAAAGGCTCCAGGAGACCCAGGAACAGCTGCAGCTTGCGCGCCGGCGGCTGCACGGCATCGAACGCGAAGTGGCGGTGCTGCAACGCCTGGAGACGGCGCTGGAGCAGGCTCGCCGCAACGCCCGGGAGCAGTATTTCGAGCCGGTGGCGCGGGAACTTCGGCCGCTGATGCACCTGCTCTGGCCCGACGCCGTGCTCAACTGGACGGACGCCAGCCTGCTGCCCCGCTCGCTGGAGCGAAACCGGCAGGAAGAGTCTTTTGACATCCTGTCCGGCGGCACTCAGGAGCAGATCGCGCTGCTGGTGCGCCTGGCCTTCGCACGGCTGTCGGCCAACGGCGGCCGCCACGCCCCGGTGATCCTTGACGATGCCCTGGTGTTCACCGACGACGACCGCATCGAGCGCATGTTCGATGCCCTGCATCGCCATGCCAACGACCTGCAGATCATCGTGCTCAGCTGCCGGCAGCGGGCGTTTCGCAACCTGGGCGGCAAGGTGTTGCAGATCGAGGCCGCCGGTTGAGTGCAGACCCGCGCAGACGCACAAAACAGAGGCAAGTCAATTGATTGAGATCACGGCACTTCACCACGTCAGCCTGATCGTGGCCGACACCGAGCGCTCCCTGGCCTTCTACCGCGACCTGTTGGGCCTGTCCCCGGACCCGGCGCGCCCGGATCTGGGCTATCCCGGGGCCTGGCTGCAGATCGGCCCGCAGCAGATCCACCTGCTGGAACTGCCCAACCCCGATCCGACCGACGGGCGCCCCGCCCACGGGGGGCGCGATCGGCACCTGGCCCTGTCGGTACACGACCTCGACCGGCTGCGCCAGCGCCTGGAGGCCGCCGGCATCCCCTTCAGCCTCAGCCGTTCCGGCCGGCGGGCGCTGTTCTGCCGCGATCCGGACGCTAACGCGCTGGAATTCGTCGAACTCAACGCCCAATAGTCGATCGATGTTCGCCGACGCCGCAACGCCTTCCCTGCCCTGGGTGCTCCTGCTCGCCGGCCTGGTCACCGTTGGCGCCATCCCCCTGGGCGTGCACCTGGGCTTTCGCGCGCCGCGCCTGGGCATCAATGGCTCGCCGGCGGCCCTGGGCCTGGACTATGCTGCCGTGCGCATCCCGACGGTGCGCGGCCGGACGCTATCAGGCTGGCTGCTGCCGGCACCCGGCGCGCGCCGGAGCGTGATCCTGCTGCACGGCTGGGGCAGCAATGCCGAGTTGATGCTGCCGCTGGCCCTGCCCCTGCACCGCGCCGGCTGCAATCTGCTGCTGTTCAATGCCCGCAATCACGGCTCAAGTGACGGCGACACCTTCTCCTCGCTGCCCCGCTTCGCCGAAGATCTGGGTCAGGCCATCACCTGGCTGCGAGCGCAACACCCCGAAGCGGCGGCACACATCAGCGTGCTCGGCCATTCCGTCGGCGCCGGTGCAGCATTGCTGGAGGCGACGCGCAACCCGCAGGTCCGGGCGGTGATCGCCATCGGCACCTTCGCCGACCCGGATGAACTCACCGAGCGCTCCCTGGCGCGGCTGCACCTGCCGCGGCTGGTCGTCAACCTGACCAAGCGCTACGTGCAGTGGATCATCGGGCATCGCTTTGCGGACATCGCACCCATCAACACCATCTGCCGGGTCGCCTGCCCCGTGCTGCTGGTCCACGGCAGCCACGACCGCACCGTGCCGATCACCGACGCCCGCCGCATTGCCGCCGCCGCTAACGGCGCACCTGTGCGCCTTTACGAGGTCCCGGATGCCGATCATGACTCGGTGCACCTGGTGGAGGCACACGCCGAGGTGCTGGTGCGATTTCTGGACGAGACCCATCGGGCGTCCTGCGGAGGATCGGACAACGGTGCCGGACCAGACAGCAGGCCTGAACAGCCAAGAACGGACGCGCAGCCCTGGGTTGCATGACCGCGCGCCGGAAAGGCCATTGAGGCAAATGCTGATTGTTGGCCTGGCTCGGATCAGGGAGGCCAATCAATCAGCGTCTTCCTGGTCAGTGCGACTCAGCAGGCGTAGCAGTAGTAGTCCGGCAGTCCGGCGATGCGGCAGGCCTGCTTGCAGCCCCCGTTGGGGAACAGACTCATCAGGCTCTTGCGCGTGCACGGCATGTGCGTGGATAGCTGGTGGCCGATCTCCCGCACGATGACCTTCGGTGACGGCGGAATCTCGTGAAAGGCGTAGTAATCACGCAGAAAATTGATCACGGACCAATGACAGGGGGTCAGCTTCAGACCGTCCTCGGCTGCAAGCGCCGCGGCCAGGTCATTGTCCCAGTCCTGAAAGCTGACCAGGTGACCCTTCTTGTTGAACTGGACGTTCCGGCCGGCGATTTGCATGGCAGTCATTCGGAAACTCCTCCACCCGGGGGTGGCACGCTGCGTTGGGTCGGCGCTCTGCCTTCCTGCTGGACCGGCGCCGTCTATCAGTTTATAAGCAATTGATAAAAATGACTTCTTCCTGTCCGTCGGGAGCAATATACCCTGACGCGACACCTTGGTGGTGCTGCGGCATAGACCCAGATCAACCAAGGCGCCGGTTGTTTCGTCAGGTCACCAGCAAATCAGCGTCTCCTTGGTGGTAAAGCCCCTGGATGGCGCAGCGGCAGCCCTGTAGGCCCAGGACCCCAGCCAACGCATCCTCGACGCCCTGGCCGGGCCTTTCTCACGGTACGCTGGCCTGTCCGGCGGCGGCGTCCAGCCTCAATACTTCCCGAGCAATTTCATGACGATTTTGTGGATGCCGTGGTAGGACAGCGTCGGCGCCAGATACATCACGGCACAGGTGCCGGTGCGCAGATTGATGCCCTTCTCCCGGGCGAGCGCGACGGCCTCCGGCGTGTCATGGGCCATGTGGATCCAGACATCCTTGATGCCGGCCTCAGCAGCGGCCGCCACCCAGTCCCTGGTCTCCGCCTTCGGCACCTCGATGATCAGCCCCTGGACCGGGTGCGGCAGTGCGGCCAGGCTCGGATAGGCCTTGTCGCCATCGATACTGTCGCAGCTCGGATCGATGGCAAGGACTTGCTTGCCCCTGGCCTTGAGTCCGCGATAGCTGAGCAGGGGAAATGGCTTGGCCTGTGAGTGACCAACAACGCCGTACCTGTCCAGATCGAAGAAGGTTTCGTATACAGATGGTTGCTTGTCCATGTGGGCTCCCGTTCATCAAATAAAGCGATTCGCAAATCGCGTGTTCGAATTGCGTGCTGATTCTTGGCCCGGCTCCGATCAGGGATCCGATCAGGCAGGCCAACAAATCAGCGTCTCCTGTAGGGTAATACGGATTCCGCTGGTGGTGCACGAGGTCGTCCGGGCGCAGCCCCGGCGCTGTTCCAAACCGCTGTCTGATGACGCTACGGCCAACACAGGGTGCATAAGACCCGGATGACCGGGGCAACCAGGGCCGGGGGTGAAGGGTTCCAGGGAAAGGTTGCAACAGGCGAACGCTTGCCGATTCCCTTAAACTGCGACCGTTCTGCACGCGACCCATGACAGGACGATGGAAGAGAATCCATGCGCTATTGGTTAATGAAGTCCGAGCCCGACGCCTTCGGCATCGATGATCTGGCGGCCCGTCCGGGACAGACGGAGCCCTGGGACGGGGTGCGCAATTATCAGGCGCGCAACATGATGCGCGACGACATGCAGCCCGGCGACCAGATCCTGTTCTATCACTCCAACTGCAACCCGCCGGGCATCGTCGGCATTGCCGAAGTGGCCCGGGCGGCCTACCCGGACCACACGGCGTTCGATCCGGATGCCAAGTACCATGATCCGAAGAGCGATCCGGCAAACCCGCGGTGGTACATGGTGGACGTGCGCTATGTGCGCCATCTGCGTCGACAGATCACCCTGGCGGAGCTGAAGGCGCACGCCGACGGCGCCCTGCAGGACTTTCCGCTCGTGCGCCGTGGCAACCGGCTGTCCATCATGCCGGTGGAGCCGGCGCAGTGGGATTTCATCCTCGGGCTGGAGGGACCCTGATTATGGCGCCTCGATTACGGTGACAGTCTATGTATCTCCAATTTTGTATCGCGGCAGGGGGTAGGCACTCCCGTTGCGATGCAGCCGGCAACAGGCCGGGTCGAATAAACTGTCGCCGCTTTTAAGGAGACGCTGATATATTGGCCATTCTGGCCAAAAATCAGCACGCGATTCGTAAACGCGGTTTCCGAATCGCTTCAGTTTCAGCGACTTGCGCCGCTAAAAATGGCGGGGCCTCCTGCCCCGCACGGGAAAAGCTGAATAAATCAGCGTTTCCTTAAGGGCCAATGGGTGCAGGAGGCTAGACCTCCGCCAGATCGCCCTTGGCCTGCAACCAGGCGCGGCGATCGGCGGCCCGCTTCTTTGCCAGCAGCATGTCCATCAGCGTGCTGCTGTCGTCGTCGGGCTCCACGGTGAGCTGCACCAGCCGCCGGGTGTCCGGATGGATGGTGGTCTCGCGCAGTTGTTGCGGGTTCATCTCGCCGAGCCCCTTGAAGCGCTGCACGCTGACCTTGCCCTTCAGGCGTTCTGCCGCAATGCGGTCGAGCACGCCCCGGCGCTCGGCATCGTCCAGGGCGTAGAACACCTGCTTGCCGACATCGATGCGATACAGCGGCGGCATGGCCACATACACATGCCCCTCCGCCACCAGCCGCGGAAAGTGCCGCAGGAACAGCGCGCACAGCAGCGTGGCGATATGGGCACCGTCGGAGTCGGCATCGGCCAGGATGCAGACCTTGCCGAAGCGCAGCCGCGACAGGTCCTCGCTGCCCGGGTCGACGCCGATGGCAACGGCGATGTCGTGGACCTCCTGCGACCCCAGCACCTCCGCCGGGTCCACCTCCCAGGTGTTCAGGATCTTGCCGCGCAGGGGCATGATGGCCTGGAATTCGCGGTCGCGGGCCTGCTTGGCGGAACCGCCAGCGGAGTCGCCCTCAACAAGGAAGAGTTCGCTGCGCTCAGGGTCGGTGTTGCTGCAGTCGGCCAGCTTGCCCGGCAGCGCCGGCCCCTGGGTGATCTTCTTGCGCGTCACCTTGCGCCCGGCGCGCAGCCGTGCCTGGGCGGCGCCGATGGCCAGTTCTGCAATGCGCTCGGCATCAGCCACATGCTGGTTAAGCCACAGGCTGAAGGCATCCTTGACCACACCGGCGACGAAGGCGGCGCATTCGCGCGAGGACAGCCGCTCCTTGGTCTGGCCGGAGAACTGCGGATCGATCAGCTTCACCGACAGGATCCAGCTGGCCCGCGCCCAGACATCCTCAGGCGCCAGCTTGACGCTGCGCGGCAGCAGGTTGCGGAACTCGCAGAACTCGCGCACCGCCTCGGTCAGGCCCGTGCGCAGGCCGTTGACATGGGTGCCGCCCTGCACTGTCGGGATCAGGTTCACATAGCTCTCGGTCACCAGCTCGCCACCCTCCGGCAGCCAGGCCACGGCCCAGCTGGCCGCCTCGTTGGTGGCCTGCAGGTCGCCGACGAAGGGCTCCTCGGGAACCGTGTCCACGGTATCGAGCGCCTGCGCCAGGTAGTCCTTGAGCCCGTCCTGATAGCACCAGACCTGCTCCTCGCCGGCGGCCTGATCGGTGAAGCGCACGGTCAGGCCGGGGCAGAGCACCGCCTTGGCCCGCAACAGGTGGGTCAGCGACCGGATGGAGAACTTCGGGCTGTCGAAGTACCCGGCATCCGGCCAGAAGCGCAGCCGCGTGCCCGACTGGTTGCGCGGCGCGGTGCCCGCCACCTCCAGCTCGGATTCCTTGTCACCGCCGGCGAAGGCCATGCGGTACTCCTTGCCGTCGCGCCTGACCCAGACCTCCAGCCGCTTCGACAGGGCGTTGACGACCGACACGCCCACCCCGTGCAGGCCGCCGGAGAACCGGTAGCTGCCACTGGAGAACTTGCCGCCCGCATGCAGCTTGGTAAGGATCACCTCCACCCCCGGCACGCCCTGCTGCGGATGGATATCCACCGGCATGCCGCGACCGTCGTCGGCCACCTCCAGCGAGCCGTCCGGGTACAGGGTCACGTCGATGCGGCTGGCATGCCCGGCCAGCGCCTCGTCGACGCTGTTGTCGATGACCTCCTGCGCCAGGTGGTTGGGCCGCGTGGTATCGGTGTACATCCCGGGGCGCTTGCGCACCGGATCCAGACCGCTGAGGACCTCGATGGCATCGGCGTTGTAGTTTCCTTTCATCGGCAGCCTGAAAGCTCCTTCGCACAGAGATGATGGGCAGCGCGCGACCGCAGGGCCGCGCAAATTGACCGGAAAAACCGCGTACGTTACCGTAGCGGGAAACAAGGGTTCAAATCCGCATGACAGAGAACAAGATCGACGACCCGAACGCGTTCGAGCAGGCCATGAAGGAACTGGAGCGGCTGGTGGACCGCCTGGAACAGGGCGACCTGAGTCTGGAGGAATCACTGACCGCGTTCGAGCGCGGCATCAGCCTCACGCGCAGCTGCCAGCATGCCCTCGACGCCGCAGAGCAGCGCGTACGCATCCTCACCGAGCGCTCGGAGTCCGCTGTGCCCGAGCCGGTGGCAGACGCTCCCACAGGTGCCGACCCCAGCGCCCCCAAACCGGCCGCCGACATCCCCAGCCAACCCAAACGCCGCGGCGGAGGCCGCTCCGCTGATGCTTGAACCGACCTTGAAGGCCTTCTTCGCCAACTGCCAGGCCCGCACCGAAACCACGCTGGAGCGGTTGCTGCCCGCCGGCGACACCCCGCCGCTGCGGCTGCACCAGGCCATGCGCTACGCCGTGCTCGGCGGCGGCAAGCGCATTCGGCCGACGCTGGCCTACGCCGCCGCGCAGGCGGTGGGCATCGAGCCGCAGCGGGTCGACACGGCCGCGGCGGCGCTGGAGATGATCCATGCCTATTCGCTGGTCCATGATGACCTGCCGGCCATGGACGACGACGACCTGCGTCGCGGCCGGCCCAGTTGTCACAAGGCCTTCGACGAGGCCACCGCCATCCTGGTCGGAGATGCGCTGCAGACACTGGCGTTCCATGCGCTGGCCTCGGATCCGGAATTCCCCGGCGACGCCACCGTGCGCGTGGCCATGATCGAGAACCTGGCGCGCGCGTCCGGCTCCATCGGCATGGCCGGCGGACAGGCGCTGGACCTGGAGTCGGAAGGGCGCGAACTGGACCTGGTGATGCTGGAGAATATCCACATCCACAAGACCGGCGCGCTGATCCGCGCCAGCGTCAACATGGCCGCGCTGGCGCAGCCGGGGCTGCCGACGGAGCAGGCAGAGGGGCTGGACCATTACGCCAAGTGCATCGGGCTGGCGTTCCAGATACAGGACGACCTGCTGGACGTGGAGGGCGAGACCGCCGTGATCGGCAAACAGAGCGGCGCCGACGCCGCCCACCACAAGGCTACCTACCCCTCGCTGATGGGCATCGGCCCGGCCCACGAGGCCGCCGATGACCTGGTGAAGGACGCGTTGCACAGCCTGTCAGTGTTCGGCGACAGCGCCGATCCGCTGCGCTGGATCGCCCGCTACATCGTCGACCGGGACCGATAACGGTCCCCGGTTGGCGCCCTCGGTTGTCCCGGCCTTGCGCCTTTGTTTGGCCCGGCCGGCCCCTATATTCCCGAATTGACACACCAAGGCTGAAGGGCAATCGCCAGTTTCCGCCGCCTGTTTCCGACGCCAGTTTCCGAGGTTTCCATCATGGAGCAAGCGCCCTCCACAGCCGCTGCTGCCGATCCCAACGCCATCGCCGATGTGCAGTCCAGCGCCGACAGCCGGCGCATCGCCATCGACAAGGTCGGCATCAAGGACATCCGCCACCCCGTGCGCATCAAGGATCGCAGCGGGCATGAGCAGCACACCGTGGCCACCTTCAACATGTACGTGTATCTGCCGCACAACTTCAAGGGCACGCACATGTCGCGCTTCGTCGCCATCCTCAACGGCCACGAGGACGAGATCGGCGTCGCCACCTTCAAGGCGATGCTGAGCGAGATGGCCGAGCGGCTGGAGTCCGACGCGGGCCACATCGAGATGCGGTTTCCGTTCTTCGTGCGCAAGCAGGCGCCGGTCACCGGCGTGGCCAGTCTGCTGGACTACGACGTGACCCTGATCGGCGAGATCCGTGACGGCCAGCCGCAGATGTCGGTGAAGGTGGTGGTGCCGGTCACCAGCCTCTGCCCGTGCTCAAAGGAGATCTCCAGCTACGGCGCCCACAACCAGCGCTCCCATGTCACCGTACAGGCGCGCACCCGTGGCTTCCTGTGGATCGAGGAACTCATCGAGATGGTCGAGGCCGAGGGCTCCTGCGAGCTGTTCGGCCTGCTGAAGCGGCCGGACGAGAAATACGTCACCGAGCGCGCCTACGACAATCCCAAGTTCGTCGAGGACACCGTGCGCGACGTCGCTCGCCGCCTGAACGACGATCCGCGGATCAGCGCCTATGTGGTGGAGGCGGAGAACTTCGAGTCCATCCACAACCACTCCGCCTACGCCCTCATCGAGCGCGACAAGGACCTGTCTTCATAGGCCATGCCGGCCTGGTCCAGGCCGGCGCACAGGGCATCCATGGCCGCGGTGAGGTCGCAGTGGCCGCGGAAGCCGAGCAGGATGTGCGGGTCGTCGCCCATGTGCGGCAGGCTGAAAAGCTTGGCCTCGGGGTACTGCTCGCCGAGCCGGCGCATCAGCGGAATCAGCCGGCTCTCCGGCACACCCCGCACCACCACCGCCTGTTCGTTCAGGCCGGCCGCCCGGCCATAGTGGGTATCCAGCACCCAGGTGGCCATGGGCCAGGCCATTTGCGGAAACCCGGGCAGAAAGTAGTGCCGGCCCACCGCGAAGCCGGGGACCTGGTTCACCGGGTTGGGAATCAGCGCGCTGCCGGCGGGCAGCTCCGCCATGAGGATGCGATCAGGGTAGGCGTCCGCGCCAAAGCGGCCCTCGATCAGCGCCGCCGCCTCCGGATGCCGCTCCAGCGCCAGATTGGCCGCCGCCGCCGCGCAGGCCCGGGTGTGGTCGTCCGGTGTGGCGCCGATGCCACCGCAGCAGAACACCGGGTGCTCGCCGGCCATGGATGCCCGTAGCTGCCGGGTCAGCAGGTCGGGCTCGTCCGGAAGCATCCAGTACCAGGCCAGCTCGTGGCCACGGTCGGCCAACAATTGCTTGAAACTGGGCAGATGCTTGTCGATCCGCTCGCCGTTGAGCACCTCGTCGCCGATGACGATGAGGCCGAAGGCGATCGGCCCCGTGGTCACGGATGGATTGGTCACGGATGGATTGGGCATGTCTCTCCCCTATGCGCTTGCTTGATTTTGCGCCTCTTCCAGCGCCTCCCAGCGGGCATAGCCGGCGCTGAGTTCGCCCTCGACCTCCGCCAGCCGCGCCTTGGCCGCGGCCACCTCGCTGCCGTCGCCCTGGTACAGGGCCGGATCCGCCAGGCACAGGTGCAACGCCTCCTGTTCCGCCTCCAGCGCCTCGATGCGCTGCGGCAGCTGCTCCAGCTCGCGCTGTTGCTTGTAGCTGAGTTTCTTAGGCGAACCGGGCCTTGGGGCACCGGGCTTTGTGTCGCTGAGGCGTGGCGCCGAGGGGCGCGAGCGTGATGCCGTCCTGGCCGTCGTCTCTGCCACAGGTGCCGGCCGCTGTCGCAGCCAGTCGGAGTAGCCGCCCACATAGTCCCCTACCCGGCCCTCGCCCTCCAGCACCAGGGTGGAGGTGACCACGTTGTCCAGCAGGTCGCGGTCGTGGCTCACCAGCAGCAGGGTCCCGGGGAAGCCCTGCAGCAGCTCTTCCAGCAGTTCCAGGGTCTCGGCATCCAGGTCGTTGGTGGGCTCGTCCAGCACCAGCAGATTGGCCGGCTGGGTGAACAGGCGCGCCAGCAACAACCGGTTGCGCTCGCCGCCGGACAGTGCGGACACCGGTTGCCGGGCGCGCTCCGGCGTGAACAGAAAGTCCTTCAGGTACGACAGCACATGCTTGCTGACGCCATTGATCTCCACCTTGTCGCTGCCGCCGGCGACATTGTCGCGCACGCTCTTGGCCGGATCGAGCTGCGCCCGCAACTGGTCGAAATAGGCGATCTGCAGGTTGGTGCCCCGGCGGATGCGCCCGGCGTCCGGCTCCAGCTGGCCCAGCAGCAGCTTCAGCAGGGTGGACTTGCCGGCGCCATTGGGACCGATGATGCCGACCCGGTCGCCGCGCAGGATCAGGGTGTCCAAACCGGCGATCACCGGCTTGCCGTCCCAGCCGAAGGCGACACCCTCCGCCTCGATGACCAGCTTGCCGCTGCGTTCCCCGGCATCCAGCCGGATGCGCGCCTGGCCCGGCCCCTCGCGGCGCGCCTGCCGCTCCTCGCGCAGGGCCTTCAGCGCTCGCACACGGCCCTCGTTACGGGTGCGCCGGGCCTTGATGCCCTGGCGGATCCACACCTCCTCCTCCGCCAGCTTCTTGTCGAAGCGCTCCCGCTCGCGGGCCTCGGCGTTCAGGCGTTCCTCGCGCCGGCGCAGGTAGTTGTCGTAATCGCCAGGCCAATCGGTGAGCCGGCCGCGATCGAGTTCCAGGATCCGGGTGGCAAGGCGACGCAGGAAGCGCCGGTCATGGGTGATGAACAACAGCGAGCCGCGGAAGCCCAGCAGGAATTCCTCCAGCCACTCGATGGTGTCGATGTCCAGGTGGTTGGTCGGCTCGTCCAGCAGCAACAGGTCCGGCTCGGTGACCAGCGCACGGGCCAGCATGACGCGCCGGCGCAGGCCGCCGGACAGGGTGGCGTAGGGTGCCCCGGCGTCGAGCCCCAGTCGCGACACCACCCGTTCGGCACGCTGCTCGATCTCCCAGCCGCCCTCCGTCTCCAGCCGCTGCTGGATCTGCGCCAGACGCTGCAGCGCTGCCTCGGTGGCCGCGTCAGCAGGGGCGTCAGCGGGTGCGTCATCAGGCCCGGCGGCCAGCCCGTGACTGAGCCGGTAGTACTCGCCCACCAGGGCGCCCAGGTGGCCGAGCCCGCCGGCGACAACATCCAGCACCGTTTCGTCGCCGCCTGCGGGCGCCTCCTGCGCCAGGCGGCCGATGCGCACCCCCTGGGGGCTGCGCACCTCGCCGCTGTCGGGCTGGATCTGGCCGTCGATGATGCGCAGCAGCGTCGACTTGCCGGCACCATTGCGGCCCAGCAGGCAGACCCGCTCGCCGGGGCCGATGTCCAGATCGATGCCGTCGAGCAACGCAGGCGCCCCGTAGGACAGGGAGACGGACTTCAGGGAAATGAGTGACATGACTGCACCGGCATCTCGAAACAAAACGCAATGATCATTGTCGAAGTGCGCTCCGGCATGCGCCCGCGCAAGCGCTGCCGGAAACCATGCCCCGCGGCTGCAACGTCACGGGGTACATGCAAATCGAGTAGACTTGGCTGTCAATCGTCATTGACAGCTACTCTGCCGAGGATAATACAACCCAAATGGTAAAGTCCGTGACATTACGCGAGGCTTGGTCAGGTGAGGCAGACTGCCGCAACTGCGCATTGCGCACCACCGTGTTGTTCGCCGGTCTGGAAGAGGAAGACTTCGATCGCATCCATGACCCGATCGACCAGTTCGACCTCCGACAGGGCACCGCGCTTTACCAGACCGGCGAGCGCGGCGACTACATGTTCACCGTGCGCAGCGGTGCGCTGAAACTGGTGCAGTACCTCCCCGACGGCAGCCAGCGCATCGTGCGCATCGCCCGCGGCACCGATGTGCTGGGGCTCGAGGTGCTGCTGGACGAACCCTACCAGCATGATGCCATCGCGTTGCAACGCACCGAGGTCTGCCGGTTTCCGGCTCGCCTGGTAAAAGATCTGGGGCAGAACAGCCCCAAGCTGCACAAGGAGCTGATGACGCGCTGGCAACGGGCCCTGACCGAGGCCGACGCCTGGCTGACCGAACTCTCCACCGGCTCGGCCCGGCAGCGCATTGCCCGCATGCTGCTGCGACTGGCGCGCGATAACGCCAACCACGATTGCGAGCTGCTCAGTCGCGAGGACATGGGCGCCATGCTCGGCATCACCACCGAAACCGCCAGCCGCACCATTGCCAGCTTCAAGCGCGAGGGCCTGCTGACGGAGACCCAGCCGAATCATGTGATCCTGAACATCGCCAGCCTGCGTCGGATCGCCGAGGACTGACTGCGCCTTTTCAATGTGCGGGTGCTGGCGCACGCCCTATGCTGCCGGCCTTACAAACAGCCGTAACCACTCTCACCGCGCTCCGTCGCAGGACAGTCTACATGCGTATCGCCGTTACCAGCCAGAACTTCCGCTCCATCACCAGCCATGCCGGCAAGAGCCGCCGCTTCCTGATCTATGACCTGGCACCCGGTCAGGCGCCCCTGGAGGTCGACCGCCTGGACCTGCCCAAGGAGATGTCGCTGCACGAATACCACGGCGACGATCATCCATTGTACGGCCTGGGGCTCGACCTCATCCTCACCGGCGGCGCCGGCAACGGCTTTCGGCAACGCATGGCGCGCAAGGGCATCGACGTGATCGCCACCAGCGAGACCGACATCGAGCGCGCGCTGAGCGTCATTGCCAGCGGCCAGCCCCTGCCCGCCGCGGCGCCTCACGCACATCAAGCCTGAAAACCGACACGCGTGCTGCCCCGCTCGGGCAACGCCGAGTGCATCAGCATTGCCCTGAGGCGTCTGCAACGGGTCTGTTGATTTCCGGCCGGGGTGGACAGCACATCCGTGGTTTAACCGGGAAGAGGCGATCACCGTGACCATCCTGATCAATTTCCTGCTGTTCCAGGCCAGCTGGCTCGCCTGCGTGCTCTCCGGCGCCCATGGCTGGCCCCTGCTGGGCATCGCCGTGGTGGCCATCGTGGTCGGCTATCACCTGGTGCGGGCGCACCGCCCCTGGGCCGAGGCGGCGCTGCTGGCGCTGGCGGGCGCCATCGGCGCATTCTGGGACGGGCAACTGGTCGGTCATGGCTGGCTGATCTATCCCTCCGGCGTCTTCGCCCAGTGGCTGGCGCCGAGCTGGATCATCGCCATGTGGGTGGCCTTTGCCACCACGCTCAATGTCTCGCTGCGCTGGCTGCGCGGTCGCGCCGGCTGGGCCTTGCTGTTCGGCGCCATCGGCGCACCGCTGGCCTACTATGCCGGAGCCAGACTCGGCGGCGTGCAGTTCGCGGATCCGCTGATCGCGCTGCTGGCGGTCGCCGCGGGCTGGATGCTGATCACGCCCGTGCTGGTCGCCCTGGCCGGCCGCCTGGACGGCTTCCGGCCGGCCGCAACGCCGGCCAACGCCGAGCCGCGTCCGTCCATCGAGGTACGCGAACATGTTTGATCTCGACCTGTATGCCGCCGGCCTGGCAGTCGCGCTGGGCATTGCCATCGGCGCCTGGCTGGTCAGCCTGATCCGCGGCGATGTCAGCATCGTCGACTCCCTCTGGTCGATCTTCTTCCTCGCCATGCTGCTGACCTATGTGCAACTGGCCCCGACGGTGGCGGAACGCGCCTACCTGGTGCTGTTCCTGGTCACGGTGTGGGCGGTGCGGCTGTCGGTGTTCATCACCCTGCGCAACTGGGGCGAGCCCGAAGACCACCGCTATCAGGCGATCCGCGCCAACAACCAGCCCCATTTCGAGTTCAAGAGCCTGTACATCGTCTTCAGCCTGCAGGCTATCCTGGCCTGGATCATCTCGCTGCCCCTGCTCGGCATTGTGCTCGGCGGCACCACCCTGGGCTGGCTCGACCTCGTCGCCGTAGCCCTGTGGCTGATCGGCTTTGCTTTCGAGGCCATCGGTGATCAGCAGCTAGCCGCCTTCAAGAGCAACCCCGCCAATCGCGGCCAGGTGATGGACCAGGGCCTGTGGCGCTACACACGACACCCCAATTACTTCGGCGAGGCCTGCATCTGGTGGGCCTTCTATCTGTTTGCCGTCGCCGCCGGCGCCTGGTGGACCATCATCGCCCCGCTGCTGATGACCTTCCTGCTGCTGCGCGTCTCCGGCGTGGCGCTGCTGGAAAAGGACATCGGCACGCGCCGGCCCGCCTACCAGGACTACATGCGCCGCACCAACGCCTTCCTGCCCGGACCGCCAAAGCCTCCTGCATGAGAGGTGAACTCGACCCCGATCTCTGGTAAAACGACGACCTCATGACAACCCGTACCATTGTTCCGGCGCGCCGACGCCCCGCGGCCCTGCAGCGGATGCTGGCCCTGACCGCCGTCGCCGTCGCCCTGTTGCTCAGCGCCTGCGCAAGCGAGGAATCCCCCATGGACACCGTGCCCCACGTCGACCTGGAACGCTTCATGGGCGACTGGTACGTGGTCGCCGTGATCCCGACCTTCTTGGAAAAGGACGCCTACAATCCGCTGGAGTCCTACGCCCTGAACCCGGACGGCACCATCGCCACCAGATTCACATTCAACAAGGGCAGCCTCGATGGCCCCCGCAAGGTGTACCACCCCACCGGTTTTGTGCGGGACACGCAGACCAACGCCCTCTGGGGCATGCAGTTCATCTGGCCGTTCAAGGGCGATTTCCGCATCATCTACCTGGACGAGGGCTACCAGCTCACCGTCATCGGCCGCGCCAAGCGCGACTATGTCTGGGTGATGGCGCGTGATCCGGCGTTCAGCGACGCCGACTTCGAGCGCATGAAGGCCTTCGTTGCCTCCGTCGGCTACGATGCGAGCCAGCTGCAACGGCCGCAGCACAGTCCGCGCTGACATGCCGCCAGTGCCGCCCAACCGCCACCAGCGCTGCTGCCCCCAAACCTTCCCCCGGAGCTGCCAACTACCCTGGTGCCGCCACGCAGCTGCCGCCCCAGGGTGCCGCCCGCCGAGGCAGCCCACAGACGCCCGTCGGCGCATGATCCTCGCATGACCACCGCTCGCGATCTGCTGAAGTCCCAGCAGCACCTGGCCTCTACCTGGCTGCGGGTCGCCGTGGCCCTGGGTCTCGGCAATGCCCTGCTCATCATCGCTCAGGCCTGGCTGCTGGCGCACATCATCGACGCCGTGGTCTTCGCCGGCGCCGGCCTGGCTGACGTCAGCGCCTGGCTGAGGCCATTGCTGGCGCTGTTCCTGCTGCGCGCCCTGCTGGCCTGGGCCTCGGAGCAGAGCGCCTTCCGTGCCGCGGCCGGTGTCAAGCGCACGCTGCGCGACCGGGTCTATCGGCACATCCAGGCCGCCGGCCCGGCCTGGATGGCCGGACAACGCAGCGGTGCCCTGGCGGAGGACCTGACCCGCGGCATCGAGGGCCTGCAGGACTACTACGCCCGCTACCTGCCGGCCATGACCCTCACCGCGCTGATCCCGCTGGCCATGCTGTTGGCGGTGCTGCCGCTGGACTGGCTGTCGGCGCTGATCATGCTGATCACGGCGCCGCTGGTGCCGCTGTCGATGATCCTGATCGGCACACGGGTAGGCCGCGCCAACCAGCGCCAGTGGAAGACCCTGGCACGCATGGGTGCGCACTTTCTCGACGTCATCCAGGGCCTGACCACGCTCAAGCTGTTCAACGCCAGCCGGCGGGAGGCGGCGGTGATCGCCCGGGTGTCGGACGACTACCGCCGCAGCACCATGCAGGTGCTGCGCCTGGCTTTCCTGTCATCGGCAGTGCTGGAGCTGTTTGCCACGGTGGGCATCGCGCTGGTGGCGATCTTCATCGGCTTTCGGCTGTATCAGCTGGATCTGCCGCTGCCGGCGCTGTTGTCGCCGCCGCAGATCAGCTTCTTCGGCGGCTTCTTCATCCTGCTGCTGGTGCCGGAGTTCTACCTGCCGCTGCGCAACATGGGCAGCCACTACCATGCCCGCATGGAGGCCGTCGCCGCCGCGGAGCGACTGGTGCACATCCTCGACACCCCCCTGCCGGAGGCGCCGCCGGAGCCGCGCCGGCTGGACGCCGACAGCCCGCTGCTGATCCGCTTCGACGACGTGCATTTCGGTTACGAACAGGGCCGACCGGCGCTGGCCGGGGCCAGCTTCGAGATCCGCCCCGGTGAGCGCGTGGCGCTGGTGGGCCCCAGCGGCGCCGGCAAGACCACCGTGGCCAGCCTGCTGCTGGGATTCGTACGCCCGGACCAGGGCCACATCGCCATCGACGGCATCGACCTGAACACGCTGGACATCGACGACTGGCGCCGGCGCCTGGCCTGGCTGCCGCAGAATCCGCGCCTGTTCCAGGGAACCCTGCTGGACAACATCCGCCTGGGTGCGCCGGATGCCGACCTGACGGCGGTGCGCGAGGCCGCACGCCGCGCCCATGCCGCCGAGTTCATCGAACGCCTGCCCCAGGGCTACGACACCCCGGTGGGCGAGCGCGGCGCCGGGCTGTCCGGCGGCCAGATACAGCGCGTGGCGCTGGCCCGCGCCTTCCTGCGCGACGCCCGGCTGGTGATCCTGGACGAGGCCACGGCGAACCTGGACCCCGCCAGCGAGGCCCTGGTGCAGCAGGCAGTGGACAGCCTGGCCGCCGGGCGCAGCCTGCTGATCATCGCCCACCGGCTCGCCACCGTGCGCGATGCTGATCGCATCCTGGTGATCGATGCCGGGCGCATCGTGCAGCAGGGCGACCACGCCTCGCTGGTGAACCAGCCGGGTCCGTACCAGCGCATGGTCCGCCTGCTGGAGGCGAACGCCTGATGGAATGCGGAGACTCCCGTGCATGCCTGAGCTGAAACGCCTCTGGTTGCTGTTTCGCCCCTACCGCGGCTGGATGATCGCGGGCTTTGCGGTGTCTCTGCTGACGCTGCTGGCCAATGTCGCGCTACTGGCGGTGTCCGGCTGGTTCGTCACCACCATGGCAATTGCCGGCGCCAGCGGTGTCGCACTGAGCTACCTTGCCCCGGCGGCCCTCATCCGGGCCAGCGCCATCGCCCGCACCGTCGGTCGCTACCTGGAACGGCTGATCAGCCACGAGGCCACCCTGCGCCAACTGGCCGGGCTGCGCGTCTGGTTCTACCAGCACCTGGAACCCCTGGCCCCCGCCCGCCTGCAGCAATACCACAGCGCCGATCTGCTGAGCCGCATCCGCGCGGACATCGACGCCCTGGACAATCTGTACATTCGCGTGCTGGTACCAGTGCTGGTGGCGCTGACCGCCGGTGCCGGCCTGTTCGTGTTCGCCGCCTTGTACCACCTGCAGCTGGCCTTGCTGCTGCTGGGTATGCTGCTGCTGGCGGGGGGGCTGCTGCCCTGGCTCGGCCGGCGGCTGGGCGCGGCGCCGGGTCGCCGGCTGGCGCACACCGACACCCAACTGCGCCAACTGGCCATCGACGGCACCCAGGGCCTGGCAGAACTGCTGGTCTACGGCGCCGCCGACGACCACGCACGGCGGCTGGATGCGGCCACTGCGGCGCTGATCGCAGACCAGGATCGCATGAGCCGGCTGGCAGGGATGTCCCAGGGGGCCGTTGGCCTCAGCGCCAACCTCACCCTGTGGGGCATGCTCTGGCTCGGCATCCCGCTGGTGGCCGATGGTGCCCTGGCGCCCCCCCAACTGGTGATGCTGGCGCTGCTGGCGCTGGCGGCCTTCGAGTCAGTTGCCGGTCTGCCCCTGGCCTTCCAGCAACTGGAACAAACGCTGACCGCCGCCCGACGCCTGTTCGCCATCGTCGACGCGAAACCGGCGGTGCCCGAGCCAGCCGGCCCCTCCCCGGTGCCCCAAAACCACGCGTTACACATTCGCGACCTGCGGTTCAGTTACCCGAGCGCGAACGGGCAGGCCTCCCGACCGGCGCTGGACGGGATCGACCTGGATCTGTCGGAGGGCGCGCGCATCGCCATCGTCGGTGCCACCGGCTCCGGCAAGAGCACGCTGTTCCATCTGCTGTTGCGCTTCTGGGCCGCGGACAGCGGCCACATCCGTCTCGGCGGCGCCGACATCGACGCCTTCCACGGCGAGGACCTGCGCCGGCACATCGCGCTGGTGTCCCAGCAGACACACCTGTTCGACGCCAGCATCCGCGACAACCTGCTGCTGGCCGCGCCCGAGGCCACCCAGGGGCACCTGGAAGCGGCTTGCCGCACGGCGCAGATCCATAGGTTCATCGAGGCGCTGCCGGAGGGCTATGACACCTGGGTCGGCGAGACCGGGGTACGGGTATCCGGCGGACAGGCGCGTCGCATCGCCATCGCCCGCGCCCTGTTGCGGGATGCCCCGATCCTGCTGCTGGACGAGCCCACCGAGGGCCTGGACGCCGCCACCGAGCGCGCCCTGATGGACGCGCTGCACCAACTGATGCAGGGGCGCAGCACGCTGATGATCACCCATCGGCCCATGGCCCTGGCGGACATGGACCAGATCCTGGTCATGGACCAGGGCCGGATCGTCGAGCGCGGCACCCACAGCGAACTGCTGGGGGCCCGCCACTACCCGCGGCTACTTGGGCTCGACGCCGGAATCGACAGCGGAATCCACGGGCCGCTGGACGCCGCCTGACTGGATCCGCTCTGCGATGCCGCTGGTGCTGCGATCCGCCACCAGGGGCACCAGCACCACCTCGCCGCCCCGGGCCTTCACCTCGGCCGCGCCCACCACGTCGGCCTCGCGGTAGTCGGCCCCCTTCACCAGCACGTCCGGCTGGATGCGCCGGATCAGTTCGATCGGCGTGTCCTCGTCGAACAGCACCACCGCGTCCACCGCGGCCAGGGCCGCCAGCACCCGGGCGCGATCGGTCTCCTCGATCAGGGGGCGTCCCTCGCCCTTCAGCGCGCGCACCGAGCGGTCGGTGTTCAGCCCCACCACCAGCCGCTGGCCGTGGCGCCGCGCGCGCTCCAGATAGGTCACGTGGCCTACGTGCAGCAGGTCGAAGCAGCCGTTGGTGAAGACGATGCGCTCGCCGCGGCCCCGCCATTGCTGCACCTGCGCCAGCACCTGCTGCAGCGAGCCGACCTTGGCCGCCTGCTCCAGTGCCGCCTCGTCGGCCAGCGCCGCCGTCAGTTCGTCCAGACCGATGGCCGCGGTGCCCACCTTACCCACCACGACGCCAGCGGCCAGATTGGCCAGATGGGCGGTGTCGGTCATGTCCAGGCCCGCGGCGCAGCCCGCCGCCACCGTGGCGATCACCGTATCGCCGGCGCCGGACACATCGAACACCTCCCGCGCCATGGCCGGGATGCGGCGGATGTCGTCGGCGTCGACCAGCGCGATCCCCTGTTCGCCCAGGGTCAGCAGCAGGTGCTGCAGGTTCAGCTGTGCCCGCATCGCCCGCGCGGCCTCCAGCACGGCCGCCAGGTCGTCCGCGTCCACGGCCGCCGCCGCTGCCAGTTCCGCCCGGTTGGGCGTCATCAGCGTGGCGCCGCTGTAGCGCTCGAAGGCGCGCCCTTTGGGATCGATGAGCACCGGCACGTCGTGCCGTCCGGCAGCGACGATCAGGCGCTGGCACAGGTCGGCGGTGAGCACGCCCTTGGCATAGTCCGACAGCAGCAGCACGTCCACCTGCGCCAGCAGCACCTCGATGTCGGCCATCAGCGCCGCCTCGATGGCCGCGGCCACCGGGGCCGAGTGTTCCGCGTCGATGCGCAGCATCTGCTGGTGGTTGCCGATCACCCTGGTCTTGGTGGTGGTTGGCCGTGAGGCATCCACCAGCACGCTGCTGGTGTCGATCCCCTGCTCGCGCAGCAGGCCGAGCAACTGCTCGCGCTGGGGATCTGCTCCGGTGATGCCGGCCAGGTGGACCTGCAGGCCCAGCCCCACCAGGTTGCGCGCCACATTGGCCGCACCGCCGGCCACGGCGGATTCCCGAGCCAGCCGCAGCACCGGCACCGGGGCCTCCGGCGAGATGCGCCGCACGTCGCCCCAGAGGTAGCGGTCGAGCATCAGATCGCCGACCACCAGCACCCGGGCTGCGCCGAAGCCCGAGCGCAGGGTCTCCAGGACCTGTTCCGGCTGCTGGAACAAGCGCATGTCAGTCTGCGCCCAACTCGCCGGCCGGCGCCTCACCAGCAAGCGCACGGCGTTCCAGCAGGTCGCACAGGATATGCCCGATCAGGATGTGCGCCTCCTGGATGCGTGCCGTGCTGGCGTCCGGCACCACCAGGCAGAGCTCGCAACAGGCACCGAGCCGGCCGCCGGTACCGCCGGTGAGCCCGACACGGTAGACGCCAAGCTCACCCGCGCGCTCCAGGGCCCGCAGCACATTGGCGCTGTTGCCGGAGGTAGAGAGGCCCACCAGCAGGTCTCCCGGCCGGCACAGGGCCTCGACCTGGCGGGTGAAGACCGAATCGAAGCCGTAGTCGTTCGACACCGAGGTCAGTATCGAGCTATCCGTGGTCAGCGCGATGGATGCCAGGCCGGGCCGCTCCCGCTCGAACCGGCCCACCAGTTCCGCCGCCAGGTGCTGGCTGTCCGCCGCGCTGCCGCCGTTGCCCATCCAGAACACCCGCCCGCCGTCGCGCAGGCAGGCCCATGCCCGCTCGGCAAATCGCTCGATCTGCGGCGTCAGCCGGTCCAGCCGCTGGATGACCCGCACATGGGCGGCGAGCGTGTCGGCGATAAGGTCGTGCATGCAGCGTCCTGCGGGGTGAAAAGGCGGCAGTATACCCGTTGCCAGCGGAATTATTCAGCGCCTCCCTGCCGATTGCGCCAAGCGCTGTTACACTTCAAGTACCAACAGACAAAAAATGGCAGCGACAGGAGTATTCCAATGACGATCTGGGTTCTCGCCGCAGACAACAGCCGCGCCCGCTTCTTCACCGCGGAAAAGGCGCGTAGTCCGCTGACGGAGATTCGGGACCTGGTCGATCCGCAGGCCCGGCTCCACGAAGGCGATCTGGTCACCGACCGCGACGGTCGCGACCGCCGCGCCGGCAGCCCCATCCATGGCGTCGGCAGCGACAACAGCGCGAAAGACGATGCCGCCGACCGCTTCGCGCAGCAGGTCTGCGCCGAACTGGAGACGGCACGGGTGGAAGGGGCCTTCAGCAAGCTGTATGTGGTGGCCGCACCGGCCTTTCTCGGCCTGCTGCGCAAGCATCAGTCCGCCCCGCTACGGGCACTGGTGGCCGGCGAGACCGACAAGAACATGACCACCCAGAACACCGAGGCCATCCGCGCCCAGTTGCCGGATTTCCTGTAGGCGGCTGTGCTACCCTCTGACGTGCACACGTCAGTCAACGCAGGTGGGAGCCCATGACGGTACGCGCATTCGACAGCATCGTGATCGGCAGCGGACCCGCCGGCGAAGGGGCGGCCATGAAGCTGGCCAAGGCCGGCCAGCGGGTGGCCGTGGTTGAGGCCCACAGCCAGGTCGGTGGCGGCTGCACCCACTGGGGCACCATCCCCAGCAAGGCCCTGCGGCACTCCATCCAGACACTGGCGGACTACCGGCGCAACCCGCTGTTCCATCACACCCTGGAGCAGGTGGAGGTGCAGTTCCCGGACCTGCTGCGTGCAGCGGACTCGGTCATCGACCACCAGGTGCGCACCCGCTATCGCTACTACCAGCGCAACCGGGTGGAGTTGGTCTTCGGCCATGCGCGCTTTGCCGATGAGCACAACCTGGATGTCATCCGTCCAGACGGCGCCACCGAGCGGCTGCGGGCGGACGCTATCGTCATCGCCACCGGCTCGCGCCCCTACCATCCGCCGGATGTCGACTTCTCCCATCCCCGGGTGCTCGACAGCGACTCGGTGCTGGCGCTGAAGCATACCCCGCGCAGCATGACCATCTACGGAGCCGGCGTCATCGGCTGCGAATATGCGTCGATCATGAGCTATCTAGACGTGAAAGTGAACCTGGTCGACACCCGCGACCGGCTGCTGTCGTTCCTCGACGACGAGATCACCGACGCCCTGAGCTACCACCTGCGCGAACAGGGCGTCGTCATCCGCCATGACGAGACCTACGAGCGGGTGGAGCCTCAAGACGATGGCGTGGTGCTGCATTGCCGTTCGGGCAAGCGGCTGAAGACCGACGTACTGCTTTGGGCAAACGGCCGCAGCGGCAATACGCGCGACCTGGGACTGGATAACATCGGCCTGGAGCCCAACACCCGCGGACAGCTGGAGGTCAACAAGAGCTACCAGACCGCGTTGCCGCACATCTACGCCGCGGGCGATGTGGCGGGCCCGCCGGCCCTGGCCAGCGCCAGCTATGACCAGGGCCGGTTCGTCGGCGCGCATATCGCCAACGGCGCCTGCGACTGGTCGCTGGTGGACGAATTTCCCACCGGCATCTACACCGTCCCCGAGATCAGCTCCGTTGGCCGCACCGAACGCGAACTCACCGCCAGCCAGATCCCCTACGAGGTGGCCCAGGCGCAGTTCAAGACCATCGCTCGGGCCCAGATCACCGGTCACACGGTCGGCATGCTCAAGATCCTGTTCCACCGCGACACGCTGGAGATCCTCGGCATCCACTGCTTCGGCGAACAGGCCTCGGAGATCATCCACATCGGTCAGGCCATCATGTCCCAGGCCGGCGAGGCCAACAGCATCCAGTACTTCGCCGAGACCACCTTCAACTACCCCACCATGGCCGAGGCCTACCGCGTCGCCGCGCTGAATGGCCTGAACCGATTGTTCTGAATCAAGCCGGCAGTCCCGCTGCCGCTTTGCTCAATCCTTGCGTGCGCCCTTGCGCATGGCCATGCTGCCCCAGAGCAGCACATACTGCACGCCGCTGAGTACGGTGGTCGCCAGACAGGTCCAGATCAGCAGATCGACCAACAGCCCGAGCAGTGGAAAGGGCCCGGCATTGGCGATGACCGCCACCACCAGCACGATCTGAACCGCCGTATTCAGCTTGCTGAGCCGCGTCGGCGCCGGCTGCACGTCCTCGATCAGATGATGATAGGTGATGCCACCGGTCAGGATGACCAGGTCCCGAAACACCACCGCCAGCGCCAGCCACAGCGGCAACTGGTCCAGCACCGCCAGCACCAGAAAGCAGCTGACCAGCAGCGTCTTGTCCGCAATGGGATCCAGCAGCCCGCCGAGCCGGGACTGCCAGTGGAAGCGTTTCGCCAGATACCCGTCGACGCCGTCGGAGACGCCGGAAACCGCAAACAGCACCAGCGCCCAGCCATAGTACCCGGAGACCAGCAGATAGATCACCGGCACCACCGCCAGCAACCGCAGCGTACTGATGATGTTCGGAATGTCTCTCGCCTTCACGCTACCCCATCCTGCCGCCCATCCACCTCCGATCCATGATCCCGTATTCTAGTCGCCCCTCATTCCAACCGGAAACCCGCAATCCCGCTGATCAGTGTCGCCGCGAAGGGGCGTGGGTTCGGCCTGGGATCCACCCCCAGCAGCCAGAATGGACGCGCCGGCGAGGGGCTGGGGGCTGGGAGCTGTGAGCGTTCGCGCTGGAAGACGTGAAAACGCCTCGATCGCGGCGTAGCGGCTACGGAACATTCACCTCAAACCTCGTTGTGAGCGATGCGGTGGCGGGTCGACACTGACGGTGCCATCCGCTTCGACATCCCCAACGGCCTCTACAGCGGGAGCAAGACCTGCACCGCAGCAGACGCTGAACTGACAGCCGAAAACTGATGATCATTCGGCGTGACTCCACGCGACCTATCACGGCACTTACCCCACAACATCCTAGGTCTGCACTGATGCCCCAAGGGACAAACCCCGACGGGGATCCATGCTTCCCCTGAGTCGCCTCATTGCCTCAGACAATAATCAGAATTTGCCAATATTCATCGACTGGGTTAGCTTGCGCTCTTTTCCGACCGCCTGGCCCGGATGCCGCCCTTGGGCTGCGTCCTTACATCCGCCCGCGATCCATCCGCACCGGAACCCGATTCAGGAAACTCCATGGCCAACAAGCCCGACATCGACCCCCAAGAGACGCTGGAGTGGCTCGACTCCCTGGATGCCGTGCTCGAGAACGAGGGCATCGAGCGCGCCCACTATCTGCTCGAGCGCCTCATCGACAAGGCGCGTCGCTCCGGCGCCTATCTGCCCTTCAGCGCCAACACGGCCTATCTGAACACCATCCCGGTGCAGCAGCAGGAGCGCTTCCCCGGCGATCGGGCCATGGAGCGGCGCATCCGCTCGTTCGTGCGCTGGAACGCCATGGCCATGGTGGTGCAGGCGAACCGGCTGTCGAGCGAGCTGGGCGGGCACATCTCGTCCTTCGCCTCCAGTGCGACCCTCTACGACATCGGCTTCAACCACTTCTTCCGCGCCGCCAGCAAGGACTTCGGCGGCGACCTGGTGTTCGTCCAGGGCCACTCCGCGCCCGGCATCTACGCCCGCGCCTTCCTGGAGGGCCGCATCAGCGAGGAAGAACTCTACAACTTCCGCCAGGAGGTGGATGGGCCGGGCCTGCCGTCCTATCCGCACCCCTGGCTGATGCCGGACTTCTGGCAGTTCCCGACCGTGTCCATGGGCCTGGGGCCGCTCATGGCCATCTACCAGGCGCGCTTCATGCGCTACCTCAACGACCGCGGCATCCTGAATACCGACGGGCGCAAGGTCTGGGCCTTCCTCGGTGACGGCGAGATGGACGAGCCCGAGTCCCTGGGCGCCATCTCCCTGGCCGCCCGCGAGCGGCTCGACAACCTGGTGTTCGTCGTCAACTGCAACCTGCAGCGGCTCGACGGGCCGGTGCGCGGCAACGGCAAGATCATCCAGGAACTGGAGGCGGTGTTCCGCGGCGCCGGCTGGAACGTGATCAAGGTCATCTGGGGCAGCTACTGGGATCCGCTGCTGGCCCGCGACAAGGACGGGCTACTGCTCAAGCGCATGGAGGAGTGCGTCGACGGCGACTACCAGGCCTACAAGGCCAAGGGCGGCGCCTATACCCGCGAGCACTTCTTCGGCAAGTACCCGGAGCTTGCGGACATGGTGGCCAATCTGACCGACGAGGACATCTGGCGCCTGAACCGCGGCGGTCATGATCCGATCAAGATCTACAACGCCTATGCCGAGGCCATGCGCGCCCAGGGCAAGCCCACGGTGATCCTGGCCAAGACGGTCAAGGGCTACGGCATGGGCGTGGCCGGCGAGGGCATGAACATCACCCACTCGCAGAAGAAGATGGGCGAGGCCAACCTGAAGGCCTTCCGCGACCGCTTCAATATCCCCATTTCCGACGACGCCATCGCCGCCGCGCCCTTCTACAAGCCGCCGCCGGACAGCCCGGAGATGCAATACCTGCACGAGCGCCGCGAGGCCCTCGGCGGCCCGCTGCCGGCGCGGCGCGACGTGGCGCCGGTGCTGAAGGTGCCGGAGCTGGACGCCTTCGCAGCGTTGCTGGAGTCCAGCGGCGAGCGCGAGATGTCCACCACCATGGCCCTGGTGCGGCTGCTGACCATGATCATCCGTGACAAGGAGATCGGCCGCTACGTGGTGCCCATCGTGCCGGATGAGGCGCGCACCTTCGGCATGGAGGGCATGTTCCGCCAGCTCGGCATCTACTCCCACGTCGGCCAGCTCTACCAGCCGGTGGATGCGGATCAGGTCATGTACTACCGCGAGGAGAAGAACGGCCAGGTGCTGCAGGAGGGCATCAACGAGGCCGGCGCCATGTCGTCCTGGATTGCCGCGGCCACCGCCTACGCCAATCACGGCCAGGCGATGATCCCGTTCTACATCTACTACTCCATGTTCGGCTTCCAGCGCATCGGCGACCTGGCCTGGGCCGCCGGCGACATGCAGGCGCGCGGCTTCCTTGTCGGCGGCACCGCCGGGCGCACCACCCTGGCCGGCGAGGGACTGCAGCACCAGGACGGCCACAGCCACCTGCTGGCCGCCACCATCCCCAACTGCGTCAGCTACGACCCGGCCTTCGCCTACGAGCTGACCGTGATCGTGCAGGACGGCATGCGCCGCATGTATCAGGAGAAGGAGAACTGCTTCTACTACATCACGGTGATGAACGAGAACTACCCGCAACCGGCCATGCCCGCGGGCACCGAGGACGGCATCAAGCGCGGCCTCTACCGGCTGCGCGAGAGCGAGCTGGGTGAGGCCAAGGCCCGCGTTCAGCTGCTCGGCAGCGGCACCATCCTGCGCGAGGTGCTGGCCGCGGCCGAGCTGCTGGAGAAGGACTTCGGCGTGGCCGCGGACGTCTGGAGCGTGACCAGCTTCAACGAGCTGCGCCGCGACGGCATCGACGCCGAACGCTGGAACATGCTGCATCCGGAAGAGTCCCCGCGCCTGCCCTACGTGGCCGAGCAACTGGGCGAGACCAGCGGCCCCATCGTCGCCGCCACGGACTACATGCGCGCCTATGCCGACCAGATCCGGCCCTATCTGCCGCGGCGCTATGCGGTGCTCGGCACCGATGGCTTCGGCCGCAGCGACATGCGCAGCCAGTTGCGCAAGTTCTTCGAGGTGAACCGCTGGTATGTGGCGGTGGCCGCGCTCAAGGCCCTGGCGGACGAAGGTGCACTGCCGCCGGCGCGCGTGCGCGAGGCCATCGAGAAATACCGCATCGATCCGGACAAGCCGAATCCGTTGACGCAATGACGGCGACCGAGATGGCGTTCAGCCCGGCATCGGCCAGCCGACCCGACGGGGTCCCGGCGGCCGAGCCCACCGCGTACAGGAATCAGGCCCAGCAGACTGCGGCCCAGGAGATTGCACAGTGGCAACCCTAGAAGACGTCCTGCTCCCGGACATCGGCGATTTCGCCGATGTCGAGATCATCGAGATCCTGGTGGCCCCAGGTGACCGCATCGAGCCGGAACAATCCCTGCTGACCCTGGAGAGCGACAAGGCCAGCATGGAGATCCCCTCCCCCGTCGGCGGCACCGTGACGGCGCTGAAGGTGTCCGTAGGCGAGCGCATCAGCACCGGCACGCTGCTGATGACGGTAGAGACCGGGGGCGGCGAGCCCACCGCCGCATCAGAACCGGTTCCGGCATCGGCCCCAGCTGCGGCGACGCCCACACCGACGCCAGCGGACGACACGGCGGCAACCACCTCTGCGCCGGCGGCAGGCGCAACCGCCACCCCGGCCCCGACGACCACAACCGCGCCACAGGAGATCGAAGTCCGCCTGCCGGACATCGGCGATTTCTCGGACATCCCCGTCATCGAGCTTCTGGTCCAGCCGGGCGACGACATCGACATCGACCAGTCCATCCTGACCCTGGAGAGCGACAAGGCCACCATGGAGATCCCGTCCGCGGCGGCGGGCCGGGTGGCGTCGGTGGCGGTGAAGGTGGGCGACCGGCTCAACCAGGGCGACCTGCTGCTGACGCTGCTGGCCGGTTCGGCCGCGAACCCGGCGGATGCCGCTGACGCCCCGTCACCGGAAGAATCCGAGGCGGCACAGGCCCCCGCGCCGGTGAACAAACCGGCATCGGCCACGCCGTCCCGGGTTCCCGGTGAGTCCGAGCGACGCAAGGCGCCGGTGCTGCCGCGGCCCGAGGACATGGCCGCCATCGCCCGTGGTCGTGGCGCCCATGCCAGCCCGGCCGTGCGCCGCTTTGCCCGCGAGCTCGGCGTCGGCATCGCCCAGGTGAAGGGCAGCGGTCGCAAGGGACGCATCCTCAAGGAAGACGTGCAGGCCTATGTGAAGCAGGCCCTGAGCGCCGGCGCCCCGGCACCGGCCGCCGGCGGACTGCCGTTCCAGCTGCCGGCGGCGCCAGCGGTGGACTTCGGCAAGTTCGGTGCCATCGAGACCCAGCCCCTGCCGCGCATCAAGCGCCTCAGCGGCGCGCATCTGCACCGTTGCTGGCTGTCGGTGCCCCATGTGACCCAGTTCGACGAGGCCGACATCACCGAGCTGGAGGCGTTCCGAAAGGGTCAGAAGGCCGCGGCGGAACAGGCCGGCGTCAGGCTCACCTTCATGCCCTTCCTGCTCAAGGCCGTGGCCGGCGCCCTGGCACAGATGCCGACGCTGAAGGCCTCGCTGGCACCCGATGGCGAGCAGCTGGTCCTGAAGCACTACACCCACATCGGCGTCGCCGTGGATACGCCAAACGGCCTGGTGGTTCCGGTGATCCGCGACGTGGACAAGAAGGGCGTGTTCGACCTGGCCCGCGAGCTCATGGAGATGAGCAACAAGGCCCGCGACGGCAAGCTGCTGCCCGGCGACATGCAGGGCGGCGTGTTTTCCATCTCCAGCCTCGGCGGCATCGGCGGCACCGCCTTCACGCCCATCGTCAATGCCCCCGAGGTGGCCATCCTCGGCGTCTCGCGCTCTGAGATGAAGCCGGTCTGGAACGGCAGCGAGTTCGCGCCGCGGCTCATGCTGCCGCTATCGCTGTCCTACGACCACCGCGTGGTCGACGGCGCCGACGGCGTGCGCTTCACCAGCCTGCTGGCAAACCTGCTCGCCGACATTCGTCGGCTGCTTTTATAGACTGGCTTCTGGTCAGGGGCCGCCAAGGATGGAACGCACCCTTTGACGGATCCGGGCACCACATTGACGCCATCGGCCTGAGGTGCTACACGTATTTCACGTGACAACAGACTTGGTCGACCAACAATGCGCCAAAATATTACCGTCGCCCTGGATAAGGCACTGGTGCGCAAGCTCCGGGTCATTGCCGCATCCCGCTCCACATCCATCAGCGGAATGCTGAGCGAGGAGCTGGCCCGCATCGTCGAGCGCAACGAGCACTACGAAGCCGCCAAACGGATTGCCCTGGCAGATCTGGAACAGGGCTTTGACCTTGGCGGTCGGCCTGCCGCTCGTGCCGAGTTGCATGATCGTGAAGCCCTTCGTTGACACCAACATCCTTATCTACGCCTACGACAGGGCAGCCGCCGATAAGCATCATACGGCCGCTCTTCTGCTGCGTTCGCTCTGGCAACAGGGAGGCGCCATCCTGAGCGCTCAGGTGCTTCAGGAGTTCTACGTCAATGTCACCCGCAAGATCCCGCAGCCACTCACGGCAAGCCAGACGCGAGGCATTCTCAAGGCTTACTGCGCCTGGCAGTTGGAGCCGTGCACGTGTGAGACGATCATGCTCGCGTCCGAGGTGCAGGAGCGCCACCAGCTCTCTTTCTGGGACGGGCTCATTCTAGCCTCTGCCGCCCAGGGCGGCGCCGAGTTGCTGCTGTCCGAGGATCTTAACGCGAGGCAGATCATTGAAGGCGTGCGCATCGTGAACCCATTCCACGATACCGATCCCGACATGCATCGGCTGCTGCGCGACCAGATCTCCGAGAGCGCGTCAGTGCCCTATTGGGCCAAGTCACCCCCTGATTAATCCCGAACGCGACCCGACACACGACAATCGTCAGCCCAACAGCCGCCATCCGCGTGCAGCCGATCCACCTACAGCCAGCTATTCGATAGGGAGTCAAGATGAGCGACACTGCTCCAGAAAAAGACATCAACGCCCAGGTGGTCGTCCTTGGTGGCGGTCCGGGCGGCTACACGGCGGCCTTCCGCGCCGCGGACCTTGGGCTGCGTGTGGTCCTGATCGAACGCTACCCGTCCCTTGGCGGTGTCTGTCTCAATGTCGGCTGCATTCCCTCCAAGGCCCTGCTGCACACAGCGGCCATCATCGAAGAGGCCAAGACCCTGGGCGGCATGGGCGTGACCTTCGCCCCACCCGAGATCGATCTGGACACAATGCGCGCCGGCAAGGACAAGGTGGTGAAGAAGCTCACCACCGGGCTCGCCGGGCTGGCCAAACAACGCAAGGTCGAAGTCATCCAGGGCACCGGCCGCTTCGAGGCGCCGAATCGGCTCGGCGTCGATGCCCGCGATGGCAAGGTCTCTGTCACCTTCGATCACTGCATCATCGCCGTGGGCTCTTCGCCGGTGAAGATCCCCGGCTTTCCGCACGATGATCCGCGCGTCATGGACTCCACCGACGCCCTGCAGATCGAGGGCATCCCCGAGCGCATGCTGGTGGTCGGCGGCGGCATCATCGGCCTGGAGATGGCCAGCGTCTACGCCGCCCTGGGTGCCCGCATCGACGTGGTGGAACTGCAGAACCAGCTCATGCCCGGCGCCGACCTGGACCTGGTGCGGGCGCTGGAGAAGGTGATCAAGAAGCGCTACGAGCGCATCATGCTGCAGACCAAGGTCGCCAGCATGCAGGCCGCTTCCGACGGCATCAAGGTGGTCTTCGACGGCAAGCACGCCGGCGAGGCCAGCTACGACAAGGTGCTGGTCAGCATCGGTCGCCGCCCCAACGGCAAGCTGCTCAATGCCGAGGCCGCCGGCGTCAAGGTGGACGCGCACGGCTTCATCCCGGTGGATCAGCACATGCGCACCAACGTGCCCAACATCTTTGCCATCGGCGACGTGGTGGGCGGCCCCATGCTGGCGCACAAGGCCACCCACGAGGGCAAGGTGGCCGCCGAGGTCATCGCCGGCGAGCCGGCCCTGTTCGATCCGCTGACCATTCCCTCCGTGGCCTATACCGACCCCGAGGTCGCCTGGATGGGGCTGACCGAGACCGAGGCCAAGGCCGAGGGCATTGCCTACGAGAAGGGCGTCTTCCCCTGGGCCGCAAGCGGCCGCGCGCTGGGAATCCACCGCGACGAAGGCCTGACCAAGCTGCTGTTCGACCCCGAGACCAAGCGCATCCTGGGCGCCGGCATCGTCGGCCCGAACGCCGGCGAGCTCATCGGCGAGACCGTGCTGGCGCTGGAGATGGGCGCCGACATGGAGGACATCGGCATGACCATCCACCCGCACCCGACACTGAACGAGACCATCTGCTTCGCCGCCGAGATGGCCCATGGCTCCATCACCGACCTGCTGCCACCGAAGAAGCGGTGATCAGCCGCCAGCCGCAGCCGAAGCAGATAACCGCAGAGGCGCGGAGGACACAGAGCAAAGAAGCGCAGAGGAAACACCTCAGATTCAATTGCTCGTTGTTGACTCTGCGCCCTTGCGCCTCTGCGGTAAATGCACCTCTGCGGTTCATTCAGTCAGGCTATGGCAGCCGGGCAGCAACACGGCGCAGATGAGCCGTGGCGTAAGTGATCGCCTGGAAAAAAAATCGTCATCGAGCAATTGCTGCTCGCAATAGGGACAGCTGCGCGGAAAGGACCCGATTGGCAAGACGCACTCCTAAGAGGCGAACCTGGTGGCGTCGGGATAGGCCTCGTCGACGATGGCGCTCAGTTTGGCCCTGAGGGCCTGGTGACTTTGCGAGCCATTTTGCCAGACGATCCCGCTGCTCGATGATGGTCGAGCGCCAGCTTATGCCATCGAAAGAGGGACGAAGGTAGAGTAGAGAGCAGGCGTCCCGCGACGGTAGATCCGGCCTATCTGTTGCCGCCCCTTTCGTTTGGCGGTGCCTCACTAGCCGAACCCTGGTCGCAGTAGCCAGCCCTCCCTCATCAAACCGTGCATACGGTTCTCCCGTACACGGATTTACGATGTGCTTCACGCCGAGACATGCGCCGAGGTCCAGCCTGCGGTGGTGGGTACCTTGAACAGTCCAACATGGTCGTATAGATGCGCATTGGGAAACCGCGCATATCCTTGCGCCCGGCTCCGGAGCTTGTGGCGACGACGCAATTGCGTGCGCACCCGCTCCTCGGCATGCGTCTTGACCCGACCGAGAACCGTCGAGCAGTTGCGGTAGTGGAAGTAGCCTGACCAGCCCCGGAGGGCTCGATTGACGCTACCGATCATGTCCGTGAGGGCCACCGGGGTGCGGCGGCGAGTGGTCAGTTCCGTGACCAAGTCCTTGATGCGTTGCTCGGCCCGTCGCGATGGCTCCACGTGCGGATAACCCTTGCCGCTGCGGCGACTCGTTCGCCAGGCAATCCGAAACCCTAGAAAATCGAACCCGTCCGCGCGCGCATCGACCACACGGGTCTTCTGCACGTTGAGCGTGAGGTCCAGCTTCTCCAGGACCGCCGTGAAGACGGCCATGGGCTTCTCGGTACCGTAGCGACACAGGATCACCGCATCGTCGGCATACCGCACCAGCCGTGCGCCGAGTCGACGCTCCAAGTCGTGCCGTACCCAGATCCGGTCCAAGAGATGCAGATACACGTTTGCCAGCAGTGGCGACGCGACGCCGCCCTGCGGGGTTCCCCGTCGATTCCCTTTCCCGCCCGTCGGGCGGCGCTTGCCTTGCTCATCTTCCTCGATGACCGGAGCCTTCAGCCATTGCTTGACGAGCCCCAGAACGGGGCCGTCGACAACGCGCTCGGCGATGACGGCCATGAGCTTGGCATGGGGAATGGTGTCGAAGTATTTCGACAGATCCGCATCGATGACCTGGGTTTGCCCCCGGAAGAAGGCCTCGGCAATCGCATCGATTGCATCATGGGCCGAGCGTTGCGGACGGAATCCATACGAATGCTCGCAGAAGTCCGCCTCGAAGATCGGCTCCACCACCAGCTTGAACGCCATCTGTACGATCCGATCCCGGATCGTGGGTATCCCTAATGGGCGCTCGCTGCCATCCGGCTTGGGTATCCAGACCCGACGCACGCCATCCGCGCAGTACGTCTTCTGCTCCAGTTCCTCACGCAGTTGTGCCAAGTAGGCGTCTTTTCCGATTCCTGCCTCGATGGCCTTGAACGTGACACCATCAATTCCCGGGGCCCCGCGATTGGCACGGACGCGCTCATAAGCATGACTCAGAATGTCCGCCCGAGAGAGTTTGTCGTACAAGGCTGCGAGCGAAACGCCGGCTCTTGCTTGGCCTTGGCGTAGAGCTTCCGCTGCAACGTCCTGATCGATATGGGAGTTGTTAGCGACATAGCCGCAATCTCCTGATCCTCCGCGCGTTGGTTGCATGCACAAAGTAGGGCTCCTTTCCTCGGGCCGGGTTGTGTTGTCCCAGGCCCTCGAACGGTACTATGAGCCCCTCCGACTCCCGTGATGACCCGCGTCGACTTCGAACTCGCCTTATACGACGCGGTTGACGGCTCTGGGCCGCCACCGCCACGGGTCTCCCGCACTGGGACTGATTGGCTTCCATCACATGCCACCCCTGCTACCCCGGAAGAATCGATGGGACGCTCTCGTTGTCTCTTCCCACCGGCGGCGGCCTTCCCCTTCTGACCACAGGGTCGGCTTCTTCGAGTAAGTGACGAGGCTACATCTAGGTTCGCTTGCGCTGCGGCCTGCGGTTTTGCACCCTCGGAACTCACGACCCTTGGTTACCCAAACGCCGCTCCGGGGCACTACAATGGTGTACGAGCAACTCCATCGGCGGGACTTAAACCCGCTAGCTAATCAGCCTGTTACGGCATACGGTCGGGTCTTGCCTTTTGCCCTGGGGTGCGGGGGCTCAACGGGTCTTGAGCTTAAAGAATGGGCGGCGGGCGCAGCGGCGCTGATGGTGGACGTGCGCAAGCACTGGGCAGCGCCGCTGGATGATGCTCTGCTTGGGCGCTGGCAATCGATGCTGGTCAGGCGCCTCGCCGAACAGCCGCTTGAAGATTATCCTGGTCAGTCGTCCCGGCCGGGAAGCCGGGACCCAGACCAGGGAGGGTGGGCTTGTGCTTCACTCCAGCGTGGGTGGTGACCGCAACGTTGCTATCCCTGCCTTGGATTCCGGCATCCTGCCGGAATGACGAGGAGGGGTGGCCGAATTGACGGAGAGGCAAGTGCGGCCCCTCGCGCAGCGCCAGCGCCTGCTCCCTGGTAACAAGCCCACCTCAAGGCCGCTCGGCTGCGCGCAAGGCCGCCACCTGTTCGATGCTCAAGCAGGTCGCTTGGGCGATCTGCGCATCACTCAGCACGCCCAGGGCGATGAGGTTACGAGCCGTCTCCCTGGCTGCTTCCCGACGGCCTTGCTGCTCGCCCTTCTGGAGTCCAATCTGCTCGCCTTTCTGGAGTCCGAGTTGCTCGCCTCTCTGCAATCCAATCCGCTCGCCTTCCTCGCGCCCTTCCTCGCGCGCCTCCTTCAACAGGGTCGCCTCATCATGCAGGGCCCGTTCCCGCACGAAGGCCAGGCGCCGGGCCTCTTCGTCCGCGCTCAACTCGCGCACTCGGTTCAGCGCCTGCTGGATCGGGGCATGCTCGACCTGTGCCATCGTCTGTTCCTCCTGCCAATGCTCGAAAAAGGTTATCCAGGCGCCGAGTCGGGTCTGACGCGAGGCCGGGGCAGATGCCGGGGCTGGCGGCTGATCTGCGCTCGGCTGCAGCTTGGGCGCTGACGCCTGCGTCCTTGCCGCAGGGGCTCCTGCTTCCAGCACCAGACCCAGCCCAAGCCGGTCGGCCTTCTTCAGTTCGATCAGGTTCAATTGTAGGACGTTCCCGAGTGTGACGGCGGGCTGGCGTTCATCGCGCATCTCGAAACGCCAGACGGCTTGTGCCTGCTGCGCCGGACCGTGGTCGAACAGGTCGAAGTCCAGCAGGTGGATGCCGACCGCCGCGCGCAGGGCGGTGTAGTCTTCACCCGCCTCCAGCTGCTGGCTCAGCATCCGTGCCAGATAGAACAACCCGCGCTGGTGCCAGGCGCCGTAGCGGCGTACCTGGATCTCGACGTTGTAGCCGTGGCCGGCGGCATCACGGGCGAGCACATCCAGGATGATGTATTTGCCGCGCAGTTCCTCGGGGCGGATGTCGGGATTGAGCACCTCCACCGACTGGATCTCGGGCAGGTCCGGGCGCAGGTCATTGATCAACGCCACCAGCAGGTCCGGCGCCTCGCCGAACAGGCGCTTGAAGACGTAGTCGTTTTTCGGGTCGAGCAGGTCGTCGTGGAGGTCGGTGGTCATGGGCGTGGGTGCGCGAGAAACGCGACGTGACGGCGGGCGCTTCACTATACCCGATCAGGGGCGGGGCTCAAGCGTTGCTATCACCTGATCGACGAGGGCCGCTACACGCGCGCGCAGTTGAGGGCGATCGACAGCCCCTTGAGCGGGATCTTCGAGGTGGAAATCGCCTCGGGCGAGCGGACCTCGCTGCAGGCGGCGGTGGACCGGCTGTTCCGGATCCTCCCACGGGACGAAGGGTCTTGCGATCCAGCACCGTTGAACTGAAGCTGTCGCGTTCCCACGCGCGCTGGCAGGAACCTGCGCTTACCAGGTCCGGGGCTAAAAGCGCGCTTCGCTGCGGATCTCGATGGCCTGCCCTGACTGGGCGAGAACGAACAGGCCCTTACGGTCGGCGTGGCGCCCGACCTGTTCCGACACCACCATAGCGGCCACGGCACCCAGGAGCTGAATCAGCCAAGCGATGGATCATGACCAGAACTTCAAGAACCTGATCCTCGACTATCCGCGCGAGGCCCTGGCCCTGTTCGCCGCCGCCGAGGCGCAAGCCATCGATGTCGGCGCCAGGATCCTGCCAATCCGCGAGGAGCAACTGAAAGAGCGCCTCGGCGAGCGCTTCCGCGAGCTCGACGTGCCGCTGCTGGTGGAGTGGCCGGACGGGCGGCGCGCTGCGCTGCTGTTCGTGCTGGAAGAGGAAACCGACCCCAAGCGCTTTTCCATCCACCGCCTGGCGCATTACTGCCTGGACCTGGCCGAACTCTACGGCACGGATCGAGTCGTGCCGGTGGTGATCTTCCTGCATCCGGGCGACTACCCGGAGCGGCTCGAACTGGGCAGCGAGCAGCGCGGCTACCTCCAGTTCAGCTACCTGCACACAGCATTGTTCCGGCTACGGGCGCGGGAGTATCTGGACAGCGACAACCTCGTCGCCCGCCTGGCGCTGCCGACCATGGCCTTCGCGCCCGAGGAGAAGTTCGAGGTCATCGCTGCTGCGACCCGCGGTCTGACCGAGCTGGAACCGGACCCCGAGCGGCGACTCAAATACGCCGATTTCATCGACATCTATGCCATGCTGGACGAGAATGAATGGGAAGCCTACCGCCAGCGCTATCCGCAAGAGGCCACCACGATGACCGGATTTGCTGCCAGATTTACCGAACAAGGTCGCCAGCTGGGGCACCAGCAGGGCCTTGAACAGGGCCTTGAGCGTGAGACCACGCTGGTCCTTCGCCTGCTCAAGCGCCGGCTTGGCAGGGTCGCGGACCATCAACGCGAGCACATCCAATCGCTCCCGGTGGAGCAGATCGAGACCCTGGGCGAAGACCTGCTGGATTTCACCAGTCCCGCCGACCTCGAGGCCTGGCTCGCCCGTCACTGAGGCTTCCTCCGGCTGGTGTTCCGCCTATACAGGAATCAGGGTCCGCAGGGTCTTGTCTTTCGCCTTTGATCCCAGGCCAGTCGCGTGGTGATCCTACCCAGCTATCCGTGCCAGCAACAGGCTTGCGAGGCAACGCGCTTGCGCCTAGGCTCGTTGATGATGTCAACAACCGGTGCAGCCCATGGCGACTATGAACGTCCGCATTCCGGACGCGATCGACGATGCTTTCAGCCGCGCGTTTTGCGGACAGAACGAGAGCGCTGTGATCCAAGGATAATGCGTTTATCGCACTGGCTGCGTTGAATCGCTCAGTACACTTTGCCCCACAGGCACTCACAATGAAGACCCTCACGCTCCTCCTCTCCGTCCTGTTGCTCCCCCTGCTGGCACAGGCCCAGTCTATTGATGAAGCCGCCTTCAAGGCCGCGCTCAAGCAGATGCAGGCTGCACCCGTGCAGCATGTCACCGTCGGCGACATCGATATCGCCTATAAAAGCCTCGGTCAAGGTGAGCCGCTGTTTGCCATCACCGGCAACGGCGACACCATGGACCTGTGGAGCCCGCTTTTTATCCAGGGGCTCGCGCAAGGGCGCAAGGTCTATCTCTTTGACAACCGCGGCGCGGGACTGACCACCAGTGGCAGCAAGCCCTTCAGTATCGAGCAGTTTGCCAAGGACACGGCCGGCTTCATCCGCGCCATGGGCTATGAAAAGACCGACCTGCTCGGGTTCTCCATGGGCTCACGCATCGCAGCCCAGCTCACCATCGACCAGCCCGCGCTGATCAACACGCTCGTGCTCTATGGCTGTGCGCCCGGTGGTGCGGCCGAGATCAAGCGCAGCGCCGCGGTGCAGCAGCGCTTCGCTGATACCTCCGGCACGCCCGAGCAGAAGGCGCAACGGATGTTCAGCCTGCTGATCCCCGAGCGCTGGCGACAAGCCCACCCGGACCCGTCGACCTATTTCCCGCCAGTGACCGAAACCATCAGCCCAGAGGTCCGCGCCAAGCAAAACGCAGCGGTTGCCAACTGGCCCGGAATCGACCAACAGCTCCTGTCCATTCGCACACCGACCCTGATCATGGCCGGCACCGAGGATGAGGTGGTGCCGCCGGGCAACGCGCTCACCTTGGCGCGACAGATTCGCGCCTCCTGGCTGGTGCGTTTCCGCGACGGCGGTCATGGCATGATGTATCAGTTCCCGACGCAAATGGCGGAGGTCGTCAACACCTTCCTGGCCACCGCGAACTGATGGTCGGACGCTGTCCGGTGCCGACTACTTCATGCCGACCGGGGTGGAGTGAGACACCGCGCTGGTGTCCTGCGGACCCATCTCGCGGGTGAGCAGCTTGCCGCCGGCCTGCTTCAGGGCCTCATGGAGGTCGACCACGAGCACGCTCTGATGGCCATAGGTCTTCCAATGGTAATGCAGTTTCTGCAGGTCGCTGACGGCGGTCCAGGTGGTGATCTCGGGCTCGGTCTCGGCGGTGCCGGGTGGTGAGGCATTGGAGCCGAAGGGGATATCGAAGTTGTTCAGGAGATGAAACAGGGTCGAGACCGCCGCGTCGGTCGTCGGCTGCTCCGGAATGTTCTGGGTGAAGAAGACCATGCGCACGAAGCGTGACGGCGGCGTGAAATCGCCGGGCAGGCCAAGGGCTCCAGCACCCACGCCGAACGGCTGCAGCTCGAGATCGCCAAGCGTCTCCGACTTTGGGTAGTCGGCGGTGAGGTTGACGTAGTTGTTCAGATTGCTCAGATGCCACTCGAAACCGGGCGCGTTGGTGAGCACGCGAACCGGGTTGTCATACACCTTCAGCGCGCCACCAACGGGCTCGATCGTGATCGCCTGGCCTGAGGCGTCCTGAACCTTGTAGTGCACATCGGGAACCGCACCGAGGAGGTCGAGCTTGACCGGCAGCACGGCGATCTGATCGATGTGCTCCTTGACTGCCTCGACGGAGTCGAAGCTGGCCAGCAGCCAGGTCACCACCTGAGCGGGCGAGAGTCCCTTGGCGCTGTTCTGCGGCGTGACCTCGGCATACTCGGCATAGCCGGGGAAGTAGAACAGGGCCGCGTTGAGCCCCTTCTCGTTCAGGCCGTCGACGATCATGTCGTAGTTGGTATCGACCGTGGCGCCGATGAAGCCATAGGTTGATGTGTAACTCAGTCCGTTGCTGCCGGTCTCGGTGGTGCCGGTGAACGCGGAGCCCTTTGGCCAGACGGCGAGCTGGGAGTTGAGGGATGTGCCGAACTCGAGTGTGCGCCCGACGACCACTCCGCCATCTTTGGCGGTGAGCGCGCCGCCGGTGCAGGCAAGTGCCTGTGGGCCGCTCAGGGTTGCGCTGATGATGGCGGCCCCGGTGATGCGTGCAAAAATCGATTTGATCAATCTCTTCTCCGTTTCCAGTTTCATGAGGCTGTTCTTGGATGCACGTGAACAGCTGGTACGCGTTGGTCAGTCGGCGCTCGTTGCCGACCAGGTTGTTGGTCAAGGCGCGGTGCCTGGAGATTGCCTTGATTGATCTCAGAACCGCAGTTCGAGTTGTGCGGAACCGCCGTAGTCGTTGCTGTTTTGAGACAGGGCGGTCTGGGCCTGTAACGAGACCGAGAGGTTGTCCTTCAGCTGCGCCTGGAATCCAGCGATGAGATCACCGCGGTAGCGGTCGACGGTCATGCTGTGGTTGAGCGTGCCGAGCGCGATATCGGCGTCTTTGAGCTTGGAGCGCCCGTGCACGCTGGGATCATTGAGTACCGCGGTGACGCCTGCGCGCAGGAAGGCCCGCATGGCCTGGTCATTGGCCGTAAAGGCCCGACCCAGTTCGATCATCGGGGTCAGTGCAAGCCAGCCATCGTTGACCGAGTCCACCTGCCAATTGAGCGGGCCGTTCCCGCTTTCGCTGAAGCCATCCTGCCAGACCCGGGTATAGGCCAATGCGGCTGAGGGCTTGGTGTAATAGCCGCGCTCGCCCAAGTACAGGGCCGACGCGCGCAGCTCGGCGCCGAGGAAGCGCCCATCGATCTCGGAATTGGCCTGCTGCCACCGATTGGCGAAGCGGTAGGCGCGGTCATAATCGAGCGCATACATCCCGGCGCCTAGCGATGCCGACAGGGTGTAACGTCCGATCTCGCGCTTCAGCGCCAAGCCCAGCGAATAGCGCTCGCCGTCCTGCGAAAAATTGCTGCCATCGATGGACAGCGTCTCGAACAGGCCGGTAACGCCCAGGAAGGTATCGGGTGCGATCTCATGCTGCGCGCCCAGCGCCAGGCCCCAGGCGGTTTCGGAGAACTCCGGGCTCTCGTCGGCCTCGTCCTGCTGCAGGCGCGAGCCGAGCACCTGCGCCCAAGCGCAGTTGCTCTGGCGTAGGACGTCGACACCCGCCGCCGGGTCCATGGTCGGACAGCCCTGCATTAGCTGATTGAGCCGATACGAGACCGAGAATGCGCGCGACGCCCCGATCAGATGCTCATCCGGGGTCTGGTGATCGTAGAGGGCTTCAAGCTCATCGGTCGAGGTGGTGTTGAGGATGGTGGTCGCCAGCATTGACAAGGCGTCTTCCGTATCGTCGGTGTCCATAGCCGCCTCGGCCGTTGCCACCGCATTCACAGCATTGGCGGTTGCGCTGTCTGTGCGGGCCGTTGCCGCAGTGCCCTGCTCCGCGGCCGTGCTCCTCTCGTCTGCCTCAATGGCTGCCAGTGCGCGGCTCAGATAGTTGGCGTAGCTGAGCTCGTTGTCTTCCAGGTCGGCCCCCGCGGCGCGGCCGGAATAGTCAATCTTGTACTTGATGTAGAGATTGTCGTAATCGTCGTCGTGATAAAGCGTATAGGTGACGGCTGGGGTGCTGACCGCCGTCGCGCTCAAATTATGTAAGGTGGCTCCACCCTTCAGTGAAGCAAACTTGAACTGGCCTTTGTCCCCGCTGGAAAAGGTCGTGCCCCCCACCAGAACGGGCTTGACCTCCCCGGTCAGCTTGACACCTCCCTCCTGATTCATTCCATCCAGGACGACCTGGTCGTTCGACAGGCTCCCATCCGTATTCTGCTGGAGATCGATCCAGAGCGTTCCGGCCTCGGTGTAGGTTCCGCCAAAGCTGACCGTACTCGTGCCGACCGTGCCTTGACCATGGGGCGACATGATGCTGCCGTTGTCGCCGGTATAGTGGCCGAGCTCGCCCAGATAGACGCTCGTGCCCGCGTTGAAAGTTGCGCCCTGCTGGCTCCAGAACGAGGTCCGGTTGGCATCATCGAGTTGCAATGAGCCCGAGATGATGCCTCCGCTCATGTTGCGGATCCTGAGTGCCCCCTTGTTGTCGTTGGCAATGACCACCGAGTCCGCATTGGCGCTTTGGATCGTACCCTGGTTCTCGATCATGTTGGAATAGTTGATCGATCCGTCTTTGTTATAGGTAGACCGCCCGCCCAGCACAGTGATCGTCTCGTAGGAGGACGTGCTCGTCGTCTGGACCAGTCCGCCCTTCTCGACGTAGATTTGCGTGGTGCCTCGGCAGCTGGCGTCCGCGCACTGGTCATTCGTGGCCTGGTTGCCATCCGGATCATCGGTGCCGGTTTCCGAGGATTGGGCGAGGATCGCCCGAGCGTTCTCACCATCGGCCGTCACCGAGCCGCTGATGCGAATCTTCAACCCGCCGGCATAGCTATCGCCGCCCGACGCGCTCTGCGCGAAGACGCCATGCGCGCCGTCGCCCTCGACGTGGATCGAGCCATCGACGGTGATATCGACATAGCCTCCGTCGCCATCACCTCCGGCGCTGCCGATGTAGCTTTTAACCTGTCCTGTCGGCCCAATGGTGCCGGCAGCGCCGCCACCACCACCAACCGACTGCGCCGCGATCCCGTGGGCGTTCTCGCCCGTCGTGTGAATGAAGCCGCTGCTCGTGATGTCGATATTGATGTCGCCGCCGTCGCCACCATCGGCACCGTCGTCCTCATGAGCGATCGACGCCCCCAAGGTCTCGTAAAAATTGGCAATGGTGTTGACGAGGTTTCCCTCGATATCACCGGCCGTACCACCGCCACCGCCCACCGACTGGGCATAGATGCCCATGGCTCCGGAGCCCGCGGTCTTGATGCTGCCGCTGTTGGTGACGGTCACATCGCCGCCGTTGCCGCCCCCCGAGCCACGCCCCGCGACGGTGATCGAGGTCAGCAGCCCCTGGCTGCCATCGCCACCGCTGCCACCGCCACCACCCACGGATTGGGCGTAGATGGCCGTGGCGCTATCGGCAAGCGTGATCAGCGTGGCGTCGTTTTCCACCGTGACCTGGCCGCCGTTGCCCGCGGCCCCACCCTTGCCGCCGATGCTGATCTCGAAGTCCAGCTCAGTCTTGGGGAAGCCCTTCACCTCCTTGTAGGTATCGTACATGTCGTCCAGGATCTCGAAGGTGTCGTAGGTATCCGCGACCCAGCCGGTGAGTCCGGGCGCGCCATTGCCGGAGTTGCCGCCACCGCCACCGACCGATTGGGCGAAGATCGCATAGGACGCATGGCCGGTCGTGGTGATGGTGCCCGCTGAATGGGTCACCGACACCGCGTTGCCATCGCCTCCGGCGCCGGAGTCGCCGCCCATGTCGAATTCCAGAGAATAGCTCTTTTTCGTATCTGTCTTGTTCTGCGCCTTGGTGTAACCGAAGGTGTGCGAGCCGGCCTGGCCCCCGTCGCCACCGCCACCGCCGACCGACTGGGCATAGATGCCGTAGGCGGTCTCGGTCTGCGTGGTGATGTCGCCGCTGTTGGTCACGGTCACCTGGCCGGCATGCGCCGCGGTGCCACCCGAACCGCCCACGGCCACGCTGGCGTTGAGTTGGAGGGCATTGTCAGGCTTCCAGTCGAAGTCGCCCGCGAAGGCGAAGCCGTAGGCACCGACGCCGCCATTGCCGCCGATCGACTGGGCGTACAGACCATGCGCGTTGCCGCCCGATGTCTGCACCTTGCCCTGGTTGTCGACCTCGACGTCGCCCCCAATCGACCCGTCGCCGCCAGCGCCACCGACCGCGACCGAGGCACCCGCGCTTGGCCCGCTACCGGCCGAGAACGAGGCGACATAGCTGCCGCCGCCCTTGCCACCGTTGCCGCCGACCGATTGCGCGAAGATGCCATAGGACAGGTGTCCGGTGGTGGTGATGAGTCCACCACTGTCATTGGTCGCCGTGACCTTCTCCGCGGTACCACCAGCGCCGCCATCGCCGCCCACGCCGACGCTGACCGACCCGCTCCCCTCGGAGCTCGCAGAGACCGTTCCCGCGATGACCACGCCGCCGGCGCCCCCGCTGCCGCCGATCGACTGCGCGGTGATCCCCGTCGACGAGTAGCCGTGCGTCGTGATCTGGCCGGAGTTGGTCACGTCGACGGTATCCGCCGTGCCGCCATGGCCGCCGGCGCCGCCGACAGTGACGCCGACCGCACCCGACATCGGTCCGGCGGCACCGGTGCCGCTGCCGGTGATGCCGCCCGCGCCGCCATGACCACCCAGGGACTGGGCAAAGAGGCCGTCGGACAGGTCGCCTGTTGCGGTGATGGCGCCGGTATTGGTCACCGACACCGTGCCGGCATGGCCGCCGGCACCCCCGTTCCCGCCATGCGTGACGTTAACATCGCCAAAGATGCCCATTGACCCCGTGGCCGTCACGCCGCCGGAGCCGCCGCCACCGCCAATGCTCTGCGCCATGACACCGTTTGCCAAGACGCCAGCGGTTTGCACGGATGCGCTGTTGGTCAGCTTGACGTCCGAGGCCGTACCGCCTGCGCCACCGTCGCCCCCATGGGTGTAGTTCAGGTTGACGCCGACATTACCGTTGACGGTGGTGCCGGAGATGCCACCGCCACCGGCGACGCTCTGGGCCAGAATGCCGGTCGAGAGCATACCCTGCGTCGTCACGCTGCCGGCGGTGGTGAGATCCACGGTCCCAGAGTCGCCACCGGCACCGCCGGACGAGCCGAGCGTGACCCCAAGCCCCGCGGTGACGCCCGCGTCGATCGTACTCCCCCCCTTGCCGCCACCACCACCGAGCGATTGGGCCACGATCCCCAGCGAATGGATGCCGTGGGTCACGACCGTGCTGTCGGACTGGACCCAGACATCTCCGCCAGCACCGCCCGTCCCCCCGCTCGATCCCTGGTTGCCCTCGTACGTGCTGAGATCGACGTCGACATCGGCATCCACGACATTGCTCGCCTGGCCGCCGCCGCCACCGACCGACTGCACCAGCATGCCGTCGGAGTGATGGCCATAGGTGGTGGCATCCGTCCTGGAATTGACCGTGACCTGTCCACCGTCCCCGCCGATGCCCCCATCCGTGCCCATGTCATGATCGAACTCCAAGCCGACATTTGCCTGGATGTCGTTGCCAGCCGAACCGCCGCCGCCACCGACCGACTGCACAAGGATGGCGGAGGACATGGCATCGCCATGGGTGGTCACCGATCCAGTCAGGCCGACGGTATCCTGGTCGCCGATGGTGACGGTCCCGCCATGGCCCCCGATCGCTGAGTGACTGGCGCCGATCTGCGAGTTGAAGGTCATGCCGATGCCGACGGTGACGGTGTTGCCACTCGTACCTCCACCGCCACCCACCGATTGCGCAATAAAGCCGTTGGTCTTGTAGCCCCGGGTCTCGAGATCGACGCTGCCGCCTTCGGTTTGAACCCTGACGTCACCGCCATCTCCGCCAGCGCCGCCGGATGCCCCGTGGACGGGCAGATCTATACCCACTTCCAATGCGAACGAACTCCCGCCATGTCCGCCGCCACCGCCGATGGAGGAGAGCAGAACCCCCTCGGCCTTGTGACCGTGCGTTGTGACTTCGAGCACGCCACTCTGCAAGTCGAGGGTCGCATCGGAACCCTCGCCACCATCGCCACCGGTGGCCCCAAGCGCCACGGCCCCCTTGGGCGAGCTGGCCTTGCCGCCGCCACCGCCGATGCTCGAGACCATGACGCCAACGGAGTATGCGTCCTGCGTGGTCACGGTCGTGTCGCCGTTGACGGAGAAGGTGGCCGTCCCACCATCGCCGCCCGTACCGCCCTGGCCGCCCAGCGCAACCGCGCCATTGCTCCCGCCGCTGATGCCGCCACCACCGCCGAGGCTCAGCGCAAAGATGCCCGGTGCGTCCACGCCGTTGGTGGTGATGGCGTTGGTGTCCGTCAGCGTGACGCTGACGTCACCACCCGTGCCACCCGCGCCGCCCGTGGAGCCGAGGGCGACGACACCGTCGTCCGGTCCGGCGACGCCGCCGCCACCGCCCACCGACAGCGTGACCAGCCCGGCGGAATAATGACCCGCCGTTGTTACGGTCGCGTCTCGCAGCGTGGCCTGAACGACCCCGCCATCACCCGCGCTCTCCGCGCTGCCGCCAAAGGCGACAAAGCCGCTCGCGCCGCCGGAGCCACCGGAAAAACCGCCGACGCTCTCCACCAGGATTCCACTGGCTTCGGCCCCTGTCGTGGAAATCGTGCCGTTCTCGTAGGTGACCGTGGCCACGCCACCCGGCCCAGGCGTCTTGGAAAGGCCGCCGTTGCCATCGAACCAGCTATCGCCATCGCCACCGGCGCCACTGGCACCACCGAGGCTCTGGATGAGGATGCCCTGCGCTTGTTTTCCGGAGGTCGTGATGTCGCCCGCATAATGCACAGCGACCCGGCCCCCGCTACCACCCGCGCCGCCATTGCCGCCGACGGCCTTGTCCGGACCGTTCCCTTCGCCGCCGCTGCCGCCGTCCCCGGCCTCGCTGATGGCGACGATGCCATGCCCTGCCGCGCCTGCGGTGATAATGGTATTGGACGGGCTGTCGGCGGTCAGCGTCACCTGACCGCCGTTGCCACCGGCGCCGCCGGATCCGCCATAGCCGGAATAGATGGACAGTCCTTCCCCGCCCGTCCCTCCATCCCCGCCGGTGCTGTAGAGTGAGATGCCGGCGAAGTTGTAGTAGTCGTTGCCGAACAAGTCGGTTCCGTAATAGCTGCCGTTGGTATTGGTGAGCTTCACCGAATGGCCATCCTCCAAGGTCAGGGTGACATCGCCACCGTGACCGGCGGCTCCGCCAGCACCGCCGTAGCCATCACGAGGACCGCCCTGGACGGTGCCCTTGCCGCCATCACCACCCCACCCACCTTGGCTTTGCACGATGATCCCCACCCCATCCTGGGTGGTGATCGGGTATGGGGTCGCACCGCCGTTGTCGGCGTTGGCCGTGATCGTGATCTTGCCGCCATTGCCACCCTGACCACCCTTGCCACCAAGGTTGTCATCGAAGAAGGTGCTGTCCTCATTGCCGTCACCGCCCCAGCCACCGTCGCCCTCGACCCAGATTCCGCCCGTGGCGCTGTCGAGCCCGAAGCCCTTGTCGAAATGCATGTTCACGGTCAGAGTGTAGGGGGTATATCCGTCCCCGCCGTCCTGGCCGTCCTCATGGTCGTCTTTGGTCGCGTCTTTTCCATCGGCTGCGTAGTCCCAGAAGTGGAGCGCGAAGATGTCCTTGCTCGAAGCGCTTGGACCAAAATTGCCCGTCACCTTCTCGTACAGAATGGCGGTACGGTCATTTGACGCACCAATATCCACGACCGGGATGTCGTTGCCGGAACAGGTATAGGGACCCTTGTCTTGACTGCAGGCCGCGCGCGCCGCTACCGGGATGAATAGCAAAGCAGTTACGACCACCGTCGCGAGCGCGATTGCGCATTGGGTAACCGGCAGCGCGTCGTCGCCACTGTGATTGGCCGCCCAGTCGGCGATGGGTTGAATGCTGTCTTGGCCATCGTCGATCAGGGTTGGCTCATCAGCGACCGAAGTATCGATAAGGTCGATCCCGGAGGAAATAGTGTGTTCGGTCACGGAGCGCCCTCCTGAGGATGGGATTGACGCAGTCATGCGCCTGGGTTAGGCACCTGATACTAGGCGCTCATGGAGGGAAACGCTTTCAAAGGCTTTCATAGGCTTTCAGCCGCGTTGGGCCAAACGGAGGGCTTGGCCGCTCAGCTGACCTTCAGCACCGCGTGGAGTTGATAGCCCTGACCGCGCAGGACATGGATACCGCCGTCGGCACCCTCGACGGCGCCGCAGTCACGCATTTTTTTGCGCAGGCGGCTGAGGCGGACCTCGATGGCGGCCTTGCTCGCGCCTTCGGTGCTGCCGCTGATGATCTCGGCCAGCTGCCAGTTGTCCAGCCGCTGGTCGGGGGCGCGGAGAAAGGCCGTGAGCAGGGTCAGCTCGATCGGATGCAAAGCGACCTGGCCCTTGCGGCCATGCAGGCTGGAGCTGGCGGTGTCGATGCTGCCGCTATGGGGCAACGGGGTCGGCTTGAGACGCCGCGCCAGGGAGGCGACGGCGGCGAGCAGGGTTTCCGGGGCCTGGGGCTTGGCCAGGTAGATGTCCGCGCCGCTGGCGTAGCCCTGGGCCATCTGTTCGTCCGCGTTGCGCGCGGTGAGCATGATGATGCCAACGCTGGGGTGGGTCTGGCGCAGCCGCTGGGAGAGGCTGATGCCGTCTTCCCCGGGCAGATTGAGATCGAGAATGAAGAGGTCGATGACGCCGTCGGCGAAGGCCAGCTCATCGAGCTCTTCGGCACAGCCGAGGGCGGTGACCCGGTGGCCGGCCTGGGCCAGGATGTCGGCGGTGACCAGGCGCAGGGCGTCGTGGTCTTCGACTAGCGCGATATGGAGCGAGGTAGCCATAGTCTGAACCGGATATGCGTCGGGGTCGGGCAATAGTCGATGTCACCCTCGATCAGACGTGCCATGCCTCTGCAGAGAAACAGGCCCAATCCCGAGCCGGTGACATTGTGTGCCTTCGCGTGCCGGTAGTAGCGGTGGAATACTCGGTCAGGGTCGGGACGGCCGGACTTGCCGGGTCGGTTAGCCACCTCCAGGGCGATGCCGTCGATGCCATGCCGGGCAGCAGGCTCCAGGCGCAGGCTGATGGGACTCTGTGGCGGGCTGTATTTGATGGCATTGTCGAGCAGGTTGGTGATGATGATCCGCAGCAGGGCGCTGTCGGTGTGGATGCGGGCTGCCGCGCCAGTGAGCTCGAAGCGTTCGGGCATGGGGCGATGCTCGACCAATTCACGCACCTGAGCCTCGACATCGCACTCGGTCACCTGGGGTTTGAGCAGGCTGTTGTCGAGCCGATCAGCCAGGGCGCAACGTTCGATGACGGTGGCCATGTCATCGATCGCCTGATCCGCCTGCATGCTCAAGGTCGGCGTTCGGTGCGCGGCTCCCAAGACCATACGCACGATGGCCAAGGGCGTCTTCAATTCATGCGTCACCATGGCGAGGAAGCGCCCCATTTCCTGACGCTTCGCTGTTTCGAGCTCGGAGTGCTGTTGCGCCTTGCGATAGGCCATCTCCAGTTCGACACGGCGCCTGGCCAGGCGCTGGGCACGAATCTGCAGCAAGATCACGACAGCGAGCCCGGTCCACAGGGTATAGAACAGGAAGCCATTGAAGCTCCAGTCTCCCGCGGGCACCAGCCCCATGGCCGGGAAGGTGGAGATCGAGAGGCTGATCACGATCAGCACGTAGAGGGTCACGACATAAGGTTTCGGGACCAGCGTCGGCTCATCTCTCGGTTGTGGATCACGAGCCGGGATGCTGATCGCGGTCGCCAGCGAGTGCAGCGGTAAGACCAACACCAGGGCGTTTGTCAGCGTCAACGCCTTGCCCACATCGCCCAGCGCCACCAGCAACAGCGCCACGGCAAACAGCGGCAGGATCATTCGGAACAGTCCCAGCAACCAGGGATTCGGTCGGAATTCCCGTAGTAGCCGATAATCGAAGTAGTAAGCCGAGGCCGCGAAGAGCACGATCAGGATCGTCAGCAGCAGGCTCGGCGACAGCGGCCACAGCCAGTCGGGCCAGAACAGCCTGAAGTAGCCCAAGTAGGCCAGGGCGTAGAGCAACCCCAGCGACTGTTTGAGCACAAAGGCGCCGAGCAAGGTTTCTCTTCCCTGGAGCCAATGCAGCAGGCCCCAGAGGAGAAAGAACAGCTGCAGTGTCAGAACAGGGGCGAAGGTCAACTCATGCACGCGATCACGCTGCAGCGCCTGGTGCGGGCTCAGTACCTCGACATGCATCAGGTTGGTGCTGGTGGTCTTGAGTCGCAGCCAGATGTCGCGCGGCGCTGCCCCCTGCGGGATGGCGAAGTTGAAGTAGAGCGAGCGGTAGGCGTCCCGATCAATCGGGTAGCGGTCGCCGCTGGTGACGGGACCGTCGAGCTGAAAGCCTGGATCGTGGAGGCTGATCTGGTCCAGATAGCCGGGACGTACCCGCACGATCAGCCGTCCCTCAGGGGTGGGCGCGCCCGGCTCGATACGCAACCGAATCCAGAAGGCGGAACGACTGAAGCCCCGGCTCAACAGACCGGTGAACGCCCGGTACTCCCGGTCGCGGGCGGCAGCAAAACCGAGCTGACCGCTGGTGTCCTCGAACAATGCGCGCTCGGTGATATGGTCCTGAGCCTGCGCCAGCGGAGCAATGGCGGCGAGGCACAGCAGGCAGATGCAGAGCGCTGGCGCAAGCCAAGGGTTGGTTTTGCTGTTCATGGGTGAAGTTTGCCACCAGATAGGCAGGGACCGGATGTTCCCAGGCCTCGCGTTCAATCACTGTTCAGGATCGGGGTTGCCGCCGCACCGCTTGCACCGCGGTCCGCTGTGGCCACGTCGTCAATCGTTATCAGAGCGTTTTCGTCACGAGCCATTCGATGGGAACCGACCACGTCTTACCTTCGGCAACCGAATCGCCCGTCGCGCCCGCGGATCGGGTCGTCTTGCTCATCGTGGCGGGTTACGCCCTGGCCTTCGTGCTGTTCGGGCTGCTGATCGATACCCCGACCGACGTCCTGCGCGGTCTAGGGTCGATCCTCATCTCCCGCGATACGTTGCTGACCGACTACATGGGCGTTGGTGGCATCGGCGCGGCCTTGGTCAGCACTGGTCTGTTGACGCTGGCGGCTTGCCTGGTCTACGCACTGAATCGCGTACCGATGACGGGCACCGCCATCGCCGCGCTGTTCCTGGTGCTCGGCTTCGGGCTGTTCGGTAAGAACCTGCTCAACGTCTGGTTCATCATCGCCGGCGTCGCGCTGCATGCGCGCTGGCGCGGCCAACCGTTCGCGACCCACATCAACACCGCCTTCTTCGGTATCGCCTTGTCGCCGATCGTCAGCGAGATCCTGTTCAGCACCACGCTGCCGTTCAGCATCAGCCTGCCGTTGGCTGTGGTCACCGGCTTGCTGATCGGATTCATCCTGCCGGCGGCCGCGGCGCAGCTGTTTCGCGCCCACGACGGCTTTGCACTCTACAACATGGGCTTCACCGCGGGCCTGGTCGGCACCCTGGTGGTGGCGATCTATGCCTCCTATGGCTTCGTCGCCGATCCGGTGTTCATCTGGACCAGCGGCAATAATGCGCTGCTGGGCTCCTTCGTCGGCGGGCTACTGCTGTCGATGGTGCTGCTCGGCCTGGCGATCGATCGGCGTGCCTTCGCGCGATTCTGGCGGTTGATGCGTGCGTCCGGGCAGGCGCCGAGCGATTTCCTGGCCAGCGCGGGACTGGGCGCGACCCTGATCAACATGGGCCTGAGCGGCGCTGTTGGGCTGGTCTATCTCCTCGCCATTGGCGGCGATCTGAACGGGCCGACGATCGGCGCGCTGTTCTCGATCGTCGGCTTTGCCGCCGTCGGTAAGCATCCGCGCAATATCCTTCCGATCATCGCCGGCGTCTTCCTCGGATCACTGGCCAAGCCCTGGGGGGTGGCCGACCCATCGGTCCAACTCGCGGCGCTGTTCGGCACCAATCTGGCGCCGATTGCCGGTTATTTCGGTTGGCGCTGGGGGATCGTTGCCGGCTTCGTGCACTCCTCGGCGGCGCTGAGCGTGGGCGTGGTGCACGGCGGGCTGAATCTCTACAACAATGGCTTTGCGGCAGGCATCGTCGCCTCGATTCTGGTGCCGGTGATCCTAGCGGTCCGCGCTCGCGGGGAATTGGCTGGGCGGAAGCCTGTGCTAGCCGCCGCTGGTGACATGGCGCGGACCTCGGCTGGCCGAACGACGCATGCCGAGGCGCTGGGGCGCGGACGCTGGCTGGGCACCGTGCTGCTGCGAGCGCTCTTCTTCCTGGTCATCTGGTTGCTGCTGTCGGCGCCGGATCTGGGTGCGCCGCGGGCGCTGCCGGGGGGCAGCGTCGGCGCACTGACCACGGGCTCCGTCGCGGAGTTCGAGGCAGGGGGCAGCGCCCAACTCGCCGCTGATCTAGCCTTCGCCGTCATCGCCACCGCCATGGCGACATGGATCAGTCTGTGGGTGCTGCCGCCGGGCTCGCGGCAATGGCGTCTCGTCGCGCTCATGGCGTTGATTGGGCGTTTTTTGGTGCAATCGGTGATCGGTGGAATCGATGTGGCTCGGCGCGCCCTCGATCCACGTCTGCCGCTGCGACCTGGTTACATCGTCTTTACGACCAGCCTCCGCCGCGCGCATCAGCGTGCGATCCTGCAGACCTTCAGCAGTGCGACGCCGGGGGCGATCGCGGCCGGGACGGATGCCGAAGGTCGGCTGGTCTTCCACTGTCTCGATACCAGCGGGCCGATCGCGGAGGGGTTGGCGCGGGATGAGCGCCTGCTGTTGCGCCTGTATCGCGAGGAGGAGTCGCCATGAGCCTGGCCGGCTTTCTGATCGCCGCAGCGCTGTTCATCCTGGTGATCATCATCGTGGCGCTGGCGCGGTTACCGGCCGACGATCCGAGCGCCTGCGATGCGCTCGCCACACACCCCACCGAGCGCCCGATTCGTTTCTCCATCCTGCTGCTGAGCCTGCTGGTGCTGGGTGGCGCCAGCGGTTTTGCCACCACGGCCATCGGCGAGCTGCTGGGCAACCTCGCCGCGTCGGCGGTTCTGCTCGCCGGACTGGCCTCGATGTACCACAACCGCATGCTGCTGCTGATCGGCTGCGTTGTGCTGGTACCGGCGCTGGCGACCCGCTGGACCTTCTTCTGGCTGCAGGCATCGGCGCTGGCGCCGATCTCGATCTCGTTCTCGCTCCTGTTCACCGTCTTCAATGCCGGCGCCCTGTTCCTCTACATCCAGCGCCGCGGGTCACCGACCAACGACACCGTCTACGGCGGCATCTGCGTCTACGTCCTCCTCGGTTATGCCTTCGCGCTCATCTTCATCCTGCTGGAGATGCTCGCACCCGGCTCCTTCGCCTTCGCCAGTGCCCCACCCCAAGGCACCATCGAGCTGCAAAGTCAGCTGATCTACTTCAGCTTCGTGACCTTGTCGACCCTGGGGTTCGGTGACATCACACCCGCGACACCCCCGGCGCAATCCCTGACCATGATCGAATCCGTTGTCGGCCCGATGTTTATCGCCGTCTTCATTGCGCGCCTGGTGGGTGTGCGGACATCGCATCGCTGACGAGCCATATTTGACTTAGGGCGACTCCCCTAGCGCAATGCGGCCCAGGTTCGCGACGATCACAAGGGCGCCGCCTATGCGGGCAGGACCATGGAGTTGCCCACCGAACTGGCCTACGAAGTCGCCTTCTACCCCAAGGGGTCGAGCTTCTCCTCCCAGGCGGACCAACATGAGGCGCTGGAATACACGGCGAAGCACGCCTTCGTGTCGATCACGGCACCCGACCCCGTCACCAAGGATCACAAGGTGGTCGAGGGCCTGAACGATCAGGGATTGAGCTTCAGTCTGCTGGCCTTCGCGAGCACCCAAGGCCCCAAGGACATGTCGGACAAGACGCTGAAGGTCTTGTCGGCCATCGACCTGGGTAGCTGGGTGCTGTCGCAGTTCGCGACCGTCGGCGAGGTCAAGGCCGCGCTCGAAGCGCAGCCGGTGCTGGTCACAACGCTGCTTCCGCTGGACCTGCTGAGGTCGCCTTTCCACTACACCCTGCACGACGCCAGGGGCAACTCCATCGTCATCGAGTTCGCCGACGGCAAGCAGCGGGTCTACGACAACCCGCTCGGTGTCATGACCAACGGACCTGAATTCACCTGGCACCTCAACAACTACACCTTCCTGAGCAACATCGACCGATCGGAACTGAAGCTCGGCGGCCTGCACCTCAAACAGCCGGATTCCGGGATCGCAACAGCAGGACTGCCGGCATCGAACACCTCGGTCGGTCGATTCGTGCGCGCGGTCTAATACGCCAAGTTCGCCGAGAAGGCCAAGACCCCCGATGCAGCGCTCACGACCCTGGCGCACGTCATGAACAACTTCGACCGGCCGCACCCCATGATCGCGAGAGTAAAGCGCAGCGTGCCCACCCCCCGTCAACCTGCGATCAGCGCCGCCGCTGCCGCCAGGCACCCATCAGGCCCAGCACAGCCGCCAGCAGGCCCAGGCCCCAGACCGAGAGGGTGGGAATCGGCACTGGCCCCGGCCCCGGACCATTCCGCTGCGCCGGGCCGCTCGGGTCATCGATCTCACCTGGGTTCGAATTGGCATCGTAAGGACCATCATCCGCGATGACCAGGGTCGCGGTGTTCCCGGCGAGCGTCACACCGCTGGTCATCTGCACCCACACACCGTTGATATATTTCCAATACTCCTGCCCCTCGACCGAACCGGAGAAGGTCAGCTCCACGGTGGCGCTAACGCCGGTGCAGCCGCTGAGGCTGAAAGCGACGGCATCATAGGGCATGGAAAGCCCCGTTGGCCCACCCGCAGGCGGGGCCACGACGCTAACGCTTTCGACGGTACAACCGCCCTCGGTGGCGACAAAGGTGACGGAACCGCCACCCCCATTGCCGCCGAGGGCACTGCATTGAGTGGTGCTACCACCGCCGGTGCCAGCGCAGCTCCAGGCGTGGCTGCCATTGGCCGTGGTCACCGCGCCGGCAATGCCGGCATCACAGAGCTCGGCGCTGGGCGGCTGCAAGGTGGCCACGCCGTTGGCGGTACCGCAGGCGCCGTTCTCGGCGACCAGGCTCACGCCATAGGTATCGTCGTTCCGGGCCGTGCCGCTAAGGCTGATCCAGCCGATGTTCTCGCCCCAGACGTAGCCGCTGAAGTCACCGCTGGCCAGGTCGATGGCGGCGTTGCCATTGCTGGCGCCGAAGTTGATCCAGCCCGCGTTCTCGCTCCAGGCGTAGCCGGACAGGGCGCCGGTGTCGCTATCGCGGTTGACGCCGTAACTGTCCGCGGCAGTATTGGGGTAGGTATGCGCCCCGCCGTCGGTGTGGGTGCCCAGGCGCAGCCAGCCGAGGTTCTCGTGCCAGACGTATCCCTCCAGATGGTCGATATAGACGCTGACGCCGCCCATGCTTGGCTTGTGGTTGAGCCAGCCGGTATTCTCGCTCCAGGCCCATCTCCGACTATCGTCGATATTGATCGAATTGAGCAGAAGGTACAGCGTACTGTCCTTCTGGATGTTGTAATCCGCCAGCGTCTTACCGTTCTCAAGCTCATTGCCCGCATACGAGAGACGCTGCTGATCGGGCGGGATACCCTCCTTGTCCTGGATCTTTTGCTTGACGTTCTCGATGCTGTCCGATGGCTCAACCTCCAGGGTGAGGTGCTTGCCCGTAAGCGTCCGGACGAAGATCTGCATCGACCAAGCCGGCGTCGACACAAACAGCAGACAGAGCAGCAGCGTCAGCGGGCTCGCGAGACAGCGGCCGCGGATATGGATTCGGGTATGCCGGTGGCGCTTGTTCATGATTGCAGACCTGAGATCAAAATTGGCAGACGTGGCCATCCATGAGATCGACCACATATCGATGGCGCTGCGCAGTCAGCCTTCGTTCTGTTTGGCGATCCCCACCAGCTGCTCGCTCACGTAGAGATAACCGCGGGTGGTGGCGAAGCCGCCGGATTGGTGACCCGGGTGCACCAGCACCTTGAGCTGCTCGAGCTCGGCGCGCCGCGCCGAGGTCTTCGTGCTGCACGCGGATGATCTCGGCGAGCTGGCGCTGCTTGTCGGCATCCTGCAAGGCAACCGCCACCGAATGCCCCGCTCTGGCCAGTTGGCCGATGTAAAGAATAAAAGCCTCTATTGTCCGCCTCGCACCGGCCAGACGTCGTAGGCGAGCGACTTATCGCCGAAGTTCACGTAGCCGCTGTAGAGGTTCAGGTACCAGGCGCGGCTGGTGTAGTCCGCGTAGGAGGTGGACGACCAGTTGTAGCTCGACAGCACGCCGGAGAACGGATGCCCGGACGGCAGCGCTGGATCGTATTGGCCAAAATCGACCAGGCTTTGCAGCTCCTTGATGTTGGGTAGGCGCCAGTCGCCGGCAGCCGAGCTATCACCGAGACCGCAGTCGCCGTCGGTCCCGCCGCAATCGGTACAGCCGTCATACAGTGCGTTGGCCCTGGTCAAGGCATCGGACCAAAGCCGAGATCTGAAGCAATTGGCATCCTGCAGCCAGATCAGCCCGGTGAGGTTGTCGGTGACGGTGCCATCGCTGTTGTCGGTGAAGCGCGGGCTGGGCCAGGCGACGCCCTTCTCGAGGTCGCCATCATCGCCTGTCTCGTAGAACGCGGTCTGCCCGGTCTTGGGCACCTGAGTCGGGATGGCCTTGGCGTAGACCTCGTTCAGCGTATGCCCGGTTGGGGCGGGGCCGGCGGCTGGCTCCACAAAGGCGCCGCTGCGTCGGGTCGCCTGGGTATTGGCATCCAGCCGGTTGTAAACATCCTCCAGGGTATACATGGCACTGCCGGCGGCATCCGGTGCCGCCGGGGCATCCAGACTGCCGGCGCCGGCCGCCCCGGCGCCAAGCAGCGGCAGCACGGCACTCAGCAGCGCGACGGTTCGCCCGCCGACGCGGCGGGCGGTTGACTCGGGGCTCGGGGACATAACGGTTCTCCTATGGGATGGGCTGTTCGTCGTCGCCCCGACAGGACAGTGCGGGACGGCGGCGCGCGGTGCCGGCAGCGGCACCGCATCGAAGGGGGCTCGGCGCGGCGGGCATAGGGGGCAAGACCCAGGCGGCCATTCGCTTGGCAGTCGGGTATCGAGGCATGCGGCGGATTGTTCGGGTGGACTGCTCGGGAGGATTGGCCCGGAGGATGGTGGGCGCTGGCCGGCATGCGGCAGCCGCTGCGTCGGCACACGCGCCTGTCCACCGGATCGCGCGTCGGGCGCGCTGGACGATCGCGCTAGCGTGCTCCGCAGCGACACGCATGGTACGCACTACCGCGCTGCCTCAATGCTCTTATCGATGGGTGTTCGGTAATGGTGAAACAGGCGGAATGGGTCTGAGCGAGGTGCGCTCAGGGCACAAGCGCTTGACGGCGCCCATGCGTGCCGGGGGGATAAACGTCCGCACTCACTCTGAACACACATACGTGCATGGCGACCAAGGCGCGAAGTAGTCCGGGAACAGTGTGTTGAATCGCGGCGGATTAGCCCGCATATCTCACCAGCCGAGCAGATCAATGGGGGCAAACAAGACCCCATTGCCATTCCGGCCGAACGCGTCG
>NZ_VWXX01000014.1 GCF_008632335.1 Thiohalocapsa marina
GCGGATAAGCGAAGCGCATCCGCCGTTGTGGCCTGTGGCGGATGCGCTTCGCTTATCCGCCCTACCGTGCATCCGTGCAGGTTATTTCTGAATCGTGCCTAACGGCTTGTCTTGATTGCCTGACCCCGATTGCCTGACCCCGATTGCCTAACCAAAGAACAGGCCCGACGCCGGGCCCAGAGAGTGGAGTGACCCCAATGACCTTGACGCGATTGTTCCTCGCCGCACTGCTTGCGGCGCCCCTCGGTCTGCATGCCGCGCCTGATGATGACGCGGCCGAGATGGAGCCGGACCTGAAGGCCGGCGAGGTGATGTTCCGGCAATGCGCGCTGTGCCACGGGCAACGTGGTCAAGGCATCCTCGGCGGCAAGTACCCGCGCATCGCCGGCATGCCCGAGTACTATCTGTTGAACGCGCTGCACGACTACCGCTCCGGCGAGCGCGGCTACGATGCCATGGTGGTGGTCGGCGCCCTGCAGACCGCGGAAGATCAGGACCTGATCAACCTCGCCGCCTATATCTCCGATATCGACATCGAGCTGGACGTGCCCGGCCCCGAGGACGGCAGCGCCCGCAGCGGCAAGCGCACCTACAAGAGCGACTGCAAGACCTGCCATGGGCGCAAGGGCGAGGGCAAGTCGCGCAAGGAGTCGCCCCCCCTGCGCGGGCAGTATCATGAATACCTGATGCGCCAGATCGCCTTGTTCAACAGCAAGGAGCGCATCCACGCGGATGACCCCGAAGACGAGACCTTCGTCGACTATGACGAGGAAGACATCCTCGACCTGATGGCCTTCATCGCCTCGCTTGACGACCAGGCGGACGACGAGGACGACGATGACGACGAGGATGACGACGACCGGGATTGAGCCTCGGGCCTCGCCCGACACGCATCCCGTCCAGCCGTCCCGTCTTTCGACACGACCTGTCTCAGGAGTCACCCCTAATGCACAAGAACACCCTTGCCGTCACCGCCGCCCTGCTGTTCACTGCCGCCCCCCTGGTGGCGACCACCCTGTTCCCGGGCCAGGCTCGCGCAGAGCCCGAACGCGCCCCCTCGGTCACCATGTACGAGATCGGCCAGACCGTGCTCAAGATGGGCCTGGCCGAGGGAGTCACGCCGGACGCCGCCATCGAGGCCATGAACTCGAAGGCGGTGGAGCTGAACATGAAGCTGGTGGGCCACCAGAACGTCGGTGCCGAGTTGCAGGCCCGCGGCATCGACTCGCCGCGGCTGGAGATCTACCAGTTCTGCCGGCCTGAAGACGCGGTGAAGATGGTGCAGTTCAACACCATCTACGCCGCCTACATGCCCTGCCGCATCGCCCTGGTGGAAGACGACGAAGGCAACTACTGGCTGGAGATGCTGAACCTGGACATGATCATCAATGCCTACGAGCTGCCACCAGAGCTACAGGCTATTGCGATCACCATCAACGGCGAGATGCTGTCCATCCTCACCGCCGGGGCCACCGGCGCCTTCTAGGGAAGCGCTGATTCATTCAGCGCCTCCCTAGTCGCAATCCCAAGTGTCCGATCAGGCTGGCCGATCAGTCTTCCCGCCGACCGCCACCGAGCAGGGCCGCCTGCTCCGGCTGGCGGTTACCCCGCCCCTGACGATGATGCGGACGCGTTTCCGCTGCTACCGGCCGGCGACGCGCCGGGGCGTGCCGTGATTTGGCGCCCGATTTGGTTGGGGATTCGGCACCTGACCTGGCGGCCGGGGCCGCCCTGCCTGAGCGCCGACCATCACCGCGGCCACGACCGGATGCAGCCGGCTCCGAGCCTCGGCCGCGGCGCCCGTTCTGGATGGGCTCCGGCTGGATGCGCGGATCCGGCTCATAGCCCGGGATCACCTGCTGCGGGATGCGTCGGTTCAGCAGCCGCTCGATGTCGCGCAGCAGCTTGTGCTCGTCCACGCACACCAGGGAGACCGCCTCACCGGCATTGCCCGCCCGACCAGTGCGGCCGATGCGGTGCACATAGTCCTCCGGCACGTTCGGCAGCTCGTAGTTGACCACATGGGGCAACTGATCGATATCCAGGCCGCGGGCGGCGATGTCCGTGGCCACCAGCACGCGGACATCGCCGCTCTTGAAGCCGCCCAGTGCCCGGGTGCGCGCGCCCTGGCTCTTGTTGCCATGGATCGCCGCGGCGCTCAGGCCGTCTTTCTGCAGCTGCTCCGCCAGACGGTTGGCACCGTGTTTGGTACGGGTGAACACCAGCACCTGACGCCAGTTTCCCGCGCCGATCATCTGGCTCAGCAATTCGCGCTTTCGCCCCTTGTCCACCGGGTGAACCACCTGGCTGACGCGCTCTGCGGCGGTATTGCGGCGCGCCACCTCGATCAGCTCCGGCCGATTCAGCAGGCGGTCTGCAAGCTGCTTGATCTCGTCGGCAAAGGTGGCGGAAAACAACAGGTTCTGGCGCCGGCCGTTGTCCGGCAGCAGGGCCAGCACCTTGCGGATGTCGTGGATGAAGCCCATGTCCAGCATGCGGTCGGCCTCGTCCAGCACCAGGATCTCGATGCGGGACAGGTCCACCGTGCGCTGGGCGGCATGATCCAGCAGGCGGCCGGGGGTGGCCACCAGCACGTCGATGCCCCGGCGCAGCTGCTCGATCTGCGGATTGATCTTGACGCCGCCGAACACCACGGCGGCCCGCAGCGGCAGGTGGCGGCCATAGACCTCCACGCTTTCCCCCACCTGCATGGCCAGTTCACGCGTCGGCGTCAGCACCAGCGCCCGCGGCGGACGCGCACCGCGGCCAGACTGGCCCTCGGGCCGGGTTTCCATCAGGCGCTGCAGCATCGGCAGCGTGAAGCCGGCGGTCTTGCCGGTGCCGGTCTGGGCGCCGGCCATGACATCGCGGCCCTGCAGGATCGGCGGGATGGCCTGTTGCTGGATCGGGGTGGGTTGGGTGTAGCCCTGCTCTTGCACGGCACGCAGAAGCTCGGCCGACAGGCCAAGAGAATCGAACGACATCAGGATGACTCCAGTGGTGCCCTGCCGCGTCACGGGGTGCACGCGGGAGTCGGTCTGGGACGTGATAAGGCAGGCTTCAAGCGGAAGGCCCAAGACCCGGCTCTGGCCCAGGCCCCGACAACGGGAACCAGCAGCAGAAGCAGAACCAGGAAACGCGGGAACAAGCGGCTCGAGTGGTTTTTCGCGGCGTGTGGCCGCTCTGGATACCGACCGACCGGGTATCCGAAAGAGGGTAGTCTACACCAACCCAGCGTTGCCGTCAGTTTTTCCTGCACACCCCAGCAAGCGCAAATTCGGACTGCAGAGACGCAGAGACCACCCACAGCCACCGCCGCTTGACAAACAACACGGTTGCTCTAGGATTGATCGAGGCTCGACAACCGGGCGCGTTCAACTTGCTGGCATACCAGGCAAATTCAATCTGGACGGTCACGGCCGATGGCGCCAGATGCGCGGCGACTGATCGCGCCAGCGCACCGGCGGCGGGATCTCGCCGCTGGCGGGCAGCACGAAGGAGACGGCGCCGGCGTCGGCGGTATTGACACTGCGGGCCCCGATGGCATCGACCCGCGCCCGGACCTCGGCGGCCGGAAAGCCGAACCGGTTGCCATAACCCGCGGAGTACAGCACCCAGTCCGGCGCGACCGCCGCCAGGAAGGGCACCGTGCTGGACGTGGCACTGCCGTGGTGGGCAGCCACCAGCAGCTGCGACCGCAGCCCCGCCCCCAGGGTATCCACCAGGTCCAGTTCCACGCCGCCGGTGATGTCCCCGGTGAGCAGGGCCGAGGCCCCGCCGGCGCTGACGATGCGCAGCACGCAGGATGCATCGTTGTCATGCCGCGGCGCGTCGCCGTCGATCGGCGCCGGATGCAGCACCTCGAAGGCGACGCCATCCCACTGCCAGCGCTGGCCCCGCAGGCAGGGCGCGGGCTCCAGATCCCCCATCGGTTTCCCCACCAGTGCTCCCGCAAGGCCCAGCCCTGTCAGTTCTTCCGGCTGGCCGCTGAGCAGGCGCCCCACCGGGATCTTGCCCGCCAGCCCCGCCAGACCGCCGGAATGATCACGGTCGCTGTGGCTGATCATCAGCAGGTCAAGACGCCGCACACCGCGTTCGCGCAGGTAGGGCAACACCACCGCAGACCCGGTCTCGAAGCCGCTGCGATAACTCGGCCCCAGGTCGAACACCAGCGCATGCCGGGCCGTGCGGACCACCACCGCCAGCCCCTGCCCGACGTCCAGCATCGTCAGCTGCGCCGCGCCGGGGGCCGGCGCAGGCGGCCTGACCAGCAACAACGGCGCCAGCAGGATCACGCCGAGCCAGCGTGCCGGCAGCCCCCGCGGGGCCAGCAGCAACAGCACGCCGGCGAACGCGGACACCCAGACCCAGGCGGCACGCCCACCCAGCGACAGCGACGCCAGCGGCCAGTCGGACACCCGGGCCAGCAGGGCATAGCCCTGCTCCAGCAGCAGCACCAGCAGGCCCAGCGGCAATCCCCAGCCGGTCAGCAGTGTGCTCAGGGTGCCCACCAGGACCACCGGCAACAACACCCCGAACAGCGGTACCGCCACCAGGTTCACCAGGGGCGCTACCAGCGAGGCGCGCCCGAACAGCAACAGCAGCAGCGGCAGCAGCCCAAGGGCCACGGCCCACTGCGCCCGCCCCCAGCGCATCACGAGCTGTTCGGCCGGCTGCTCCGACACCTGATTGGGCGGCCGTTTTGGCGGCCGTTTTGGCGGCAGGCGGCGGCCCAGGGCATAGAGCAGCACGGTGACGGCACCAAAGGACAGCCAGAAACCGTAGGACAACACGCTCGACGGATCCAGCAGCAGCACCGCCGCCAGCGCCAGCACCAGTCCGCCGGCGGGGCGCAGCGTCCGGCGGGCCACCACCGCCAGCAGCACCACGGCCAGCATCACCACCGCCCGCTGGGTGGAGATGGCGAATCCGGCCAGGGCCGCATAGCCCAGCGCCACCAGCAGTGCCGCCAGCGCCGCCGCCCGGGGTGCTGCCAGCGCCCGGCCGAGCCGCTCGGAGCGCGACCACAGCCAGCGACCCAGAAAGAACGCAAAGCCGGCGACCAGCCCCACATGCAGGCCGGAAATGGCGATCAGGTGGCTGGTGCCCGTGCGTGAGAACACCTCCCACTGCGCCGGCGTCAGGTCACCCCGCTCACCGATCACCAGCGCCTGCACCAGTGCCAGGCCGGCGGAGTCAGCGCCGTTGGCGGCGGCGGCCGCCTCCAGGCGGTCGCGCACCTGCTGCCGCCAGCGCGCCAGCCAGTCGCGACCCGGCCCCTGACCCAACAGCACCGCACCGTCGCCGGCCCGCACATGGCCGGTGGCGGCGATGCCCTGCTGGAACAGCCAGCGCTCATAGTCGAAGCCACCCGGGTTGGCGAACCCGTGCGGGGATTTCAGGCGCACCACCAGGCGCCACTGCTGACCCGCGCGCAGGTCCGGCGCGTCGCGGTACCAGTTCAGCCGCACCAGACCACGAAAGGGCACCACCGCGCCGTCCGCCGTCAGCCGCTCCACCCGGAACAGGAAGCGCACCCGATCATCGCGGCGCCCCGGTAGCCCGGCGATGCGACCTTCCGCGCTCAGCGAGCGGCCCATGTACGCCTCGGGAAACGGCTGGCACAGGACATCGCAGGCATCGGCCTGGGCCCACAGCAGGCCGAAGGCGAACGCCGCCGCCAGGGCGACGCGACGCCAGCGCAGGGCGCCCAGCAAGGCGAGCAGAAACAGCGTCACCAGCGGCCAGCGCGGCGGCAGCGTGGGCAACAGGTGCAGCAGCCCCACGCCAGCACTGAAGGCCAGGGCGATGCCGAAGAGGCCGATGGAGGGCATCCCCTGCACCCGCCGCCAGTGGGCCAGGGCGCGGCTCACCAGGCCGACCGCCCCGGCGATCATGGCGTCCGCCCGGCAGCCACGGGATGCAATTTTCCGTCTCGCCGTCGGCGCGGTGGCATATACTCGTCCCCGCGACCATCCCGCAGCGAGACCTTCGATGACGCTGGCAATGACGTGCGCAATAACGCCCGTAATGACGCTGGGATCGGCCGGGTGAAACGGTGGCTGAAAGGCATCTTGCCTGACCCGCGGCAGGTCGTGGACAACAAGTGTCTAGGCGTCTTCGGCAACCTGCTGCACGATCCCAACCTCTGGCACATCAATCGCCACTCCGCCTCCGGAGCGGTGGCCCTGGGGCTGTTCGTGATGTACCTGCCACCCATCGGGCAGATGTTCATCGCCGCGGCCGGGGCGATCCGCTTCCGCGTCAACCTGCCGATCTCGGTGTCGCTGGTCTGGATCAGCAATCCCCTCACCATCCCCCCCATGTTCTACCTGGCCTACGCCATCGGCGCCTGGATCCTGGGCCGCCCGATCCGCACCTTCGAGCCCGCCTTCTGGCTGGACTGGCACAACTGGTTCAGTGTCATGGGACCGCTCCTGCTCGGCAGCCTCATCTGCGCCACAGCCTGCGCAGCGGCCGGCTATGTGATCGTCCAGGGGCTCTGGCGCTGGAGCCTGATGCGCCAGATCCGGCTGCGGCGCAAGCGCTACGCCGCCGCTCGGGTCAGCACGCCGTCGTCCAGACGCCAGATCTGATCGGTGCGCGCGGCCAGCTCCAGGTCATGGGTCACGATGACCACGCTGGTACCCACCTCGCGGTTGAGTGCCAGCATCATCTGGTAGACGTCCTCGGCGGTGTGGCGGTCGAGGTTGCCGGTGGGCTCGTCCGCCAGCAGGCAGTCGGGCCGGGTGACCAGGGCGCGGGCAATGGCCGCCCGCTGCCGCTCGCCGCCGGAGAGCTCCGACGGCTTGTGCCGCAGCCGGTGCCCCAGGCCCACCCGCTCCAGCAGGGCGGTGGCCTCCCGGGCCGCCTGCGCCGGCGCGGCCCCGCCGATCAGCAGCGGCATGGCTACGTTCTCCAGCGCGGAGAACTCCGGCAACAGGTGATGGAACTGGTAGACGAACCCCAGCCGCCGGTTGCGCAGCAGGCCGCGGGCCTTCTCGGACAGGCGCATCGGATCCTGCCCCGACCACAGGACCGCCCCGCTGGTGGGGCGCTCCAGGCCGCCGAGACAATGCAGCAGCGTGCTCTTGCCCGAGCCGGAGGCGCCAACGATGGCCAGCCGCTGGCCGCGGCGCACGCTGAAGTCCACCCCCCGCAGCACCGATACCTCCTGCGGCCCCTGCACGAAGGTCTTCACCACCGCTCGGGCCTGCAGCACCGGCTGCAGCGCCGGCACATCGGCCGCGCCCGTCTGTTGCCTGCCGCGATCACTCATAGCGCAAGGCCTCCGCCGGGTCTGTGCGCGCCGCCCGCCAGGCCGGATACAGGGTGGCCAGCACCGAGATCAGGAAGGCGCCGCCGCCGATCAGCAGCACGTCGGCGGCACGCACGTCCGACGGCAAGGCGCTGATGTAATAGATACTCGGGTCGAGAAAATGCACATCGAAGGCACGCTCGATGGCCGCGACGATGGACTCCACGTTCCACCCCAACAGCACCCCGCCCACGACCCCCAGCAGGGTGCCGGCGAGCCCGATGGTGGTGCCCTGCACCATGAAGATGCCCATGATGCGCCCGGGCGATGCCCCCAGGGTGCGCAGTACGGCGATGTCGGAGCGCTTGTCGGTCACCACCATGACCAGCGTCGACAGAATGTTGAACGCCGCCACGGCCACGATCATGAACAGGATGATGCCCATCATGCGCTTCTCGGTGCGCAACGCGGCAAAGAAGTTCCGGTGCACCTGGGTCCAGTCCGTCACCAGGTAGGTCTCGTGCTGCTCGGAGTCCAGCGCGTAGGCGATCTCCCGGGCCACCAGCGGGGCATCGAACATGTTGCGGAGCTTGATGCGCACCCCTTCGGCATTGTCGCCGAGGCGCATCAGGGTGGCGGCATCGGCCATGCTGATGAAGCCGGCACCGCGGTCGTAATCAGCCATGCCCACCTCGAACAGGCCCACCACGTCGAACGCCTTCAGCCGCGGCATCACGCCCACCGGGGTGGCGCTCACCTGCGGCGTCACCACGGTGACCTTGTCGCCGACCCGCACCCCCAGCACCGCCGCCAGTTCCGTGCCGAGAATGATGTTGAAGCTGCCGGGGGTCAGGTCATCCACCGAGCCCAGCTGCATGTCCTGCCGCAGATCGGACACCGCGTCTTCCTGCGCCGGCACGATGCCCCGCAGCAGCGCCGCATTGGTGCGGCCGGCGTTCATCAGCATCGCCTGGATCTCGACGAACGGGGCCGCCCCCACCACCTGCGGATGCGCGCTTACCCGCTCGACCAGGCGGCTCCAGTCCGCGACACCGTCCACCGGGTCGCTCAGGGTGGCATGGGAGGCCATGCCGAGGATGCGTTCCTGGATCTCCTTGTGGAAGCCGTTCATCACCGACAGCACCACGATCAGCGCCATGATGCCGAGCATGATGCCGAGCATGGAGATCAGCGAGATGAAGGAGATGAAGTGGTTGCGCCGTTTCGCCCGCGTGTAGCGCAGGCCGACGAAGACTGAGACGGGTCGGAACATGGTGTGCAAGGGCCAATGCGGCGGGGTGTGCGACGGGATGGGTGCGGGCTTTGCGACGGGCTCTGCGACCGGATCCGGTTGCCGGCTCAGTCCGTGCGCTCGATCACGAACATCGGCCGGCGCTGCGGCCCGGCCTGGGCGGCGGCCGGGACCAGCATCCGCTCGCCGGACAAGGGACGCAGGCGCAGGGACAACCGCGACAGGTCGCCGCGCTGCAGTGACCCTCTGCCGCCGGCGCCGGCCATCGTCGGGGTCAGCGTGATGCCGGTCACCTGCCTGGCCTCCGGCGAATAGGGCTCCACGCCCTTCAGTTGCAGATAGGCCGTCAGCACGCGATGGGTGTATTGCTGGGTCTCGGCATAGGTGACGAAGCCGTTGTGACGCTCGAGCGCCCCTTCGCCGGCATTGTAGGCCATCACGGCCTTGCCGATGCCATACTGTTGCACCAGCCGCTGCAGGTGGCGCGTGCCCACGCGGACGTTGGTCTGCACGTCGAACAGTGCCTCCACCGAGCCGACACCGTAGTCCGCGGCCGTCTCCGGCATGATCTGCATCAGGCCCACTGCCCCCGCCGGCGAGACCGCATGGGCGTCGTAGTTGGATTCCGCCCGCACCACCGCGTGCACCAGGCCGCGCTCCAGACGATGCTGCTTGGCGTAGCGGGCGATGAGTTCGTCGATACGTGCGCGTGTGGGCCGGGGCCGGTCCGGCGGTTGTGGCAACGCCTGTGTACGGCTGCGCTCCACGGAGCCGGTCTCCATGGCCTGGGTCGAACCAGCGCCGCACACCATGCCCAGCAGCAGCAGAACCGGCAGCAGTACCGAAAACGGCCCCGCGGCCAGAGGCGCGACGGCGGCCGGACACTCGCGAGATGACACATTCACCACAACTGGTAACCTCATCGCAACAAGGCGCTTGCAATCCGCTACGGCCGACAACGAAAATATCGGCCACTTCCGCCCGACATCCCGCAAAAACCGAGCCCAGCCGCCGAGCCCCGGAGCCCAGTCCGCCACCCATGAGCCAGGATATCAAGAACGGGTCGCTTGCCGAGATCGACGGCCGTACCTGTATCCACTACGACGGCTACTGGATCAAGTACTACGAGCCGCCGGCGGAGAGCCTCGAGGCGAAAAAGGCCCTGATCGAGGCCCTAACCCGGCGCCTGTTCAACCACGTCGAGCACGGCATCAACATCCCCGGCATCCGCCTGGCGGAGGCGCGCACCGCCTACGAGCGCGAGACCGATCCGGACCGCAAGCGCGTCAAGGGCGCCATGCTTGCTGGTGCCCTGTTCAACCGGGCCGCGGCCATCTTCACCAAGCTGGTGGAACTGCAGGCCGACGGCGTGGAGGTGGAGCCGGACGACGCCCTGATGAAGGAGTGCGGCGGCTACCTGCTCGAGGCGCTGGAACTGGGGCATATGGTACGCCATCGCGGCGGCGACGAGGGGATCGATGAACTCTGGGGCGAGCCGTTCAAGGCCTTCAGCCAGCCCATCGCCACCTTCTACGAAAGCCGCTACATCAAGATCGCGCAGACCATGCGCGACATCGACCGCATCACCGCCACCCTGGTCACCACCTTCGAGGGCAGCACCCAGATCCCCGGGGTCGGCCCGCTGCTGAAGGAGTTCGGCAGCTCGGCCAAGCGCAAGTGCGAGACCCTGCGCACCGACCCCTGCATCTTCGAGGTCTGGCCCGCCTTTGTCGTGGCCAGCGATCGACTGCGCACCATCCAGCCGCGGTTGCCGCCGGCGCCGAGCCTGCTGCAGATCCACGAGGCCCAGGAGGGCAACCGCATCCTGCAGGCCGGCACCGAACTGGTGACGCACATCGTGCGCGCCCGCGTGCCGATGCCCAAGAGCGCGCGTGACCTGATCGACCAGTGCGACCGCTTTCGGCGCAACTACCTGGACGGCAACCCGGAGCACCTGCGCTCGGGCCCGCCCTGAGGAACCGCCGCCAGCGGCCAGCGGCCGCCGGCACCCACCAGCGTCTCAGCGCATGAAACCGTGGTGGCGCAGGAACTCCTCGGTGATCGAGCCCAGTTCCTGCTCCCCGGCATGCTCGCCCAGGATCAGGCGCTCCAGGTAGCGGGCGATCAGGTCCACCTCCAGGTTCACCCGCGTGCCGGCCCGGTAGTCGCCGATGATGGTCTGCTGCAGGGTGTGCGGGACGATGTTCAGGTCGAACACCGCACCGGACACCTGATTCACCGTCAGGCTGGTGCCGTCCACGCAGATGGAGCCCTTGTGGGCGATGTAGCGGGCCAGCTCGCCGGGGGCATGGATCTGCAGCCGCCAGGAGCGGCCGTCCTCATGCACCTCGAGCACCGTCCCCACTCCGTCCACGTGGCCGCTCACCAGATGCCCGCCCAGGGGCGTGGACAGGGTCAGTGCGGTCTCCAGATTGACCCGCCCGCCGGGGCCCAGGCCGCCCAGGGTGGTCAGTGACAGGGTCTCGCGGGACACGTCCGCAGCAAACCGCCCGCCGCCGATCTCCACCGCGGTCAGGCAGACACCGTTCACGGCAATGCTGTCGCCCAGGGCGACCTCCGCCAGGTCGAGTCCGCCGGCACGCACCGACAGGCGGACGTCACCGCCGCGGGGCTGAAGGCGTTCAATCTCGCCGACGGCCTGAATGATTCCGGTAAACATGGGCCTGCTCTCTCCGCGCCTACAACGGGAAACCGCCGCCTGGGGGCGGGAAGCCGCCCGGGCCACCCATGCCGCCACCAAGCCCCGGCGGCAGGCGTCCCTGCATCTGGCGCATCATCTTGGCCATGCCGCCGCCCTTCATCTTCTTCATCATCTTCTGCATCTGCGTGAACTGCTTCAGCAGCTTGTTCACGTCCTGCACCTGGGTGCCGGAGCCCAGCGCAATGCGCTTGCGCCGCGAGCCCTTGATGATCTGCGGGTGCGCCCGTTCCATGGGTGTCATGGAGTCGACGATGGCGATCAGCTTGGTCACCTCGCGGTCGTTCACCTGGCCCTTGACGTGATCCGGGAGCTGACCGACCCCCGGCAGCTTGTCCATCAGGCCGGCCATGCCGCCCAGTTTGTTCATCTGCTGCAACTGCTCGCGGAAGTCCGCCAGGTCGAAGCCCTTGCCCTTCTGGATCTTCTTCGCCAGCTTCTCCGCCTTCTGCCGGTCGACCTTGTCCTGCATCTCCTCGACCAGCGACACCACATCGCCCATGCCGAGGATGCGCGAGGCGACGCGATCCGGGTGGAAGGGTTCGAGCGCGCTGGTCTTCTCGCCGACACCAAGGAACTTGATCGGCTTGCCGGTGATCTCGCGGATGGACAGCGCGGCGCCGCCGCGGGCATCGCCGTCGGCCTTGGTCAGGATGACGCCGGTCAGCGGCAGCGCCTCGTGGAAGGCCTTGGCCGTCCTGGCCGCGTCCTGGCCGGTCATGCTGTCGACCACGAACAGCGTCTCCACCGGCGACAACGCCGCATGCAGCTGCTGAATCTCCTGCATCATGGCCTCGTCGATGGCCAGCCGACCGGCGGTATCGACGATGAGCACGTCCTTGAACTGCCGACGCGCGGCCTCGACCGCGCCCTGGGCGATCTCCAGCGGCGTCTGCTCCGGCGAACTGGGATGGAACGCGGCCCCGACCTCGCCGGCGACGGTACGCAGCTGCTCGATGGCCGCCGGCCGGTAGACGTCGCAACTGACCACCATGGCGCTCTTCTTCAGCCGCTCTTTCAGGAACCGCGCCAGCTTCGCCGTGCTGGTGGTCTTGCCCGAGCCCTGCAGGCCGGCCATCAGGATCACCGCCGGTGGCTGCGCGCTCAGGTCCAGGCCCTCGTTGGCCTCGCCCATCAGCGCCGTGAGCTCGTCGTTGACGATCTTGATCAGCACCTGTCCGGGGGTGAGGCTGCGGGTAACCTCGGCGCCGAGGGCCTTGGCGCGCACCCGCTCGACGAAGCCGCGCACCACCGGCAGCGCCACGTCCGCCTCCAGCAGCGCCATGCGCACCTCGCGCAGGGTCTCGCGGATGTTGTCCTCGGTCAGACGGGCCTGACCGCGCAGGCCCTTGAGCACGTCGCCGAAGCGTTCCTGAAGCGTATCGAACATCTGTTTCCTCTCGATTTCTGACATCGCGCATCGGGGATGCGCCCGGCCCGACGCCGCAATTGCTTAACCTAAATCAAAGTTGCGCGAAAGAATACCCCGACCGGACCGCGCCCGAGCGCGCGACAGACTCCCCCACAGCGGCTTTTTATGCGATTATCCTCCGCCATGAGCATCGCCCCCATCGCCATCGCCAGTATCCTCTCCTACCTGGGCAGCGCCGGCGTCATCGGCTGGCGGCTGTTTGCCCATGCCGACAGCCAACGGGGTCCTGCCCGGGGCGTGACCCTCGGGCTGGGGTTCGTCGGCCTGGCGCTGCACACCTGGCTGCTGTACGCCGCCATCTTCAGCCACGCCGGGCTGAACCTGGCCTTCTTCAACGCGCTGTCGCTGGCCTCCTGGACGGTGGTCGCGTCGCTGCTGATCTCCAGCCTGAGCAAGCCCATCGAGAACCTGGGCATCGTCATCATGCCGCTGGCCGCCATCACGGTGCTGCTGGACCTGCTCTACCCCAGCGTCAGCTTCATGGGCGAGGGCGTGAGCTGGATGCTCAAGCTGCATGTGCTGCTGTCCATGCTGGCCTACAGCCTGCTCACCCTGGCCAGCGTGCAGGCCCTGCTGCTGGCGGTGCAGGATCACTACCTGCGCAAGCGCCGGCCGAACGGCTTCATCCGCACACTGCCGCCGCTGATGACCATGGAGGCGCTGCTGTTCGAGATGATCGGCATCGGCTTCATCCTGCTGACATTGGCGCTGCTCAGCGGGTTCGCGTTCCTGGAGAACATGTTCGCGCAGCACCTGGTGCACAAGACGGTGCTGTCGGTGGTGGCCTGGATGGTCTTCGGCGGCCTGCTGCTTGGGCGCCGCATCTGGGGCTGGCGCGGACGCAAGGCCATCGCCTGGACCCTGAGCGGTTTCGCCATCCTCATCCTGGCCTATTTCGGCTCAAAGCTGGTGCTGGAACTGTTGCTGCATCGCGGCGGGTGACCACAGCGGTCACCGTTGCCGCCTGCCCCTGCTGCCCGTTACCCGCCTGCCCGTCCGACGCGCCCCGCCAGACAGCGCGAAAACCGGCACGCAAAGGCGGCAAGGCTGTTAGAATTCGCCCGTATCGGATGCTTTACGGGGCCGTAGCTCAGCTGGGAGAGCGTCGCGTTCGCAATGCGAAGGTCAGGGGTTCGATCCCCCTCGGCTCCACCATCAGGTCATCAACGACCATCCCGGACAATCCTCAGCCATACCCATCCGGATTCTGCCGCTGCCAGCGCCAGCCGTCCGCCACCATGTCGTCGATTCCCCGGCTTGCCTGCCAGCCGAGTTCGCTCCGCGCCAGCGCCGGATCGGCATAACAGCAGGCGATGTCGCCCGGTCGCCTCGGCACCACCTCGTAGGGAACGGCCCGGCCCGTCACCCGCTCGAACGCGCGCACCATCTCCAGCACGCTGTAGCCGCGACCGGTGCCCAGATTGCAGGTCAGCAGCCCCGGCCGAGCGCTCAGGCGCTGCAGCGCGGCCAGGTGGCCCTGGGCCAGGTCGACCACATGGATGTAGTCGCGCACGCCAGTGCCGTCAGGTGTGTCATAGTCATCGCCGAACACGCGCAGCCTGGGCAGCTTGCCCACCGCCACCTGGGTGATGTACGGCATCAGATTGTTTGGTATGCCGTTGGGGTCCTCGCCGATGCGTCCGCTGGCATGGGCGCCCACCGGGTTGAAATAGCGCAGCAGGGCGATGTCCCACTGCGGATCGGCCCCATGCAGGTCGCGCAGTATCTGCTCCACGAACAGCTTGGTACGCCCGTAGGGATTGGTCGCGGACAGCAGGAAATCCTCGCGAATCGGCACCGACGCCGGATCGCCATAGACCGTGGCCGACGAACTGAACACCAGTCGCTTCACTCCCGCCTCCGCCATGGCGCGGCACAGGCACAGCGTGCCGTTCACGTTGTTGTCGTAATAGTCCAGCGGCAGCGTCGTGGACTCGCCCACCGCCTTGAGGCCGGCAAAATGCACCACCGCGTCCACCGCATGGCGCTGGAACAGCGTCCGCAAGGCCGCCGTGTCGCGCACGTCCGCCTGCTCGAACTGCAGGGCCCGACCACAGATCTCCTGCACCCGGTCCAGGGCGATCAACTTGCTGTTGCACAGATTATCCACCACCACCACGTCGTGACCCGCGGACAGCAGCTCGACGGCGGTGTGGCTACCGATAAAGCCCGCGCCCCCCGTGACAAGAACCTTCATGTTGCCCCCATTGACCGCGTTGTGCCGGGTTGTGCCGGGTTGTGCCGGAGTGACCCAAGCAGTGGCTGATGGTTAAGTGTACCATTCCCCTCGCCGGCCAAAACCCGCGCCAGCCATGCTGCCGCGGCATGAGGAATCCGAAGCACCATTGGTCGACGCATCCGACCGGATCAAGCCGCCTGGGAGTAAAGCAGACTGTCCGCTGATCTGAATTACCGGCTCTACGAGCGCTCGGTGCAATGCCCCGAGGCCGAGGCCGATTTCCTGCACACAGAATTCCAGCGGCTGCGTGGACGCGCGCCGCGCACCCTGCGCGAGGACTTCTGCGGCACCGCGGCGGTCTGCCGCGAATGGGTGCGGCGCGACCCGAACAACCACGCCGTCGGCATCGACCTCGACCCCGAGGTACTGGACTGGGCGCGCGCCGAGGCCCTGGCCAGACTGGCGCCCGAGGCGGGCAACCGCGTGCGGCTGCAATGCGCCGATGTCCGCCGCTGCCAGACCCCCGGCATGGACATCGTGGCGGCCATGAACTTCAGCTACTGGGTGTTCGACCAGCGCCCGGCCCTGCGCGACTACTTCCGCCACGTGCGCGCGCAGCTCGATGCCGACGGCGTGTTCTTTCTCGATGCCTACGGCGGCTATGACGCCTTTCGCGAGCTGGTCGAAGAACGCACCATCGACGACGCCGAGGGGCGCTTCACCTACCGCTGGGAACAGGCCTCGTACAACCCCATCGACGGCGCCATGCAGTGCCACATCCATTTCGAGCTGCCGGACGGCACCCGGCTGGAGCGCGCCTTCAGCTACCGCTGGCGGCTCTGGACCCTGCCGGAACTGCGCGAATTGCTCACAGAGGCGGGCTTTCGCTGCGTCACCTGCTACTGGCAAGGCTGGACCGCCGACGGCGAGCCGGACGGCCAATTCCATCCCGCCGAACAGGCCGACGCCGACGCCGGCTGGATCTGTTACCTGAGCGCGGAGCCCTGACCCCTCATGTCGTGATCGCCCGTAACGCCGGCAACCGCGTCTACTATCGCGCCCCGCCCGCTACCGCCGGCGCGTGCGGGCATCCGTTCTGGTATGGCGCGGCCTTTCGTCTCGCCGACCCCGAGACCTGGAGGCGTCCTTCACAGCGCGCCGAATGGCTCGATCAGACCGTCTCCGGACGGGCCATTCGCCTCACGCTTGAGCGCTGGAGCGACCTGTTGATGCGCGGACATCGCGACAGCCCGATGCAGGCCCACCCCTTCGATGTGGTCCGTTGCCGTGTCTTCGACATCCAGAGCGCGCGCGCTTCAAGCGCCCACTGTGGCTGATCGTGATGGGTCAACGCCGTGGCGAACTGTCCCTGCAACAGATCCAACAGGCCTACCGCCAGCGCTTCGATCTGGAGCACTTCTTCCGCTTCAGCAAACACCACCTGCTCCTCGACCGCTTTCAAACCCCCGAGCTGACCCACGAAGAGCACTGGTGGCCGCTGGTGTGCCTGGCCTACGTCCAGTTATGGCTCGCCGCCCCGCTGGCCAGCGATCGGCCCAGACCTTGGGAGCGGGGGCGCCCCAAGCCGCTTGCCGACACCCGCCTCTCCCCGGCGCGTGTGCAGCGCGACTTCGCACACCTTATTCGCCCGATCGGCACACCGGCCCACGCGCCCAACGCGTCCTGCGGACCGGCCCGAGCCCTGCGGGACCTGTGGACAACCCATGGGCCGAGCCGTCGAGTCCGGGGGCGCTTGGCCAGCCTCCGCCCGGGCGCGGCCCACAGGTTGCCCACACTCTCGGGCCTCGCGCACACAACTCCACAGGCAAAGTAACAGGGTTTACAATGCATCCAGGATAGGGGCTCCACAGGGAGGGGAAAACCCTTTACCCACAGGAAACGTAACAGAGGCACTTTATTGACTGAGTAGTTTCAGTTCGATGGTCAATACAAACCGAAAACCTTAATTTGCTGAGCATAACAGGCATTGTGTACGAGCCAAGCGCGATGAATAAACCATATCGAACACAACCCAATTCCAACCGTTCCTCGAAGCCATCTGCATGGATGTCCCTCGCTTTGGGACTTTCGATCTCACTGATGTCATCCGCGAGTTTCGCAGCGCCATTTGGATATGCAATCGATGGTGACAGTTTGGCTCCCTCTGTCTATGAGATTGACTTTGCTGACAACAGCATCAGCGAGATCGGTACGGCGGTAACTACTGATTTGCCCCATCAGGTAGACGAGGTTGAAGCATCCTCTTTCGGGCCAGGAGGTGTCACGCTATTCGCGGTGACCGATGATAACTCGTATAAACCGGGTCATGACATTGACGATGATGTGGATGGAACGATCCTTACAGACGCGCTCTATACCATCAATACGACCACAGGCGCTGCCACATGGATTGCGGATCTTTCCAGAGCTATCGATGATCCCGGCTTGGCGTTCTGTTCTTCTGATCAGACGATGTATCTGAGCTCAACTGTCACCGGGGGGGGGGGCGCTTTATGTGCTAGACCTGAGTACGGGCGAACTGAGTGAGCGGGGGACGAACGGCATTACTGCCATGTCCGCATTGGCATGCGCTATCGACGGTACCCTCTATGGCGTGAGTCATGATACCGATAAGTTCTATACGATCAACAAGACGAACGGGACAGCTACTGAAGTTGGCGACCTAACTATACCTGTAGCCAGCCAAACTGGGTTGGGTTACATCGGGTCGAAGCTTTACCTTGTGGCTGACTGGTTTGCCGGTTCCAATAGCCCGACAATGCTTTACGAAATCAATATCGTAACTGGAGCAGCATCTTTCGTCGCTAACCTGGATGGTGGTGCCTTGCATTTGGAAAACCTTGCCTCGCCCGAAGAGGCGGCCGGTAGCCCAGTCGCTATCCCCACGCTATCCCAGTGGGCATTGATGCTCTTGATCGGCGCAATGAGCTTGATCTCGATGAGGCAGTTGAAGGGCAGGAGTTTATGATCGCGATGGTGGGGTCGCGATAATTTCAGTAGTAGCCGATCTCGGATGCAAGATATGTACGCGCGACTACGGTGAGACAACGTAGGGCGCCCAGTCGAGTAGTTCGGTCACTTTCTCCGGGGCGCGGAGGCGTCCCCAGGTCTTCACCACTTCCTGCGAAAGCTTGAAGATCAGGCCAAGGACGGTTCCGCGCATGGCACAGGTCCTGGTCAGGCGGGTGCGATGGCCGGGGGGGGGGAGGTCGACTCGATCGGGTTCGCGCTGTGCAGGTGCGCCTTCGCCTTGCCTTGGAGGATCTTGGGCAAGGCATTAGGCACGATACCCATGTTGTGAAACCAGCAGCGCTGGTGGCGCGTGTCGGGGTAGACCTGATCGAGTGCGTTCCAGAACCGCAGGGCACCATCGCCGACGGCCAGCTTGGGGCCGACCTCGAGGCCGAGTACCTTGAGATTACGCAGCACGTCGAGCCAGGACTCGGCGGACTCGACTGGCTACGACCTTGCCTTACGCCGACCTTGAACCGAGTGCAGAACATCCTCCGGTTCTCAGACCGCCAAGGTGCGCACGCGTACGGCCTCTTCGCGCTCGAGTTCTTCCAGGGCGGTGTCGACGGCGCGCAGGGTTGCGTCGAGTTCGGGCAGGAGTACGTCTTCGAGGGCGCGGGCGCGGCGGGCGGTGCGCAGGTATTCCCGGCGCAGGCGTTCCAGGTTGCCGGTGAGCGTGGCCAGCCGGGCGGCGAGTTGCGGCAGCGGCGCGAAGCAGGCCCGGCAGTGCTCGGCCTCGGGGGTGCGCAGCACCGTCGCGGCCCCAGCCTGTTGCGGCTGTTGTTCCAGGACCGGCGCTGCTCGCGGGTCTGCCGCTTTGGCAGGGATACCTGGAATTTCCGCAAGCGGGGCCGGCGGCACGGAGACGACGGCGACGCCGAGCACCGAGCGCGGCGCCCCGGGGGATGGAAAGTCCGTTGGTGGTGATGCCGGGTAGATGCCGAGTTCCTCGATGCCATGCCGGCCCACGGCCAGGCGCAGGGCCGCCAGGGCGACTGACTGTGCCTGGTTCCAGCGGGCCATGGTGTCCTCGTAGTCCCTGAGCTGGGCCAGGATCTCGGAGGCGAGGATCAGGCGCTTTTCGTCGAGAAAGCGATATCCCTCCTGCATGCCGGCCCGCTCGGCCTTGAGCTCGAGGTAGGCGCTCTGGGTGGGGATGATCTCGCGGACGGACATTTTGAAAAAAGTTTGTAGTTCGAAGTTCGAAGTTTGAAAGCTAGTTGGCTTCCGTTTGGCCGCTGATGGCTGGTGGCTGGTGGCTGGTGGCTGATGGCTGGTGGCTGGTGGCTGGTGGCTGGCGGCTGGTGGCTGATTGGCTGGGGCCTGGCGGACGGCGCTGCGCTTGTCCGCCCTACGTGTTACGCCAGGTGACTTTCGATCTGCGCGTCGCTGAGGCGCGTGAGTTCGTTGCGGGGCAGGCCGCGCAGGGCGCGCCAGCCGGCGTCCATGCTCTGCTCGATGTCGCGGCGGTCGGGCTGGGCGAGGACGTCCTGCTCGAAGCGCCCGCCGAAGGCGAGGTAGGTGCGGTCGGTCTCGGACAGGCCCTCTTCGCCGACGACGCTGGCAAGGATGCGGGTCTGCTGCGCCTGGGCATAGGCGGCATAGAGCTGGGCGGCGAGGGCGGGATGGTCGGCGTGGGTGAGGCCGGCACCGGTGCCGTCCTTCATCAGACGCGACAGGCTCGGCAGCAGGCGCACGGGCGGATACAGGTCGCGCCGGTGCAGCTCGCGGTCGAGCACGATCTGGCCCTCGGTGATATAGCCCGTGAGGTCGGGGATGGGGTGTGTGATGTCGTCGTTGGGCATGGTCAGGATGGGCACCTGGGTGACCGATCCGGGCCGCCCGCGGATGCGCCCGGCCCGCTCGTAGAGGGTGGCCAGGTCGGAATACATGTAGCCTGGGTAACCCTTGCGGCTTGGCACCTCGCCGCGGCTCGCCGAGACCTCGCGCAGGGCCTCGCAGTAATTGGTGAGGTCGGTCAGGATCACCAGCACGTGCTTGCCCTGCTCGAAGGCCATGTACTCGGCGGCGGTCAGTGCGAAGCGCGGGGTCAGCAGGCGCTGGGCGCTGGAATCGCTGGCCAGGTTCAGGAACAGCAGGGTGCGGGCAAGGGCGCCGCTCTTCTCCATCTCCTCGCGGAAGAACTCCGCGCTGGCGTGGGGGATGCCGATGCCGGCGAAGACGATGGCGAAGTCCTCACCGCCACGGGCCCCGGGCAGCCGGGCGTTGCAGGCGATGTCCACGGCGATGCGGTCGTGCGGCAGGCCGCCGCCCGAGAACAGCGGCAGCTTCTGGCCGCGCACCAGGCTGTTCATGAGGTCGATGGCGCTGAAGCCGGTCTCGAGGAACTCGCTCGGGGCCTCACGGGCCGAGGGCTTCATGGGCAGACCGTCGACGCGCAGCGAGCGCTCGGCGGCCAGCGGCGGGCCGCCGTCGATGGGCTTGCCGACCCCATTGAAGACGCGCCCGAGCAGGCCGGGGCCGACGTCGAAGCGCAGCGGCTCGCCAAAGAAGCGCACGCGGGTGCCCTGCAGCCGCAGCCCGGCGGTGTCGTCGAGCATCTCCACCGTGACCGTTTCCTGATCCAGCGCGGCGATGCGCCCGAGCCGCACGCCGCCGTCGGCGGTCTCGACCTCGACGGCCTCGTTCAGCCCCACGTCGACGCTGCGCCGCAGGAACAGCAGCGGGCCGTCGACGCGATTGGCAATGTCTTCACCGGTGAGCCTGGCGTACATGTTCAGCCCCTGTTTCGATGACCGGTTCTTGCCGCTTCAAAATGATCAACCGCAGAGCCGTAGGTTGGGGTGAGGAACGAACCCCAACGTCCCCCGCGCCCGAACCTGCCCGAACCTGCTGTTTGTTGGGGTTCGCAAGCTCACCCCAGCCTACGAACTATTGATCGTTGGGGTTCGCAAGCTCACCCCAACCTACGAACTCGTCTTTCCTCTGCGTCCTCCGCGCCTCTGCGGTTCCATACTTCATTCACTCGTCTCCGGAGACCTCCTCGCGCAGCCGTCGAGCGGTGGCGGTGAGCTCGCGGTCGAGCTCGGAGAAGCGCTCCCAGTCGCCGTCGGGGATCTCCTCGCCCATGCGCATCAGGGCGCGGAAGATCGGCGCCTCGGCGATGCGCTCCGGCGGCACATTGGCCTCCAGCAGGCCTTCGGCGGCCTCGATGAAGCTGCCGAGCAGTCGCATCATCACCGCCTGGCGCTGGGGCGTGGCATAGCGGTCGATGTCGGAGAAGGCGGACTGGCGCAGGAAGGCCTGGTTGACCAGTTGCGCACAGAGCAGGATCAGGCGCTGGCGCGCGGGCATGGCGTCGCGGCCGATGATGCGGGCCATGCGCTCCAGCCGCGCCTCGTCCTCCAGCAGCGTCAGAAAACGCCGGCGCAGGGCCTCCCAACGCGTGCAGCCCGCGCTGTGCCACCAGCGCGCCAGGCTGGCGGCGCTGACGCTGTAGGAGGTGAGCGGCTGGATGGCCGGATAGAAACGCGCCTGGGCACGGCGCACATCCAGCGCCCAGAGGCAGCCGACGTAGCGCCGGGTATGGTTGGTGACCGGCTCGGAGAAGTCGCCCGAGGGCGGGCTCACGGCGCCAAGCACGCTGACCGAGCCGTTGGCACCACCGAGGGTGCGCACGCGTGCGGCACGCTCATAGAAGTCCGCCAGCCGGCTGGAGAGATAGGCCGGATAGCCGCCCTCCCCCGGCAGCTCGCCGAGCCGCCCCGAGACCTCGCGCAGGGCCTCGGCCCAGCGGCTGGTGGAGTCGGCCATCAAGGTCACGTTGAGGCCCTGGTCGCGGAAGTACTCGGCCACGGTGATGCCGGTGTAGATGCTGGCCTCGCGTGCCGACACCGGCATGTTCGAGGTGTTGGCGATGACCACGGTGCGCTCCAGCAGCAGCCGGCCGCTGCGCGGGTCCTCCAGCTCGCCGAACTCGGCCAGCAGCCCGGCCAGCTCGTTGCCGCGCTCGCCGCAGCCCACATAGACGATGACATCGGCGTCGCACCATTTGGCGACGGTCTCCAGCAGTACCGTCTTGCCGGTGCCGAAGCCGCCGGGGATCGCCGCGGTGCCGCCGCGGGCGATGGGGAACAGGCAGTCGAGGATGCGCTGCCCGGTGAGCATGGGCTCGTCGGACGGCAGGCGCTGCGCCACCGGACGCGGGATACGCACCGGCCAGCGGTGTGACAGGGCGATGCCGTGCTCGCCGCCTTGCGCATCGCGGACGCGGCAGATGGGCTGGTCTTCACGGTAACTGCCGGCGGCGGCGATCTCGATGACCTGGCCGGCGGGCAGGTCCGGCGGTACCAGGCAGCGCTGGGGCAGACCGCTCAGCGCCTCGCCGCTGCCGGAGAGGCTGGCATCGACGCCGACAGACACATCAGCCACGACATCGCCAGGGCCGATGGCATCCCCCACCCGGACCCGGGGCGTCAGCCAGAACTGCGCCGGGGCCTCGTCGCGCATGCCCGGCAGCACCCAGGGATCGCGTCCCGCCTCCCCGGGGGCAACGCCGATGGGTCGCAGCAGACCGTCGAAGATGTGCCCGAGGATGCCGGGGCCGAGCCGCACCGACAGCAGCCGCCCGCTGCCGTTGACCAGGGTCCCGGGCCTCAAGCCGGAGGTATCCTCGTACACCTGCACCGTGATCTCGTCGCGGGCCAGCCGGATCACCTCGCCCAGCAGGCGCTGCTCGCCCACGGTTACCGCCTCGCGCAGCAGGAAGGCGCCCTCCGGTCGGGCGCGCAGCACCGGACCGCTGATCCAGGTGGTGGCGGCCCGCGCGGCCACATCATGAGCGTTCATGCCGCCCCCCTTGCTCGGCCAGCGCCAGCAACCGGGCCTCGATCCGCGCGCGGTCGCGCAGCAGGCCACTGAGACTCATGTCGAGCACCGCGCCATCGGCGCTGATGATGAGGCCGGCATCGATCTCGGCATCGGCACTGAAGCGAACGGCGTCAGCCCCGGGGCGCTGTTGCCCCAGCCAGGCCGCCGCATCCGCCTGCTCGGCCTCTGGCCAGCCCGCCGCATGCCGGATCAGCCAGCCGCCGCCCGCAAGCCGCGTGGCGGCATCGGCCAGGGCGTGCTCGACCCAGCGCCGTCGCGACGCCGCCTGCGCCCAGCGCGACTGCAACGCGGCGACCAGCGCTGGCCAGGCGGCGGCCACCAGGGCGGCATCCCGTTGCTCGCTGCGCCGACGCAGGCGGGTGTCGCGCTCGGCACGGGCCGCCTGCACCAGCGCCTGGGCGCGGGCACGCTCCGCGCTGACCCGTTGATGCAGCGCCGCACGGTCGCGGGCGAAGGCCTGTCGCCGCATGTCCGAGGCCTGCGTGTCGGCCTCCGCCAGCAGGCGCCGACATTCCTGGTCGCGCCAGTCCTGCACCAGTTTCAACAAGGCCTGTTCGCGCTCGTCGATGTTCATTCCGCCAGCCCGAGTTGACGTTTCAGGGAAGCCGCCAGGTCCGCCGGCTGCCGGCGCCCGCGGATGTCCGCGATCACCAGCGTCGGCGGCGACTGCGTGCGCAACGCCTCGTCCAGCAGCCGCTGCGACAGCTGCTCGGCCAGCTCCGCCGTGATCAGCACCAGCCCGGCCTCGTCGCGCACGCGCTGGAACAGCGCGGTCACCTCGGCCGATGTCGGCGGCGGCACATGGCACTGCAGGCCCGCCAGCCGCCAGCCCGCCGCGCTGATCTCGTCGCCGATGAAGACAGCGTCCATGACGGCCTCACAAGCGGTTCAGGATCAGTACCGACACGATCAGGCCGTAGATAGCGATGCCTTCGGCGAGACCGACCAGGATGATGACGCGGCCGAACAACTCCGGTTTTTCGGTCAGGGCGCCCACCGCCGCAGAGCCGATGTTCGCCACCGCATAGGCGGCCCCCAGGGCACCGATGGCGGTGGCCAGGGCAGCGGACAGGAACCCCCATTTCTGCACCTCCGGGCTGATCAGGCGCTCGGTCACCTCCAGCACCTCGCCCTGGGCCAATACCTGCGGCTGCCAGAGCAAGAGGCTGGCCAGGGTCGCCACCAGGCCGGCGGCGACCACCAGCAGACCGGCAAACAAGACTCGATAGCTCATGTTGACCCTCCTGAAGCCAGTGTAGGCGTTACCAGCGGTGGCGGCGCCGGCAACGGCAGAAAGCGGCGGCCGTTGCCGCGCAGGAACCGGTTGAAGAACTCGAACAGCACCAGACGCGTGGTCTGGATGGAGACCACCAGACCCTCCAGCAGAATGACCACGACATTGCCCAGCAGCAGGATCAGCAGTCCCGCCCAGGCGGGCGCCGCCGCAGCCATGGTGACGATGGCGGAGGACAAGGCCGCATGCGCCAGCGCGAAGGCGCCGACGCGGGCAAAGGACAGGGTGTTGGTCAGCAGTTGCAGGCCGTTCTCGGCCAGATGTCCCAGGGCACTGAGGGCGCCGAGCAGCCGGTGCGCCTGAACGAAGGCGCCGCCCAGGTACCAGACCAGACCGACCACGGCCAGCCAGCCAAGCCCGCTGCCGGGCAGCGCCAACGCCAGCACCAGCCCCAGATACAGCACCAGAAAGCCTGCATCCACCCGCAGCCAGGCGCCGAACTGCCCCCGTCGCAGGGCGCCGAGACCGGACAGCAGCTGCCCCAGGCTAAGCAGCCCGACAGCAAACACCAGCGGCACCGCCAGCACCAGCAGCGGATGCGCCAGCGGATGCAGCCACAGCGGCGGGAACAGGTGCTCCATGCCGAACAGGCTGCCGAACAGCAGGCCGAACACCATCGCCGAGGCGCCGCCGAGCACCATCAGCCGCGCCGCATCAAAACGCCGCGACAGCCAGAGCCCTGCCAGCACCAGCACCAGCCCCTGGCCGACATCGCCGAACATGTAGCCGAACAGCAAGGGCACCACTACCGCCAGCAAGGGTGTCGGATCCGCCTCGTCGCTGGCCGGCACCCCCAGGGCGCGGGCAAACAGCTCGAAGGGCCTGAGCCACGGCGGATTGCGCAACACCTGCGGCGGCCGCGCCCCGGCGGGTGGCCGGGTCAGGCGCAGCAGTGCCCGCGTGTCGGCCTGGTCGAGCGCGTCAGCCAGCCGGCGGCCGTCGATGTCGTCGGTCCAGCCGGTGATCCAGACCAGGTGCTCGCTGGCCAGTTCCAGGGCACCGACATGGGCGCTGAACCAGTCCAGCCAGGCCACCTCGCCCAGGGTGGCGTCCAGGGCGTATTCCTCGAACAGGGTGTCGAGCTCCGCGTACAGCGTGACGCAGCGCTCCGACAGCCAGGCCCGGCGCGCACGCAGTCGGGCCAGGGCGGCCGTGGCGTCGCCGCCAAGCCACGCGGGGCGCTCGACGATGCGCCCCTTGTGCGCCTTGATCCGTGCCTTGGCCTCGTCCATGTGCAAAAGCGGGGTCAGGATCATGTAGCAGTGCTCGTCCTGCCAGGGCACGCCGCGGGGGAGCGCCCAGTCCGGCAGGTCCAGCCGCGTGCGGGCCGGCACGATGGCGCAGAAGGTGCCCAGCAGCGGACCGGAAGCGGTGACCAGGGAGAAGTCCAGCGCGCTGCCCTCGATCTGGCTGATGATCGCCTGCAGCCACTTCAGCCGCGTCAGCTCCTCTTCCGCCGACTGCAGCTGTTCGATCAGCGGGTCCGCCTCGCGGCGCCAGGCGGCGATCCGTGCCAGCGCCCGCTCGATCACCACCATCGGCGCCTCCACCAGGGGCGTGTGGCGCAGCCGGCCCCGCTGCCAGTAGCGCTGGTACCGAGGCAGCAGGGCCTGATAGGCAGCCAGCCCGGTGGCCACGTCGGTCAGCGGGCAGTCCTCGGCGCAGTGGGCGCGCAGTTCCAGCTCGACGGCGCCGGTCTGCGCCAGCGCCGCCAGGGTGTGCACGCTTTCCGCGCGGGGACACAATACCTCGAACCAGCGGGTGGCCACGGGGCGTAGCATCAGGCGGCCCTCCCCGCGGTTGAAATCCGATCCGGCTCCCAGTCCGGCTCCTGCTCCAGTTCCCAGTCCGGCTCCGGTTCCGACCCGGGCGCCGCCCCCGCGGCGGCGAACAGCGCCCGGTCCAGCAAGGCCCGGCGCAGGCGCTCCAGGTCCAGCGCAACCAGGGCCAGGAAGATAAAGGCCGACACCGGCTGCAGCAGATGCTGGTGGAAGGACCGGCGCAACTGCTCGCGCAGTGCCCGGCGGCTGTCCCAGGCCCGGGCCGGGGCCAGTTGCCGGAACGCCGCCAGATGCGCACCGATACGCGCCGCCAGTCGGTCGAGGGCGGCGCGGTCACGCCGCGCACCGCCGGCACCGCTCCAGGGCCAGCGCCGGGGCCAGCGCCGACGCCAGGCGTCCAGCCAGTGCCGTTCGGCCCCCTGCTCGCCGAGCAGCTCTTGCGCATCGGTCTGCTGCCCGGACAGCCATGCCGTCAGGCGCGCATCCCGCTGCGCCCAGTCCGGCGCGCTGCCCCCGCTGCGCAGATGCTCCAGCAGCCCCAGCCGCGGCAGCCAGGCGCACCATCGGATCGCCGGCTGCCAGGGCACGGGCATCAGGTGCGCCGTCTGCTCGACGATCTCGTCGAACTGCCGGCGCAGGCCCTGCTCGATGTCGTGGTGATCGCTCTGCGCCGAGAAGGCCTTCACCCACTGTTTCAGGGCGCCGTCGCGGGCCTCTTCCAGCCAGCCGGAGAGCGTGCGGGCACCCCGCAGCCGCTCCCAGTCGGACTCTTCCGGCAGCGCGGCATAGGCCGCCTGCAGCCTGGCCTGCGCATAGGCCGCCCGGCAGCGCGTGCTCATGCGGGCGGTTCCGTGAGTTCCCGCGCCAGCGCCGTCACCAGCCGCTGCACCAGTTCGGCCTGCGGCGGCGCATCCGCAGGCGACGCTTCGGGATCCGCCGCATCCGACCCGGGCTGTCGCAGCTGGGCCAGCGCACAGGCGATGCCGCGATCGGCGACGGCATGGGCGCGGCGGATGCGTGCGTCGGCACGCGCGCCGATGGCGCGGACATCCTGCTCGGCGCGGGCGATGCGGTCCGCGGCCGCCTGTCGACAGGACGCTACCGCCTCGCGTGCTGCCTGCTCGGCGGCCAGCACCCGATTGAAGGCCACGTCGACGGACAGACCTGGTGTTTTCGGGTCGCTCTTCATCGGCACACCCGTGCAGCAAGGCGGGGTCGCATGGCATCACCGCCCGCTGCCGCGCCCGGCGTTTGAAAGGATTCGGTCACATTTGAATATTAGCCTACGCTCATGCACGAGCATGGGCACCCCGTGCCTTGATTGATCGTCGTCAACCAGGACGCCGAAACCTGGATCGTCACGGGACCGTAGCGGGGTCGCACAGGCCTCGCCGCCGGCCGCAGATCTGATCCACGGCAACGACGGCAAAAATGACCATCCCGGAGCGGCTCCGATTGCACTATCCTTGGGACCTTGGCGATTCCGTTACCGATCCTGATGCCGGAGGCTGCGGTGGACGACACCCTGAAACGACTGCTCGACGCCGAGATGCGCGCGGAACGGCTCGCCCAGGAGGCCGAGCAGGAACAGGAGCGGATCATCCAGGACGCCATGGCCGAGGCCCGCGCCGAGGACGAGCGCTTCACCGCCCGCGTGCCCGATCTGCATCGCGCCTTTATCCGCAAGTCCGAAGAGCGCGCCGAGCAGACCATCGCGGAACTGAAACGCCGGTACGACGAACGCCATGTGCGTCTGCGCGACATGGCCGAGGCCCACGAGCAGGACGCGCTGCAAGAGGCCTTCGCCGTCCTGCTGGACCCGAACCGCTAAGGCTCGCGCGTCACGACGCACGCCGCCACGGACCTTCCGATGCGCACCCAGGCCTACCTGAACACCCGCGTCACAGCGCTGTCCACGCGCCTGCTGGACCGTCAGCAGATGCAGACGCTGGCGCAGTCGTCGCTGGGCACGCTGGCGGAACGCTTCGGCCTGGACGCACTGCTGGAAGACGGCGTTGCCAAGGCCGCCCGGAGCCGCGCGGTGGAGCAGACGTTGATCCGGGCCCTGCTGGCGGAACTGGCCATCCTGATCCGCCCCATGAGCGCACCGGAGCGTGGCCTGCTGCTGACCTGGGGCAGCAAGTTCGCGCTGTTCAACCTGAAGACGCTGATCCGCGGCAAGCTCTATCAGCTGGATCAGAGCGAGATCCGCGAACACCTGTACGACCTGCCGGCGGTGCTGCGGCTGCCCAACCAGGCGCTGTTCCAGGCGGAAAACGTGCCGGAACTGCTGCGGGTGCTGGAGCGCTCGCCCTACAGCCTGATCGCGCGCCAGGCGCGCGAGGTCTACGAGCAGCAGCGCGACCCCTTCGCGCTGGAGGCCGCCATCGACCAGCGCTATTGCGCAGAACTGGTGCGCCGTGCCCAGCAGTTCCAGGGCGAGGACGCCCTGGCCTTGCAGCAGCTGGTGGGCGGGCTGCTGGATCGGCTGGATCTGCTGTGGCTGTTGCGCTTCCGCTTCTCCTACGGTTTCTCGCCCAGCGAGGCCTTCTATCAGCTGGTGCCCTCGCCGAAGCTGCTGCACCGCGAGCGTCTGCTGCAACTGGCCAATCTGGAGACCTTCGATCAGGTGCTCGACGCCCTGCCGTCGCCGCTGGATCAGACCCTGGCGGGCTGCGGCAATCTCATCGAGGTGCAGCGGCGCATGGGTGGCTATCTGGACGCCGAGGCGCGCCGCGTGCTCGGCAGCAGCCGCTCCGGGCTGGCCCGGGCCCTGGCCTATCTGATCCTGCGGGAGAATGACCTGTCGCTGCTGTTCTCGCTGATCCAGGGGCGGCTGCTCGGTCTGCCGCAAGCGCTGATCGAAATCGGCATCGACCTTGCCGAGCCGCACTGCCCCATGGACACGGCGGCCTGAAGCTGGACCTCTCGTCACTCACCGACACATAGTCATCCGCCATCTAGCCCAAGATGCTCAGACCCCAACCCATGAAGCACGCGCGCCTGCTGGTCATGACCGATGACCTGCCGCAGGCCTCGCTGGCGCTGGCCCAGACCGAGAGCTTCCATCCGGACCCGCGGCCGCCGGAGGCGCAGGCGTTGTCGGAGGCGCCCGGCCGAGGCTACCGCGAGCTGTATCAGCAGGCGCGCTCGCGGCTGGACAAGATCGCCAGGCTGGTGGAACTGGAAGGGCCGCCCGACCTGCCGACGCTGCGGGTGGTGGACCACGCAGAACTGGCCGCGACCAACCAGGAGCTGGCAACCCGCTGGGAGGAGGCGTCGCGGTTCGAGGAGGGATTCCGCCGTATCGACGACGCGGAGCGCTTCATCCGCGACCAGGCAGCAGCGCTGGCCAATTTTGCCGACCTGAAGATCGACCTCGGCACCCTGCGCAACAAGACCCGCTTTCTCGATTTCTATGTCGGCATCGTGCCGCGGGAAAACGTCAGCCGCCTGGAGGGCGCGGTGCGCCTGGCGGACCATCTGCTGTTCAATTACCTGCAGCGCGGCGACAGCGCCCATGTCATCATCGTCGGCCCCCGCGGCGAACAGGAGGCGCAACTGCAGTCGGTGCTGGCATCCGCCGCATTCCAGGCGCTGCCGATTCCCCAGGGGCTGGACGAGGACGCCGATCCGGCACATCAGCGCGAACGCCTGGCGCAGCGCCAGGCGGAACTGGAGCAGCAACGCCAGACCCTGACCGAGACGCTGGCGGACTGGCGGCACACCCACCAGGACGCACTGCTGGAAGCCCAGCGCACGCTGCTGCTGGCAGAGCCGTTCGTCACCCTGGACCCGTCCATTCGCAGCACCGGGCATCTGGCAGTGCTGGCGGGCTGGGTACCGGCCCGCGCAGTGGTCGCGCTGCAACAGCGCCTGCAGGACAGCCTGAGCCTGCCGTTCCAGCTGGATTGCCGCGATCCGCGCCCGGACGAACGCCCGCTGGTGCCCTCGGTGCCGGTGCGGGCGCGGCTGCTGCAGCCCTTTGCGCTGCTGGTGAAACAATACGGCATCCCGCAGTACGGCGAGGTGGACCCGACGCCGTTGTTTGCGCTCACCTTTCTGTTCATGTTCGGCTCCATGTTCGGCGATCTGGGCCAGGGCGCGGTGATCGCCCTGCTGGCCTGGGCCTTCCGCCGCCGGCTCGGCCGCTTCTGGCTGTTCGGCATCCTGGCCGGGCTGTCGTCGATGCTGTTCGGCCTGCTCTACGGCAGCCTGTTCGGCTACGAGGAGATCCTGCCGGCGCTGTGGAAGAGCCCCATCCATCACCCGATCCTGATGCTCAAGCTGGCGCTGGGCTACGGCGTGCTGTTCCTGGTCACCGCCTGCCTGCTGGCCATCTACAACCGGCTTGCGGTGAAGAACGTCGCCGGCGCCCTGTTCGGCCATCACGGCGCGATCAACCTGCTGTTCTACCTGGCACTGGTCTGGGGCGGCCTGAACCTGGCCCGAGGCGACGACTTCGGCGCCGCGCCCTTGGCGCTGGTGCTGGCCACCCTGGGCGCGCTGGCCGGCTATGCCTGGCGCCAGTTGCAGGCCCCGGTGGGGGAGAAGGTGCTGGTGGTGTTCATCGAGACGCTGGAGACCATCATCGGCTACATCTCCAACACCCTGTCGTTCCTGCGGGTGGCCGCCTTCAGCCTCAACCACGCGGCGCTGTCCATCGCCGTGCTGACCCTGGCCAACATGATGGGCACCACCGGCCACGTGATCACGGTCATACTGGGCAACGTCTTCGTCCTGGTGCTGGAGGGCGGCATCGTCATGATCCAGGTCATGCGCCTGCAGTACTACGAGGGCTTTTCGCGCTATTTTTCCGGCGACGGTCACGAATTCACGCCGTTGCGACTGCGCCGCGGGGTCCGGCTGACCACACACGGCACCTGATCGTCCAACTCCATTCCGTCAACCCAGAGGAATCCACGCATGTACTGGCTCGTCGCCCTGATGTCCTTCGCCATCGTCGGCCTGATCCTGGCCGGCCTGTATCTGGAGCTGCGCCCGGTCCATGCGCGGCGGGTGCGGCCCTGGTTCAAGCCGGCCCTGGCGACGCAGTTGGTGGTCTTCGTCGGTGCCCAGATCGGGCTGCTGCTGCTGGGCATGAACGCCGCCTTCGCCGAAGAGGTGGTGGAGGTGGTCGCGATCACCGAGATCAGCACTGGCATGGGCCTGGCCATCATCGGCGCCGGCATCCCCACCGGCCTGTCCACCATCGGCGCCGGCATCGCCGTGGGTCCCATCGGCGCCGCGTCCCTGGCTGCCATCACCGAAAAGCCCGAGACCCTGGGCCGGACGCTGATCTACCTGGGCCTGGCGGAGGGCATCGCCATCTACGGCCTGGTCATCTCGATCCTGCTGCTCAACCGCATCTGAGCGAGGCCCCGCCCCATGGCCGAACCCACCGACAGCGCCCCCGCCACACGCATGCTGTTTCTCGGCGACGACAGCCTGGCCGACGGGTTTCGGCTGATCGGCTTCGAGACACACCCCAATCCGCCCCCCGACGCGGTGGACCGGATCTTTGGCGACCTGCGCCGCTCGCGGGACAAGGCCTTCGTCGTCATCGACGAGGCGGTGATGGCCATGGAGGTCACCAACCTGCGCCGGGTGCGCCAGGAGGGCGGGCGTATTGTCGTCATTGCAGTGCCGGCGCTGGCGGATCCGCCGCAGCTGTCCAGCGAGGTGGCGGACCGGCTGGCGACCATGTTCGGCAGTTCAAACCTGATGCAGTAGAGGCGACACAGAGGCAACCCCGTGACCCAAGCACATGAGCTCGAACAGGCCATCCTGGCCCGCGCCGAACGCCTGGCCGGCGAGTACCGCGAGCGGGCCCGGCGCACCCGCGACGCCATCCTGCGCGAGGCGGCGGACAAGCTCCGGCTGCGGGAGCAGCGCGAGGAGGCCATCGCCAAGGCACTGGGCGAACGCACCTATCGGCAGCAGGTGCAGGCGGAGGAATTGCGCCTGCAGAGCCATCTTGACCGCGTGCGCTGGAACCTGGTGCGCGATGTCGAGGCGCGGCTGGCCGAGCAGATGCAGGCCCATGCCCGGGACGAGACGCGACAACTGGCCACGCTCACGGCGCTGATCGCCACCGCGGCGACCGAGATCGAACGCGACGCCGTCATCGTGGCGGCCAATGCCCGCGAACAACGGCTGCTGGCAGCGAACTGGGAGCAGGTCTGCGCCGCCCTGCCCGCCCGCACCCAGGCCACGCTGGCGGATCAGGCCATCGACACCCTGGCCGGCGTGCTGGTCACCGCCGCCGACGGGCGCATCCGCGTGGACAACACCTTCGAGGGTCGCATGGCCCGGCTGCAGCCGCAGATCCAGCACCGCATCCTCGAACGGTTGCTGCCCAGCGGGTTCGACACCGGCGCCGTCTTCGCCGGCTGAGCCGGCTGGGCTGGCCAGATGTGCCCGCACCGCCGGCAAGCGCAGGACGCCCCTTCACTTTATTCAAGCATCGCCCGAGAGACGATCGAACCATGACCGACAGCCAACGCAGCGGCATCGTGCGCGACATCAACGGACCGATTGTGACCATCGACCTGCCCGGCATCCGCAGCGGCGAGCAGGTGCGCATCGGCGAGATCGGCCTGGTGGGCGAGGTGATTTCCCTGTCCGGGCGCGAGGCCAGGGTACAGACCTACGAGACCACCGAGGGCGTGCGCCCCGGCGAACCTGCCACCGGGCTCGGCTGGCCGCTGTCGGTGGAGCTGGGCCCCGGGCTCATGGGCGGCATCTTCGACGGCGTGCAGCGGCCTCTGGAGAAGATCGCGCTGGAGTCCGGCGACTACATCCGCCGCGGCCTGGCAGTGCCGGCGCTGGATCGGGCCAGGCAGTGGGAGTTCGAGCCCAACACCGCACTGGAGCTGGGGCGCGAGCTGGGGCCGGGCTCGGTGCTCGGCACGGTGCAGGAGACCGAGACCGTGCTGCACAAGATCCTGGTGCCGCCCAACGTCCAGGGCGAGCTGGAGGAACTGGCCCCTGCCGGCGACTATGACATCGAGTCCACCATCGCCCATATCCGCGACGAACGCGGTCACCGGCATCGCCTGGGCCTGTATCACCGCTGGCCGGTGCGCAAGCCGCGCCCCTATCGCCGACGCGACGACGGCATCTCGCCGCTGATCACGGGGCAGCGCGTCATCGACACCTTCTTCCCGCAGCTCAAGGGCGGCAAGGGTGCCGTGCCGGGCCCCTTCGGCGCCGGCAAGACCGTGGTGCAGCAGCAGATCGCGCGCTGGTCCAATGCCGACATCGTCATCTATGTGGGCTGCGGTGAGCGTGGCAACGAGCTGGTCGACGTGCTGGAGAGCTTCCCGAAGCTGGAGGACCCCTATTCCGGGCGCAAGCTCATGGAGCGCACGCTGCTGGTGGCCAACACCTCGAACATGCCGGTGGTGGCGCGCGAGGCCTCGATCTATGTCGGCCTGACCATGGCCGAGTACTACCGCGACATGGGCTATGACGTGGTCATGCTGGCGGATTCCACCAGCCGCTGGGCCGAGGCCCTGCGCGAGGTCTCGGGCCGGCTGGGGCAGATGCCCGTGGAAGAGGGCTATCCGGCCTATCTGGCCTCGCGCCTGGCCGCCGTCTACGAGCGCGCCGGTCGCGTCGAGACCTTTGACGCCGGTGCCGGCTCGGTGACCCTGATCGGCGCCGTCTCGCCCCCCGGCGGCGACTTCTCCGAGCCCGTCACCAGCCACACCAAGGACATCATCGAGACCTTCTGGGCCCTGTCGAAGGAACTGGCCGACGCGCGCCACTATCCGAGCATCGACTGGGTGACGAGCTTTTCCGGCCATGTGCACACGGCCGCCGAGTGGTGGCACAAGGAGGTCGACCGGCATTGGGAGCAACGCCGCACCCAGGCCCTGGCGCTGCTGGCGCGGGATGCAGAGCTCTCGCGCATCGTCAACCTGGTGGGCCCGGAGGCCCTGTCAGACGCCCAGCGCTGGCAGCTGGAGGGCGCCTCGCTGGTGAAGGAGGGCGTGCTGCAGCAGAGCGCGCTGGACGACGTCGACACCTTCTGCTCGCCGCAGAAGCAGTTCGCGCTGCTGGATCTGGCCCTGTCCATCTACGACAAGGGCATGGAACTGATCGAACTCGGCGTGCCGGTGAACGAGCTGCAAGGTCTGCCGCAACTGGCCAAGGCGCGGCGCTGCAAGTCCATGTACAACAGCGATCAGGTGGGCAACATTCGCGCCCTCGCCAGCGAGATTGAAAAGGCCTTCGAGGCCATCCGGCTGGAGTACGCCAAGCAGCGTGTCGCGTGAGGATTCAAGCGCGGATGGATTTCACCGCAAAGGCACAGAGGACGCAGAGAGAAAGCGGCGTGTTTTCTCACCGGCTGCATGCAACGCCGCATCCTTTATGTGCACGAATACAGATCCGTAGGGTGGATGAGCGAAGCGACATCCACCGTGTTGCCGCGGGACAGTGGACGGCGCTGCTTCCTGGTGGACGGCGCTTCGCTTGTCCACCCTACCCGGCTGCTTCCTGGTGGACGGCGCTTCGCTTGTCCACCCTACCCAGCTTGTCCACCCTACCGGGGTTGTTTGCACACAGCGTGCGCGTGGGCAGGAAAACGCTGCCCAGCCCAGGCTAACTGACTGGTTTCTTGTCCCATGAGCATCAAAGAATACCGAACCGCAAGCGAGGCCCGTGGAGGCCTGATCGTGGTGCGCGAGACCCCCGGCGTGGCCTTCGGCGACCGCGTGCGCATCACCGACGGCCGCGGCGAGACCCGCGACGGTCAGGTGATCCGCAGCGCCGACGACGAGGTGCTGATCCTGGTGTTCGAGGGCACCGACGATCTCGACCTGGACGATCTCTGGGTCCGCTTTCTGGATGAACCGGTGGAGATCGCCCTGTCGCCGGAGATCCTCGGCCGCGAGTTCGACGGCCTCGGCGCGCCCCGGGACAATCGCCCGCCGGTGCTGTCGAACATCCGTCGTGCGGTGGGCGGCTCGCCCATCAATCCGGCCGCGCGCACCTACCCGCGCGAGTTCATCCAGACCGGCATCTCCACCATCGACGGCCTCAACTCGCTGGTGCGCGGGCAGAAGCTGCCGATCTTCTCCGGCTCCGGGTTGCCGCACAACAAGCTGGCCGCGCAGATCGTGCGTCAGGCCAAGCTGAAAGACGAGGACTCCAGCTTCTCCATCGTCTTCGCCGCCATGGGCGTATCCTACGCCGACGCCAAGTTCTTCCGCGACGAGTTCGCCTCCTCCGGCGTGCTGCGCAATGTGGTGATGTTCGTGAACCTGGCCGATGACCCGCCGGTGGAGCGCCTGACGCTGCCGCGCACCGCGCTCACCGCCGCCGAGTATCTGGCCTATGACCTGGACCGCCATGTGCTGGTGGTCATGACCGACATGACCTACTACGCCGAGGCCCTGCGCGAGGTGGCCACCGCCAAGGGCGATGTGCCGGCACGCAAGGGCTACCCGGGCTATCTCTATTCGGATCTGGCCGAGATCTATGAGCGCTGCGGGCGCATCCACCAGCGCCACGGCTCCATCACCATGATGCCCGTGGTGAGCATGCCCTCGGACGACATCACCCACCCCATCCCGGACCTGACCGGCTACATCACCGAGGGTCAGATCGTGCTGTCGCGGGAGCTGCACAACCAGGGCATCTACCCGCCGGTGCACATCTCCCCCAGCCTGTCGCGACTGATGAAGGACGGCATCGGCAAGGACGACACCCGTGAGGATCACCCGCGCGTCGCTGCCCAGCTCTACGCCCTCTACGCCCGGGCGCTGGAGACGCGCAACCTGGCCAGCATCATCGGCGCCGATGAACTCAGCGAGCGCGATCGACGGTATCTGCATTTCGCCGATGCCTTCGACAGCCGCTTCGTCGGCCAGGGCGATGCCGAGGACCGCAGCATCGAGGCCACGCTGAACCTGGCTTGGGAACTCATGAGCGCCTTCCCCCGCGACATGCTTACCCGCGTGTCGGAGACGGAACTGGCGAAGTATTATCAGGGGAACGAATAACGCTTGCTCGCGCACAGACGCATCGAAGGCCCCGAAACCAGCTGATGACAGACCAGAGAATCCATTGCCCCGACTGCGCCGCCGTCTGCTGCCGCCTGGAGGTACTCTGCATCACCGACACCGGCGTTCCGCGGCACCTGACGCAGCAGCGCGCCGACGGTGTCGAGACCATGGTGCGCCTCGACGACGGCTGGTGCGCGGCGCTGGATCGCGTCAACATGCATTGCAGCATCTACGACCAGCGCCCGCTGATCTGCCGAGAACTGGAGATGGGTGGCGCCGATTGCATCGCCGAGCGTCAGCGCTTCGTCGTCGAATGCTCCGGACCGGCGTCATAGGCACGATTTCTGCCAGCACCGACAGCGCGCCATCCCCTGCAACCTCCCCTGACCCATCATGGCCCAACACGTCCTCAAGGTTCCACCCACCAAGAACACCCTGCTGTCGCTGAAGAAGCAGGTCAGATTCCTCGAAGAGGGGCACGACCTGCTGGAGCGCAAGCGCGAGTTGCTGACGCGGCTGGTCTACGAACGCATTGGCGAGTATCGACGGCTGCGCGGCGAGTCCGAGAAGGCGCTGGAGGAGGCCTATCGCTGCCTGTCCATCACGCACCTGCGCATGGGCAGCCGCGGGCTGCACCAGGCCGCCCTCGGCGCCGAACCGGCCTTGCAGGTGGAGATCCTGCCGCGCCGCTCCCTGGGCGTGGAGTACCCGGCCGTGACCAGCAGCCGCCTGCCGATCAAGCCCGTCGGGCTGCTCGGCACTGACTCCAGCTTCGACAACACCCGTGACAACCTGGCCCAGGCGGCGGTATTGCTGGCCCGCCTGGGCGAAGTGGAGATCGCCCTGCACCGGCTGATGGAGGAGCAACGCAAGGCGCAAAAGCGCGTCAATGCACTCAAGTACAACATCATCCCGCTGTATCAGCGCACCATCCGCTTCATCCAGTCGTCGCTGGAAGAGGAAGAGCGCAACACCCTGTTCCAGGTAAAGATCCTGCGCGAACGTAAAGCGATCTGAGCCCGATTGAACGGGCATCGACTGCGATCTGAAAGACGTTCGCTGTTGATCAAGCCACCACAAAGAGGACCCCAACATGGACTCCGGAGCCGTCAAGGCCATTGAATTCATCGTCATCATCGGCGCCGTCGCCTGGTTCTTCAACTCCCAGCAGCGCAACCTGAAGCGGCTGAAAGAAGAGCGCGAAGCCCGGCAGCAGGCAGAGCAGGAGACAGCCAGCCCGGCCAGCAAGCACAGTGACGGCGACAAGGCGGCCGACGCCAACCCCAAAGCCTGACCCGGCCACTCGCTATGCACATGTGAGGGATGCCCGCCTAATTCAGTGCACTGTCACCGTAATGCGAAGGTCCAGACCCCTGGGATGCCTATCACATTTAAAACACTGTCACCTTGATTGAGACTTGAAGCCACAGCGGCCGATCGCCTGGAACGCGCCCGAAAATTCACGGTTACAGCGTATATACTGTCCGGCTTTGGCCAATGGACTCTGCAAGCGGGCACGACGAGATGCTGGACAAGAACTACGACCCCCACACCATCGAGCAACAGTGGTACCAGCGCTGGGAGCAGGCGGGCTGGTTCGCGCCGCGTATGGACAGCGATGCCGACGGCGCCTACTGCATCATGATCCCGCCGCCCAACGTCACCGGCAGCCTGCACATGGGCCATGGCTTCAACAACGCCATCATGGACGCCCTGGTCCGCTACCGGCGCATGACCGGCGAGCGCACCCTGTGGCAGCCCGGCACCGACCATGCCGGCATTGCCACCCAGATGGTGGTCGAACGCCAACTGGAGGCCGAAGGCAAGACCCGCCATGATCTTGGCCGCGACGCCTTCATCGAGCGCGTCTGGCAATGGAAGGCCGAATCCGGCGGCAACATCACCCGTCAGCTGCGTCGGCTCGGCTCGTCGCTGGACTGGCAGCACGAGCGCTTCACCATGGACGAGGGCCTGTCCGAGGCGGTGCGCGAGGTGTTCGTGCGGCTGTTCGAAGAGGGCCTGATCTACCGCGGCAAGCGCCTGGTCAACTGGGATCCGGTACTGCACACGGCCGTGTCGGACCTGGAGGTGCTGTCCGAGGAAGAGGCCGGTCACATGTGGGACATGCGCTACCCGCTGACCAACGGCACCGGCCACATGGTGGTCTCCACCACCCGCCCGGAGACCCTGCTCGGCGACTGCGCCGTGGCCGTGAACCCCGAAGACGAGCGCTACCGGCACCTGATCGGCGAGTACGTGGAACTGCCGCTGACCGGTCGGCGCATTCCCATCATCGCCGACGAGCACGCCGACCCCGAATTCGGCACCGGCTGCGTCAAGATCACCCCGGCCCACGACTTCAACGACCACGCCGTCTGGCTGCGCCATCGGGATGAAAACCCCATCGCCGACCAGCCCCACGGCGGCCTGATCAACATCTTCACGCCGGATGCCACCATCCGTGACAACACGACGGACGAAGGCGACCTGATCCCGACGGCCTACATCGGCCTGGACCGCTACCAGGCGCGCACGCGCATCGTCGCCGACCTTGAGGCCCAGGGCCTGCTGGCCGGCGTGCGCGAGCACAAGCTGATGGTACCCCGCGGCGACCGCTCCGGCGCCGTGATCGAGCCCTACCTCACCGACCAGTGGTATGTGAAGGTCGCGCCGCTGGCGCAGCCCGCCATCGAGGCGGTGGAGGACGGGCGCATCCGCTTCGTGCCGGACAACTGGAAGAACACCTACTTCGAGTGGATGCGCAACATCCAGGACTGGTGCATCAGCCGCCAGATCTGGTGGGGCCATCGCATCCCGGCCTGGTACGACGCCGAGGGCAACGTCTATGTCGGTCGCTCGGAGCAGGAGGTGCGCGAGCGCCACGGCCTGGCCGCGGACTTCGCGCTACAGCAGGATCCGGACGTGCTCGACACCTGGTTCAGCTCCGCGCTCTGGCCGTTCAGCACCCTGGGCTGGCCCGAGGACACCGAGCGCCTGCGCGCCTTCTACCCCACCTCGGTGCTGATCACCGGGTTCGACATCATCTTCTTCTGGGTCGCCCGGATGATCATGATGGGCCTCAAGTTCATGGACGACGTGCCCTTCCGCGACGTCTACATCCATGGCCTGGTGCGCGATGCCCAGGGCAACAAGATGTCCAAGTCCAAGGGCAACGTGCTCGACCCCATCGATCTGATCGACGGCATCGACCTCGAGCCCCTGGTGGAGAAGCGCACCCGCGGCATGATGCAGCCGCACCTGGCGGAGAAGATCGCCAGGCAGACCCGCAAGGAGTTCCCGGACGGCATCCCCGCCTTCGGCACCGATGCCCTGCGCTTCACCTTCGCCGCCCTGGCCACCACCGGGCGCGATATCAAGTTCGACCTCGGCCGCATCGAGGGCTACCGCAACTTCTGCAACAAGCTGTGGAACGCCTCGCGCTACGTGCTGATGAACGCCGAGGGGCAGGACTGCGGCCTCGGTGCGCCGGGCGAGCAGGGCGACACCGGCGCCATCGAGCTGAGCGCCGCCGACCGCTGGATCCGCAGCCGCCTCAGCGAGACCACCCGCACCGTGCGCGACGCCATCGACGGCTACCGCTTCGACCTGGCGGCCCAGGCCATCTACGACTTCACCTGGAGCCAGTTCTGCGACTGGTACCTGGAACTGTCGAAGCCGGTGCTGACCAGCGACAACGCCTCCGCCGCGGCAAAGCGCGGCACCCGCCAGACCCTGGTGCAGACCCTGGAGGCCCTGCTGCGGATAGCGCATCCGTTCATGCCCTTCATCACAGAGGAGATCTGGCAGAAGGTGCGGCCGCTGGCCGGCGTGCAGGGCGACACCATCATGCTGGCGCCCTACCCTGACGTGGACACCGCCGCCGTCGACAGCGAGGCCGAGGCCGAGATCGAGTGGGTGCGGCAGTTCATCCTCGGCGTGCGTCGCATCAAGGGCGAGATGAACATCCCGCCGGGCAAGCCGCTGCCGGTGCTGATCGCCAATGCCGGCGAGCGCGACCGGCGCTGGATCGAGATCGCCCGCCCCTACCTGGACTTCCTGGCGCGCACCGAGTCCATCACCGTACTGGACGATGAGTCCCAGGCGCCGGAGTCGGCGCTGGCGCTGGTGGGGGAAATGAAGATCCTGATCCCCATGGCCGGACTCATCGACAAGGATGCAGAACTGGCCCGCCTGGCCAAGGACATCGCACGGCTGCGGGCGGATATCGAGCGCATCGAACAGAAGCTGGCCAATCCCAACTTCGTCGACAAGGCCCCACCCGCGGTGGTGCAGAAAGAACGCGACCGCCTCACCGAACAAGGCGCCGCCATGGCCCAGCTGGTTGCCCAGCAGACGCGGATCGCGGCGTTGTAGGCCGTTGCCAGCCTTCAGCCGCCAGCCGCTCAACATACCCTGACGCTCCTGCCGCGGCATGATCAACCGCAGAGTCGCAGAGCGCGCAGAGCGGAAAACGCGGAGAGGACCCGCCAACCGATAGCCGTGCAGGGTCCGATTGCGGTGCAGGGCTGGCGGGCTGGGTGTCGGCGGTCGGGGCTCTTGATCGCAGGGATGCCGGTGCAGGGCTGGTGGACTGGGTGTCGGCGGTCGGGGCTCTTGATCGCAGGGATGCCAGTGCAGGGCTGGCGGGCTGGGTGTCGGCGGTCGGGGGTCTTGATCGCAGGGATGCGATCATGAAGCCTCCACGGACGGATTCACGGCGTCCCCAGACCGCCGACACCCAGCCCACCAGCCCGCCCCCCGAAAGCTAAAACCGCTTGCCACGCTAAAGGCAGAAAGCTGGCGGCTGTCAGCTCTCCTACATCGCCATCTCCAGATCATCCTGCACGGCTTCGACCCCGGCCCGGGCGCATTCCTCGTCGGTCTCGCCGGCGGGCGCGCCGCTGACGCCGACCCCACCCACCAGCGAGCCGCCCACCTGCACCGTCACGCCACCGGCGGACATGACCAGAAAGTCCTGACGGCCAACGGCCGTGTTGGCACGTGGCTCAAGCGCCGAGGTGTCGGCATTGAAATTCACCGCGGTGTAGGCCTTCTTGTAGCTGATCGGCACGGTGATGGGCGCGGCGATGGTGTCGCGCAACTGCGCCTGCACCACCCCGTCGCGATCCACCACCGTCACGCCGATCTGGATGCCCTTCTCGCGGCAGGCGTCCACCGTGGCCTGGGCGATGCGCTGCGCCGTCTCGAGCGACAGCCGCTTCACCGACACCATCATCGGCTCCTCCGCCAGCGCCGGGGACGAGGCCGCCCCACCGGCAATGGCGGCGGCGCAACAGACAGACAGCAGATACTTCTTCGACATGGGTTACCTCCTCTTGTGATGCGTCAACAGTTATAAAATTTTTGCCATGCCCGCAGTTCGACTCACTGATCAGGGCCGATAGTGCTCGACCACGTAGGCATCGACCATCTCCTTGAACCGCTGGGCAATGCCCGCCCCCTTCAGCGTGGTCACCTTCTCGCCGTCCACATAGACCGGTGCCGACGGCTGCTCGCCGGTGCCGGGCAGGCTGATGCCGATGTTGGCCTGCTTGCTCTCACCCGGTCCGTTCACCACGCAGCCCATCACGGCCACCTGCATGGTCTCAACGCCCGGATGGGTCTCGCGCCAGACCGGCATCTGCTCGCGCAGGTAGTTCTGGATCTCCTCGGCCAGCTCCTGAAACACCGTGCTGGTGGTGCGCCCGCAGCCAGGGCAGGCCGTGACCATGGGCGCAAACGACCGCATTCCCATGGTCTGCAGGATCTCCTGCCCCACCACCACCTCGCGCGCCCGCGACTCGCCCGGCGCCGGCGTCAGCGAGATACGAATGGTGTCGCCGATGCCCTCCTGCAAGAGCACCGCCAATGCCGCCGTGGAGGCGACGATGCCCTTCGATCCCATGCCGGCCTCGGTCAGCCCCAGGTGCAGCGCGTGGTCGCTGCGCTGGGCCAGCGCGCGATAGACGGCAATCAGGTCCTGCACCCCGCTCATCTTGCACGACAGCACGATGTGGTCGCGGGGCAGACCCAGTTCCTCGGCGCGCAGCGCGCTGCCCACGGCGGACTCCACCATGGCATCGCGCATCACCTGCTCCGCCTCCTTCGGCTGCGCCGCCTGGGCGTTGGCATCCATCATGCGCGCCGCCAGGTCCTGGTCCAGGCTGCCCCAGTTGACGCCGATGCGCACCGGCCGATCGAACCGGCAGGCGATCTCCACCATGGTCGCGAACTGGCTGTCGCGGCGCTCGCCGCGGCCGACATTGCCGGGGTTGATCCGGTACTTGGCCAGGGCCTCGGCACAGGCCGGATGGTCGCTTAGCAGCCGGTGGCCGTTGAAATGGAAATCGCCGATCAGCGGCACCTCGATACCCATGGCCGCCAGCCGGTCGCGGATATGCGGCACCGCCCGGGCGGCGGCCTCGTTGTTCACCGTCAGACGCACCATCTCCGAGCCTGCCCGCGCCAGCTCCGCCACCTGGGCCACGCTGGCGTCGATATCGGCGGTATCGGTGTTGGTCATGGACTGCACGCGGATCGGCTCGTCGCCGCCCAGGGCGATGCCGCCCACCGGCACCCGCACCGTCCGATGACGTCGGATGGGAGATTGACTCGTGCTCATACCTTCCTCGTGTTGAAACTGGCCGGGGCCAATGAGGGACGCAACCCCTGCACGATCGCCAGGTATTCCGGGTGCTCCGGACCGATCAGGCCGTGGCGGACCAGGAAGTCGATCACCACGAGGTTGCAGTTCAGTTTGAAGTCGTCGGTTTCGGCCACCAGCTCCATCACCCGCTGCACCGGCCACAGGTGGAAGGCGGCCACCTCGTCATCGTTGCAGCGCGGCTCGAAGCCCTCGGGCAGTTGCAGATCGTAGCAGTAGATCACGTCCGGCTTCAGGCCGCGCTCGGAGTCCCGACAGTAAGTCACCATGCCCACGGGCACGGCGCCGTCGGCGATCTCCGCCGGCATCGATGCCTCTTCCAGACACTCCTTGCGCAGGTTCTCCTGCAGGCCGACCCCCCAGGGCAGACCGCCGGCCACCATGTTGTCCAGCCGGTTGGGGTAGACCCGACGGCTGGCGGAACGGCGCGCAATCCACAGATGCAGCCCGTCGGCCCGCCGGACGAAGCCGTTGAGGTGCTGGCCGAAGGCACGCACGCCGAAGTATGGCGCGCAGGCGCGGTCGATGAGAAAGCGGGCGTCCTCGCGCCGGCCCGGCGTCACCGGATAGCGCTCGCCGTGCAGATGGCTGATCAGGCCGCATCGCACCAGCGCCTGGCAGACCGCCTGCATGGCCTCGCTGCGGGGGCCGAAACCGGTCACCGCCGGGCGCCAGTGCAGGCCGGTAGCGTCGAGGGTGAAGTCGGCCCGCTGTTGCGCCAACGCCCCGAGTTGCCCAGACTCCGCCAGTTCTGCCAGCGCGGCGGCGAAGGCGGGACGTACGCTGCCCAGGCGCTCGCCGTCGACGACGAAGGGCAGGAAGGCCGCCGGATCCCAGCGGTTGTTGGCCTGGATCTGCGCCAGAAAACTCATGGATTGGTCACGCTCATGATCATGATGCCCCGCATCAGCGCTCGTCCGCCTTGACCTGGGTCCAGAGGCGTTCCATGGCGTCGCGGTGCTCCGGTGCCGGCTCCAGACCCGCATCGCGCAGCTGCGACTCCACGTGGCCGAAACGGTGTTCGAACCGCTCATTGGCTACCCGCAGGGCCTGTTCGGCGTCCACCCCCAGGTGCCGCGCCAGATTGACGCAGGAAAACAGCAGGTCGCCCACCTCGTGCAACCGCTCCGCCGGATCGACCGAGGCCGGGAAGGTCGCCTCGCACTCGGCCAGTTCCTCGCGTACCTTGTCCGCCACGCCGCCGAGGTCGTCCCAGTCGAAGCCCACCCGTGCGGCCCGTTTCTGCAATTTCTCCGCCCGCACCAGCGCCGGCAGCGCCCGCGCCACACCGTCCAGCACCCGCGCCCGGGGCTGCTCGCCCTTGCCGGCGCGCTCCGCCGCCTTGATCGACTCCCAGTGCTCGCGCACGGCCTGATCGTCGGCCAGGCGGGCCTCGCCGAACACATGCGGATGTCTGCGAATCATCTTGCGCGCAATGGCCGACACCACATCGCCGAAGTCGAAGGCGCCCCGCTCCTGGGCCATGCGGGCATACAGCACGATCTGGAACAGCAGGTCGCCGAGTTCCTCGCAGAATTCCGCCATGTCGTCATTGGCGATGGCCTCGGCGACCTCGTAGGCCTCTTCCAGCGTGTAGGGGACGATGGTGCACGGCGTCTGCTTCAGATCCCAGGGGCAGCCGTGTTCGGGATCGCGCAGCCGCGCCACCACCGCCAGCAGCGTGTCAATGGCGCGCGGATCGCTGTCCGCCGTCGGCTCGGAGTCAGACGCGCGGTTGCTCATGCCTGGCATCGACTGCACGCGTGAGCCGGGAGATGGTCCGGCGCCTGATCCGGCAGCTGGTCCGACATCACGGCCGGCCACGGCTGCCGGCTATTCAAGGTCGCACCAGCGCATCGAACAGGACACCCAGAAACAGGGCCCCGATGCCGCCCCATTTCCAGTAGCCCACCGGGATGCCGATCACCTCGTCCGGTCGAGAGCAGCTCGGATCCCTGACCACCGCCCACAGGTGCGGCCCGGACAGGAACCAGGGGATGAACCCGAACATCACCGGCAGGGAGATCCACAGCGGCCAGGGCTGGTTGATGTAGATCAGCACCAGCAACGCCGGCCAGCCGACAAAGTAGGCCGCCGTCAGCTTGGCATCCAGCGTCTTCTCCCGCGTCTGCACAAAGGCCAGCACCGCCCCCACACCCCACAGCATCGCCAACGCAATCAGTACCAGCCGCATCGCTTCCCCCCGTAAGACCCCAGCACCAAGGTGTTAGGATACAGCATGCAGGCCGGAATTTGGTCTTGACAGAAAAGATCCATGCGCCCATACTACGCGCTTCCCATCGAGCGCCAGTAGCTCAGTTGGATAGAGTACCTGGCTACGAACCAGGTGGTCGGAGGTTCGAATCCTTCCTGGCGCGCCATCTAAATCAACGGCTTAGCTTCACGAGGAGCTAGGCCGTTTTTGTTTTGTGCGCTTTCATGCTTTCTGCACCCACCATTTCGCCCGGCACCCTCGGTAGGTAGAGGACTCCGGGTGGTCTGCCTTTCGGGAACTTGGCCGAATCGACAAAGGCACCGATGTCATCGATCTCGATCACCGCGCATCGGTGTCGCTGCTGAGGTTGCCGTGGTTGCGCTGGCCGCTGTCGTGTCCGCATCGGCACCTAGCAAGTGCGGCGGCGAGCATGGGTGCCAAGACCCACGCCAACATGCCTGGTGGGTGGCCTGTGTTCACGCCGTCCGCTGCCCCCGTTTGTGTTGATGCACCAACTGGCGCAGGTCGTGGCGAGCCGCATCGCTCGGCTCCTCGAATTGAATACCGATCCGGTAGCGCTCCTGGAAATCGACCCGCGCCATCCAGCGTACCTCGGCCATGACTCGGATCGGCGCCATGGCGGTGTCCGGCTCCAGACCAAGCAGGAGGCGGCTGCCGACAGCATGGGGTTCCGCAGAAAGCAGGCAGAGTCCGCCAAGACTCAGGTCTTCGGCCAGCAGATACCAGCATCGGTGCGGCTCCCCGATCGCGCTGACGCAGACGGGTTCTCGGTAGACGATGCGTGAATGCCGACGCCGCTGTATGGCATGGGGCGGCAAGGCCCGGTGGTCGATTGACCGGAGGCGCGCGATGACCGCGCTGGCGGTTCCGTGACTAGCTGTACCTGCCATAGCCGGCATTGCGCAGTGTCAGCAGCGTGAGTGCCATTCGGGCCATCGCTTACATCTCCCATACGAGCTCATCGCTGAGCCATCAGGGCGTAATCTAAGTTGTCACACCGAGAACAAGGTTACACGTAGAATTCGGGTGCTTCCACCATCCAGGGTAAAATTTTTTCGTGTACCATATCGGCACCCTACCCGCTTCTCGGGCCTCATGGCTGCGCTGGCGTCGGAGTCTGGCAATCATCCAGCAGAGGCAAGCCATGCGTGAGACCATCGAGCTGACGACCATGCGCTATGCGATATATCTGGATGTGCATCCGGTCATCATCGGCGGACGCGAGCTTTGGGGATTTCCAAAGAAGCGTACATTCTCCTTTCAAGCCGGTTCAGGCGCTCAGCGCAGCCGCCTTGCCGGTCAAGAAACCATTGGTCGAGGGCATGTAGGATATTGGGCCATAGGGATTCACAGTGGTAGCCCGCCAGTCTGCGAGAAAGCGATTGCGTCACCGACGCCAAGGTCGAGCAGCTGATCGGCACGGGCTTGATTGACGGCGATCTCCAGCAAACGGAAGGCGTTGGCATACCAGAAGGCTGTGCCTGGCGGGACCTCGGAGAAGGTGCGGGCATGGCGGATGGGTCGATCGCCAAGTGCGATGACCCAGTCGCGATCGATCGTGCGGGCATCGATGCCGGTGATGAGATTGCCGTAATGGTCCACGTAGCAGATTTTTGCTTGCTGCGGAGGAAGCTCTCGGCCGACCAGCGTATCCGAGGGGATGGGTATTGCCTTGGGCAGCGCGCCGCGGACCATGTGTGCCGCCAAGGGTGCGAACAGATCGCGCCCATGAAAGCTGTCGGAGAGGGCAGGAGGGCGCCAGTCGATGCGAAACACCTCGGCCTCGGGGTCGGACCGGATGGCTGGCACCAGCAGGCCGTTGTCCGGACCGATGAGCCAGTGGTCACGCACCCGGGCTGCGATGATCGCGCGATCGCTACCGACACCGGGATCGACGACACAGAGGTAGAGCGTCTGTGCCGGCATGTCCTCGATCAGCGCCGGCAACAGGTAGGCGGCCAGGTCGGGTCGAAACGGTGCCAGATCCGAGATCAGCGGGATGACGGGTGTCGCGGGGATCAGACCTGACAACAGCAGCCGGATCTGACCGACGTAGGGACCGACACCGAAATCGGTGACCAGGGCAATGCGCCTGGGGTAATCAGTCAGCGTCATGACAGGCCCACTCATCAGACGAAAAAAGGCCGGGGTTAGCCGGCCTTTTTTCATCAACGCAGTGCTACCGCGATCACTCGATGTCGAGGGCCTCTTCTTCCGCCTCGACAATGGGGCGATCAACCAGTTCGACATAGGCCATGGGCGCCGCGTCGCCGGGCCGATAGCCGCATTTGAGGATGCGCAGGTAGCCCCCGGGGCGGCTCTCGTAGCGAGGACCAATTTCGGTGAACAGCTTGCCGACGGCCTCCTTGTCCCGCAGTCGGGAGAAGGCCAGCCGGCGGTGATGCACCGAGTCGGTCTTGCCCAGGGTGATCAGGGGCTCAGCCACACGACGCAGTTCCTTCGCCTTGGGCAGGGTCGTCTTGATAAGCTCGTGGCGAATCAACGAACCAGCCATGTTGCGGAACATCGCCTCGCGGTGGGCGCTGTTTCGGTTGAGTTGTCTTCCAGCCTTGCGATGGCGCATGGTTCTTCTTCCGCTAGGTTACTTGACCATCAATTCTTCGATATTCTCGGGCGGCCAGTTATCCAGCCGCATGCCGAGAGAGAGACCCCGAGTCGCCAGCACATCCTTGATCTCGGTAAGCGACTTCTTGCCGAGGTTTGGCGTCTTCAGCAGCTCCACCTCGGTGCGCTGGATCAGGTCGCCAATGAGATAGATGTTTTCCGCCTTCAGGCAGTTGGCCGAGCGGACGGTCAGTTCCAGCTCGTCCACCGGGCGCACCAGGATCGGGTCGAACGGCGGCTCGTCCGTGGTCTGCTCCTGCGCCGACTCCGTTCCTGTGGTCTGCTCCAGGTCGACGAAGCTGGACAGCTGATCGCGCAGGATCGTAGCAGAACGCTGGATGGCGTCCTTCGGATCCACCGTGCCGTTGGTCTCGATATCCACCACCAGTCGGTCCAGATCGGTGCGCTGTTCCACACGCGCCGACTGCACCTCCACGGCCACCCGGCGAATCGGGCTGAAGGAAGCGTCCAGCGGCAGCATGCCGATGGGCCGATCCTCGCCTCCCTCTACCTCTCGCTGCGTGGCTGGCTCGTAGCCGATCCCACGACGGATGGTCAGACTCATGCTGAGTTCCGTATCGCCGGTGATGTTGGCGATGACCAGATTCGGATTGGCGATCTCGGCGGTGTGATCGATGACGATATCCGCCGCCGTGACCAGCCCCGGCCCGGTCTTGCTCAGGGTAAAGGTTGCCTCGTCTCGCCCGTGCAGCGTGATGGCAAGTTGCTTCAGGTTGAGCAGGATCTCGAGCACATCTTGCTGCACACCCTCGATGGTGGTGTACTCATGAAGGATGCCCTGGATCTCGACCTCGGTGACTGCATAGCCATCCATCGAAGACAGCAGGATCCGGCGCAAGGCATTACCCAGGGTGTGCCCAAAGCCACGCTCCAGCGGTTCCAGCGAAACCTTCGCCCGATGCAGGCTGCCCTCGACAGGCTCAACCTTGACGATTCGCGGCTTCAGAAATCCGGTACCGACGTCGGCCATATATTCTCCCCTGCTTGACGCTTACTTCGAGTACAGCTCGACGATCAACGATTCGTTGATGTCTGCCGGGAGGTCGACACGATCCGGAACGCGCTTGAAGACGCCCTTGAAGGCCTTGGTGTCCACCTCGACCCAGTCGGAGAAGCCATACTGCTCCGCCAGCGCCAGTGCGTTTTGCACCCGCACCTGCTTCTTGGCCTTCTCGCGCACCTCGATCACGTCATCGGCTGCGACGCTGTAAGACGGAATGGACACGACGCGACCGTTGACCAGGACGCCCTTGTGACTGATCAGCTGCCGCGCCTCGGCGCGGGTGGCACCGAAGCCCATCCGGTAGACCACACAGTCTAGCCGGCGCTCCAGCAGCTGCAGCAGGTTCTCGCCGGTTGCGCCCTTCAGCCGGGCGGCCGCCTTGTAGTAGTTGCGGAACTGCTTCTCCATCACGCCATAGATCCGGCGCACCTTCTGCTTTTCGCGCAACTGGATGCCGTAGTCGGACAGCCGACGACGACGATCCTGGGATTGACCGGGGGCCTTCTCCATCTTGCACTTGGTTTCCAGCGCCCGTGCACGGCTCTTCAGCCCGAGATCGGCGCCTTCACGCCGAGCCAGCTTGCAGGTTGGTCCTGTATACCTTGCCATGTTGCTCTAAATGCTCCTGTTTGCCTTTCGGCGATGTCTCTCGACCATTTCCCCGTCAGGCCGCACGACGGAGGTTGATCCAGCGGGCTATTGAGCCGGCTGGCCATCACGCATGTCGAGGCGAACTGTTCGATCATCTAGCCGTCTTAACAGCCGGCCAATGATGCGAAGGGATGTGCGGGTCGTCAGACCCGACGTTTCTTCGGCGGGCGGCAACCGTTATGCGGGATCGGTGTCACGTCGGTGATGCTGGTGACCTTGAAACCCGCGCTATTGAAGGCGCGCACGGCCGATTCGCGACCTGGGCCAGGGCCCTTGACGTTGACGTCCAGGTTCATGACGCCAAACTCCTTTGCCGCCGCACCAGCCCGCGACGCCGCCACCTGTGCGGCGAAGGGCGTGCTCTTGCGCGAACCGCGGAAGCCGGAGCCACCCGCCGTTGCCCATGCCAGCGCATTGCCTTGGCGATCGGTGATGGTGATGATGGTATTGTTGAAGGAGGCGTGGACATGGGCGATGCCGTCCGCAACCTGCTTCTTGACCTTCTTACGTGTACGTACTTGCTTCGCCACTCAGTATTCTCCAACTGGCAGTTGCACCGGATCGGCCACGACCACGCGGCCCGCGGCCGGCTATCGTTTGATCGGACGACGCGGCCCCTTGCGGGTGCGGGCGTTGGTACGGGTGCGCTGGCCGCGCAACGGCAGGCCCCGGCGGTGGCGGATGCCACGGTTGCAACCGAGATCCATCAGTCGCTTGATGTTCATGGAAACTTCACGCCGAAGGTCACCCTCGACGAGATGCTTGCCGACCTCGACGCGCAACCGCTCGATGTCGTCCTCGGCAAGATCCTGGATCTTTGTCGTGGCCGGCACGTTCGCCGCATCGCAGACCTTTGCTGCCAGCGAGCGGCCAATGCCGTAAATGGACGTCAACGCGATGATTGCGTGCTTACGGTCCGGAATGTTGACTCCAGCAATACGGGCCATGCGGCATATGCTCCTGCGAAAACGGCGGGCTCGAGGCTTTGTTGACTCGAGCGGAAACCGCCTAAATTAACACGATTAAACGCCAGTATCAAGCAGCGACTGCGCGAACAGGGCGCCGACGGGGTCAGCCCTGCCGCTGCTTGTGGCGGGGGTCCTTGCAGATGACGCGGACCGTACCGTTGCGCCTGATGATCTTGCAGTTGCGGCAAATCTTCTTGACCGAGGCTCGAACTTTCATGATTGTCTCCAAATGTTCCAGGCCGACCGGCAAGCGCCGGCGGCGAATTAGCGCATCAAGCCCGCACCCGGCGCCTTGAGGTTGGCCTTCTTCATCAGGCCCTCGTACTGGTGAGACATCAAATGGGCCTGCACCTGGGCCATGAAGTCCATCACCACTACCACCACGATCAGCAGCGAGGTGCCGCCAAAGTAGAAGGGTACGTTCCAGCCGACGATGAGAAACTCCGGCAGCAGGCATACGGCGGTGATGTAAAGCGCCCCGGCCGCCGTCAAGCGGGTCATGACGGTATCGATGTATCGCGCGGTCTGCTCGCCCGGACGGATACCCGGGATGAATGCGCCTGAGCGCTTCAGGTTATCGGCGGTATCCTTCGCATTGAACACCAGCGCGGTGTAGAAGAAGCAGAAGAAGATGATCGCCGCCGCATACATGATGACGTAGATCGGTTCACCCGGAGACAGCTTGCCGGCGATGTCCGCCAGCCAGCGAAAATCTTCGGACTGGCCGAACCACTGCCCCAGCGTCCCCGGAAAGAGGATGATACTGGAGGCGAAGATCGGTGGAATGACGCCCGCCATGTTCAACTTCAGTGGCAGATGAGTGCTCTGGGCCGCCATCATCCGCCGCCCCTGTTGCCGGCGTGCATAGTTCACCGTAATACGACGCTGCCCGCGTTCCACGAAGACGACGAACGCCGTGACGCCGAGCGCCAGTGCAAAGAGCGCGAGCACGGCAATGGCATTCATTTCGCCAGTGCGAACCAGTTCCAGCGTGCCGCCGACAGCCGATGGCAGACCGGCCACGATACCGGCGAAGATGATCAGCGAGATGCCGTTGCCGATACCACGCTCGGTAATCTGTTCACCCAGCCACATCAGGAACATGGTGCCGGTCACCAGCGATACGGCCGCGGTGAAGACGAAGCCGAAGCCCTGGGTCACCACCAGCGGCGAACCGGCGGCGGTCTGACTTTGCAATGCAATGGAGATGCCGATGGATTGGAAAGTGGCCAGCAGTACCGTGCCGTAGCGGGTGTACTGCGTGATCTTGCGCCGACCGGCCTCGCCCTCCTTCTTCAGCTGCTCTAGCTTCGGAATCACCGCCGTCATCAGCTGCATGATGATGCTGGCAGAGATGTACGGCATGATGCCCAGGGCCAGGATGCTCGCACGCTCCAGCGCGCCACCAGAGAACATGTTGAACATGTCCAGGATGGAGCCCTGATTCTGATCGAACAGCACCGCCAGCGCCTCCGGGTTGACCCCGGGGACGGGAATGAAGGTACCGATGCGATATACCAGCAGCGCCCCGAGTACGAACAACAGGCGCTGACGTAGTTCGGTCAGTTTGCCCATGCCGCTCAGGGACTGCATCATGGATGCACTGCTCTTGGCCATGTCGTGGTGCTGCTCGCTCGTCTGCTTCGGTTTTGCGACGCGGAAGCGGGTGGCGGCCTCGGCCGACACCCGCCCGTCTCAACCAGGCCCGGGCTTGGGCGCTGATCTTGATCCTGCTTCTGCTCTAGACCAGGGCCCTGTTTCGGAGCCTGACCTGGAGCCGGGCTCCTGGCGTCAGTCCTGAATCGAACCGCCGGCCGCCTCGATGTCGGCGCGCGCGCCGGCGGTGACGCCGATGCCGCGCAGCACGACGGCCCGCTCGATCTTGCCGGACTTGATCACCTTGACCTGACGCACGGCGCGACCGATCAGGCCCGCGGCACGCAGGGTCTCCAGGGTCACTTCGGCGCCTTCCAGGCCGTTCAGTTCACTCAGACGGATCTCGTCGCCCAGACGTGCCTTGCGCGAGCGGAAGCCCACCTTGGGCAAGCGCCGCTGCAGCGGCATCTGGCCGCCCTCGAAGCCGGTCTTGTGGAAACCGCCGGACCGGGACTTCTGGCCCTTGTGACCGCGACCACCGGTCTTGCCAAGGCCGCTGCCGATACCGCGGCCGACGCGCTTGCGCGCAGGATTGCTGCCCTCGGCGGGTTTCAGATCATTCAATCGCATGTCAGGCATCCTCCACCAGCGTCACCATGTAGGCAACCTTGTTCAGCATGCCGCGGGTTGCCGGGGTGTCTTCCACCTCGACCACCTGATGCATGCGCCGCAGCCCAAGACCGCGGACGCAATCCCGGTGGGCCTTCAGACGGCCATGCTGGCTGCGCACCAGCTTGACCCGCATCGTTTTCGCTTGTGCCATGTCGGTTACCCCAGGATCTCTTCGACCGTCTTGCCGCGCTTGGCAGCGACGATCTCGGCATCCACCATCTTCGACAGCCCGTTGATGGTGGCCTGCACGACATTGATGGGATTGTTGGTGCCGATGCACTTGGCCAGCACGTTCTGCACCCCCACCACCTCGAACACCGCGCGCATGGCGCCGCCGGCGATGATGCCGGTACCTTCGGATGCCGGCTGCATGTAGACATGGGCAGCGCCGTGGCGACCAACCATCGGATACTGCAGGGTCGTGCCCTTCAGGCGCACATCGACCATGTTCTTGCGCGCCGACTCCATGGCCTTCTGGATCGCCACCGGAACCTCGCGGGCCTTGCCGGTACCGAAACCGACGCGCCCCTTGCCGTCGCCGACCACGGTCAGCGCGCCGAAGCCGAACACCCGACCGCCCTTGACCACCTTGGCCACACGATTGACCGAGATCAGTTTCTCGAGGAGATCGTCACCCTCGGGCTTTGGATTGAAACTCGCCATGGATAACTCCTCAGAACTGCAGTCCGTTCTCGCGCGCGGCGTCCGCAAGCGCCTTCACACGACCGTGATACTTGAATCCGGCGCGGTCGAAGCTGACTCGCTCGACACCTGCGGCACGGGCGCGATCCGCAATGATCTTGCCTACAGCCGCCGCTGCTCCGGTGTTGCCGGTATAACCCTCGGCGCCCTGACGGTACTCCTTGTCCAGGGTCGAGGCGCTGGCCACCACCTTGTTGCCATCGGGGGAAATGACCTGGGCATACATGTGCCGCGGCGAGCGGAACACGCACAGCCGGTAGACGCCCAATTCGCGCATCTTGGCGCGAGCGCGGGTGGCACGCCGCAGACGGGCTTGCTTCTTGTCCATTGTCATGACCCCTATTTCTTCTTGGCTTCTTTACGGATGACATGCTCATCCGTGTAGCGCACACCCTTGCCCTTGTAAGGCTCCGGCGGACGGAAGGCGCGGATCTCCGCGGCGACCTGGCCGACACGCTGCTTGTCGGCACCGCGCACGACGATTTCGGTGGCGGCAGGCGTCTCGATCTCGATGCCCTCGGGCACCGGATAGTCCACCGGGTGGGAGAAGCCCAGCGCCAGGTTCAGCACCTTGCCCTTGGCCTGCGCCCGATAACCGACGCCGACCAGGCTCAACTTGCGCTCGAAGCCGGTACTGACGCCCGTGACCATATTGTTCACCAGCGCCCGGGTGGTGCCGGCCATGGCCCAGTGCTCGCCCTTGTCGTCCTTCGGCTTGACCTGCAGGGTGTCGCCCTCGGCGCTCAGTTCCACGGTTGCATGCACAGTCCAGTTCAGGGTGCCCTTGGGACCCTTCACCGTGACTTGCTGGCCGCTGATATTGACGTCGACGCCCTTGGGTATGCTAATCGGTGCCTTTGCGATTCTCGACATGATGGGTCCTCCGTTACGCCACGTAGGCCAGAATCTCGCCGCCATGACCCTCGCGCCGGGCAGCCCGGTCGGACATCAGGCCCCTGGAGGTCGAGACGATGGCGATACCGAGACCACCCTGCACCTGCGGCAGCTCGTCCTTGCCGCGGTAGATGCGCAGGCCGGGACGGGATACGCGCTTGACGTACTCGATGACGGGCTTGCCGCGGTAGTACTTCAGGCGCAGCTCCAGCGTAGGTTGGGCGCCTTCACCGGAAACGGATGCGTCGGCAATGTAGCCTTCGTCCTTCAGCAACTCGGCGATGGCCAGCTTCTGCTTCGACGACGGCATGGTGATGGTGACCTTGCCGCGCGCCTGGCCGTTGCGGATACGCGTTAGCATATCCGCGATGGGATCTGACATACTCATGGTGTTCTCCAGGGTCAGGCCGCCACGGTTGGCGCGATACCCGATCGAGGTTTCGGTCTCGGGGCGTCTGCATTGACGGCCCCGTGTGCTTGGGAATAAGGGCTTGGCAGCAGGTCGCCGCCGCGTCGGGCAGCGGGTCTACCAACTGGCCTTGACGACGCCCGGGACGTCGCCACGCATCACGGCCTCACGCAGCTTGTTGCGGCACAGGCCGAACTTGCGATAGACCGCGTGGGGACGCCCGCTGACACGGCAGCGGCGCTGCTGTCGTGTCGGACTGGCGTCCCGCGGAAGTTTCTGCAGGGCGGCCAGCGCCTCGTCAACCTGCTCGGGGGCGGCGCTGCGATCATTGATCACCGCCTTGAGCTGCTGCCGCTTCTCGGCGAAGCGACGGGCCGCGCGCTGACGCTTGACCTCGCGCGCAATCATGCTCTTCTTTGCCATAGTGTGATCCTGGTTCGCTCAGGTCCTGAACGGGAACTTGAACGCATCCAGCAGCGCCCGTCCCTCTTCGTCGGAGTTTGCCGACGTGGTGATGGTGATATCCAGCCCGCGGACTGCGTCGATCTTGTCGTAGTCGATCTCGGGGAAGATGATCTGCTCGCGCACACCCATGGAGTAGTTGCCCCGGCCGTCGAAGCCCTTAGGACTGAGGCCGCGGAAATCACGCACACGCGGGATGGCGATGTTGATCAGTCGGTCGAGGAACTCGTACATCCGCTCCCGACGCAGGGTCACCTTGCAGCCGATGGGCCAGCCATCGCGGATCTTGAATCCGGCAACCGACTTGCGCGCCTTGGTCACGATGGGCTGTTGGCCGGCGATCTGGGTCAGGTCCTTGACCGCATTATCCATGATCTTCTTGTCGTTGATGGCCTCACCCACGCCCATGTTGAGCGTGATCTTGGACAGCCGGGGCACCTGCATCACGCTCGGGTAGGCGAACTGCTGCTGCAGCTGCTGCACGATCTGGTCACGATAGAGTGTCTGTAGTCTGGACATGTCGCTTACCTTCAGACGTCGACGACTTCGCCGTCGGACTTGAACACCCGTACCTTGCGACCGTCTGCCAGCACCTTGAAGCCGACGCGATCCGCACCACCCTTGGCCGGGTTGTACAGGCCGAGGTTGGAAACGTGGATCGGCATCTCCTTGTCGATGATGCCGCCCGCAATCCCCTGCTGGGGGTTCTGCTTCTGGTGCTTCTTGGCCAGGTTGATGTTCTCAACCACCAGGCGATCTTCGCCAGCCAGTCGCAGCACCGTGCCACGCTTCCCCTTGTCTTTTCCGGTGATGACCATGACGTCATCACCTACCTTGATCTTGCGCATGGTTAAAGCACCTCGGGGGCCAGGGAGATGATCTTCATGAACCGCTCGCCGCGCAGCTCGCGCGTCACCGGGCCGAAGATACGGGTGCCGATGGGCTGCAGCTGGTTGTTCAGCAGCACGGCGGCGTTACCGTCGAAGCGGATCAGCGATCCGTCCGGACGACGCACACCCTTGCGGGTACGCACCACGACGGCGTTGAACACGTCTCCCTTCTTTACCTTGCCCCGCGGAATCGCGTCCTTGACCGTCACCTTGATGACGTCGCCGATACCGGCATAACGCCGGTGCGAGCCGCCGAGCACCTTGATGCACTGCACCGAGCGTGCGCCGCTGTTGTCGGCCACGCTGAGGCGGGTTTGCATTTGAATCATTGTCTTGACCTACCCCTGACTATATTCGATCTCAAGGCGCGTGCTGCCGGCGCTTCAGGCAACGGCCACCGCAGCGATTTCCGCTGTCAGCGCGCCTTCTCTACGACCTCGACCAGGCGCCAGCACTTGGTCTTGGACAAGGGCCGGCACTGCTCCACGCGCACCCAGTCGCCCGCATTGCATTCGTTGGACTCGTCATGTGCATGCAGCTTCATGGAACGACGCATGAACTTGCCGTACAGCGGGTGCTTGACCCGACGTTCAACGAGCACGGTGACCGTCTTATCCATCGCGTTGCTGACGACGCGGCCACTGAGGACGCGGTTCGAACCCTGTTCCTGCTCGCTCATGCCACGACCCCCGTCGACTGCTGCTCGGCCAGCTTCTGTGCCATCACGGTCTTGATGCGCGCAATCTCGCGCCGGACCAGCTTGAATTGGGACGGGCGGCTCAGCTGGTTGCTGCCCTTCTGCATGCGCAGGTTGAACTGCTCGCGGAGCAGTTCGTGCAGACGCGCATCCAGTTCTTCGCGGGACTGGCCCCTCAGTTCACTTGCCTTCATCACAGCACCGTCCTCTTCTCGAACTTGGTCTGCATGGGCAACTTGGCCGCCGCCAGACGAAAGGCCTCGCGGGCCAGATCCTCGGTGACGCCCTCGATCTCGTAGAGCATGCGGCCAGGCTGGATCTGGGCGACCCAGTACTCGACATTACCCTTGCCTTTACCCATGCGGACCTCAAGCGGTTTCTTCGAGATCGGCTTGTCCGGGAAGACACGGATCCAGAGTTTGCCGCCACGGCGGACGCGGCGGGTGATGGCACGACGTGCAGCCTCGATCTGACGCGCGGTCAGTCTGCCGCGACCGACGGCCTTGAGCCCGAACTCACCGAACGAGACCTGGTTGCCGCTCTGCGCCAGCCCCCGGTTTCGCCCCTTGTGCTGCTTACGGAATTTTGTACGTTTCGGTTGGAGCATGGCTTAGCCCTTTCTGCGGGCGGGACGCTTGTCCTGCCCGGCTTCCTCTTGCATGTCTTCGAAGACCTCGCCCCGGAAGATCCAGGTCTTGACCCCGAGCACGCCGTAGGTGGTTCGTGCCTCGGCAAAGCCGTAATCGATGTCGGCGCGAAGCGTATGCAGCGGCACGCGTCCCTCGCGGTACCACTCGGACCGCGCGATCTCGGCACCGTTCAGACGACCGGCAATATTGACCCGCACACCGCCGGCACCGGCACGCATGGTGCCCTGCACGGCCCGCTTCATGGCGCGGCGGAACATGATGCGGCGCTCCAGCTGTTGAGCGATGCCCTCGGCAACCAGCTGCGCATCCAGCTCCGGCTTGCGGATCTCCTCGATGCTGATGTGCACCGGCACTCCCATGCGCTCGGAGACCTCGGCCCGCAGGCGATCGATCTCCTCACCCTTCTTGCCGATCACCACGCCCGGACGAGCGGTGTGGATGGCGATGTGGGCGTTGCGTGCCGGCCGGTTGATCTGGATCCGACTCACGGAGGCCGCTGCCAGACGCTTCTTCAGGAACTCCCGGATCTCTAGATCGGTGTTCAGGAAGTCCGCGTAGTTCTTGGAATCGGCGAACCAGGTGGATGTCCAGTCCTTGACGATGCCCAGACGAATGCCGGTCGGATGTACTTTCTGTCCCATGTGTTACTCCAGCGTCAGACTTCCGCGACCGTCACACTGATGTGACTCGTGCGCTTCATGATGCGCGCGGCACGGCCCTTGGCACGGGCGCGGATACGCTTCATCGTCGGGCCCTCATTGACCTGCACCTCGACGACACGTAGCTCGTCGACATCGGCGCCCTCGTTGTTCTCGGCATTGGCGATGGCCGATTCGAGGATCTTGCGCATCATGGCCGCACCCTTCTTGGTGCTGAAGGCCAGGTCATTCAGGGCGCGCTCAACGTGCTGCCCCCGGATCTGATCGGCCACCAGTCGCGCCTTCTGCGCGGAGATACGCGCGTACTTGAGCTTTGCCTCTGCTCGCATCGTCGTGCTCCTAGCGCTTCTTGGCCTTGCGATCGGCGGCGTGACCGCGGAAGGTCCGCGTCAGCGCGAACTCGCCGAGCTTGTGGCCGATCATGTTTTCATTGATCAGCACAGGGACATGCTGACGCCCGTTGTGCACGGCGATGGTCAGGCCAACCATCTCCGGCAGGATCATGGAACGACGCGACCAGGTCTTGATGGGTCGCTTGCTGTTCTGAGCGACCGCATCCGACACCTTCTTGGCCAGATGCTGATCGATGAACGGGCCCTTTCTGATTGAACGTGGCACTGATTCGGTCCTCGCGTAACTTACTTGCGACCACGACGACGCACGATCATGCCGTCGGTCCGTTTGTTCTTGCGGGTCTTGTAACCCTTGGTCGGAACGCCCCAGGGCGACACCGGATGCCGGCCGCCGGAGGTCCGGCCCTCGCCACCGCCGTGCGGGTGGTCGACCGGGTTCATGACGACACCGCGCACCGTCGGGCGCACGCCGCGCCAGCGTGTTGCGCCGGCCTTGCCCAGCTTGCGCAGGCTGTGCTCGCCGTTACCGACCACACCGATGACCGCGCGACAGTCACTGTGCACCTTGCGCATCTCGCCGGAGCGCAGCCGAAGCGTGGCATGCTGCCCCTCGCGGGCGACCAGCTGCACCGAGGCGCCAGCGGCGCGGGCGATCTGCGCACCCTTGCCCGGGCGCATCTCCACGGCGTGGATCTCGGTGCCGACCGGGATGTTACGCAGCGGAAGACAGTTGCCGACGCTGATGGGGGCCGTCTCGGACGCCACCACGGCGTCGCCCTGCTTCAGCCCCTTGGGCGCCAGGACGTAGGCCCAGTCGCCATCGGCATACTTCAGCAGCGCCAGATTGGCGCTGCGATTCGGATCGTACTCGAGCCGCTCGACCGTGGCCGGCACGCCATCCTTGCGGCGCTTGAAATCGACCATACGATAGCGTTGCTTGTGACCGCCACCGCGGTGGCGGACGGTAATGCGCCCGAGGTTGTTGCGGCCGCCCGAACGCGTCTTCTTGGAGACCAGAGACTCCAGCGGACCTCCCTTGTGGAGTTCCGGCGTGGTCACCTTGACCATGAAGCGGCGACCGGGCGATGTCGGTTTCGTCTTTGCGATTGCCATGATTGCTGTTCCGAATGTCTGTGCCGAGCGACGAGCCTGCCAAGTCGATGAAGGGCTACGCGATCCGTTCCTTCTCTCTGGTCCGCTGATCGGGCCCGGCGAGTATTAGGCGCCGCCGCCGAAGTCGATATCTTGCCCGGGCTTGAGCCGAACGTAGGCCTTGCGCCAGCCGGAGCGCTGACCCATGCGCGCGCCGAAGCGCTTGCTCTTGCCCTTCACGTTCATTACCTGCACGCCCTCGACCTGCACGTCGAACAGCAGTTCGACAGCCTTGCCGATCTCACGCTTGGTGGCATCCGGCACCACGCGGAACACGAACTGCCGATTGGCATCCGCGGCCATGGTGGACTTCTCCGAGATCACCGGTCCGAGCAGGACCTTCATCAGTCGTTCCTGGTTCATGCCAGACGCTCCTCGAGCCGACGAACCGCGGCCTCGGTGGCGAGCACGTTGGCAAAGGCCACCATGCTCACGGGGTCGACTTCGGCGGCCGTCATCACGTCCACCAGCGGCAGATTGCGTGCTGCGAGCTGCAAGGCGTCGTCCTGCGCATCCACCAGGATGAGCACGTCACGCAGATCCATCTCCGCCAGCTTGCCACGCAGTTCGCGGGTCTTGGGTGCAGACACCGAGAAGTCACCGACGATGGTCAGGCGACCCTGACGGGCCAGCTCCGAGACGATGGAACGCACCGCGCCGCGATACATCTTGCGGTTGACCTTCTGCGCATAGCAGCGAGGCTGCGCGGCAAAGACCTTGCCACCACCGCGCCACAGCGGGCTGCGAGAGGTACCGGCGCGGGCGCGGCCGGTGCCCTTCTGGCGGAACGGCTTGGCCCCGCCGCCGCTGACCGCCGAACGGGTCTTCTGTGCCTTGGTGCCGGACCGGGCGCCTGCCATGTAGGCGGTCACCACCTGGTGCACCAGGGCCTCGTTATAATCGGCACCGAAGACGTTATCGGAAACGTCCAGCCCAGCGCCGTTGTGCGTTGCAAGTTGCATGATCCATTCAACCCCTGCGTTATTGCTTCGGGCCCTTCCGCTTCACGGAAGGCGTCACCACCAGTCGCCCGCCCGCGGGGCCGGGCACACCGCCCCGGACCAGCAGAAGGTTGCGCTCGGCATCGACCCGGATCACCTCCAGGTTCTGCTGGCAGCGATTGACATTACCCATCTGCCCGGCCATGCGCTTGCCCTTGAACACGCGGCCCGGGGTCTGGCACTGACCGATGGAACCCGGGGCACGATGCGACAGGGAGTTGCCGTGGGTGGCATCCTGGCTGCGGAAGTTGTGGCGACGGATGGCGCCGGCAAAGCCGCGGCCCTTGGTCACGCCGCGCACGTCCACCTTCTGCCCGGCCTCGAACAGGCCCACGCCCAGCTCGCCACCGACGTTCAGGTCCGCTCCTTCGTCCGCGCCCAGGCGGAACTCGCGCAGGCTCTCGCCTGCCTCGACGCCAGCCTTGGCGTAGTGGCCCATCATGGGCTTGCTGACGCGCGACTGGCGACGACGGCCTGCCGCCACCTGGACGGCGCGGTAGCCATCGCTGTCCACGTCCTTCACCTGGGTGACGCGATTCGGTGTCACCTCGATGACGGTCACGGGCACACTGGCCCCATCTTCGGCGAAGATGCGCGTCATGCCGGCCTTGCGTCCGATCACTCCGATGGTCATCGTTCTATCCTCTGTTCAGTTCCGCCCGAGAGACACCGAGCGCGATCAACTCAGCTTGATCTGCACGTCCACGCCGGCAGCGAGGTCGAGCTTCATCAGTGCATCCACCGTCTTGTCGGTGGGGTCAACGATGTCCATCAACCGCTTGTGGGTTCGCAGCTCGTACTGGTCGCGGGCGTCCTTGTTGACGTGCGGCGACACCAGCACGGTGTAGCGCTCGTGCTTGGAAGGCAGCGGCACCGGACCACGCACCTGCGCACCAGTGCGCTTGGCGGTGTCGACGATCTCACGTGCGGACTGGTCGACCAGACGATGATCGAACGCCTTCAGACGGATTCGGATACGTTGATTTGCCATTGACATTACTCTGCGGGCGTCCCTAAGCGGTCAAACACTATCGATGAAGCCTGTGGGCGAGGCCTATTCAATGATCTTGGCGACGACGCCGGCGCCGACGGTGCGGCCACCCTCGCGCACGGCGAAGCGCAGACCCTCTTCCATCGCGATCGGCGCGATCAGCTTCACCGTCATCTTCACGTTGTCGCCCGGCATCACCATCTCGATGCCCTCAGGCAGCTCGCAGGCACCGGTGACGTCGGTGGTGCGGAAGTAGAACTGCGGACGATAGCCGTTGAAGAACGGGGTGTGACGGCCGCCTTCTTCCTTGCTCAGCACGTACACTTCGGCCTCGAAGTGGGTGTGCGGGGTGATCGAGCCGGGCTTGGCCAGCACCTGGCCGCGCTCGACGTCATCACGCTTGGTGCCGCGCAGCAGCGCGCCGATGTTGTCGCCGGCCTCGCCCTGATCGAGCAGCTTGCGGAACATCTCCACACCGGTGCAGGTGGTCTTGGTCGTGTCCTTGATGCCGACGATCTCGACCTCTTCGCCGACCTTGATCACGCCGCGCTCCACACGACCGGTGACGACGGTGCCGCGACCGGAGATGGAGAAGACGTCTTCGATGGGCATCAGGAAGGCACCGTCGACGGCACGCTCGGGCTCGGGGATGTAGCTGTCGAGCGCGTCCATGAGCTTGTCGATGGACGGGCCGCCGATCTCGCTCTCGTCACCTTCCAGCGCCTTGAGTGCGGAACCGGTAATGATGGGGGTGTCGTCACCGGGGAAGTCGTAGCTGTCGAGCAGCTCGCGCACTTCCATCTCGACCAGCTCGAGCAGCTCGGCGTCATCGACCATGTCGGCCTTGTTCAGGTAGACGACGATGTAGGGCACACCGACCTGACGCGACAGCAGGATGTGCTCGCGGGTCTGGGGCATGGGGCCGTCGGCTGCGGAGACCACCAGGATGGCGCCGTCCATCTGCGCGGCGCCGGTGATCATGTTCTTGACGTAGTCGGCGTGGCCCGGGCAGTCGACGTGGGCGTAGTGGCGCTTGTCGGTCTCGTACTCGACGTGCGCGGTGGCAATGGTGATGCCACGCTCGCGCTCTTCCGGGGCGTTGTCGATCTGGTCGTACGCCTTGGACTCACCACCGAACTTCTTCGCCTGGTGCACGGTGATCGCCGCCGTCAGCGTGGTCTTGCCATGGTCGACGTGACCAATGGTGCCGACATTGACGTGGGGCTTCTTGCGCTCGAACTTTGCTTTGGACATGGCCTGTTACCTCGAATCTGGATCCCGGGGGGCGGGTTACTGTTTTTTCGCGATGGCCTCGGCGATGCTCGCCGGGACCTCGTTGTACTTGGCGAATTCCATGCTGTAGGTTGCGCGTCCCTGGGTGGCGGAGCGCAGGTCGGTGGCGTAACCGAACATCGACGCCAGCGGCACCTCGGCGCGGATGATCTTGCCCGAGGGTGCGTCTTCCATGCCCTGGATCATGCCGCGACGGCTGTTCAGGTCGCCCATGACATCGCCCATGTTTTCCTCGGGCGTCACGACCTCGACCTTCATGATCGGCTCGAGCAGCACAGGCTTGGCCTTGCGGCAGCCATCCTTGAGCGCCATCGACCCGGCGATCTTGAAGGCCATCTCGCTGGAGTCGACCTCGTGGTACGAACCGTCGTACAGGGTCGCCTTGATGTCCACCATCGGGAAGCCGGCCAGGATGCCGTTACCCATGGCCTCCTGGATGCCCTTGTCCACCGCAGGGATGTATTCCTTCGGGATGGCACCACCGACGATCTCGTTGCAGAACTCGTAGCCGGTGCCGGCCTCCTGCGGCTCAAGCCGGATGTAGACGTGACCGTACTGGCCGCGACCACCGGACTGACGGGCGAACTTGGTCTCCTGCTCGACCTTGGCGCGAATGGTCTCGCGGTAGCTGACCTGCGGCGCGCCGACGTTGGCCTCGACGCCGAACTCGCGCTTCATGCGGTCGACGATGATCTCAAGATGCAGCTCACCCATGCCGGAGATGATGGTCTGGCCGGACTCCTCGTCGGAGCGCACCCGGAAGGACGGATCCTCCTGCGCCAGCTTGGAAAGGGCGACACCCATCTTCTCCTGATCGCTCTTGGTCTTCGGCTCCACCGCGACCGAGATGACCGGCTCCGGAAACTCCATCCGCTCCAGCGTGATGGGCTTGTCCATGGCGCACAGGGTGTCACCGGTGGTGACGTCCTTCAGACCGACCGCGGCGGCGATATCACCGGCGCGCACTTCCTTGATCTCCTTCCGGTCGTTGGCGTGCATCTGCAGGATACGGCCGATGCGCTCACGCTTGCTTTTCACCGGATTGAACACGGTGTCACCGCTGTTCAGCACACCGGAGTAGACCCGGAAGAAGGTCAGCGTACCGACATAAGGGTCAGTCGCGATCTTGAACGCCAGGGCCGCGAAGGGCGCGTCATCGGTGGAACGGCGCTCCTCGACGGTTTCGGCGGCATCGTCAAGCACACCCTGGATGGCAGCGACATCCGTCGGCGCAGGCATATACTCGATGACCGCGTCCAGCATGGCCTGCACGCCCTTGTTCTTGAAGGCCGAGCCGCAGAGCATGGGCACGATCTCGCTGGTCAGGGTGCGAGCACGCAGACCGGCCTTGATCTGCTCCTCGGTGAGCTCCTCACCCTCGAGGTAGCGCTCCATGAGCTCTTCATTGGCCTCGGCCGCAGCCTCCACCAGCTTCTCGCGCCACTCGGCGGCCAGATCAGCCATGTCGGCCGGGATCTCACGCGCCTCGTAGGTCAGACCCTTGTCTTCTTCGTTCCAGTAGATCGCCTGCATGCGGACCAGATCGACGACGCCGGCAAAGTCTTCCTCGGCACCGATGGGCAACTGGATCGGCACGGCATTGCCGCCCAGACGATCCTTGACCTGCTCGACCACGCGCAGGAAGTTGGCACCCATTCGATCCATCTTGTTGACGAAGGCCAGGCGTGGCACACCGTACTTGTCCGCCTGCCGCCACACCGTCTCGGACTGGGGCTCGACACCGCCCACGGCACAGAACACGGCGCAGGCGCCGTCCAGTACCCGCAGCGAGCGCTCCACCTCGATGGTGAAGTCGACGTGCCCCGGGGTGTCGATGATGTTGATCCGGTGCTCTGGAAACTGCTGATCCATGCCCTTCCAGAAGCAGGTGGTCGCCGCGGAGGTGATGGTGATGCCACGCTCCTGCTCCTGCTCCATCCAGTCCATGGTGGCGGCACCGTCGTGGACTTCGCCGATCTTGTGAGAAAGGCCGGTGTAGAACAGGATGCGCTCGGTGGTGGTGGTCTTGCCGGCATCGATGTGCGCCATGATGCCCAGATTCCGATACCGATCGATGGGTGTGCTACGTGCCACGACTGTTTCGCCTATAAAGCCTGAAAAATGGATGGTTGCCGACGGCCGGATCCGGCACTACCAGCGGTAGTGCGAGAATGCCTTGTTGGCCTCGGCCATGCGGTGCGTGTCTTCCTTCTTCTTCACCGCGGCGCCACGTGCGTCACCAGCGTCCATCAGCTCGCCTGCCAGACGCAGGGCCATGGACTTCTCGGAGCGCTTGCGCGCGGCATCGATGAGCCAGCGCATGGCGAGCGTGTTGCGGCGCGACGGACGCACCTCGATGGGCACCTGGTAGGTGGCACCACCGACGCGGCGAGACTTGACCTCGACCACTGGACGCACGTTCTCCATGGCCTGATCAAGCAACTCAAGCGGATCGCTGCCCTTCTTGGACGAGACCTGATCTAGCGCACCATACATGATTCGCTCGGCGACGGACTTCTTGCCGTCCTCCATCAGCATGTTGATGAACTTTGCCAGCAACTCGCTGCCGTGCTTGGGGTCCGGCAGGATCTGGCGACGAGCAACGACGCGTCTTCTTGGCATCTTTAAAGGCTCCGACTTCCTTCGAGAGGCACCTTGGCCCGACGGTTGTCCGCGGCGCGTGCCAGCTGAATCAGGTATCTGTACGAACAGGGCGACGCGCAGGCATGACGCACGCGCGGGCCGGGATAAAGCGCTGGATCAGCCCTTGGGCCGCTTGGCGCCGTACTTGGAACGCCCCTGCCGCCGCCTCTCGACGCCGGAGGTATCCAGGGTGCCGCGCACGGTGTGGTAGCGGACACCCGGCAGGTCCTTGACACGACCACCGCGGATCAGCACCACCGAGTGCTCCTGCAGGTTGTGACCCTCACCACCGATGTAGGACGCGACCTCGAAACCGTTGGTCAGCCGCACGCGGGCGACCTTTCGCAGGGCCGAGTTCGGCTTCTTTGGTGTGGTGGTGTAAACGCGCGTGCAGACACCCCGCTTCTGCGGGCAGCTCTCCAGGGCTGGCACGTTGCTTTTCGCGACCTTCCGCTTGCGCGGATTGCGAACCAACTGATTGACTGTCGCCATGACAAGCTCCAAGGGCGCGTTTACGCGCGACTCAACACCCAACGAACGAAAAGACGATTCTGCTTCGACCCGCGCCAGATGGAAGGACGCGGTGCGACGCCAAGAGGCGACGCGGACTCGACCGCTGCGCGGTCGGGGTCAGCTGCGCAGGCGCAGGATTCGACGTAGGTAAGCGGCTACTATGAAGGCCGGCCCCTTGCGGAAACCGGCCTAGGAAAAATTGCAAACCAGACGGCGTGTCTGGCGAGCTAAGACGAGAAGTATATTACCGGCCCGAGACAGTGTCAACACCCGCTGCAGGGGCAATGGGCCTCAAGTGTCCAATCGCGGCGCAGACCTCGACGAGGGGGCCCTGGCGAGGTCCGCGCCCAGTGGTCACTCGGCGGCAGACTCAGAGGTGTTCAGCGCCTGCTTCAGCGCCTGCTCCAGATCCTCGGCCGCCATCTCCATGCGCTCGTCGGCATCAGCGCCACTGTCCGACAACCGTTTGCGGCGGCGCTCCTTGTGGTAGGCCAGGCCGGTGCCGGCGGGGATCAGACGGCCGACGATGACGTTCTCCTTCAGGCCGTTGAGCCCGTCGACACTGCCGCGCACCGCCGCCTCGGTGAGCACGCGGGTGGTCTCCTGGAAGCTCGCCGCGGAGATGAACGACTCGGTCGCCAGCGAGGCCTTGGTGATGCCGAGCAGCAACGGCTCGAACAGGGCCGGGTGCTTGTCCTCCGCCAGCACGCGCTCGTTCTCCTCCAGCAGCACGGCGTGATCCACCTGCTCGCCACGCAGCAGCCGGGTGTCGCCGGCGTTGGTGACCTCGACCTTGCGCAGCATCTGCCGGACGATGACCTCGATGTGCTTGTCGTTGATCTTCACGCCCTGCAGCCGGTAGACGTCCTGGATCTCCTTGACCAGGTATTCCGCCAGCGCGGTGACACCCTTCAGGCGCAGGATGTCATGGGAGCTGAACTCGCCTTCGGAGATCATCTCGCCCTTCTCCACGCGCTCGCCCTCGAACACGCTGACATGGCGCCACTTGGGGATCAGGGTCTCGATGGTCTCGCCATCGTCGGTGGTGATCACCAGGCGCTGCTTGCCCTTGGTGTCCTTGCCGAAGCTGACCGTGCCGGTGGCCTCGGCCAGCAGGGCCTGGTCCTTGGGCTTGCGCGCCTCGAACAGGTCGGCAACCCGGGGCAGACCACCGGTGATGTCGCGGGTCTTGGAGGATTCCTGCGGGATGCGCGCCAGGATGTCGCCGACTCCAACGTCGGCGCCATCGGTGGCAGTGACGATGGCGCCAGCGGGCAGAAAGTAACGCGCCGGCAGGTCCGTGCCGACCAATTTCAGGTCGTCGCCGTTCTCGTCCAGCAGCATGACCATGGGACGCAGGTCCTTGCCAGCGGCCGGGCGCTGCTTGGGATCCATGATCTCCACCGAGGCCAGCCCGGTGACCTCGTCGGTCTTGCTCTGCACGGTGACGCCGTCGATGAAGTCCTCGAAGCGCAGCCGACCGGCCACCTCGGTGACCACCGGGTGGGTGTGCGGGTCCCAGGTGGCGACGGTCTGACCGCCTTCACACCCATCACCATCGCCCACCAGCAGGGTGGCGCCGTAGGGGATCTTGTAGCGCTCCTTCTCCAGGCCCTTCTCGTCGGACACCGTGAGCTCACCGGAACGGGACACCGCCACCAGGTTGCCGTCGCCGCGGGTGACGGTCTTGATGTTGTGCAGGTGCACCGTGCCGGGGGCCTTGATCTGCACGCTGCTGACCGCTGCCGCACGGGACGCGGCGCCACCGATGTGGAAGGTACGCATGGTGAGCTGGGTACCCGGCTCGCCGATGGACTGGGCGGCGATGACGCCGACCGCCTCACCCATGTTCACGCGATGACCGCGCGCCAGATCGCGTCCGTAGCACTGGGCGCAGACGCCGAGTCGCGACTCACAGGTGATGGGCGAACGCACCCGCACCTGGTCGATACCCAGGGTCTCCAGCTCCGCCACCCAGGTCTCGTCCAGCAGGGTGCCGGCCTCGCACACCAGCTCGTCGGTACCGGGCTTGTACAGATCGGCAGCGGTGACGCGCCCGAGGATGCGCTCGCGCAGGGGCTCGACCACGTCGCCGCCCTCGATGATGGGGGTCATCAGCAGGCCCTGCTCGGTGCCGCAGTCCTCCTCCAGCACCACCATGTCCTGTGCCACGTCCACCAGGCGGCGGGTCAGGTAGCCGGAGTTGGCGGTCTTCAGTGCCGTGTCGGCCAGACCCTTGCGCGCGCCGTGGGTGGAGATGAAGTACTGGATGACGTTCAGCCCCTCGCGGAAGTTGGCCGTGATCGGTGTCTCGATGATGGAGCCGTCCGGCTTGGCCATCAGGCCGCGCATGCCGGCGAGCTGGCGGATCTGGGCCGCCGAGCCACGGGCGCCGGAGTCGGCCATCATGTAGATGGAGTTGAACGAGTCCTGCTCCACGGCATTGCCGTCACGGTCGGTGACGGTGTGCTTGCCCAGCTTCTGCATCATGGACTTGGCCACAAGGTCATTGGTGCGCGACCAGATGTCCACCACCTTGTTGTAGCGCTCGCCGTTGGTGACCAGACCCTGGGTGTACTGGTCCTCGATCTCCTTCACCTCGTCCTCGGCGTCGCTGATGATGCGCGCCTTCTCCTCCGGCACCTCCATGTCCTCAAGGCCAATGGAGACGCCGGCGCGGGTGGCCATGCGGAAGCCCAGATACATGATCTGGTCGGCGAAGACCACGGTGTCCTTGAGCCCCAGCACCCGGTAGCAGGTGTTGATCATGCGCGAGATCTGCTTCTTGCCCAGGGGCTTCTCGTTGATCAGCGCGAACGGCAGCCCCTCGGGCACGATCTCCCAGACCAGGGCGCGGCCGATGGTGGTGTCCTGCACCGACCAGCGCTCCTCGGTGCTGCCGTCCTCGGTGCGCAGCACCTCGCGGATACGCACCTTGACCCGCGCATGCAGGTCGGCATGGCCGGTCTCGTAGGCACGGCGGGCCTCTTCGGTGCCGGACAGCACCAGGCCCTCGCCGCGGGCATTGACGCGCTCGCGGGTCATGTAATAGAGACCCAGCACCACATCCTGGGACGGCACGATGATGGGCTCGCCGTTGGCCGGCGAGAGGATATTGTTGGACGACATCATCAGGGCGCGGGCTTCGAGCTGCGCCTCCAGCGACAGCGGCACATGCACCGCCATCTGGTCGCCGTCGAAGTCGGCGTTGAAGGCGGTGCACACCAGCGGATGCAGCTGGATGGCCTTGCCCTCGATGAGCACCGGCTCGAAGGCCTGGATGCCCAGGCGGTGCAGGGTCGGCGCACGGTTGAGCATGACCGGATGCTCGCGGATGACCTCCTCGAGGATGTCCCAGACCTCCGGCGTGCTGCGCTCCACCATCTTCTTGGCGGCCTTGATGGTGGCGGCCAGTCCGCGGCTCTGCAGCTTGCTGAAGATGAACGGCTTGAACAGCTCCAGCGCCATGCGCTTGGGCAGGCCGCACTGGTGCAGGCGCAGCGTCGGGCCGACCACGATGACCGAGCGGCCGGAGTAGTCCACGCGCCTGCCCAGCAGGTTCTGGCGGAAGCGGCCCTGCTTGCCCTTGATCATGTCGGCCAGGGACTTCAGCGGGCGCTTGTTGGTGCCGGTGATGGCGCGGCCGCGACGGCCGTTGTCCAGCAGCGCGTCCACCGACTCCTGCAGCATGCGCTTTTCGTTGCGCACGATGATGTCGGGCGCGATCAGGTCCAGCAGCCGCTTGAGGCGGTTGTTGCGGTTGATGACGCGACGGTAGAGGTCGTTCAGGTCCGAGGTGGCGAAGCGGCCGCCGTCCAGCGGCACCAGCGGGCGCAGCTCCGGCGGCAGCACCGGCAGCACGGTCAGGATCATCCACTCGGGGCGGTTGCCGGAGGCCTGCAGGGACTCCATCAGCTTGAGCCGCTTGCTCAGCTTCTTGATCTTGGTCTCGGAGTTGGTGGACTCGATATCCTCACGCATGATGCGGATTTCGGCGTCGAGATCCAGCGTGCGCAGCAGCTCGTAGACGGCCTCGGCACCCATGCGGGCGTCGAACTCGTCGCCGTTCTCTTCCAGCGCCTCCAGGTACTGGTCATCGGTGAGCATCTGGCCGCGCTCCAGCTCGGTCATGCCCGGGTCGACGACGACGAACGACTCGAAATAGAGCACCCGCTCGATGTCGCGCAGGGTCATGTCCAGCAGCAGGCCGATGCGCGAGGGCAGCGACTTCAGGAACCAGATGTGCGCCACCGGGCTGGCCAGGTCGATGTGGCCCATGCGCTCGCGGCGCACCTTGGCCAGGGTGACCTCGACGCCGCACTTCTCGCACACCACGCCGCGATGCTTCAGGCGCTTGTACTTGCCGCAGAGGCACTCGTAGTCGCTGACCGGGCCGAAGATCTTGGCGCAGAACAGGCCGTCGCGCTCGGGCTTGAAGGTGCGGTAGTTGATGGTCTCCGGCTTCTTGACCTCGCCGTAGGACCAGGAGCGGATCATCTCCGGAGAGGCGAGGCCGATGCGGATGGCGTCGAACTCCAGGGCCTGACCCTGTTGCTTGATGATTCTGAGCAGATCTTTCATGGATTCACCCTTACTCCTGTTCCAGTTCGACGTTGATGCCCAGCGAGCGGATCTCCTTGACCAGCACGTTGAAGGACTCCGGCATGCCGGCCTCCATGCGGTGGTCGCCATCGACGATGTTCTTGTACATCTTGGTGCGGCCGTTGACGTCGTCGGACTTGACCGTGAGCATCTCCTGCAGGGTGTAGGAGGCGCCGTAGGCCTCCAGCGCCCAGACCTCCATCTCGCCGAAGCGCTGGCCACCGAATTGCGCCTTGCCGCCCAGCGGCTGCTGGGTGACCAGACTGTAGGGGCCGGTGGAGCGGGCATGCATCTTGTCGTCCACCAGATGGTTCAGCTTGAGCATGTACATGTAGCCCACGGTGACCGGACGCTCGAAGGCCTCGCCGGTGCGCCCGTCGAACAGCTGGGTCTGCCCCGACTCGGACAGCCCGGCAAGACGCAGCATCTCGCGGATCTCCTCCTCCGAGGCGCCGTCGAACACCGGCGTGGCCAGGGGCACGCCGCCGCGCAGGTTGTTGGCCAGTTCCAGCAACTGCGCATCGCTGAAGCTGTCGAGCTGCTCCGTCTTGCCGCTGCTGTTGTACAGCGCATGCAGGAACGCGCGCAGTTCGGCCACCGTCTGTTCCTCGCTGCGATCCGCCAGGGTGCCGGCACGCAGCAGCGCGTCGATGCGCTGGCCCAGACCCTTGGCGGCCCAGCCCAGGTGGGTCTCCAGCACCTGGCCGACGTTCATGCGCGAGGGCACGCCCAGCGGGTTGAGCACGATGTCCACCGACTCGCCGTCGGCGCTGAAGGGCATGTCCTCCACCGGCACCACGCGGGAGATGACGCCCTTGTTGCCGTGACGACCGGCCATCTTGTCACCGGGCTGGATGCGACGCTTCACCGCCACATAGACCTTGACCATCTTCAACACGCCGGGGGCGAGCTCGTCGCCCTGGGTGATCTTGCGTTTCTTCACCTCGAAACGCTCGCGGAAATCCTCGCGCTGCAGCTTGATCTGGTTGGCCACGGCCTCGAGCTGGCTGGCGGCCTCCTCGCTGCGCAGACGGATCTCGAACCAGCGGTCGCGCCCGTGCTTGTCCGCCAGCTCCGCCAGGTAGGTCTTGGTGATCTTGGCGCCGGCCTTGAGGCCCTCCGGACCGCCGTCCGCCAGCTTGCCGACGAGCATCTTCTCCATGCGCTGGAAGGTGTCCTTTTCCATGATGCGCTGCTGGTCGCCCAGGTCCTTGCGCACCCGCTCGAGCTCCAGTTCCTCGATCTCCAGCGCGCGCTTGTCCTTGTCCACGCCGTCGCGGGTGAACACCTGCACGTCGACCACGGTGCCGGCCATGCCCGAGGGCAGGCGCAGCGAGGTATCCTTCACGTCGGACGCCTTCTCGCCGAAGATGGCGCGCAGCAGCTTCTCTTCCGGCGTCAGCTGGGTCTCGCCCTTGGGCGTGACCTTGCCCACCAGGATGTCGCCGTCGCGCACCTCGGCGCCGATGTAGACGATGCCCGCCTCGTCCAGCTTGGCCAGGGCGGCCTCGCCGACGTTGGGGATGTCGGCGCTGATCTCTTCCGGCCCCAGCTTGGTGTCGCGGGCCAGACAGGTGAGCTCCTCGATGTGGATGCTGGTGAAACGGTCCTCCTGCACCACCCGCTCGGAGATCAGGATGGAGTCCTCGAAGTTGTAGCCGTTCCAGGGCATGAAGGCCACGCGCAGGTTCTGCCCAAGGGCCAGCTCGCCGAGGTCGGTGGACGGGCCGTCGGCCAGCACGTCGTCCCGCTCGACCACATCACCCGGGACCACCAGCGGGCGCTGGTTGATGCAGGTGTTCTGGTTGGACCGGGTGTACTTGGTCAGGGTGTAGATGTCCACGCCCGGCTCGCCGGCCTCGGTCTCGCTGTCGTTCACGCGCACCACGATACGTCCGGCATCCACCGAGTCCACCACACCGCCACGACGCGCCCAGACAACCACGCCGGAGTCCTTGGCCACCACGCGCTCCATGCCGGTGCCTACCAGGGGCTTCTCGGCGCGCAGCGTGGGCACGGCCTGACGCTGCATGTTGGAGCCCATGAGGGCGCGGTTGGCGTCGTCGTGCTCAAGGAACGGGATCAGCGATGCCGCCACCGAGACGATCTGCCGCGGCGACACGTCCATGTACTGCACCTCTTCCGGTGCCTTCATGGTGAACTCGTTCATGTGCCGGCAGGACACCAGCGCGTCGGTCAGGCGACCGTCCTCGTCCAGCGCGGCATTGGCCTGGGCAATGATGTAGCCGCCCTCCTCGATCGCCGACAGGTGATCGATGTCGGCGGTCACCTGGCCATCGACCACGCGCCGGTAGGGCGTCTCCAGGAAGCCGTAGCGGTTGGTCCGCGCATAGACCGCCAGCGAGTTGATCAGGCCGATGTTCGGGCCTTCCGGGGTCTCGATGGGGCAGACGCGGCCGTAGTGGGTCGGATGCACGTCGCGCACCTCGAAGCCGGCACGCTCGCGCGCCAGACCACCCGGGCCCAGTGCCGACACGCGGCGCTTGTGGGTGACCTCGGAGAGCGGGTTGTTCTGGTCCATGAACTGCGACAGCTGCGAGGAGCCGAAGAACTCCTTGATCGCGGCCGACACCGGCTTGGCGTTGATCAGCTCCTGCGGCATCAGGCCCTCGGACTCGGCTAGCGACAGCCGCTCCTTGACCGCGCGCTCCACGCGCACCAGGCCGACGCGGAACTGGTTCTCGGCCATCTCGCCGACGCAGCGGATGCGGCGGTTGCCCAGGTGGTCGATGTCGTCGACGGTGCCGCGGCCATTGCGCAGTTCGATCAGTACCTTCAGGGCGTCGACGATGTCCGAGCCCTCGCCATGCTCGGCCACCAGGGCCTTGGCGAAGTCGTCGCCGCGCGCGCCGAAATAGCGCCCGTCGTACAGGATGCCGGGGCCTTCGGTGGCCTCGCGGCCGAGACGGCGGTTGAACTTCATGCGACCAACCGCGGACAGATCGTAGCGATCCGGGGTAAAGAACAGGTTGTGGAACAGGTTCTGCGCCGCCTCCTTGGTCGGCGGCTCCCCCGGACGCATCATGCGGTAGATCTCGACCTGGGCCTCGAGCTCGTTGCGGGTGTGGTCGACGCGCAGCGTCTCGGACAGGTAGGCGCCGTGATCCAGATCGTTGACGAACAGGGTCTGCAGCTGCTCGACGCCCTGCTCGCGCAACTGTGCCAGCAGTTCGTCGGTGATGACGCTGTTGGCCTCGGCGATGACCTCGCCGGTGTCGGTATCCACCTGGGTGCGGGCCAGGATGCGGCCGATGAGGAATTCGTCCGGCACCTCGAGCCGCTCGATGCCGGCCTTCTGCAACTCGCGGATATGGCGTGCGGTGAAACGGCGACCGGACTCCACCAGCACCTCGTCACCGATGCGCACGTCGAAATTGACCGTCTCGCCCCGCAGGCGCTCGGGCACCAGCTCCAGCTCGATGCGCCGGCCGTCGGCGGTGCCGCCGGTCAGATGGAACTGATCGGTCTCGAAGAAGCGCTCCAGGATCTCGTCGACGCCGTAGCCCAGCGCCCGCAGCAGGATGGTGGCCGGCAGCTTGCGACGCCGGTCGATGCGCACGAACACGTTGTCCTTGGGATCGAACTCGAAGTCGAGCCAGGAGCCGCGATAGGGGATCACGCGCGCGGAGAACAGCAGCTTGCCCGAGGAGTGGGTCTTGCCCTTGTCGTGGTCAAAGAACACGCCCGGCGAGCGGTGCAGCTGGGAGACGATGACGCGCTCGGTGCCGTTGATGATGAAGGTGCCGGTCTCCGTCATCAGCGGCAGGTCGCCCATGTAGACCTCCTGCTCGCGCACATCCTTGACCACGCGGGTGCCGGCCGGGGCATCCTTGTCGTAGATCACCAGACGCAGCAGCACGCGCAGGGGCGCGGCATAGGTGGCACCGCGCAGATGGCACTCGCGCACGTCGAACACCGGCTCGCCGAGCCGGTAGCTGACATACTCCAGCACGGCGTTGCCGGAGTAGCTCTCGATGGGGAGTACGGATTTGAAGGCGGCATGCAGGCCGACATCGTCGCGCGCGCCCGGGCGCTTGTCGGCCTGTAGGAAATCTCTGTAGGAGTCGATCTGCGTCGCGAGCAGGAACGGGACCTCGAGGATGCTCGGACGCTTGCCGAAGCTCTTGCGGATGCGTTTCTGCTCGGTGAACGAATAGGCCATGCTGCCTTACCCTCGTGATTGATCTGCGTGCGGATTCCGCGGACATCGCGGTGACGGACACCGTGCTGACGACGCGGGCCGATGCCCAGCCGATGCGACCTCGGGAAACACGATCACATGACTTGCAAACGGCAAAAGGCCGGCGGCCCGAAGCCGCCAGCCTGAGACAGCGCCGTTGGCGGCGCTGATGCGAGATCGGTGTTACTTGATCTCGACAGTTGCGCCAGCCTCTTCAAGCTGCTTCTTGGCCTCTTCGGCGTCGGCCTTGGAGACGCCTTCCTTCAGGGTGGTGGGGGCGCCTTCGACGGCGTCCTTTGCCTCCTTCAGGCCCAGGCCGGTGAGGCCGCGCACGGCCTTGATCACTGCCACCTTGTTGCTGCCGAAGGATGCCAGCACGACATCGAACTCGGTCTGCTCTTCGGCGGCGGCGGCCTCGCCACCACCGGCAGCGGCCGGAGCCGCAGCCACGGCGGCAGCGGCGGTGACGCCGAACTTTTCTTCCATCGCGCTGATGAGGTCGACGACCTCCATCACGGTCATGTTGGCGATGGCTTCGAGGATTTCGTCTTTAGAGACAGCCATTGATCTTACTCTCCAGGTCCTGTTTCATTCGCAGGCAGGCCGGGGCCGTGCGTGCGTGGTTGGGTTGGGGTCGCATGCGCCCCGAGGTCGGCGGGCTTCATCCGCTCGTTGCCGGTCTGTTCGCGCCGCTGCCTCAGGCAGCTTCCTTCGCGTCTCGAACGGCGGCAACGGTCCGGACCAGCTTGCCGGGCACCTCGTTGAGCGTGGACGTCAGTTTCTGTACCGGCGCCTTCATCACGGCCATGAGCATGCTCAGCGCCTCCTCGTAGGTCGGCATCTTCGCGACCTTGTCGAGTTCGGCGGCATCGAGCAGTTGTCCAGACAGGGCGATCAGCCGCACCTGGAACTTGTCATGGGTCTTTGCGAAGTCTTTGGCCACGCGCGCCACGGATCCCGGGTCCTGCTGCCCGAAGGCCAGCACCAGGGGTCCGGTGAGCGCATCGGCCATGCAGGCAAACTCGGTATCCGCGAGCGCCCGTTTGGCCAGCGTGTTCTTCACCACGCGGACATAGACCCCGGCCTGACGGGCCTGAACCCGCAGATCGGTCATCTCCGCAACGGTCAGCCCGCGGTACTCGGCACCGATGGCCGAGTAGGCAGACTTCGCAACATCCGCGACTTCGGCGACGATGGCTTCTTTCTCGGCGAAAGTCAGCGCCATGGTCGTCACCTCCTGATCACAGAATCACTTTGATCCCGCACGCGGGATCGCCTCGGGGCAGAGCCCCGTGCGGGTCGCCGGCCGCGCATCCACTGCGCCGGCCGCGGCCCTGTCGTCGTGCACTGTCATCGGCGGCCAACCCAACGGAGGACTGAACCGGATTCGAGGGCACCATCTACGCAGGTCGAGATTAAGCCGATGCACAAGGGCATCCCGCCCCTGCTCGCCGACACCTGCGGTCTTTGACGGACCTCGGCGCATTGCGCCGTTGCCCCAAAGTCAGTCGACCGGGCGGCCCTTCACGGGCGCCCGGACACAAGCATCACATCAGAGGGCCAGGGCGCCATGGTCGATGGTCAGGCCCGGCCCCATGGTGGAGGACACGGTGACCTTGCGCATATAGATACCCTTGGCGGCACTGGGCTTGGCCTTGATCAGGTTGGCCAGCAGGGCCTCGAGGTTTTCGCGCAGCTTGTCGCCCTCGAAGTCGATCTTGCCCAGCGGGCAATGGATGATGCCGGCCTTGTCGGTGCGGTAGCGCACCTGACCCGCCTTGGCGTTCTCCACGGCCTCGGCCACATTCGGCGTCACGGTGCCCACCTTCGGGTTCGGCATCAGGCCACGGGGACCAAGCAGCTTGCCCAGCTGGCCCACCACACGCATGGCGTCGGGGGAGGCGATGACGACGTCATAGTCGAGGTTGCCGGCCTTCATGTCCTCGGCCAGGTCCTCCATGCCGACGCGATCGGCGCCTGCCGCGGTGGCGGCATCGGCATTGGGGCCCTGGGCGAAGACCGCGACACGCACCTGCTTGCCGATGCCGTTGGGAAGCACGGTGCTGCCGCGCACGACCTGGTCGGACTTGCGCGGATCGACGCCGAGATTCACCGCCACATCGACGTTTTCGACGAACTTGACCGACGACAGCTCCTTCAGCAGCGCGAAGGCCTCGTCCGCGGTGTAGATCTTGCCGACCTCGACCCGCTCACGGATCGCCGCCGCGCGTTTGCTCAGCTTGGCCATTAGTTCACCCCCTCAACGTCGAGACCCATGGCCCGTGCGCTGCCGGCGATGGTGCGCACGGCGGCGTCCATATCGGCTGCGGTCAGGTCCGCCATCTTGGTATTCGCAATCTCTTCCAGCTGGGCGCGGGTGACGGTACCCACCTTGACGGTGTTTGGCGTCGCGCTACCCTTGGCCACACCGGCCGCCTTCTTCAGCAGGATCGCCGCCGGCGGCGTCTTGGTGATGAAGGTGAAGCTGCGGTCCGAATAGACCGTGATGACCACGGGGATCGGCAGACCCTTTTCGAGCTCCTGCGTCTTGGCGTTGAACGCCTTGCAGAACTCCATGATGTTGACGCCATGCTGGCCCAGCGCAGGACCGACCGGGGGGCTGGGGTTCGCCTCGCCGGCCTTGACCTGCAACTTGATGTACGCAGATACTTTCTTTGCCATGAATGCTCTCCGACGGGTGCAAGCGCCAACCCTTGCGGTGGCTCCCCGACTAACGATTGGGCCCCAGGAATGGCGCGGCCCGAACCGACGCCTGTCACCGGGACAGGAAAGACCGCCCGACGCCCGGCTGCTTGAACCAAAGGACGCGGACGGTTGATGAATCGCCATCAATCAGGCGATCCAGAATTCGTGGATAGCTGCAGTCGTTCAGGTTGCCGCGGACCAGGGGACGGGTCTGCTCAACCCTTCTCTACCTGGGCAAATTCCAGTTCCACCGGCGTTGAGCGCCCGAAGATCAGCACCGACACCTTGACCCGACTCTTGTCGTAGTCAACCTCTTCAACGACACCGTTGAAGTCGGTGAAGGGCCCGTCGATGACCCGGACGACCTCACCCGGCTCGTACAGCACCTTCGGCCGCGGCTTCTCGACGCCGTCCTGCACCCGCTGCAGGATGGCTTCAGCCTGGGCATCAGGGATCGGTGCCGGGCGGTCGCCCTTGCCGCCGATGAAGCCCATGACCTTGGGCACATCCTTGACCAGGTGCCAGGCCTCGTCGGTCATTTCCATCTGAACCAGTACGTAGCCGGGGAAGAACTTGCGCTCACTCTTGCGCTGCTGGCCGTTGCGGATCTCCACCACCTCTTCGGTAGGCACGAGGATGTCGCCAAAGGCCTCTTCCATGCCGGCACGCTTGATTCGCTCCTGCAGGGAGCGCTGCACATGCCCCTCGAAACCGGAGAAGGCATGGATCACATACCATCGCTTGGACATGATCAGCCCCCCCGCCCGGTCAGGAAGCGCAGAATGGACATCAGCACGGAGTCGAACAGCCACAGCAGCAGGCCGAGCAGGAACACCATGACGATGACGATCAGCGTGGTCTGCAGGGTCTCTTGCCGCGTGGGCCAGACCACCTTGCGCACTTCCATGCGCGAATCGCTGGCAAAGCGCCAGAGTCGCTGACCGGGTGCCGTCATCAGCGCCAGCGCCGCCGCACCGCCGACAAGGGCGAGCAACAGCACCACGCGCAACAGCAGCGAGTAGCTGGCAAAGAAGTAAAACGCCCAGATGCCGACAACGATGATCGCCGCCGACACCACGAGCTTGGCGGTATCGAGACCGGTCGATCCGGTATCGGCTCGTGCATTCATTAGGGTATGGGTGCGCTCGTGCGCCGGTGTATGGCAGGCCAGGAGGGACTCGAACCCCCAACCTGCGGTTTTGGAGACCGCTGCTCTGCCAATTGAGCTACTGGCCTGGAAAGTGGTCGGGCCTGCCGCGGGGGACGCGGCAGACCGATCCCTGTTACGGAATTACTCGATGATTTTGGCGACGACGCCGGCGCCGACGGTGCGGCCACCCTCGCGCACGGCGAAGCGCAGACCCTCTTCCATCGCGATCGGCGCGATCAGCTTCACCGTCATCTTCACGTTGTCGCCCGGCATCACCATCTCGATGCCTTCAGGCAGCTCGCAGGCGCCGGTGACGTCGGTGGTGCGGAAGTAGAACTGCGGACGATAGCCGTTGAAGAACGGGGTGTGACGGCCGCCTTCTTCCTTGCTCAGCACGTACACTTCGGCCTCGAAGTGGGTGTGCGGGGTGATCGAGCCGGGCTTGGCCAGCACCTGGCCACGCTCGACATCATCACGCTTGGTGCCGCGCAGCAGCGCGCCGATGTTGTCGCCGGCCTCGCCCTGGTCGAGCAGCTTGCGGAACATCTCCACACCGGTGCAGGTGGTCTTGGTCGTGTCCTTGATGCCGACGATCTCGACCTCTTCGCCAACCTTGATGACGCCGCGCTCCACACGACCGGTGACGACGGTGCCGCGACCGGAGATGGAGAAGACGTCTTCGATGGGCATCAGGAAGGCACCGTCGACGGCACGCTCGGGCTCGGGGATGTAGCTGTCGAGCGCGTCCATGAGCTTGTCGATGGACGGGCCGCCGATCTCGCTCTCGTCACCTTCCAGCGCCTTGAGTGCGGAACCGGTGATGATGGGGGTGTCGTCACCGGGGAAGTCGTAGCTGTCGAGCAGCTCGCGCACTTCCATCTCGACCAGCTCGAGCAGCTCGGCGTCATCGACCATGTCGGCCTTGTTCAGGTAGACGACGATGTAGGGCACACCGACCTGACGCGACAGCAGGATGTGCTCGCGGGTCTGGGGCATGGGGCCGTCGGCTGCGGAGACCACCAGGATGGCGCCGTCCATCTGCGCGGCGCCGGTGATCATGTTCTTGACGTAGTCGGCGTGGCCCGGGCAGTCGACGTGGGCGTAGTGGCGCTTGTCGGTCTCGTACTCGACGTGCGCGGTGGCAATGGTGATGCCGCGCTCGCGCTCTTCCGGGGCGTTGTCGATCTGGTCGTACGCCTTGGACTCACCACCAAACTTCTTCGCCTGGTGCACGGTGATCGCCGCCGTCAGCGTGGTCTTGCCATGGTCGACGTGACCAATGGTGCCGACATTGACGTGGGGCTTCTTGCGCTCGAACTTTGCTTTGGACAT
>NZ_VWXX01000015.1 GCF_008632335.1 Thiohalocapsa marina
GCGGATAAGCGAAGCGCATCCGCCGTTGTGGCCTGTGGCGGATGCGCTTCGCTTATCCGCCCTACCGTGCATCCGTGTAGGTTATTTCTGAATCGTGCCTTATTGGACTGTTACGTTAGCCGTCCCCGTAATCTTCGCCATTGGGGGCGCGGCACGGGATGGTCGTGCCGGGCCCCGTGTCGCGGGGCTTGGGGTGAGCTCTGATTACAAACTCAGGCTACGAACTCAGACGACTGTGGCGAGGATTTCACGGGTTCGCTGGGCCGGCAGGCGGGGTCCCAGGTTGGTGACCAGTTCTGCCGAGGCGGCGGATGCCAGGGTACCGGCCTTCTTGTGGCTCCATCCCTGAGTGAGTCCGTACAGGAAGGCGCCGGCGAACATGTCGCCGGCGCCGACAGTGTCCACTGCCTCGACCTTGACGGGCTCGATCTCGAGGAGTTGCTGTCCGTCCCAGACCAGGGCGCCATCCGGCCCGCGGGTGACGGCGAATTCCCTGGCGATGGTCTTCAGGTAGGCGATGGCATCGTCCAGGCTGTCGGTGTCGGCCATGCCCATGGCCTCGTGCTCGTTGGCGAAGACCAGATCCACACCGTCGCCCAGCATCTCCTGCAGTCCGGGCTTGAAGAAGCGGACCATGTTCGGGTCCGACAGTGACAGCGCCGTTTTCACGCCATGGCGCTCGGCGGCCCGGCGTGCTTCGATGGCGGCGACACGGGCGGTGTCGGAGGTGACCAGGTAGCCCTCGGTGTAGAACCACTTGGCGGCGCGGATGGCGTCGACGTCCAGCTCGTGCACCGACAGGTTGCCGCTGATGCCCAGATAGGTGCACATGGTGCGATCGGAGTCTGGCGTCACCAGGACCACGCAGCGGCCGGTGTCGCCCTGTTCCAGAAACTCGTCGCTGACGCTGGCGACGCCCCCGGCCTTCAGGTCATGCATGTAGAAGCGCCCCAGGTCGTCATCGGCCACCTTGCAGGCGTAATAGCCGCTGCCGCCGAACTGGGCGAGGGCGATCACGGAATTGGCCGCCGAGCCGCCGGAGCCCCGCTGGTGGTGGCGCTCCTGCAGGTGTTTCATGATGCGCAGCTGGTGGGCCTCGTCGACCAGGGTCATGACCCCCTTGTCGATGTTGAGATGGGCCAGATCCGATTCGCTGACCTCGTATTCCATGTCGACCAGGGCGTTGCCGAGTGCGTAGACGTCGTACTTGCTCATAGTGCTCCCGTGGTGTTGTTCAGGTACGCCCATTGTCGCAAATGTCGTGCCCCTCTGCGCCGCGGTCTGGTGCGGGGCCGCTTCACCAGCCGCGAAAATACCAGCCATTGTTCCAGTCCGGGGGGATCCGGCTGCCGGTGCCGGAAGCAGGGCCGGCAGCTGGGTCGGGAGCAGAGCCGCCAGCCTGACCGCTCGCCGGACTGGGTAAGGTATTGAGTGCAGGATCGGGCACGGGCAAGCCTGTCACCGGGTCTGTCGCACCCTGGAGACCTGCAGGCGGGGCCGTTGGGCCGATCGGCGCGTTCAGCGGGGGGCTGACCGGCGGACTACCGGGCCGATTCATGGGTGAGTTCATCCAGGGGCCTTCGTTCAGGAACAGCCAGCGGTCGGCCTCGAACTGTTCGCGTCGCTCCTGACGACGACGCTGGAATGCCTCTTCGCGCGCCTCCTGCTGGGCGCGTCGCTGGGCCTGCAGTGCCAGGCGCTGGGCCCGGACCTCCTCCAGCCAGCGCGGACGGCTCGCGGCTATGTCGGTCGTGGACGGTTCAGCCGCTTCGGATCCGCCTGCTGCCGGCCTGCTCGGGACAGCGGCGGGCGTGGCATTCTCGGCGGCGTCGGCCAGGGACAGGCCCAGCAGTGGCAGGGCCAGCAGGCAACCCCGAACGCAGGCCGAGCGGCGGGTGGCAGAGGGGGGCAAGACGGAGAACAGGGATCGTGGGCACATGGGGCGCCTCGACTGCAGAAATCAGCGAAACCCTTTTGGTAAAACAGTCAAGCGCTAGAGTCAAACATTTGTACGCAAGGGGCTGACATGGATCTATCGCCGTTCCGCACATGATCTCGGGTCTCGCGGGCTGGGTGTCGGCCGTCGCGGCACGCCCAGGGTTCAGGTCCGTTCCTTCTGCTCCAGCTGCTTGTGCTCCAGGCGCTGGTGGATCTGTTGTCGCAGGCAGGTCAGGGCCTCGGCGCAGGTGATCGGTTGCGCGTCCTGGGTGGAGATGAAGAAGATGTCGTCCACCTCGGCACCGACGGTGGCGATCTTGGCGCTCTGCAGGCGGATGTCGCACTGCTCGAACACGGAGCCGATCTCCGCCAGCAGGCCCGGTCGGTCGAGGGTGGTCAGGCGCATCATGGTGCGGCGGTTGTGGGATTCCTCGGTGAAACTGACGCGGGTTTCGGTGGGGAAATGGTGGTGCTGGCGCGGTAGCCGCCGGGTCACCCGCGGGGCGTCCTCGTCGGGCTCGCGCAGCGCTTCCAGCAACAGGTCGCGGATCTCGTCGCTCTCGACGCCATACTCGATGGGCTTCTGGTCCGGCCCCAAGACCTGGAAGGCATTCACGGCGATGCCGTCGTCTGTGGTGGTGATGCGGGCATCCATGATATTCAGCGCGTGCTGGTCAAGCAGTGCCGTGATGCGCACGAACAGGTTCTTCTCGTCGCGGGAGTAGATGAAGACCTCGCTGCAGCCGCGGGTCGCCACCGGGCGGATCACCACCAGTGGCAGGTCTTCCGGTCCGGCCGTCAGCATCTGCCGCGTCTGCCAGGCGATCTCCTCCGGCGAACTGGGGGCGAAGAATTCGATGCCGAAACGGCTCCAGAGCGCGCGGCAGTCTTCGGCGTCGATGCCGTCGAAGGCCAGCAGTCGCATGGCCTCGCGCTGTTTCTGCTCCACCAGTTCGTCCTGCGCCTGGGGGTTTTCCAGCCCCCGCGCCAGGGCGCGGCGCGTGGCCTGGTAGAGATCGCGGAGCAGGGCGTTCTTCCAGGAGTTCCAGCGCTTCGGGTTGGTGGCGCGGGTGTCGGATACCGTCAGCAGATACAGGTAGTCCAGACGGTTGGTGTCGCCAACCTGTTCGGCAAAGGCCTGGATCACTGCGGGATCGGAGATGTCCTTGCGCTGGGCGGTCATCGACATCAGCAGGTGGTGCTGCACCAGCCAGGCCACCAGGCGGCTGTCGAACTCGCTCAGATAGTGCATCTGGCAGAAGTCCCAGGCGTCGCGGGCACCCAGGACGGAATGGTCGCCGCCGCGTCCCTTGGCGATGTCGTGGAACAGCCCTGCCAGGTACAGCAGTTCGAGCTTGGGGATGCGGTTGGCGATGGAACTGCACAGCGGGAACTCGCCGATGTGATCCGGCACGGTGAAGCGACGCAGGTTGCGTAACACCCGAAGCGTGTGCTCATCGACGGTGTAGACATGGAACAGGTCGTACTGCATGCGCCCGACGATGTTGGCGAAGGCGGGGATGTAGGCCGCCAGCACGCCATAGCGATTCATCCGCCGCAGGGCGTGGGTGACCCCCCGGGGACAGCGCAGGATCTCCATGAACAGGCTGCGTGCCCGCACGTCTTCGCGGAAATCGTCGTCGATCAGGTGGCGATGCTCGCGGATCAGGCGGATGGTGCTGGCGCGGATGCCCCTGAGCGACGGGTTTTGCTGCAGCACATGGAAGACCTCGAGCAGGGCGATGGGCCAGCGAGCGAAGACCTGCGGATGCGTCACCTCCAGGTAGCCGCTGCGGCTCTGGAAGCGCTTGCTGATGGGCTGCGGCGGGCCGAGCTGATCGTGTAGCAGGATGGCCTCCTGGAACAGCTGCAGCAGCATTTCGTTGAGCCGGTTCAGCTCCACCACCGTGCGGTAGTACTGCTGCATGAACTGCTCCACCGCCAGGTTGTCGTCCTCGTCGCTGAAGCCGAGTGCATCCGCCAGGGTGCGCTGGTAGTCGAACAGCAGGCGGTCCTCGCGCCGACCGGCAATGCGGTGCAGTGCGAAGCGGATGCGCCACAGCAGCGCCTGGCCGTCCACCAGGGTCATGTACTCGGTCTCGGTCAGGAAGCCGTGCGCGACCAGCTCGTGCAGGGAATCGGCACCGAAGTGGCGCTTGGTCACCCAGGCAATGCTCTGGATGTCCCGCAGGCCGCCCGGATTTTCCTTGATGTTGGGCTCCAGGTTGTACGCGGTCTCGCCGAACTTCTGCCAGCGGGCGCGCTGCTCGGCGCATTTGGCCTCGAAGAAGGCGTCGCTGGGCCAGATCCGGTCCGGCCCGGTCGCCTTGCGCATGGCCTCGAACAGTGCATGCCGACCGGCCAGGAACCGGGCCTCGATCAGGTTGGTGATGATGGTGACGTCGTTGCGGGCCTCCTGCTGACACTCGTCGACGGTGCGCACCGCATGGCCGATCTCCAGACCGATGTCCCACAGGAAGGTGACCAGGGCGGACAAGGTGTTGCCGAGGCCCTCGCCGTCGGCCGGATCATCCGCCACCAGGATGAGCAGGTCGATGTCCGAGGCCGGGTGCAGTTCGGCGCGGCCGTAGCCGCCCACCGCCACCAGGGCCGCCGGTGCGCTCGGCGGCAGGAACCGCTGCCAGGCGCTGGTGATGATCAGGTCTGTCAGGGCGCTCAGTTCCGCAACCAGTCCGGCGATGGAGGCCCCCTGGGCAGAGCGCGTCAGCAGCTGCTGCTTGCCTGCCTTGAGCGCGCGCTTGAACAGCGGGACCGCGTCGGCGTCAGCGGCCTCGAGCAGTTGCTGCGGGGCGATGCCGAGGGCGTCTGCGTCTGCCGTCGGTTCGGCCACCGGCAGCGGGGCCGGCAAGGGCCGCATTCCCGGTGCGATGCCGGCCTTGGGCGCGCGCGCTTCTGCCTCGGCTGCGGGCGACGTACTCATGCCGCAGCGCTGTCGATGCGCTCCTCATTGCGCAGGGTGAGGATCTCGCTGCCCCGTTCGGTCACCAGGATGGTGTGTTCCCACTGCGCGGACAGGCTGCGATCCTTGGTCACCACGGTCCAGCCGTCCGGCAGCACCTTCACATGCCGCTTGCCGGCGTTGACCATGGGCTCGATGGTGAAACACATCCCCGGCTCCAGCACCACGCCTTCGCCGGGCTTGCCGTAGTGCAGTACCTGCGGCTCCTCATGGAACTCGCGCCCGATGCCGTGGCCGCAGTATTCGCGCACCACCGAGAATTTGTGCCCCTCGACGAAGCGCTGGATGGCATGGCCGATGTCGCCCAGGGTGGCCCCCGGCCGCACCTGGTCGATGCCGATCTGCAGCGCCTGCCGGGTGACCTCCACCAGCCGGCGCGCCAGCACCGACGGCTCGCCGACCAGGAACATCTTGCTGGTGTCGCCGTGGAAGCCGTCCTTGATCACGGTGACGTCCACATTGACGATGTCGCCCCGCTTCAGACGCTTGTTGCCGGGGATGCCGTGGCAGACCTGGTTGTTGACGGAGGTGCAGATGGAGCGCGGGAACCCCCGGTAGTCCAGCGGGGCCGGGATGGCGCCCTGTTCCTCGACGATGTAGCGATGGCAGAGGGCGTCGAGCTCGTCGGTGGTGACGCCCGGGCGGACATGGGGCCCGATCATCTCCAGGACTTCCGCTGCCAGGCGCCCGGCGCGACGCATTTTCTCGATCTCTTCTGCTGTCTTGATGTGGATGGCCATGATGTCTCGTGTCTGTCGCCTGGGCTGGGTTGTGCGTCGGCTCGGTGGATGGCGGCTCCGACCGCCGGCCGCCGAATGGCTCGCCATTGATCGAATCTGGCCTGTCATGGTATGCTGTTCGGCTGTGGACGGCCATGTGCGGCCCGGGTTCGGTAGATGATCTGCCAAAATACCCGTCTGCGCGATGCCGGCTCCGACCCTGGCCATTCCCAATCTGCCGACGCCAATGCGGCGTTACAATAGCAGATGCCGGACTGGTGGTGGGCCTGGCGCCGCTCGGCCGACTGCATTCCAAGCCACACACGTGCCGGCACATGCAGCCGGGTGCCCGGACGCCGTCCCAGGGATGGCTTCGGGGTTGCTGCATGGGGTGCGTGGAGGTCCAACCCATCAATCTAAGGTACGAATCGATGTCTGATGTCTCCATGCGGCAGATGCTGCAGGCCGGTGTTCACTTCGGCCACCAAACCCGTTACTGGAATCCGAAGATGGCCGCCTACATCTTCGGCCAGCGCAACAAGATCCATATCGTCAATCTGGAAAAGTCGCTGCCGCTCTACCAGGAGGCCATGAGCTACCTGGGCAAGCTGGCGTCCAACGGCGGGCGGGTGCTGTTCGTCGGTACCAAGCGAGCCGCCCATGACGTCATCCGCGAGCAGGCCGAGCGCTGCGGCATGCCCTATGTCAACCATCGCTGGCTCGGCGGCATGCTGACCAACTTCAAGACGGTGCGCCAGTCCATCCAGCGCCTGAAAGACCTCGAGGCCATGTTCGAGGACGGCAGCATCGAGCGCTTTGGCAAGAAGGAGGCCCTGACGCTGTCGCGCGAGCGCGAGAAGCTCGACCGCAGCCTCGGCGGCATCAAGAACATGGACGGGCTGCCGGACGCGATGTTCGTCATCGATGTCGGCCACGAGAAGATCGCCATCTCCGAGGCCAACAAGCTCGGCATCCCTGTGGTCGGCGTGGTGGACACCAACAACGACCCGAGCAAGATCGACTATGTGATCCCCGGCAACGACGACGCCATCCGTGCCGTGCGCCTGTACATCGAAGGCGCCGCGTCGGCCATCCTGGACGGCCGCCAGACCGCCGCCGCGATGGCGGGCGGTCGCATGCCGATGGATGAGGTCGAGCCGGCCTCCGAGCCAGTCTCCGAGCCGGCCGCCGCCCAGTAGGCAGGCCGCTGCGGGCCCAGGCACCCGCCGGCACCTGTGCGGACCCCGTGCGAAGCGGGCTCCCCACGGGTGCCGGCGGGTGCGTTTCCCGGCGCGGATTCGTGTCTCTGCACCCGTTTTCCATTCATTCGTTTTTTTTAATCAACAGTTTTCTGGAGTTTCCCATGGCGATATCAGCCTCCCTGGTCAAGGAGCTGCGCGAGCGCACCGGCGCCGGCATGATGGAGTGCAAGAAGGCCCTGGTCGAGACCGGCGGCGACATCGAGGCGGCCATCGAGGCCATGCGCAAGTCCGGCCAGGCCAAGGCCGCCAAGAAGGCCGGCCGTATCGCCGCCGACGGCATCGTCGAGCTGCGCATCAGCGATGACGGCAAGCGCGGCGTCATCGTCGAGATCAACAGCGAGACCGACTTCGTTGCCAAGGACGACAACTTCGCGTCCTTTGCCGCGGCGGTGGCGGACTGCGCGCTGGCCTGCGACGCGACGGATGCCGACGCCCTGGCCGAGCAGCCCATGGCCGGTGACGCAGGTACTGTGAATGCCGCCCGCGAGGCGCTGATCGCCAAGGTGGGCGAGAACGTGCAGGTGCGCCGGCTGGTGCGCTTCGACCAGGCCCAGGGCGCGCTGCACAGCTACCGCCACGGCGTGCGCATCGGCGTGATGCTGGACATGGTCGGTGGCGACGCAGACCTGGGGCGCGACATCGCCATGCATATCGCCGCCACCAACCCGCTGTGCGTCAGTGCCGACGAGGTGCCGGCGGAGGCCCTGGCCAAGGAGCGCGAGATCTTCCGTGCCCAGGCCCTGGAGAGCGGCAAGCCCGAGAACATCGTCGACAAGATCATCGAAGGGCGCATGCGTAAGTACATGGAAGAGGTGACCCTGCTGGGCCAGGCCTTCGTCAAGGATCCCGACCAGCAGGTGGGCGATCTCTTGAAAAAGGCCGGCGCAAGCGTGGTACGCTTTGCCCGGATCGAGGTTGGCGAAGGCATCGAGAAGAAGAGCGAGAACTTCGCCGAAGAGGTCCAGGCCCAGGCGGGCATGCGCAACGACTGAGACCGCCGGCCCCAGTCTATAAAGATAGCTTCGTTCTCTTGCACCGACGGTAACCCTGATCCACCCGTGACCCAAGGCACCTACAAGCGAATCCTGCTCAAGCTCAGCGGCGAGGCACTGCTCGGCCAGGCCGAGTCTGGTATCGACGCCGGTCTGCTGGCCCGCCTGGCGGCCGAGGTCGCCGATTGCGTGACCGGCGGCGCGCAGGTGGGCCTGGTCATCGGCGGTGGCAACCTGTTTCGCGGTGCCGGCCTGGCGGCGGGGGGCATGGATCGCGTCACCGGCGACCAGATGGGCATGCTGGCGACGGTGATGAACGCCCTGGCCATGCAGGATGCGCTGGAGCGCGCCGGTGTGCCGGCCCGGGTCATGTCGGCGCTGCGCATCGACCAGGTCTGCGAGGGCTTCTCCCGGCGCCGGGCGGTGGAGCATCTGCGGCGCGGCCGGGTGGTGCTGTTCGCCGCCGGTACCGGCAACCCGTTCTTCACCACCGACTCCGCGGCCAGCCTGCGGGCGGCGGAGATCGGGGCCGATCTTCTGGTCAAGGCGACCAAGGTCGACGGCATCTACTCCGACGACCCGATGCGCAACCCCCAGGCCCGCTTCTACAAACGCGTGACCTACGAGCGGGTGCTGCAGGAGCGGCTCGGGGTCATGGACACCACCGCCATCGTGCTGTGCCGTGATCACGGCATCCCGCTGCGGGTCATGAACATCTACACGCCGGGTGCGCTGGTGCGCGCCGTTGCCGGCGATGACATCGGCTCCCTGGTGGAGCCCGGGCCGAGCTGATGGGAGCGGCCTGATGGGACCGGCGTTATGGGCACCAGCCTGATGCGAGCAGCTTGATGGGAACAGCTTGAAGGGAACAGAGAGATGATTGACGACATCAAACAGAGCGCTGCCGAGCGCATGGGCAAGAGTGCGGACGCCTTGCGGCATGAGCTTGCTAAAATCCGCACCGGACGCGCCCATCCGTCGCTGCTGGATCACTTGAAGGTCTCCTACTACGGCAGTGACGTGCCCATCAACCAGGTGGCCAACGTCGCGGTGGAGGATGCCCGCACCCTGACCGTGACCCCCTGGGAGCGCACCATGGTGCAGGCGGTGGAGAAGGCCATCATCCAGTCCGACCTCGGCGTGAATCCCAATACCGCCGGTACCGTCATCCGGGTGCCGATGCCGCCGTTGACCGAGGAGCGGCGGCGCGACCTGCAGCGCATCGCCCGGCACGAGGCGGAGCAGGCCCGGGTAGCAGTGCGCAACATTCGACGCGATGCCAACAACGATCTCAAGGACCTGGTGAAGGAGAAGATGATCTCCGAGGACGACGAGCGTCGCGGCCAGGAGATCGTGCAGAAACTGACCGATCAGTTCATCAAGGAAGTCGAGCAGATCCTGGAAGAAAAAGAAGCCGACCTGATGGCGATCTGATCCGTTTTCAGTCAAGACGGATCCTGCTCCTGTGACCAGCGACACCCCGGGCAACGACCCCAGCGACGCGCGCAAGCGGGTGCCCGAGCACGTCGCCATCATCATGGACGGCAACGGCCGCTGGGCACGCCGGCGCGGCCTGCCGCGCACGGCGGGTCACCGCGCCGGCGCCAAGGCGGTGCGCGCGGTGGTTGAGGAGAGTCTGGCCACCGGTGTGCGCGTGCTGACGCTGTTTGCCTTCAGCAGCGAGAACTGGCGCCGCCCCCGACAGGAAGTGGACGTGCTGCTGCAACTGTTCATGAGCACGCTGCAGACCGAGGTCCGGCGGCTGGTGGAGAACGACGTGCGCCTGCGCATTCTCGGCGACCGTTCCGCCTTCTCCGAGCGCCTGCAGCGGCAATTTGCCGAGGCCGAGCGCGCCACGGCAGACAACCGCCGGCTGACGCTGCAGGTGGCAGCCAACTACGGCGGCCGCTGGGACATCACCCAGGCCACGCGCGCCATCGCCGAGGACGTGGCCGCCGGCCGGCTGCGTCTCGATGACATCGACGAGGCCGCCATCTCCTCCCGGCTGTGCGTCCCAGACGTACCCGACCCCGACCTCTTCATCCGCACCGGCGGTGAGAAACGCATCAGCAACTTCCTGCTCTGGCAGTCGGCCTATGCCGAGCTCTACTTTTCCGATCTGATGTGGCCGGAGTTCGACGCCACCGCCTTTGCCACGGCGCTGCAGGACTTCGCCCGCCGACAGCGGCGCTTCGGGCTGACCGGCGAACAGATCGCGGACCAGGCCGGGCTGGCCGCGGGCTGAGGCGCCGACCCCGATGCACGCACCCGGAAGCCCTGCCTCATGACCCTTGCCGTCTCCCTGAAGCAGCGTCTGATCACCGCCGGCCTGCTGGCACCGGTGATCATGCTCTGCGTTGTATTTCTGCCCACACCCGTGTTTGCGCTGGCCCTGGCCGGGGTCATTGGCGTCGGCGCCTGGGAATGGGGCCGGCTGGTGGGCGTGCCGGAGTCCGCCGGACGGGCGGCGCACGTACTGCTGGTGGTGGCGGCGATGGCGCTGTTGTGGTTCGTGGTGCCGCCGGCCTGGGATATCGCTCTGCTGGCGCTCGGGGTGTTGTGGTGGCTCGGCGCCACCGCTACCCTGGCGCTGACCCGGCAGATCGAGCCGGCCCGTGGCCTGCAGCCGGCGCTGATCCCGACGGCGCTGGTGGTGCTGGTGCTGCCATGGCTGGCGATGGTCCGGCTGCATGGCCTGGACCTGCCGCCTGACGGCCTTGCACAAGCCCAGGGGGGTGGGCGAGCAGGGCAGGGGCCCTGGCTGGTGCTGGCCCTGATGATGCTGGTATGGCTGGCCGACTCGGCGGCCTATTTCGCTGGTCGCCGCTGGGGGCGGCGCAAGCTGGCGCCGATGCTGAGCCCCGGCAAGACCCGGGCCGGCGTCTATGCCGGCCTGCTCGCCGCGGCGCTGTGGGGCGCCTTGGTGGGGGGGCTCATGGGCCTGCGGCCCACGGCCCTGGCGGCGTGGGTGCTGTTGTGCGCCGCGGTGGCGGCCCTGTCGGTGGTGGGCGACCTCTACGAAAGCCTGCTGAAACGGCGGCGGGGGCTCAAGGACACGGGTTCGCTGCTGCCGGGACACGGCGGCATGCTCGATCGCATCGACAGCTTTACCTCGGCGGCGCCGCTGTTCGTACTCGGCGTCCTCTGGCTGGAGAACGTTTGAATGAACGACAGCACCAATGGGATCTCAATCCTCGGCTCCACCGGGTCCATCGGCATCAGCACCCTGGATGTGGTGGAGAGGCACCCGCAACGCTTCCGCGTGGTGGCGCTCAGCGCGCATCGCAATGTCGAGCGCATGGCAGAGCAGTGTCGGCGCTTCTCGCCGGCCTATGCGGTCATGGTCGACGCGGCGGCTGCCGACGCCCTGCGCCAGGCCTTGGCCGATATGCCCCGGCCGCCGGAGGTGCTGAGCGGGCCCGAGGCGCTGGAGACGGTGGCGTCGCTACCTGAGGTGGACTACGTGATGGCGGCCATTGTCGGCGCCGCCGGCATGATGTCCAGCCTGGCGGCGGCCCGGGCCGGCAAGCGCCTGCTGCTGGCGAACAAGGAGGCCCTGGTGGTGGCCGGCGCCATCCTGATGCGCGCCGCTGCGGACAACGGCGCTACGCTGCTGCCCATCGACAGCGAGCACAATGCCATCTTCCAGTGCCTGCCGGCGACCTACGCCCAGGGGCTGGCGGCATCCGGCGTGGAGCGTATCCTGCTCACCGCCTCCGGTGGTCCGTTCCGCGACGCCGCGCCGGAGTCGCTGGCCGCGGTGACGCCGGAGCAGGCCTGTGCGCATCCCAACTGGAGCATGGGCCGCAAGATCTCGGTGGACTCCGCCACCATGATGAACAAGGGCCTTGAACTGATCGAGGCCTGTTGGCTGTTCAATACCGCGCCGGAGCGGATCCAGGTGGTGGTGCACCGCCAGAGCGTGATCCATTCCATGGTGCAGTACAACGACGGCTCGGTGCTGGCGCAGCTTGGCAACCCCGACATGCGCACCCCCATTGCTCATGCCCTGGGATGGCCCGAGCGCATCAGTTCCGGCGTCGAGCAGTTGGACCTGTTCCGGGTGGCGCAGCTGGACTTCGAGCCCCCGGCCCCGGAGCGCTTCCCCTGTCTGCGCCTGGCCTATCGTGCCGCGGCCGACGGCGGCACCGCCCCGGTGGTGCTGAACGCCGCCAACGAGGTGGCGGTGGCCGCCTTCCTGGACCGGCGTATCGGCTTCACCGACATCGCGCGGGTGGTGGAACGGACCATGGACCGGCTGCCGCCGGAGGCGGTTGACCTGTCCGGGCTGGGGCATGTGCTGGAGGTCGACGGCCGGGCGCGGGCGGTTGCGGAACAAAGCGTTGCCGACGGGGTCTGTTAGCGCACGATGCTTGATCTCGGATACGCCATTGCCGCCTTCATCGTCGCCATCCTGCTGCTGGTGACAGTGCACGAGTTCGGCCACTTCTGGGTGGCTCGCAAGCTCGGCGTGAAGGTGTTGCGTTTTTCAATCGGCTTCGGCCGGCCGCTGTTCTCCTGGTACGGCCGCTCCGGCGACACCGAGTATGCCATCGCCGCGCTGCCGCTGGGCGGCTACGTCAAGATGCTGGACGAGCGCGAAGAGGAGGTGGACCCCGGGGAGCGCCATCTGGCGTTCAACACCCAGCCCCTGTGGAAGCGCAGCGCCATCGTGGTCGGCGGGCCCCTGGCCAATTTCCTGTTCGCCATCCTGGTGTACTGGGGCATCCTGCTGATGGGTGAGAGCGGCCTGCGGCCGGAGGTCGGCAGCGTCGCCCCCGGCTCCATCGCCGAGGCAGCAGCGTTTCAGCCGGGCGACCTGGTGCAGGGCGTCGACGGCCGTGAGACGGCGAGCTGGAGCCGCTTCTGGTACGCACTGCTGTCGGCCTCCCAGGATGGCGAGGACGTCGACGTGGCGGTGCGCACCGCGGACGGTCGCGAGGTGGTGCGCATCCTGCCCGGCGTCGAGCTGAAGGCGCTGGATCCGGGGCGCGGCTTCCTGGCGGCCATCGGGCTGGACAGCGTGTCGCCGCCGATCCCGCCGCTGATCGCCGAGGTGGTCGACGGCGAACCTGCGCAACGCGCGGGATTGTTGCCGGGAGATCGGGTCCTGGCCATCGACGGTCGCCCGATTGAGGACTGGAGCGAGCTGGTCGAGGCGGTGCGTTCGCACCCGGACGCGCCCATGTCACTGCGGGTCAGCCGCGACGGCAGCGAGCTGGAACTGGCGCTGACGCCGGCCGTGGTGGATGTCGAGGGCACGCGCATCGGTCGGATCGGTGCCGGTCCGTTCATTCCCGAGGGGCTGTACGACAGCTATCGGGTGCGCCTGCAGTACGGCCCGGTGGAGGCCCTGGGCGAGGCCGTCCAGCGGGTGGGCGACCTGTCGATGCTGACCCTGCGCATCGTCGGCCGCATGCTGGTGGGAACGGCCTCGGTGGAGAACCTCAGCAGCCCCATCGGCATCGCCGACGCGGCGGGCCGCACCGCCAGCGTCGGCGTTGCGCCCTACATCGAGTTCCTCGCCTTGCTCAGCGTCAGCCTGGGCCTGCTCAACCTGCTGCCGATCCCGGTGCTGGATGGCGGTCACCTGCTGTACTTCGCCATCGAGGCGGTCCGGCGCCGACCGTTGTCGGAGGAGCTGCAGGCCCAGGGGCAGCGCATCGGCATCGCGCTGATCATTTCCCTGATGACCCTGGCCTTCTATGTCGATATCGCCCGACTGCTGGGCTAGCTGCTTCGTATCCCTTATAATCGCTGCCTTCTGAACGCCATCTGCAACCGCTCGGACCGATCGGCTGCGCTTCGGGGGGCACGTGTCGAGGGACCAAAACTTGCGTAACCTGAGTGTCTTGCGGTGGCCCCTGGCTGTCCTGTTGCTGATGGTCGCGTTGTCTGCCCGGGGGCAGGACTTCACGGTCGCGGACATCCGTGTCGAGGGGCTGCAGCGCATTGCCGCCGGCACCGTGTTCAATTACCTGCCGGTGCAGGTGGGGGACCGTGTCGGCGAGGGCATCACCGCGGACATCATCCGTAGCCTGTACTCCACCGGCTTTTTCAACGATGTCACCGTCGAGCGCGAGGGCAACGTGCTGGTGGTGGTGGTCCGCGAGCGTCCCGCCGTGGCCCGGATCGACATCGTCGGCAACAAGTCGCTGAAGGAGGACATCCTCAAGCAGGGGCTGGCCGACGTCGGCCTTGCCGAGGGCCGCGTGTTCAACCCGTCCATCCTTGATCGCATCGAGCAGGAACTGCAGCGCCAGTACTTCGCCTCGGGAAAGTACGGTGTCGGCATCGAGTCGACGGTGTCGCCGCTGGAACGCAACCGCGTGGCGGTGCGCATCGAGATCAACGAGGGGCTCACCGCCCGCCTGAAGCAGATCAACATCATCGGCAACGAGGCCTTCAGCGAGAAGGAGCTGCTCAAACAGTTCAAGCTGGGCCGCACCAACTGGCTGTCGTTCTACACCAAGAACGACCAGTACTCCAAGCAGAAGCTGTCCGGTGATCTCGAGGCCCTGCGCTCGTACTACCTGGATCGCGGCTTCATCAACTTCCAGATCACCTCGACCCAGGTCACCATCAGCCCGGATCGCAAGGACATGTATGTCACTGTCGCCATCGACGAGGGCGACGTGTTCCGCGTCAGCGACATCCAGCTCGCCGGCGAGGCGACCGTGCCGAGCGAGCAGCTGTTCCCGCTGATCCACATGCGCCGCGGCGAGCCCTTCTCGCGCAAGGTCGCCACCGAGAGCGCCGAGCGGATCTCCCAGCTGCTGGGCAACGAGGGCTATGCCTTCGCCAACGTCAACGCCGTGCCGGAGCTGGACGAGGAGGCGAAGACGGTGGCCGTGACCTTCTTCATCGATCCCGGCAAGCGGGTGTACGTGCGCCGCATCACCATGCAGGGCAACACCCGCACCCGCGACGAGGTGCTGCGCCGCGAGATGCGCCAGCTGGAGACGGCCTGGTTCTCGACCGAGCTGGTCAAGCGCTCGCGCGAGCGGCTGCAGCGCCTGGGCTATTTCGAGGAGGTCAACATCGAGACCCCGGCGGTGCCCGGTTCGGCGGACCAGGTGGACGTAGAGGTGACGGTGAAGGAGAAGCCGTCCGGCAACCTGATGGCCGGTGTCGGCTTCTCGCAGTCCGACGGCATCATCTTCAACACCAGCATCAGCCAGAACAACTTCCTGGGCACCGGCAAGCGCGTCGCCTTCGCGTTCAACTCAAGTCGCACCAACCAGTTCTACCAGCTGGCCTACACCAATCCCTACTACACCATCGACGGCATCAGCCGCGGCTTCGACATCAGCTACCGCACCACGGACTTCGACGAGCTCATCGGTGCCGACTACTCCACCGACGTGGCCCGTGCCGCGGTGAACTTCAGCCTGCCGCTGTCCGACACCTCGCGCGCCGGCCTTGGCATGTATGTGCAGAACACCCGCTTCTTTGCCGGCGTCTACTCGGAACTGGCCCAGGACTTCGTCGCCGACAACGGCGACACCTTCAATGACCTCTTCCTGACCCTGAGCTATGTGGTGGATTCACGGGATTCCGCCATCTTCCCCAGTGCCGGTACCCTACAGAGTGTCTTCGGCGAGGTGGCCATCCCCGGCAGCGATCTGCAGTACTACAAGCTGAGCTACCGCGGCCGCCATTATGTACCCCTGACGCGACGCTTCACCGTCGCGCTGAAAGGCGACATGGGCTACGGCAGCGGCTACGGCGACACCAAGGAGCTGCCGTTCTTCGAGAACTTCTACGCCGGCGGACCGAGTACCGTGCGCGGTTTCCGGGCCAACACCCTGGGCCCGCGGGAGCAGGACGAGTTCGACGACCCGGTGGGCGGCAATATCAAGCTGACCGGCGGGCTGGAACTGTATGCGCCGCCGCCGTTGGGCGGCAAGTTCGAGAATACCCTCAGGCTCGGTGCCTTCCTCGATTTCGGCAATGTCTGGTGGACCGAGGACAGCGACCTGGTTGCGCCCACCGGGTTCGACCTCGGCGACCTGCGCTACTCCACTGGCCTGTCGGTGGCCTGGCTCTCGCCGGTGGGTGCGCTGTCGGTGAGCGTCGCCTATCCGTTGAACGCGGAGGACGATGACGAGGAGCAGGTATTCCAGTTCAGCTTCGGCCAAAACTTCTGACATGTCCATGCCATCCCCGATCGCCATCACCCGTCGCCCGCGCGTCCGCGCGCTGCTGGCCGCCGCGTTGCTGCTGCTGCCCGTGGCGGGCATCCAGGCCAGTGAGTTCCGGATCGCCGTGATCGACCCCAACCGCATCGTCGAGGAATCGCCCCAGTACGAGGAGGCACGGGCGATGCTGAGCAACGAGGTCATGGAGCGCGAGGCGGAACTGCTGGAGCAGCAGGAGGACCTCGACCGGCTCAACGAGCAGCTCGAGCGCGACGGGGCGCTGATGAGCGAGGACGAGCTCAAGCGGCTGCAGAGCGACATCCGCGCGCGCAAGCGCCGGCTGCGCTATGCCCAGGCGGAGCTGCAGGAGGACTTCGCCCTGCGCCAGACGGAATTGCGCACCAAGTTGGTGAAGCAGGTGGAAGAGGTCGTTCGGCAGGTGGCCAAGGAGCAGGAGATCGACCTGATCCTGAGCGAGGGTCTGGTCTATTTCAGCCAGCGTGTGGACATTTCCGGCGACGTGGTCGAACGGCTGAAGCAGGAATTCGAGGCGCGCTGAGTGCCGCTGGCGGCGCCCGGGCGAAGTGAGGCGAAGGTGATTCTGGCAAGCGAGATCGCGGAGCGGATCGGTGCGGAACTGCGGGGCGAAGATCGCCCGCTGGAACGGGTGGCGCCGCTGGATGATGCCGACGCCGGCTGTCTGAGTTTCCTGGCCGCTGCCAAGTACCGCGCCAGCCTGTCGGACACCCGGGCCGGGGCGGTGATACTGGCGCCTGCGCAGGCCGAGGGGGCGCCCGGTACGGTCCTGGTCGTCGATAACCCCTATCTGGGTTTCGCCCGCGCCGCGGCGCTGCTGCATCCACCGCGTCGGGCGCCGGCGGGTGTGCACGCCAGTGCCGTGGTCGACGCCGATGCCCGCATTGATCCCACGGCTTCAATCGGCGCCCTGTGCGTGATCGAGGGCGGCGTGGAGATCGGTGCGGAGGTCGAGATCGGGCCCGGCTGCATCGTGCGCGCCGGCACCCGCATCGGCGCCGGCAGCCGCTTGGTGGCTCGCGTCACGGTGTGCGAGGACACGGTGATCGGCGAGCGCGCGTTGCTGCATCCGGGTGCCGTCATCGGCCGCGACGGCTTCGGTTTCGCCAAAGACGGGCGGCGCTGGGTGCGCATCCCCCAGGTAGGCCGGGTGCGCCTGGGCAACGATGTGGAGGTGGGTGCCAATTCCGCAGTGGATCGCGGCGCCATCGGCGAGACGGTGATCGAGGACGGGGTCAAGATCGACAACCTGATCCAGATCGGCCACAACGTCTCCGTCGGCGAGAACACCGCCATGGCGGCCTGCTCCGGCATCTCGGGTTCGACGCGGATCGGGCGCAACTGCACCATTGGCGGCGCCGTGGGCATGGCCGGACACCTCGAGATCGGCGACGATGTGCATTTCACCGGCATGGCCATGGTCACCCGCTCGTTTCCGGAGGCGGGGCTCTACAGCAGTGGCGTGCCGGCGATGGCCAACGCCGACTGGCGGCGCAATGCGGCGCGCTTCCGGCACCTGGACGAACTCGCCCGGCGGGTCAAGCGCCTGGAAGCGGCCCTGGAACCCGCGGCGGCGGACGGCGACGCGCCGGAGCCGTCCGGCGATGCCTGAATTCGAACCATGAATCCGCGCGGCGGGTGCATGCAACGGGCCGTTGACCGGCCCCTGGCAACGGCACCGGCAGCCCGATTCGGCTGACAACGTTGATACACCGATCCCGAATCCGAACGGGTCGCTGGAGGTGGCTTTGATCACGATGGACATCCACAAGGTGCTGAGTCTGCTGCCGCACCGCTACCCGTTTCTGCTCATCGACAAGGTGTTGGAGTTTGAACAGAATCACCGGCTGCTGGGCCTGAAGAATGTCACCTTCAACGAACCCTATTTCGCTGGCCACTTTCCGATCCGGCCGGTAATGCCGGGGGTGCTGATCATCGAGGCCATGGCTCAGGCCACCGGGCTGTTGGCGATGGAATCCCGGCCGGACGAGGTGGGGGAGAAGGCGCTGTACTACTTCGTCGGTATCGACAAGGCGCGCTTCAAGCAGCCCGTGGAGCCCGGCGATCAGTTATTCCTGGAGGTCAGCGTGATGAACGTCAAGCGCGGCATCTGGAAGTTTGCCGGCGAGGCCCGGGTCGACCACAAGACCGTCGCGACTGCGGAGATCATGTGTACGGCCAGGGACTTCTGACCCTTGACCCATCCAGCCGCGTTGATCCATCCAACCGCGATCATCGAAGCCGGTGCCGAACTGGCGCCCGACGTCGAGGTGGGACCCTATGCCCTGGTGGGCGCGGATGTCTCCCTGGGCCGCGGTTGCCGGATCGGTCCGCATGCGGTCATTCGCGGTCCGGCGCGGATCGGTGAGGGCAACCGGATCTTCCAGTTTGCCTCCGTGGGCGAAGAGCCCCAGGACATGAAGTTCGCCGGTGAGCCGACCCTGCTGGTCATGGGTGAGCGAAACGTGGTCCGCGAATACACCACCATCCACCGGGGCACGGTGCAGGATCGGGGCGAAACCCGCATCGGCAGCGACAACCTGTTCATGGCCTACACCCATGTCGCCCATGATTGCGTCATCGGCGACCATGTGATCATGGCCAACGCCGCATCCCTTGGCGGCCATGTGCAGATTGCGGACTGGGCCATCCTCGGCGGCTTCACCATCGTGCACCAGTTCTGCCGGATCGGTGCCCACTGTTTCAGCGCCATGGGCTCGGTGGTCACCAAGGACGTGCCGCCGTTCGTCACCATCGGCGGCCACCCCGCGGTGCCTCGCGGCATCAACAGCGAGGGGCTGCGACGGCGGGGCTTCAGCAGCGATCTGGTGGCGGCCATCCGGCGCAGCTATCGGCTGCTGTACCTGTCGAATCTGCGGCTGTCGGAGGCGGTGGGCCAGATCCGTGCGCTGGCCGAGGCGCATCCCCAGCTGGCCTGTCTGGCGGACTTCGTCGCTGACAGCGATCGCAGTATCGTGCGTTGACCAGGGTCATCGGCATCGTCGCCAACGAGCCGTCCGGCGATCTGCTGGGCGCGGCGCTGGTACGGGCCCTCAGGCAGCGCTTGCCGGACGCCCGCTTTGTCGGCGTCGCCGGCGAGCGCATGCAGGCAGAGGGCTGTGAGACCCTGTTTCCGCTGGAGCGGCTGTCGGTGATGGGGCTGGTGGAGGTGCTCAAGGTGGCGCCGGAGCTGCTGCGCCTGCGCCGGGAACTGGTGCGCTGGTTCCGTGCCAACCCGCCGGATGTCTTCATCGGCGTCGATGCCCCGGACTTCAACCTCGGTCTGGAGACCCGGCTGCGCCGGGCCGGCATCCGCACGGTGCACCTGGTGAGCCCGACGGTATGGGCCTGGCGCCCTGGGCGGGTGAAGCGTATCCGCCGTGCCGTGGATCTGATGCTGAGCATCTTTCCCTTCGAAGAGGCCTTCCTGCGCCGGCAGGGCGTGCCGGTGTGCTACGTCGGTCACCCGCTGGCGGACGAGATCCCGTTCGAGGTCGATGCCGCCGCCGCACGCGCCGCGCTGGGCCTGCCCGTCACCGATGAGCCCGCCACGGGTGGGGTCGTCGCCCTGCTGCCGGGCAGTCGCATGAGCGAGGTCGAGCGCCTGGCCCGGCCGATGCTTGAGACGGCGCTGGCCTGCGCCCGGCAGCGCCCCGGCCTGCGCTTCGTGGTGCCCCTGGTCAATGAGCGGCTGCATCGGGTGTTCGATCAGGTGCGGCGCGACCTGGCCCCGGACCTGGACTGCCTGCTGCTGCGGGGGCGCAGCCGCGAGGCCATCGCTGCGGCCGACTGCGTGCTGACGGCGTCCGGCACGGCAACGCTGGAGACCCTGTTGCTGAAGCGCCCGATGCTGGTGGCGTACCGGCTGAATGCCTTGACCTACTGGTTGGTCAGGCAACTGAAGCTGATCAAGGTGCCTTATGCGGCCATGGCCAACCTGCTGGCGGGGCAGGAACTGGCGCCGGAGTTCATCCAGGAGCGCTGCCGGGCCGAGCTCATGGCCCCGGCGTTGTTGGGCCTGCTGGACGACCATGCCCGCCGTGAGCAGATCGTCCGCGAATATGCCCGCATCCACCGCGAACTTCGGCATCAGGCCGCAGATCGGGCCGCGGATGCGGTGATCGGGCTGTTGCAGCGGCCATGACCCAAGCCCCGGCCATTGTGGCTGTGCCGTCCGCCGGACTCACCGCCGGCGTGGACGAGGCGGGTCGCGGCCCGCTGGCGGGTCCGGTCTGCGCGGCGGCGGTGTTGCTGGACCCGGGTGCCATCCCGGTCGGGCTGGACGACTCCAAGCGCCTGTCCGCGTCGGCGCGGGAGCGGCTCTACGGCGAGATCGAGCGCCAGGCCCTGAGCTGCGCCATTGCCTGGGCCAGCGCCGAGGAGATCGACCGGCTGAACATCCTGCAGGCGTCGTTGCTGGCCATGCGCCGTGCGGTGCTGGCGCTGCGGCCATCTCCCGAGGTGGTGCTGGTGGACGGCAACCGGTGTCCGGACGGGCTGCCGTGCCCGGCCCGGGCCATCGTCGGCGGCGACGCCCTGGAGCCCGCCATCAGTGCCGCCTCGATCCTGGCCAAGGTGGCCCGCGACCGGGCCATGCTGGCGCTGGATGCGCGCTATCCGGACTACGGGTTCGCGCAGCACAAGGGATATCCCACCCGGCTGCATCTGCAGGCCCTTGAGCGGCTGGGCCCCTGTCCGGAGCACCGCCGCTCATTTGGTCCCGTGCGCCGGCTGCTGGACTGAGCGCGGCGCTGGCGGGTCGGCGGCCTCGTTGCCGCTGGATGTGTTGCCGCCAGATGTGCCGCTGCCAGATAGGCCGGAGATCTTGGAATCCCCGGAGATGCCATCGGAGGTCTCGGCGCGCTGGGGGGCCAGATCCCGCAGGGTCAGCCCGGACAGCGCTTGCGCCAGGGCGTCATCCAGGCGTTGCTCCAGGGCATCCACAGTCGGGCAGGGGCATGCCTGAGGCGTGGTGAGCCGGTCCTCGTCGGCGCGCCGGATCTGCTGCAGCAGGTCCTGCAGCCGGATCCGGTCGACGGCGCGGGCCGGCACATAGCCTGGCGGATCACCCGCGGTGGCCACCAGCAACTGGCCCTGTTGCAGCAGCCCCAGAACCTGCTGCACGTTGCTCAGCGGGATGGCCAGGTCATGGGCCAGCGCCTCGGCCCGCAGCGGCGGCTGTCCGGCGTCGTGGTTCTGCGCGATGCGGGTGGCCACGGCCAGTGCGGTGCGCTCCCGCAGCCGGTTGCTGAGGCGCGGTGTCCGGGTGCGGCTGAGCAGGTATTCCGGATTCTGATAGTAGAAGCTGATGTTGGCCCCGATCAGCAGGATCAGCCAGGCGATATAGATCCAGATCATGAACAGGATCGGGATCGCCAGGCTGGAATAGATGGCCGCATAGCGGGTGGAACCGGCCATGAACGCGGCGAAGACATAGCCGATCGTCTGCCACAGGAACCCGGCAACCAGGCCGCCGATGAGCGCGGACATGGGCCGCACCCGGGTGTAGGGCACGAACGCATAGACGAAGGTGAAGGTCAGGCTGATCAGCAGGTAGGGCAGCGCACGCCCCAGATGCTCCACCAGCAGCCCCAGCGCCTGCACCTCGAGCAGGCGCTGCACCAGTTCCAGGTTGCGCAGTGATGCCGTGGCGCCCACCGCCGAGAAGAACAGCACCGGCCCGACCAGCAGCACGCTCAGGTACTGGCTGAAGCGCTGCGACAGCGGGCGTCGCTGTTCGATGCGCCAGGCATGGTTGAACACCTGCTCGATCTTGGAGATCAGCGAGATGACCGAATACAGCAGCATCGCCAGGCCGACCGAGCCCAGCACGCCGACGCTGATGTTATCCACATAACCGATCAGGGTGGCCGAGATCTCCTTGCCCTGCTGGCCCAGGGGTTCCAGGGCCTGCTTCAGCAGGGGTTCCACCTGGTTGTGCACGCCGAAGCCCTTGAGCACCGAAAAGCTCACCGCCAGCAGCGGCACCAGCGACAACAGCGTGGTGTAGACCAGGCTCATGGCCTGCAGGGTCATCTGCCCCCGGGCGATGTCCCGGCCGATGGCGTAGAGCATGCGCCCGATGAGCAACAGCCGCCGCCGCATTGCCGGCAGCGTGTTGGGGTCCGTTTGCCAGAGCCAGCGTGTCAGGCGTGCCGTGAGCTGTTTTTCTTGATCCATGGCTGTATCTTGACGGGGCAGGGGATCCAAGCATACCTGTTGACCCAGTCGCGGGCAGCCCCGGGTTGCGACGACTGCCGGCCCGGACACCGATCCACCAAGGAGACTGAATTTGATGCCGATCCAACGCATTCATCGTCACGGCCTGCGCCAGGACCCGCGAGCGGTGGCCACCGCTGCGGTTGGCCTTACTGCCGGTTTGGCGGCCATGTTCTGGAGCCTGCTATGGACAGGCCCCGCGGCGGCTGCCGAACCGTTGCAACCCGTAGACGGTACCCCGGTCGCCGCCGGCTTCGAGCTGATCGCAACGGATGGGGAGACCTACCGCCTGCAGGACCTGCGGGGCAAGACCCTGATCGTCAATTTCTGGGCCACCTGGTGCCCACCCTGCCTGGCGGAGATGCCGTCGCTGCAGCGGGCCTGGGAACAGGTGCGGGATGAGGAGATCCTGGTGCTGGCCATCAATGTCGGCGAGGATCAGGCGGCCATCGAGCGCTTTACCGAACGCATGCCGCTGACCTTTCCGCTGCCCATGGATCCGGATTCGGGCACCGTGCAGGCCTGGCCGGTGCGCGGGCTGCCGACCACCTTCGTGGTCGACCCGGACGGACGCCTGATCTATCGCGCCGAGGGCGAGCGCGACTGGGACGCCCCCGAGCTGCTGCAGCAGGTTCGGGCGATTGCCGCAGACGCATCCGGACCGCAATGACCACCGAACGCCCGCCCATGGCCGGCGTGTTCCACTGATTCAGCAACGGATTCCTGCCCATGGCCACCAGTCTGCTAGCGCTGCTCGACGACATCGCCACCGTGCTCGACGATGTGGCGATCCTGACCAAGGTTGCTGCCCGCAAGACCGCCGGCGTGCTCGGCGACGATCTGGCGCTGAATGCCCAGCAGGTCACGGGTGTCCGCGCCGAGCGCGAACTGCCGGTGGTCTGGGGGGTGTTCAAGGGCTCGCTGGTGAACAAGCTGATCCTGGTGCCGGCGGCCTTGCTGATCAGCGCCATCGCCCCCTGGGCCATTACGCCGCTGCTGATGCTGGGCGGGCTGTACCTCTGTTACGAAGGGTTCGAAAAGCTGGCGCACAAGTACCTCGCCCGAGAGGACGCGGGCGCCCACGCGCAGGCGCTGGCGGAGGCGCTGATGGACCCGGATGCGGACCTGGCGGCGCTGGAGCGGGACAAGATCAAGGGCGCGATCCGTACCGATTTCATCCTCTCCGCCGAGATCGTCGCCATCACCCTCGGCATCGTTGCCCTCAGCCCGTTTCCGACCCGGGTGGCCGTGCTCTCCGCCATCGCGCTGCTGATGACGATCGGCGTCTACGGACTGGTCGCCGGCATCGTGAAACTGGACGATGCCGGACTGCTGCTGCATCGCGTCTCGGGTGACGGCCTCTGGTCACGGCTGAAGCGGGGGCTGGGCGGCGCCATCCTGCGGTTTTCGCCCTACCTGATGAAGACGCTCTCCGTGGTCGGTATGATCGCCATGTTCCTGGTGGGCGGCGGGATCCTGGTGCACGGCATCCCGGCCATGCAGCATGGCATCGAGCACCTGGGTGCCGTGGCGCGGGCGCTGCCCGGCAGCGGCTGGCTGTTGCCGATGCTGGCCAACGGCCTGGTCGGCGTGGTAGCCGGGGCGCTCACGGTCGCGGTGGTTTCCGGCGTGCGGCGGTTGCGCGGTGCGGCGCACTGACCGCCCAGCCCTGGCTCCAACTCCAGGCAAGTCCCAGCCACGCCTGGACCCGCGCGACGCGGCAATATCAAACAACAACGGCGATGAAGCGATGACCCTACAGAATCCATCCGAGCACAGGCCCGCCATGGCCGAATCCCCGTCGGCCGTGAGCGGCATCCTGTTCGTCGTCTCGGCGCCGTCCGGTGCGGGCAAGACGAGCCTGGTGCGGGCGCTGCTGGAGGTGGAGCAGGGGCTGAAGTTGTCGGTGTCCTATACCACGCGGGCGCCGAGGCCAGGGGAAGTGGACGGCGAGCACTACCACTTTGTCGCTGGCGCCACCTTCGAGGCCATGATCGCGGACGGTGCCTTCGTCGAGTACGCACGGGTGTTCGACAACGCCTATGGCACGGCCGAGCCCGCGCTGCGCGAGGTGCTGCAACGGGGCGATGATCTGGTGCTGGAGATCGACTGGCAGGGCGCACGCCAGGTGCGCGAGCGCTTTGCCGACGCCGTCAGCATCTTCGTTGCGCCACCGTCGCTGGCGGCGCTGGAGCAACGCCTGCAGGGGCGGGGGCAGGATAGCGACGCGGTGATCGCCGGGCGCATGGCGAAGGCGCGCGACGAGTTGTCGCACCTGGACGAATACCAGTACCTGGTGGTCAACGACGACTTCGATGTCGCCCTGGCCGAACTGCGGGCCATCGTTGCGGCGGAGCGCCTGCGCCGCCCCAGGCAGGTGGCTCGATATCAGCGGGCGCTGGCGGAGATGCTTGGTCCGCAGGGCGTCGAGGCCTAGCGTCGCGTGCTGGCGTCGCGTGGCGGATGGCAGGACTGTTTTTGCTGGAAATGTCAAACCGGACCAGACAGATAGCCGCCCATCTGGTATTTTGAAGCTATAGCGAAGACGCTGATTTTCTGGCCGCCCCGATGCGATCCGGTCCGATCCTGGCCAAAATCAGCAGCAACTCGAAAAGCGGTTTCCGAATCGCTGCATTTTCAGCGGCTTGCGCCAGCGAAAATGGCGGGGCCTCCCGCCCCGCATGGGGAACGCTGAATCAATCAGCCTTTCTCTCGTATACCACGGGAATGTGTCGACTTACGAACGGAGTATTGAATGGCTCGTATTACTGTCGAGGATTGCCTCGACCATGTGGACAATCGGTTCGATCTGGTGCTGGTGGCCGCCAAGCGCGCGCGCCAGCTGGCGCACGGCGTCGAACCCCTGCTGCCCTGGGCCAACGACAAGCCCACAGTGATGGCCCTGCGCGAGATCGCCGGCGGCCTGGTCAAGCCCGAGACGCTGGCCGAGGCGGAGCGCGCGTTCGAGGCAGAGGACGCTGCCGAGGCCCTGGAGAAGGCCCTGGCGGAGGAACTCGGCATGCGAGACCTCGACGAGGCCGGGGGGCGGTCCGGGTCGCAGGCGGGTAACGGCCCGGCGGAATGATCGCCGCGGGGCGCCACTGAGATGCCGGCCACGGCCACAGCAGGCGGCGCGATCGCCGTGCCCGTGGTCGACGCCGCCGCGCCCGCGGCGGGCCGGCCGCGCTTCCTGATCAGCGACCTCTGCGCCTATCTCGAATCCTACCTGCCGCCGGAACAGGTCAGCGAAGTCTATCGCGCCTACCTGTTCAGCGCCGAGGCCCACCACGGCCAGCAGCGGCGCACCGGCGAGCCCTACATCTATCACCCCATCGCGGTGGCCCGCATCCTGGCCGAGATGCGCATGGACCACAAGTGCATCATGGCGGCCATCCTGCACGACGTGCTGGAAGACACCGGCCTGCCCAAGGACGACCTGGCGCGGCAGTTCGACGACGAGATCGCCGAGCTGGTGGACGGCGTCAGCAAACTGACGCAGATCGACTTCAAATCGCGCGCCGAGGCCCAGGCGGCGAGCTTCCGCAAGATGATGCTGGCGATGACGCGCGACATCCGCGTCATCCTGATCAAGCTGGCCGACCGCCTGCACAACATGCGCACGCTCGGCGTCATGGCCCCGGAGAAGCGCCGGCGCATCTCCCGCGAGACGCTGGAGATCTATGCCCCCATCGCCAATCGGCTCGGCATCAACAGCATCCGCCTGGAGCTGGAGGATCAGGGCTTTCGCCACCACTGGCCCTGGCGCTATCACGTGCTCGAGGCGGCCGTGCGCCGCGAGCGGCAGCACCAGCGCGAGCTGGTGGCCAACGTGGAGACGGCGATCCGCCGCCGCCTGCAGCAGGAGGACATCCAGGGCGAGGTGTTCGGCCGCGAGAAGCACCTCTACAGTATCTATCTCAAGATGCAGGGGAAGGCCAAGGCGTTCAACGAGGTGGTGGACGTGTTCGCGTTCCGCGTGGTGGTGGATCGGGTGGATACCTGTTATCGGGTGCTGGGGCAGGTACACAGTTTGTACAAGCCGGTGCCGGGGCGATTCAAGGACTACATCGCCATTCCCAAGTCCAACGGTTACCAGTCTCTGCATACGGTGTTGTTCGGCCCTCAGGGCACGCCCATCGAGATCCAGATCCGCACCCAGGAGATGAACCGCATCGCCGAGGCGGGGATCGCCGCACACTGGCTGTACAAGGGCGGCGACGGCGCCGGCGCCAAGCCGCTGGCGGACGACTGGCTGCAGAACCTGCTGGAGATGCAGCGCGATTCGGGCGATTCGCAGGAGTTTCTCGAACACGTCAAGGTGGACCTGTTTCCGGACGAGGTCTATGTGTTCACGCCCAAGGGCCGGATCATGGTCCTGCCCCGGGGGGCCACGGTGGTGGATTTTGCCTATGCCATCCACTCCGACGTGGGCAACACCTGCGTGGCAGCGCGCATCGACCGCCGCCTGGCGCCGTTGCGCACCGGGCTCTACAGCGGCCAGACGGTGGAGATCATCAATGCGCCGGGGGCCAAGCCGAATGCGGCCTGGCTGAACTTTGTCGTCACCGGCAAGGCGCGCGCCAACATCCGTGGCTACCTGAAGAATCTGCAGCATCAGGAGGCGGAGGCCCTCGGCCGCCGCATGCTCACGGCCGAACTCGCCGGCCTGGGGCTTGATCTGGAACAGATCGGCGGGACCGCCATTGCCGGCTATGCCCATCAGGTGGGGTTGGACAACGTCGGCCAGTTGCTGGCCGAGATCGGTCTGGGGAACCGGCTGCCGTTGCTGGTGGCCCGCGCCCTGGCGGGCACCGAGGCCCGCGAGTCCATGGTGGCGCCGGATGCCGACACCGGCGCTGACAGGGGCGCTGACAGGGACGTCGGCAGGGGCGGCCCGCGGCGGCTCGCCATCCGCGGCACCGAGGGCATGGTGGTGCACTTCGCCCGCTGCTGCCGACCCATCCCCGGCGACGACATCACCGGGCTGTTCAGCCCTGGCAAGGGCATCGTGGTGCATCGCTGCGGTTGTCGCAACCTTGGGGACTTCCAGGACAAGCGCGACAAGTGGCTCGAGGTGGAATGGGCGCAGGAGACCAAGGCGGAGTTCGCCACCGAGATCCGTGTGGAGGTGGGCAACCGCCGCGGCGCGCTGGCCACCATTGCCGCCGCCATTGCCGAGCAGGGCTCGAACATCGAGAACGTGCAGTCACGCGAGAAGGACGGCATGACCTCCACGCTGGATTTCACCATCAATGTCACGAGCCGCGATCATCTGGCGCTGATCATGCGCCGGTTGCGGCGCATACCGCTGGTGGTGCGCATCGTGCGCCTGTCGCGCTGACGGCCATGCAGGTGGAGCGGGTGTGTGTCGTCTGCGGACGCCGGATCAGCTGGCGGCGCAAATGGGCACGCGACTGGGACAACATCAAGTATTGCTCCGACGCCTGCCGTCGCCGCGGGCTGAACCCGCAGGACCGCGACATCGAGCACGCCATCGTCGCGTTGCTGGAGCGCCGGGCCGGCGGCGCCTCCATCTGCCCCAGCGAGGTGGCTCGCGCCCTGTTCGGCGAGGATGACTGGCGCGGGCAGATGGAAGCGGTGCGCATGGCCGCCCGGCGCCTGCAGCGCGACGGCCGCATCGACATCCTGCAGCGGGGCCGGACCGTCGATCCGAGCACCGCCAAGGGGCCGATCCGGCTGCGTCTGCGCAGCCTGGGTGCGTTCCAGGGCTAAAACGCCAGCACAAACTTGAACCAGAGCTTGTCGCCGCCGAAGCGGTTCTCGACCTCGGTCTCGTGGTGCCATTTGCCGATGAAGCTCATGTTCTTGTAGTCGTACTTGACCTGGGGCCCGAAGGCAAAGACCTGCCCCTCGCTGTCGCGCAGGCGCGTGCCGTTGAGCTCGTCCTCTTCCACCTGCTTTACGTAGTAACCACCAAGGCCGAAGGCCCAGCTGCCGACGTGCCTGGCCAGGGTGTAGTCCATGTGGAACTCGTTGCCCGAGCGGTAATTGGTGGCATCGTTCTCGGTGCGGAGGCTGTACATCAGCTTGGTCGAGGCCTCCCAGCCCTGCTTGTTCAGGTAGGTGAAGGCGAGCACGGGCTCGAAGGTCCAGTAGTTGGCGCCGATGCTGCGGGCCGGGTTGTTCTTGTCGTAGGTGCCGGTGGGCGCAAAGATGTCCAGGGCCGCGATCATATGGAATTCCGGCCAATGCCAGCCCAGCAGCACCGGGGTGATGGACATGTCGCCGATGCCGGTCACCAGCTCGTCGCCGCCGGGCGTGCTGATCTCCTGGCGCACGATGGGCAGCAGGGCGGCAAAGCCGTAGCTGGCACCCAGGAACTGCTGCTGGGTGACATGCACGATGCGGGGTGCGTCGAACCAGGCCTCGACGCTGACGCCCTTGACCTTGTCCCCATTGCTGTCGTACCGGTCGCCCGAGTAGTAGCCCGCATAGTTCAGAAAATAGGTGCCCGGGGGCGGCAGTGCCCCGGCCATGAATCCCTCGGCGCCGTTGGGATACTGGTCGGCGCCTTCTTTGGCCGTGGCTGTGGTGGCGACAGCGAGGGTGGCCGCGAGCACGACGGATTTGAACTGACTCATACTGGCTCCTTGTGGGCACGGGTGTTAGTAGGCACGGAATAACCGGCCAGCCGGTCCGACCGCTGCGGCAAGACGGTAGCCGAACTGCCCGACGAGGTCGATGATCGGGGTCAGCGGTGCCGGTTTCCCGGAGGCCTGCGCGGGGCGCCCCATTAAAGCCCGATGGCCAGGCCAGATGGTCTCGCCGGATGGCCAGGTCGGATGGCCAAGTCGGATAGCCGGGTCGCGCCTCGACCGGAGCGTCTCCGCCCTTGTCGCCCCCGCGCGATCGGGCCACAATGTGCGTGAACGACCGTGCATCGGATCAACAGCCACGCCAGGGCCGCCGGGGCGGACGGCGCCAGCCATGGCCGGGACAGACGCGAGGAGCGGGCCGTCATGCTGAGTTATGCCGAAGAGATCTTGCTGCTGGCCCTGGACGACGAGACCGGCGCCATCAAGCCGCTGCCGGCCCAGGCGATGCACTATGCGCTGGCCGGCGCCCTGCTGATCGAGCTGGCCATGGCCGGGCGCATCGACACCGACCTGCAGACCCTGCGCGTGACGGATCGGGCGCCCACCGGCGACGCGCTGCTGGATGACGTGCTGCAGCGGCTGACAGCCCCGCAACCGGTGCCGCGCAAGACCAGTGACTGGCTGGGTCAGTTGGTGACCGACATGCCGGATCTGCAGGAGCGCGTGCTGGCGCGTCTGGTGGACAAGGGCGTGCTGCGCATCGAGGACCGGCGCATCCTGTGGGTCTTTGCCGTGCGCCGCTATCCCCTGCTGGAAGACCGCGAGGTGCGCGAGGTCCGCGCACGGCTGCGCGCCGTGATCGACAGCGACGATATCCCGAGCCCGGAGGAGGCGGTGCTGATCGCCCTGGTCAACGCCTGTGACCTGTTCGACGAGGTCTTCACGCCGGCGGAACTGCGGCGACTCGGCCCGCGCATCGACACGCTGTCCAGGCTGGACCTGATCGGACGCGAGGTCGCCAGTGCCGTCGACGAGATCTCCCGCTCGGTGGCAGCCGCCATGCTGCCGCATCTGTAGGCACGCGCGGCCGGCGGCGGTCGACCCCAGCCCGGCCTTCGCGGTTGAAATCCTTCAGGCGGGGGCTATCATCTCCGCAAACGTTCAGTCCCGAACCCACGCAGTCGTAATTCCAGCGAGGATGCCGAGATGATTTCCAAGACCATGGCCAAGAAGCTCAGTGACCAGATCAACCGCGAGTTCTACTCGGCCTATCTCTACCTCAGCTTTTCCACCGAGGCGGAAGGCATGAACCTGCGCGGCGCAGCCGCCTGGTTCCTGGCCAAGCACGGCGAGGAAATGACCCACGCCATGAAGATGCGCCGTTACCTGCTGGACCAGGAAGCCCAGGTCGAGCTCGGCGGTATCGACGCCCCGCCGGAGAAGTCCGGCACCATTCTTGCCATGTTCGAGCAGACCCTGGAACACGAGCGCTCGGTCACCGCGCACATCAACGACCTGGTCGACCACGCCCTGGGCGAAAAGGACCACGCCACCGACATCTTCCTGCACTGGTTCGTCACCGAGCAGATCGAGGAAGAGGCCACAGTGAACGACATCCTCGGCCGCCTGCGACTGTTCGGCGACCAGGGCCAGGGCCTGCTGATGATCGACAACGAACTGGCCACGGCCGCCCAGGCCATTCAGCAGGCGGCCTAGCCCAGGGGCCATAGGGGTCAGCGGAGGCCTGGGCCAGGGCGATGCGGGTCTCGCGGCCGACATCACCCCATCCTTACGACGACACCGCTCTGCTGATCGCGATTCGACGCCCATGGGCAAGAAAGACAAAAAGCGCAAGTGCTGCAAGAAACACAAGGAAGGCCGGCGCTGCAAGGACTGCCCGGGGCGCAAGCCACGTGGCGACTGAAGCGTCGAATGAGGCGCTTGCCAACACCCCGCCCCGTCCCCGCGTGCTGATGCTGACCTCCACGCTGCCGCGTTGGGAGGGCGACGCGGAGCCGCGTTTCGTGCTTGATCTGGCTCGGGAACTCAACACGGAGTTCGCGATCGAGCTCCTCGCACCCCATGCGCGCGGGGCGGCGACTAGGGAGTGCCTGGAGGGTGTGCCTGTCAGGCGCTTCCGCTACTGGTGGCCGCGCTGGGAGGCGGCCGCCTATCAGGGCGGAATGGTTTCCCGGATTCGTGAAAACCCCTTCCGAGTCCTGCAACTGCCTTTCTTTTTCGGTGCCCTGCTTCTGATGATTGTCCGGCGCCTGCGGTGCTCACCGCGCGTGGACCTGATTCATGCCCACTGGCTGATCCCGCAGGGGCTGGCCGCGCTCGTTGCCCGCGTGCTCGCAAACCGGTGTGTCCCGATCCTCTGTACAAGCCATGGCGGCGATCTCTTTGGGCTGCGTGGTCCGATGCTGACGCGATTGAAGCAAGGGATTTTGCGCCGGTGTGACGCCATCACCGTCGTCAGTCGACCCATGGCGCAGCAGGCGCGGCAGATCGTCCCAGGGCTGCAACCCCGAGTCATCCCAATGGGCACGGATCTTCGGGAGCGTTTCATTCCGCCCCCGGATGATGCCGTCCGCGATCCCACGCACCTGCTTTTTGTGGGCCGATTGGTGCCCAAGAAGGGGCTGGAATACCTGCTCGATGCGCTTGCTCAACTGCGCCGTGAAAATGTTCCGTTCTCGGCGGAAATTGTTGGTTATGGACCGTTGGAAAAACAACTGGTGGAAAAATCCCGGTTGCTCGGGCTAACCGAGTGCGTTCGATTCGCCGGGCCGGCGTCTCACGCTCATCTGCCCGGGTACTATCAACGCGCTGGCATTGCTGTTTTTCCGTTCGTTGAGGCGGACGACGGAGATCAGGAAGGGTTGGGCCTTGTGATGGTGGAGGCTATGGGCTGCGGGTGTGCGGTAATCGCCTCGGATCTCCCTGCTGTGCGCGACGTGATCCGGCATGAGGAGACGGGAGTGCTCGTCGCGCCGGGTAATATGCAAGCTCTGGCGGATGCGCTTAGATGGGCCTTACATGCTCCGCATTGTATGAGCCGCATCAGTGAGCGTGGCCGTGGGCACGTACTCCGCACACTTGATTGGGCGATCACGGGTGATAAATTCCGCGATATTTACCAAAGTCTACTTGACGATGACGCAGGCAAATCGCAGGCCAATAACCTCTTCGGGAAACGCTGAATAATTCAGCATTACTTCAGGCCTATGTGTCATGCTTCAGATGGTTGTAACTGGATAATGTCTTCGCGATCTCCTGGACACGGGCCTTCCATGAATGCTGACCTCTGACGCGTCGTACCGCTGAACGTTTTTCCCCCAGTAATGACGGATTCGATCGCAACCTCTGGATCAGTCCACTGACCGCGTCCGTGGTTTCAGCAACCCACCCTAAATCATACTGCTCTACCAATCGGGCGGTTTCGGTGCCCGCAAGCGTAAGTATCGGTAGGCCATGTCCGACGGCTTCGAACAACTTCACCGGCACGGCAAAATCCAGATATTCATCTGGCCCCCGCGCGATAACGAATAGATCCGCGGCTGCATAAAGTGCCGAAAGCTCATCGCCGGTGCGATGGACGACATCAATTCTTCGACTATCTAATCCAGAATAGTTTTTACGTGTTTTAATCCATTCGTTTTGGCGACAACAGAGCGTTAAATGGACGCACGGTTGCTTTCGGACGGTAGCAAATAAAGGGGTTAGGTCGTAGTGTGGAGGCTGAGTGCCGCCGATGTATAAAAGATGAATGGACTCCCGTTGGTGAGATCCTTCGTCACTGGGGGGCGTGGTAACAGTTGGGATTCCGGGAGGTAAAGCACTCAAACGCTCTTCCGGCCATGGTGTGGGCAAATGGTCCGCCATCCGTGTTGAAGGAAGAAACAGGTGATCTACGACATGCTGGTACCACCACCAGTCATACCAGTAGAGGGGAACGGTCACTGCGCGAGCGGACCTGGTTAGCATGCGCTTGTAGCCGGGAAAGCGCCAAAAAACATCGCGATAAAAAAGGCCAACAGGAATTCCCGCCCTGCGCATGGCGCCGAGAAACCGGAAATCCATCGTTGGGAAGAGAGGGAGACGGTGGCGCTCCGTGAGCAACGTAGGGATTGAGCGCGACTCTGAGTAGATAAATGATATCTTTCGTCCCGCTGCCAAGGCGGACCGTACGATACCTATCTGCCGTCTCCGATCGGTGCCATATCCAACCACGGAGATGACGTCTAGCGTGCTTTGCTGGAAGGCGTTCAGCAGCTGCCATGGCCGTACCTGACTGCCGGATCTTCCGTTAGAGGTCAGAGGGCCTGGGTGATGGAAGATGATCAGCGGGCGCTGCTCAGGATGATCTGCCATGGGTGCTGTACAGGATGCGCGTTCCGAGGATGCGTGGAGCGATATCTTGCCCCTTGCCGCCTGGAGTGGTGAATGCTTCAATGAGGTGACGAACATAGAGGCCTGACAGATGATTCGTTTTGTTGGTCTCGCCCTGCAATCAGGTTACACGACCGCGGCGCACATTCATTAGCATGTCCGAGCTCATCACTAATCGCCGAATCCGTATCGCCGTCGTCGGCTGCGGCCGCGTCGCCCAGAATCACTTTCGTGCGATCGAGAGACACTCCAGCAGTCTCGAGCTGTGTGCCGTCTGTGATGCCGATTCGGTTACGCTGGCTGCCCATGCAGCGCGCCACCAGGTTGCCGGGTTTGGATCTCTGGCCGAACTGCTGACCCGGGTGCAACCAGACCTGGTTGCGCTATGCACCCCGAGCGGGCGACATCCGGAAGAGGCCATTCTCGCGGCGCAGCATGGCGTTCATGTCATGACGGAAAAACCCATGGCCACCCGCTGGCAAGATGGAGTGCGGATGGTGAAGGCCTGCGACGAGGCCGGAGTGCATCTCTTCGTCGTGAAGCAGAACCGCCGCAATGCCACCTTGCAATTGCTTAAGCGTGCCGTGGAGGAAAAGCGTTTCGGTCGCATCCACCTAGTGCATCTCAACGTCTTCTGGAGCCGCCCGCAGGCCTACTATGATCAGGCGAAATGGCGCGGTACCTGGGAGTTCGACGGCGGCGCCTTCATGAATCAGGCCAGTCACTACGTCGACCTGCTCGACTGGCTGATCGGTCCGGTCGAGCATGTCCAGGCCATGGTCAGCACAACCCGCGACATCGAGGTGGAAGACACCGGGGTACTCAACGTGCGCTGGCGAAACGGGGCGCTGGGTTCCATGGCTGTGACCATGCTTACCTATCCGAAGAACCTTGAGGGCTCCATCACGATTCTGGGCGAGAAAGGCAGTGTGCGCGTCGGCGGCGTTGCCGTCAATGACATCCAGCTCTGGGACTTCGCCGAGCCGCGCGACTACGATGCGCAGATCAAGAGTGCTAACTACGATACGACGTCGGTCTACGGTTTCGGACATCCGCTCTACTATAAGAATGTCATCGACGTGCTACGCGGGGAGGCCGAGCCCGAGACTGATGGCCGCGAAGGCCTCAAGTCCCTGGAGCTGCTCATCGCCGCCTACCTCTCCGCCCGCGACGGCCGCACCGTCTCACTCCCGCTGGAATTTTAGCCACGGACCTGAGCGGAAGGTGACGGGTGACTGAGCATAAGATCCTTGATGAGAATCTGACATACAGGGTTCAGTCGTTTATCTTTGCTGTTTTTACCCAGGTCCACCCGTAAAAATCCTTGGCTAAGACAACCATCCACCCCACAGCCATCATCGACGACGGCGCTCAAGTCGGCGCGGGCAGCCGCATCTGGCACTGGGTTCACGTCTGCGGCGGCGCGCGCATCGGCCAGGGCGTCTCCCTCGGCCAAAACGTCTTCGTCAGCAACAAGGTCAGCATCGGCGACCGCTGCAAGATCCAGAACAACGTCTCGGTCTACGACAACGTCACGCTGGAAGAAGGGGTCTTCTGCGGCCCCAGCATGGTCTTCACCAACGTCTACAACCCCCGCTCGCTCATCGAGCGCAAGAGCGAATACCGCGACACCCTGGTGAAAAAGGGCGCCACCCTCGGCGCCAACTGCACCATCGTCTGCGGCATCACCATCGGCGAATTCGCCTTCATTGGCGCCGGCGCCGTGGTCAACAAGGACGTCAAGCCCTACGCCCTCATGGTCGGCGTCCCCGCCCGCCAGATTGGCTGGATGAGCGAGCATGGCGAGCAGATACCCCTGCCGCTGGAGGGGGAGGGCAGCTATACCTGCCCGCATTCCGGGCAAGGATACAGTCTGCAAGGCAACCGCATTATCAGGGGCCTATGAAACTCCTCACCATCCTCGGCGCCCGCCCACAGTTCATCAAGGCCGCTACCGTCAGCCGCGCCATCCAGGCGCGTGATGACATCGACGAGATCATCGTCCATACCGGTCAGCACTTCGACGCCAACATGTCCGAGGTCTTCTTCGATCAACTCGACATCCCGCGCCCGCAGCACAACCTCGGCATCGCCGGGCTGTCTCATGGCGCCATGACCGGCCGCATGCTCGAAGGCATCGAAGCGCTCATCCAGCAGGAGCGCCCCGACTGGGTGCTGGTCTACGGCGACACCAACTCCACGCTCGCCGGCGCCCTGGCCGCGAGCAAGCTGCACGTCCCGGTGGCCCACGTCGAGGCCGGCCTGCGCTCGCACAACCCGGCCATGCCCGAGGAGATCAATCGCGTCCTCACCGACCGCGTCTCAACCCTGTTGCTGTGTCCGACCGCGACCGCCGTGCGCAACCTCCAACAGGAGGGCTTTCCCTTCCCGGCCGCGACCGGCGCCGGCAAGCACCAGCCGCAGCGCATCGAGAACGTCGGCGATGTGATGTTGGACGCCGTGCGCTACTACCGCGATCTGGCCCTTGAACGCGTCCGCCTGCAAGACTACGGCCTGCAACACCAGGGCTACGCGCTGTGCACCCTGCACCGGCAAGAAAACACCGACCGCCCGGCGCGGCTCAAAGGCATCCTCAGCGCCCTGCGCCAGATCAGCCGTGACCTGCCCGTGGTGCTGCCCCTGCACCCACGCACCCACGCCAAGCTCGCCGCGCAAGACAACGAGCAGGCGCTTGAAGGCCTGACCCTGCTCGACCCCTTGCCCTACCTGGAAATGCAGCGCCTGCTGATGAGCGCCAAGGTCATCCTCACCGACTCCGGCGGCATGCAGAAAGAGGCCTACTTCCACCAGGTGCCCTGCATCACCCTGCGCGACGAGACCGAGTGGGTGGAGACGGTGGATTCTGGCTGGAACCGGCTCGTAGGCGCCGACAAGGAGCGGATCATGGCGGCATTCGCCAACGCCGGGCAGCCAAACCAGCAGCAAGCAGGGATCTATGGCGATGGTCAGGCATCGCTGAGCATCCTCCAGCAACTCGACGCGTAGCAATGACACTCTTCAGCCATAGACCTCCGCGGATAACGCTCCACGGATATCCGCGTGCATTCGTAAAAATCCGTGGCAGATTACCACTGGACGAGCAGGTCGCATTGTTATTTTGTCTACGCTTATGGTCACTGCGTGCAGCCATATGACCAAGTGATCAGCCAAGCCAAAACCGCCCTCCGCCGCCTGCTGCCCAAGAACGCCTTCGCTCGCAGCGAGTGTGTCCTGGCAGGCAACAGGGCCGGGGCGCAGTTGCAAGCGTATCCCCACTGGGGATAATCTCTGCCCATGCGCCAACAAGACATGCTCCGCACCGCCATGAAACAGAGCGGGCAGACACGCCAACGGCTGGCCGAACGCCTCGGCGTGTCGCGGCGTACGCTTGACAAGTGGCTGCTGCCTGAAACCTCGCGGGATTTTCGGCGCATGCCCGAGACAGCCCTGCGTCTGTTGGCCGCGCAGTACGGCGTGCGCAAGTCGACCGGCCTGGGCAAGCCCTACGACTGGTCTGACCCGGCCATCACCGACGATGCGCTGATCCTTGCCGTCTTGCGGCGAGCCGAGTTCTCAGACCTGGTACAACTCTGCATCGATCAGGGCCTGGACAGGGTCAAGTGTCGCGTCGAGACGGTGCTGGGGCTGGTACCCGCGGCTGAGCGCCCCATCCTCGCCCGCATCCTCGCCCGCATGCTGCGCAGCATCGACATCGCGCTGACAGATGCAGCGGGCCAGCGCGATCCCGCATGACAGCGCTCAAAACCGAGTTGTTGCCCGAGGCGACAGTCAGTGTGATCGACAAGCTGGCGGATGAAGCGGCGTTGACTGGCTTTTGTCTGGTGGGCGGCACCGCGATGGCCTTGCGGGCCGGTCACCGTCGGAGTCTCGATGTCGACCTCGTCACCTTCGAGAAAACGCTCGACAAGCACGGGCTATTCCAAGCCATGCAGGCGAGAGGCGCGACATTGGTGACGCCGGCATCGATGATCTCGGCCGCCAAGATCAACGGCCTTGATCTGCTGGCGCAGGTGCAGGACTACGTGCTTGATGGCGTCAAGGTCCAATGCTTTGCCGATCCCCAGGGAAAACGCTATGCCGCTGGCGTTCAATCGCAGCCCGGCTGGCGTTTCGGGCTGGCTGATCTGCCCACCCTGTTCGCCATGAAGAGCGCCCTCCTGCTCAAGCGTTCACGGTCTCGCGATTACTTCGACCTGATGTGGTTCTGTCAGCATCGGGGTAAGACCCTGGCAGACATCGTGGCCGTGGCCCAAGCCGCCGACGATGGTCCCGAGGTGCCGATCTTGGTTGAGCACAAGCTGCTCGGGCTCCTGCCGCTGGACGCCGATGACGAGGGGCTGGACCCCGTCGATGTCGGCATCACCCTGGCGACCATTCATGCCTATTTCGAAGAACAGGTGCAGACGCGGGAAATCGCTCAGGCGCGCGCCCTGATCGAGCGTCGCCAGGAAACCCAGAGCGATCCGTCCGACGCTTCATGAACAGCAACCGCGTCATCCGGTGATCACCCAAGCCAAAACCCACCTCCGCCGCCTGCTGCCCAAGAACGCCTTCGCCCGCGGCGTCAGCGTGCTGGTGGGCGGCACCGCCGGGGCGCAACTGCTGACCATCCTGGCCGCGCCGCTGCTCACGCGCCTGTACGGCCCGGAAGACTTCGGCCTGGTCGCGGTCTATGGCAGCCTGCTCGCGCTGATCGGCGTCATCTCCAGCCTGCGCTACGAGCTGGCCATCCCGCTGCCGGAAGACGACGGCGAGGCCGCCAACGTCGCCGCGCTGAGCCTGATCCTGGTGGGGATCATGACCCTGCTCACCGGCGTGTTGGTACTGCTGTTGCAACAACCCATCGCCGAGGTGCTCGGCGTGCCGCAACTGGCCCCTTATCTCTGGCTGCTGCCAGTCGGCGTGCTGCTCGGCGGTGCCTACAATGTCTTTAACTACTGGTCGGTGCGCACCAAGCGCTTTAGCACCATCGCTGAGACCAAGATCCGCCAGTCGCTCACCAGCATCGCCATCCAGTTCGCCGCCTTCAAGCTCGGTGGGCTGGGGCTGCTGCTGGCGCAGGTTGCCGGGCAGAGCGTGGGGACGACCCGCCTGGCACGACCGGCGCTGGCCAGCGCGGGGTTCAAGCAGGTAAGTTGGCAGGGGATTGTCACGGCAGCGGGACGGTATCGGCGATTTCCAGCCTTTACAACCTGGTCAGGACTGGTCAATACGGCAGGCCAACAATTGCCGCCGGTGATGTTCGCAGCCTTTTTCACCGTAGCTGCAGCAGGACTTTACGCACTAACTCACCGTATTCTGATGCTCCCAGCAACTTTTCTGGGCCAAGCGATCGGTACTGTTTTCTTTTCTCATGCCGCGGATGCTAAAAGAGATGGGACAATCGGCATTATGTATAGACATTTGCAGGATAAGTTGGTTCAGATAGGACTTCCACCTGCTGCGATCATCATGGTGTCCGGTCCATTTCTTTTTTCCATTGTCTTTGGTGACGAGTGGCGTGTTGCGGGAGAATTTGCACAATGGCTTGCGGTCGGCATCTTTGCTGGCTTCGTTGCGTCTCCATTGAGCCAAGTGTTTACTGTCACGGAGAAACAAGAAGTAGGCCTAATCCTACAGATTATTTTATTCCTATTACGCTTGGCAGGTATCGCTATTGGGGCTTGGACCTCCAGCATCGAAATCACTGTTGCGCTTTTCTCGCTGGCTAGCTTGTTTGGCTACACCCTATACCTGTATATGATGCCTAAGTATGTCGGAGTCGCTCTTTCCGAGCTATTCAGGTCGCTTCAGAAAGCTACCTTATTTTCCGCTTTGGTAATTTTACCACTTTTGATTTCATACATTGTCGACAGCAATATGAGTATCTATTTCGGCCTTCTTCTAACGCTGCTGGCAATGTTGGCAAGGTATTGGGTCGTAGCGAAGCCGGTGATTTGAGGTGTAAGGATAGTGGATATTAACTACAAGAAAAAAATCGTCGATGGGCATGAGGTTTGTTTCGCATCAGAGTGGGTCTATGAGCTTGAGGACGAGATCCACTTTAACTGGTACTATCACCAGGCAGAATTGGTTTATAGGCACCTTAGGCGAGATCAAATGCTCCTCGAAATCGGCCTAGGAACAGGCCTGCTTTCGGACCTCTTGAGGAGACGAAAATGGAATATCACCACGCTTGATATTGATGAGGATAAAAAACCTGACTTTTGTGAAAACGCCATCGATTTTGACTACAGAAAGCACCACGTCGAAGTTGTCTTGGCATTTGAAATATTTGAGCATATTCCATTTTCGACATTAAAAAAGTTAGTTGAAAAGCTTTCCCGATCAGAAGTCACGACAATTTGCTTTTCTTTGCCGTGGTGTGAACGAGAGCTTCTAAGTTTGGCTGTAAAGCTCCCCAGGCTTTCTAAAATGAAATGGAGTCTCCGTATTCCAAGGAAAGGGATATCGACGAAAGCTCATTTTTGGGAACTATCATTGATTGAAAGGCCATTAGGGGGAAAACAACTGATCAGCTTGAGTAGGGTTATGCAGTTATTCATGGATCACGGATATACTGTAGATCCAGGCAAGAAAGTAGGATACATACAATATTTTACGGCAAGTCGATTAAATTTGGCCCAGTGATTAAGTATCTCAAACCTATCTCGAGCCGATGGTGGCGTAAAGCGGGTGGCCGGTACAATGAGCAAGGTCCTGTTTTCCTTTGGCAGCGCGATTTTTTATTTTTGCGTTTCTCAGGGTCATACTATCGATTGTTGACATGTCGATAATGATCTTTCTGCGGTCGCTCTCAAGGACTATCGGATTGGCTACCCTGATTATTTTGCCCATTTTTCTTTTTCCAAACTTCTTGCAGGGCTTGACAACATTTGATGCCGTGGTTTTCACCGTGATCAGCTTCACGACTGCTCGCATTTTTGTTCTCGTACGTTACCAGTATTAATCGTTTATGAACAAATATCTCAATCCTTCCAACTACGCCAGACGTTCCCTCAGCTTGGCTAATCGCAATATTCTGAGCTATTTGGAGAGCATATTGGCGCCCAATATAGAAGTGCCACTACGCCACCCTCCAATCTTTTTTCTGGGCGCGCCGCGCTCGGGTAGTACGCTGGCGGTTCAAGTCGTCACGGATGCACTGGACGTGGGTTATATCAGCAATCGCCATTGCCAGTGGTTTGGAGCTCCAGCCTTGGCAGAGAGGCTGTTGCATCCGACGCGCAATCGGCCCGCTTCGAATTACCAGTCGCGACAGGGTGTGACAGACGGCTGGCACGCCCCTGCGGAGTGTGGTGAGTGGTGGTATCGGTTCTTTCGTCGCAAACCGCCCTACATGCGCCTGGATGAAGTCGATGAAGCGAAGATGCTCGCATTCCGTCGCTCTGTTGCCGCGCTCACGAATGCCTTCGATCGACCGATTGTCTTTAAGAATCTCTATGCTTCTTTACGCATCCAAGCAATCGCGCATTATTTGCCGGAAAGTCTTTTCATCGTGACACATCGCAATGAGGTGGAAAACGGTCATTCGTTGCTGGAGGCACGATATAAACGTTTCCAAAGCTATCAGCCTTGGTTGTCGGTGGAGCCACCTGCTGTGGAACAACTTAAAAGTTTGGAGCCGCACATGCAGGTGATTGAGCAAATTCGCCATACACATAAAACGATTGACGCTGATTTTGCACTCGCGGGCGTTTCGGCTTCAAGGCGTTTTGATCTTGTCTATGAGGATTTCTGTGCAGAGCCACTTGTCACCATTGCATCATTACAGGATTTCATGATGTTGAATGGATCAGAAGTGAAAAAGCGAGACGTCATTATTCCCACGTCATTTGCTCGAAGGGATGTCGTTCGTATCGACAGCAGCGTTTATGAATCACTAACGAATTACTCAGCTTCTACCCCTGCCGGGGAATAAGATGCAGTTCCAACAAATTAACTCTATTCTCGATAACACTTGCCTCGCCGAGATCGCGTACTTTGATAACGATGTCACGTTGACTCATGAGGACGTCGAGGCTTGCGCTCAGGTACTTAGCCGCTTGTCGGGCCACGTGCAGGGCGTGCAGCAGGGCATCTGCATCCTCATGTCCCGCAGCGCCCACTACATCGCGGTCATCTTTGCCGCCTGGCGCGCGGGTTTCTATGTCGTGCCGCTCAACACCGCCTGGCCCTTGCAGAAGAATCTCGACATCATTGCGCGCATTCAACCTGCGGCGGTGCTGGTCGATGATGGGGTTGCGCTCGATATAAACGTTCCGGTTCTTGCAACCTCGGCGCTGTTTGCCGAGCAGCCCGTGGCGAAAGCAGGTGCGTTACCGATAAGGCCGGCGCGGCTGCTCGCCTCGGATATCACCTATGTGATCTTCACCTCCGGCTCCACCGGCGAGCCGAAGGGGGTGGTGATCTCGGCTGGGGCCTTCCGGTCGTACATCGACTGGACCCGCCGGTTTTTCAGCGCCTACGCGCATGCGCAGCGCCTGCTGCTGACCTCGGAGCTGACCTTCGACATCACCATGGGGGACATCGCCTTTGCGCTGGCCTTTGGCACCGACATTGGCGTGGCGCGCCACAACACCAACATCCCCAGCGTGCTGGCGATGATCATGCGCCACAAGATCGATGTGCTCTACTCAGTGCCGACGACCCATCTGGCGTTGGTGGCCTTCGCGCGGCAAAAGAAGGGCGCGGACCTGTCGACCCTTCGCCTGATCCTCTCCGGCGGCGACCGCTTTCCCTGGCAGTTGGTCAAGGACTATTCCGCGCTGACCGGCGGGGCGCATTTCTACAATGTCTACGGTCCGACCGAAGTCACCATCAACTGCTTTGCCACGCGGCTTGATGACAAGGTTCACTTGGCGGAACAGGGCAAGCCCGTACCCATTGGTCGGTGTTTTGATTTGCTAAATCGAGTCGTGATGATCCCGGCCGCCAATGATGCTGCTTGGAGCGTTGTAGCGTGACGGGTAAGGACCGCTACCGGGCGTTATGCGAGTCGGAACCGACGATTCCTCTATTCAGCCAGGCGTGGTGGCTCGATGCGCTCGCCGGAGAAAATCAATGGGATGTTGCGGTGGTCGAAAGCGGAGGGCAGATCGTCGCATCCATGCCCTATGTGGTCCGGCGGCGACTTGGACAGGTGTCACTCGGCCAGCCTCCTTTGACACAAACTCTGGGACCATGGATTCGGGAAACCGGCGCAAAGCAGTCCTCGCGTTTGGCTCGACAGAAGGATCTCATGCAGCAATTGATTAAGGTATTACCTCAATATAATCATTTTAACCAAAATTGGCATCACAGTCAGAGTAATTGGCTGCCTTTTTACTGGGCGGGCTTTACTCAGACAACACGCTATACCTACCGCCTGCCAGAACTCTTTAATCAAGATGAACTCTGGGCTGGATTTCGAGAGAATATAAGGCGTGACATCCGCAAGGCGGAAAGACGTTTCAGTTTGCAGGTGCGGACAGATTTAGATCTGGATTGTTTTCTTCGCTTGAATGTGCAAACTTTCGAGCGCCAAGGAAAAGATCTGCCTTATTCCAACTCACTGGTATTGAAGCTTGATGAAGCTTGTCAGAGGCGAAATGCACGGCAAATTTTTATTGCCGAAGACAAACACGGTCGCGCTCATGCTGGGGTCTATATCGTGTGGGATAAAAATAGCGCTTACTACCTGATGGGGGGGGGAGATCCTGAACTGCGCAAGAGTGGTGCGACGAGTCTGTGCATGTGGGAGGCAATTAAGTTTGCCTCCACCGTTACTAAGAGTTTCGATTTCGAGGGTTCGATGATGGAGCCTGTCGAGCGTTTTTTTCGTGCCTTTGGCGCTCAGCAAGTTCCGTACTTCGCGGTGAGCCACACCCCATCAAAGATGATTAGAGCGGCGCAATGTCTAAGAGGTCTTTTGCGCGCTTAAGGTTGGCCACCTCACTGCACTGCGTCGAGGGCGCACTGTGGCACGAACATGCCTACTATCGAAAGCTCTTCCGCGAGCAGGTCTGCTATCAGTACAAGACCACCACCGGCGAGACCGGCAGCCATTGCTACTGGAAGCGAATCGGGCAGATCTACACCCCGAAGCTGGCCAAGCACTTCACGCCGGACGAGTTGGTCGAAGACTGCATCGAAGGCCTTGAGGTCTACGCCATCCGCGCCCGCACCCTGATCGACAAGGCGATCGCGCTGGGGCGACAGGGAAAGACCATGTACGTCTGGCCGGTGCCTTGGCCTTGGTCTTTCCGTATGATTTTTTGACATAAGCGTCTTTAAATTTGAGCAAGACATACCCCATCACCGCCGCAGCGCTACACTGGCTCGAGCTGATCCTTGCCGAGCGCTTCGGCCATGCCTGGCATCTGGCGCGGGTGGGTGACAGCCTGCACCTGAGCCTGGAGGGGGCGGAAGGCGCAATTGCCTTCGACACCCTGCAAGCCGGCTTCACCGAGGCGCACTCGAATCAGCCCTTCACATCCTGGGATGCCGAGCGCGAGGGCTGGCATGCCGTGCTGGATGGAGCATTACCCGCGCCGGGCGTTGTCGAGCTGCCATCGCCGCTGATCGAACCCCACGCGGACGGCCATGTCGTTCATTACGACATCCTCGGCCTCGCCTACTGGATGCTGGCGCGCGTGGAGGAGGTTGGCCGCACGAATCTCGACAACCATCTGCGCTTTCCGGCGATTGCCTCCCACGCCTTCAAACACGGCTACCTGGATCGCCCCGTGGTGGATGAATGGCTGCATCTGCTGGGGCAGGTGATGCAGCGTCAGTGGCCGGGGCTGGTGTTGAAGTGGCACAGTCCGAGGACTCTGGTGAGTTGCGACGTCGACAGCCCCTTCGCCTATTTGGAGCGGGGAAACGGATACCGCATGGCCCGTGGTCTTGCCGGCGACCTGCTCAAGCGCCGCTCGCCACGTCTGGCCTGGCGCAACGTCCGTGGCCAATGGCGCGCGCGACGCGGTGTTCACAGCCTCGACCCGCACCGCCTTGGCCTGGATTTGATCATGGACGTCAACGAGCGCGCCGGCCGCGCCGTTGCCTTCTACTTCATCCCGGAGAACACCGACCCGCGACTCGATAACCGCGCCAGCCTCGACGACCCGCGCATGCGCGTGCTGCTGCGCGAGATCCACACCCGCGGCCATGAGATCGGCATCCACCCTGGCTACAATACCTATCGCCATCCCGAAACGATGAAGCAATCGGTAGCGACGCTGCGACGCGTGCTCGACGAAGAAAGGATTCAGCAGCCGATCCTGGGCGGGCGGCAACACTACCTCCGCTGGGAGACGCCTACAACCGCTGCGCTGTGGCATGACAATAACCTGGACTATGACACCACGCTCACCTACGCGGACCGCCCAGGCTTTCGCTGTGGCACCTGCCACGAGTATCCGCTGTTTGATCCGCGCCAGGGTCGAGCGCTACAACTGCGCGAGCGCCCGCTGGTCCTGATGGAATGTTCGGTGATTGCCAGGCGATACCTGGGGCTGGGTTACAGCCAAGAGGCACTTGAGATGATGCAGGGGCTGCGGGAGACCTGCCAACATGTCGGTGGTGATTTCACCCTGCTTTGGCACAACTCGCACCTCGGTAGCGACCGTGACCGGCAATTCTACCGCGCCTTGTTATCCTGATGGCGGTTGTTGCTGTCGTCGCTATCGCGATAGTTGAGCGCGGTAATTTGTTCGGAGATGAGACCCATTAGAAACACCAGCACGGCCGCTGTAAACAACAACGTGCTCATATTGGTGAACTTGTGCATCGTCAGGAAGGTGTAAAGATAATAGAAAAGCCCCGTTAGGAATAACAGGGCGCTTGCTGGAAAGAAGACTTTGAGGGGCGAGTAGAGGGTTGCCACCTTGAAGAGGATAATCAGGAAACGGACCCCGTCTTTCACTGGACTTAGATGGCTCGGTCGCCCTTGCCGTCGGGCTGCTTGAATAGGCACATATCCGACCGGATAGCCGGAGCGAAAGAAGGCCATGGTGATGGTTGTTGGGTACGAAAATCCGTTGGGAAGCAAATACAGAAAGCGACGAAAGCGATTGGTTCGGACCGCCCGGAAGCCGGAGGTGAGATCCGGAATGGAATGGCCTGTGATCAGAGAGGCAAACCTATTGTAGAAGGCGTTTGCAAGGGCGCGACCAATGCTTGCCTGTGACTCTCTGCCTCTGGCGCCGACGACCATGTCGTAGCCTTCATCCAGTTTTTCCAATAAACGGGGAATATCGTCCGGATCATGTTGTCCGTCCGCATCCATTAGAACAAGTATGTCGCAACTGCAGGCCCTTGCTCCCGCCTTGACGGCTGCGCCATTACCGAGGCTGTAGGGGTGTTTGACGATAGTGGCCCCGTTCTCTGACGCGACATCAGCGGTTTTATCTGTTGAGCCATCATCAACGACCAGCAACTCGGCCGCGGGAAAATATTCGCGCAGCTTCTTAAGGACGCCGTTGATAGCTATGGCCTCATTTTTTGCCGGGATAACGATGGCGAGGGAGGGATGCTCGGTATTTGCCTTAGTCATCTCGGTTCTGCGGATCGATCAGAGTTTGGGTCTGGTGAACCAATGGGGCAAGCTTTGTTACGAAAAAACGATCCATTTAGACGCTAAATCTTGCCATCCTGGGATAAATTTACGCGCTGCGGCCGATTAATCTGTTACCGGCTTTATATCGCCGCTGGTGATACGCCCGTTAACTACCCGTCGTCGAACCCTCGATTAGGCGAGATTTTTCGATGATATAGTCGAATGCATCAAGCCGCTGATGCCATAGCTTCTGCTTGAGGAAGCTCTCGGGGGCCGCAGTGCGGGCGGCGCTGAGAAATTCTTTTGCCCGTTGATAGTCTCCAAGGTTTGACATCAAGGAAGCGGCGGTAAACGCGGTGTCGAGCACAGGATAGGTCCAGAAAGCCTCCGCGAATAGATCTGCCGCCTGTTCCATTTGTGCTTGCTCTGCATAAGAAAAGGCCTTGGCGATTAGAAGGTGGCTGCGGGCATGTGGCGATTGCTGGTAGCTGGGGTTGGCCAGCAACGCATCCGCAAGTTCGATGAGCATCTGGTATGTGAGCTGAGGGCAGTACAGCGTAAGCTTGCTTTGCGCGATTGTGCTCAATTCGCTGACGGTTGGGCGTGACAAGGGTAAGTGGCGAAGCCGTGATTCGAGCTTGATCAGGCGTTCATGAAACAGGTGTTCCCGGCCCGTGCAGATGAGCACGCTCTGCACCTGAATCATGGCGTCGTCCGGGTTGCTGCGAGCTGCGTCGTCCAGGATCTTCACTGCCGCGGCTGGGTTCCCTTGTTGCAGGTGTTGCGTGGCGGCGAACTGGGCCGCGCGGATGGATTCCGGATGGGCGGCCAGCCAGAGTTCGGAGGTGACCGCGACATCTTTCCATTGGTAGGCGGTCTGGACAAGAACGGCAAGAAAAAGAAGCGCGTACGCGCTCACTGCCAGAAAGCCTGTGCGAAGATATCGGGCTGGCATGGTGCCGATGGCGAAAATCAACGCGAAATAGAGACCAAAGGAGGGCACATAATTTCGGTGTGCAAAATACAGTTCCAGGCCGATGATGGTGGATTCCAGTAGATGGCCAACAAGGAAAAAGCAGATGCCAAACAGGAGATAGGGCGCCTTCGATCTCAACCGTAGCGCGGCCGCGATGATCAGGGCCCAGGCAATGACAGCGATTGTTGTAATGGGCGGCATTAGCCAGCCGGTCGATGCCTGTATATGATCCGTGAATGGGGAGACGTTGATGGCCCGGGGCAGTAGCAGATTCTGGACGTAATCCAGCAGGATCCAGGGTTGCGTCAGTAGCCGCTGCTCGGGCGTGAATTGCCGGTGCAGGCCGTACCCATGAACCAGCGCCTGGCTGGCATGGTAGAGCAGGTAGCCGAAGATAAGCGCGGTCGGGAGCACGGCCAGGATGAACAGGATGGACCGATCCACCCGGTGGGTGGCGCGTTGTTCCTTCGGGATCCAGAGATACAGGATGACGAGGGACAGCGCGGGCAGGAGCGCGCCGTTCTCCTTGGACAGGGACGCGAACAGGGTGCCGAGCCCAAGACTTGCGACCAGCATGATCCGTGATCGGACAGGGTGCTGGTTGCGAATGCAGTGCGCCCAGACAAAACCGGCCAGACCAAGAAAGACGAACAGCCCCGCCAGGCCAGTCATGCGCTGGATGATCATCAGGTGGGTTGTCGCCAGGAATGGGCTGAAACCCCAGATCAGCGCGATCGCAGCGGCGAGCCAGGTTGCATGGGATTGGTTCGCGATTGGTCGGATCCGCATCAGGCCCAGTACCAGCGCAAACACGGCCGTGGTTGCAAGCAGATGGATAGCGAAGTTGACCCGCAGGAGTCGTTCCGGATGATCGGGCCAGGCGGACGCCTGGGCGGCGAAGCTGGCCAGGGATAGCGGACGACCGAGTGGGCCGGAGTTGCCGGACAGGATGAATGCGGCTGCGGAGCGCCAGTCGCTGAGGAATTCGAGCTTTTGAAGGTTAGGTTCGTCGTCGAAGAGGAAAAAGCCGGGCAGCGCGATGGCATAGGCAAGCCAGAGTGCGACCAATCCCAGAACAAAGGCTGCGAACGGTTTCCAGGTGGTCGTCACAGGCAGTGATCCGGATGATGCATGGAAGGCGGAGGGGCCACAATGCGGGCGCCTGTCTACCCTTGTGGGGAGAAGGCTCGGGAATGAAGATGCCGTAAGGGGGCGACTGCTCACGCTCGCTGGCCATGGTCTGCGAACGTGGCAGTCGCATGTGGCCCCAACGTAGGGGCCAACGCTTGTGATGCTACTTAGCGGCAAGCAGCCGGCAAATATTTCGCATCCGCGTCGGACGAGCACTCCCAGGTGATCGAGCCACCCGTGCTGGTCGGCGTCAGGGTCAAGGTGGCGCCTTGGATGGGCGTGGAAACGCTATTGTTCATCGTGGCAACGATGCCGCTTGCGCCGACGGTGACGGATGCAACGTAGCTGCCGGAGATCGTATTCGAAAGGCCTGCATCAGCGTTATCGGTCGGGAAACTCCCGGTCTGCATCCAGTATTCGGCCACGGCGGTCTTGGCGCCGCCGGTGAGCATCATGGCCTCGGACATCTGCGAGCGTGCAACATAGTCCTGATAGGCGGGGATGGCGATGGCCGCGAGGATGCCGATGATCGCAACGACGATCATCAGTTCGATCAGTGTGAAGCCGGCCTGGTTGTGACGTTTCATGGTCGTTCTCCTGTCGTCTTGGGTGTGGTTCAGCGCCTCGGAACATTCGAGGGCTGCGCTAGGATTGCGCGGAAACAGAATCCTGGTAACCATGTCCCAGCAATACTTGCGCCAGTTCTTGCTCTGGATGTTCAGGGATAATAAGTTCATATGTTTGGCGCGCATTCGGCGCTGCTATATTCTCAGGCGCGCGGTGAACGGCTGACGCAATCGGGCAGATTCTGCCGTTTTTTGTCACCCGGGCGAGGTGACCTCACCAGGTGCGAGCGCATCGCTTTCTGGACACGTATTGTCTCCGATATCGCTGGCTCAGGCTCTGCCTGTGCCAGCCCGTTGCCAGGTGGCGCAGCGCCGCTGGCAAGGGCATGCCGGCCGCGGCGGCTTGGGCTATCATTTTTCGAGACGGTCGCGGTGGCCGCCGGCGATGCATCGTTCGGGTCATGTCAACACAACAACCCTATCACCCATCCCCCTCGGCTGCACCGGGTGCATTGACGCCGTCGCTGCGTCGTCTGCTGCAGGTGATCCTGCTGGTGGGCGGTCTGCTGGCCGTCAACTCCGTCTATCTGGCCGGCGTGACGCTGGCGGAACGGCTGACCGGCCGGGTGTTGCAGAACGCGTTCTATCTGGACATGTTCCTGGCGCATCTGGGGCTGGGGCTGCTGCTGATGCTGCCGGTGCTGGTGTTCGGGATGCTGCACTTCCGGCGTGCCTGGTTGCGACCCAACCGCTACGCCATCCGCGCGGGCCTGGGGCTGTATCTGGCATTGCTGGCCTTGTTCGGCTCCGGCATCCTGCTGACCCGTTTCGGCTTTTTCGAGATCAATGATCCCCATGTGCGGCGCGTCGCCTACTGGGTGCATGTGCTGGCACCGTTGGCCGCTGTCTGGCTGTTTGTCCTGCACCGGCTGGCGGGTCCGCGCCTGCGCTGGTGGCAAGGGGCTGCCTGGGCGGGCATGGCGTCGCTCGTCTGCATCCTGGCGCTGGCGCTGCATCTGTGGGGCGGGCAGCGAGACGGGGAGCCGCTGGTGCGGGCGTTCGAGCCGGCGCTGGCGCTGACGCCGGCGCCAGGCGGTCGGCCGGGCGCGGCGGCGATCCCGGCGGAACATCTACTGCAGGATCACGTCTGCGCCGAATGCCACGCGGATATTGCCGAGCGGCACGCGGGGAGCATGCACCGGCTCAGTTCGTTCAACAATCCGGCCTATCGCTTCAGCATCGAGGACACACGCGCCGAGCTGCTGGCCCGCGACGGCAACGTGCACGCGACACGGCTATGCGCGGTCTGTCACGACCAGGTGCCGCTGTTTTCCGGTCGGTTCGATGATCCGGACTATGATCCTGACGCGGATCCGGCGGCGATGGCGGGGATCACCTGTCTTGGCTGTCATGCCATCAGCGCCGTCAACAGCCCGCGGGGCAATGGCGACTATACCCTGACGGACCCGCCGCGCTATCCCTTTGCGTTCAGCGACAATGCCTTCCTCAAGGCGGTGAATCGCCAGTTGATCAAGGCCAAGCCGGCCTTCCACAAGCAGACCCTGCTCCGGCCCCTGCACCAGACCCCGGAATTCTGTGCCGCCTGCCACAAGGTGCACCTGCCCCCGGCGCTGAATCACTATCGCTGGCTGCGTGGACAGAATCACTACGACAGCTTTCTGCTCAGCGGCGTGTCCGGGCATCGGGTGGACAGCTTCTACTTCCCGCCGCAGGCCGAGACCGGTTGCAATGGCTGCCACATGCCGGCGCGGGCGTCGGCGGACCCGGCCGCCCGGGCCGCGACGGCGGATGGGCGGTCCGCGGTGCACGATCACCTGTTCGCCGCCGCCAATACCGCAGTGGCTGTATTGGTCGGCCGACCCGAGGCCGAGAACGCCGAGCGTGTCGCCTTCATGGGGCGCGCGGCCCGGGTGGACATCTTCGGCCTGAAAGAGGGCGGCCACATCGAGGGCCGGCTGCATGCCCCGTTGCGGCCGCAGCTGCCGGCGTTGGCGCCGGGGAGTCGCTGGCTGCTGGAGGTGGTGGTGCGTACCACGGGCATGGGTCATGCGCTGACCCAGGGCACGGCGGATTCCAACGAACTGTGGCTGGAACTGACCGTGCGCGCTGGCGGCGAGGTCATCGCCCGCTCCGGCGCTCTGGGGCCGGAGGGCGAGGTGGACGAGTGGGCCTGGTTCGGCAACGCCTACCTGCTGGATGCCGAGGGCAACCGCATCGAGCGGCGCAACGCCCAGGACATCGTCGCCGCGCTCTACGATCACCAGATCCCGCCGGGGGCTGCGGCAGTGGTGCATTATGCGCTGGACTTGCCTGAAGGGCTGACCGGGCCGGTGGAGATCGAAGCGGCCCTGCGCTACCGGAAGTTCGACAGTCGTTTTTACCGGCATGTCTGGCAGCATGCCCCGGATCAGGCCCCGGATCAGGCACGGCATTCCGCCTTGCAGCAGGGCGGGGCGAAACAGAACGCCGGTGCGTTTCCCGGCAATGACCTGCCGGTGACCACCTTGGCGCAGGACCGCGTGGTGCTGCCGCTGGCGGAGGCAACGGTGCCGAGCCACTTGCCTGCCGGTTTGCCGGCCCCCAGGGCAATCTCCCGAACGGAGCCGCCCGAAGATCCGGCGCCGGACCAACAATTCACTGATCTGCCCGACTGGGAGCGCTGGAACGACTACGGCATCGGCCTGCTGCGGGAGGGCAAGCGCGGCCAGTCGCGACAGGCCGAGGCGGCGTTTCGCGAGGTGGAGGCGCTGGGTCGCTGGGACGGCGCGCTGAACCTGGCCCGGGTGCTCCATCGCGAGGGTCGGCTGGATGAGGCCGCCGCGGCCTTGGAGCGCGCGGCGGAGCAGGGCGCGCCGCCCTGGGTAGTGGCTTGGTACACGGGGTTGATCGCGCGGGACCTGGGGGATCTGGACGGGGCCATCGCGGCGCTGGAGGCGCTGGCTGAGACCCGCTTCAACCAGGCCCGTGCCCGGGGCTTCGACTTCGGCCGCGACTACCGCATGCTGACGGAGCTGGGCCGCACCCTGTACGAGCGGGCCCGGCAGGAGCGCGGCGATGCGCGCCGCGCCGCCCGTGCGGCCTGGTTGCAGCGCGCCCGCGAGCGGCTCGAGCAGGCGTTGCGCCTCGACCCGGAGAATGCCGCCGCGCACCACACCCTGAGCCTGGTGCTGGGCGAAGTCGCAGACACCGACGGCGCCGACCGACACCGGGGCCTGCACGAGTACTACCGGGGCGATGACAATGCCGTCGAGCGGACGGTGACGCTGCACCGCAGCCGCAATCCGGCGGCGGACAACGCGGCAGAGGCAGTGGCCATCTATGCGCTGCGCCCGCCGGCTGATTTTCAAGCCACGCAGGCGGTGGCCGAACACTGATGTTTCGGTGAACAGGCAGGCAGCAACGAACAACAGACAGCGCCCCCGGAGGAATGCCCATGCAGGACTATGCCGGTCGTCGGTCGAAGGTCAGCCGTGGTGAGGCACGCATCCGTCGCGCCTTTGTCGGCTCGGTGGTGGCGATTGCCGCGGTGGCTGTGCTGGCCGGCGCACTGTACTGGTTGACGGCCCGGCAAGCGACGCCAACGCCGCTGGAGGAGGCGCGGATCCGGACGCCCCAGGCCCCCGCGCCGGTGCAGCCCGGCGTCAGCGAGGCCATGCCGCCGGTGGTGCCCTTCACCGACATCACGGCGCAGGCGGGCATTGCGTTCGTGCATGTCAATGGCGCCTATGGCGAGCGGCTCATGCCCGAGACCATCGGCAGTGGCGCGGCCTTTTTCGACTATGACCGCGACGGCGATCAGGACCTGTTTCTGGTCAACTCGCGGGAGTGGGATGCGCATCGCACCCGCGGCCAGCCGCCGACCCAGCGCTTGTATCGCAATGACGGCAACGGCCGCTTCGACGACGTGACCGCTGAGGCCGGCCTGGACCTCGTCAGCTATGGCATGGGCGTTGCCGTGGGCGACTATGACGGCGATGGCTGGCGCGACCTGTATCTCACCTCGTTGAACGCCAACCATCTGTTGCGCAATGTCGGTGGTCGCTTCACGGACGTGACCGCGCAGGCGGGGGTGGCCGGCGCGGACGATGCCTGGTCCTCCAGCGCCGCCTTCTTCGATTACGACCGCGACGGCGATCTGGACCTGTTCGTGGTCAACTACGTGAAGTGGTCCCGCGACATCGATCTGGAGATCGACTTTCGCCTGACCGGTCTCGGGCGTGCCTATGGCGCGCCGCTGAACTTCGTCGGTACCAACAATGTGCTGTATCGCAACGATGGCGACGGGCGCTTCGTCGATGTCTCGGCCCAGGCTGGCATCCTGGTGTTCGATCCGGTGACCGGCAATCCCGTGGGCAAGGGGCTGGGTGTCGTGCCCTTCGATCTGGACGGCGACGGCTGGCAGGACCTGATCGTGGTAAACGACACCGTGCGCAATTTCCTGTTCAGGAACCGTGGCGACGGACGCTTCGAGGAGAGCGCCATCTTCGACGGCGTGGCCTATGATCGCAACGGCAAGGCCACCTCGGCCATGGGCGTCGACGTTTCCCGCTTCCGCGACGACGCCGACATCGGAATCGCCGTGGGCAACTTTGCCAACGAGATGGCCTCGCTGTTCGTCACCACCAATGGCGGCGCGCCGTTCGTTGACGAGGCGGTGCTGGAGGGCCTGGGGCCGGCGTCGCGCATCCCGCTGACCTTCGGGCTGCTGTTCCTCGATTATGATCTGGACGGCCGCGAGGATCTGCTGCTGGCCAACGGCCACCTGGAGCACGAGATCCACAAGGTGCAGCAGAGCCAGCAGTATGCCCAGCCGCCGTCGCTGTTCTGGAACTGTGGCGACGCCTGCCGCGGGCGTTTCGTACCGATTCCGGCGACGGCAGAGGCCATGGGCGACATGGCGCAGGCCCTGGTCGGGCGCGGCATTGCCTATGCGGATATCGACAATGATGGCGATCTGGATGTGCTGATCACGCAGAACGGTCGCCGACCGGCCTTGCTGCGCAACGACCAGGACACGGATAACCACTGGCTGCGGGTGGAACTGATCGGCCGGCCGCCCAATACCGATGCCATCGGCGCGCGGCTCGAACTCACCGCCGGCGGGGTGACCCGCACGCGCGAACTGCGCACCGCGCGCGGCTATCTGTCGCAAGTGGAGCCGGCGGTCACCTTCGGCCTTGGGCCGCTGGAGCAGGTGGAGCAGCTGCGCATCCTGTGGCCGGACGGCAGCGAGCAGATCATCGAGCCCAGGGTGGTCAATACGGTGCTGCGGTTGCGTCAGCCGTCGACAGGGTTGTAGTCCGTCATCGCGCGAAGGAGGTCGCATCATGCGATTTCGCAGGCTGAAGAGTCCCGTTCCTGCCGGTCGGCGTCTGTTGCCGGTGCCGGCCCTGATACTGTTGCCGTTACTGGCCTGCGTTCCCGGGGTGTTGCTGGCGGACGCCCTGTCGGCGCTATCGCCGCGCTGGCAGGGGCAACTGGTGCCGGTGCCCGAGACGGATGTCAGCGGCGCCGAGCCGTTGATGCAGCAGGGGCTGTCCGCTGCCCGCGCTGAGGTCGCGGCGCTGCTGGCCGAACCGGAGGCGGATTCCGATGCCCTGGCTGCAGCCTATGGCCGGCTGGGAGCACTGCTGCTGTTGCTGGAGGTAGAGGCCCCGGCGGACGCCTGCCTGCGTAACGCCATGGCATTGCAGCCGGACGCGTTCCGTTGGCCCTATTACGCCGGTTATCTGGCCATGCTGGCCGGCAATCTGGAGCAGGCGCTGGCATATCTGCACACCGCGCAGGCCATCGATGCCGAGTACGCGCCGTTGTACCTGCGGCTGGGCAAGGTGCGGCTGGACCGCAGCGAACTCGAGCAGGCCCGGGCCGCGTTTGAGCGAGTCAGGGATGTACCGGCACTGCTGGCGCCGGCACACTACTACCTGGGCCAGATCGCGCTGCTGGAGCGCCGTCACGCCGATGCCGTCGATCTGCTGCAGACAGCACTCGCGGCCCACCCCGATGCCACCGAGGTGCACTATCCGCTGGCCCAGGCCTATCGGGCCCTGGGGCAGGCGGACCTGGCCCGTGACCATCTGGCGCAGTTCGAGCTGCGCGCCCCGGATATCGCCGATCCGCTGCTGGCAGAGCTGCAGGCGGCCAACCGGCGGGCGCTGCCGGCCTTCAAGCGCGCGGTGCATGCGGTGCGCGGCGGGGACTATGCCGGCGCGGCGGAGGAGTTCGAGGCGGGCCTGGCGGTGGACCCGGACAATGCCGCGGCGCGCATCAGCCATGCCCGGGTGTTGTATCTGACCGGTCGCCCGGAGGCGGCGGCCGCCGAACTGGACGCCGCGCTGCAGAGGGATCCGGAGCAGGCCCTGGGGCACTTCCTGCAGGGTGTGCTGGCGCAGCAGCGGGGCGCCACGCATGACGCAGCGGCGGCTTACGAACGGGCGCTGGCCCTGGCACCCGACCATGCGGGTGCCCTGTTCCAGCGTGCGAACCTGGACTTTAGCGCCGGGCGCTACGCCCAGGCCGCCGCGGCCTATGGCCGGCTCATCGAGCTGGATGCTGCCGTGGCGCCGGCCCGGGTGCTGGCGCTGGTGGCTGCGCGCCGGGCCGGTGCGGCGGAAGCGACGGTGCTCGCGAAGCTGCAGTCACTGGCCACGGCGCATCCGGAAGATCCTCAGGCCGGCTACGCCCTGGCACGGGGGCTGGCCGCGGCGGAACAGACAGACCTGCGCGACATCGACCGCGCCCTGCGTCTGGCGGCAGAGCTCGCACTCACCCGGCCGGGCCCGGCGCACCAGCAGTTGCTGGCCTTCGTTCAGGCCGCCGCCGGGCGCTGGGACAGCGCAGTCGAGACCCAGCAGCGTCTGTTGGCCATGGCCGGCTGGGCCCGGCGTCCGGCAGCGGAGATCGAGGCCATGCAGCAGGCCCTCACGGCCTACCGTGAACACCGCCTGCCGGGACCCGCGTGGCCGGTGGATGATCCGCTGTTGTCGCCGCCGCCGTTCGATGCAGCGCGGCTGTTTCGCGAATATCCGGCTACGAAGCCCTACTGAGGGCGTTCGGAGCGTCGGAAGGCGAATCGGAGCCTCGGGAAGCGAAAGGGCCGGGAGAACAGGTTCTTCCGGCCCTTGACTGGGGAGCCCGCCGCGACGTCCCGCGCTTGGTGGGGCGAGAGCGCGGCGGTTGTCGAGCCCCGGCTGCTAGCGCTGTGCCCCGGTGTCGGGGGTCGCCGGCGGCGCTACCGGTGCCGCATAGGGCACACCATAGCCCCAGGGGGCGCCGTAGCCATAGCCGTAGGCCGGGTAGCCGCCATAGCCGTAACCGGGGTAGCCGCCATAACCATAACCCGGGTAGCCGCCCCAGCCGTAGCCCGGGTAGCCGCCGTACCAGGGCCCGCCGTGCCACGGACCGCCGTACCAAGGACCGTCGCCCCAGGAGCCCCAGAATGCCTGTGCCGGCGTAGCGGCGATGGCGGCAAGGGCGGCGACGCCCGTGGCGGAAAGCAGAATCTTCTTCATGTTACCTCCACTGTCTCTGTGATTATCGTTCGGAACGGGAGCCAGACTCCCGCACGGAATTATACTGCACATGGGCACGTTTTCAGCCCACCCGCCGCATGGCCTCAAGCAGCACCTCAACACCGGCGCCGGGACGATGGGCCTGCTGACTCAGGTGGCGTCGCCAGGCCTTGGCCCCCGGCCGGGCGTGGAACAGGCCGAGCAGATGGCGTGTCATGGCGTTGAGCGGGACGCCCTCGGCCAGGCGCTGCTCGATATAGGGCACCAGGGCCTCGAGCACGGCGTGCGGGGTCGGCGGCGACGTGCCGGCACCGAAGATGGCCTGATCGGCCGCTGCCAGCAGCCAGGGATTCTGGTAGGCCTCGCGCCCGATCATCACGCCGTCCATCACCGCGAGCTGCTCCGTGGTCTGTTCCAGCGTGGTGATGCCGCCGTTGATGACCATGGGCAGCGCCAGGAAGTCTGCCTTCAGCCGATGCACCACGTCGTAGCGCAGCGGTGGCACGTCGCGGTTCTCCCGCGGGCTCAGGCCCTTGAGCCAGGCCTTGCGGGCGTGCATGATCAGGGCGTCGCAGCCGGCGTCCTGCAGGATGCGGGTAAAGGCCGCCAGTTCTTCGTAGCTGTCGCGCTCATCGATGCCGATGCGGGTCTTGACCGTGACCGGTATCGCGACGGCGGCCTTCATTGCCGCCACGCAGTCGGCAACCAGTTCCGGTTCGGCCATCAGGCAGGCGCCGAAGCGGCCGGACTGGACCCGGTCGGAGGGGCAGCCGACATTGATGTTGAGTTCGTCGTAGCCCCAGTCAGCGCCCATGCGGGCACATTCGGCCATCTGCGCCGGATCGGAGCCGCCGAGCTGCAGTGCAAGGGGGTGTTCCGCCGGGTCGTGGCGCAGAAAGCGTGCCCGTTCGCCGTGGATCAGCGCACCGGTGGTGACCATCTCGGTGTAGAGCAGGGTGTGGCGGGTGATCAGGCGGGCGAAGTAACGGTAATGCCTGTCTGTCCAGTCCAGCATCGGGGCCACCGAAAGGCGGCGGTCCAGCCGGGGCGTTGCCGAAACCGGGGCTGGGGCTGGGACCGGGTCAGGGGCCGGGGCAGAAAAAGGGGTGGATTCTGGTGACATCGGATTTGACTGGCGTTGCGGGATGGGGCAACGGTACCAGAACCCGCTGTCGACAGGGGGCTGGAGGCTTGGCTGGGGTGTGCGGGGGCGTCGATCGGGGTGGGCTGACGGGCGATCGATGACGCTTACCGGATGATCTGTGTCGTTTTAACGGGCAAAACCCGTCGCAATTCGTGTTGCAGAATATTAGAATTTCGCAATCTTCACAGACCCAGAGGGATTCCGTCGATGAAAGACCCCGTCGTCCACACCGATCGCGAGATTGGTCAAACCGAGGTCAAGGAGACCACCTGCTACATGTGCGCGTGCCGCTGCGGCATCCGCGTGCATCTGCGGGACGGCCAGGTTCGCTACATCGAGGGTAACCCAAATCACCCTTTGAATCATGGTGTTATCTGTGCAAAGGGTAGCTCCGGCATCATGAAGCAGGTGTCCCCGGCGCGCCTGACCAAGCCGTTGCGGCGCAAGGCCAAGGCCCGGCGTGGCGAGTCGCAGTTCGAGGAGATCTCCTGGGACGAGGCCATGACCCTGCTCGCCGACCGGCTGAAGAAACTGCGGGCGGAGGACCCGAAAAAATTCGCCCTGTTTACGGGGCGCGATCAGATGCAGGCCCTGACCGGCATGTTCGCCAAGCAGTTCGGCACCCCGAACTACGCCGCCCACGGCGGCTTCTGCTCGGTGAACATGGCTGCCGGCATGATCTACAGCATCGGCGGCTCGTTCTGGGAGTTCGGCGGCCCCGATCTGGAGCATGCGAAGCTGTTCGTGATGATCGGCACCGCCGAGGACCATCACTCAAACCCGCTGAAGATCCAGATCTCCAAGTTCAAGCGCCGGGGTGGGCGCTTCGTCTCCATCAATCCCGTGCGCAGCGGTTACTCCGCCATCGCCGACGAATGGGTGCCGATCAAGCCGGGTACCGACGGCGCGCTGCTGCTGGCCCTGATCCACGAGATCATCAAGGTCGGCCTGTTCGACCGCGAGTTCCTGATCCAGTACACCAATTCCGCGGAGCTGGTGATCGATGACCCGCAGCGGGACGATCACGGCATGTTCTACCGCGATGCCTCGGCGGAGGTCACCGAGGGCTGTACCGACCCCCAGAACAAGCTGTGGTGGGACCGGCACAAGGGCCAGGTGCTGACCCATACCGAGGGGGCGGACCCGCGGCTGATGGGTAACTACACCCTGACCGACGGCACCCCGGTGAAGCCGTCGTTCCAGCTGCTGAAGGAGCGCGTCGAGCGCTACACGCCGGAGTGGGCCGAGGGCATCACCGGCATCCCGGCGGAGACCATCCGCCGGCTGGCCTACGAGATGGGCGTCACCGCCCGGGACCAGAAGATCGAGCTGCCCATCACCTGGACCGACTGCTGGGACAAGGAGCACGACACCGTCACCGGCAATCCGGTGGCCTTCCACGCCATGCGCGGTCTGGCGGCCCACTCCAACGGCTTCCAGACCATCCGCTCGCTGAGCATCCTGATGACCATCCTCGGCACCATCGACCGGCCGGGTGGCTTCCGTCATCGGGCGCCGTTCCCGCGCCCCATCCCGCCGTGCCCGAAGCCGCCCCACGGCCCCGAGGCGGTGCAGCCGGATACCCCGCTGGACGGCCTGCCGCTTGGCTGGCCGGCCAAGCCCGAGGACCTGTTCGTCGACGACGACGGGGCACCGGTGCGCATCGACAAGGCCTTTTCCTGGGAGTATCCGCTGTCGGTGCACGGGCTGATGCACAACGTCATCACCAATGCCTGGCGCGGTGACCCGTATCCCATCGACACGCTGTTCCTGTTCATGGCCAACATGGCCTGGAACTCGTCCATGAACACCAGCGAAGCGCGGCGCATGCTCACCGACACCGACGAGAATGGGGACTACAAGATCCCGTTCCTGGTGGTGGTCGACACCTTCTCGTCCGAGACCGTTGCCTTTGCCGATCTGGTGTTGCCGGACACCACCTATCTCGAGCGCCACGACGTGCTGTCCATGCTGGACCGGCCGATCTCGGAGTTCGACGGCCCGGTGGATGCCGTGCGCATGCCGGTGCTGCCGCCCAAGGGGGAGTGCCGTCCGTTCCAGGACGTGATCATCGAACTGGGTGCGCGCCTGGGCCTGCCGGCCTTCACCAAGGAGGACGGTTCGGCCAAGTACCGCAACTACGCCGATTTCATTGTCAACTACGAGACCTCGCCCGGTTCCGGCATCGGCTTTCTGGCCGGCTGGCGCGGCGAGTTCGGTGAGAAATACCTCAAGGGCGAGCCGAACCCGCGGCAATGGGAGCACTACAAGGCCAACGGTTGCGTCTTCCACCATGAACTGCCGCGCAGTTACCAGTTCATGCGCAACTGGAACAAGGGCTACCTGCACTGGGCGCGGTCCCATGCGCTCACCCGCTGGGCCGAGCCCATCACGCTGCATGTCTACTCCGAGGTGCTGAACCGGTTCCGCGCCGCGGCCCAGGGCCGTCGACCGGGACGCCAACCGCCGGAGCACCTGCGCAAGCGGGTGGAGACCTTCTTCGACCCGCTGCCGTTCTACTACGAGCCGCTGGAGACCCAGCGCATCGACAAGAACCGCTATCCGCTCAACGCGCTGACGCAGCGACCCATGGCCATGTACCACAGCTGGGACAGCCAGAATGCGTGGCTGCGCCAGATCCACAGCCACAACTATCTTTTTGTCAATCCGAAGGTGGCGGTGGCGCAGGGCATCAGCGACGGCGACTGGATCTGGGTGGAGTCGCACCTGGGCCGGGTGAAGTGCATGTGCCGCTTCTCCGAAGCGGTGGAGCCGGGCACGGTGTGGACCTGGAACGCCATCGGCAAGGCGGCTGGCGCCTGGGCGCTGTCGCCGAACGCCGACGAATCGAAGAAGGGCTTTCTGCTCAATCACCTGATCGGCGAGGAATTGCCGCCGGGCGATGACGGCCTGCATCTGTCCAACTCAGATCCGGTGACGGGTCAGGCGGCCTGGTTCGACGTGCGCGTGCGCATCAGCAAGGCCGACGAGCAGGAGCCGCGGATGACCGAGCCCCAGTTTGCGCCGATGAAGCCGCTGCCGGGGCAGGAGGGCCGCCCACGCGGCAAATGGCAGGCCTATGTGGCTGGCATGTTCGGGAGGAAGTGAGACATGACACAACTGGCCCTGGTAATCGACCTGAACGTGTGCGTTGGCTGCCATGCGTGCGTGACCTCGTGCAAGCAATGGAACACCTCCGGCTGGGCCGGCCCCATGGTGGATGAGAATCCCTATGATGCCGATCCCACCGGCACCTTCTTCAACCGGGTGCAGACCTTCGAGGTCGGCAATTATCCGCAGACGGAGACGGTGCATTTCCCCAAGAGCTGCCTGCATTGCGAGGATCCGCCTTGCGTGCCGGTGTGCCCGACCGGGGCGTCGTACAAGCGCGAGGACAACGGTGTCGTGCTGGTGGACTACGACAAGTGCATCGGCTGCAAGTACTGCTCCTGGGCCTGTCCCTATGGCGTGCGGGAACTGGACGAGCAGCAGAAGGTGATGAAGAAATGCACGCTGTGCATCGACCGCATCACCGACCAGACCCTGCCGGAGTCCGAGCGCAAGCCGGCCTGCGTGCTAGCATGTCCCACCAGCGCCCGGCTGTACGGCGACGTGCATGATCCGGATTCCGAGGTGTCGGTGGCGATTCGCGAGCGCGGTGGCTATCCGCTGATGCCGGAGTGGGGCACGCGGCCGGCCAACCATTATCTGCCGCGGCGCAAGACCCGCATGCACATCACCGAAGACGAGTTGCAGCGCGCCGACAATCCGCTGACCAAGGAAGACATCACGGTCTACACGGGTGAGGAAACCCTGGACGATGTCACCTGGTAACCGACCGGGTTTCCAGAACGGCCCTGTGACCTCGGAAGTGACCTCAGAACCCAGCTAGCAGAGACTCGACCCATGCATCCCGCCTTCTCCGTGATCTTTCTCACCACGCTCATCGGTGCTGCCCAGGGCCTGTTCCTGGCGCTCTTCACCGGTCAGCTCTACGCCAGCATCCGGCTCATCGAGCCGCAGACGGACGTGTTCTATGCCGTCGGCAGCGCCCTGGCGCTCGGCCTGCTCATTGCCGGTCTGGGGGCGTCGTTCTTCCACCTGGGGCGGCCGGAGCGGGCCTGGCGGGCGGCCACCCGGTGGCGCACGTCCTGGCTGTCGCGGGAGGTCATCGTCCTGCCGATGATGATGGCGGTGGTGTTCTTCTACGGCCTGTTCCACTGGCTGGAATGGACCGATCCGTTCGTCGTGCTGGGCGATGACATGCTGGCCATCGATGCCACCTTCGTCATCGGCGCCGTGGGTACCCTGGTGGCCTTTGCACTCTATGTCTGCACCGCGATGATCTATGCCAGCGTGAAGTTCCTGGAGGAGTGGCATTCGCCCTATACGGTGGGCAATTTCATCTTTCTGGGCGCAGGCTCGGGCTTCATGCTGGCGGCGGCCTATTCGGCCTATATCGGCAACCATCTGGTGGGCTTCTACGGCACCTGGGCTGTGATCCTGACGCTGCTCGGTCTCGCGACCCGGGGCGCGACACTGGTGCGCAACGTCGGGCTGCGGCACAAGAGCAACCTGCAGACCGCCATCGGGGTGCGGCATCGCACCATCGAGCAGAAATCCCAGGGCTTCACCGGGAGTTCCTTCAACACGCGGGAGTTCTTCCATCACAAGAGCCCGGAATTCCTGCGTCTGGTGCGGCTGGCGTTCCTGGTGCTGGTGTTTCCGGTGCCGATCCTGCTGATCGCGCTGGCCTATGTGACGCAATCGGCGACACTGCCCATCATCGCCTTTGTCGCGCAGTACCTGGGTCTGCTGGCGGAACGTTGGTACTTCTTTGCTGAGGCCCGTCACCCGCAGAACCTCTACTACCAGAGCGTGGCCTGACGCCGACGACGGGGCCGCGCCCCGCTCAGTTCAGCAGCAGCTTGACCGACACCGCCAGGGACACGGCCACCAGGATGGGCCGGACCAGGCGCGCGCCATGGCGATTGACCAGGTGTGCGCCGATCCAGCCGCCGACAAGCTGGCCCGCGACCATGGGCAAGCCGAGGCTCCAGACCACCTGTCCGCCGGCGCTGAACAGCAGGATGGCGGCGCTGTTGCTGGTCAGGTTGAGCAGCTTGGCGTGGGCGGTTGCCCGGCGCAGGCCATGGCCCAGCAGGGCGATGTAGCCCATGGCGAAAAAGGTGCCGGTACCCGGCCCGAAGAAGCCGTCGTAGAATCCCACCACCGTTCCCACCGTCAGGGCGAAGGCCGTGTCGCCGATGCGCCGGTGCGAGTCCAGATCCGAGACCCGGGGCGAGAGCAGGAAATAGAGCCCGAAGCCGATCAGCAGCAGCGGGATCAGGCCGGCAAGGAGGTCGCTGGCGACGAACTGCACCGCGATGGCGCCGGCGGCGGCACCAAGGAAGGTGCAGATCACGGCGGTTATGGATCGGCGCAGCTCGATGCTGCCCGCGCGCAGGAAGTGGGCGGTGGATGCCAGTGTGCCGAAGAATCCCTGGGCCTTGTTGGTGGCCAGGGCCTCTACGGGTCCCAGGCCGGCCCAGAGCAGCGCCGGCAGGGTGATCAGGCCGCCGCCGCCGGCGATGGCGTCCACCAGGCCCGCCAGCAGCGCAATGGCAAACAGCAGCAGGGCGAGGGCGGCGGGGTCCATGGATGGCGGATGCAGAAGCTGGCGACGTCAGGACGAACGACATATCTTGTGCAATACTAACGGAAGATCAGTCGTTGGTTCATAGCTGTAGCGAGACATTCTGAGATGTCTTCCATCATTGACACACGCCGATTCGTCATTTTCCTGCTTGGCTTGAGCGCCCTGTGGAGCACTGTGGCGCCGGCTGCGGCCGGGCCTGACATCCGTTCCGGGGCGGCGCTGATCATCGACCACCACGGCAACCGCCTGTACGAGCGCAATCCCACCGAGGTGCGTCCCATCGCCTCCATCACCAAGCTGATGACCGCCATGGTGCTGCTGGATGCGGATGTGCCGCTGGACGATCCGGTCACCATTAGCGAACAGGATCGCGATCGTCTGCGCTGGAGCCGGTCGCGGCTGCGCATCGGCGAGGCCACCCTGTCGCGGCGAGATCTGCTGCGGGTTGCGCTGATGTCGTCGGACAACCGGGCCGCGGCGGCCATCGGGCGGACCACCTTCGCGGACGGCACGCCGCGCTTCGTCGAGGCGATGAACGCCAAGGCGCAGGCCCTGGGCATGGTGAACAGCCGCTTTGCGGATGCATCCGGTCTCGACGCCGGCAACGAGGCCACGGCGGAAGATCTGGTCCGGATGCTGCACGCTGCCTCGCAGTATCCGCTGATCCGGGAGATCACGTCGAGTGAGGCGTTCACCGCGCATCCCTACGGCGACCGCGGGTCCCTGCAGTATCGCAATACCAATCCCCTGGTGCGCAACGCCGACTGGCGCGTGGAACTGAGCAAGACCGGTTACATCAACGAGGCCGGCCGTTGTCTGCTGATGCAGGCGGTGGTGGCGGAGCGCCGACTGTATATCGTGTTGTTGAACGCCCAGGGAAAGCTGACCCCGGTCGGGGATTCCAACCGTCTGCGCCAGTGGCTGCGCTCTGGCGCACCAGAGCCCGGTCCGCGCGTTACGGCGCGGGGGAGCTGATTGGCTAGTCTCCGCGGATGCTCTGAGGGAATTTCCGGAGAAGATTGTATCGAACCCTGATACATTCTGGATGCACACTGTTGCATATTCGCCCCTTTCTGGCATGGTTACTTGATAAGCATCGACTAATATATACCCCAATAGTCCAAGCTTATCGGGAGTACCCTTGTCATGATGTTTCCTACCCTGATCGCCGGTGGTTTCAGCCTGCTGATGACCACGGCGTCCGATGCGGCGGTGAACCAGGCCGCGAGCCTGAATACGGCGACGGAATCCACGCGGCAGCAACAGACCACTGAGGTGGCTCGGATCGATCCGCAGACGCACGCCTTCCCCACCGATGCGATGGCGGAACAGTTTGCAGAATATCTGGCCTGGACCAAGCAGAACGGTCTGAGCCGGTTGGCGGCGTTCGAGTCCCTGCAGCGCGGCGAGGTGCATGAGTCGCCCCATCTGAGCGCCGAGGTGTCCTTGCCCACGGCAGAGATGACCGAGCAGTTCCACGCCTACCTGCAGTGGGTGCGCAAGCAGGGCCTTGGGGATTTCTACGCCTTTCAGGTGACGGAATTCGACTGATGGAGACGCTGATTGATCGGTCTCCTGGCCAACGGGTGCCGGGGTCGCCCCCGGCGCCCAGTCAGGTCGGATCAGATCAGGTCCGGGGTCGGCGGCGGCGACGGCGAACTGGGCACCAGCGCCACCTCGTCGCCGTCCTGGAGTCTGGTGAAAGCTTCGGTGAACTGCTTGTTCACTGTGATGCGTAGACGCTCAGGCTGGAACAACGGCGTCGCGCCGCGCTTGTACTGACCCAGCCACTGCAGCAGGCTGGCCACGTCGGTGACGCTGGCCGGGGCGATCACCTGTTCGGATTCCTTGCGCATCTTCTTTGCCAGCCAGGCAAAGTACAGCAGGGTAAGCCGCTTTTCTCCCGCGTCGGGTTCCCGGCGTTGCACACCAAGGGCCGCTAGCCGCTCCAGATACGCCGCCCACTGGCGTTCCTGGTGGAGCCCGAGTTCGTACAGGGTGTCCCAGGAATAGATGCCCGTGTCGTGGCCATCGTCGAACACCAGCCGCACCGCGTATTGGCCCTGTGGCTCGATGGAGCGGATGGTCACCTGTTCCTTCCCGGTCACCGGCACCGGTGACGAACGCACCTCCGCCGCGTTGGAGAACACGCGCAGGTATTCGCAGGGCAGATCGAATCGGGCGCCGTCCTCGAACTGGATGGACAGCACGCGCGATTTCTCATGCAGCTTGAGTTCGGTCGGGTGATGGCGGAGTGCTGGCTCGGTCATGCAGGTTTCATCGGAAGCGGTCGTGTCGAGGCCCAGGCCCCGACGACGTGGCGGTCGCCGGGGCCGCGGGCAGCATGGAGTAGGAGTTCGCTACAATTCGCCGTTGGCACCGGCCTGCAGGATGGACTCGATGGTCTCTTTTACGTTCTGGGCCTTCTGCAGCAGTTCGGGGTTCAGGTTTGCGCTCGGGATGACCTTGCCCAGATCCAGCGTCACCAGCCAGGCCTGGCCGTCCGCATCCTCCAGCAGCGTGATCCGGCAGGGCAGGTAGGCGGAGAAGTCCGGGTTGAACTGGACCATCTCGTGGGCGATGCGCGCGTCGCAGAACTGGAAGATCTCGATGCGGCCGGTGTCGATGCCCATGGACTCCAGCTCCTTGTACAGGGGCAGGTGGGCGACCAGCTTGAAGTTGAGGCTGTTGGCGCGGAGCTTCATGGAGTCCACGGCGTCGTCCATGCTGACGTCGTCCGCCAACGGCATCTTCAACACGGTATCGGAAATGGAAATGCCCTGCGCAAAGGCGGCCGATGACAGCAGCAGTACCGGCAGGAAGAGCATCGAAAGGAATTTGCAACGCATCGCTTGGTTTCTCCTCAAGGACACCTCCGGCCCGGGCCGGGGCGTCGTGGCTCGGGTCCGGCATGGCGACAGGGCCCGATCGATGATGTGACAGCCGGCGTCCAGATCGGCTGCCGGCCGCTAGCATTGTCGCCCGTCGCGGGGCTGCTGCCAATCTTTCCGCCGAAATCCGGGATCCGGCATCCGGGATCCGACATCCGGGATCCGACATCCGGGATCCGACATCCGAAATCAGGCATTATGCACCGCCTCCGCTCAAGAGCGCCGAGTGTAATTCTCGTATACTTCCTCCTCGGGCGATGCGTTGGGCCTGTCTAGCAGCAGGGTGAGGCACAGGCTCAGGCGGTGGCCGAAACCCGATGGTCGTTGGCAAGAAGTACAAACAGAGGAGAGAAGATGGATTCGGATCCGCGCCTTGCGTGCATGGGCGATCAGCTCAGTCGCCACAAGACCCTGGCGGTTGCCTTCTCCGGCGGTGCCGACAGCACCCTGCTGTTGTCGATCGCCCGCGATGTCGTCGGTGCCGAGCGGGTGGTCGCGCTGACCGCGGTCACCCCGTACATGGTGCGGCAGGAGATCGGCGAGGCGGTGGCGCTTGCGGACCGCATCGGCGTCCGACACGAGCTGGTAGAGATGGCCATGCCTGCGGGGCTGGAGATGAATCCGCCGGATCGGTGCTACTTGTGCAAGCGGGTCATGTATGGCCTGCTGCGGGAGCAGGCCGAGGCCCTGGGTTTCCCGGTGTTGCTGGACGCCAGCAGCATGGACGACGCAGAGGACGCCCGGCCATCCCTGAGCGCCGTCAGCGAGCTCGGCGTGGAGATCCCGTTCATTCGCTGCGGGCTGGACAAGGAGGCCATCCGTGCGCTATCCCGCTCCCGGGGATTGTCCACCTGGCGAAAGCCGCACAATGTGTGCCTGCTGAGCCGTCTGCGCCCGAACCAGCGGGTATCCATGGAGTGCCTGCAGCGCATCGAGGAGGCGGAGCGACTGCTGACGGCCCGTGGCTATACCTGGGTGCGGGTGCGCTGCCATGACGCGCAGGTGGCCCGTATCGAGGTCGCGGCTGACGAGCGCCGGCGTCTGCTGGCGGAGGCGGATGCAATCGTGGCGGAGCTGCGCGGACTTGGCTTTCAGTTCGTGTCCCTGGACCTGCTCGGCTATCAGCGCGGCAGCATGAACTGATGGGCTGCCGGCCCCGGGCTTCCGGGCCGGTGCCTGCGGCTTGGAGCCTTCCTTAATCCAGGGTGTAGTGCTTCTCCACCGCCTCGGTGATGTCCCAGGTGCAGGACATGCCGGCCGGGAAGGTGATCAGGTCACCGCGGGCAAAGCTGTGCGGCTGCCCGCCGTCCGGGGTCACCGTGAAGCGGCCGCGCACGATATAGCAGGTCTCGCGCGCGCCATAGGTCCAGGGAAAGCGCGAAGGTTCCTTTTTCCAGACCGGCCAGTCCTCGACGCCGAGCACGTCCAGCTTAGCTGGTGATGGCTTGTGTTCGCACAGGATATCCATTTCGGGCATGTCGTCAGCCTGTCGTGATCATCGTTAGTCAGTCTACAGGTAGGATCCGTGACCGCCGGTTTCCAGGCGGTAGTTCGAGCGGCTTGGCTGTCGGCGCTTCGCTTCTGTCTGTCAGGGGACGCCGGGGTCAGACGCAACCGGTGGGCTTCGGCAGGCCGCCCCATTTGCAGATGAGCTTCATCGGTCCCTTCTTGAAGATGTCGTACAACTGCTTGGTGCTCACCTTCTGCTTCTTGGCGAAGATGCGGATCGGGGGCACAACGCCGTCGTTGTCATACATTTCGCGGGCCTCGCGGATGAACTGCATCACCTGATCGGTCATCTCGAAATCATCGGATTGCGCCAGTTCGCGCGCCAGGTCTTCACTCCAGTCGTCTCGATTCAGCAGAAAGCCGTCGCCGTCGACGGGAACACTGATGGCCATGTCGTCACCTCGGTTGTAATGGACGTTGCCGGGCATCTGCTCCGGCAGGAGCATGATCGCTTCGCGATCGGACATGGGTCTGCGGCCGGCGGCTTTCTACCCCGGTAGAAGCGGGGGTTTCCCGCCCCGGGGTCAGGCCGCGGGCCTCAGCCGGCGCGATTCGCGCGCACGGCCTCGAGCACGCCGTCCCACAGGCGCAGGCGGGCGCAGACCGCCTCTTCTGCCGCCGTGGCGGCCTCTTCCAGTCGCTTGCTGTCATCGCCACAGAGGCTGTCCAGCAATTTCAGCGACAGGGGACCATGAAAGTCCTCGTCAAGATGGATGTGCCGGTTCAGGTAGGTGTGGAATGCAGGCGCCTGCTGCGGCGTGATGCCCATGCCGTCGATCAGACGCCGGAACATGTCCGGGATCACCCGCTCCCGTCCCACCGCCAGCGCCGCGGCGGCGGCGTGGGGCTTGTCCTCGCGGATGAAACAGAAGGTGGTCTCGGTGAAGTAGCGTGACGGCAGCGGCACCAGGTCCGAGTACAGCGCCGCGTCCAGTCCTTGCTCGCGCACTGCGGCAAGGAACTGCAACGGCCGTTCACCGTCGGCGCCGACCTCGTTCATGGCCTGGCAGTAATACTCGAAGTGGCTGCTGTAGAGGGTTCCGGTGTCGGTCTCGATGCGGTCGGATTCTTCCTCCAGCACCAGCTGATTGATGAAGTAACGCACCTCCGCGTCGCCGCGGGGCATCCAGGGCGTCGTGGTCGGGGCCACCACCTGCTGCAGGTGCTTGATCAGCGACATGAAATCCCACACCGAGAACACATGATGCTGCATGAAGATCCGCAGGTCGTTCAGATCCCGGATCTCGTCATAGAGGGGATGTGCGTTCAGCTCCTGCTGAAGGGCGCGGATGGGCGCCAGGTCGGGTGCGGCCATGTCGTTGTCCTCGCGAATGTGGTGATGCGCGTCGTTGCAGATCAGTACTGCCTAATATACTGGGATTCGGCGCTGTTGGTGCTGTTATATGCCGGCCCGGCGTTGCGGATTCATCTCAGTTTGTAGACGATCGGTGCAACCACGGTCCAGTTGCGGCGGCCGATGGCCGTTGGTATCGGGTCGAAGCGGGCCAGGCGCTTGACCGTGGTCAGCGCCGCCTTGTCCAGCTGGGAGGAGCCCGAGCTGCCCACCACCCGGATGGAGCCGAAGCTGCCGTCCGCGGCAATGGTGAACTGCACGCGCACCGTACCCTCCAGACCCCGACGCTGCGCCGAGGCCGGATAGTAGCGCCGTTTGGACAGGGCCCGTTGCAGGGCTTGAAGATAATCGTTCTCACGCTCGTGCCGGGCTGCGGCCGACAACGCCGGTTCCGGCCCCCCGCCTCGGGCGGATGTCCCGCCTGGGCGCCTCGCTGTGGCCTGGCGATCCGGCACTGCGGGCGTCGGGGGCCTGGTGTTGCGGGGTGGCGGTTCCGCTCGGCGCGGCGGCGGGCTGGGCGGCTTGGCGACTTTTGCTGCCGGTGTCGGGTCAGGCTGTGGGCTGGGCGCTGGCCGGGGTTTCGGAGCGGGCTCCGGCAGCGGCTCCCGGGCTGATTCTTGTGGCGTTTCCGGTGTCGGTTCTGGCTCGGGCTCGGGCTCGGGCTCGGGCTCGGGCTCGGGCTTGGGCTCAGGCTTGGGCTCAGGCTCGGGTTGAGGCTCGGGCTCGGGTTGAGGCTCGGGCTCGGTTTGGGGCTCAGGTTCCGGCTCCCGTGTCGGCTCCGGCTCCTGTTGTAGCCTTGGCTCCTGCATGGGTGCTGGCTCCGGTGTCGGTTCCGGCGCCGGCTCCGGCTCCGGTGGCGGGGCGACAGACGTCGCCGGGGCGGCGCCGGGGGCTTCGTCCGGGGCGATGTCGCCAAACATCGCCAGAGAGACGGGAACCACGTGCTCGCCACCGCCGGCGCCGTCCGGGGGCGCCATGGCCAGCCAGAGCACCAGCCCGAGAATGAGTGCGTGCAGCAGGGCGGACAACAGGAAGGCCAGCGGTGTGCACAGGCGGCAAGGGTGTCGGCTGGTGTCCCGGGGGGCGTCGGTCACGGCGATTGCGTGATGATGCTAACCCGCTGCAAGCCACGGGCCTTCAACAGGTCGACGACGGTGACGAAGCGACCGAATTCCGCGCCGGCATCGACCCGCAGCCGGATGGGGGTATCCGTTGCCAGGGTGTTCAGCCGTGCGGACAGGGTGTCCAGGCTGACGGGCAGGGCGTCGAAATAGAGGCCGCCGTCCCGATCGACGGCAATCTCAGACGGGTCCCGTTCCACCATGGCCGATTGTTCCCTGGCCTCCGGCAGCGCGATCTCCAGTTTGCCCTCCGCAATGAAGGTCGCCGTGGCCAGCACAATGGCCAGCAGCACCAGCATGATGTCGATGAACGGGATGACATTGATGGTGTCCATCCGTTTCATCGGCGCGGCTCCGCGGTCGCTTGCGGTCCCTCCGTGGCGATCTCCCGCGCGGCGCGCCAGTGCGCGGTCAGTACCTCAACGCGCCGGAGAAGGGCGTTGTAGAAGATCAATGACGGGATCGCCACCAGCAGGCCGAGTGCCGTGGCCTTCAGCGCCAGCGCCAGCCCGAGCATGACGCTGCCGGTCTCGATGCTGCCGCTCTGGCCGATGTCATGAAAGGTGATCAGGATGCCGAGCACGGTGCCAAGCAGCCCCACATAGGGGGCATTGGCGCCGATGGTGGCGATGATGGTCAGGTGGCGCGTCAGGGCGATGTCGAGTTCGTGGCCGCTGCGGAAGCTGGCCGGATCCACGTGGCCCAGGTACAGAAAACGCTCGATGACGTAAAAGACCATGACGAAGCTCATGGCGCCGAGTACGCCGAGAATCGCGTAGTCGAGATAGGCCTTCAGGTAGTCCAAGGAAGTCGCTCCCGGTTGCGGGTCGCCCATGATGCGGCGCCCCCGATCGCGGACGCCCGGCCCGCCCTGGGGTTGGCCGGGGCTTGATGGTCGCTGGGTATTATTGTACCCGAAGGGTACGGATGCGACTGCCGGGGCTCAGGCCGGGCTGTCGGAGGATCGGCCGCCGCCCAGGCATTCTGGCGAGTTCGGGGCGGCGCCGCCACCCTTCTCGAACCATTCCTCGGGTGTCCAGGCATGGATGGCGAGGGCGTGCATGCCGCCGGCGAATTCGTCGGCGAGCAGTCCGTTGACCCGTCTATGGCGACCCAGCAGGCGCTCGCCGGCAAAGGCAGGGCTGACCACGAGCACCTTGAAATGCGACTCGGCCCCCGGCGGCACGTTGTGCATGTGGCTTTCGTCCGTCACCTCGACCTGCATGGGCGCCAGACCTGCTGTCAGGGCCTGCTCGATTCGTTCGCGTCTGGTCATGCGCTGCTGTCCCCGCTCGCAATATGGCCGACGGATGATCGTCGGTCTTCGTCTTGTCGGCGGGAGATTGGGGCTGTGGCAGGCGGACAAAAGCCCGCGGGGGAGGCGGGCTTCTGCGGGCAACAGGCCGGGCATTGCTCAGCCGGTGGCGGAACCAGTCAGGGCGTGTGAGCGAGCAGATGCTGTTCGGCGGTCTTACCTTCGAGATCGGGCAGGGTGGCGTCCGCGCCCCGGCTCAACAGCAGATCGACGGTCTCCCGGTGCCCCCGATGGGCGGCCCAGATCAGTGCCGTGTAGCCCTGGGTGCGCTCCTGGGCGTCGATCATGGCGCCCTTGTCCAGCAGCAGGTCAACCACTGCGGTGTGATTGTTGGAGGCGGCCAGCAGCAGGCTGGTGTAGCCGCCCTTGTCGGCGGCGTCGACGTCAGCGCCGGCCTCCAGCAGGCGTTGAACGGTCTGCAGATGGCCGTTCTGGGCCGCCTTCATCAGCGGTGTCCAGTCGCAACTGTCGCGGACGTCGGCGTTGCTGTTGCGCCGCAGCAGGGCGTCCAGTGCCGAGACATCGCCGCGCTCGGCGATCTCCATCAGGCGCTGGCCGCCGGCCTGGGGTGCATCGTCGCTGTCGCTACAGGCGCCGATGACTGCCACCAGGGGCAGCACCAGCAGGAGTTTGGGTCGGATCCGGGGGAATGTGGACTTGTTCATGGTTGCATCATCGCCGGAGACGTTGTCGTCACCAATGACATTGCGCATGTGCCCAAGAAGACACTGATTGCTTGGCCTCTCTGATCCGATTCAGGCCAAAAATCAGCGTATCCCTAACCAACGCTCTGCCAGAAGGGTGAGTCGGGATTCAGGAACTCGTCGTGCGGCAGGTAGTGCGAGCCGTCGCAGGAGAAGTTCAGGCTGATCATGCCGTTGAAGATGTTCAACGAGCCGGAACGAAGATAGATGACCTCGTCGGCGTAGCGCAGGCGGCGAAAGCCGTCGAGGATGGGCCGGATCTGCGCTGCCGGGATGGCGGCATCCGCCGGATAGTCGTGGTGCGGGTAGACCAGGCAGACATCCGGGTCCGCCAGGGCCTCGTAGCCCAGCAGGCGGTAGCGGAACGGATCGTCCATCAGCCAGATGGTGGCGCGACTGCTGGAGAAATGGATCTTGCAGTGGAACACGCCGCTTGCGATCACCAGTTCTTCCAGCACCGACAGCACCTCGCCGATATTGCGGTCCAGCAGACTTTCGACCCGCTGCTGATCGAACAGCGAGCCGCGGATGGCCGGGTCGCCCTTGAGTTGGCGCCAGCGGTTCGGCTCGCGATAGACCTCGCGGGTCAGCGGCAGGTTGCGCAGGTCGAAATCGGCACCGAGGAAGCCGATGGGCATGCCGTTGCGTTCGATCCGCTGCACTGCGGTCAGGGACGGACGCTTGACCCGCAGGCTGATGTAGGCCTCGGACAGCAGCAGGCCATGCTCCGGCACGGGTTCGCGCATGTACGGACGTTGCGACCGGTCCCGGCCGAAGTCGCCGCCAATGAGGCCTTCGGCAGCGGCATTGGAGCTCACCTGCACGGCATCGGTATCCAGGGCATACAGGTAGCGGCTGTGCGGGATGGTGCGCAGGCCTTCCAGCAGGATCGCGTCCAGCCGGTCGCGCTCGGGCCAGGCCTCGGCGCAGCGCCGGGCTACGAACGCCATGGGTTCCACCAGCATGTTGAACAGGGCGAGGCGCTGGCGCGCGACACTGGTCTTGAGATCGCAGTACATCGTTGAATACCGGAAACACTATGGAAACGCTGAGTGATTGGCCCTCCTGATCCAGTTCAGACCAAAAATCAGCATGCGATGGGAAAACACGGTTTCCGAATCGCTCGAGAAATGCTGAATAAATCAGCATTTGCCTATCGGGCAATGGTGCATTCCAGGCGGTTGCAGCGCACCATCAGCGCACCACGGGCGCAGTGTACCCGATGCAGTTCGCTGTCGGCGTCTCCGGACAGCAGCACAGCGCCGCGGTCATCCACCCGGCAGCCCTGGGCCGCGGCATGACGCTCCGCATGATAGGCCCAGATGCCCACCGGGGCGTCGAACGCCTCTGCGTCGTCCGGGCCCGGGTGGGCCGATGGGTGCAGAGACGGCTTCAGGCCCGAGGGCATCGGCGGCCACGGGGCGGACCCGGCGGCCGCCGATCCGTCAAGCTCCTGCCACTGGCGCTGCAGCGAGGCCAGCGCGTTGGACAGGTTGCGGTGGTAGGGACGGGTCACGTCCGCGGACCATTCGTCGTACGAGCCGGCGTACCAGATCTCGACCGCCTGCAGCGACACCTGAACACCGGTGACCGTCTGCTCGAAGTCCGTGCGAATGCGCAACAGGGTCTGATCCGGCGGCTCGAGCCCCAGCGGGCCGATGGCGGCGGGCTCGTCCAGCGGCGTCTCGAAGACCACATGGTCTCGGCCGCTGTCCGCCACGTGCCAGCGCTTGCTCAGCGCGGCGTCCAGCGCTAGCCCCTTGGCGCGCGCCACAGTGGCACCGCTGAGGAAGATGCGCGGGCCCCAGGCCGGTGCCTGGTCCGGCCACTGCGTTGCCGCCCGGACCGGCAGCCCGGCCAGGGGAGAAAGCGTCAGCCAGATCAGCAGCCACATCCGCAGAGGTGCTGGCAGGAATTTGGCCAGGAACATGGGCATGGACCCCGGCGGGCGTATCGACGCGGCCCGTGGGCGCACCCCCGGGCCGTGGCGGGCGTCGCTCATCGCATGGGCTCGCAGATGCCGCCCTGGCATTTGAGCAGCATGTTGGCACCGCCCAGGCAATCCACCTCGTGCAGCTCGAAGCCCCGGCGTTCCTGCAGCAGCATGGCCCCGCGGTCCCCCAGCCTGCAGCCTCGCAGGCGGGCGTAGTCTTCGGCGTAATAGGCCCAGAGCCCCTTGCGCGCGCTGCTGTCCAGCACCAGCATGTCGTTGCGGCCGATGGCGTCGGTCCGCCGGTCGGGCCAGTCCGTCATGGTGCCGTCGCCCGCGCGCGCTCCGGTGGCCATCGGCACGTTGGCATCGATACCGACGGCATCTCCGCCACGGCTGTCTGCCCGATCACCGACCGCGCTCACTCGGGTCTCCGTCGGAATGGGCCCCACCCAGGCCGCTGTCACCTCGTCGCCGGACGGCGCTGCGTCCTGCAGCGGGCTGCCGACGCGGGCTGCGTCCTGCTGTGCCAGGTCCTGTTTCGTTGGCACCGGGACCACCGAGGTGACCTTGGGGCGACTCTCCATCCAGGCGGATTGCAGCGCGCTCAGGGAGATGAGCAGCTCGCTCTCGAAATCCGCGGTGGCATCGACGCGCTGTTCCTGCTCGGTGGCGGGATTGGTCACCATGAAGGCCTGCAGCGCCACCGTGGTGCCCCCTGCGCCCTCGACGAAATCCGCCAGCACGGAGACCTTGGGCGGAGTCAGCCGAGCCGCCGGGTCCGACGCACGCATCCTGGACGAATCCGCCGCCAGGCGCCGCTCGAGCACGAGCTGGTCCGGGCGCGTCGCGCGGATGTCCCAGCCCTTGCTGCGCGCGGTGCCCATGGCCACGGCGCGGGCATGCTCCAGGCGTGCGCCCTGGAGCCTGGTCTGGGGCAGATGGGAGATGTCCGCGGCGAGATCCGGGGTCTCGCGCACTGGCGCGCTGCCGCAGCCCGCCAGCAAAAGGGCCAATAGTCCGATCGGTCCGTAGAGGGTGGTTCGCTTCAACGCAGGCTCCGGGAAAGGCGGGTTTGGTGGAACTTTCGCCACCAATACTCTATCGTACCCAACCAGATCAGTGGAGTTTCATCAGGAGGCGTGCCGATGCCGTCGTTCGATGTCGTGTCCGAGTGCGACATGCAGGAAGTCCGTAATGCAGTGGATCAGGCCAATCGGGAGATCGGGATCCGGTTCGACTTCAAGGGAGTGGAAGCCAGTTTCGAATTGTCCGACGGTGCCATCCGCATGGTTGCGGAACAGGAGTTCCAGTTGCAGCAGATGCTGGATATTCTGCGGCAAAAACTGGTCAAGAGAAAGGTGGACCTGTCGGCGCTGGATGTCGAAGAGCCGGTCACTAGCCTGAACGCCGCGCGCCAGCGCATCGGCCTCAAGCAGGGGCTGGACAGCGACACCGCCAAGCGCATGGTCAAGGCGCTCAAGGCCGCCAAGCTCAAGGTCCAGGCGCAGGTACAGGGCGACCAGCTGCGGGTCACGGGCAAGAAGCGCGATGATCTCCAGCAGGCCATCGCGCAGCTCAAGGAGACCGACTGGGAACTGCCGCTGCAATTCACCAATTTCAGAGACTGATCGTCAGCGTCCAATCCCTCAGACCCCCGTTCAATCAAAGACTGATGCTTCAAGCAGGAACTATCGCATGCGAACACCCAGAATGCTGACCTCCTTCGCCTACGGCGCCCTGGCCGTGCTGGCCCTGGCGGGAACCGTCGCCGTGGCCGACGAGGCGGCCACCATCCGCGCGTCCCTGGCCAAGGTGCTGCCGGAATACACCCCCACCAGCGTGCAGCCGACGCAGATCGATGGGCTCTACCAGGTGGAGATCGGCCCCCAGGTCATGTTCGTCACCGAGGACGGCCGCTACCTCATCGACGGCGCCATCGTCGATCTGGAGTCCCGCGAGAACATCACCGAGACGGCTCGCGGCAAGGCCCGCCTGCGCGCCATCGACGGGATCGGCCAGGAGAACATGGTGGTGTTCAAGGCCCCCGACGAGCGCCACAGTATCACGGTGTTCACCGACATCGACTGCGGCTACTGCCGCAAGCTGCATGAGCAGATGGCAGGCTACGAGGAGGCAGGCATCAGCGTGCGCTATCTGTTCTATCCCCGCAGCGGGGTCGGTTCGCCGTCTTACGACAAGGCCGTGGCGGTGTGGTGTGCCGATGATCGCCAGGCGGCGATGACCCGCGCCAAGTCCGGCGCCGAGGTCAACAGCAAGGCCTGCCGCAACCCGGTGCAGCAGCACATGGAACTGGGCGAACTCATGGGCATCCGCGGCACGCCGGCCATCGTGCTGGACAACGGCGAGATGGTGCCGGGGTATGTCGAGCCCAAGCGTCTGGCGGCGCTGCTGGAGCAGGGCGTCAACTAAGGAAATGCTGATTTATTGGCCTCCTGGCCAAAAATCAGCGTCTCCCCAAGGGCGCTTAAGGCACGATTCAGAAATAACCTACACGGATGCACGGTAGGGCGGATAAGCGAAGCGCATCCGCCACAGGCCACAAC
>NZ_VWXX01000016.1 GCF_008632335.1 Thiohalocapsa marina
GGTGGCGTGAGATGGTCGCGGCGGTTGTCGGCTGGTGGCTCTGCTCCGCGTTTTCTGCTCTGCGCGCTCTGCGACTCAGCGGTTGATCAAGCCGCGGCCAGCAGCGGCAGGGTTTTGTTGAGCGGCTGGCGGCTGGCGGCTGGCGGCTGGCGGCTGGCGGCTGGCGGCTGGCGGCTTTCGTTTTGCTGGAGACGGGCTGGCGGGCTGGGTACCGGCAGTCGGGGGACGCCGTGAATCCATCCCTGGAGGCTTCACGATCGCATCCCTGCGATCGAGACCCCCGATCGCCGGTACCCAGCCCGCCAGCCCTGCGCAACCATTGGTTGGTGGCGTGAGATGGTCGCGGCGGTTGTCGGCTGGTGGCTCTGCTCCGCGTTTTCTGCTCTGCGCGCTCTGCGACTCTGCGGTTGATCAAGCCGCGGCCGGCAGCGACAGGGTTTTGTTGAGCGGCTGGCGGCTGGCGGCTGGCGGCTGGCGGCTGGCGGCTGGCGGCTGGCGCAAGCATTTACAGGTTGTGTGGTTTCAACCCGTTCAGTATCTTTCGTCGATGCGCCTGGAAAAGATCAAGCTCGCCGGCTTCAAATCCTTCGTCGACCCTACCACCGTGCTCTTCCCGAGCAATCTGGCCGGCGTGGTCGGCCCCAACGGCTGCGGCAAGTCCAACGTCATCGACGCCGTGCGCTGGGTCATGGGCGAGAGTTCCGCGAAGATGCTGCGCGGTGAGTCCATGGCCGATGTCATCTTCAACGGCAGCACCGGGCGCAAGCCGGTGGGCATGGCCAGCATCGAGCTCACCTTCGACAACAGCGACGGCGCCGCCGGCGGCCAGTTCGCGGCCTTCAACCAGATTGCCGTCAAGCGCCAGGTCTCCCGCGATGGCCAGTCGCAGTATTTCCTGAACGGCGCGCGCTGTCGTCGGCGCGACATCCAGGACCTCTTCCTCGGCACCGGTCTGGGCCCGCGCAGCTACGCCATCATCGAGCAGGGCATGATCTCGCGCTTCATCGAGGCCAAGCCCGATGAGCTGCGGCTGTTCATCGAGGAGGCCGCGGGCATCTCCAAGTACAAGGAGCGCCGGCGCGAGACCGAAAATCGCATGCGCCACACGCGCGAGAACCTGGAGCGGCTGGACGACCTGCGCGAGGAGGTGGGCAAGCAGCTCCAGCACCTGCAGCGCCAGGCCGCCACGGCGGAGAAGTACCGCGCCCTGAAGGCCGACGAGCGGCGCCTGGAGGATCAGCTCACGGCCCTGCGCTGGCGCGATCTGGATCAGGACATCGGCGCCCGCGAGCGGGTGCTGGGCGAACTGGCGGTGTCGCTGGAGGCCCGCCGGGCGGAGCAACGGGGCATCGAGGCGGAGATCGAGGCCAATCGCGACGCCTTTGCCGATGCCTCGGACGGCTTCAACGCCGTGCAGGGGCGCTACTACGCCGTGGGCTCCGAGATCGCGCGCCTGGAGCAGGCGATCCAGTTCTCCCGCGAGACCCGCGCGCGGCAGGAGGCTGAGCTGGACCGGGTGCGGCGCGAGCTGGACGATGCCGAGGCCCTGCTCGAGCGCGATCAATTGCGCTTGACCGAGCTGGACGGCGAGCTGGAACGCGACCTGCCGTTGCTGGAGCAGGCGACGGAGGCCTTCGAGGTGGCCGGCGAGCGGCTGGCCGAGGCCGAGGACCGGCTGGACGCCTGGCAGTCCGGCTGGGACCGGGTGCAGCAGGAGATCGGCGAGCCGACGCAGCGGGCGCAACTGGAGCGCGGGCGCATCAACAACCTGGAGCAGCGCCTGACCCAGGACGCCCAGCGCGAGACGCGCCTCGCCCAGGAGCGCGAACGCCTGGACACCGCGGACCTGCAAGCGCGGGTCAGCGACCTGGAGGACCGCGCCGAAGGACTGGACGAGCAGCTGGCCGCCGCCGACGAGGCCCAGGCCGAGGCGAGCGCGGCCCTGCGGGCTCAGGATGACGAAGGCCAGGCGCTGTCGGCACGGCTGGATGCCGCCCGCACCGAGCTGCAGACCTGCCGCGGACGACAGTCGTCGCTGGAGGCCTTGCAGGACGCGGCGCTGGAGGCGGGCGACGATGCTGCCGCCGGCTGGATCGAGCGCCGCCGGCTGCAAGACGTGCCGCGGCTGCTGGACGACCTGCAGGTGGACGGCGGCTGGGAGCGGGCGGTGGAGGCGGTGCTGGACGACCGGCTCGCCGCGCTGTGCGTGTCGGAACTCGACGCCCATGCCCAGGCGCTGGATTGCGGGCCGCTGACGCTGCTGGCGCCGCTCGCTGCCCCGGTTGCCGGTCAGCTCCTGGATGCGCCCGCAGATCCGCTTCCCGAAGGTGCGCTGCTGGCCCATGTGCGCAGTCCCTGGCCCCTGGAGAGCCTGCTGGGCGGCGTCGGCGTGGTGGAGGACCTGCCCGCAGCCCTGGCGCGTCGCCCGACGCTGGCCCCCGGGCAACGGCTGGTCACCCGCGCCGGCGTGCTGGTGGGGCGCGACTGGGTACGCTCGCCGGCGGACGGCGCCGGTCGCAGCGGCAGTATCGGTCGGGCGGAGGAATTGCGCCGGCTGCAGGCCGCCGGCGATGAACTGGAGCAGGTGATCGACGACCTGTCGGCGCAGCAGGCGCAACTGGCGGAGCGCCGGCAGGGCCTGGAACAGGCCCGCGAGCAGGCGCTGCAGGCCGTCGGCCGCCTCAGTCGCGAGCGCGCCGCGCTGGACGCGGAACTGGGCGCCGGGCGTTCTCGGCTGGAGCATCTGGCGGAACGCCGCGGCACCCTGGACGCGGAGCTCGCCGAACTGGCAGAGGCCCGGGCCGAGGCCCTGGATGAGATCGAGACCGCCCGTGAACGGCTGCATCTGGCGCTGGAGGAGACCGAGTCCCTCACCGCTGCCCGTGACGCCCTGGCCACCGAGCGTGACACGCTGCGTGCCGAGGTGACCGCCGCCCGCGCGGATGAGGGCCGGCTGCGGGACGAGCGGCAGCGACTCGAGCTCGCCATCGAGACGCGCCGGGCCGCCCGCGAGGCGCTCACATCCGCCGTGCAGCGTGCCCAGGCCCAGATGGCCACCCTCGGCGAACGGCGCGCCGCGCTGACCGACGGGCTGGAGCAGGAGGCGCAGCCCATGGCCGACCTGCACGAGCAACTGGAGGAGCAACTGGAACAGCGCCTGCAGGTGGAGACCGAGCTGACCGCGGCGCGCAACCGCATGGAAGACCTGGATCGGCGCGTGCGCGACGGCGAGCAACAGCGCCAGCGCCTGGAACAGCAGGTGGCGCAGGCGCAAGGCACACTGGACGGCGAGCGTCTGCAGCACCAGGAACTGCTGGTGCGTCGGCGCACGCTGGAGGAGCAACTGGCCGCGCGCGAGGCGCTGCCGGCGGATCTGCTATCGGCGCTGGGCGAGGCGGCCACGGCGGATGCCTGGGAGGCGGAACTGGAGCAGGTGCGGGCCCGAATCCAGCGCCTGGGCAACATCAATCTGGCGGCCATCGACGAGTTCAACGAACAGTCCGAGCGCATGCGCTACCTGGACCAGCAGCATGCGGACATCAGCACCTCGCTGGAGACCCTGGAGACCGCCATCCGCAAGATCGACCGGGAGACCCGCAGCCGGTTCAAGGAGACCTTCGATCGCGTCAACCACGGCCTCCAGCAATTGTTTCCGCGGGTGTTCGGCGGCGGGCACGCCTATCTGGAACTCACCGGCGACGACCTGCTGGAGACGGGCGTGGCCATCATGGCGCGGCCGCCGGGCAAGCGGAATTCCAGCATCCACCTGCTTTCCGGCGGCGAAAAGGCCCTGACCGCGGTGGCCCTGGTGTTCGCCATCTTCCAGCTCAATCCGGCGCCGTTCTGCATGCTGGACGAGGTGGATGCCCCGCTGGACGACGCCAATGTCAGCCGATTCTGCGAGCTGGTGCGCTCCATGTCCGATCAGGTGCAGTTCATCTTCATCACCCACAACAAGGTCACCATGGAGATCGCCGACCACCTGGTCGGCGTCACCATGCACGAGCCCGGGGTGTCGCGGCTGGTGTCGGTGGATGTGGATGCGGCGGCGCAGATGGTGGCCGTCTCCTGAGGCCGCGCCCTGCCACCCACCGGCGCCGGCGCTGGTATACTCAGGACCCAATGCTCAGTCACCGACCATGGGCCGAAACCTGATGATCGGTCGTTACACTTGAACCCGGGGGCAAGACCTGGATGGACGCCGCTCAACTGCGCCTGATCCTGATCATCGTCGGAGTCGCCTTTCTGGTGGGCCTGTTCCTGTGGGAGCGCAGGCGGGCGGCCTGGCTGGATGCCGGCGACGACGACCGGGAGGAGGACTGGGACACCGATAGCAGCGACCGTTCCATGCATGGGTCCGCCGATGCGAGCGGCCGCACCGCCGGCAACCTGCGCATGGAGCCGAACCTGGGCGTCTGGGAGAGCGAGCCGCCGGACGACACGGATCGGCCGGCGCCCCCTCCGGCGGCGTCGTTTGCATCGGCTGAAGCCACGACCGACAGCAGCCTGGCCGGCGCGGCTCCCACCACCGGCCCGATCGGTGCGGGGCCAGCGGCCGACGAGCCCGACATCGACGATTCCGACGCTGCGGCGAATGAACTGCTGATCCAGATCCATGTGGTCAACACCGGCGTGCCCTTCACCGGCGAAGACATCCTGGAGGCCGCGGCGCACTGTCGCCTGACCCTGGGTGACTGGGACATCTTCCACCGCTTTGCGTCCGAAGACGGCGACCACGAACCCCTGTTCAGCATGGCCAACCTGGTCAAGCCGGGCAGCTTCCCGGTGGAGGTGATGGAAGACTTCGAGACCCCGGGGCTGGCCCTGTTCGCGCAGTTCTCCGGCGATCCGGGTGACCTGATGGTGTTCGATGAGATGGTCCAGGCCGCGCGGCGACTGGCGGAAGAACTCGGCGGCGAACTGGAAGAACGCGGGCGCACGCCCCTGTCGGTGGAGCGGATGCGCATCCTGCGCGGCCAGGTGCTTGGTCTCATCGATCCCCAGCGCGGCGCGCGCGGCGTCGAATGACCGCGCCAGCGGACGCAAGCCGGCGCGCCGAGGCGTTGCGCCGGGAGCTCACGCATCACAACTACCGTTACTATGTGCTCGACGATCCGGAGATTCCGGATGCCGAGTACGACCGGCTGTTTCGGGAACTGCAGGCCCTGGAGCAGGCCCATCCCGAACTGCGCACTCCGGATTCTCCGACCCAGCGCGTGGGTGCTGAGCCCCTGTCCGCCTTTGCCGAGGTGGCGCACCGGCGGCCCATGCTGTCGCTTGCCAATGCCCTGAACGAGGACGAGATGCGCGACTTCGACCGGCGCGTGCGCGAGTCCCTGGGGCTGGAGCAGGTGGTCTACTCCGCCGAACCCAAGCTCGACGGCCTTGCCATCAGCATGGTGTACGAACAGGGCGTCCTGGTGCAGGCCGCCACTCGCGGTGACGGCCACCGCGGCGAGGACGTCACCGCCCAGGTGCGCACCATCCGCTGTGTGCCCTTGCGCCTGCGCACCGCGGACGGCGAGGCCCCGCCGGAGTTGCTCGATGTGCGCGGCGAGGCCTTCCTGAGCCATGCCAGTTTCGAGGCGGTGAATGCCGAGGCCCGGCGCAGCGATGGCAAGGTCTTTGCCAATCCGCGCAACGCCGCCGCCGGCAGCCTGCGGCAACTGGACCCCAAGGTCACGGCGTCGCGTCGGCTGAGCCTGTTCTGCTACGGCATCGGTCTGGTCGATGCCGCGCTGGCCGAGACGGACGCCTTTGCCAGCCACACCGACAGCCTGCGGCGCCTGGCCGCCTGGGGGCTGCCGGTGTCTCCGGAGCAGCGGCGCCTGGTGGGGGTCGAGGCCTGCATCGCCTACCACCGGGACATGGGCCGGCGCCGCGACGGGCTGGACTACGACATCGACGGCGTCGTGCTCAAGGTGGATGGCCGGCAGCAGCAGGAGCGCCTGGGTTTCGTGTCCCGCGCCCCGCGCTGGGCCATCGCCTACAAGTTTCCGGCGCAGGAGGAACTCACCCGGGTGCAGGCGGTGGAGTTCCAGGTGGGCCGAACCGGTGCGGTGACGCCGGTGGCGCGGCTCGAGCCGGTCAGCGTCGGCGGTGTGACCGTGTCCAACGCCACGCTGCACAACATGGACGAGGTGGCCCGCAAGGATGTGCGCGTGGGCGATACGGTCTTTGTCCGCCGGGCCGGGGATGTCATCCCCGAGGTGGTGCGGGTGCTGCCGGAGCGACGGCCCCCGGGGGCGGCGCCGGTGCAGTTGCCGCGGCAGTGCCCGGTGTGCGGCTCGGACGTGGTGCGTGCCGAGGGCGAGGCCGTGGCCCGCTGCAGCGGAGGGCTGGTGTGCGCGGCCCAGCGGCGGGAGGCCATCAAGCATTTCGCCTCCCGTCGCGCCATGGATATCGAGGGGTTGGGCGACAAGCTGGTGGAGCAACTGGTCGAGCGCGACCTGGTGCACGATCCGTCGGATCTGTACCGGCTGGATCTAAACACCTTGGCCGACCTGGAGCGCATGGGCCGGAAATCGGCGCAGAACCTGCTGGACGCACTGCAACGCAGTCGGCACACCACCCTGGCGCGCTTCATTCATGCCCTCGGCATCCGCGAAGTGGGCGAGACCACGGCGGCGGCCCTGGCCAGTCATTTCGGCGATCTGTCCCCGCTGCTGTCTGCCAGCGAAGCGGAACTCGTCGAGGCCGGCGTGCCGGGGATCGGGCCCATCGTCGCGGCCCATCTGGCCTCGTTCTTCGCCCAGCCGCACAACCGCGCGGTCATCGAGCGTCTGCTGGACCCGGACCTGGGGGGCATCCACTGGGACAGCCCGGCGCCATCTGCGTCGGCCGATACCGAGGCACGGCCGCTGGCCGGTCAGACCGTCGTCATCACCGGCACGCTGAGCCGCCCCCGCGATCAGGTCAAGGCGCAACTCCAGGCCCTCGGTGCCAAGGTGACCGGCAGTGTCTCGAGCAAGACCGATTTCGTGGTCGCCGGCAGCGATGCCGGATCAAAACTGGACAAGGCCCAGGCCCTGGGCGTGCGCATCCTGGACGAGGACGGACTGGAGCAACTGCTCCGGTAAGCGCGTGCGGCGATGACGGGCGGCTGAGGCCCGGTTGCGGTCAGGATGCGGGAAGGCAGGTCTTGTCGGGCGACTGATCGATCGAATACGGGCACAGCTCCGGCAAGGTCGACGCCGGCACTCTGTTGCGGCGGTGCCGGGGCGGATGTCCGGTCGGATGCCGAGCCCAGGTTGAATGCCCTGCGTCGTGCCCAGATTTCGGACAGAATAAACGCCCGCCGCGGCTTCAACCAGGACAGGCCTATCCGATGTCAGAACTCTCCACCGAACAACAGATCCTCATCGCCATGCGCAAGACCCTGTCCGCTATCGTCCGGGATGTGACCCCGCCGCCGGGCATGAAGCACCCGCTGTCAGCAACCACCATCGAAGACGTGCGCCATTGCTTTGCGCTGATCTCCGCCCGCGAGAAGGAACTGGCCGATGCCGAGGGTCGCGGCGGTGAGCGGCCCTACTACACTGACCAGCCGCCGGCGGCCAAGGTGGTGCCGATCAGCGGCCTGCGCCGGGGCAGCAACGGATCGGAGTCCGGGGAAGGCTAGATGGCGCCAAGGCTGGTATGCTTGCAATACACGGGGGCTGCAGGTCGGGCCCAGCAAGCCAAGCCAGGCACTGCCGGGAGGCGACATGGCTGTACCGCGGTATCGAGACAGACCAACACACCGTGCTCCGGTCGCGGGGTTGGCCCTTGGTCTGGTGGTCGGGCTGCTGGCAGCACCGGCCTGGTCCCGTCCGCCGGTTGTAGATGTCGGCTCCACGGCAGCCGACTGGGGCTACGGCCCGGACAATGGCCCCGATCGCTGGGGACAGTTGTCGCCGCAATTTGCTGCCTGCAGCACCGGTGGGTCGCAGTCGCCGGTCGCCCTGCAGCAGGCGGACGCAGTCGCCGCGCCCTGTGTGCCGTTGCGTTTCCGCTATCGCAGCAGTCCGCTCTACGCCACCAACGACGGCAAGGCCCTGCGCCTGGGCTACGACCGGAGCAGTTTCCTGGTGGTGGACGGGCTCAGTTACGAGCTGGTCGAGCTGCGCTTTCATGTACCCGCCGAGCACAGCATCGATGGTGGTGTGGCCGATGGGGAACTGCAACTGATCCACGCCAACAATCGCGGCGACATCGCCGTGGTCTCGGTGCCGCTGGAAGCGGGTCGTCGGCCCAACCGCATCCTCAAGCGCATCCTGGAGCATGCCCCGACAGCCCCTGGAGAGCGTTATCACGGGCGCAACGTCGGGGTGAACCCCCTGTTTCTGCTGCCGACGCGTCGGCACTACTACACCTACGTCGGGTCGCTGACGCGCCCGCCCTGCACCGAGGGCGTGCGCTGGTATGTGATGGATACGCCGCTCGAGGTGGACGCAGCGGATTTGCGGGCCCTGGGGCAGATCGTCGGAGCCAATGCGCGACCGGTGCAGCCGCTGAACGGACGCGCCATCACTAAGGTCTGCGATCTGTAGGCAGAACGCTGATCCATTCCCATTCAGCGTTCTCGTAGCCTGTGCTTATTGCTGGCCAGGAGGTCAGCAACTGTGTGATCCCTGGGGCAATCTCCAGCGTTGCGGCCGGGAAGTTTGCGGGCGGCTAAAGGATGAAAGCCGCCAGCCGGGAGTTCGGTTTCCCTGACCGATTCTCCCGGCCGGCTGCCCGGCCGAACGCCACGATCGCATGGCGATCAGTCCTTGTCAGGCGTCGCCTCGGCGCCGTCGTTCTTCAGCACCACGACGTCCTCGTTCAGCTCTACCTTGGCCTGCTCGCGCAGCGAGGACAGCGCCTCGGTCAGCTTCTGGCGGCGGACGGCGGCCTCCAGCGTCGGTCGGGCCTCTTCGAACGACGGCGGCTCGGCGGCGCGGGTCTCTTCCAGCAGGATCACGTGCCAGCCGAATTGGGTCTGCACCGGTTGCTCGGTCCAGCTGCCTGGCTCCATGGCGCTGACCGCATCGGAGAAGGGTTTGACCATCTGACGCGCGTCGAACCAGCCGAGGTCGCCACCCTTCTCGGCGGTGGGCCCGAGGGAGTGCTCCTTGGCCAGGGACTCGAAGTCCTTGCCCTTCGACTTGTCCAGCTTGGCGATCAGGTCCTCGGCCTTGGCCTTTTCGTCCACCAGGATATGGCGCGCCTTGTATTCGGTGCGCTTGGCCTGTTCCTTGAACCGCTCGTAGGCCTCCTTCAGTTCGTCCTCGCTGGCCGGGTTCTCGTCGGCGATCTGCTGCAGGGCGGCATTCGACAGGATCATCATGCGCTGCAGCTGCAGTGCCTGTTGTACGTCGGGCTCGTCGCCGAGCTTGCGCTTCTCGCCCTCCTGGGCGGCGACGACCAGGCTCAGGAACTCGTTGAAGGCCTGCTCCTGCAGTGCCGGGTTGTTCATCTGCTCGCCCTGGGCGCGCTGGGCGAAGAAGATGCGGAACAGGTCCAGGGCGTAGGGCTGGCCGTTGATGGTGCCGATCAGGGTCTGATCGGTCTCGATGGTCTCCTGCGCGGAGGCGGGGAGGACGACCAGGGCGGCGCTGAGCATCAGCGACAGTGGCAGTGCTGTTTTCATGGGTCTTCCTGTTGTGGTGGGTTGAGTTGCTGAACGGATGTTCGGGTGCATAGGCATGGGTGCGCGCGTTCCGGTTTGCGTGCTTATTTTGCGCGCATCTCAGGCGTGCGGACTCATGCCGGGAGCACCTTCAGAAAGGGTTTGACCTCAACCGACTGATACACGCCGGCGGCACGGTAGGGGTCCGCGTCCGCCCAGGCCTGGGCGGCGTCGAGGTCGTCGAACTCGGCGACGATGAGCGAGCCGCTGAAGCCGGCCTCGCCCGGGTCGGCGGCATCGATGGCCGGCAGGGGCCCGGCGAGCACCAGTCGGCCTTCCGACTGTAGCGCCTGGAGCCGTTTCAGGTGCTCTGGACGGGCTGCCCGCCGCGCGGCCAGGCTGTCGGGATTGTCGCGGGGCATGATGGCATACAGCATGGGGTCACTTCCTTGAGATTTTCGTCAGGTGGTGGTCGGTGGGGGCTGGTCCGGCTGGCCGCCCTTGCCTGCCTCGTCGTCATTGCGGATATGCCGGGCGATGTAGAACGCCTGGGCGATGACGAACAGTGCTGTCAGCCCCATCATACCGAACAGCTTGAAGTTGACCCAGACCGCCTCGCTGGCGCTGGCGGTATCGCACAGGGTCTTCACCGCGCCGGTGTAGAGTGATGCGCACTGGGACAGGTCCACCTCCGGCGCGCCGGTGGCGGCGACCAGATCCTGTTTCGCCTGGAAGAATCCGCTCCAGAAGTACACGACATAAAGATTGACCAGGCCGGAGAAGGCGAAGAAGCCCGCCCAGGCCAGGTTCAGCCGACGCCAGATCCCCTGTGGCACATCCACCGCCTGGCTCATCATGCGCTCCACCAGGGTTCGCTCACCGATGAACTGGCTGCCCAGAAAGGCGGCACCGAACAGCCAGTTGACCAGGGTCGGTTTCCACATGACGAAGATCGGATCGCGCAGGGCCAGCGTCAGCCCGCCGAAGACGGTGAGCAGGCCCAGGGTGACCAGATGCATGCGCTCGGTGCGCTTGTGGCGCAGGCGGAACCAGGCCACCTGCGCCGCTGAGGCGGCAATGGCAACCACGGTCGCTGCATAGATGCCGTAGAGCTTGTAGGCGACGAAGAACAGGATGACGGGAAAGAAATCGATCAGGAATTTCATGCTTGCGTCCGGCGGCGGTGTTCGCCCCAGGATCCGCCGGCCTGCCTGTCGGCAATGCCGGGGGCGGGCCCGGATTCCAGTGGCCGCCGACTATACCAGCCCCGCTCGGGCCAACGCAGCAAAAAACCTACAAACCGTTTCGGCGCCGGGTCGCGGATCGGGTAGAATGCACGCCATGGTCATGTCACCAGATCTACACACGCATTCCACCGCCTCCGACGGCACGCTGCCGCCGGCGCAGCTGGTGGCGCGCGCCCATGCCGCCGGTGTCGAGATGCTGGCGCTGACGGACCACGACACCCTTGCCGGCATCGACGAGGCCGCCCGGGCCGCCGCAGAATTGGGCCTCGCACTCATCGCGGGGGTCGAGGTCTCGGTGACCTGGGGCGGGCGCACGGTGCACATCGTCGGTCTGGATGTAGACCCGGGCTGCGAGGTGCTGCGCCAGGGGCTGCGCGGGCTGTGCGACTACCGCGAGTGGCGCGCTGTCGAAATCGGGCGGCGGCTGGCCCGGGCCGGCTATGAGGGCGCCCTGGAGGGCGCGCGCGCCCATGCCGGGGGCGAGCTGGTGGGCCGCACCCACTTTGCGCGCTTTCTGGTGCAGCGCGGCGCCGCGGCGGACGTGCGCGGCGTGTTCAAGCAGTTTCTGGTCAAGGGCAAGCCAGGCCATGTGCCAGGGGAGTGGACCAGCCTCGATCAGGCCGTGGGCTGGATTCGTGCCGCCGGCGGCCATGCCGTCATCGCCCATCCCGCGCGCTACGGCTTCACCCGCAGCAAGATGCTGCGGTTCATTGGCGAGTTCCGCGAGTGTGGCGGGCGCGGCATCGAGGTGGTCTCCGGCAGCCACAGCCGCGACGACGCCTTTGTCTTCGCCCGGCATGCTGCCGAAAGCCGGCTGCTGGCCTCCGCCGGCTCCGACTACCACGGCCCGGACAACGCCTGGCTGGAGCTCGGGCGACTGCCGCCGTTGCCCGAGGGCTGCACGCCCATCTGGCAGTGGTCCCAATTCGGGCGCCAGTCCGCCATCCAGTCCGGGAGCCGAGTCGAATCTGGCGCAGAAGCTGGTGCCGACACTGGCATCTGCCGGCAGGCGTGGTCCGCAGCGACCCGCAACGCAGCATGAGCGGGCATCCCATGGCTCCTGGCGCACCTCTGGAATGTCTGCGGCGTCCGCAATGCCCGCTGTGTCCGCATCCTCTGCTGAACTGCGCGGGTAGCGTCCGCGTCGGGCCACGCTAGGCCCCGCCCACACATGGCCGACTTTCTAGAGATCCATCCCGACAACCCGCAGCCGCGGCTTATCGCCCGTGCCGCGGCGGTCTTTCGTGCCGGTGGCGTCGTGGTCTACCCCACCGATTCCAGCTACGCCCTCGGTTGCCAGATCGGAGAGAAGTCTGCGCTGGATCGCATCCGCATGATCCGCCGCCTGGACGACAAGCACAACTTCACCCTGGTGTGTCGTGACCTGTCAGAGATCGCCACCTATGCGCGCATCGACAACAGTGCCTACCGCCAGTTGCGCTCGCTGACACCCGGGCCCTACACCTTCATCTACGAGGCCACCAAGCAGGTGCCGCGCCGGCTGCTGCACCCCAAGCGCCGCGCCATCGGCATCCGCGTGCCGGACACGCCGATCATCCGCGACCTGCTGGCCGAACTCGACCAGCCCATCCTCAGCACCACGCTGATCATGCCGGGGGACGAGGTGCCGCTGGATGATCCCTACGAGATCCGCGAGTCCATCGGCCATTGCGTCGATCTGATCATCGACGGTGGCCACTGCGGGGCCGAGCCCACCACTGTGGTGGACATGACCCAGGACCCGCCGAAGGTGCTGCGTGCGGGCAAGGGCGACACAGCGGTGTTTGCGTCTTGAGGCTTTGGGTCGACTAGTTTGATGGGGCCGATTCCATGATGCATCCGCTGAGCGAGACCCTGTGGACCATCCTGATCTTCGCCGTGCCCGTGGTGCTGGCCATCACGGCCCACGAGGCGGCCCACGGCTGGGTGGCGCACCGGCGTGGCGATCCCACCGCCTGGATGCTCGGGCGGGTGACCTTCAACCCGCTCAAGCACATCGATCCGGTGGGCACCGTGCTGGTGCCCTTGCTGATCTTCCTGTCATCCAAGACCCTGGTCGGCGTGCCCTTCCTGTTCGGCTGGGCCAAGCCGGTGCCGGTGAACTGGCGCCGGTTGCGCGATCCGCGCTGGGACATGGCCCTGGTGGCCGTGGCCGGACCGGCCGCAAACCTGATCATGGCCCTGGGCTGGGGGCTGCTGATCCAGCTCATGGCGCTGCTGGTGCAGTTGACCACCGTGCCGCCCTGGCTGCTGACGACCATCGTCGAGGCCTGTGTCATCGGCATCATGATCAACCTGTTCCTGATGGCGCTGAACCTGTTTCCGCTACTGCCGCTGGATGGCGGGCGCATCCTCGCGGCGCTGTTGCCGCCCCGTCTCGCCATCAGCTTCGGCCAGCTCGAGCGCTATGGCCTGCTGATCCTGCTGGCGCTGCTGCTGCTGCCCGACGGCCAGCCGCCCGGACTGCTGGGTGCCGTGCTGCATCCGCTGGTCAGGGCGGTGCTCGGCGTGATCCCGGGGGCGGGACTGGTCCGCGACCTGTTCCCGGTCTGAGCGCGCCCGGCGAGTCTGTCTGCGACGCTGGTGGCGGCAACCGGCATCGGCCCCTGATTCAATCGAACCGCGAGAAGGAATCCACCTTGACCACTGTCCATCCGCAACACGCGCGCGTCCTGTCCGGCATGCGCCCGACCGGAAAGCTGCATCTGGGCCACTACCACGGTGTGCTGAAGAACTGGATCGAGCTGCAGCACGAGTACGAGTGCTTCTTCTTCGTCGCCGACTGGCACGCCCTGACCACCGACTACGATGACCCGTCCAATGTCCCCCAGGCGACACACGACATGGTCGTTGACTGGCTGGCCGCCGGGGTCAGCGCGGGCTCGGCGACGCTGTTCATCCAGTCGCGGGTGCCGGAACATGCGGAATTGCATCTGCTGCTGTCCATGATCACCCCGCTGGGCTGGCTGGAGCGGGTGCCGAGCTTCAAGGACCAGCAGGAGAAGCTCAAGGAAAAGGACCTGGCCACCTACGGCTTTCTCGGCTACCCGCTGCTGCAGAGCGCCGACATCCTGATCTACAAGGCCGGTCAGGTACCGGTGGGCGAGGACCAGGTGGCCCATGTGGAACTGACCCGCGAGGTGGCGCGCCGCTTCAATCACATCTACGGCCGCGAGCCCGACTTCGAGGACAAGGCCGAGCAGGCCAAGCGCAAGATGGGCAAGAAGAACGCCAAGATGTACGACAAGCTGCGGCGCAGCTACCAGGAACAGGGCGACCAGGAGGCGCTGCAGGTGGCCCGGGCGTTGCTGGAGGCCCAGGGCAACATCACCCTGGGCGATCGGGAGCGGCTGTTCGGCTACCTCGAGGGCAGCGGTCGGGTGATCCTGCCCGAGCCCCAGCCGCTGCTGACCCGGGCGGCGAAGATGCCCGGCCTGGATGGACAGAAGATGTCCAAGTCCTACGGCAACACCATCTCCCTGCGGGACGACCCGGCGGAAGTGGAGCAGAAACTGCGCACCATGCCCACGGATCCGGCACGCGTGCGCCGCACCGACCCCGGCAACCCGGCCATCTGTCCGGTGTGGCAGTTCCACGAGGTCTATTCCGACGATGGCGTGAAGGAGTGGGTGCAGCAGGGCTGCCGGTCCGCCGGCATCGGCTGCCTGGAGTGCAAGCAGCCGGTGGTGGATGCGGTGCGTGCTGAACTGGCGCCCATCCAGGCCCGCGCGCGCGAGCTCGACGCGCAGCCCGAGGTGGTGCGTTCGGCCATCAACGAGGGCTGCGAACGCGCCCGCGATGTCGCCCGTGAGACCATGGATGAAGTGCGTCACGCCATGTCCTTGCTGCAGGGGTGAGCCAGGCCCCGCCGATGCCGGACGCGGCCGGGCCGGGCGAACAGGCGCCGCCGCGGCAGCAGGAGATGCCCTTTGCCGTGGTGCAGGGGGCCCCGCTCCTGACGCTGCCGCAGGATCTGTATATCCCGCCGGATGCCCTGGAGGTCTTTCTCGACGCCTTCGAGGGGCCGCTGGACCTGCTGCTCTACCTGATCCGGCGGCAGAACCTGGACATCCTCGACATCCCCATCGCCCAGATCACCGCCCAGTACATGGAGTACGTGGAGCTGATGAAGGAGCTGAAGCTGGAACTGGCCGCGGAGTACCTGGTGATGGCCGCGATGCTCTGCGAGATCAAGTCGCGCATGTTGTTGCCGCGCCCACCGAGCGACGAGGAAGAAGGCGCGGATCCGCGGGCGGAGCTGGTGCGCCGGCTGCAGGAGTACGAGCGCTTCAAGCAGGCGGCGCAGAACCTGGATGCGCTGCCGCGGCTGGAGCGGGACTGCTTTCCTACCCGGGCAGAGGTGCCGGCGGGGCATGTGCCCCGGGTGCCGCCGACAGTGGAGCTCGGTGAGGTGCTGCTGGCCCTGCGTGATGTGCTCAAGCGGGCGGATCTGTTCACCAGCCACCGGGTGGAGCGGGAGTCGCTGTCGCTGCGCGAGCGCATGTCCCAGGTGCTGGAGCGGGTGCGGGGCGGCGGCTTCGTGCCCTTCGTCCGCCTGTTCGACATCAGCGAAGGGCGCCCCGGCGTGGTGGTCAGCTTTCTTGCCGTGCTCGAGCTGGTGAAGGCCGCCAGCCTCGAGCTGGTGCAGACCGAGCCCTTTGCGCCCATCCATGTGCGCCTGCGGGAGGCCGCGTGAGCGCCGACGATCCACAGCCGTCGCAGGCGTCCCGGACCCCGAAGCAGCCCCGGCCGATCGAGCAGGTCCTGTCGGTGCTGTCAGCGTCGGTCAAGCAGGTGGTGGAGGGGGCGCTGATGGCGGCCGGTGGCCCGCTGACCCTGGATCAGCTCCTTGGCCTGTACCCCGAGGATCAGCGACCCGCCCGGGCCGACATCGAGGCCGCCGTGGCCGCGCTGACGGACGACTATGCCGGCCGCGGCATCGAGCTGGTGCAGGTGGCCGGTGGCTGGCGCATCCAGGTGCGGCCGTCGGTGGCGCCCTGGGTCGCGCGCTTGTGGGAAGAGAAACCGGCCCGCTATTCCCGCGCCCTGCTCGAGACCCTGGCGCTGATCGCCTACCGCCAGCCCATCACCCGGGGCGAGATCGAGGACATCCGCGGCGTGAGCGTGAGCACGCAGATCGTCAAGACCCTGACCGAGCGCGACTGGGTGCGCGTGGTCGGCCACCGCGACGTACCCGGACGGCCCGCCCTGTACGCCACCACCCGGCGCTTTCTGGACTATTTCGGGCTGCGGTCCCTGAACGACCTGCCGCCGCTGGCGGAGATTCGCGATCCCGCATTCTTCGGCGAGCAACTGGACCTGAACGGCGACACGCCGGACGGGGTTCAGGTCGCGCCGGCGCCTGAATTGCAAACGGTACCGGAAACAGCACCGGAATCCGAATCGGAACCGGCTCCGGAAAAGGCACCGGAATCGCCGGCGACCGTCCCCCCACCGGCAGCGCACTGAGCGGGAGCAAAGCGCAATGAGCACCAGACAGCGACCAGGCCAGCGACCGGGCCAACGACCAGGCCAACGACAGGGCCAGCGGCCATCCGCGGCCATCGGCGAGCTGGTCCGTTTGCAGAAGGTGCTGGCGGAGGCCGGCATGGGCTCCCGCCGGGAGATCGAGGCCTGGATCCGCGACGGTCGCGTGCGCGTGAACGGCCAGCTCGCCAAGCTCGGCGATCGGGTGTCGCCGTCGGATCGCATCCGGGTGGATGGCAACGAGATCAAGCGGCGCGCCGCGGGCGCCGGCCGCAGACCGCGGGTGCTGGTCTATCACAAGCCCGAGGGCGAGGTGGTGAGCCGCCGTGACCCCGAGGGCCGGCCGACCATCTTCCGCCGACTGCCGGGCATTCGCGATGGCCGCTGGATCGCCGTGGGCCGGCTCGACCTGAATACCGCCGGCCTGTTGCTGGTCACCAACCACGGCGAGCTGGCGAACCGCCTGATGCACCCGTCGCGGCGCATCGAGCGCGAATACGCCGTGCGCATCCGCGGAACGGTGTCGGATGCGGCGTTGCAGCAACTGGTCCACGGGGTCGAGCTGGAGGACGGCCCGGCGCGCTTCGAAGAGGTGGTGGAGTCGGGCGGCACCGGTACCAACCAGTGGTTTCACGTGCTGTTGTGCGAGGGTCGCAATCGCGAGGTGCGTCGGTTGTGGGAGGCGGTGGGCTGCGAGGTCAGTCGGCTGAAGCGGGTGCGTTTCGGCAACGTGATCCTTGGCGCCCGGCCCTTGCCGGGACAGTGGCGCGAACTCACCGACGAGGAACTCGCCGGGCTCATGACCCTGGTGGACCTGCCGGCGCCGCGCCGAGCTCGGCCCGCACGGCCGCCGACCCGCCCGCGGGGCTAGTCGGCCGCCGTCTGCCGAATCCCGGATCCCGACGCTTGGCTCAGGCCTCCAGGCAGAACTGCCGGATCAGGTGCCTGAGCAACTGCAGCGTGGGCTCGATGCGGTCCATGGCCAGGAATTCGTCCGGCTGGTGCGCCTGGGCGATGTCGCCGGGGCCCAGCACGATGGTCTCCATGCCCAGCCGGTTGAAGAACGGCGCCTCGGTGCCGAAGCTGACCGCCTCCGCCTTGTGCCCGGTCAAGGCCTCCGCGGCGCGCACGATGGCCGAGCCCGCCGCCGTCTCCGCAGGCGGGATGCTGGCGAACAGGGGCGCCACCTGCCAGCCGAGTCCCCGGCGTTCGGCCACGTCGGCAACGCGTCGCGACAGTTCGGTGCGCAGCTCGGCGGGATCCAGCCCCGGCAGCACGCGCAGGTCCAGGTGCAGCTCGCATTCGCCACAGATGCGGTTGGGGTTGTCGCCGCCGTGGATGTGACCGAGGTTGATGGTCGGGTAGGGCACCGAAAACGCCGGGTTTTCATGGCGCCGTTGCAGTTCGCCCCGCCAGGCCAGCACACTGCTGAGCACGTCGTGCATGCCCTCCAGGGCGCTGTTGCCCAGCCGCGGATCGCTGGCATGGCCGCTCTGACCGGTGAGTTTCACCGCCTCGCCCATCACGCCCTTGTGCATGCGCACCGGACGCAGATTGGTGGGTTCGCCGATGACCGCGTAGCGTCCCAGCGGTCGGCCGGCCTCCACCAGCGCGCGGGCGCCATGCATGGCGGACTCCTCGTCGGCGGTGGCCAGGATGATCAGCGGCTGCCGCAGGTCCTGCGCCGACAGCCCGCGGGCGGCCTCGATGGCCAGCGCCAGAAAGGATTTCATGTCCGAGGTGCCCAGGCCGTACAGGCGCCCGCCGTCCTCGCTGAGCTTCAGCGGGTCGTGCTGCCACAGGTGTCCGTCGAAGGGCACGGTGTCCGTATGGCCCGACAGCACCAGCCCGCCGGGGCCGCTGCCCAGGGTCGCGATCAGGTTCGCCTTGCCGGCGTGGCCGGGGATATCCAGCAGTTCCACCCGGAAGCCGGCATCCCGCAGCCAGTTCGCCAGCAGCCCCAGCAACGGCAGGTTGCTCTGGTCGCGGTCCGGGGTGACGCTGCTGACCGAGGGCGTCGCGATCAGCCCCTGCAGCATGGTCATCAGGGACGGGGCCTCGGTGGCGGGACTATGGGTCATGACGGCACTCCAGCGCGTGCGGCGCGGTCTGGGGGAACGATGACGGCTCGGCGCCGCACCCGCCGGAGGCCTATACTCATGGGCGTCGGCTGGCGGCTACACTTTTCATGAACATCGCACGCCCGATCGCCGGGATCAAGACCATGAGCGCTCATCGTCCGCAGGTTGCGTCCGCTGATCAGCCAGCCGGCCAGCCAGCCGGTCAGATAGCCGGTCAGATAGCCAGCCGGGTCGCCGACAAGACCGGCGGCACGGCCCTGTCGGTGCGTCCCGGCGCGGCGTCGGACATCGATGCCCTGGTGGCGCTGGAACAGGCCTGCTTCGTCAGCGACCGGCTCAGCCGCCGCCGTTTCCGCTACATGCTGGCGCGGGCGCAGGCGGCATTGCTGGTGGCCGAGCCGACGCAGACCCAGCCGGAGCCGCCGGCATCGGGCCAGGCCCGATCCGAACAGACCAGCATCCCGTACGCGTCGGCCCTGTGGGGCTATGTGCTGGTGCTGTTCAACCGCGCCACGTCGGTGGCCCGGCTGTACTCCATCGCGGTGGCCCCGTCGGCCCGCGGCCACGGCGTCGCCACCGCCCTGGTGCGCGCCGCCGAGCAGGCCACCTGGGATGCAGAACGGGCCTACCTGCGTCTGGAGATCCGTCGTGACAATCTGGCCTCGCAGCGGCTGTTCGAGGGGCTGGGCTATCGCCGCTTCGGCGTGCTGTCCGACTACTACGAAGACCATATGGAGGCGCTGCGCTACGAGAAGCAGCTCGCCCCCTATGTGCGTCGCGCGCCGGCGCGGGTGCCCTTCTACGAGCAGACGCTGGACTTCACCTGCGGCGCCTCGTCGCTGATGATGGCCATGCAGGCGCTGTCGCCGCAGATCAGCCTGGACCGTACGCTGGAGTTGCGCATCTGGCGTGAGGCGACCACCATCTTCATGACCTCGGGGCATGGCGGCTGCGGCCCGTTCGGCCTGGCGCTGGCGGCGCACGCCCGCGGCTATGCCGCCGAGGTCTTCGTCAACGACCGTGGCGTGCCATTGATCGACTCGGTGCGCAGCCCGGAAAAGAAGGAGGTCATGCAACTGGTGCATGCGGACATGCTCGCGGAGATCGGGCGCCGGCGCATTCCTGTCACCTACGGCACCCTGGGCCTTGAGGCCCTGGCCGCCCGCTTCGACGATGGGGCCGTGCCGCTGGTACTGATCAGCTCGTATCGCATCTATGCCGAGAAGTTTCCGCACTGGGTGGTGGTCACGGGCTTCGATGAACACTTCGTCTATGTGCACGATCCCTATGTGGACTACGACAATGGCGAGACCCCGCTGGACTCCATGAACATGCCGATCCAGCTGGCCGAGTTCCGGCGCATGGCCCGCTACGGGCGTGCCGGCCTGCAGGCGGTGGTGCTGGTCTCCCTGCCCGCCGGTGAGGCCGCCCATGGCTGAGCACATCCTGCTGGTGGAGCAGGCCGCGGACTGGAAGCCCGGCTTTCCGCGCCTGCCGGTGGTCACGGCGCGGGAGTATCTGGGTGGCGGAGACGCCTTCTCGTCCAAGCGCCGGCTGCGCGTGGTCAACCTCTGCCGCAGCTACCGCTACCTCAGCGTCGGCTACTACTGCTCGCTGCTGGCCGAGGCCCGCGGCCACAAAGTGGTGCCGAGTGTGCGCACGCTGCAGGAGCTGTCCAGCCGCGGCATCTACGGGCTCATCACCGAGGAGCTCAACCAGCGCGTGCAACGCCTGCTCGGACGCCGCCGCGGTGCCGCCATGCCCACCGCCTACGCGCTGATCCTGTTCTTCGGCCAGAGCGCGAGCCGCGAGCTGCAGCCGCTGGCGCGCGAGATCTTCGAGACCTTTCGCTGCCCGGCCCTGCGGGTGGAGCTGAAGCAGGCCGATGCCGGCGGCCACTGGCGCATCACGGCCATCAAGCCGCTGACGCTGGACGGGTTCACCGCCGAGCAGGAGCCGGAATTCCTGGCCGCGCTGGAGTGGTATCTGTCCCAGCGCTGGCGCCAGCCGCGGGCACGTCTTCACTCCCGCTATGATCTGGCCATCCTGCACGATCCGCAGGAGGAACTGCCGCCGTCCAACGGCCGTGCCCTGCGCCGCTTCCAGCAGGCGGGCAAGGGGCTGGGCGTGAATGTCGAGCTGATCCAGCGCAAGGACTACGGCCGGCTGGCGGAATACGACGCCCTGCTGATCCGCGAGACCACGCGCATCGGCCATCACACCTTCCGCTTTGCGCACAAGGCCGAGAGCGAGGGTATGGTGGTCATCGATGATCCCGGCTCCATCCTGCGCTGCACCAACAAGGTCTTTCTGGCGGAACTGCTGGACGCCCACCAGGTGCCCCGTCCGCGCACGCTGATCCTGCGCCGCGAGACGTTGCTGGATGCAGAACAGGCCATCGGCTACCCGGTGGTGCTGAAGATCCCGGAGGGGTCCTTCTCCCGCGGTGTGTTCAAGGCCGGCGACCGGGCCGAGCTCAAGCGCATCGCCCAGCGCCTGTTCCGCGAGTCGGACCTGATCCTGGCCCAGGAATACCTCTACACGGCGTTCGACTGGCGCATCGGCATCCTCGGGCGCAGGCCGCTCTATGCCAGCAAGTATTTCATGAGCCGCGACCACTGGCAGATCGTCCGGCACGAGGCGGACGGCAAACGCGACGAGGGCGGCTTCGAAACGGTGCCGGTGGAGCAGGCGCCCGCGGACGTCGTGCGGGTCGCCCTGCGGGCGGCCAACCTGATCGGCGACGGCCTGTACGGGGTCGACGTCAAGGCCACCGAGCGGGGTGCGGTGGTCATCGAGGTGAACGACAACCCCAACCTGGACGCCGGCATCGAGGACCGGGTCCTGGGCGAGGGGCTGTATCAGGCCATCATCGGCGAGATGGTGGCGCGGCTGGAGCAACGCCGGACCGGGCGCCGGCAAGGAGAGCCCTAGTGTCCCGCGATGAATATGATCGCGCCGATGTCGAGGCCGCGGTGCAGCGCTATCGTCCGCTGTTCGAGCAGGTGACGGAGGATTGGGAGGGGTTCATCGACGCCCTGCAGCGTCCCCAGCCGGCCTGTATCTGGAACAACCCGATGCGCCTGGACGCCGATGCCCTGGTCGCACTGCTGGACGCGGAGGGCGTGCCGACGGGGCCCGTGCCCTGGCTGCGGCATCCGACCCTGGGCCGGGCGTTGCAATTGCCGCCGGGGTTCAAGGCGGGGCAGCGCTGGTGGTACTGCGCCGGCCTGGCGCATGCGCAGGAGGCGGTGTCACAGCTGCCGGTGACCTTGCTGGGGCTGGCGCCGGGTGCGTCGGACCCGGTCACCCGCGTGCTGGACCTGTGCGCGGCGCCCGGCGGCAAGACCGCGCAGATCGCCCTGGCACTGGGCAATCGCGGCACCGTCCTGGCCAACGACTTCACGCCGGAGCGTATCGCGGCATTGCAGGGCAACCTCGACCGGTTGGGCCTGGTCAATGTCAGCACCACCTGGTGCGACGGCAGCAACTATCCGGCCGCTGCCGGCCCGTTCGACCGCATCCTGGTGGATGCCCCCTGTTCCAGCGAAGGCACCTTGCGGCGCAACCGCCGCCTGGTCGGCACGCTGCGCACCGGCGACGGTCCGGCCCGCAGTGCCCGTATGGCAGCGCGCCAGCGCGCCCTGCTGCGCAAGGCGGTGCAACTGTGTCGGCCCGGCGGCCGGATCGTCTATTCCACCTGCACCTTTGCGCCTGAAGAAAATGAACTGATCGTCGCCGAGGCCCTGGACGCGGCAGCCGGGCGTCTGACATTGCTACCGGTGGATGTGCCGGGGCTGCGCGTTGGTGCCGGCGTCACCCGCTGGCAGGGGCGGACCCTCGACCCCCGGCTGGCCTTGTGCGCACGGCTCTGGCCGCACTGGAACGACACCGGCGGTTTCTTCGTTGCCGTGCTGGAAAAGACCGCGGAGACCGGCGCAGGCTCAGGGCCGCCGGCGCATGCCGCTCGCAGGCTGGATCTGGCGCCGGAGGATGCGCCCTGGCTCGACGGGCTGGTTGAACGCTATGGTCTGCCAGACGGCCTGCGGGAGCGGTACCGCTTCCACCGCCAGACCCGGCGCGGCCTGCACCTGGCCGCCGCCGACCACACACCACCGGTATCACCGCCGGCCCAGGGCAGCGGACTGTTCTTTCATCGCACCAACATGCGCCCGCCCAAGCTGACCACCGCCGGCGCGCTGCTGCTGGGTCCGCAGGCAACGCGCAACCGCATGGACCTGACCCTGCCCCAGCGCGACGCCTATCTGCGCCGTGAGGCATTCACGCCGGGGCCGGAGCAGACCCGCGACTGCCGGCCCGGCCAGGTGCTGGTGCGCTACTGCGGTCACACCCTCGGCGTCGCCGTGCTGCACCGCTCCGGCACCCTGGAGAGCCTGTTCCCGCGAAAATGGAGCGGTTGCACTGCCGGCGGCTGAGGGTGCAGAGGAGATCTGCGAGTATTCATCAGATGCTAGCCTGCGTTAACGGTGGCGTTTGCGCGAAATTGGTTTGCGCTAGTACCCAAGCGGCGCATGACAGCGCAGCGCCAGGACGTGCGGGCGCGATCAGGGGCGGGCGTGACGGCTCATCGAGAGCCAAGAGAATCTGCTCAATATGAGCGGCCCCGGTGATGGCGTCGATTACCTCCGGTGTCAGCTCAGTGGCAGGGCGAAAGCGCGCGGATTGCGGCACATCATCGGCATCTCCAATCGGCTCGAACACCCCGCCGATGACGCAGCAGGGGTAGGCGCAGGGTGTGCTCGTCCAGCTGCAGCGGGGTGGGCTTGTGGCAGTGGCTCTGCTCAAAGCCATGCTGGCCACTGAGGGCGTAGATCAGGCCGCGTTTGTGCCAGGCGCAGCTTGTCAGCTCATCCATGCAGGCTGGTCAGGCGGAACAGGGGGCGGTTCAAGAACTCGCCCAGGCTGTCAAAGCGCTGCAGATTGTGATCATTGATCGGCTCGTGCTCGCGGGTTTGCGGGTTGACCACGGCGATGTCGTCAATACGCCAATGGCCTTGCACGCCTTGGCGCACATGATCGATCAGCTCGGCCTTGGTGCCGCCTGCAAACAGTGGCCGGTGGCGATCGCCTTTCCAATTGAAGCCTAGCTGCATCCATAGGTGACGAGTGTGCCGGGCCAGGCGATTGAGCGCGAAGCGCATCTGCGCCTTGGCTTCGTCCAGGCTTAGGGTCTGGTCGCCGAAGTCATCTCCCAGGTGGTGCAGCACATTCAGACACAGCGTCACATCAAAGCGCTCGGCACTGGGGTCGGTGAAGCTGTAATAGTGGGGGCGCACCTCCAGCCGGTCATTCACCCCCAGGCTTTGTGCCGCCAGGGCGATGAAGTGAGCATGTTCGGCATTGCCCTCTTGGCTGACCACGCGGGCGGCACCAGCCTCCAGAGCCGCAAAGCTGAAGTAGCCGGTGTTGGCCCCAATATCCAACAAACTCAGGCCGCGCAGCGACAAGCGCTGCGCCATATAGCGTTGGCGCTGCGCTTCGTGCTTGCCCACGGGTTGAGGCAGGTCACCCAGCAGGGCGCCAAGGCTAGGGTGCAACAGTTGATAATCGCTGTGCTTGCTGTGCATTTGCATCAGGCGCTGCAGAGAACGCACTTCGGGATCTGTCATGGTCGTCATGGGGGCTTTCAAGTGTCAAAAGCAAGCATGCAGGGCCTGGGTGTCAGCGGCGGCATAGACGTCATGCTGGAGCAACAGCTTCTCAGCAGGCAGGCCTTGAGCACCAGGGTAGTGGCGACAATCACCTTGCCGTGCACCTTGTGCCCAGGCATACCAATGCGGCCCTGCCGTGGGGGGTGGTGGCGGCTCGGCCAGGGTGGCTCCGTGGTCGCGTGCAAACAGGATCAACAAGCGCGGGCAGGCGGTGAGGACCAGTTGTAGTGGGCCCCAGAAGCGCGGATTGATCTCGATGTAGTGCAGTGCGCCATGAGCGTCGCTAATCAGCTCCATCATGAAGGGGCCGTGAAATCCCAGGGCATGCAAGCCAACAAACAAACGGTCGACGTCCACACCGGGGTTGGCCCCGCTGCGGGCCAGCACCATGGATTTGCCGCCGGGCTGCTGCAACAGGTTATCCTGCCAGAAGTAGGCGCGCTGGCCATCGCGGGCCAGATAGCCGCAAAGATAATGACTCTGGCCCTCGACCCAGGTCTGCGCGAACCACTCCTGCAAGATGCGGCTGCTAACACGCGACGCGCTGAGCTCTGTGTCAAAGGGGCTCTAAGTAGGGCCCTTGTTCATCCCCCAGCCCTTCTCGCGATCAGCCGGCAGCTTAATGGTTTCGTCAAGTCATCTGATTGAGTTGATCTTGCTGGGTGTCATCCTCGCGGAGAGGCTCACCGGTCTGCCGCGCCATCAGGCGGCCGAAGGCTTCGAGGTTGGCGTGCGCCTCGTAATAAGGTTCCCGACTCCAGCATGGCGAGCTTCTCGGCTACCGCGACACTGACGAACTGGTCGGTACTGACCCCTTCACGCTTGCTCGCACGCTCGGCGCTGGCGGGGATCGATCGTGGTGATCGCAATGGTTAGGTGCCGATCTCACTCATGCACGCTACCTCTCGAAGAAATGCTTCAGGCATTGGGCGCGGTTTCCGTGTGCACGCGGATCGCCTACAGGCCGATTAACGAGCAGGTGGGACATCGGCTACACTCATCCCATGACCAATGCGGACACCAAGACCACAGTGGCAGCGCCCAAGCGGGATCACGACAGCCCCTGGAAGGAGGCCCTGGAGCGGTTCTTTCCGGAGTCCCTCGCGCTGCTGTTTCCGGCCATCCATGCCGAGATCGACTGGAGCGCGCCGTATCGCGCGCTCGACAGCGAGCTGCAGCAGATCACGGGCGATGCCGACAGCGGCCGGTGCTATGCCGACAAACTACTCGATGTGCGCACGACCGACGGTCGCGAGACTTGGGTGCTGGTGCACGTGGAGGTCCAGGGGGGTGCGCAGGCCCTGTTTTCCAAGCGGATGTTCCAGTACAACTACCGCATCCGAGACCGCTACGACCGCTCGGTGGTCAGCCTGGCCGTGCTCAGCGACAGCAACCGGCGGTTTCGCCCGGTCTGCTACGAAGATGGCCGGTGGGGCTGTCGGATCCTGTTCGAGTTTCCCGTGGTCAAACTGCTCGACTACGCCGAGCCGGCGCGCTGGGCGGAGCTGGAAGCGAGTGACAACGTCTTCGCCTTGGTCGTCATGGCCCAGATCCGCGCCAAGGTCACGGACGATGCCGAAACACTCAAGGGCTGGAAATTCCGGCTCATCCGAATGATGTACGAGCGCGGCTACGAGCGCGCGCTGATCCTGGAGCTGTTTCGGCTCATCGACTGGATGATCCGCCTGCCCGCAGGGCTGGAAGCGGATTTTCGCCAGCAACTCTATGCCTACGAGGAGCAACAGCGTATGCCTTATGTCACCACAGTTGAGCAAGCGGGTATTCAGCGGGGCGAAGCCATGATCCTGCTGGCTCAGTTACAAGAGAAATTCGGGCCCGACACCGCCGACGCCTACCGTGAGCGCATCACCGCCGCCGAGTCCGAGCAGCTGCTGCAGTGGTCGAAACGCATCCTTAGCGCCGAGACGCCCGAGACGATTTTCCACTGAGTGGCGTGAGATCGCTCCGGTCGGCCTGGTTGTTGCGCTACCTCGCGCGCCCCTAATCTTCGTTTTCGGTGTCACGCTCGGTATGATGACCGATGAGCGTCCACGCCACCTGCCGTCTCCGTTGAATCGTAAGACGCGCAAGACGCGTATCCTTGCCGCTGTTGCTTAGCCTGCTGATGCCATGTCCGACCCAGAAATCCTCAGCCAACTGTTCGATCTGCTGGCGGAGCTGACCGCCGAGTCGGAGGGCTATCTCGACCGTCAGGATGACCCGCAGCTCTGGTACAACCGCGGCTACGCCAACGGCATGGCCGCTGCGTTGCGCGCGCTGGGCCTGGGTGATCGCGTGGATGCGCTGATCGAGCCCGACCCCTACGAGGTCGCGCGCGACCAGGACCACCTGCCCTGGGGCAAGGCCTACGCCCATGGCCGCGACCTCGGCGCCACGCAGACCTACGAGGTGCTCGGCGCAGACCGGCACCCAGACCTTCAACCACCGACCTCCACCCCTCATGCCTAAGCTCGTCTCGTTCAATATCAACGGAATCCGCGCCCGTCCGCATCAACTGGAGGCGCTGAAGGCGCGTCATGATCCGGACGTGATCGGCATCCAGGAATCCAAGGTCGCCGACGAGGCCTTCCCGGTGGAGCTGATCGAATCGCTGGGCTGGCAACCGAATTATCACGGCCAGAAGGGGCACTACGGGGTGGCGCTGCTCAGCAAGCAGGCCCCGCGCACGGTCTACAAGGGCTTCCCGGGCGACGAGCCGGATGCCCAGCGGCGCGCCATCACCGGGGTGTTCGAGCTGCCCGATGGCGAGGAGTTGACCGTCATCAACGGCTACTTCCCCCAGGGCGAGAGTCGGGATCATCCGCTCAAGTTTCCGGCCAAGCGCCGCTTCTACGCCGACCTGGCGGCCTACCTGCAGGAGCGGTTCCGCCCGGAGCAGAACCTGGTGCTGATGGGTGACATGAACGTGGCGCCGCTGGACGCGGACATCGGTATCGGCGCCGACAACGCCAGGCGCTGGCTGCGCAGCGGCAAGTGCAGCTTCCTGCCGGAAGAGCGTGAATGGCTGCAGACCCTGATGGACTGGGGCCTGTTCGATGCTTACCGCAGCCTGCATCCCGACGTCGACGACCGCTTTAGCTGGTTCGACTATCGCTCCCGCGGCTTCGAGCGCGACCCCCGGCGAGGTCTGCGCATCGACCTGGTACTGATCACCGCGCCCCTGCGCGAGCGGCTGCGCGACGCCGGCATCGACTACGACATTCGCGGTCTGGACCGGCCGTCGGACCATTGTCCGGTCTGGATCGACATCGCGTGACGGCGGGCTGACCGGTGAGCGCAGACCATCCGGCGTCCCTGGAACTCGGGCAGGCGGATCTGCTGGCGCGCATCCGCAGTCTCGAGGTGGACGAAGCGGAGCTGGCGCGTCGCTATGGCGTCGACGGCCGGCGACCGGCGGATGCGCTGGCGGCCGACAGCATCCTGCGCCGGCTCGAGGCGCTGGTCTACATGGTGCTGTCAATGCGGCGCAGCGTGGTGCCGGCGGCGCAGGCGCTGGCCTGGTTTCCGGCGGCTCGGGTGGAAGCCATGCTGGAACACATCGCCCGGGTCTGCCGCTCCAGCCTGGACCTGGGCTATCACCTGTGTACCTTCGCGCCGGAGGTGCTGAAACACCTCGACGACGACGAGATTGGCGACTGGATCGCCGCGCTGCTGGACCTGTACGACCGCAAGGGCAGCCAGGGTTGCATCCGCGAGATGCAGCAGGTGGCGGCCCATGCCGAAGCCCTGCGTCGCAGCCGGCGCGGGGTCGACTTCGCCGAAGTGGCGCCGGTGCTGGAGTCGTTTACCACGGGGCTAGCCGGGCGCCGTTTGCGGCTGCAGGCGGCGGACGCGATCTACACCGATACCGAGGTGATCTTTCTGCCGGCGCAGCTGAGCCAGTTTGCCGAGCGCGCCGACAACTATCGGCTGTACAAGGCCATGATCGCCGCCCTGTGGGCGCAGAACTGGTTCGGCACCTGGCTCGGCCCGGGCGCGGACTGGCTGACGCAGGTGCAGGAACAGGCACAGCACCAGACGCAAGGCCGGGCGCAGGACGGGGCGCGGCTGTTCACCCTGTTTCGCTGCGCCGAGGCCCTGCGCCTGGACGCCTGCCTGAGCCGGGAACTGCCGGGGCTGTGGCGCGAGATGCAGCGCCTGATGCCGTCGACGCTAGAGCCGCTGTCGGCCACCTGGCGTGCAGCGGCAGCGCAGTTGCAGGGGGCAGCGGCCGATGCGGGCACCAGCCGGCGCATTGCCGAGGCCCTGCTGCACGCCGACGGCGCCGCGCCCCAGCCGCACTGCTGGCACGGCGAACTGCGGCCGAAGGCGGTCGCGGAGGTGGCGGCGGCGCGGGCGGCACGCGAGCGTGCGGCCTTGCAACAGCAGCTCGGCGTCATCGCCGATGAGCTTGGCGGCAATCTGCGGGCCGCCGAGGCGTCGGAGGCACTGCGCTTCGACGTGCGCCGCGTGCCCGATGACGACTGGCCCGGCGGCATCGCCTTTCAGCTGGTGCTGGGCGATCAGGCCATCCAGCCCAATGCCGAGGCTCGTCAGTTGATGCACTCCATCGTGCAGGACTTCGGCCACATCCCGTCGGAGTATCTGCAGGCCGCGGGGCAGGGCCTGTACCATCGCCGCAGCGGCGCGGCCCGCGAGGATGGCGACAGCGCCGAGGCGGCCAGCGCCGGCAATGTCTTCGTCTACGACGAGTGGGACTATTCCCGCCGCGCCTACCGCAAGGGCTGGTGCCAGTTGCGCGAGCGTGACGTGCAGCCGCAGAACGACGATTTCGTGGCGCAGACGCGGACCAAGTACCGCGGCCTGCTCAAGCATCTGTACCGCACCTTCGAGGCCCTGCGCGGGGAGGACCGCATCCTCAAGCGCGAACCCTACGGCGAGGACCCGGACATCGACGCCCTGGTGGAGGCCCACGCCGACCGCACCCGGGGCCTGGAGATGGGCGACCGCCTGTTCCAGCGCCGCCGCCGGGTCGAGCGCGATGTGGCGGTGCTGCTGATGGTGGACATGTCTGGCTCCACCAAGGGCTGGATCAACGACGTGCAGCGCGAGTCCCTGGTGCTGTTGTGCGAGTCGCTGGAGTCCCTTGGCGATCGCTATGCCATTTACGGCTTTTCCGGCTTCACCCACATGCGGTGCGACCTGTTCCGCATCAAACGCTTCAGCGACGCCTACGACGCGGTGGTGCACGGGCGCATCTCCGGCATCCGGCCGCGGGACTATACCCGCATGGGTGTCACCATCAGGCACCTGACCGCCAGGCTGCTGGAGGTGGAGGCTCGCACCCGGGTGCTGATCACGCTGTCGGACGGACGTCCCGACGACGAGGACGGCTACCGCGGCGATTACGGCATCGAGGACACCCGCCAGGCGGTGCTGGAGGCCCGCAACCAGGGCGTTCACCCCTTCTGCATCACCATCGATGACGATGCCCAGGACTACCTGCCGCACATGTTCGGCCCCGCCAGCTATACCCTGGTGGAGAATGTCGCCAAGCTGCCGTATCGGGTGTCGGACATCTATCGGCGCATCACGGTGTGAAGGGTGAAGGGTGACGTCGGATTGGGTGGTGGACTGTTCCGAGGCAAGTCGAGTCGATTGACAGGTAGGGTGCGATGGCTGCGAGCGGTGGATCGGGCGGGGTCTTGGACACGCAGGGCGGGATGTGGCGGCGGGCATGGCAGCCATGGATGCTGGCGTGGCTGCTCGGGGCGGTCGCACTGCTGGGGCTGGTCGGTGGAGCTCCGGCCTGGGCACAGCAGCCGTGCCTGAAACTGGTCTTCAACCGCTACTGCCTGGGTGGCGATGTCAATCTGCTGAGTCAGCAGTTGCCGCCATCGCTGCGCCAGGAAGACGGCGAGCGCGTGGCGCTGGTGTATTTCGAAGGGGCCGAGCGCGTCTATGTGCTGGCCTGGCGCGCACGCATCTACAAGGTGCAGCGCCGCTACCGCGTGGCGTCGCAACTGCGATTCGACGAACTCTACCGGCTGCTTCGCGACAAGTACGGCGAGGGGGAAGACCACAGCCAGTTTCCGTCCCATGCGCGCACGCCGGGCCGCAAGCAGGTGGCCATCCGGCGCGGCGAGGGGTTCGCCTCCCATGTCTGGACCGAGCCGGACGGCTGGCATCTGGAACTGAGCTGGACGCGCGAGATGGGCCTGTCGCTGGCCTATGTGGCGGATGAACTGGATCGGCAGCAGCGGGCGGCGACGCAGAGCGGCTACTGAGCATCCGCCAGCAGGGCGTTCACGGCCTCGCCGTCGGACGAAACGGCGTCCAGTCGCACCCTGATGGTCCGGTTGACCAGGCCAGACGGCGCACCGCGCAGCCGTACCGGCAGATAGTTGGGGGTGAAGCCCGCGGCAAACTCGCCATCGGCATCGCGGTTGCTCCCCTCGATGAGCACAGGTGGGCACTGGCCAAGATGCCGCGTCAGCAGGGCGCGTTTCAGCTCCAGGCCCAGCGCATGCAAGGCCCGCGAGCGCTCCCGCCTGACCTCGGCTGGCACCTGATCCGGCATCGTCGCCGCCCGTGTGCCGGCGCGGGGCGAATAGGCAAAGATGTGCAGGTGGCCGAAGCCGATCCGCTGCACCAGGTCCATGGTCTGTTGCCAGTCGTCGTCGGTCTCTCCGGGAAAGCCGACGATGATGTCGGTGGTGATGTTCAGTTCCGGGATCGCCGCGCGGGCCCGCTCCACCAGCTGCAGGAATTCATCGCGCTTGCAGCGCCGCGCCATGCGCCGCAGCACGCTGTCGGCGCCGCTCTGCAGCGGCAGATGCAGATGCGGCATCAGCCGCGGATTCTCGAACAGCTGCCAGAAGGCGTCCGGCAGGTCCCAGGGCTCCAGCGAGCCCAGGCGTAACCGCGGGACATCGGTCTCGCGCAGGATGCGCTGCAGCAGTGAGACCAGGCCGTTGCTTGCATCGGCCCCCGGGCTGATGCCCGGATTGGCGCCTGCATCAGCGGTCAGGTCGCTGCCGTAGCCGCCCAGATGCACGCCGGTGAGCACCACCTCGCGGACACCGCCGGCGGCCAGCAGGTTGATCTCGTCGCAGATGGCCGCTGCGGGGCGGCTACGCTCGTCGCCCCGGGCGCGGGTAGTGACGCAGAAGGTGCACTGGTAGCGGCAGCCGTCCTGGATCTTGATGAACGCACGCTGACGACCCCGGGCGAACAGCGCCGCGGCGGCCGGTTCGGATGCGGTGGCCGGCATCAGCGGCAGGTCCAGCTCGCGCACCGCGATCTCCACCAGCCGCTCCTTGTGCGTGTTGGGCACCAGCAGGTCGATGCCGGTGTCGCCCAGGTCTTCGTCCTCGAGCGACGCAGCGCAGCCACTGACCACCAGCCGTGCCCGCGGATTGTCGCGCTGGGCCCGCCGCAGCAGCTTGCGCGACTTGCGCACCGCATCCACGGTGACGGCGCAGGTGTTCACCACCACCAGGTCCGCCGTCTCGTCCTCCGTCGCGACGCGGCAACCGCGCCGCTGGAAGTCCCGGGCCCAGGCCTCCAGCTCCGACTCGTTCAGCCGACAGCCCAGGGTCTGCAAGCGCACGCGCATCAGGGTCCGGGCGACATGGCCGGCGGTGGTGGCGGGGCATTCTGGTGCAGGATCATGCGCCAGTCGCCGTCCGCGCGGCGGCGGTAGATGTTGGTGGCGTACAGCGCCGGTATCCGGTCGGATGCGGGGCCAGACGGGCCCGCGGCCATGTTGCGCTCCTGCACGTAGTGGATGGCCAGATCGCCGATCTCCACCCAGTGCAGGTGGCTGACCTGCAGGTCCAGTGGCACATCGCTGCGCAGCAGGTCCGCCAGGGCCTGGTGCACCTCACCGCCGTAGACCAGCGGCTGCAGCGGCAGCAGCAGGGCGATGTCGGCGCTGTCGTCCCAGACGCGGCGCATCAGCGCCGGATCGCGTTCGTCCAGGGCGTCGTAGAAGGTGTCTTCGGCCGCCTGGGGGGTCGCGAAGCGCGGGCTGTCTTCGGCGCTGCTCATGGCCGCGCCGCTGGCGCCTCGGCGCCGGGCGTCGACAGCCGCGGGATGCGGATGTGGATGTGGCCGTTGTCCAGTGCCTGCTGCATGGCGCTCAGGTCACCGTCCGGCGGCACCGGCAGGCGCTGCCGGCGCTGACCGCTGGAATAGCTGAAGCTGCGCACATAGCCGCGGCCGTCGTCGAAGGTCTCCTCGCGGCGCTGCTCCGCGGTGCGCTCGACGGCAATCATCAACCCCTGGCCGAGGGGCGCGATGCGCACCTGCGCCGGATCCATGTCACCGAGGTCGATGTCGAGGGTGTAGGCCTCGTCGCTGCGGCCCTGGATCATCTGCAGGCCGCCGAACTGGAAGGACACCGGTCCGCCGTCCGCGCCCCCAGCCGCGTCCGGGGGCATCGGCCCAAACGCTGTGGGATAGGCCGGTGGTGCAAGGCGCTGCGGGTAGGGTGGTGTGTAGCGCTCGGGGTATCCCTGTCCGTAGGGCGCGTGGTAGACCGGCAGCGGCGGCGCGGTCAGCTGGCCATCGGCGCCGATGGGGGGCTGGTTCGATGGCGTCCAGGCGACGGCGGCGGGGGCCGTGACCACCAGGGCGGTCGCGGCGAGCAGGGACGGAAACGGCAGTCGGGCGGGTTTCATGGCGGCTGTATGTCCTCTGGTTCCTGGTGTTTGTGCCTTGGTGCTGCTACGGTTTCCGAGTATACCGGTCGAACGGACCGGGTGGTGATCGATCAGGCGCCGCGCAGGGTCCAGGTGGGTGCGCCGTCGGCCTGCAGCAGGCCGTGCCGCAGCAACCAGGCGCGGGCGTCCTCGGCGTCCTGCGCAAACCAGACCGCCGCGGACCCCAAGCGGAAGGTGTAGCCCCAGGCGTCCATGTCCGCGCACAGGCGCGCGCCGCCAACGCCGGGCAGGTGGTCCGCGAGCACGATCTGCAGGTAGCACACGGCGTCTTCCTCGGCGTAATCGCCGCCGGCGTCAGTATGCAGCCCCGCGCGTCGCTGCGGGTCCATGCAGATCACATGGCAGGCCTCGTGCAGCGCCGAATGCAGCGGCGTGTCCTGCCGCAGGTGGAGCTCGGTGCCGATGACGCCTGCCTCCGGCGCGCCCCAGAAGCTGCCCGGAATCGGCGCCCCGTCGGGTACCCAATGGGTGGTGAGGCCGTAGCGCCGCAGCAGCGCCTGCAGCGGGGGCACCCTCTGCGCGAGGATCAGGTCTGGTATGCTGTCGGTATGAGTCATGCTGGTCTGGGTTCGGCTTGCAATGCGTCAGGCCAGCCGATAGCTTACCGACTCGCCATTGTCGGTCCAGTCATTCTACGGCTAACGACCACGGCCAACGACCACCGACTCTTGGCCACAATCCGCGAAAACCGATCACTCGTTTGCATCAGGTTCATACGTCAGACTGTCATGTCAGCGCTTGTCGCCCGCCAGCTCCGCAAGACCTATCGCAATGGATTCGAGGCCCTGAAGGGCATCGACCTGACGGTGGAGGAGGGGGATTTCTTTGCCCTGCTCGGTCCCAACGGGGCGGGCAAGTCGACGCTGATCGGCATCCTGACCTCGCTGGTGAACAAGACCGCAGGTCAGGTGCAGGTGTTCGGCCATGATCTCGACCGCGAGCCGGAGCGCGTGAAGGCACTGCTGGGCGTCGTCCCGCAGGAGTTCAACTTCAACATCTTCCTGCCGGTGGAAGAGGTGGTGGTCAACCAGGCCGGCTACTTCGGCATCCCCCGCGCCGAGGCCCGCGCCCGCGCCGAGCACTACCTGCGCAAGCTTGACCTGTGGACACGCCGCAAGAGCGAGATGCGGCTGCTGTCCGGCGGCATGAAGCGGCGCCTGATGATCGCCCGCGCGCTGGTGCACCATCCGCGGCTGCTCATCCTGGACGAGCCCACCGCCGGCGTCGACATCGAGATCCGCCGCAGCATGTGGGACTACCTGCGCGAGCTGAACGCCGACGGCACCACCATCATCCTGACCACGCACTACCTTGAGGAGGCCGAAAGCCTCTGTCGCACCATCGCCATCATCGACCACGGGCGGGTCGAGTCGGTGTCTGACACCGCAACCCTGCTGGCGGCGCTGGACACCGAGACCTTCGTACTCGACCTGAAACGGCCGGCGGACTCGCTGCCCGCGCTGGACGGCTTCGGGCTGCACCGCCTGGATCCCCACACGCTGGAGGTGCAGGTGGGCCGGGATCACAGCATCAATGCGCTATTCGAGGCCCTGTCGCGCCACGGCGTCGAGGTGCTGAGCATGCGCAACAAGCAGAATCGGCTGGAGAAGATGTTTCTGGACATGCTCGACAAACGCCGCGGACGGGCCGCATGAATACCGAGCTGGAACGCTGGCACCGCTACTGGATCACCTTCTTGACCCTGCTGAGCAAGGAGGTCATGCGCTTCTCGCGCATCTGGGTGCAGACCATCCTGCCGTCGGCCATCACCACGGCCTTGTACTTCATCATCTTTGGTCGTCTGATCGGCGAGCGCATCGGCAGCATGGAGGGCCTGGCCTACATCGACTTCATCGTGCCCGGGCTGGTGCTGATGGCGGTGATCACCAATTCCTACAGCAATGTCGTGTCGTCGTTCTACAGCAGCAAGTTCTCGCGCTACGTGGAGGAACTGCTGGTGTCGCCGGCGCCCAACTGGGTCATCCTGGCCGGCTATGTCGCCGGCGGCGTCGCCCGCGGGCTCACCGTGGGTCTGGTGGTGATGCTGGTGGCAATGCTGTTCACCGACCTCACCGTGCACAGTTGGCCTGTCACGCTGTTGGTGTTGGTGCTCACGTCGGTGTTGTTCGCGCTGGGCGGATTCATCAATGCCGTCTACGCCAACAGTTTCGACGACATCTCCATCGTGCCCACCTTCGTCCTGACACCGCTCACCTATCTCGGCGGGGTGTTCTACTCCATCGAACTCCTGCCGCCGCTCTGGCAGAACCTTTCCCTGGCAAACCCGGTCCTATACATGGTCAATGCCTTTCGCGACGGGCTGCTTGGTGTGAGCGACATCCCCGTGGCCGTAGCCTTCGGCATCATCCTCGTCTTCATCCTGGCGCTGGCAACCTACAGCCTGTGGCTGCTGGAGCGGGGCGTGGGCATCAAGAGCTGAACGCGCGCCGGTCGCACACGCATACATGGCAACACCTTCCAGAAAACCTGCCCGCCGCGGGCGTCAACCCCGTCGCCGCAGGCGGGGCCTGAGACTGTTCGGCCTGCTGTTCCGGCTGGGTCTGCTAGTGGCAGTCGCCGTGGGCCTGGGGGCAGTGCTGTACGGCATCCATCTCGACGAACTGGTATACACCAAGTTCGAGGGCAAGCGCTGGGCCCTGCCGGCCCGGGTCTACGGTCGGCCACTGGAACTCTATGTTGGCCGTCCGTTGAGCGTGCAGCAGCTCACCGGCGAACTCCAGCGCCTGGGCTATCGCGACGAGTCCGGCGCCGGCTCGGTGGGCACCTGGCATGTTGATGGCGCGCAGGTGCTGGTGCACAACCGCGCATTTCGCTTCTGGGACGGCGTCGAACCCCAGCGGCGGCTTCGCATCGGCCTGTCCGATGGCGTCATCCTGGACCTGACCGATGCCGACAGTGGCGCCCCCATCGCGCTGGCGCGGCTGGATCCGGCGCTGATCGCCAGCATCTATCCCACCCACAACGAGGACCGCGTGCTGCTGCGGCGCGAGCAGTTGCCGCCGCTGCTGATCAAGACCCTGCTGGCGGTGGAAGACCGCAAGTTCTACCAGCATCTGGGCATCGACCCCAAGGGCATCCTGCGCGCCGCCATCGAGAACCTGAGCGCCGGGCGCACCGTGCAGGGCGCCAGCACCTTGACGCAGCAGCTGGTGAAGAACTTCTATCTGACCCAGGAGCGCACGCTGGAGCGCAAGCTCAACGAGGCCTACATGGCGGTGCTGCTCGAGCGGCGCTACTCCAAGGACGAGATCCTCACTGCCTACGCCAACGAGGTCTACCTGGGCCAGGACGGCAGCCGGGCCATCCATGGGTTTGGCCTGGCCAGCCAGTTCTACTTCAACCGCAACCTCAACGAACTGGACGTGCCCCAGACGGCCCTGCTGGTTGGCATCCTGAAGGGGCCGTCGGAATACAACCCGCGGCGCCGACCCGAGAAGGTGCTGGAGCGGCGCAATCTGGTCATCGACCTGATGGCCTATCACCAGATCATCAGCCGGGACGAGGCCGAGCAGGCCAAGCAGGCGCCGCTGGGGTTGCGCGAGGGTGGTGCGCGGCCCAGCGGCGACTATCCGGCGTTCATCCAGCTGGTGCGGCGGCAGTTGCAGCGGGACTATCGCGAGGAGGACCTGCGCTCAGAGGGCCTGCGCATCTTCACCACCCTGGACCCCCTGACCCAGTCCCAGGTGGAGGGGGCGGTGCGCGAACGCCTGCCGCAGCTCGACGAGCAGCGCAAGTTCCCCCCCGGCACGCTGGAGACGGCGGTGGTAGTGACCTCGGTGGCCCAGGGCGAGGTGCTGGCCCTGGTGGGCGCCCGCGACACTGACTATGCCGGCTTCAACCGCGCGCTGGATGCCGTGCGCCCCATCGGTTCGCTGATCAAGCCGGTGGTCTACCTCAGCGCGCTGGAGCGCCCGGAGCAGTACTCCCTGGTCACCTCCATTCCGGATACGCCGGTGTCCCTGCGGGCCGGCGCCGACTGGTGGGAGCCGCAGAACTACGATCGCAAGGTGCATGGCAACGTGCCGCTGTACCGCGCCCTGGCAAAGTCCTACAACCTGGCCACGGTGAACCTGGGGCTGGACCTCGGCGTGAACGAGGTGGCCGACACCCTGAACCGCCTGGGCGCCATGCGCCGCATCGACCGCGTGCCGGCGATGCTGCTCGGCTCGGTGTCGCTGTCTCCGGTGGAGGTGGCCCAGGTCTACCAGACCATCGCCGCCGGCGGCTTCCGCGCGCCCTTGCGCACCATTCGCGAGGTGCTCGACGCCTCCGGCCGGCCGCTGAACCGCTACCCGCTGGCGGTGGAGCCGGTGGTCGGTGCCGATGCCGCGTTCCTGACGCAGTGGGCCATGCGCAAGGTGGTGGAGCAGGGCACTGCCACCTGGCTCGGCAGCCGGCTGCCGGGCGGACTGGTGGTGGCGGGCAAGACCGGCACCACCAATGAATTGCGCGACAGCTGGTTTGCCGGCTTCAGCGGCGACCGGGTGGTGGTTGCCTGGGTGGGGCGCGATGACAACAAGCCCACGCGGCTCACCGGCTCCTCCGGTGCGCTGCGGCTCTGGGGCGACATCATGGCCACCATCGAGGCCCAGTCACTGGACCTGACCCCGCCGGGCGACATCGTCGTGGCCGACGCCTGCGGCAGCACGGGCATCCCGTTCAGCCGCGATCATGTGGGGGTCTGTGGTGCCGGTGCCGAAGAAGACATGCTGGAGGCCGAAGAGCCCCCGGCGGTGGCCGCGGAGCCGGACGAACCCGCCCCGCGGCCGGCCTGGCGGTCAGGTGGGTCCGGTGGCGCCAGCAACCCCTTCCTGAGTGATTTTTACGGAAACTGAGCCATGCATACACGCTTACTCCTGGCCACGACCGTCGCTGCACTGCTGCTGGGCGCCTGTTCCGTGCCGCAGCGCGACGGCCCCCCGGCGCCCATTGTCGATGCCAGCCAGGCACCGGTCAGCGAGTCGCCGGCGGAACAGCCCGCGGCGCCGGAACCGACGCAGGTCTATGCCTACACGCCGCCGGAATCCATTCCGGACACCCAGCCTGACATGGCCGATGCCGGTGATGCGCCGAGCACCACGGTACAGGGTGCTGCAACCGCGGCGGGGTCGGCCGCGGCCACCACCACGGCGCGAACCAATGCCGCCGCCGAGCCGCGGACAGTGATGCCCGCGCCCACATCGGAGCCGGCGCCGCCTGCTGCGGTCGCGCCGCCGGCACCTGAAGTGGCCCGCGCCACGCCGGCACCGGGCCTGACGCCACCGGATCTGCCGCCAGCGGTGGACTCCCTGGCCAGACGGGCGGAGCAGCAGCGCCAGACCGGCGACTTCTCCGGTGCCGCGGCCACCCTGGAGCGGGCCTTGCGCATCCAGCCCAAGGACGCCTATCTGTGGAACCGGCTCGCCCGGGTGCGGCTGGAGCAGGGGCTGGGTTCCCAGGCCGGCAACTTCGCTGCGCGCTCCAATGCCCTGGCCGGCGACCAGGCCCAGCTCAAGCAGAACAACTGGGACATCATCGCCACCGTGCGCCGCCAGAGCGGCGACATCAATGGTGCCGTCGAGGCCGAACGCATGGCCCGGGGCGGCTGACGGCAGCCGCTCAGGCAACCAGCAGCCTGGCAACCAGGCAGGCGAGCCGTTTCAACCCGATGACGCAAACTTCGGCCGGTGTGGTGGATGACATCCTCGGCGAGCATGGCGTGCTCGCCGGCCGCGTCCAGGGCTTCGTGCGGCGGCCGCAACAACAGGCCATGGCCGAGGTGGTGTTCGACGCCATCGACAGCGGCGAACTGCTGATCTGCGAGGCGGGCACCGGCACTGGCAAGACCTTTGCCTACCTGGTGCCGGCCCTGGCCAGCGGCCGCAAGGTGCTGGTCTCCACCGGCACCCGCAATCTGCAGGATCAGCTGTTCCACCGCGACATCCCGCTGATCCGCTCTGCGCTGAGCCAGCCCATCCGGATCGCGTTGCTGAAGGGGCGCGGCAACTACCTCTGCCGTTACCGTCTGGACCTGGCCCTGGCCAGGCCGGACAAGCTGTCGCCCCAGGCACGGCAGCAACTGGGCGCCGTGCACGCCTGGGCTGCGGACACACGCGACGGCGACATCGCCGAGCTGGCGTTGCCGGAGGCAGCGCCGGTCTGGCCGGCGGTGACCTCCACCACCGACAACTGCCTCGGCCAGGAATGCCCGTCACTGCACAAATGCCACCTGCTGGATGCCCGGCGGCGCGCCCAGGAGGCAGACCTGGTGGTGATCAACCACCACCTGCTGTGCGCGGACATGGCCCTGCGCGACGAGGGCTTCGGTGAGGTGCTGCCGGGCACCGATTGCGTCATCGTCGACGAGGCGCACCAGTTGCCCGAAGTGGCCGCGGCCTTTTTCGGCGCCACCGTGAGCAGCCGGCAACTGCTCGAACTGGTGCGCGACACCAGCGAGGAGGCCGCCCGGGATGCCGGCGACGTGCCGGAGATCCCGCTGGTGCTGGAGCGTCTGCGCCATGCCATCGGCCAGTTGCGCGAGGCGCTGGGCGGCCCTGATCGGCGGGCGCCCTGGCAGGATGTGGAACGCAGCCCCGACATCCAGGCCGCCCTGGAGGATCTGGGCACGGTGGTGGCGGGGCTGGCGCAGGTGCTGGAGGCCATCGCCGAGCGGGCCAAGGGTCTGGACCGGTGCCTGCTGCGGGCCAAGGCCCTGGCGACCCGGCTGGCCGTGTTCGACGATGCCGACGACGAGACCCGAGTCCGCTGGCTCGAGGTGCGCGGTCAGGGCTTTCGGCTCAACCAGACGCCGCTGGATGTGGCCGAGCTGTTTCGCGGTTATCGCGAGCGCCATCCCTGTGCCTGGGTGTTCACCTCCGCTACCCTGGCTGTGGCCGGCTCGTTCGAGCATTTTGCCCGCCAGATCGGCGCCGAAGAGCCGCGCACGGCGCTGTGGGACAGTCCGTTCGACTATCCGCACCAGGCGCTGCTGTTCGCGCCCACCGGTCTGCCGGATCCGGCGGACCCCGGCTACAGCGGCGCCGTGGCGGATCTGGCCCTGGACATCATCGATGCCAGCCGCGGGCGCGCCTTCCTGCTGTTCACCAGCCACCGGGCCCTGCGCGAGGTGGCGACACGGCTGCAGCACCGCATCCCGTATCCGCTGCTGGTGCAGGGCACGGCGCCGCGGGCGGAACTGGTCGAGCGCTTCCGCACCACGGGGAACGCGGTGCTGCTGGGCACCTCCAGTTTCTGGGAAGGGGTGGACGTGCGCGGCGAGGCGCTGTCATGCGTCGTCATCGATCGCCTGCCGTTTGCCTCGCCGGGAGACCCGATCCTGCAGGCGCGGCTGGATGCCCTGCGCCGGGGCGGAGGCAGCCCGTTTCGCGACCACCAGCTGCCGCAGGCCGTGATCGCCCTGAAACAGGGTGCCGGCCGACTCATTCGCGATGCAGCAGACCGCGGTGTGCTGGTGGTCTGCGATCCGCGACTGTACAGCCGCGGCTACGGCAAGGTGTTCCTCGACAGCCTGCCGCCCATGGCCCGATCCCGCGCGCTAGACGATGTGCGCGCCTTCTTTGGCGCGGCGCCGGATGATGATGATCGCTGATACCGCGACCCGGTCCAATCACTGACTCGATTCACGCCCATGAGACTGCTTGCCATCGATACCTCCGGTTCCGCCTGCTCCGCCGCCTTGTCCATCGACGGTGTCATCAGCCAGCGCCTGGAGCATGCACCGCGCCGTCACGGCGAACTGATCCTGTCGATGATGGACGACCTGCTGCGCGCGCAGGGGCTGGCCGTGACCGACCTGGATGCCTTGGCCTTCGCTCATGGCCCCGGCTCGTTCACCGGCCTGCGCATTGCCGCGGCCGTCGCCCAGGGCACGGCATTCGCCGCGGAACTGCCGGTCATCGGCATCTCCACGCTGGCGACCCTGGCCCAGGGCTGCCGGCGCGAGCGGGGTGCGTCGCGGGTGCTGAGCGCCTTCGATGCCCGCATGGGCGAGGTCTACTGGGGGATCTATGTGGCCGACGACCAGGGCCTGATGCGGCCCATGGTGGACGACAGCGTCTGCGCCCCCGAAGCGGTTCCGCTGGCGCCGATGTCCGGTGAGACGCCCTGGTTCGCCGCCGGCGATGGCTGGCGGGCGCATGCCGATGTGCTGCAGCGGCGTGTCGGGCCCTTGCTCGATCAGGGCCTCGATCTGGCGGATGCTGATCGGGTCTGCGAGTCGCAGGACATTCTGCCCCTGGCGGAGGACGCCTTTCGCCGTGGCCAGGTCGTGAGCGCCTACGCGGCCCTGCCGGTGTACCTGCGCAATCGGGTGGCCTCGGTGCCGCCGCGATCAGAACCGCCCGGCCCGCCGCTGCGCTGACGGCCGGCAATCGGAAAGTCAATACCGCAAAGGCGCAGAGTACGCAGAGAATTCGCAAAGACTTGCGTAGACGCGCCGGTCTGCCGCTGAGTCTTTGCGGTGGATGGAGTCTGCGTCAGCGAGACGACAGTCCGCGCTCGAAGCGTTGCCGATGCTGGCAGTGGCGCCGCAGGCAACTGATGACGTAGTGCAGCAGCGTGGCGCCGATGGCGAGGAAGGCCGCCACTGCCGTTGCCAGGCGCAGCAGCGGCTCCAGGTCGGACAGCCCGAGGATCAGCCAGGTGATGAAGCCGACGATACCCGCAATCAGGGTCACCATCACGAAGGGCAATGGCGATGTGTCGCATCCGGGGCACAGCTTCATTGTCGGGTCCTCCTGGCTTTGACAGTGGGGTGTGGTTTTTGATTAGTTATTGGTGGAGTACTGAACAAGCATACCCCATCGCGGGGGCGCGTCGACAGCAAAAAACAGCGAGGCCGGATGGCAACACAATCCTTGTTCGAGGCCGTGGCCCAGTGTCTGGCGGTGTGCGAACCGTCGGCCAAGGTGCGCTGCACGCACGACATCGCCGAGCAGTTCCGAAACGGCCAGCTGTCGCTGGTCGGGGCCCGGCCGCCCGCCCCGGACACCCCCGGGCGTCCGGGCCGGCCGCGCCTGGTCCCGCCCAGGCAACTGCCCAAGCGTGGCCTGAAGGATGCTGAGGGACGCGCGGCCCTGGTGCATGCCGTGGCCCATATCGAATTCAACGCCATCAATCTGGCGCTGGACGCCGTGCTGCGCTTCCCGGACATGCCGCCGGACTTCGCCGCCGACTGGCTGCGGGTGGCGGATGAGGAGGCATATCACTTCCGGCTGATGCGCGAGCGTCTGGGCGCGCTGGGCCACGACTACGGCGACTTTCCCGCCCACGACGGCCTTTGGCAGATGGCGCGGCAGACCGCCGCCGACCCGTTGCGGCGCATGGCGCTGGTGCCGCGTGTGCTGGAGGCGCGCGGGCTGGACGTGACCCCCGGCATGATCGAGCGCCTGCGTGCCGTCGGCGATGACGACACCGCCGACCGCCTGGCGATCATCCTGCGCGAGGAGGTGGGCCATGTGGCCATCGGCAGCCGCTGGTTCCGCTGGCTCTGCGCCGAACGGGGCCTGGCGCCCCGGGATACCTATCTGGGGCTGATCCGCGAGCACTTCCGCGGCGCCGTCCGCTGCCCGCTGAACCTGCCGGACCGCCGTCGCGCTGGCTTCGATCAGGCCGAGCTCGACGGGTTGATGGCCATGTGTTCGGGAAGGCTTGAAGGCTGAAGTTGGTAGGGTGAAGTTCAAAAGGGACGGGGCGTTGACCGGCAGGGGTCAGGGCAGGGTCTCTCGCCACCATCGGCCGTCGGCCTGGGCCAGCAGCTCGCCCTGCTGGTCGTTCCAGTCGGCCAGCACATGACGCGTCGCTTCGGCGCCGTCCAGCCCGAACACATGCTCCGCCGGACGGTGCGTGTGGCCATGCACCAGGCGGTGCACGCCGGCGCGGCGCATGCGGCGGACCACCTCGGCCTGGTCGGTGTCCATGATCCTGGCGTCCTTGGCGGCCATGGCCTCGCCGCTACGGCGGCGATAGTCCGCGGCCACCTGCCGGCGCTTTGCCAGCGATTGCCACAGGAACAGCCGCTGCACCAGCGGATTGCGCACCCGGCGCCGAAAGCGCAGGTAGGCCTGGTCGCCGGTGCACAACAGGTCGCCGTGCATCAGCAGCACGGGTTCGCCGTCCAGCAGGATCCGCGTCGGGTCGCGCAGGAGGGTGCAGCCGCTGGCGCGGGCGAAGCGCCGGCCGAGCAGGAAGTCCCGGTTGCCGTGCATCAGCCCGCAGCGGGTGCCGCTGTCGGTCAGGCCGCGCAAGGCGCGGATGACGGCGCGGTGCATCGGGGTGTCGTCATCGTCGCCGACCCAGGCGTCGAACAGGTCGCCCAGGATGTACAACTGCGACGCCTGACGCGCGCGTCCCTGCAACAGACCGACAAAGCGCTGTACGATCGCCGGCCGCTCCGCCGCCAGGTGCAGGTCGGAGACGAACAGCGCGCCGGTGCGGGTTGGCTCAGACAATCTCCGCCTTCTCGATCACCACGTCCTCCGCCGGCACGTCCTGGTGGCCATGGCGGCTGCCGGTCTTGACCTCCTTGATGGCATTCACAACGTCCATGCCGTCCACCACCTTGCCGAACACGCAGTAGCCCCAGCCGTCCTGACCCGGGTAGTCCAGGAAGCTGTTGTCTGAGACGTTGATGAAGAACTGCGACGAGGCGGAGTGCGGATCCATGGTGCGGGCCATGGCGATGGAGCCGACCACGTTCTTCAGCCCGTTCTTGGCCTCGTTCTCGATGGGCGCGCGGGTGGCCTTCTGCGTGAACTTGCTGTCCATGCCGCCGCCCTGGATCATGAAGCCGTTGATCACGCGGTGGAACAGAGTGCCGTCGTAGTGGCCGTCGCGCACATACTGCTCGAAGTTGGCCGCCGTTACCGGCGCCTTGTCGTGATCCAGCTCGATGGTGATGTCGCCGTGGTTGGTGGTCAGTTTGATCATTGAAAGTGCTCCTGGATGAGGGGTTGCTCAGCGTCTGTTGGTGGACTGTTGCCAGGCCGTTGTTGCAAGGCCGCGTCGAGGGCCGATCAGGTCGGACCTGGGAAGAGGCTGATCTATTGGCCACCTGACCAAAAAACAGCCTCCCCAGATGCTGGGCACGGAAGGCCATGGATGCGGTCGCCGCACAGGCCCGGCTTGGTGGCGGGATTGTAACAAGCCTTCTCCGAGCGCTGGCCTTGGAATTTTCTCTGTCCCGCACCGCCGCGGCCACTGGCCTGGTCGCCTGCTTCGTCATCGGGGCCGGCGGTATCGCGTTCAACGGTTCAGGCCCCTCTGTTACCATGCAGCCTTCGAACGCCGTCAACCCACAGCGCAGTCCCGCCGCCATGCTCGAGATCTACAACAGCCTCACCCGCCGCAAGGCCCCCTTCACCCCCATCGAGCCCGGCAAGGTGCGCATGTACGTCTGCGGCATGACCGTCTACGACCTCTGCCACCTCGGCCACGCCCGGGTGTTGGTGGTGTTCGACATCGTCTATCGATATCTGCGGCGCGCCGGCTACGACGTCACCTATATCCGCAACATCACCGACATCGACGATAAGATCATCCGCCGCGCCAACGACAACGGCGAACCCATCGACGTCCTGACCGAGCGCTTCATCGCCGCCATGCACGAGGACGCCGCGGCGCTGGGCATCCTGCCGCCCGACGACGAGCCCCGCGCCACTGCCCACATGGCCGAGATCCTGGCCATGATCCAGCGACTCATCGACAACGGCCACGCCTATGTTGCCGACAACGGGGATGTCTATTACGCGGTGGCCAGCTTTCCGGGCTATGGCAAGCTCTCTGGCAAGGACCCGCAGGACCTGCGGGCCGGCGCCCGGGTCGAGGTGGGCGAGGCCAAGCGCGATCCGCTGGACTTCGCCCTCTGGAAGGCCGTCAAGCCCGGCGAGCCCGCCTGGGACTCGCCCTGGGGGGCCGGGCGCCCGGGCTGGCACATCGAATGCTCCGCCATGTCTACCTGCTGCCTCGGCAATCACTTCGACATCCACGGCGGCGGCGCCGACCTGCAGTTTCCGCACCATGAGAACGAGATCGCCCAGTCCGAAGGCGCCACGGGCGAGCCCTTCGTCAACGTCTGGATGCACAACGGCTTCGTCCGCGTCAACGAAGAAAAGATGTCCAAGTCCCTGGGCAACTTCTTCACCGTCCGCGAGATCCTCGCCCGCTATCAGCCCGAAGAGGTGCGCTACTTCATCCTCACCAGCCACTATCGCAGCCCGCTGAACTACGACGACGAGCACCTGGACAACGCCCGCGCCGCGCTCACCCGGCTCTATACCGCCCTGCGCGGCCTGCCGTCCGCCGCGAACAGCGAACGGTCGGCCGTTGCGGACACGGGCTCGCCGCCCGGTGCCGAAGACTTTCGCCGCCGTTTCGACGCCGCCATGGACGACGACTTCAACACCCCCGAGGCCCTGGCGGTGCTGTTCGACCTGGCCCGCGAGATCAACCGTCTGCGCACCGACGACATCGCCGCCGCCGCTGCCCTGGGTGGGGAGCTGCGCACCCTCGGCGACGTGCTCGGCCTGCTCGGCCAGGATCCGGACGCCTACCTGCGCGCCGGCGCCGGCGACGCCGCCGCCCAAGGCCCCACCGATGCCGAGATCGAGGCTTTGATCCAGCGTCGCGCCGACGCCCGCAAGGCCCGTGACTTCGCCGAGGCCGACCGCATCCGCGACCAGCTCCAGGATGCCGGTGTCGTGCTCGAAGACGGCGCCGGCACCACCACCTGGCGGCGCGGCTGAGTAGACGCCAAGCTCGGCAACTGCACAATCAGATCGCGCCACCGGCGCGCGGAGACAGGCCCATGGCGCTCACACAGCAAGACATCGAATTCATCAAGGGGCACATGGCGGAATGGCTGGCCGAGCAGAGTCTGGGCAAGCCGCCAGCGGTCTATGAGATCGAGTTGCGCGAGCGCATGGTGCGGGTGGAGGAAGAACTCAAGCACCAGCGCGAGCTGATGCGCCAGGGCTTCGCCATGATGGAGCGGCGCTTCGAGCAGGTCGACAAGCGTTTCGAGCAGATGGACAAGCGCCACGAAGAACTGCGCCAAGACATGATGGCCCGCTTTGCGCAGGTCGACAAGCGGTTCGAGCAGGTCGACAAGCGGTTCGAGCAGATCGACAAGCGGTTCGAGCAGGTCGACAAGCGGTTCGAACAGGTCGACAAGCGGTTCGAACAGGTTGATCAGCGCTTCGAGGCCCTCACGCGGCGGATCGATCGCTTCATGATCTGGTCCTTCGGCACGACTGTCGCCGTTGGCGGCATCGTGGTCAGCCTGATCAAGTTCTGGACGCCGTGATGGCGATTAATCAGTTTCCAGACGGTCCGCGATGGGCTGAGCCAGCTTGGACCCTCAGACAATTGGGGGATGACAAGCCGACCTTGAGGCCCTATACTGCAGGGCTTCGGCTGAGTGGCAGAGTGGTTATGCAGCGGCCTGCAAAGCCGTGGACGCCGGTTCGATTCCGACCTCAGCCTCCATCTTTCCCCCCCCCCTCACTGCCGCCCCGGCAGCCGTCCCGAGTCGCTGTCAGGGCAGCGATGCCAAGCGCTCGGCGCTGGTACTACCCAGGTGTCCGCGGCGACACCCCTTCGCCATGCATTCGTCGCCCGCCCGGGTGGTGAAATTGGTAGACACAAGGGACTTAAAATCCCTCGGCTTCGGCCATGCCGGTTCGAGTCCGGCCCCGGGCACCATTCCAACTGGACGGATGCTGCCGTCATCGGTCTCCGTTCGGTGGCCGGAATCGTCACGCCCTGCGGGCCCCCCGCCTCGCGCCGAGTTCGAAAACGCCTATAACCTTTGGCCAGCAGTGAAGGCCGTGGATTGATCAATGGCAGGAAAAGCCGGGCAAAAAGTGTTCGGACTTCTTCGCGAGGGCATACAAACTGCTGAGCGAGTGCTAGACTTCATGGCAGACGGATCTCGGGGTTGCGACCTTATCGGCTCGCCAGGCGCGCCAGGAGTCCACGACCGGAGCAGTGATTGCCGTGACGCATGGTGTGTCCTTCGGAGATGGTCGCTGCGCATCGCAATCGTATATACCCAAGGACGGAGCGCTAGCAGGGTTCGCAGCAGCGCATCCTGAGGTACTTTGGGTGGCTTAGGGCGGCGGGTTGTCGATAAAGACAGCGCGCACCTTGCAGCCTCTGGTTGGTCTGATCTGAGGTAACAGAGATGAAACAGTTCCTGAAAAAGCTTTGGAAGAACGAGGAAGGTGCCGAGGTCGTCGAGTGGGTCGTGGTCGTCGCGCTGGTGGTGGTTGGTGCCATCGCCGCCTTCTCGCTGCTTGGTAACAGCGTCGAAACTGCCGCCTCGTCGCTCGCGACCACGATTAGTGGCGCGCTTGGTTAGTGGCGAGCTTAGTTTAATAGGACCTTCAGCGCTTGCCGTCTCCGGAGTACGGGGGCGGAAGCGTTGAAGAAACAGGTGTTTGTATGGCGAAGCCATCGGTGAGGCCTTGCATATGAGAGTCGTCGCCTGGTTTCGTTTCTTCGGTTCGGGGCGCTGCCGGCCGGCTAATAGGTGGTGATGCAATGACCTGCCTGTGTGACATCTGCTCCGTATAGTGTATTGGGTGGCAGTGGCCATCAACCCTTGCGACTTTGTGTCTCCTGTCACTGATGCGGTGTTCAACCGCGTGCAACCCGCGCCCTTGGCGCTAATCTTGGCGATCGCCCTGGCGATCGTAGCGGCCGCAAAGGACGTCGTCACGCGGCGCGTTCCAAACAAGATTGTCCTTGCCGGTAGCCTGGGTGGCGTACTGCTTGCCGTTCTGCAGAGTGGGGTGGATGGGCTGGCAATCTGGTTTGCCGGTACCGCCGTCGGCTCGACTCTGCTTCTACCAGGTTTTCTCTTGCGCATGACGGGCGGCGGAGATCTCAAGCTGGTTGCCGTCCTCGGGGGCTTGCTCGGTCCTCGGCTGATCCTCCACGCGGTGATGGTCTACTATCTGGTCGGGGCCGTCTGGGCGGTGGCCTATTCCCTGCACGGCTCGATAGTAAACGGGCGGCCGCTGCCCTTCTTGCGTCTTTGGCGTCGGCGGGCTGGTTGTTCCACGGGGGCGGCGGCAGGCACCGACCGGTGCGCGACCGATCAGTACGCGGATCTAGATGACGGACACCGTACCCCCAACGCGGAACCTGTGCCGATGGCACCCGCCATCGCGTTCGGCGTCTGCGCGGCGATCTGGCTGGCACATCACTCCTGACCCGTGCTGAGGAGGACGTATGTCGATAGCTGAAGGCAGGGTCGACCTGCAACGCCTGGCGGAACTGGCGCCGAGGCCGGCCACGCTGGCCGAGACCGGTCTTGGCGAACTCTTTGCCTCGGATCTGCTGTCCAAGCATCTGGCCACCTCCGGTGTGCTCGACCAACTGGATCTGGCCGGCCGCCTGGGTCTGCCCGGCAATATCGTCGAGGAGGTCATCAGCTTCCTGCGCGCCGAGGGCCGCGTGCAGCTGCACACCCAGCGCGATGATTCTCGCCTGCTGCGTTATGGCCTGACCGAGCGCGGACGTCTTCTGGCCATGCAGGCGCTTGAGCGGGACGGCTACCTCGGTCCCGCGCCGGTCACCATTGCCGATTACCGGCGCGTGGTTGCGGCCCAGTCCGCCGGCACGCGACCGGTGACCCGCCAGGAGGTGCACGCCTCCTTTACGGATGTCGTCATCGCGCCGGAACTGCTGGACCGCCTGGGCCCGGCCATGCGCGCGGGCCGCTCCGTGTTCATCCACGGCCATCCCGGAACCGGCAAGACCTATGTGTCCAGACGCATGAGCCGCTTGCTCGGCGATCCGGTGCTGCTGCCCCAGGCAGTGCTGGTCAATGACAGTGTCATCAATTACTACGACGCCGGCAGCCACAAGGCGGTCGATCTCGGGCCGCAGACCGCCGACGTTCGTCTGCAGGCGGGGTTCGATGGCCGCTACAGGCTGTGTGAGCGCCCGGCCGTGACGGTTGGCGGCGAGCTGACGCTCGACATGCTCGAACTGCAGTATGACGTCGCCACGAGGCAGTACACCGCCCCCCTGCAGATGCGCGCCAACACGGGGCTATTCCTGATCGACGATCTGGGCCGTCAGCGGGTCAGCGTTCAGGCGCTGCTCAATCGCTGGATCGTGCCGCTGGAGGAGCAGCGGGATCAGCTGTGGCTGAAGACCGGGGCGCATTTCTACATCCCCTTCGACATGGTGCTGATCTTCTCCACCAATCTGCCCCCCCACTCGCTGGCGGATGAGGCTTTTCTGCGCCGCATCGGCTACAAGGTCACCTTTGAGCCAGCCACCCGTGAGGAATACATCACCATCTGGGAGCAGGCGTGTGCGGCGCGCCAGATTCCACGCGCGCGCGCGCTGGTCGACTACCTGCTCGGCACGCACTACGAGGCCACCGGAAGGCCCCTGCTGCAATGCCATCCGCGCGATTTGCTGGGTCTGGCGGAAGACTATGCACGCTACATGAACTACGTGGTCGATGAAAGGGTGCTAGACTGGGCGTGGAACAACTATTTTGTTGACAGTGGCGCTGGAGCCGAGGGGGGCGGAGCCGTTCGGGGCACGGCGTCGCATTAGCGCAAGGCGAGACATCGACAAGGGGGCGTCATGCGGGCTGGAAGTCTCATTACTATCCTCATCTCGTTACTTCTTGCCGGCGTCGTTGCCTATCTGGGCAACGAGTGGATGAATCGCCAGCTCGCGGTCCGTCAGCCCGCGGCGCCAGCGGAAAGGGTGAAGGTGGTCGCCGCGGCGGTGGATATCCCGGTCGACAGCGTCATCGAAGACAAGCACCTTAAGCTGATCGAGATACCACCTGATCTGCTGCCCCAGGGTGCCATCACCGACAAGGCGGAGTTGAGGGGCGAGATCGTCAAGGATTCCATCTACGCCGGCGAGATCATCTCCGGCAAGCGCCTGCTCAGCGGCCCTGGCGGCAGCGTCCTGGCCGCCAAGGTGGAGCCGGGCATGCGGGCGCTCACCATCGGCGTGGACGAGGTCAGCGGCCTGTCCGGATTCCTGCTTCCCGGCAGCCGCGTGGACGTGATTTCCATGCGCGGCGGCAATGCGCGAACCATCCTGAGAGACATGAAGATCCTGGCGGTCGGCGAGCGTCTGCAGGTGGACGAGTCGCGCAACGTCAAGGTCCGAGCGGTCACCCTCGAGGTCAATCCGCGGCAGGCCGAGATCCTGGCGGAAATCACCACCGGAGGCGGTATCCGCCTGACGTTGCGCAACCAGCTCGATCGCGATCTCGGCGAAGGGAGCGTGTCGGCCACGGAAGCACCGGAAGCAGAAGCAGAACTGGCCCGCGCCGCGCAGGCGAACATCCTGCGGGCCAGGTCGCCTCAGCCGATCACCGTCATCCGCGGGACCAGTTGGGATCAGTCTCAGGGGCTGTCGACCTTGCCGTCGCGGTCCGTTGCTCCCTTGAACGAGGATGCGGAGGAGGGTGCGGAATGAAGCCCCAGTGTTTCACAGTGGGGCTCGGCGCCCGTTCCGTCCGTCGCACGATCGCGTTGCTCACTGGCATGGTGCTCAGCACGCTGCTCTGGGCCGGCGGTCCCGCCTCCCTGTCCGGGCCTGCCGGAAATCAGCAGGGCGTCAGTGTCCCGGTCAACCAGTCGCGGGTGATTGACCTGCCCAGCCCGGTGGCCCGCGTCTCGGTGGCCAATCCCGCCATTGCCGACATCCTGATCATCAACCCCCGGCAGATCTACATCAACGGCAAGCAACTCGGCACCACCAACATGATCTTCTGGGATCAGGACGATCGTGTTCAGCGCCAGGTCGGTCTTCAGGTCACGCATGATCTGCAAGGGTTGAAGGAGAAACTGCATCGTTTCATGCCAGGGGACCGGGTGCGGGTCGAGTCGGCCCAGGGCGCCATCGTGTTGAGCGGTGAGGTGTCCAGTCCCGCCAAGATCGACGCCGCCATGAGCCTTGCCCAGAGTTTTGCCGGCACGGAGAAGGCCGGCGTGATCAATTTGTTGCAAGTGGGCGGGGCCCAGCAGGTGCTGCTGGAGGTCAAGGTCGCCGAGGTGCAGCGGTCGATGGCCAAGGATCTCGACATCGATTTTCTGGGCCTCTACAACGGCGGCAGTGTTCAGATCGGGCTTGTCAATGCCGGCCTCTCCGCCGCGGATGCGGTCCCGGCAACGGGTGTCTTTGGCAGCGTGCTCAGCGGCAACTTCTTCGCCGAGATGGAACTGGCCATCGCGGAATCCCGGGGTCTGGCCAAGATCCTCGCGGAGCCCAACCTGACCACGCTCAGCGGCCAGCAGGCGGAGTTCCTGTCCGGTGGCCAGATCCCGTATCAGACGGTGGACGACGACGGCCAGGTGACCACGGAATTCAAGAATGTCGGCATCAACCTCAGCTTCATTCCCTTCGTGCTCGACTCGGGCATCATCAGCCTGAAGGTCAACGTGTCGGTCTCGGAGCAGGGCGAGATCGTTCCCACCGGCGTCGGTGAGGCGCTGAGCATCGTTAGTCGCGGCGCCAACGCCACGGTCGAGGTGCCCAGTGGCCAGACCATCGCCATCGCCGGCCTGCTCAGCGAGACCACGCGCGGTGAGGTCGACAAGCTGCCGGGGCTTGGCAGCATTCCGGTGCTCGGCGCGCTGTTTCGCAGCCAGGGCTATCGAACGGGCCAGACGGAGCTGATCATCTTCGTCACACCGCGGCTGGCGCGGTCGTTCGCCTCGGATGAAGTGAGGCTGCCCACCGACGACTTCGTCGAGCCCAGCGACGTGGAGTTCTACCTGATGGGGCGGCTCGAAGGTCGGCGGCCGGAGACGCCGGCCGCCCCCGCGGCACGCCGCTCTCAGCGGCTAGGTCCCGACAAGTCGGGCTCGGAGGGACCATTCGGGCACGACCTCTGATACCCTAAGGGCCTGATGACTTCCGCGCACGCCGGACAAGTCGAGCGCGGAGAGTTTTCGGCGCTGGTCCGGCAACGGCCGCGGATCTACGGGATAACCCTATGAACATCAACAGATTCAAAACGTCCCTGACGCTCTCCGCTTCCGGCGGTGTCGTCGGGCTGCTGCTGCTCGGCTGCGCCAGCGATCCGGCGGGTGACGCCGCCTTCGACCCGGCATTCGGTTCATCCGTCCGGCACATGATCGCGGTGCAGACATCCAATCCGGACGTGGGGTCCCATGGCCTGGATGGACGGAAGTCGCAGGTGGCGTTGACGGCCTATCGCGATGACGTCGCCAGCTTCGAGGCCCTCCGCGAACTGGAATTGAAGACGCCGACCGTCAGCGGCAACTGAACGAACTTTTGAAGGCACCATGTATCTGAACCTCGAGATCCTGGCCGTCGGCCGCTCGCGCGACACCGTCGCGGCCGTCACCGAAGACCTCCACGACCAGCTCATGCTGGCGCTGACGCCGCTGATCCTGGGCGACGGCCAATTGCTGCTTCCCGAGTACATGCGCCCGCTGCCGGACGCGCTGCTGTTCTGCGTCGATGACCAGTGGGGCGACGATGTCTGGCAGGTGATCGAGCGCATCCCGTTGCCGCGACCGCCGCTGTTCATGGTGACCTCCTCCAACGAGGTCGGCCTGCTGCGCACGGCCATGCGCCTGGGCGTGCGCGATGTCTTCTCCATGCCGCTCAATCCGGAAGAGCTGACCTCCGCCATTTCGCGCGTGGTGCGCGAAGAGCGTTCCAAGCGGGGCGAGTCTGGTTCGCGGCTGGTCGCGTTCATGAACACCAAGGGCGGCAGCGGATCGAGCCTGATCGCGGCCAACGTGGCCTCCGCCATGGCGCAGGAGGCCCGCTTCAGCCGCCGCATTCTGCTGGTGGACTTCGACTTCCAGTTTGGCGGTCTGCCCACCTATCTCAACCTGGTCGCCCGCGACGGGCTGATCAAGGCGATGGAGTTCGTCGATACCCTCGATCACTCCGCCCTGCAGGGCTACGTGATCCGGCACGACAGCGGTCTGCATCTGCTCGCCGCGGCCATGGACGAGATCATCGTGCCGGAGGATGTCAGCGCCGCGCGAACGGCAAAGCTGCTGGATGCCATGAACGGCGCCTACGAGGACATCCTGTTCGACCTGCCGCACCGCATCGATGCCTCCACCGCCGCGGTGCTGGAGCGCGCCGACGTCATTGCCCTGGTGGCACAGCAATCGGTGGCGCACCTGCACGACACCAAGCGCCTGGTGTTCCTGCTGCGTGACCGGCTCGGCATCGCCACCGAGCGCATCGTGCTGCTGGTGAATCGCTACGACCCGAAGGCCGAGGTCAGGCTGGAAGACTTCGAGGATGTCTTCCCGCAGTTGCGCGTGCGCACCCTCCCCGGTGATTACCTGCGCGCCTCCGAGAGCATCAACCTTGGAGTGCCCATCTGCGAGTCGGCCCCACGCTCGGAGCTGTGCCGCAGTCTGCAGGCCCTGGCAACGGGCATCGACAAACCCGTGGCGGCCAGCGACAGGCCCGCGCAGGCGGCGGGCGAAGCGCCAGAGCGGAAGAAAAAGGGTGTGCTCGGGCTGTTCCGACGATGATCTGGTGGATACCTGAATGGCACTGATCCGTAAGCCCTCGGCGCTTGCCCCTGAGTCCCAGGCCCCCAGCGAGCGGCGCAGCCCGGATGTCTGGGCGCGCACCCTGGGTGGCGGCTCCGGCATCACCAGCAGTCTGTCCCAGGCCGAGCTTGGCTGGAAGCGCGAGATCTTCGATCGGGTGGTCAAGGCGCTGGACCTGAGTCTGGTCGGCACCCTCGACGACAACGAGGCGCGTCGCCAGATCCACGAGACCTGCGTCACGCTGATGGAGCAGGACGTCGCGCCCTTTCCGCAGACCACGCGCCAGCGCATCATCCGCGACATTCAGGACGAGATCCTGGGCCTGGGGCCGCTGGAACCGCTACTCAAAGACCCGACGGTGTCGGACATCCTCGTCAACGGCCCGAACAAGGTCTACATCGAGCGCCGCGGCAAGCTCGAGCAGGCGCCGGTGTTTTTCGACAGCGAACGGCACCTGATGACCATCATCGACCGCATCGTCTCCCGCGTCGGGCGGCGCATCGACGAGGCCTCGCCCATGGTCGACGCGCGCCTGGCCGACGGCTCGCGCGTGAACGCCATCATCCCGCCGCTGGCCATCGACGGGCCCAGTCTGTCGATTCGCCGCTTTCCGTCCGACCGCCTGACCATGCAGCGCCTGATCGATCTGCAGGCGCTGACCCGCACCATGGCGCAGGTGCTCTCCGCCGCCGTTCGGGCGCGGCTCAACATCCTCATCTCCGGCGGCACCGGCTCGGGCAAGACGACACTGCTCAACGTGCTGTCGGCCGAGATCCCCCCCAGCGAGCGCGTCATCACCATCGAGGACTCCGCCGAGCTGCAACTGCAGCAGCCGCATGTGGTGCGGCTGGAGACCCGCCCGCCCAACATCGAGGGCCGCGGCGAGGTGACCCAGCGCGACCTGGTTCGCAACAGCCTGCGCATGCGGCCCGATCGCATCGTGCTCGGCGAGATCCGCGGCGCCGAGGCCATGGACATGCTGCAGGCCATGAACACCGGCCACGAGGGCTCGCTTGCCACCATCCACGCCAACACCCCGCGCGATGCGCTGTCGCGCGTGGAGAGCATGGTGGCCATGACCGGGCTCAACCTGCCAGCGCGCGCCGTGCGCTCGCAGATCGCCTCGGCGCTGGACATCCTGGTCCAGCTGGAGCGGCACGAAGACGGCGCCCGACGCCTCGTCAGCATCGACGAGGTGCAGGGCGTGGAGGGCGACATGATCACCACCGCCCAGATCTTCCAGTTCGAGCGCAGCGGCATCGACACCGAAGGCAATGTCATCGGTCACCATGCCGCCACCGGTCTGGTGCCGAAGTTCTACGAGCGGCTGCGACAACGGGGGATTCCGCTGGAGCTGTCGGCCTTCCAGCCGAGCGACGTGCACTTCCGGTAGCGCGCCATGTCCGACCAGACGCTGCTTGTCATCGCATTGTTCTTCATGGTGGCGCTGCTTGCTTATGCCTTTGCCACCCCGGTGGCCGGGGCCGACTCCCGCATGCGCCGGCGCCTGCGCAGCCGTATCAAGTCATTGTCCCGCGAAGTGGTGGAGAATCAGCAGATTTCGCTGATTCGCAAGAACTATCTGCAGCGGATGTCGCCCGCCGCGCGTTGGCTGGAGACGCGTCCTGTGTTCGATCCGCTGGTGCACATGCTGATGCAGGCCGGCCTGGACCTGGCGGCGGTGCATTTTGTCGGCATCAGTCTCGCGCTGGGTGTGGCGGCCTTCGGCGTCACGATGGTCCTTGGTTACGGGCTGGCGATTGCAGGCACCGCGGCAGCGGTCGGTGTCATTGCGCCGTATCTCTGGCTGCAGCGCAAGAAGGCGCAGCGGCTGGAAAAGTTCGAGGAATCGCTGCCGGACGGGCTGGCCTTGTTCGGGCGGACGCTGCGCGCCGGCCTGCCCCTGAGCCAGGCCATGCAGGTCGCCTCGCAAGAGCTCAAGGGGCCCGTGGCCGAGGAGTTCGGTGCCGTCTTTGCCGAGCTCAACTACGGTGGCGATCTGCGCGGCGCGCTCATGGCCATGCTCGAGCGCGTGCCCAGCGTGTCGGTGATGGCCTTGTCCACCTCCATCATGATCCAGCGCGAAACCGGCGGCAACCTGGCCGAATCCGTTGCCCGTCTCGAGCGCCTGATCCGGCAGCGCTTTGCCTTCCAGCGCAAGCTGCGCACGCTGGTGGCGGCCAACAAGGCCGCGGCCTGGATTGTCGCCCTGCTGCCATTCATCATGGCCGGTCTTCTCGAATTCATGTCGCCGGGCTATGTCACCGATCTGTTCGACGATCCCACGGGCCAGAAGATGCTGGCGGCGGCCCTGGTCCTTCAGGCCATTGGCGTGCTGTGGATTCGCAAGATGATCAAGCTCGACATCTGAGCCATCTTCATGGACGCCCTAGCCAAGATCCAGGCTGCATTCGACCGGCTGCTCGCCGATCCTCAGACGCTGCAATGGGCCTTCATTGCCGGCCTGGGTCTGTTGGCGTTCCTGCTGGTGCTCCTGATCGCCCAGGTGGTGCGTGGCACCCGAAATCCGGTGCAGCAGCGCATCGACACCTTCGCCGGAAACCTCGGCAATCCCGCTGCGGGCGCCACCAGGGAAGCGGCAGCGCCACCGGGTCGGGTTGCGCCGCAGACGCGCCGCCTGCTGGAGCGACTCGGCCGGGGCCTGGTCCCTCAGGACGTGGGCAAGCGCAGCCGCATGGAGGCCAGGCTGGCCATGGCCGGGTATCGCTCGCCACGGGCGCTGTTTGCATTATACGGCGCCAAGATTGTCGGATTCGTCGTGCTGCCGGTGGTGGTCGCGCTGGTGGCCTACTTCAGCCTCAGTCTGCCGCTGAATACCGAGCTCAGCATGGTCATTGGGTCTGTCCTGATCGGCGCGCTGCTGCCCGACAACTGGCTCGCGCGTCAGGGCCGCAAGCGTCAGGCCGCCCTGCGGCGGGCCCTGCCGGATGCACTAGACATGCTGGTGGTCTGCACCGAGGCCGGCCTGGGGCTTAACGCCGCGATCCAGCGCGTGTCGCAGGAGACCCAGATTCAGCACCCGGAGCTGGCGGAAGAGCTCGGCATGGTCATGTTGCAGACCCGCGCCGGCGTCGACAGCCGCGTGGCGCTGCAAGACCTGGCCGAACGTACCGGCATGGACGAGATGCGCGCCCTGGTCTCCACCCTGATGCAGGCCATGCGCTTCGGCACCAGCATCGCCGAGACGCTGCGTGTCTACGCCGAAGAGATGCGCGACAAGCGGCTGCAGTCGGCCGAGGAAAAGGCGGCGCGGGTCAGTACCACGCTGATCCTGCCGCTTGGCATCTTCCTGTTGCCAGCCTTCATCATCGTCGCGGTCGGCCCGACCTTGATCAAGGCCTACGAGGTTCTGACCCGAATGTAACCGACACCCCTGGCCAGCTCGCGCGCATCGCCCGGGCCGAGCCACGCATTCCCATGGTTTTTCCCGTACCTGAGTCTGCCGTCCCGCCATGCATCCCTTCACGTTGATCGCGTTCGCCACCGCCCTGCTGCTGCTCTCCGGCTGCGCCACCGCTCCGATGGACGGGGGGTCCAGCACCGACCGAAGCGCGCTTGCCGGAACCGCAAGCAAGGGCAAGGATGGCGCGGCCACCGCGCTCACCCGCGCAGACGCGGCACTGGCCAGCGGCAACCTCGACAAGGCCCTGTTCGAATACCTGCAGGCCCTGAACAAGGATCCGGACAACGCCGAGCTGCTGTACAAGATCGGCAACATCCACGACGCCCGTGGCGACACCCAGCTGGCCGAGGCAGCCTACCGCAAGGCCATCGCGGCGGATCCACGGCATGCCAGCGCGCTGACCAGCCTCGGCATCCTGCTGGCCAGGCAGCGCCAGTACGTCGAGGCCGAGGTTCAGCTGCGCGCCGCTGTGCGTGCCGAGCCCCGGCAGGCGCGTGCCCACAATGCGCTAGGGGTGCTCGCGGACATCGACCGCGATTACGCCCGCGCCCAGCGCCATTACGAGGATGCCCTGGCGCAGGCCCCCGGCGCACCCATGCTGCACAACAACCTGGGCTATTCCCGCTACCTCGCCGGCCGGCATGCCGCCGCCATCGCCGCCTTCGAGCGCGCGCTGGAGCTGAACCCCGACTATCAGCTGGCCTGGCGCAATCTGGGCCTGGTCTACTCCCGGCAGGGCCGGTATGACGACGCCCTGCAGGCCTTCGGCAAGGTGCAAGCGCGGCCCCAGGCGCTGAACGACGTCGGCTACGTCGCCATGGTCGCCGGTCGTCTGGACGATGCCGAGGCCTTCTTCGATCAGGCCCAGCGCCAGTCAGCGGAGTACTACGCGCTGGCCAATGCCAACGCCCAGCGTGTGAAGGTGCTGAAGGGCGAGCACTGAAAAGACGCTGATCGGTGACCTGTAACGTCTGAGAAGCGTTCTCGCGCGATTCGCGGTCACGGTCTGGAGCCTTTCAATTTAAGCCGGCTGTACTAGACTCAGTACTGTCAGGCGGCAATGATCGACATCCACATCTCCGGAATGTGAGCCGCTGGCCATCCAGGGTGTCTGCGCTTGCTTCTGTGCCGGATGCGTGTTTCTTCCGCCAGGTTCCCTGCAACCTTGCAAGCGCCCCAGGGTACGAACGAGTTGGACATTGTTCTTAACAGCCTTGGTCATGGCGTCGGCCGGTAGGGTGGACGAGCGAGAGCGACGTCCACCAAACCCCGTGCTGCCGATGGTGGACTGCGCTGTGCTTGTCCACCCTACACGCTCTACCTCGGCCGATGGCCAAAACGATGATCAAGGCCTTCTTGACAGGCTAATGGGGCAGGTAATGAATAAGCGAGTTGACGGCGGTTCCGCCATCGTCGAATTTGCGATTGTGATGCCGCTGATCCTTTTCATTCTTTTCGCCACGATCGAATTCGGACTCATCATTTTTGACTGGCAACTCATCACCAACGGAAGCCGGGAAGGCGCCCGATACGGCACACTCTATCAGAGCACCCGGCCAACGGCTCAAGCTATTGCTGACAGGGTGGAGCGAGCGACCGCGCAGCTTGTGTCATTCGGTGCCGACACAACCCCGACGGTCGCGGTAGCACGAAGAGCGTTCGATAGTGATACAGATACTTGGGAAGCCAGCTGGACAGACGTTACAGGCACGAATGCCGGTTGCGTCAATTTCAGGGATCAACTTCGGGTGACCGTCAGTTTCGACTATGAATTCCTCGTGCTCGGTGCCCTTTGGCGCGCACTTCACCTGTTTGGGCGTGAGTCGGATGACGGATTTGTGTCCCCGGAAAGACAGGGTATCGGGGCGCGTGCGGTGATGCTTTGCGAATGATCTGAGGCAGGCAATCATGTTTAGCCGAAAGCCAAATAAAACAGGTAGAGGTTCGATTTTTTTACTGGTTCTGATAGCAATTCCTGCATTGCTTGGGATCGCAGCCATGGCGTTCGATGAGGGCTATAAGCGTGTGCTGCAAACGCAACTTCAAACCGCACTCGATGCCGCAGCCCTCGCCGCTGCGCGCGAGATGGGTTCTATATATTATGCTATGGGCCTGGCCGCCGACCTGGATTCAAATCAAGTGAGTGACGTGCAACAGGTTGCGATGGGTGTAGCGTCAGAAAACACGGTTGCAGGGCAAGGTTTGATTCTGTCAAATGATGATGTGGAACTGACGCACTGGAATTTCGATGAGAACTATCCCGTAAACGCGGTGCGGGTATCATCGGCCTTCCCAAATGCAAGAACATTGTTGTCGAGCCTGCTGGGGTCCAGGTGGCCGCAACAATACTCAATTGACGCCGAGCTTCACAGCATGGCCGCACTCACGCCGGCGTCTGAATTCACCCCCGGCTTACCCTTCGCGATCGGGGCGGACTGGTTTGAGGGAAACGACTGTGGCGATGCGATTTCCTGGGGTGGCGGGGGTTGTGCTGCCTGGACAACCTTCAGTCCGCAGAATGTCAATGCAAACGACTTGCAGGAGATCATGGAGTGTCTGATGGATTTCCCACCACAGGAGTGCATGCCTTCCACGGCGCTGGATGGCCGTGAACTAGAATTTACGAACGGAGGTATTGCTGCGGCGCTCAGTGACCTGGAAGAGCTTTTTGAAGCGATGAGGGTGCGCAATGATGACATCCGGGACTTCGACGACGATCCGGATACATGGACTGTAGATGTGCTGATAGCCGACTTCGATTGCAGCACGCCCAATCAACTAAGCCAGGTTGTAGGCTATACGACGGTGACCATAGAGGGCGTGACGACGATTGGCGGTGGTTCACTGGATGCCACTGTGGACTGTGAGATTAAAACCCAGCCAAATGATCACGGTGGAGGTGGTTTTGGGACTGTGCTCGGAGATCTGCCTCGTCTGGTGACGGAGTGAAGCCAGGCGGTGAATTTTGAGCTGACGATAATAGTAGGATTCGCCGGCTGATAATCCTGATGCGTCAATTATGATCCCTGGGAAACGGCAGTCGCATGATGCTCTGGGTTCCATTGTGGCCAGTACAGATCAAAGGTGCGGGAATCGATGCAGCGGCTCGGCCATTGTCGAGTTCATTGTTATTGCGCCCGTGCTCCTTCTCGTTTTCGTGGTGGTCTTCGACTTCGGTCGCGCCATCGCCTGGGCCTTGCGGGTGGAGTACGCGGCCTATGCCGGCGTGATGTATGCCTATCAACGCTATAGCGGTGGCGACGTGAATGATCCAGCTTTTGCGCTAATGACGGATCAGAATGATGACGTAATTGGGGGGCTCAATGCCGCTGCCAAATCGAGTATTCAGGCGCGGACGGCGGCGTCGGCGGATCTTGTTTTCGGGGATGATCTCGACCAGGACGGTAATGCGACGGACGGTGTGACGGCAAGCGCCTACTGCGAATGCCGCCGACTCGATACAACAAAGGTTCCGGCGGAACTCGTGTTTGAAAAAGCCGACTCATGTGTGGATGACGATATACCGGACTTCGACTGCCAAAATATGAACTCCGACGGCGAACCCTGGGAAGCCGGTCCGCCGGCGGTGATGGTGCAAGTGCAGGTGACGGACAATTTCGTACCCGTAACGCCGTTACTGGAGCGCATTATTGGCGATACGCTCTTGCTGACGGTGACCAAGACGCAACAATTGGCGCAATAGACCAGCCAAGTGGCAACGAACATCCAGCGGGCCGCGTCATTTGCCGGCGATTATCATGCCTGTCATCCATAAACAATCGACATCTCGCCGAGAAACGGCGCGCGGATCCCTATTGCTGCTGCTGCTCGGGGGCGTGGCCTTGTTGGTGATCGGGGTTTTCTGGGGCCTGGCACATGTCGGCATGAATACCTGCGACCGCTGTTCGCTGCAACAGATCGCGGATCAGGTGGCGTTGACCGGCGCCACTGAATGGGCCCAGCGGACCGAGCAAGCGGACGCCCGCGTCTGGGTTGTTTCAGCGGCTCGCCATACCGCCGAACTCGCCCGGATTCGCCATGACAACGACGCGTGTGATGGCGGCGGGTCCAGCGTGCTGGTCTTTCTCGGGCCCGAAGGCTCCGGAAAGTGCCGCGACCGTACCGTGCCGGATGCGCGCGTTGTCACCGTGGTGATCTGTACGGACGGGCGCTCGGTGCTGACCGGTCTGCAGCGGGCCTGCGCGAGCGCGGCCGTCGGGACCGGTCGGCCATACCTCATTGAATGAGGTATCGAGCGATGGGGCAGGTAAATCCGTCTGCATTCAGTCTATTCTTATAGCCATGGGCCTGTGGAGAGATCGACCTTGAGACGACGGCTGGAAGCGAATCGGGCTGGTCCCCGGACACGGCAGCGCGGCGCCCATGTGGTCGAGATGGCCATCGTCCTGCCGTTATTCCTGTTCCTGTCTTTCGGCATCATCGAGACGGCCAATGCCATGCGCCTGTATATGTCCATGGTCTATGCCGCCGAGGACGCCGCCCGCTATGCCAGCCTGCACGGCAGCGGGGCCAGCGTTCCCGCAACGAGCGACAGTATTGCTGCACAGGTACGGGACTTTCCAGGGCTGAGTAATGCCACAGTAACAACGCTCTGGACGGCAACCGAAAACGCCGAAGCCTGTCGGGTACCGGATGACGCCTCCGGTTCCGACTGGGCGACCTCGCCTACAGGCAGGAATGATCCCGGGTCGCTGGTGTGCGTCTGGGTCGAGAGGACCTATCGCTTCATGACGCCGATCATCCCGGACCTGGATCTCAAGGCCCATATGGAGCGCGTGGTGACGGGCGCATGAGCAGACCAGGGCGATTCGATCCAGCGCCTTGACAGGCAAGGCAGAGAATCACCAGTTTTCGAGGAAACACGGGGCATCACCATGAAAACAGGCAGGCCATACCCCATGCGTCGGTCGAGCCAGCGCCGGCGAGGACGCCGCGCCCGCGCACGAGGCTCGTTGCTTGTGTTCGTGCTGATATCCGTTCCGGTGTTCGTGGCGGTACTTGGCATCGTCTTTGACGTGGGGCTGATCTTTCGCGACAAGAACCGGCTTCGGCATGTCGCGGAACGGGCGGCCCTGTCCGCCGCCAGCGAACTGGACAGAGGCGGTTCGGATCGGGCTGACTGGTTGCGCGCAACGGCGGTGAATACCGTCAGGCAAGCCGGCGTTCAGGCGCAGCAGGACGTGACCTGTCCCAAAGCCGACACGGACATCATCGTGACCGACAGCGACACGAATACGATCACAGAGTGCCCGGAGGGCAGCGCGTGTGTCAGCGTTGGCATCTGCACCACGGCCAACAGCTACTTCGGCTGGATCCCCGGTATGCCGGAACTGCTAACCGCCCGCGCCGTGGCGGCGGTTGGGATGGCGGAATCGAGTATTGGTGCCTGCATACATGCATTGTCGCCTGATGCAAGCAAAGCTCTCGAGTTGCGCGGTACTGCCGCGATTATAAGCGATGGCTGCGACATCATCGTTGATTCAAACCACAGCGATGATGCCTTGTATGTCAACAGTGCATCGATTGATGTCAAAGCCAACGATGCCGACATCAAGATCGTCGGCGGGCAAGACGTTCATGGGAAAGCAAGCATTGACCCATCTCCAAAGACGGGTGTTGATGTTACGGGCGATCCACTTAGCGGTATAGATTGCGGTGATACATTCGAAGGCTTAACTGTCTACTGCAATTTACCAGATACGATTGATTGGAAAAAGGACAAGAAGACTGGCGTTGTCGAGCTTTCAGGCAACACTGTTGCAGCGTTGCCTTCGGGTATCTATTGGTTAGCCGATGGCCTGGATATCAGGGGCACGGCTTCTTTGCTGCAAGCGGATGAGGGAGCAGGCGTGATCATCTACTCGCCGAGTGGTTCTGTTTCGATTGGAGGAACAGGCGATATCACCGGTCCAGGGGGTCAATTCCGCGGCGCCATCATCGCCGACACCATCGCCCTAGTGGGTACACCGGGGGCAGGTGGCTATGACTTTAGGTCTCCGAGCGGTCCACCTGGAAAACCGTTTCTGGTTCAATAGGCAGATAAAGGGCCTGTAGGTTGGGGTGAGCTTGCGAACCCCAACGATCAATGGTTTAAAACGCCAGGTGTGTTGGGGTTCGTTCCTCACCCCAACCTACGCGGAATCTTTTCACAAGCACGGTGCGTGGGAACGCGGGAATCGGGACAAGGGGGATGGCTCAATCCCGCGCAATGTCACGAGCGAGTGAATCAGGTAGCCCACTGCCGAGATTGATGCTGGAAACGGGCCTTGCGTCCGCCTCCATCCGGCTGGACGCCGGCTCTACGGCAACGCCGCTTGCTGTGCCGCCTAGAGCCCGTAGGTTGGGGTGAGCTTGCGAACCCCAACACTCGGTGGCCAATGGTGCCGGGCATGTTGGGGTTCGTGCCTTACCCCAACCTACATGACTATACGCAGAGCACCGCACCGCACCGCGGCTGCATTCCCGCGCGGACCGTGGGAACGAGCAAACGATCAAACTCTTGCTGTGATGACAGCGCCACGCATAGCCTCCTCTGAGATGCCTCGGAGGGCTTTGATCAGGTTCCTGATCAACTGCTGCTGGGTTGGTGGAACCGCTGCGCTTGTTGTTCCAATCTACCGGCCGATCTTGTAATCAGGCCTCTTGGAGTATAACAAGCGTCAGAGACAAGGCACTCATCCGCTTGATCTAGATCGACGGCGTGCTCAAGATGCTGTCTCAGTGCGGGCATCCTTCCTCGAACGGGAAACACTGGGCAAATTGCCGTTTGCCTACGCCAAGAAACCGCGGGCCCGCCGCCAGAGCGTGCGTAGCAATAGGGGTCAGGGGTAAATAGAATGCCCGCTAGAGTAACTTGACCAGCGCGGCGAGGGCGGCGACTTGGGCGAGCATAAGCGGCACCAGCCACTTGAGGAGGTCCAGCTTAGTGCGCGCGATGTCTCCGCGGACTTGTTCGATCTCTTACTGCAAACGCAGCTCGGCGGTGCGAAGGTCGCCGCGGAGCTGCTCGAGCTGCTCGAGCTGCTCGAGCTGCTGCTGCAGCCGTGCCTCGACCTCCCTGATCTCCTTCGGAGTTCGTCACGCCGCCTGACCCGCCGAGCAAACGCACAACATCAGGATCCTCGAAGATTAGCCTCGAGTGATGCGATTGCCCCGCTGTAGGTGCGGCTTCACCCGCACGTCCGGAGGCGTCGGATGTACGATGCGACTGACGCTGTATCTATCATCCCAGCGAGCTCTTGGCCAAAATGATGATCAAGGCCTCGCTGAGCCATCTGCCCATGGGTTGATGACGGGCGTGTGGAGATCGTCGAAGTGTTTGATGTTGCGAGTCGCGAGGATGGCGCCATGGGCTATTGCGATGCCGGCGATGAAGGTGTCTCGGATGTCAACAGGTCGGCCTCGCGCCTTGCGCTCTGCCGCCAGGCGGGCGGCCTGGCTGGCCGCTTGCACGTCAAAGACAAGGACCCGATTGGCAAGATCGATCTTGACCAATTCTTCAAATCGTTGTTGCAGAAGCGTCTTGCGCTGCCCCTTGGCGAGCAATTCCAGCCCATAGTGTGCCTCGAATAGGGTAATGCTGCTAATCCAGACGGTCTCTGCCGATTGTGCGTCTAGCCAGCTGACGACAACTGGGTCCGGCTGCCGTTGCATCATTGCCGAGAGGACATTGGTGTCGAGGATGATCATGCGCCAAAGTCTATGGGCTCGACGGTTTGGCCGCGCATCTCGCGCAGTGGCTCATCCAGGCCCGCGTCTGCAAATCGAGCAGCGATTCTGGAACCAAGCTTGGGGTAAGCTTCCAACTCTGCATTGACAGCGCGACGTAGAATCTGGCGGATCTCTTCTTCCACGCTCCAGCCATGCCGAACGGCCTGTTGCTTGAGTGCCGTCTTGACGTGATTTTCCAGGTTTCGGACGATGAGTTGTGCCATGCGTTCCTCCGGGGAGAAAAAGGAGGGAAAAGAGCAAAAGCAAAGAGCGAAGGGGTCCAGTGCGGGCTAAATGGAATGTGCCCTAATGTAGCTTGACCAGCGCGGCAATGGCGGCGACTTGGGCGAGCATGAGCGGCACCAGCCACTTGAGCAGGTCCGTCTTGATGCGCGCGATGTCGCCGCGGACTTGTTCGATCTCTTTCTGCAGCCGCAGCTCTGACTCACGCACATGACCTTGCGTGGCCAGGTCCGGCAGATGCGGGTAGCGGTCTTCCAGCCGCTCGAAGGCCTCGGCGATGACCCGCGCGCGGGCGCGCTCGTCGGTCGCAGTGGTGAGTGCTTCGTAGAGGTTGACAACCGAGCTCATGGCGCAACTATGCTGACTTTCGGCCTCTTAGGCAACTCCACTGGTGTTTGCCTACGCCAAGGAACCGCGGGCTCGCCGCCAGAGCGTGCGTAGCGCGCCGGGCACGAACACCAGGCTCACTGCCACGAGCGGTCCATAGATCAGACCCCAGTAGCTGTTGTTATCGCGACCGAAGAGCAAAAAGGCCGCGCTGTAGCCAGCCACGGTCAGCAGCAGCCGATGTCCCAAGGGGTCGCGCAAGGCGCCGGCACCCAGCAGGGCCAGGGGCACCCACAGGGCGGTCAGCCAGACGCCAGCGCCGATGATGAGTCCGTTCCATTGGTTGGCCGCCAGCACGAAGGCCCAGCCACCGAGGGCAAGCCAGCCGCCGCCCGCGCGAGCCTCAGGTCCGATGTGGCCGCTGACCATCCAGGCATGCAGCGCCAGGCCGATGGCAAAGGCAAGGCTGCCCGCCGCCCACCAGGTCGCCTCGCGCCGGCGACCTTCCCAGAGCGCAAGGCTGGCCATGGCCAGCACATAGGGCAGGGCAAGCTCGCGAAAGGCCAGGGCCTGGTCAACGGAAATCACCGGGATCCGTCGCTCGCGGCGACCGCATGTTGCACCCGAAACAGCAGGGGGCCGTCGGACAATGGTAGCGGCTCCAGCCAGTCCGGAACTGACCCCTGCAGGAGCTGATCGGCGAACAGCGTGCTGCCCTCGCGGCGTTCGTGGCTCAACACCGGGTCGCCCTCGCACACCAGCAGCAGATCGACGCCGCGACGCATGATCGCCTCCCGAGCGGTCGCCTGGTCGCGATAGAACATCAGTGTCTGATCGCGCAATCCGCTGGCATTGCGATGGTACGGGGCCGCGAGCACCTGGTGTGGCGTGAGGAAGAGCAGCGTGGCGCCATTGTTGACGGGAGCGGCGATCAGCAGCGGGCCGGTATCAGTCCAGATCGGTTCATTCAGCAAGTTCGCCACTTTGCGCATGTCGCAGGGCGCGATCTTCTCCGCGGGTTCGGCCGTCGCCGTGGAGGTCTCCGCCGTCCGCACCACCAGCAGGGGCAGAAGGATCGGCAGCAGGGCCACCGTGAGCGCAGGCCCGCCGCGCCGCAGCAGGCGTTGAAGCAGCCCACGGGCTTCACCTACCTTTGCGCCGACGCTGGCTGCCCACCAGCATAGCACCAGCCCGGCATAACTATTGGCCAGGTAGGTTCCGCGCAGTTGCCAGAATTGCAGCAGCAGGCCGCCGGCGACCAGTAGCACCAGCCCAAGCCACAGGGTACGCTCGGCCTCGGCGCCGCGCAGTACGCGCCAGGTGGCCATGAGCAGGGCCAGCACGGGGAGCGCCATGTGGTAAACGGCAGTTGCGGGTGTGTGCCGGATGACGCTCCAGAGCGATTGCGCCTCCTGCACGCGCGAGACCAGCAGGGCGGCGTCCTGACTGTTTTCGGCATAGGGACCGGCGGCGCAGTGCGGAAACAGCAGATACAGTGCGCCAAGCAAGAGCGTGCCCAGTCCGACGCCGGCCAGCAGGCGAGCGCTGAGCGTCAGCGAGAACCGCGACTGGCGCTCCAGTGCCGTGCTCGCGAGTCCGAGCAGCAGCACGGCAGCACAGAGCCCAACGCTCAGCAGCGAAAAGGCATCGCAGGCGGTGGAGACGCGTTGTCCAGGGGCAAGGGCCACGGGCAGCAGCAGGGCCGACGTCAGGGTCAGGCTCAGCCCATAGCCCGCCAGGCGGTCGGCGCCCCAACGTCCACGGCGCAACCAGACCAGGCCCAGCACGCCGCCGCTCAGGGCCACGGAAGGAATGGCCTCGGCGCCGACCCAAAGTCCGAGCGCGCCGGCGATGCCCGCCATGACGGGCAGCCAGGGCGACGCGCCGCCCGCAGCCACGCGCAGAACGGCGCCGGCACTGATCAGCGCCAGCAGCAGTTGCCAGCCATGATGGTCGATGCGCCCGGCGGCAAAGGGCAGGAGCGGGATGCTGAGCGCAAGCACGACCAGGGCGGAATAGAGCTGGCCGTCACGTCCGGTGAGTGGCCGCGCGGCCCAGATGAGTGCGGTAAAGAAGCCGAGCCCCAAGAGCACCGGCACCAGGAAGGCGGCGACCAGCACGGCGGCGTCGCGTCCGAGCACCGGCTCCGACAGCGCCAGTATCGCGACAAGCGGCAGATCGGGCAGGCGCGACCAGTGCATCAACACGCCCTCGGGCGGATTCAGCCGCGGCATGGTCAGGTCGTGCCAGGCCGCTCCGTCCCAGAGCGCCAGGGCCTGGAGCATGCGCATGAGATCGTCCGGATCCTTGAACGGCAGCCCCTCGATAATCTGCCCCTGGGTACCGCGCCACACTCCGAGTAGCGCCAGCACCACGGCCAACGACCACAGGACCGGGTGTTTTAGATCAGTGTCGGAGTGCTTGCCGGACACCATTGCGTGCCTCAGAACGCCGTAACGGGGCGACCGCGCGCCGAGGCCCAGAGTACGCGGAGTCCGGCTGGCGCGAAGGTGACGCTGATGGCCACCAGGGGCGCGTAGATGATGCCCCAATAACCGTTGTTGTCACGCCCGACGAAGAGGAAGGCAGCGCTATAGCCTGCCACCAGCAGCATCAGTCGCGTGCCAAGGGGATCGCGGCGGGCTGCTGCCCCGAGCAGTGCCAGTGGTAGCCAGAACGCCGCTAGCCAGGGGCCCGCGGCAACAATCAGCACGTTCCACTGGCTGGCGGAGAGCACAAAGTGCCAGCCGCCAAACGCGAGCCAGCTTGCCCCCTGCAGACCATCCGGGGGCACATGTCCGCTAACTACCCAGGCATGCGCCGCCAGCCCAAGCGCGAAGGCGATGATGCCGGCCCCCCACCAGGCGGCCTCCCGGTGACGCCCCTCCCAGAGCGCACAGACCGCCATTGCCAGCACGAACGGTAGCGCGAGTTCACGAAAGGCAAGGGCAACAAGGCCAAAGAACACACCAAGCGGCCAGCAGCGTTGCCGAACCGCAAGTGACAACGCCATAAAAGTGGCCGCCCAGCATTCGTGCAGGTAATAGGTCGGCGGGGGTAGCGCAATGACTAGACTGGAGTATGCCAGGAGTGCGCCACCTATAACCTCTCGACGCCTGAGCCCGAGATCCTTGAGTTCCATGATCCAGGCCAGCACCGCCACAAGCGCCACGAATCGAAGCAGATTAGCAGCCCAAACTTCTCCTAGATTGCTGATCACCCAGGCGAGCGTCGGCAGCCGCCAGGCCAGGAACGGCTTGGTGGGGTAGTTCCGCTGGTGCTGCTCGTCACCCGTGGCCGTGTAGAAGTCCTCGCCGCCTTGCATGCGCTCGACAACCCTGCGATAAAGAGCAATGTCGCCGCGGTCGCCAGCAGAGCCGCTGCTGACCTGGACCTCGGGCTCATGCAGTGGCTCAACATCAAGCAACAAGCCGTAGCCGATCAACAGCGCGATCGCCAGCAGGGCGAGGCGTGCGAGCCATGACGGCCAGCCCGCGTAGCGTATTGTCACCATCTCATCGTTCTCTTTGCCCGGAGCATTCACGAGGCGCATTCTTTTAGTTGCCGATATTCTACATTTTGTCCAGCCATGTCATGAAAGCAATCATCCTCGCCGGCGGGCTCGGAACGCGCCTGTCCGAAGAGACCCACCTGCGGCCCAAGCCCATGAACGAGATTGGCGGCAAGCCCATCCTCTGGTACATCATGAAGGGCTACTCGGCCCATGGCATCAATGACTTCGTGATCTCAGCGCGTTCGTCGCCTTCCATCGTGCGCACGGCGGGCTGGCGACCATGACGGCGGAGCAGCCGCCCCAGCCGTTTTTGAGCCCTGCGCATCGATAGCGATCGCATCAGCCGTGTCCAGGACACGCCCCTCGAAGCGCTCTGGGCCAGCGGCCAGGCGCCCTGGAAGGTCTGGGATCAGGAGTAGTTAGTTAGCGTCTCCACCTCAAAGCGCACGAGCGTGCGCTGCTCGCGGCTGAAGTCGATGCCGATGAGATGGATCGGCAGCCCCTCGGCGCGGTACTTCTCGGCATAGCCGCGCGCCTTGATCTGTTGCAGCGCGGCACCCTCGGGGAGCAGTTCCACCACCTTGAACTCGAAGAGCCAGATGCGCCCGTTGAAGCGCAGGCGCAGATCGAGCCGGCCCTGATGGCTGGCGTCCTCCGGCACCAGGTCCAACCCCAGCGCGGCCAGATGGCTGTATAAGACGCTGGCATAGAAGCCCTCGTAACGGGCGATGGGGCCGCCGTCGTGCCACTGATGCGGGATGGCGGCGAAAAGGCTGACGATATGCGCGCGTAGGGCATCGAAATCCCCGCTCGCCAGCACATCGTAGAGTCGGCTGACGGCGCGCTCGGCCTGCATGGCATCGCCCATCAGGCCCTTGAGCAGGGCATCGTTGAGGGCGGACTCCACTTCGAGATTCGGATAGCCCAGGCTGTACTCCCGGCGCGCGCCGATCTGGCGCTCGCCGGTGAAGGTGAGATATCCGGTTTGCCAGAGCAGGGCCTCGGAGGGCATGTCTTGCCCATCGAAGGTGGAGATCAGCGCCTCGGAGGCGCGCACCTCGGCCAAATCCGGCGTGAAGTAGCAGTGTTGCGTGGGTACTTCGACCGAAAAGGTTGGCGTGCCGGTCTCGAACCACCAGGGACGAAACAGGCGTGGATCGAACAGCAGCAGCACATCGAAAGGGTTGTAGACCGCCTCGCCAAGCCAGTTAAAGCCGTTGTACCAGGTGCGGATCTGTTCGCGATCGAGGCCCTCCAGCTCTGGCGCAAACACCTGATCCAGGTCCGCCTCTGTGTAGCCACAGAGGGCGGAGTAGCGTGCGTCGACGGTGATGTCCTTGAGGTTGTTCAGCCCCGAAAAGAAGCTCACCTTGCTGAACTTGCTGAACTTGCTGAACTTGCTGAACTTGCTGAACTTGCTGAACTTGCTGAACTTGCTGAACTTGCTGACTCCGGTGAGGAAGGCGAAGGGGAAATGGGCGTCGGAGTCCTTGATCACCGAGTAGAGATTGCGCAGCCCGTCGCGCATCGCGCGCGAGCTCTGGATCGGTGATGTTGTCGAGGATAGGTTTGTCGTACTCGTCCACCAGCACCACCATGCGCTCGCCGGTGGCGGCGTGGGCCCGTTCGATGAGCTCACTGAAACAGCTGACGATGTCCGTTTGATCGCTGCAAGTGACGCCGATCGCCTCCTGGTTCTTCCGCAACAGCGCCAGGATGCGCCGGTCCAGCTCTTCGCGGCTCTGAATCATCCCACCGCCAAAGCTGAGCCGGATGACGGGATGCCGCCGCAACCAGTCCCAGCGCTGCTCTGCCTCCAGTCCTTGGAACAGCGCCGCATTGCCCTCGAAGAGTTCTGCTAGCGTGTCCAGGAACAGCGACTTGCCGAAGCGCCGCGGGCGCGACAGAAAGTAATGCGTACCTTCCTCGATCAGACGCAGGGCAAAGGCGGTTTTATCCACATAGTAGAAGCCCCCTTCGCGGATTTTGCGAAAGGTCGGAATGCCGATAGGTAGCGCGCGCCGCTTCATCATCCGGAGACCTGTCCAACATCAGAATGAACGACCAGGAATCCTAGCATGGCCCTCTGGCCGAGCGCAGCGCACGCAGAGCGGCTCAGCCCTCGCCACCAGCACAGCGAAGATTCCCCCTTGTAGCGGCTCTTCCTGTGGCCGAGTAGGTTCTTGACCACATGGAAGGGATACTCGACCCGGGAGCGCACTTGCGCCTTGCGCCATTCATAGGCGCGGGTGAGGTCCTTGAGCGTCCTATCGGGGGCACCATCCCACCGTTGGTATCGCCTCATCTCGCGCGCGATGTTCAAGTCCCGCCATGGGCGCCAGCTTCAGCCCCCAGCCCCGCTGCCGGCGCCGGCCTGAGTCGGCGACGGCGAAAAAATCACGTTGGGTGGACGACATCAGCCGGCGAAATTCGCCGGGTGAGGGGCTCAACTGCTCCATTTAGGGCCATGCCAGGCCGCCCCGTCCCGGTGCGCCAGGGCCTGCAGCATGCGCAACAGATCGTCCGGATCCTTGAACGGCAGTCCGTCGATGATCTGTCCCTGGGTACCGCGCCACAGGCAGAGGAGTGCAATAATTTTTCCGAACGATCACAAAACGCGCTTTTCAAGAATGGACTGCCAGGTCGATGGCAAAAGCGGCAATGCCAGCGTCCCACCACGCGGCCTCGCGGCGACGCCTCTGCCAAAGGGCGCAGGCCGCCATCGCCAGGACGAATGGCAACGCAAGCTCGCGGATGGCGAGTGCCGCCAGGCCACAGATCACGCTCAACCACCACCAGCGTTGTTGTAGGCAAGTGCAAGTGCCATTAGCGTTGCGGCCCAGGTCTCGTGCAGCAAGCAGTCGGAGGATGGCAGCACAATGACAAGGCTGGAGTAGGCCAGGAGAGCCCCGGCAACGACACCGCGCCTGTCGAGCCCAATGTCCCTGAACACCATGATCCATGCCAGAAGCGCAACCAGGCCCAACAGCCGGAGCAGGTTCGCGGCCCAGAACTCTCCCAGGTGGCTGATCACCCCAGGCGAGCGTCGGCAGCCGCCAGGCCAGGAACGGCTTGGTGGGGTAGTTCCGCCGGTGCTGCTCGTCCCCCTGGCCGTGTAGAAGTCCTCGCCGCCTTGCATGCGCTCGACGACGCTGCGATAAAGAGCGATATCGCCGCGGTCATCAGCGGCTACGCTGCTGACCTGTCATCCGTAGCCTATCATTAGCACGACCGCCAGCAGGGCGAGGCGCGCGAGCCACGGTGGCCAACTTCTGTAACGAAATGCTGACATCCGATGGTACTTGTGGCGTAAGTGTTTGGTAGATGGGCGCGTGTGCGCAGCGTAGGGTGCTAATGGTGATCTTAACGCCCATTTCCAAGGCGATTCTGATAATGCTCGGACGCCCTTCAGGATAAGAATCATCTCGAAACGTCCTGGGAAAGGTCCTGCGGAGGTTTGGGGTCGAGAGCAAGGGGCAGGCGCTTTATCTTGGCGTGCTATCGGCCCCGACCGTTCTTCCGCAACAGCCACCTGCTTTCTACGGTTTATCGAGGTCTTTGATTTGCGATCTGAATCTCGAATTATCGCCATGCTACTGGCCGTCGTTTTGCCGTTCAGTGGCATGGTATGGCTTCAGGCCGATGTGTTTGACGTGTCGCCAACGGATACATGGCTAGACTATGGCCGCGTCACACTCATTTCTTGGGTTTTAGTTGCACCCGCCCTAATGTATATTCGTGTCTATCGCCTTGCTCTTTATGAGCGCACTCCTCGTCCACTAGCTGCAATTTTCCGATTTGGCCTGTCCCAATCATCGCCAAGTGTTTGGTTTTTGCGTTTTGCAGTGTTTATTATCTTGGCGTTGCTTTTAGGCTCTTTCACGGTTTTCAAGAGCATCATTCCAGAGCTTAAGCCTTTCAAGTAAGATGAACTCTTTATGTACTTGGATCGTATACTATTCTTTGGGCATGATCCATGGCGCTTCACACATGCAATCTTTGGTGACGCAATTTCAACGTGGGTATTGCAACAGTTCTATATCCTTTGGTTTGCGATAATGTGGATGAGCCTGGCTTTCGTTACGCTTCGAAGCGAACTGCAACATCTTCGTGCGCAGTACCTGCTGGCGTTTTCTCTGAGCTTCATCGTTATCGGGTGTTTGAGCGCATTGCTCTTGTCTTCGGCTGGCCCCTGTTATTACGATTGGGCGGGTCCGGAACCGAATGTTTATGCGCCTTTAATGTCGAAACTCGAATACTTGAATCAAGAGCTGATGGAGATGTCGCCAGCCAAGTCGTTAAATGGTCTTGTGCTGCAAGGGTATCTGAAACAAGCTCATGATGACGGTGAGGTTGTATTCGGCGGTGGTATTTCGGCAATGCCTTCAATGCATGTGTCGGTTGCCACCTTGGTTGCATTAGCAGCATGGGGCTATCAAAAATGGCTGGGCGCGTTAATCGCACTAGTCATCCTGGTCATCTGGCTAGGGTCAATACATTTGGCGTGGCACTATGCTGTAGACGGTCTGGTGGCTTTCTTGTTAACTGTAGTTGTCTGGTCGATTTCTGGAAAGATCGCAAAAATTGTTCTGGAGTAGTCGAAACATGACTTCTGTTAAAAGATGCGGCTTGTCCGTATTTGGCGTGGCCAGAAAGCTGCTCTTGACGTGCATGGTTTCGCTTGTTGTTATCTTGATGGGGTATGCAGCAAGATCAATCGTTTTCTCTGAGCCGCTGATAAATGCCTCATACTTTCTGCGGGGCATAAATGCATCTGATCGAGGCTCTATATCGGGTCGGCTTCCGGTGATAGCTCACGCTGGCGGTGGTGTAGATGGAAGAACATACTGAAATCCCATATCCGCGCTAGAGAGGAATATAGGTAAGTGGCGGTTTTTTGAGATTGACTTTTCCTGGACTGCAGTCGACCGGCTGGTGTGTTTGGATGATTGGCGGGACGCTCTGCTTTCCGTCTATGGGATATCTTGGAGGCCGTTTGCATCGTATACATTGAAAGAGTTGCGCGAGCAGGCAAAGATCGAAGTATTTACGATCGAGGATGTGGTCAGCTGGCTCAAAAAAATCCCACTAAAAAGATCGTGACCGATGTCGTGTCAAGGAATACACAGGCTTTTTTCTATTTTGCAAATCGATTTCCGGAGGTCAGAGACAGATTTATTCTGCAGGCATATTCGCCGTCAGACTATTTTGCGGCGCAAGAGCTCGGCTTTAGGGATATTATCTGGACGCTATATCGTTCTTATTTGACTGATCAGGCGGTCTTGGCGCATTTGAGGTATATGGATCTGTACGCGCTGACAATGCCTGTCTGGCGGGCGCGACGGGGCTTGGCCTTAAAGGTAGAAAAGTTCGGGGTGCCAGTCTATGTCCACACGGTCAACAATATTCAGGATTTCTATGAATTGGAGAAATTTGGTGTGAACTCGTTCTAGTCAGACTGGATAGGTGATTTTGGGGGGGGGGGGGGCTTTGATAAATTTTTTACTTAAGCAAATAATATCAAGAAAGGTCACATGCCAAGAATTAGTGCCCCGCACGTAAGTATGACATATAATTACTTTTTGAAGGAATTAAAAGATAT
>NZ_VWXX01000017.1 GCF_008632335.1 Thiohalocapsa marina
AAAATGCAGCGATTCGGAAACCGCGTTTTCGAATCGCGTGCTGATTTTTGGCCAGGATGGCCAATAAATCAGCGTCTACATAGGGAAAAGAATATGGGCGAGCCGGCAGCGCACAAGGACACCAAACCGTCATCCGCCCCGGCTTGTGACCGCCCCGCGGACTCGGGTAGTCTGGCGTGTATCGCACAGCCGCCGCGGACCGACACCCCGTCCATTGGATAACGCACTCGCCAATGCCGACCACCTCGCCGCGGGGCTGTGGTCGCAGCTGCCGGCCTGGCCGGCCCACTGGCTGTCGGACCTGACGAGCTATCTCGCCTTCGACCCCGCCCTGCTGGCCACGCCGGACATGCTGGCCCGACTGTTGCTGCAATTCCTGCTGCTGCTGGGGTCTGCCTTCTTCTCCGGTTCCGAGACGGCCCTGTTCTCGCTGTCGCGGCTGGACCTGCAGCAACTGCGCCGGCGCCAGCACCGGCACATCGACACCCTGCAGGCACTGCTGGACCAGCCGCGACGCCTGATCATCTCGGTGCTGTGCGGCAACCAGCTGATCAACATCGCGGCGGTGGCCAACATGACCGGCATCCTGGTGATGCTCTACGGCGAGGAGCGGGCCGGCGTCATCAACGTGCTGGTCATGGTGCCGCTGCTGTTGCTGCTGGGCGAGGTCACGCCCAAGACCGTGGCCATCGCCAATCCGGTACGCGTCAGCGCCGACCTGGTGGCCGCCCCTATGGCTCACTGGGCACGCCTGGTCACGCCATTGCGGGTGCTGCTCAGGCTGGTGTCAGACCGGGTCACCACCTGGATCGTCGGCCATGAGAAGGCGCCGGAAAACATCCTGCAGATCGACGAGTTCCGCACCCTGGTGGACGAGGTGGCCAACGAGGGCCATCTGCAGGCCACCGAGCGCGCACTGATCTATCATCTGCTCGACGCTGGGGCCACCGAGATCGTCGAGATCATGACACCGCGCACACGCATGGCCTTCATCAGCGCCGACAGCGACCTGCCGCAGGCGCTGGAGCGCTTCCGCAGCCTGCGCCATTCGCGCGTGCCGGTCTACCGCGGCCATCGCGACAACCTGGTGGGCTTCCTGCACCTGGAAGACGTGCTGCCGCTGGTGCTCGACCAGCACGATCTCACGGACAAACGCCTGGACGACCTGCTGCGACCGCTGGTGGTGGCGCCGCCGACCAAACGCGTGGACGAAATGTTCGACTTCTTCCAGGGCAACCAGACCCGGGCAGCGCTGGTCATCGACGAGTTCGGCGGGGTTGCCGGCATCGTCACCATCCGCGACGTCCTGACCTTCATCTTCGGCCACCTGTCCGGCGAGGCCAAGGGCCAGGCGCACTACCACGAGCGTGACGAGAACGTGTATCAGGTGCCGGGCGACATGAAACTGACCGATTTCAACGACCTGACCAATTTCGGCATCTGGGACCCGCGCATGACCACCATCGGTGGCGTCGCCTTCCGCCACCTGGATCGCCTGCCGCGGATCGGCGACCGCGTCACCGTGGAAGACTGCGTGCTCGAGGTGCTGGAACTCGACGGCCTGCGCATCGCCACCGTCCGCGCCTCCCGCGGTCCCACGGCCACCGAACCACCGACCCCGGAAACGTCTCCGGAAACGCCCCCGAAGACGTCGCCGGAATCATCCCCCGAGCCACCCGCAGACCAGGATCAGCCCCCCGAGTCGGAACCGGAACCGGAACCGCAGCCGGAGCCAGATACCGAATCCGACACCAACCCCGAGCGACATCCCGGCTCCGGCCCCTGATCACAGCCCCCGAACACCGCCAGCCCCCAACGCCACCCGCCTTCAAACCTCAAACCTCAAACCTCAAACCTCAAACCTCAAACCTCAAACCTCAAACCTCAAACTTCAAACTTCAAACTTCAAAGAATGGACCCCACCCTGGCCATCCTGATCATGCTCCTGTTGCTGCTGCTGGAGGGCTTCTTCTCCGGCAGCGAGATCGCGCTGGTGCACGCAGACAAGTTGCGCCTGCGGGCCCGCGCCGGCAAGGGCGATCGCGGCGCCCAGGTGGCCCTGCGGCTGTTCGAGCGCCCGGAGGTGCTGCTGACCACGACCCTGGTGGGCACCAACATCGCCGTGGTCACCCTGACCACCCTCGGTACCCTGTTGCTGATCGATCGCTTCGGCCCGCTGGGGGAGCTGTACGCCTTTCTGCTGCTGACGCCGATCCTGCTGGTATTCGGTGAGATCGTGCCAAAGAGCGTCTATCAGCAGAAGGCCGATGCCCTGGCCCCCGTTGTGGTCTACCCCCTGCGCGCATTCTCGCTGGTACTGTATCCGGTGGTCTGGCTGTTCTCGCTGGTGGCACGAGCGGCCGCCCGCATCGCCGGCGGGCCGCGCTCGGCGAGCAGCCTGTTCATCACCCGCCAGCAGGTCGCCACCCTGGTAGACATGGCGGACCGGGGCGCCGACGTGGACGTCTTCGACCGCAAGCGCATCGAGCGCGCGATCCGGTTCGGCAGCACCACCGTGGGCGAGGCCATGGTACCGTTGGCGGAGATCACCGCGCTGAACCACCTGCGCAGCACCCGCGACGCGGCGGAGCTGGTGCGCCAGTCGGGGTTCAACCGACTGCCGGTCTACGAAGGCAACATCGGCAATGTCATCGGCATCGTCACCCTGACGGTGTGGGACCTGATGGACGAGAGCGTCCGCGCGCAGCCGCTGGGCGAGCTGCTGCGCCCGGCGCTGTATTGCTCGCCGCTGCAGCCCATCGACGATCTGCTGCCGCTGCTGCGCGAGCGCGATGACCACATGGCCGTGGTGGTGGACGAGTTCGGCTCGGCCATCGGCATGATCACCATGGAAGACATCCTGGAGGAGGTGGTCGGCGAGATCGAGGTGGGCTACGACTTCGACGTCTACCGCCCCAAGCGCAAGCGCCATTTCCAGCGCATGGACGACGGGCTGTACGTGTTCGACTCCCGCGTGCCCATCTCGGAACTCAACGCGCTGCTCGGCATCGACCTGCCGGCGACCGAGTTCCACACCGCCGGCGGCTTCATCGAGACCCGGCTGCGGCGGATCCCGCGGGTCGGCGACGGCGTGTCCGAGGCCGGCTGGCGCTTCACCGTCATCGAGGCGGATGAGCGCGCCGTGATCAAGCTGCGCATCGAGCGCGGCTGACCGCAACGACCATGGAACTGCTGTCCGCCGCCATCCTGCTGGCGATCATCATGGACCCTGTGGGCAACATCCCGTTGTTCCATGCCCTGCTCGGGCGCTATCCACGCCGGCGGCGCCTGGTCATCATCGCCCGGGAACTGGTCGTGGCCTATCTGGTGCTGCTGACCTTCCTGGTGGGCGGCAAGGCTATCCTGCAATGGCTGGGGCTGGAGCAGCCGGCGCTCAGCGTGGCCGGCGGCGTGGTGCTGTTCATCATCGCGCTGCGCATGGTGTTCCCTGAGGAGGCGCACCCGACGGTCGCCACGCCACAGGCGCCAGCCACGACCGGTCAGGAGGTCGTTCCGAACAGGCACGCACTCAATCCGAACAATGAGGAACCGCTGATCGTGCCCCTGGCGGTTCCGATGCTCGCCGGACCATCCGCGGTATCCGCCCTGCTGTTGCTGGTCAGCCGCGACCCGCAACTGCTGCCGACCTGGATCGGCGCCCTGACCCTGGCCTGGGGCTTCAGCGCGCTGATCCTGCTGGGCTCGGGACTGCTGATGGACATGCTCGGCGCCCGCACCCTGCGCGCCATCGTCCGCCTGAGCGGCATGCTGCTGATCATGATGGCCATACAGATGTTCCTCGACGGCATCACCGCCTACCTGGCTGCATTGCCTGCGCGCTGAGCCGACGCCCCGTTTTCCGGGCTTCGACAGATCTAGCCGCGCTGCAACAACACCCGCAGGTCGAGCACCGCGGCATTGGCACGGGCGATGTAGGAGGCCAACACCAGCGAGTGGTTGGCCAGCACGCCGAAGCCGTTGCCGTTGAGCACCACCGGGCTCCATTTGCGCATGCTGGCCTGCTCCAGGTCGCGGATGATCTGCTGCATGGACACCTCGGCGTTCTTGTCCTCAAGCACCTTGCGGAAGTCGACCGAGAGGGCCTTCATCATGTGCAGCAGGGCCCAGGTGTAGCCCCGCGCCTCGAAGAAGACATCATCCACCGCGTTCCAGGCGGTGCGCTCCAGCACCTGTGCCCCGGCCGCCGGTTCGAACCCGGCGCCGGTCAGTGCCCCGGTCAGTTCGGCATCGCCGACACTGGCCGTCAGCCGCTGGCCGTAGCTGCCGAGCCGTTTTTCCACCACCGCCAGATAGGCGCCTAGGTTGTCTGCCCGGGCATGGAAGCGGGCGGTGGAGTCGCGCCCCGAGACCAGCGCCTGCAGGTAACTGCGCAGGGCCGCGGTGCCCTGGCGGTACTCGTCCTCCGCCGATGGCAGGAACCAGGCATTCGGGTCAAAGCTCAGTTCGGCATCGGCGTTCTTCAGCGCCTCATGCTCGATGGACTGGGTCTGGGAGCGGCTGAAGTCATTGCGCATGGCGCGCACCGAGTCCCGCAGTTCCGTCAGGGCGCCGTATTCCCACGCCGGCATGTTATCCATCAAGACGCCGGGGGGCAGCCGGTCGTTGTGCAGCCAGCCACCCGGCTTGCGCAGCAGCGTCTCCGCCACCTGCACCGCCGCGGCCACAGTGGTCGCCCCCTGCACCGTATCGGCACGCTCCGCGCCGAGCATGGACTCGGCATTGGCCACCACATCGAACTTCGCCGGCTGCAGCGACCACCAGCCCCCCAGCGCAAACAGCAACGCCACCGGCAACAGCAGCGCCGCCGCGATCAGGCTGTACCGACTGGTCAGACCCCGGCCCAGCCGGGGCAACCAGTCAGCGCCGGCGGACGACCGCCGCTCGGCAGGCCCACCCGCCGCCGGCGACGGCACCGGCAACGGCGCTGATCCCGGCGTTGATCCGGCCGGCGACGCCGACGGTGCCCTTGGCACCCCGCGCCTGGGAAGCGGATTGGGATTTCTCAGCGTATTGCTCATTTCTGCCCCATCGATCGGTAGAGACTGCCCGGTCCACATCGCCGTGCGGCGAAAGACCGGATTTACGAATGGAGATGGGGATTGGCCGAGGAAATATCAGCGATGCGACCGCAGCACGCCGAACCCGGCGGTTTCTGAGCAACCTGATCCCCGACAGCCCGCCCCTGTGAGGGCGGGCGCTGGGGAAGAACGGCCGTCAGCCGACGATGTGATGCTTACCGACGCGATGCACGCTGGAGGCCTGGGGGCCTTCGGCACCGGCCTCCTCGGCAAAGCGGATCTCGGCGCCTGCTTCGAGCTGATCGAAGTCTGCGTCGACCAGGCTGTTGCGGTGGAAGTAGACCAGCCGGCCGTCCGGGGTCTCGATGCGGCCGTAGTCCATGGCGGGCACCAGTTCCACCACCCGACCGTGGCTCGGCGGACTGTGGGTCTTCACATTGCCGCGCAGTTTGCGCGCGTAGTTTTCCAGCTGGCGCCGAGCGGCGGCGAAGGCGTCGCGGATGGCCACATAGGCGTCTTCATGCGCCTGGTGATCCTTCGGGTCCCGGCTGACCACCAGTTCCTGCCCCGGCACGGTCAGATCGACGCGCACATGGTACAGATTGCCCTTGTGATGATGCTTGTGGTTGGCCTCGACCGTGACCCGGGCGCTCATGATGTCGGGGAAGAAGCGGTCGAGCTTCTCCAGCTTCTCCTGGATGTCGGCCTCGAGGGCGTCGGTGGCAGACATGCCGCGGAACGTGATTTCCGGTGCGATTTTCATACGTTTTCGAGCCTCCCACCTACAATCTAGACCCTCCACGGCCTTTCCGCCACTCGCCAGCTCCGTCAGTTGCCCGTCTGCACCGCGAAGACACGGAGAACGCGGAGAAAAACCAGGTCTTTCAAGCGACTATCTGCGTGTTCTTGGCGTCGTCTGCGATCAACTGATCGGAGCGGCTGGCGGCTGATCGCTGGCGCCTGGTGCCAGGCGGCTGGTGCCTGGTGCCTGGTGCCTGGTGCCTGGTGCCTGGTGCTTGGCGGCTCAGTCTGCTCCGGCTGCGGCCAGACTCTTGCGCAGTTCCGCCTCCATCTGCGACAGCTCCGCGGCGGCGGCGGCGCGGGCGCATCGGCCCTCTTCGGCGATACGCAGGCTCTCCTCGATGGTCTCGATCAGGGCCTGGTTGGCCTGCTTGACGGTCTCGATGTCGAACACGCCACGTTCGATCTGCTTGCGCGCCTCGAGATTGGCGGTCTTCAGGTTCTCGGCATTGGCCTGCAGCAGTTCGTTGGTGAGGTCGGTGGCGGCCTTGACCGTCTCGGCGGTGCGGCCGGAGCGATAGATGGTGATGGCCTGGGCCAGCTGCTGGCGCCACAGCGGCACGGTGTTGACCAGGGTGGAGTTGATCTTGTTGATCAGGCCCTTGTCGTTCTCCTGCACCAGCCGGATGCTGGGCAGGGCCTGCATGGCCACCTGCCGCGTCAGGCGCAGGTCGTGCACGCGCCGCTCCAGGTCGTCGCGGGCGCCGCGCAGGTCGCGCAGGTTCTGCGCCTGCACCATGTCCTGCTCCTGCTCCACCCTGGCCGCCAGTGCCGGAATGGTCTCGTCGTCGAGTTCGGCCAGCCGGGCGTCGCCGGCGGCGATGTAGTGCTCCAGTTCGCGGAAATAGGCCAGATTGGCATCATACAGACGGTCCAGCGCAGTCACGTCGGTGAGCAGCCGGGTCTTGTGCCGCTCAAGGTCGAGGGTGATGCGATCGATGTGATCGCGCACCAGCTCATACTGCTGCAGGAAACGCACAATGGGCTTGCCGCTGCCGAACAGGCGCGACAGCAGGCCACGCCGGGCATTGGGGTCCAGGCCCTCGACGTCGAAACCGCGCAGGGTGGTGACCATCAGGCTCAGGGAGTCGCCGGCGGAGCCGGAGTCCTTGCTGCGCACACCCTCGAGCATCTGGTCCGAGACCACGGTGAGCTGCTGCTGCGCCCGGGCGCCGAAGTGCATGATGGCGTTGCTGTCGGTCAGATCCAGCTCCGCCAGCAGGGCCTTGATCTCGGTCTGCTCCGCCGGCGGTGCCTCGGCCAGGGCAACGACCGGGGTGCCGACCGGAGCGAGGCTGTCGCCCGCGGACGCCTCCGGGCTCCGGCGCTGTGACTCGGTGTCTGCGGCTTGGGTGGTCATCGGATGCCCTCTTGCTCCAGTTGCTTCTTCAGGACCTCGATCTGCACATCCAGGTCCAGTACATCGGCCTCGCGCAAGCGCGCGCGCTGGCGGATGAGCTGATCCTCGATGCTGATCAGCACGGTGCGGAAATTCTGCTCCAGCTCGTCGGAGCCGGCGTGATGATGCGAGCGCACATAGCCGTCGGACACCTGCTCGGCCCCCTCCAGAAAGACGGTGAGGAAGCGTCGTGCCCGGCGCAGGTCCGACGGCCGCTCGGCGATCTGCTCCAGCATGCCGCGGCCCTCGTGGGCGATGCGGCTCAAACGCAGCCGCAGCTCCGGATTGCTCAGCGCGCCGGCGGCACGCTCCAGGTTGATGAGCCGCTTCTCGGCCTCGGCCAGGGCCTCCGCCACCTGGCGCGACAGCATGTCATCGCCGCCCAGGCGCGCCCCTGCCACCACCGGCTCCAGCCCATAGGCCAGGTGATACCCCAACACCGCCAGCGCGCCGAAGGCAATGCCGATGCCGAGACCGTGCCCGACGCCGAACAGGGCGACGGTCAGGGTGCCAAGGCCCAGGGCCACCGCGGCCAGATTGCGCAGGGGCAAGCGCCAGCGGCGCGAGAAGCGTCGCTCACGGCCGGACGCGGCATCGGCAAAACCGAGCCGGGTGAGCACGGCGGCCATCGCCACCAGCGCCCAGCCCAGGGCATCGCCCAGAAAGCCCTGCAGGTGCCCGCTGCCGAGGGCGAACACCGCCGCCGGAACCAACGGCGCCGACAGCACCCACAACAGCACCGGCCGGTAGCCCTTGCGCTGGTGCGCCGTCTGCCAGGGTGGCGGAACCAGCTGCCCGATCTGACCTTGGGGCCCGTTCGGGGCCGGATTGGCAGGCGCGTGCGGGTGCGCGTTTGGGGAAGCGTCCGGGGAGGTGTCCGGGGGCAGATCCAGCTTCAGGTCCATGCCGCGCACGCGCGCGAGCAGGGCCTGCAGGTTGGGCCGCCGGACGCCGGATGTACCGGGACGCTGGTCGTTCATCGGAAGAACAGCGACTGGCAGGAGACCAGCCCCAGGCTGAAGGTCAGGAACAGCCCGCCCAGAAAGCGTCCGCCCAGGGTGCCCCGCGGACGTGTCTCGGGTGGTGGCGGGTCAACGGCAGCACTGGTGAAGGAAGATTCTTGCATGGATGACGTTCGGCTCGGTATGGCGCCTGAGATTCGGGGCACCTGGATGAGTTGCCAGATCCTTCGAGGGCATCATATTAGTACAAATGACAGACGCAGGCCCGGAACAGGCCCCGTCACTCCTCATGCAGCGCCACCACCGGATCCAGCGCGGAGGCTCGCAGCGCCGGCAGGGCGCCCGCCAGCAGGCCGATGCCGCCGGCGGTAAGCTCGGCGACGAGCACGTACTGCCAGGCCGTCTGCGTCGGCAGCGCCGGCACCAGGACGCCGATCAGCCAGGCGCCGCCGGCGCCCAGCACGAAGCCGGCCAGGCCCCCGAGCAGGGCCAGCGTCACCGCCTCCAGCAGGAACAGCCCCAGGATCTGGCCACGACCGGCGCCCAGCGCCCGCAGCAGACCGATCTCGCGACGCCGCTCGCTGACCGCGATGGTCATGATGGTGAGGATGCCGATGCCCCCCACCGCCAGCGAGATGCCCCCCAGCGCCGCCACCACGGTGGTCAGCACCCCCAGCACCGAGCCCAGCACGTCCAGCATCTGGTCCTGGGTGGTGATGGTGAAGTCCTCCTGGCCGTGGCGCAGGATCAGCATCTCCTGCACCCGGGCGGCCACCGCATCGCTGTCGGCGGCGCGGTCGTAGAGCAGGTCGATCTCCATCAGGCTGTCACGGTTGAACATGGCCAGCGCCCGCTCCACCGGGATGTAGACGGTGTCGTCCAGATCGAACCCGAGCATTTGTCCCTTGCTCTCCATGACACCGATGACACGGAAGGATTCGCCGCCGATGCGAACGCGTTCCCCCAGCGGCGACGCGGTGCCGAACAGTTCGTCGCGCAGCTTCGACCCGAGCACCGCAAACGGGCGTCCGCCGCTGATCTCGTCCGGCAGAAAGCGGCCGATGGCCGGCCGCAACGCCCAGATGTCCGGCACCCGCGCACCCGCACCGAGCACCATGGTGCGCCGGCTGCGTCCGCCCCACTCCACCGCGGCATTGCCCTGCACCACCGGCACCACCCCCTCCACATCCGCCACCCGCTGCAGGGCGCGGGCATCGGTCAGGCTCAGCGGTCGCACATTCGACACCATGGCCCCGGACAGCCCCATGGTGCTGGTCTTACCGGGGGTCACGGAGATGAGATTGGTGCCGAACTGGGAGAACTCCGCCAGCACGAACCGATGAATGCCTTCGCCGATAGCCGTCAACAACACCACTGCGGCCACGCCGATGGCGATGCCCGTCACCGTCAGCAGACTGCGCCCCCGCTGGGCGGTCACGGCACCAAGGGTATAGACGACGAAATCACGCGGCCGCATCGGTTCAGTTTCCGATCAGCGCCCGGTCAGCGCCGTCACCGGATCGAGCCGCGAGGCCCGCCGCGCCGGCAGCAGACCGAACACCAGCCCCGCCGCCAGGGCCACCAGGGTGGCCGCGAGCGGCGCCCAGAGCGGGATGCTGAGGTGGAAGGCCTGCAGGTGCATGTTGACCAGCCATACCCCCAGATAGGCCAGCACCACCCCGGCCACGGTGCCGGCGCCGGCGAGCAGGAAGGCCTCGGTCAGGAACAGCGCCATCACGTCGCGCTGACGCGCGCCCAGGGCCTTCAGCAGGCCCACCTCGGCGGTGCGTTGCGATACCGATACCAGCATCACGTTCATGATCAGGATACCGGCGACCACCAGACTGATGGCGGCAATGCCCGCAACGGCCAGGGTCAGGGCGCCGAGGATGCGGTCGAAGGTGCCGAGGATGGCGTCCTGGGTGATCACCGTGACATCGTCCTCGCCCTCATGGCGTTCGCGCACGATGCGGCGCAGGTCCTCCGCCGCCCTGTCCAGGCCCTGCCGGCCGCGGGCCTGCACCAGCACCCGGAACAGCCCCGGATTGTCGAACAGGGCCTGGGCCGAGGCCACCGGCACGATGGCCAGATCGGCCAGGTTGTCGCCCATGGACACGCCGCTGCTGGAGAGCACGCCGATGATGCGAAAGCGCCGGTCGCCGATGCGCACCCGCCGACCCACCGGACTGGCATTGCCGAACAGCGCCTCTGCCAAGGTCTGGCCCACCACCGCGTAGGGCATCGCCCGCTCGGGATCACCCGACGGCAGAAAGCGACCGCTGGCCACGGACAGGTGCCGCACATCGAGAAAATCCGCCGTCGTGCCCAGGATGGTCACCTCGCGCTCCCGCCCTTCCGCCGATACCGGCGCCTGGCCGACAGCGATGGGCGCCACCTGCTGCACATGCACCGAGCGCAGCATCGCCAGGGCGTCCTGCAGGGTCAGATCCCGGGGCGTCTCACCGAGCAGGGGCGGTGCGCCGCCGGCGGTCTCGTTGCGACCGGGCAACACGATCAGCAGGTGCGTGCCAAGCTGGGTGAACTCCTCCAGCACATAGCGCCGCGCCCCCTCCCCCAGCGACGACAGCAACACCACGGCGGCGCTGCCGAAGGCCACCGCCAACAGGGTCAGCCAGCTACGCGCACCATGGGCCGTCAGGGCACGCAGGGCGCCGCCGATGACATCGCCGCTACGCATGGGACGCTCGCCGGGTCCGCCGGTCCATTCAGTCCGCCAGCACCGCGCCGTCGTCCATCTGCACCCGACGCCGGGCGCGGTCGCCCAGCGCCGGATCATGGGTCACCACGACCAGGGTCATGCCCTGACGGTTGAGCGCCTCCAGCGCCTCGACCACCTCCTCGCCGGAGGCCCGATCGAGATTGCCGGTGGGCTCGTCGGCCAGGATAAGCCCCGGCGCCATCACCGTCGCCCGGGCGATGGCCACGCGCTGGCGCTGGCCGCCGGAGAGCTGGTCGGGCCGGTGCGCCGCCCGCGGCGTCAGCCCCACCGACGCCAGCGACTGCCGCACACGCTCGCGCCGGACCCGCGGTGCCACGCCCGCCAGCACCAGCGGCAACTCCACGTTCTCGAACGCACTCAGGCGCGGGATCAGGTGAAAGGCCTGGAACACGAAGCCGATGCGCTCACGCCGCAAGCGGGCGCGCCGCTCCTCGGGCAGCGTCGTGGTCTCGATGCCGTCGAGCCGGTAGCTGCCCGCATCCGGGCGATCCAGCAGGCCGAGGATGTTCAGCAGCGTGCTCTTGCCCGACCCCGACGGCCCCATCACGGCGGCGTATTCGCCGTCGGCCAGGCTCAGGTCCACCGCGCGCAGCGCGTGCACCACCTCGTCGCCCACGCGAAAGGTGCGCTCGATGCCGGCGAGCTCGATCATGCCCGGTACCGCCGCCCCCGGCGGGTCATGGCTCCGCCTCCGCCATGGCGGCGACACCGGCCTGCACGCCCTCGCGGTCCAGGGACAGCACCACCGCGTCCCCCGCCACCAGGCCGGCGGTGACCTGGGTGCGATCCCAGTTGGCCAGCCCGGTGGCGATCTCCCGCTCCAGCAGTCGGCCATCGGCGGCGTCCAGTAGCAGCACCCGTGGCGGGTCGCCGGGGCGGATGGCAGCGGTGGGCACATGCAGCGCATCGTCGGCAACGTCGATGACGATCTCCACATCCGCGCTGTAGCCTGCCAGCAGCGGGGTGTCCGCCGGCGGCGCGGTGATGACCACCTCCACCTCGACGGTGCGCGCCTGCTTCTCCTGATCCAGCACATAGGGCGCGATCCGCCTGACGGTGCCATCGAAGGTGCGATCACCAAAGGCGTCCAGCGCCACCCGGGCGGGCTGACCCAGGCGGATCGCTGCCGCGTCCACCTCGTCGATGGGGGCAGAGATGTAGAAACAGGCATCGTCGATGAGGTCCACCGCCGGCGGCGTCGGGATGCCGGGCGGCGACGGCGTGACATATTCGTTCAGTTCGCCGGAGACCTCGGCGACGATGCCCGCAAAGGGCGCCGTGAGCCGGGTGCGCTCCAGCTCCGCCTGCGCCACGCCCACCCGCGCCGCGCTGACCCGGGCCGTGGCCCGGGCCGCCTCGCAATCGGCGCGGCCGGCCTGGGCCGCGGTGATGGCCCGGTCCAGCGCCTCTTCCGAGGCCATGCGGCGCTCCTGCAGCTTGACCTGGCGCGCGGCCTCACGCTCCGCCTGGTCCGCGTTCAGGCAGGCAGCCCGGGCTCGGGCCTCCGCCGCATCAGCCTCGCGCTCGGCCAGGGTCACGCCGGCCTTCAGGTCCTGGTTCCAGAGTTCCAGCAACAGCTGGCCGGCCTCGACCCGATCGCCCTCGTGCACGCTCAGGGTCGCGATCTGCCCGCCTGTGCCCGGCGCCAGCCGCGCCCGCCGGCAGGCCATGACGGTGCCGGCGCGCGTGTTGGCCACCACCTCTTCCACGGTGCCCCGCTCCACCGCCGCCACCCGCACCGCCACCGGCTCGGGGCGCGTCAGCCACCAGGCGCCGAGCCCGACAACGGCGACCAGCCCGGTCGCCAGCAGCAGCCGGCCGGTCAGGCGCATACGTCGGATACCGGTCTTGATGCCGGCGGGCGGCGGCTAACCGGTGCGTCCATAGAGCGCAACCAGGTGACGCAGCCGCGTCGGCAGTTCGGGGTCCAGCTGCGCCCAGTCGAAGCGCCAGCGCCAGTTGCCCTCGGCCTTGCCGGGGACATTCATGCGATGCGTGCCGTCCAGCCCCAGCAGGTCCTGCATCGGCAGCACCGCCAGATTGGCCGACGAGCCCAGGGCGCACCGTACCAGCGGCCAGGGCATGGGCTCCTGCGGGTGTCCGAGGTAGTCGTCTAAATGGGCCCGCTCCGCCTCGCCCAGCGACTGGTACCAGCCAAGCGTGGTGTCGTTGTCGTGGGTGCCGGTGTAGACCACGGCGTCACGACCATGACGGAACGGCAGGTACGGGTTGTCGGCACCGCCGTCGAAGGCGAACTGCAGGATCTTCATGCCCGGCATGCGGTATTTGCGACGCAGCGCCGTGACCGCGTCGGTGATGACGCCCAGGTCTTCCGCCACCAGCGGCAGGCGGCCGAAGGCCTCCTCCAGGCGCTGGAACAGCGCATCACCGCCGGCGGGCACCCAGGTGCCGTTGATGGCCGTGGGCTCATCCGCCGGGATCTCCCAGTAGGCCTCGAAGCCGCGGAAGTGGTCGATGCGGATGATATCGAACAGCTGCAGTTGGGTGCGGATGCGGTCGATCCAGAAGCGATAGTCATTGGCCGCCAGGCGGTCCCAGCGGTACAGCGGGTTGCCCCAGCGCTGGCCGGTGTCGGAGAAGTAGTCCGGCGGCACCCCGGCGACCACCCGCGCGGTGCCGTCGGCATTGAGATCGAAGTCATGCGGATTGGCCCAGACCTCGGCGCTGTCGTGGGCGACGAAGATGGGCATGTCGCCGAACAGCAGGACACCGCGCTCGGCGGCATGGGCATGCAGCGCCTCCCATTGCCGAAAGAACACGAACTGCTCCCAGCGGATGTAGTCCAGCGCGCTGGCCAGCCGCTTACGCGCCTGGGACATGGCCCGGGATTCGCGGATCCGCAGACCCTTCGGCCAGTCCCACCAGGGCGCGTCGCGCTCCTCGCGCAGGGCCCGGTACAGGGCATAGTCATCCAGCCAGTAGCCCTGCTCGGCGATGAAGGCCTCCAGGGCGCTGTGATCGGCGTCGCCGGCCCTGCGGTGAAAGCCCTGGTGGGCCTCCGCCAGCGCCTGCAGTCGGGCCTGCGCGTGCACCTCCGCGCCTGCCGTGTCGGTGCCTGAACGGTCGCCGGACGCCGCATCGAGCCAGCCCGCCTGCACCAGCGGCTCCAGGCCGATCAGCAGTGGGCTGCCGGCGTGGGCGGAACTGCATTGGTAGGGGGAGTCGTTGGCCTGGGGTGGCCCCACCGGTAACATCTGCCAGACGCTGACGCCACAGTCGGCGAGGAAATTGACGAAATTGAACGCCTCCCAGCCCAGGTCGCCATTGGGGCCCGCCCCGGGCAGCGAGGTCAGGTGCAGCAGGACACCCGCGCGACGCCGGTCCAGCCTGTCATTGGGGTTGATGGGATCCATGAGCAATTTGCGAGCCTCGGGTCGTGGGTGTTACCTGAACCATGGGCGCTGTCGAAAACGCTGCGGACACGCGCCGGCCCGATGGCCGGTCAGCGTACGCGACCGACCTGCTGCCCCAGCATGTCGGGTGTGACCAGCGTGATGCCGGATGCCGTGACCCGGTAGCCCGCCGCCCGATCAGCGTCGGGATCATACCCGATCCGGGCGCCCTCCTCGAGCGTACACCAACGGTCGACGATGGCGCGGCGGACGCGGCAGTGGCGGCCGATCTGCACATTGGGCAGCAGTACGGAATCGGTCACCGAGGCATAGGAATTCACCCGCACGCTGGAGAACACCAGCGAGTGGCGGACCATCGCCCCGGACACGATGCAGCCGCCGGAGACCATGGAATCCACCGCCATGCCGCGGCGATCGTCCTCGTCGAACACGAACTTCGCCGGCGGCAGCTGTTCCTGGTAGGTCCAGATCGGCCAGCTGTTGTCATACAGATTGAGCGGCGGGGTGACGCCGATCAGTTCCAGATTGGCCTCCCAGAACGCGTCGAGGGTGCCGACGTCGCGCCAGTAGCTCTGCTCGCCGGTCAGGGGATCGCGAAACGGATAGGCCATGACGCGACTGCCCGCGACCAGCAACGGGATCAGATCCTTACCGAAGTCGTGGGCGGAGCCCTCGGTGTCGGCATCGCGCACCAGCGCGTCGAACAGCAGGTCGCGATTGAAGACGTAGATCCCCATGGACGCCAGCGCCAGGTCGTCGCGCCCCGGGATGGTCGGCGGTTGCGCCGGCTTCTCGACGAAGGCGCACACCCGCCCGGCAGCGTCCACGCGCATGACGCCGAAGTCCCGCGCCCGCGCCGCATCAACCTCGATACAGCCCACGGTCATGTCGGCGCCGCTTTCCACGTGGTGCGCGATCATTGCGCCGTAGTCCATCTTGTAGACGTGATCACCGGCCAGGACCAGGATGTAGGCCGGATCGTGATTGCTGATGATGTCCAGGTTCTGGAATACCGCATCCGCGGTGCCGGTGTACCAGGCGGTCTCGGTGACCCGCTGCTGGGCCGGCCACAATTCGACGAACTCGCCGAACTCACCGCGCAGGAAGCCCCAGCCCTTCTGGATGTGCAGGATGAGCGAGTGCGCCTTGTACTGCGTCAGCACGCCGATGCGCCGGATGCCGGAATTGACGCAGTTGGACAGCGGAAAGTCGACGATGCGGAACTTCCCGCCGAACGGCACCGCCGGCTTGGTGCGTCGCTGGGTGAGCTCGTGCAGGCGCGCGCCGCGACCGCCGGCCAGGATCAGGGCCAGGGTGTCACGGGTAAGACGACTGACGAACCGCGGGCTGGTCTCGGACATCTGTCACCTGCGTTGGTTCGGTCCGCATCCACGCGCAAAACCCGCCCCCGGCCGCCGGACAGTCCAAGGTTGCGGGTCGGGCTTGCCAGAATCACTCCATGGTATACTTTGGGCCTGTCGGCCAGTGGCGCCAGCTCCAGCCGGCCTCGCCGGTACACATCAGAAAACCCGGCGTTAGCATAACCATAACACGAGCACGCCCACTTTGCCGCCGTGGCCATGTGCCTGCAGATACTGGCCGCCCGTCCTGCGCCGCGCCGTTGCGGCAGCGCGCGCAGACGCGCCCGGCCCGACATCCGCCATCGATGCCGGCACCAAAGACTCATTCCAGCCACCGGACACTCCTGATCATGCAAACCGGACCCACGCCAACCGGACGCCCGCATCCCGCCACCCTCGAAGAGCCCCTGCAGCGCCTGATCGAGGCCCGGCATCACGCGCCGTTCGAGGTGCTCGGCCGCCACGAGACCACTACGGGTCGGGCCGTCGTGCGCGCCTTCCTGCCCGCCGCCGAGTCCGTGCGTATCCAGGGCACCGAGCATGCGCTGAAGCGCGTGCCGGGCACCGACCTGTTCGTCTGGGAGGGACCGGCGGAGGCCGTCCAGGGCCACTATCAGCTGGCCTGGGAGGACCGCCGGGGCGAGACGCATGTCCGGACCGACCCCTATACCTTCGCGCCACAGCTCGGCGATTTCGACCTGCATCTCTTCGGTGAGGGCCGGCATTGGCATGCCTACCGCTTCATGGGCGCCCATGAGCGCACCTTCGACGGCGTGCGCGGCTTTCATTTTGCGGTCTGGGCACCCAGCGCCAGCCGCGTCAGCGTGGTTGGCGACTTCAACGACTGGGACGGACGCACACACCCGATGCGCGTGCGCGGCAGCTCCGGCGTCTGGGAGCTGTTCATCCCCGAACTGGAGCCCGGCGCGTTCTACAAGTTCGAGCTGCGCGACCAGTCCGGCAACGTCCACGTCAAGATCGACCCCTACGCCAACGCCTACCAGCAGCGCCCGGACACCGCCGGCATCCTGCTCGCGCCCAGCGACTTCGCCTGGAACGACGCGTCCTGGATCAGCCGGCGGGAGCAGCAGAACTGGCAGCAGAGCCCGCTTTCAGTGTACGAGGTGCACCTGGGCTCCTGGCAGCGCGACGCCGACGGCGGCTTCCTCAACTACCGCGACCTGGCCCGGCGCCTGGCGGACTACTGCCTCGAACTCGGCTTCAGCCATGTGGAACTGCTGCCGATCACCGAACATCCGCTGGACGCCTCCTGGGGCTACCAGACCACCGGCTATTTCGCGCCCACGGCGCGCTTCGGCAGCCCGGACGACTTTCGCTGGTTCGTCGACCACCTGCACCAGCGCGGCATCGGCGTACTGCTGGACTGGGTGCCGGCGCACTTCCCCCGCGATGCCACCGCGCTGGCCCGCTACGACGGCACGGCGCTGTACGAACACGCCGACCCGCGCCAGGGCGAGCACAAGGACTGGGGCACCCTGATCTTCAACTATGGCCGGCGCGAGGTGAAGAACTTCCTGCTGTCCAGCGCGCTGTACTGGCTGAACGAATTCCACATCGACGGCCTGCGGGTGGATGCCGTCGCCTCCATGCTCTACCTGGACTATTCGCGCGCCGACGGCGAGTGGATCCCGAACAAGTACGGCGGCAACGAGAACCTGGACGCGGTGGATTTCCTGCGCCAGCTCAACACCGTGACCCACGAGCAACACCCCGGCACCCTGATGATCGCCGAGGAGTCCACCGCCTGGCCGCAGGTCTCGCGCCCCACCTACCTGGGCGGGCTGGGCTTCAGCATGAAATGGAACATGGGCTGGATGCACGACACCCTGGCCTACCTGGAAAAGGACCCGATCTACCGGCACTTCCATCACGACCTGCTGACCTTCGGCCTGCTGTACGCCTTCACCGAGAATTTCGTGCTGCCGTTCTCCCACGACGAGGTGGTGCACGGCAAGCGCTCCATGCTGGACAAGATGCCCGGCGACGCCTGGCAGAAGTTCGCCTCCCTGCGCCTGCTGTACAGCTTCATGTTCACCTATCCGGGCAAGAAGCTGTTGTTCCAGGGCTGCGAGTTCGCCCAGGGCCGGGAGTGGGACTTCGACGCCGACGCCGAGTGGGAGCTGCTGGAACGCGCGCAGCACCGGGGCGTGCAACAGATCGTCGCCGACCTGAACCAGCTGTACCGCAGGCTGCCGGCGCTGCACGAGGTGGACTTCGACAGCAGCGGCTTCGAATGGATCGACTGTCACGACAGCAGCCAGTCCGTGCTGAGCTACCTGCGCAAGTCAGCCGACGGCCGGGAAATCGTTGCCTGCGCCTTCAACTTCACGCCGGTGCCGCGGGAGAACTACCGCATCGGCGTGCCCCGGGCCGGCTTCTACCGCGAGGCGGTCAACTCCGACGCCGGCCTGTACGGCGGCAGCAATATCGGCAACCAGGGCGGCGTCCATTCCGAGCCCCTGGCCTGGATGGGCCGGCCCCATTCCATCCCCATGGCGCTACCGCCCCTGGCCGGGGTGATCATGGTGCTGGAGCCGGACACCGAGACCGCAGCCGGGAACAGGGCCGAAGCGGCAGACGGGACCGACGCCTCTGCAAGCCCCGCCGACAGCGCCTCGCCCGCCGGCAGCGACGCCCCCGAGGCCGGCGAGGGCTGACCGGAGCACCGCCGTGAACCTGCGCGACATCAAGTACATCCTGGCCGTGTCCGAGACGCGCCACTTCGGCCGCGCCGCCGAGCGCTGTTTCGTCAGCCAGCCCACGCTCAGCGGCCAGATCAAGAAGCTGGAAGACGAGCTGGGCGTGACCATCTTCGAGCGCACCAACCGCTCGGTGGAGGTCACCCCCATCGGCAGCAAGATCCTGGAACACGCCCGCCTGCTGATGGAACAGGCCGACGCCATCGAACAGGTCGCCCGGGCGCACCAGGATCCGCTGGCCGGCCCCCTGCGCATCGGCGCCATCCCCACCCTCAGCCCCTACCTGATGCCGCTGATCCTGCTGCCGCTGAAGCGCGACTACCCGCAGCTGAAGCTGGTGCTGTTCGAGGAGATCACCGACGCGCTGCTGACCCGGCTGGCGCGGCACGAGCTGGACGCCGCACTGCTGGCCACGCCAGTGTCGGATCCGGACCTGGCCATGACACCTCTGTTCGACGAGCCCTTCTGGCTGGCGCACCCCACCCAGCACCCGCTGAGCCGGAAGGATGCGATCACCGAGACGGACCTGGAAAGCATCGAGCTTTTGCTGCTGTCCGAAGGGCACTGTCTCACGCATCAGGTCATGGAGGTCTGCCATCTGGCGGACCGCCCGCGCGAGGGCGAGATGGCGGACCTGCGCGCCGCCAGCCTGGAGACCCTGCTGCAACTGGTGGGCGCCGGATTCGGCTGCACCCTGGTGCCGGCGCTGGCGATCCGCGGCGGCTGGATGAGCGACACCGGCATCATCGCCCGCCGGCTGGATCTGCCGGACACCTACCGCCGCGTGTCGCTGGTGTACCGGCGCAGCTTTCCGCGCCCCGAGGCCCTGCAGGCCTTCGCCCGCACCGTACGTGCCCAGTTGCCGGACAGCGTGCGGCCCATCGCCGACGCCGCCTGAGAGCAGCACGTGGAATTCTTCGCCACCTCCGCCCGTCATCTGGAAGGCCTGCTGGCAGAGGAACTGGGCCGGCTCGGCCTGGACACGGCCCGCGAGACCCGCGCCGGTGCCCGCTTCAGCGGCGGCCTGCGAGAGGCCTACACCGTCTGCCTGTGGTCGCGCCTGGCCAACCGGGTGCTGCTGCCGCTGGCCAGTTTCCCGGCCGCGGATCCGCAGGCCCTGTACGCCGGCGTGCAGGCCATCGACTGGGCCGAGCACCTGACGCCACGCCAGACGCTGGTGGTGCATGCCGACAGTGCCCGCTCCGGCATCACCCACGGCCATTTCGCCGCCCTCAAGGTCAAGGACGCCATCGTCGACCAGTTCCGCCAGCGCACCGGTGACCGGCCCAGCATCGACACCGAGCGGCCCGACATCGCGCTGCACTGCCACCTGTTTCGCGACCAGGCCACCCTGTCGCTAAATCTGTCCGGCGACTCGCTGCACCGCCGGGGCTACCGTCTGGAGGCCGGCGCGGCGCCGCTGAAGGAGACCCTGGCCGCCGCCCTGTTGCTGCGGGCGGACTGGCCGGAGATCGCCGCCGGCGGCGGCAGCCTGATCGATCCCCTGTGCGGCTCCGGCACCCTCCCCATCGAGGCCGCGCTGCTGGCTGCGGACATCGCCCCCGGCCTGCTGCGGCAGCAGTCCAGCGGCTACTGGGGGTTCAATGCCTGGCGCCAGCACGATGCCGCCCTCTGGGATGAACTGCTGCAGCAGGCCGGCGCGCGTCGCGATGCCGGCCTGCGCCGTCTGCGGCAGCATGGGATCCGTATCCAGGGCTTCGACCAGGATCCGCGGGTGATCCGCACCGCCCGCGACAATGCCGCGCGGGCCGGCCTGTCGGGCGTGGTCACCTTCGAGCAACGCGCACTCGCGGACTGCCGCCCGCCGGACCGGGGGCCACCGCCGGAACCGGTACCGGAATCGGCACCGGAACCGGCGCCACCCGGCCTGATCATCACCAACCCGCCCTACGGACTGCGCCTCGGCGCCGGCGATGCCCTGCCGCTGCTCTATGCGCAGCTCGGTGAGGTGCTGAAGCACCGCTTCGACGGCTGGCGCGCGGCGGTGCTTACCGGCGATGCGGACCTGGGCAAGCGCATGGGGCTGCGGGCCACACGCTTGCATGTCCTGTACAACGGCCCGGTGGAATGCCGGCTGCTGCACTTCGACATCCGGCCGACGGCCCATGTGTCCGACACGCCGCGCCCGCTACCGCCACGGGAGCGCGGCCCCGGCGCCGAGATGCTCGCCAACCGGCTGCGCAAGAACCAGAAGGCCCTGTCCCGCTGGCTGCGCGACCAGGGCATCTCCTGCTACCGGCTGTACGATGCCGATCTGCCGGAATACGCGTTGGCGCTGGATATCTACACCCTCGCCCCCGGCGCCCGCTCTGGGAAGGGTTCCGGCTTGGATGGCGACTCCGATTCCGGCTCCGGCAGCGGCCCACGACGCGTCGCCCACCTGCAGGAATACGCCCCCCCGGCCAGCATCGATGCCCGTGCCGCCCGACGCCGTCTGCGCGAGGCCATCGGCGTCATCGCCGAGGTCCTCGAACTGTCGGAACGGGACCTCTTCTTCAAGGTGCGGCAGAAACAGAAGGGCACCGACCAGTACCAGCGCCTGGCCGACCGCGGCCGCTTCCACCAGGTGCAGGAGGACGGCCTGCGCCTGCTGGTCAACTTCGAGGACTATCTGGACACCGGCCTGTTCCTGGACCACCGCGACACCCGGCGGCTGCTGCGACGGCTGGCCACCGGGCGCCACTTCCTGAATCTGTTCGGCTACACCGGCACCGCCAGCGTGCATGCCGCAAGCGGCGGGGCCCGCTCCACCTGCACCCTGGACATGTCACGCACCTATCTGGACTGGGCGCGGCGCAACCTGGCGCTGAACGGTTTCAGCGGCCGGGATCATCAGCTCATCCAGGCGGACTGCATCGAGTGGCTGCGCAATGCGCGGGCCTATCGCGGCCATTTCGGGCTGATCTTCCTGGATCCGCCTACCTTCTCCAGCTCGAAACGCATGCAGGGCACCTTCGACGTGCAGCGCGATCACGTCGAACTCATCCTGGGTGCCGCGGATCTGCTCGCGCCGGACGGTACCCTGATCTTCTCCAACAACCGGCGCCGCTTCCAGCTCGACAGCGCCGCGCTGGCGGGGCTGCAGGTGCAGGACATCAGCACGCAGACCATCCCCCGAGACTTCGCCCGCAACCCCCACATCCACCGCTGCTGGCGGATCACCCGGGAAACGGCAGCTCCTTGACCACACTTTCGGCCCCCGCTAGGCTCGGTGGTGGCGGCCGCAGTCACCGGACTGCCACACCGCCGGGAATCCATGTCCCCGGCACACCAGGCAGGCTCTGAAGGCGGACATCCCACAGTGGATCAAGCGGCTGACCCACTATCCGACTGCACCGCGGAGATCGTCCGACTCACCGGTCTACGCGTACAGTCCGGCAACCGCGCCCGGCTGGAGAGCCATGTACATGCCCGCCTGCAGCGGCTGGGGCTGCACCGCCCCGAAGAGCTGCTGCAACGCCTGCGACCCGGCAGCGACAGCGCTGCCGAGGAACGCCGTCTGCTCGCCGAACTGCTCACCACCGGCGAGACCTTCTTCATGCGCGATCGGGGCCAAATGCAGTTGCTGCAGGGGCACCTGCTGCCGCGGCTGATCGAGGAGCGCCGGGGCGAGCGCCGGCTCGCCATCTGGAGCAGCGCCTGCTCCACTGGCGAGGAGACCTATTCCCTCGCCATCCTGCTGCACGCGCTGTTGCCCGACCGGCACGACTGGGACCTGCGACTCATCGGCAGCGACGTCAACGCCAGCGCCCTGGAACGCGCGCGGGCCGGAGTCTATGGGGAATGGTCCCTGCGCGGTAGCGACGCGGCCTTTCGCCAGCGCCATTTCACCCGGCACGGCTGGCAGTGGCGGCTGCGGGAGCCGATCCGCCGCATGGCCCGCTTCACCCGCCAGGACTTGCTGCAGGCAGACCTTGTCGCTGCTGATCCGAATCTGAGTGGACTGGACCTGATCCTGTGCCGCAACTTTCTCATCTATCTGGCGCCGCCGGCCGTCGCGGCGGTGGTCGAGCGACTGACCGCCTGTCTGCGCGACGGTGGCCTGCTGCTGTTCGGCCATGCGGAACTGGGTGCCCACCGCCCCGCTGGCCTCCGGGCCGAGATGTATCCGCAGTCGGTGGTCTATCGCAAGGCGCCTCCGTTGCCGAGCCACCCTGCGAGCCTTGCGCCGAGCCCGTCTTCAGGCCGGTCTTCCGGCCCGCGTTCTGGCCGCTCTCCTGGCCAGTCTTCGAGCCGGCACCCGATGCATGCCCCCACCGGCACACGGGATCAGTCCCGCAGCCGGCCCGCATCGGCGGCGCCATCGCGCCTGCCGCCATCCGGACCTCTGCAACCGGTGTCCGGGCGCACCCGGACCGCACAGCCGCGGGAGCCGCTGCAGAGCGCCTGGGTCGATGCCAATGCCGGTCGCCATGCCCGGGCCCTGCAGACCTGCCGCCGGCTGGTGGAGCGCGAACCGACGCAGGCAGAGGCCCATCTGCTGATCGGGCTGGTAGCCCTGGAACTGGGGCGGAACCACGAGGCGCGCGCGGCCTTGCGCAAGGCCATCTACCTGGAGCCGGACAGCATCGCGGCTCATGTCCACCTGGAAGCCCTGCAGCGGCAGAGCGCGGAACCGCTGGCGGCGCGCCGGACCCGCGCCCGCCTCCGTCAGTTGCTATCACACCTGCCACCGGACAGCCCGGTGCCGCTCCTGGGCGACACCCGCGTGCTTGACCTGCAGGCCCGCCTGTCGCAGTTCGACGCCGAACCATGTCCCACCACCTGATCTTCGAACTGGACGGGGTCCGCTATGCCATTGCCGCCGACGCGGTGCGGACGCTGTTCTGGCTGCCGCAGCTCTCGCCCATGGAAGACGTGCCGGACTACTTTGCCGGCATGGTCAATCTGCACGGACGTGCCCTACCGGTGATCGATCTCGGCCGGCGCTTCGGCCATGCCGGGCGCACGTGGTCCCTGCATCAGGTGGTGGTGCTGCTGGAGATCGACGATCGCCGCTTCGGCCTGCTGGCCGATGCCGTGCATGACCTGGCGCCAATCGCCGAGGACGGCATCGAGCCCTACCCGGACCTGGGAGCCGCCCGGGGCGTCGGCAAGATTCCGGTCATCGCCGGGGCGGTGAAGCTCGACGACGCCGTGCTGATCCTGCTCGACCTGCGCACCCTGCTGACGGAGCTCAGCGCCTTTGCCGACCAGCCGCCAGACCTGCTACCAGACCTGCTACCGGACCTGCCACCGGCGCTGCCGCCGGCGCAGGAAGACGCACCCATCGGCTTCGGTCCGCTGGACGCGGAGGCCAGTGCACGCCTGCGCCAGCGCACGCATCGACTGGCGCAGCCCGAGGCCACGCCGCAGAGCGCCAGCGCGCTGTATGCACTGGTGCAGATCGGCGGCGAACGCTACGCCATCGAGATCGATCAGGTGCTCGAATGCGCCCATCTCGCCAACCTGACCCCCATCCCCTGCTGTCCCGACCTGATCCTCGGCTGCATCAACCTGCGCGGCGCCATCCTCACCGTGCTCGATCTGGCGCCGCTGGTCCAGGGCATCGCCCGCCAGGACTACCGTGCGGTGGTGGTGCTGCAGGTGGACGGTTGGCGCTTCGGACTGGCGGTGCACGAGATCGACGACATCCGGGCGGTCTCGCCACGGGCCCTGAGCCCCCTCGGGAGCGATGGCTCCGCGCAGCGACACTGCCGGCGGCTGCTGCATGACGAACAAGGCGTGGCCGGGGTACTGGATCTGCAGGGCATGCTGCGGCAGGGGCTGCTCGACGTCAACGACCCGACCGTCTGACACATCAAACACCTGCTTCTCCCGGAACACAGAAAGGCGCACGACACATGGCCAAGAAACTCAAGCTCTCCAGACGCATCGTGCTCGGCTACATGGTGCCCTGCATCGTCTTCACCATCGCGGTGGTGGCGATCTACCTGGAGGCGCTGAACCTGGAGCGGACCCAAGCGGAAATCGGGCGGGCGAGTGCCATTGTCGATCACGGCCTGAAACTGCAGCTGGATGCGCTGGAGCTGCAACGGGCCGCCCGCGGCATGCTGCTGGCGCCGGACGCCGCGCTGCAAGCGGCTTACGAGCAGAGCCGGCAACGGGCCGACGCCGAGCTGGGGGTGCTGCAGACGCTGGTCAAGGACGCGGCCCAGGGTGAGACCCTGCAGCAGATCGGCGAGCTGACCCGCACCATCGCAGAGACCACCCGGCGACAGATGGAACTGGTGCAGGCGGGGCAGGTGCAGGAGGCGCGGGATCTGTTCCAGCGCGGCCGCAGCGAGGAGATCTTCCAGTCCTTGAAGGACCTGCACCAGCAGTTCAACCAGCGCGAGCAGGAGATCCTGGCGACCCTGGAGGCCCGGGGCGCCGCGCAACTGGAGCACCTGATCCTCAGCGCCTGGTACGGCCTGGGCATCGCCCTGATGATCTCCATCGGCGCCGCGCTGGTGATCGCACGGCGGGTCACCGCGGACCTGAGTCAGCTGGTCGCCGTGGTCGCCTCGTCCTCCGCCGAGATCGCCGCCACCACCGAGCAGCACGAGGGCGCGATGACGCAGCAGGCCAGCGCCGTCACCGAGACCACCGCCACGGTGGAGGAGATGGTCAGCTCGGCGCGCATCAATGCAGAGCATGCGGAGTCCGCCACCGAGTCCGCCGGCCAGGTGCAGGGCACCACCAACGAGGGCCTCGCCCTGGTCACGCAGAACGAACACGACATGGGGGTGATGGAAGAGACCATGACGCGGATCGCCCAGCAGATCATCGGCCTGTCGGAGCAGGCCGGGCAGATCGGCGAGATCGCCCGGGTTGTCGGCGAGCTGGCGGCGGAGACCAACATGCTGGCGCTGAACGCCGCGGTGGAGGCGGCCCGGGCCGGCGAGCAGGGACGCGGCTTCGCCGTGGTGGCAAGCGAGATCCGCAAGCTCGCGGACCAGAGCAAGAAGTCCGTGGAGCGGGCCAACCAGATCGTCAGCGACATCCAGAATGCCACCAACGGCATCGTCATGGCCGTGGAAGAAGGCAGCAAGACCACCCATGCCACCGCCGAGAGTGCACGCCAGGCCAGCGACGCCTTCGAGAAGGTCAGCCAGCTGGCGGATGCGGTGCACCAGAATGCCCAGCAGGTGCTGCTCAACAGCAAGCAGCAGGCGGTGGCCCTGGCGCAGATCGACATCGCCATGAAGAACATCAGCAATGGTGCGCGGGAGATGTCCGCGGGTACGCTGCAGGTCCGCGAGGGCATGGCCCGGCTCTCGGGCGTGGCCGATGAACTCAGAGGGCTGTTGTGAGCCTGATCGAGGACAAGGATCTGCGCGACCTGTTCCGCGCCGAGAGCGCCGAGCACATCCAGCAGATCGAGTCCGGGCTCATCACCCTGGAGCGCAGCCCTGAAGACGAGGCCCTGCTGACAGAGGTCTTCCGCGAGGCGCACAGCCTCAAGGGGGCCGCACGCATGCTGGGCCTCAACGCCATCCAAGGCCTGGCGCACGGCCTCGAGAGCCTGCTGGACGATGCCCGTCAGGGCAAGGCGCGTATCACGGCCGACCTGGTGGCGCCCCAGCTGGCGCAGCTCGACGAGATCCGCCGTCTGGTGGCTCAGGCAGTGGGCGAGGTGCCGGAGACGGCACCAGAGGCACCGGAACCAGCCGCGCGGCCGGCGCCAGAACCCGCAGCAACATCGGCAGCGGCAGCGACACCCCCGGTCCGGTCGCCACCAGCCGCCGGCGTCGCCGATCTCCAGATCGACACCCTGCGGATCGATGCCGCCCGGCTCGACACCATGGTCCAGCTCGGCGGGGAGCTCATCGTCGCCAACGGACGCATCGCCTGCTGGCAGGCCGATCTGGAACGGCTGCTGCATGGCTGCGAGGCCCGCCTGCGCGCGCTGGCCGCCCTGCCCGCGGACGAGCGCACGCCCTGGGCGGACCTGTGCGCCGAGCTGCACGGCCTGCGTGGCCGCGTGGTGGCCGATGCGGCGCGGCTACACTCCGTCGCAGCCGCACTGGAGGGCGACATCCGCGACCTGCGCCTGCTGCCCATGTCCACACTGCTGGAGCTGTTCCCGCGGATGGTGCGTGACCTCGCCGCAGAGCTTGGCAAACAGGTCGCCTTCGAGGTGAAGGGAGGCTCGGTGGTGGCGGACAAGCGCGTCATCGAGGAGATGAAGCCGCCGCTGATGCACCTGCTGCGTAACGCCATCGACCACGGCATCGAATCACCGCAGGAGCGGCGGTGCGCCGGCAAGGCCGAGCAGGGCGTGATACGTGTCCACGTGACCCAGGATGCCGACGCCGTGCGCATCCGGCTCAGCGACGACGGCCGCGGACTGGACCCGGAGGCCATCCGCCGTCAGGCGCTGAAGCAGGGCCTGCTGTCGGCCGAGGCGCTGGACGGCCTGAGCATGGAACGGCTGCAGGCGCTGATCCTGCAGCCGGGCTTTTCCACCTCGAGCATGGTCACCGACATCTCCGGCCGGGGCGTCGGGCTGGACGTGGTGCGTACCGCCGTGGAGCGGCTGCGCGGCTCCCTGCGCATCGTTTCCACGCTCGGGCAGGGACTGACGCTGGAACTGCGGCTGCCGGTCTCGCTCACCGCGACCCGCGCCCTGTTGCTGCATGAGTGGGGCGTGACCTACGCGCTGCCGTTCGATGAGGTGCGCCTGGTGCGCCGGCTGCAGCCAACGGATCTGCACTGGGTCGAGGGCCGGCAATGCCTCTATCAGGGCGAGCACGCCGTCCCGGTGGAGCGCCTCGGGCGCCTGCTGCAGCGAGCGCCACCCGCCGATGCCGATACCGCGGAGAGGGGGCTGCAATGCGTGCTGCTGGAGGTCGGCGGCGAGACCTTCGCGCTGACGCTGGACGCGGTGTCCGAGACCGAGGAGATCGTGGTCAAGCCGCTAGCGCCGCCGCTGCGGCGGGTGCGCACGGTCGCGGGGCTCGCCATCCTGGGCTCCGGAGCGGTCTGCGTGGTGCTGAGCGCCTATGACCTGCTGCGCAGCCAGCAGCGACTGACCCGGCAGCGGCCGCCGGACGACAGCGACGACGGTGCCGCGGAGACGGCAAGGCGCGTATTGCTGGTGGAGGACAGCATCACCACCCGGCTGCAGGAGCGGCGCATCCTTGAGGCCGCCGGGTATCAGGTGGTGACCGCAGCAGACGGGCTCGATGCCTGGGGCAAGCTTTCGTCGCAGCGCTTCGACGCCGTGGTGTCGGACATCGAGATGCCGCGGATGTCGGGGCTGGAACTGACGGGCCGTATCCGTGGTGACCGCCGGCTGGCGGAACTGCCGGTGATCCTGGTGACCTCGCTGGCCAAGGAGCAGGATCGCCGCCGGGGTCTGGAACTGGGCGCGGACGCCTACATCAGCAAGCCGGAGTTCGAGCAGGACCTGTTGCTGGATTGCCTGGCACGGTTCATCTGATCATCCACCGCCATGGCCACGCAAGCACCCCCGAACCCCGACCCGCCAACCCGACCGATCCGGGTCATGCTGGTGGATGACTCCGCCACCGAGCTCTACCTGCTGGAGCGGCTGATCGCAAGCGCCGCGGACCTGACCCTGGTCGGCACCGCCCGCGACGGCCGCGAGGCCCTGGCGCTGTTGCCGGTGCTGCAGCCGGAGGTGGTCTGCACCGATTACCACATGCCGGTGATGGACGGGCTGGAACTCATCGTGCGGGCCATGGACGCGCATCCCTGCGCCTTCCTGGTGCTGAGCGCCGCCGTGCAGGCGGACCAGAAGGACACCATCTTCAAGATGCTGGCGGCAGGCGCCGTCGATGTCATCGCCAAGCCCCAGGGACACACCGGCGGGCTCAGCCCGCTGGAGGCACGTGCGCTGCTCGAACGCATCCGCAGCATCGGCGGCGCCCAGCGGGCCCGGCCACGCAAGGCCGCGCGGGCACTGCCGCCGATAACGCGCGACAGCGGCCGTGCCAGACCCGGTCAGATCGCGCTGGTGGCGGTGGGCGCCTCCACCGGCGGTCCGCAGGCCCTGAGCGGCCTGCTGGCGCCATTGCCGCGCACCTTTGCGGCGCCCATCGTCTGCGTCCAGCACATCAGCCCGGGCTTTCTGGAAGGCCTGGTGCGCTGGCTGCAGTCCCATTGCAGGCTGAAGCTCGGCCTCGCCGAATCCGGACAGCGCCCCGAGCCGGGCCAGGTCTACTTTGCCCCCGACGGCTATCATCTGACCATCAACCCCGATGGACGCCTGGGCTTTGCCCCCTGCGTCGACGGCGACCTGCACTGCCCGCGGGTGGACCGGTTGCTGCAGTCGGTGGCCTCGGTGCATGGGGCGCGGGGGCTGGGCATCCTGCTCAGCGGCATGGGGCGCGACGGCGCCGTCGGCCTGAAGCGCATGCGCGACGCCGGGTCGCCGACCATCGTGCAGGACGAGGCGACCAGCGTGATCTACGGCATGCCGCGGGCGGCGGTGGACCTGGGGGCAGCCGAACATGTGTTGCCGGTGGACGCGATTGCGCCCATGCTGCTGCGGCTGGTCAACCGGAGTCCTGCGACCCGATCACTGTGAGATGAGAAGCACATCATGAACCAAGACGGGGCATATGTCCTGGTGGTGGAGGACAGCAGCATCCAGGCCGAGATGCTGCGTCGCATCCTGGTCGACGACGGCCATCAGGTCACCCTGGCCCACGATGGCCGCGAGGGTCTGCAGATGGCCCGCGCCGAGCGCCCGGACCTGATCATCAGCGACATCACCATGCCGGTGATGGACGGCTTCGCGCTCTGTCGCGCGATCCGCGACGATGCGGCTCTGTGCCAGACCCCGGTGATCCTGCTAACCGCCATGAGCGATGTGCGCGACATCCTGCGTGGCCTGAACGCCGGCGCCGACACCTATCTGACCAAGCCCTACGACCGGGACGCCCTGCGGGGCCGGGTGCGCTCGGCACTGGACCGCAGCGCGCCGCGGGCCGCCGGGCCGGCGCTGGATCTCACGGCCTGGATCGGCGACGAGGCGTTCGAGGTGCGCGCCGGCGCCCAGCAGATCCTGGACCTGCTGCTGTCGACCTACTGCAACGCCATGGAGCAGAACCGGCTGTTGCAGTCGACCCAGGACCAGCTGACCCTGCTCAACAGTCAGTTGCAGGCGGAGGTGGAGCGCAAGTCCGCGGCGTTGCTGGAGCACGAGCGCAAGCTCGGCGCCGAGCGGGAGAAACTGCTGCGCAAGGAGGCGGACCATTTTCGGCGACTGCACAACACGCTGATCGAATCCGTCACCGCCCTCGCATCGACGGTGGAGCGGCGCGACCCCTACACCTCGGGCCATCAGCAACGGGTCGCCACGCTGGCGGTACTCATCGGCAAGGAGCTGGCCCTGTCAGAGTTTGAGCTGGAGGGCCTGCAACTCGCCGGCGTGGTGCACGATGTGGGCAAGATCCGGATTCCGGCGGAGATCCTGGCCAAGCCGGGCCGGCTGGACGAATTCGAATACGGCTTCATCAAGACCCATGCCCAGGTGGGCTACGAGATCCTGAAGAACATCAATTTCCCCTGGCCCATCGCCGAAATCGTCGGCCAGCACCACGAACGCCTGGACGGCTCCGGCTATCCCAAGGGCCTGCGCGGCGACGACATCCTGCTGCAGGCGCGCATCCTGGCCGTGGCGGACGTGGTGGAATCCATGTCCACCACGCGGCCCTACCGCAGGGCACTGGGGGTGGAGGTCGCCATCGAGGAGATCCAGCGCGGCGCCGGCGTGAAATTTGACCCCGAGGTGGTCGCCGCCTTCCTGCGCATCCATCAGAACGGGCTCTGGGCGCCCGAGGTGGCCTGATGCCCGGCCCACTGCGCGGCCGCCATGGCATTGCCCTGGCGCAGGCCGTCGGCCTGACGCTGCTGGCGGTGGGTCTGAATCTGCTGCCTATCACCATCTTCTTCGACATCCAGCTGCTGCTGGGCGGCAGCCTGGCGGTCTTTGCGCTGCTGCGCCTGGGCTGGTGGGGCCTGCCGGTGGGCATTGGCGCCGCGCTGGTGACCTGGCAGCTGTGGGGACATCCCTGGGCGGCGCTCAACATCGCCTTGGAGCTGATCTGGCTGAAGCTGTTCCTGGACCATTTCAACGGCGGTGCCGGTCGACGGGACAACGGCCGCGTCGTGCTGGCGGACCTGGGGTACTGGGTGCTGTTCGGCTGTGCCTTCGAGACCCTGCTCTACGTGGCCTTTCTCGGCGCGGATCCCGCCAATGCCTGGTTTGTCGCCACCAAGCAGGGGGTCAACGGCGTCCTCAACGCCCTGCTCGGCTTCATGCTCTACCTGCTGAGCCGGCTGTGGGACACGTGCCGGTCCGACACCGCGGGCAGGGCCGGGCTCGCCGCCGGTCCGGAGCCGCTGCCAGGGCCGCTGCCGGAGCCCCGGCTGGCGCGCCTGCCGGAACAGGCAGCGGAGCAAGCGCCCCGGGGTATCGCCATTCGCGGCGCGGGCTTCGGCCTGGTGCTGATGTCCATGGTGCTGCCCGGCATCCTGATCATCGACGGCCTCTCCAGCCGGCTCAACACGGCCATGCTGGAAGCCCTGCGCACCGAGATGGATGAGATCGGCACCGCTGTCGCCACCCTGGCGCGCAACGGCCCGGAAAAGACCCTGTCGGTGTTCTCCGGCAACGGCCATTCCATGGACTTCGAGGTGCGCCGGGGGAACGGCCCGGTGTTCAGCTCCGATCCGGCCCTGTTCGGCCGACTGGCCAGGGGCTATGTCCCCCGTGTGCCCAGCCCCACCGGCATACCGGGGCTGGAACTGCATGTGAAGCGGGTCCAGGGCGCGATGCTGGAACTGTCCCTCGGCGGGTACTGGGTGTACGAATTCACGCTGCCGCCCGCCGCCGGCGAGCCGGCGATACAGGGTCGGCCCGTCGCCCGCGCGCCCGCGCCACAGGTTCGGGTAGTCAAGCCCGCCCGCGAGTTCATCACCGCCATCAATGACCACATGGTCGCCTCGCTGAACCTGCTCGCCCTGCTGCTGCTATTCGGCGCCCTGGCCAGCGAACTCATCGGCGGGCTGCTGGAGGGACAGTTCCGCAGGGTGATGGCCCCGCTGGTGCAATCGCCCCGATCACCCCGGGCGCGCCCCCTGGAGCCGGGCGCCGGCGTTGACGCCAGCACGGACATCGCACCTGACGTCGATCCGGATGTCGATCCAGATCGGGCCATGCCCGATCTGGCCGGTTCCAGCCTGCGGGAGCTCAATGCCCTGGTGGACATCGTCAACGCGCGCAGCCACAAGGTGAGCCAGCTCACTCACTCCCTACGTGTCGCCAGCCAGGCCAAGAGCGCCTTTCTGGCCAACATGAGCCACGAGATCCGCACGCCCATGACCGGCATCATCGGCATGGCACAGCTGGCCCTGGGCAGCGGGCTGAATCCGGAACAGCACGCCTATGTGCAGAAGATCCTGACCTCCGGCAACTCCCTGCTGGGCATCCTCAACGACATCCTGGATCTGTCCAAGATCGAGGCGGGCAAACTGCGCATCGACCGGGCGCCCTTCGATCTGCACCGTCTGATCGAGAACGTGGTCCAGTTGCTGGATGTGGCGGCGCAGGAGAAAGGGCTTGCGCTGGTGGTGGACTGCCCGGCGTCGCTGGGTCCGGAGTTCCTCGGCGACGGCCTGCGCATCACCCAGGTGCTGACCAATCTGCTGGGCAACGCCGTCAAGTTCACCAGCGCCGGCGAGGTGCGTCTGCGCGTGCGCCCAGCCGGCTCCGGACCCAACCGCTTGCGTTTCGAGATCCACGATACCGGCATCGGCATGAGCGCCGAGGAGCAGGCGCGGCTGTTCGAGGCGTTTTCCCAGGCGGATGCCAGCATCACGCGGCGCTATGGCGGCACCGGCCTGGGGCTGGCCATCAGCCAGCACTTGGTGGAACTGATGGGCGGCAGCATCGAGGTTGCCAGCGTCGCCGGCGAGGGCAGTTGCTTCAGCTTCGAGATCGACGCCATGGCGTGCTCAACAGCCGATGCACGTCAGGCCACACCCGAGGCGGATGTGCAGCCGCCCGCGTCCCTGGCCGGCGACATCCTGCCGGCGGACTGCGCCGGCCGTCGGCTGCTGCTGGTGGAGGACACGCCCATCAACCGCGAGATCGTCATCGGTTTCCTGCAGGGCAGCGGGCTGGCCATAGAGACCGCCGAGAACGGCCAGCAGGCGGTGGAGAAGGCCCAGGCATCGGACTTCGACCTGATCCTGATGGACGTGCAGATGCCGGTGATGGACGGCTACGAGGCAACACGGCGCATCCGGCGCACCCACCCGGACGTGCCCATCGTCGCCCTGACCGCCAACGCCTTCCCGGAGGATGTCGCCCGATCCCGGGCCGCCGGGATGAACACCCATCTCAGCAAGCCCATCTCCGCCCGGCAGCTGTTGTCGGTACTGGCCAGCTACCTGAGGAAGCGCTGATTTATTCGGCGCTCCCCGTGCGGGGCAGGAAGCCCCGCGTGCTGATTTTTGGCCTGGATCGGATCAGGGAGGCCAATAAATCAGCGTCTCCCCGAAGGCCGAGGCAACGGCCGATTAGCGTTCCCCCGGCGCCGCTTCCGGTACCGGCTCAGGAACCAGCTCCGCCGCCCCACCGTCTCCGGATCCAGCCGCTCGCCGGCCGAACAGCCGCCGCAGGCCGTCGTGGGCGCTCTCGTGCAGCGACAGCAGCGCCGGAATGACCAGCAGCACCAGCACGGTGGCGAAGGCGAGGCCGAAGGCGATGGAGGTGGCCATCGGGATCAGGAACTGCGCCTGGTAGGACTTCTCGAACAGCAGCGGCATCAGGCCGGCGACAGTGGTCAGGGAGGTCAGCAGCACCGCCCGCAGGCGCTGGCAGGAGGCCTCGATCAGGGCATCCTGCACCGCCAGGCCGCTCTCGCGCAGCTGCTTGTAGAAGGACACCAGGATGATGGAGTCGTTGACGACGATGCCGGACAGCCCGAACATGCCGAACAGCGACAGGATGGTCAAATCGATGCCCGTCAGCCAGTGGCCGAACAGCGCCCCGGTGAGCCCGAACGGGATCACCGCCATGACCACGAAGGGCCAGCCGTAAGACGCGAACACCCAGGCCAGGATGAGGTAGATCAGCACCAGCCCCAGCAGCAGCCCCTTGCGCATGTCCGACAGGGTGTCGCGCTGGTCGGCGGAGCGGCCCTCGAAGGACGACTCGATGCCGTAGTCGCTGCGCAGCCGTTCCAGTGGCCCCGCTTCCAGCGCCGCGATGATCCGGTCGGCGTTGTTCACCGCGGTGTCCACATCCGCGGTCACCTCCACCGCCAGCCGACCGTCGGCATGGCGCAGCACTTCGAAGCCACGGCGCGAATCCCACCGCGCCACCGCGGTCAGGGGCACCGAGCTGCCGTCCGGCAGGCGCACGTTGAGCCGGTACAGGCTGCCCAGGGAGTCGCGCTCGGCGCGTGGCAGGCGCACCCGCACCTCCACCTCATCGGGGCCGTCCTGGAAGATCTGCACCAGCTGGCCGTCGAAGGCGGCCCGCAACTGGCTGCCCAGGTTCGCCACGGTAAGCCCCAGGGCCTCGCCCGCCGGCGTCAGGGTGTAGATCAGCTGCTCCCGGCCGTAGGCCATGTCGTCTTCCACCTCGAGCACGCCGTCGATGCCCGACAGGGTCTCCGCCAGGTCCGTGGCCGCCAGCTTGAGCCGCTCGGCATCGCGGCCGGTGAGGCGGATGGTCAGGTCGCGCCCCGGCGGCCCCACGCGCCGCGAGGTGATGCTCAGGGTCTCCAGCCCGGCGGGCATGTGGATGCGCTCGCGCCAGGCCTCGATGAACTGGTGATTGCGCACCGAGCGGGCATCCGGCGGCGTCATTTCCAGCTGCAGCGAGCCGAACTGGTCCGACGCCGTGCCGCTGCCGCCGCTCTTGGAGCCATGGAAGGCCACCACGACGTTCACCAGCTGGCCCTGGTCCAGGGCCTCCTCGGTCTCCTGCAGCGTGGCCTCCAGATGATCCAGGAACCGGTCCACCGTCGTCCGCGGGGTGCCGGCGACGAAGGTGACATTGGCGTTGATGATCTGCGACTCCGGCGTCGGGAAGAAGACGAAACTGAGCCGTCCCCCGGCGATGAGTCCGATACCGACGATGAGCAGGGCCAGGGCCGCCGCCAGGGTGACGAAACGGTTGTGGATGGCGGCGGCGGCAAAGGGGCGGAACAACTGGTCGCGAAAGCGATTGAAACCGCCATCCAGCCGTGCCCGCAGGGAGTTCGGCCGGACCTTGTGCGAGTGCACGAAGGCGTTGCGCAGGTGCCCGGGCAAGACCAGGAAGCTCTCCACCACCGAGGCCAGGATGGCACAGATGATCACCAGCGGGATGGCCACCAGGATATTGCCGACGCGCCCGCCCACCAGCATCAGCGGCAGGAAGGCGGCGATGGTGGTCAGCGACGAGGCGATCACCGGCGCCAGCATGCGCCGGGCCCCGCCCTCCGCCGCCCGCAGCGGATCCTCGCCCATCTGGTAGTGGGCCATGGCATCCTCGCCGACGACGATGGCATCGTCGACGATGATGCCAAGGGCCATGATCAGCGCGAACAGCGTCATCATGTTGATGCTGCCGCCGGTGAGGTAGAGGATGAACAGGGTGGTGGCAAAGGACACCGGGATGCCCCAGGCGACCCAGAAGGCGACCCGTCCGGTGAGGAACAGGTACAGGATCAGCACCACCAGGATCAGGCCGCCCAGGCCGTTGCCCACCAGCAGCATGATGCGGTCGCGCACCAGTTCCCAGGAGGCGTCGTAGAGGGTCAGTTCGATGCCCGCCGGCAGCGTCGGCCGGGTGTCTGCCAGCCATTGCTCCAGGACCCGGGCGGCATCCAGGGTGTTGCCGGTCTCCGCGCGGCGCAGCACCATCTCCACCGCCGGCCGGCCGTCGGCGCTCAGGCGCACGCCGTTGTCGCTGGCCACGCGTTCGATCTCGGCGATGTCGCCGAGGTTGACGCGCAGGGCGTCGTCGGTGCGCACCGGCAGGTCGGCGAACTCCAGCGCATCGCGGCGCTTGTCCAGGCTGCGCAGTTCGCGGGTGGCCTCGCCACGGCCGATGGAGCCGGCGGGCAGATCGCGGCTGAAGTCCCCTACCCGCTGACCGATGTCCAGCAACCCGAGGTCCAGCTGCTCCAGCTGCTCGGTGTCCACCTCGATGGCGATCTCTTCGTCGGGCAGACCGTTGATGTCCACCTTGTCGATGCCGCGATCCAGCAGTTCGGTCTCGAAGCGACGGGCCAGGCGCCGCATCTCCGCCGGGTCGTCCAGCCCGGTGATGAGCAGCCGTGCCACCTGCTCGTAGCGCGTGAGCAGCGAGACCTCCGGCTTCTCCGCATCCTGCGGCAGGTTGCGGAACTCGTCGACGAACCGGCGCACCTGATCCAGTGCCAGCAGCGCGTCCGTGCCCTCGTCGAACTCCAGTGTGATGGCGGAGATGCCCTGGCTCGACGTGGAGGTCATCTTGCTCAGATTGTCAGCGGTGCGCAGCCGCTGCTCCAGCGGCTCGGTGATGCCCTCCTCGATGTCCTCGGCGCTGGCCCCGGACCAGACCACGCGCACCTGCACCACATCCAGCTCGAAGGTGGGAAAGAACTGCACATTGAGCCGGTCCAGCGCGAACAGGCCGCTCAGCAGCAGCATCGCCATCAGCAGATTGGCGGCGACCTTGTGATGGGCAAAGAACCCGATCAGGTCACTGCGGTGCTTCATCGGCGGGGTAACGGGTGAACTCCGGGGCGGATCCTGGTGCGCACTCATGGGCGAGACGCCTCAAGCGGCGCCGGTGCATCGACCGGCTCCACGCGCAGCCCGTCCATGGCGTTCGGCAGATGGGTGACGACCAGCGGGTCGCCCGCCTGCAATGCCTCGGCGCGCACCAGCAACTGCTCCCGGCCATCGGCACCGATGCGGCTGCCCAGGGTCTCCACATTCACCCCCTGCAGCCGGCCCTGCTGCAGCTTGTACAGTCGGTCACCGCCATAGACGGCGCCGAAGGGCACCGCCACCGCATCCTCCCGGGCCGGGCGTTTCAGCCGCAGGGACAGGATCTGGCCCAGGCGCAGGGTGTCGGCGCCATCCAGGACCCGGAACAGCCCGTCCACGCCGCTGGGGTCCGCCTCGCCGGCCAGACGGTCCAGTTCCAGCCGCAGGCTCTCGTCGCCAACGCTGGCAACGGCCTGCAGACCCCCGTTCTCTGCGCCGCCGCGGATGAGCTCGCCCTGGTAGGGCGCCGGGATGCGGGCGCGCACCTGCAGGCTGTCCAGCGCGAACATCCGCGCCAGCACCGCCCCCTGGCTCACCTGATCGCCGACGGTGACCGCCACGCCGGTGACGATGCCGTCGTAGGGCGCGCGCACCGTACTGCGCTCATATTCCAGCCGCAGTGCATCCAGCCGCGCCCGGGCACTGCTCAGGCGCGCCTCCAGCGCCCGCAGGCGGCTCGGATGGTCCGCCATGTCCATCTCGCGGTTGCTCACCGCCAGTGCCTGCAAGGCCTCGGCCTGCTCCGCCTCGTCCAGGGCCTGCTCGGCGCCGACATTCTGTGTCTTCAGCCGCTGCTGCCGCGCCACCGCGTCCCGGGCGATCTGCAGCAGCACCTGCTCCTGCTCCAGCGCGCGCCGGTCGGCCTCCTGGCGATGCTGCTCGCTGGCGATCTGGGCCTGCAGATCCTCCACCTCCGCCTCCACCTGGGCGATGCGCGGCAGGAAGTCCCGCGGGTCCAGCCGCACCAGCACCTGGCCGGCGTCGACCCGATCGCCCTCGCGCACGGCCACCTCGGCAACGAAGGCATTGGCCGCCGCCGTGGCCTTGAGCAGGTCCGGTGTCTCGACCCGGCCATACAGCTCCAGCTCGGGGGACAGACGCCGGGGCTCGGCGGCCATCACGGCCACACGCCAGACGCGCTCCTGTACCGCCGGCGGCTCCTGCTCTGGCCGGGTGGACTTGAGCACGCGAAACACGCCGACGGCAACGGCGATCATCAGGACCGGAAGCAGAATCTTGAACGCAACGCGCACGCAGTACACCTTAACTCGTGGAGAAAGTCGTTATGTCCGCGCGGGGCAGGAGGCCCCGCCATTTTTAGCGGCGCAGGCCGCTGAACATGCAGCGATTCGGCAACCGCGTTTTCGAATCGCGTGCTGATTGTTGACCGGGATCGGATCAGGGATGCCCATCAATCAGCGTCTTCTCAGGTATCGATCCGCCAGTGTCGTGCACGACGCCCCAGCAGACAACGACAACCGTCAGCGCTCCGCCAGCAGGATCGCCCGCGTCGGGGCAGGATGACCCTCGACGGTCCGGCACGCATCCGCGGGATCGAGAAAATCCGCCAGGGACTGAAAGCGCATCCAGGCCGTCGCGCGCTGCTCCTCGCCGGTGGTGCGGGTGACATCGACACACCGGACCCGACGCAGCCCAGTCTCTGACAACCATCCGGTCAGACGGTTCAGGGTGGGGATGGCATGCACATTGCGCATCTTCGCATAGCGGCCCGGCGGCCGAAACAGCCCGTCGCCCGGGGCATCCAGGATCAGGGTCTCCAGCACGAGTTCGCCGCCCGGCCGCAACAGCCGGCGCAGACCCGCCAGGTGCTGGGCGGCATCGCGCCGGTGATAGAGCACACCCATGGAGAACACCGTGTCGAACCCCCCGATCGGCGCCCCCGGACCGACAGCCGCTCGGTCAGCCCTGCCCCTGACCAGATCGGTGACCTGATCCGTGACGAGCGGCGGGGCGCCGAACAGGTCCGTATCCGCAAGCGGCAGTACCGCGACCCGCGCATCGCGGATGAAATGGTCCAGGGCGAGAAACTGCAGCACGAAACGCAACGTGGGATCGACACCCAGCACCAGCGCCGCACCGGCGCCGAGGGCGCGGTAGGCGTAGTAGCCGTTGCCGCAGCCCAGGTCCAGCACCAGGCGCCCGTGCAGGGGCGCAATGGCCCGCTGCAGCCTGGTCCATTTCCAGTCCGAGCGCCATTCGCTGTCGATGTGCACGCCGTGCAGGCAGAACGGCCCCTTGCGCCAGGGGTGGAAGGCGTCCAGCCGTTGCGCCAGACGCGCACGCGCCGCCGCATCGAGCGCGGGTTTGCCCGTCCCGCATATGCCGACACCAACACAGGCCCGATCCAGCACGACCTCTGCCGGCGCGATCCACGGCAGGGCCTCGAGGGCGGCGATCCAGTGCGCAAGATCCCCGTGCGCCCCGGGCGACAGCCGCTCGCGCGTCAACCGTTGCAGCCACGGGCGCCAGGGGGCGAGCCGGGTCGCGTCCAGGCGCTGGAAAAAGGGCGCGAAAAGCTGCTCGAGCATGCCGCCGTCAGGCCCAGGCCAGCCAGCCGACGAAGTTCAGGCATTGAAAGAACGGCACCACCCGCTGAAAGCCGGCGGCGCGCAGTCGGTCTTCGTGGGTCTCACGGTCGTCCGGCACCAGCACCCGTTCCAGTGCCGCGCGCTTGCGGCTGACCTCCAGCGCGCTGTAGCCCTGGGTGCGCTTGAACCGTGCATGCAGCGCCGCCATCACCGCATCGGTGGCCTGGTCCGGCCAGACGACCTTCTCCGCAAGAATCAGCACGCCGCCGGGCTCCAGCCCCCGGCGGATGCGCCGCAACAGCGCCAGGCGCTGCGCCCGGGGCAGGAACTGCAGCGTCAGGTTGAGCACGACCACATGCGCGCCGGCGATGGGCAGCTCGAGCACATCGCAGCAGCGGGGCTGCACGCGGCCGTCGGCCACGGCATCGCCCAGGCGCTCGCGCAGGCCGTCGATCATGGCCGGTGCATTGTCCACCGCGATGATGTGCACCGGGGCACCCGGCGGCAGATGGGCCAGGATGCTGGCGCTGCTCGCCCCCAGCGAACAGCCCAGGTCGTAGACCCGCAACGGCCGGATCGGAGACTGGATCGGCGACTCCATCCGCGACCGGATCGGCGGCTGGCTCTGCGGCTGGCTCTTCAGCTGGGTCGTCGCAACATGGGCCGCGACCAGGCCGGTCAGGCGGACCAGTTCCGTGGCGCCGGGCACCGAGCGTCGCAACATGTCGGCAAACACGCGTGCCACGCGGGCATCGAAGACGAAGCCGTCTGCGGGCGCGTCCAGGCCGGCATACAGGGTGTCGCGGGTATCTTGGGTCATGCGCAAATTCCCGTGGCGCAATCCGCCCTTCGCCTTGCTAGGATAGTGGGTTGTGAGATAGGGCAGAACATCAGATCGGCAATCAAGCGTGCAAGGGGGAGTCCGGATGAATGACAACAACCTGTCGGCCCTGGAAGACCAGGCTGAACCGCAGCGGCTGCTAGCCGCCGCCAAGGGCACGATAACGCCCCCGGCGCCGGAAATCGATCTGGATGATCCCTCCCTCTACCTGAACCGTGAACTCACCTGGCTGTCGTTCAACCAGCGCGTGCTGCACGAGGCCGCCGATCCGCGCAATCCGCTGCTGGAGCGGGTCAAGTTCCTGGCCATCGTCAGCAACAACCTGGACGAATTCTTCATGAAGCGCATCGGCGGACTCAAGCAGCAGATTGCCGCCGGCGTGCACACCCTGACTGTCGACGGCCGCACCCCGGCGCAGCAGGTAGCGGAATGCCGCGTCGTGCTGGCCGAGATGCAGCAGGAACAGGAGCGCATCTACGACGAACTGATGCACGCGCTGGAGGAGCACGACATCCGGCTGGTGCGCATCGACGCCCTGGCCGAGGACGCCCGCGGCCGGCTGCGGGAACACTTCCGCACCAACATCTTCCCGATGATCACGCCGCTGGCGATGGACCCGGCGCATCCGTTCCCGTTCATCTCCAACCTCGCGCTCAACCTGCTGGTGACCCTGCGCTACCCCGGCGGCGGCGAGACCTACAAGGCCCGCGTCAAGGTGCCGGTGAGCAAGGATGTGTCCCGGCGCCTGATCCAGGTGGATGACGTCAACACCTTCGTCACCCTCGATGACCTCATCATCAACAACCTGGACATGCTGTTCCCCGGCATGGAGATCGACAGCTGCGCCCTGTTCCGGGTCACCCGCAACGCCATCGTCGAGCCCGAGGAAGAGGCCGCCAACGACCTGCTTGAGCTGATCGAGACCGAACTGCGGGAGCGCCATTTTGCGCCCATCGTGCGCCTGGAGGTGCAGGCCGGCATGATCCCGGTGCACCGCGGCATGCTCGCCGCCGAACTCGGCCTGAACGAGGTCGAGGACGTCGACGAGGTCACCGGCATGATGGCCAAGCGCGACCTGTTCGAGCTGGCCGGGCTGGATTTTCCGGACCTGCACGACAAGCCCCATCGCCCCGGCGACCACCCGTTGCTGGGCAACGACCGGCGCAATATCTTCCACATCATCCGCGAAAACGGCCCGCTGCTGCTGCAGCACCCCTACGAGTCCTTCGCCACCACCGTCGAGCGCTTCCTCGCCACCGCCGCCAAGGACCCCAAGGTGCTGGCCATCAAGATGACGCTGTACCGTACCTCCGGCGGCGCCATACTCGACGCCCTGATCAAGGCCGCCCAGAACGGCAAGCAGGTGGCGGTGCTGGTGGAACTGAAGGCCCGCTTCGACGAGGCGGCCAACATCGGCTGGGCAAGGCGCCTGGAGGCCGAAGGCATCCACGTGACCTACGGCGTGCTGGGGCTCAAGACCCACAGCAAGCTGATCTTCGTGGTGCGCCGCGACTACGCCCAGCTGCGCCGCTACTACCACATCGGCACCGGCAACTACCACGGCGGCACCGCCAAGCTCTACACCGATCTCGGCATGCTCGGCTGCGACGAAGACATCGGCCAGGACCTGACGGAGCTGTTCAATTACCTCACTGGCTATTCACCGCCGCCGAGCTACCGCAAGATCCTGACCGCGCCCTACACGCTGAAGCGGGGCATCCTGGGCAAGATCGAACGCGAGATCGAGATCCATCACGAAGAAGGCGGCGGCCACATCCAGATGAAGATGAACGCACTGGAGGACCCGGACATCACCCGCGCCCTCTACCGCGCCAGCCGCGCCGGGGTGAAGGTGGATCTGCTGGTGCGCGACACCTGCCGCTTCCGTCCCGGTATCCCGGGCCTGTCCGAGGGCGCGCGCGTGGTCAGCATCGTCGGCCGCTTCCTGGAGCATGCGCGGATCCTGTACTTCCGCAACGGCGGCGACGAGGAATACTACATCGGCTCGGCGGACATGATGCGCCGTAATCTCGAGAGCCGGGTCGAGGTCCATGCACCGGTCGAGAATGCGGAACTGCGCCAGGAACTGCGCCTGATCCTGGACGTGCAACTGGCCGACCAGCGCTCCGCCTGGGACATGCAGCCCGACGGCAGCTATGTGCAGCGCATGCCCGCCGACGAAACCGCCAAGGGTGCTCAGGAGACGCTCATCGGCGTTGCCGACAAGCGCCTGGCCGCTGCGGCCAAACACAAGGAGAAGACGCTGCGATCGCGGCTGGTCAGCCACTTCGAGCACCGGTTGGCCAGCACCGGTTGATGACGCCGGGCAACAGCCCGTCAGGGACATGCTGACCGATTCAGCATGGCCCTTGCGGCGCAGGATGCCTCGCCTTTTTTAGTGGCGCAAGCCACTGACAATACAGCGATTCGGAAACCACGTTTTCGAATCGCGTGCTATTTTTTTGGCCTGGCTCGGATTAGTGAGGCCAATAAACCAGCGTCTCCTCAGGGAATGACCAGTTTCATCCCCAGGGAAAGGTCGTCGGGGCTGTCGAGCAGATCCCGGTTGGCCTCGAAGATCCGCCGCCAGGCGTTGGCATCGCCATAGACCTTGGCGCTGATGCGCGACAGCGTGTCGTCGGCCAGCACCTCATAGATGACCGGCACCGGAATCATGGCTGAATCCTGAGCAGCTCTCTGGGCAGCACCCTGATCCGGAACCTGATCCGTCATGGCCCCCTCGCCGTCCGGCTCTGCGCCTTGGCGATCCGTGACCTTGGGGTAAGCCGCACCCGGCTCCGCGGGACTCGCTGAGCCGGCGGCCTGCGCGCCAGCCACTGCAGTCGAGGATGGCGTGGGTTCCGCCACTGTCTGGCGCCCGCTCCCCGCCGTTCCCGCGGCAGCCCGGGCCTCGCTGGTGGCCAGCCGCGCGTTCAATTCCACCACCCGCTGCAGGGCCTCGGCCAGCCGCGTCTTGGCCGTGGCCAGTTCCAGCGCCAGACGTTCGTTCTCGGTCACCATCCGCGCCTGTGCCTCTTCCAGGCCTGCCGCGCGCTTTTCCGCCTTTTCCGCCCGCAACTGGGCCTCCGATGCGGCCTGTTGCTGCTGCTGCAGCCGGGCGCCGAGTTCCGCCAGCTTGTCTTCGGCAACGTCGGCATCCGGCGACCCTTGCGGCAACCCGTCCGCATCGGACAGGGCATCGAGCTGGACCTGCAGCTGCTGCAACAACACCGTCTGGGCATCCAGGCGCTCCAGCACCGCCTGGGGCCAGTCGCCTGATACCAGATCCAAGCCTGCCGGATCAAAGGAAGCCGGTTCAGAGGCTATCCGATCAGCAGCCTGTTCAGCGCGCGACGGCGGGCCGGCGGACGATGGCGTGCCGGATGGCTGAATGCTGGCCGCTTCCGGCTGCCCGGTCTGCTGCCCGTCCGGCTGCAGCCCCGGCGGCGCATCCGCCGCGGTCGCAACCGCCGTGCCCAGCAGCAGTGCCGACAGCACCACTGCCGGGACGGCCGTCCGGCCCCGGGAACAGGATCCGCTGCGGGCCGCCATCATCCGACCCCCCGCGAGACTGCCAGCGGCAGGCGGCTGGCCAGCGCAGACATCCCCAGACGGATGGCGCCGAGCAGGCGATCTAGCGGCCGCTTGTGGGCCTTGTAGCTCAGCCGGTACAGGTCCGCATCGGCGCGCGCAGCCAGCAGATAGTCGTCGCTGGTCTTCAGCGCGTCCACTAGACCCAGGGCCAGAGCCTGCTCGCCGTGCCAGTATTCACCGGTGGCCACCCGCGCCAGGTCCAGGTCCGGCCGATAGGTCTGAATGAAGGACTTGAACAGCTGATGGGTCTCCTCCAGCTGCTCGCGTAGTTTTGCCCGACCCTCGTCGGTATTCTCGCCAAACAGGGTCAGGGTGCGCTTGTACTCGCCAGCGGTGTGCAGTTCGAAATCGACGCCGTTGCGCTCCAGCCAGCGATGGAAGTTGGGCATCTCCGCCAGCACGCCGATCGAGCCCACCACGGCAAAGGGGGCAGCGACGATACGGTTGGCGACACAGGCCATCAGATAGCCGCCACTGGCGGCCACCTTGTCCACCGCCACCGTCAGCGACAGCCCGTGCTCGCGAATGCGCAGCAACTGCGACGCTGCCAGGCCGTGCTCGTGCACGGCGCCACCGGCGTTGTCCAGCCGGACCAGCACCTCGTCCTCGGCATCGGCCTCCATCAGCAAGGCCGACACCACCTCGCGCAGGCCAGCCACCTCCGTGGCCATGATGTCGCCATGAAAATCGATCACGAACACTCGGCGACGGTCGCGCGCCACCGCCTTTGCGCGCTGCTTCTCCTGCTTGCGCTCCTGCTTCATGGCCTGCTTGAAGGCCTTTGGTGGCAGCGTGTTGCGCTTGATCTCGTCGGCCATGTCGGCGAAGCGATGGGTCAGGTTCTGCACCAGCAGTTCACCGTCGTCGTTCTGTCCCAGGTCGCCGACGCGCAGCCGAAGTCGCATCAGCAGCAGGCCGAGCAGCCCGAGGGCGAAGACGAGGGTGAGGGCTTTCGCCAGGAACAGGCCATAGTCGAACAGGGCTTGGATCAGGGCTTCGGTCAAACGCTTGACTCCTGGAACTTTGAGTGAGGGCTAAAGTGGGCGGAAGGCCGGCGAGACTCAGACGGCAATGGGGGCGCGAATGCCCGGGTGCGGCTGATAGCCGACGAAGTCGAAATCCTCAGGCCGGTAGTCGAACAGGCTCCCCGGTCGCCGGGCGATGGCCAGCCGTGGCAGCGGCCGGGGCTCCCTGCGCAGTTGCTCGAACACGATGGCGTCCGTCAGATGGTTGCGGTACAGGTGCAGGTCACCGAAGGTATGCACGAACTCGCCCACGGCCAGATCGGTCTGCTGCGCCACCATGTGCGTCAGCAGCGCATAGCTGGCGATGTTGAACGGCACGCCCAGAAAGAGGTCGGCGCTGCGCTGGTAGAGCTGGCACGACAGGCGCCCTTGCTGCACATAGAACTGGAACAGGCAATGGCAGGGCGCCAGCGCCATGCGCCCGGCAGCGGCGTTATCTGCCGGCGACAGCGCGGGCTGCGGCAGGTCCGCCGGATTCCAGGCCGACACCAGCAGCCGACGCGAGTCGGGGTCCGTGCGGACGGCCTCCACCACCTCGGCGATCTGGTCGATCACGCCCCCGTCCGGCGAGCGCCAGCGACGCCACTGGGCACCGTAGATCGGCCCGAGATCGCCGTCTGCAGCGGCCCATTCGTCCCAGATGGTCACGCCGAGGGCATTCAGCCAGCGGTTGTCGGTGCTACCGGACAGGAACCACAGCAGCTCCGCCACCACGCTTCTGGTATGAATGCGCTTGGTGGTCAGCAGCGGGAAACCGTCCGCCAGGTCGAAGCGGATCTGCCGACCAAACACAGAGCGGGTGCCGACGCCGGTGCGGTCGTCCTTGTCGCAGCCGTTGTCGACGACGTCGCGCAGCAGGTCCAGGTACGACTGCATCAGCGGCGACGGGCCCAGGTGTGCGGCATCCGACCCGACCAACGATGCGCAGGACGGCCCGTCATTCCAGGGGCTCCAGCAGCAGCGACTGGCCGTGCATGCCCTCGGGCTTGGGCAGGCCCATCAGGTGCAGCACAGTGGGGGCGATATCCTCGATGCCGCGGCCGATGGACAGGGCCCATGGGGTCTCGTCCACCACCAGACAGGGTACGGGATAGACCGTGTGGCGCGTGTGCGGCTCGCCGGAGACCGGGTCGATCATCTCGTCGCAGTTGCCGTGATCCGCCGTCAGCAGCACCGAGTAGCCGTGGGCCACGGCGCTGTCGATGACGCGCCCGGCCTCGCGATCGAGTGTGCGCACCGCCTCGATGACGGCCTCGCGCACCGCGGTGTGGCCCACCATGTCGCCGTTGGCAAAGTTGACCACGATGAAGGCGTAGCTCTGGCTCTCGATGGCCTCGATCACTGCATCGGCCACCGCCGCGGCGCTCATCTCGGGCTGCAGGTCATAGGTGGCCACCTTGGGCGACGGGATCAGCCGCCGCTCCTCGCCGGGATAGGGGTCGCTGCGGCCGCCGTTGAAGAAGAAGGTGACATGGGCGTATTTCTCGGTCTCGGCACAGTGGAACTGCGCCAGGCCCGCGTCGCTCAGGACCTGGCCCAGGGTCAGCGGCGGCATCTCGTGATCGAACGCGACGGGCAGCCCGTAGCTGTGGTCGTATTCCATCATGCAGGTGACCCGGGCGGCGCGGAACCCGCCCCGGTCGAAGGCGTCGAATGCCGGCTGGAACAGCGCCGACACCGTCTGCCGCGGCCGGTCCTTGCGAAAGTTGAAGAACACCACCGCATCGTCGTCGCGGATCGGCTCGCCGCCGTGGATCACCGTCGGCACGATGAACTCGTCGTCCTCGCCGGCGGCATAGGCCTGCTCGATGGCCTCGCGGGCGCTGCCGGCGCGACGCCCGGCGGCATGCACCAGGGCATCGAACGCCTGCCGGGTCCGCTCCCAGCGGTGATCCCGGTCCATGGCGTAGTAGCGACCCGAGACCGTGGCGATGCGGCCGCCGACGGCCTCCAGGGCCTTGTTCACCGCTTCCAGATAGGTGATGGCGGAGCGTGGCGCCGTGTCGCGGCCGTCGGTGATCATGTGCACCACCGGGCGCGCGCCGTTGCGCCCGGCGAGATCGATCAGCGCCAGCAGGTGGCGCAGATGACTGTGCACGCCGCCGTCCGACACCAGCCCCATCAGGTGCAGCGGCCGGCCCTGCTCCGCGGCCTGGCGCGCCGCCTTGATCAGCGTCTCGTTGACAAAGAAACTGCCGTCGGCAATGGCGTCATCGATCAGAACCAGGTCCTGGCGCACGATGCAGCCTGAGCCCAGGGTCATGTGGCCGACCTCGGAGTTGCCCATCTGTCCGTCCGGCAGCCCGACGGCGCGCGCGGAGGCCTGCAGCACGGTATGCGGGTTCTGTCCGAACAGGCGGTCGAAATTCGGCGTCTCGGCGATGGCAATGGCATTGTTTGCCTTGCCGGGGTTGGCGCCGAACCCGTCGAGAATGATCAGCACCGTCGGCCGGCGCGGCACGTCGAAGCCCTTGTGCATGGTGGATACCCCAGAATGAAGATGTCAGTGCGATGTCGCATTCGGTGCCCCGCGCGGGCGTACACTTGCGTTGCTGCGCGCAGGTCGGTCGCGCGATTCGGGCTGTGCCGGCCTCCGCCGGCGGATGGCTGACAGTTTACCGGTCCGGGCGGTGGCGAACCACCGACAGTACCGTCACGGAGTCCAGCACGAGACGCTGCCGCCGGTTTATCATAGGCCGACGGCTCCCGGATTCCGACCGCGCCAGAGGCAGGAAACACGCGCAGCGCGTTTCGGTCCGTTCGGAAGACCAACTTAGGACGATCAATTCGGACGATCAATTCGGACGACCAGTTCTGACGAACAGTTCGGACGACCAAATCGGACGACCCGTTCGTGACGCTCCATCCGTGAACATCCAGCAGTTTCGGTTCGACAGCTAGACCATTCGACAGCGGCGTCCGCAGTCCGGCGCCCGGAGGACCTCATGCCCGACAGAGTTATTGCATTCGTCATGGCCGGCGGCCAAGGCTCACGGCTACAGCCGCTGACGGCGGCCCGCTCCAAGCCCTCGGTGCCGTTCGGTTCCCGCTATCGCATCGTCGACTTCGTGCTCAGCAACCTGGTCAACTCGCAGATCCGCACCATCTACCTGCTGGTGCAGTACAAGTCGCAGTCGCTGATCGAGCATGTACGCAAGGCCTGGACCATCTCGCCGCTGCTGAACGACCAGTTCGTCACCGTGGTGCCGCCGCAGATGCGTGCCGGCCAGTCCTGGTTCCAGGGCACGGCGGACGCGGTGCATCAGAACATCAATCTGATCGAGGAACACGCCCCGGATTACGTGGTGGTGTTCGGCGCCGATCACATCTACCGCATGGACATCCGCCAGATGCTGGACTTCCACAAGGAGCGGGAGGCAGACGTCAGCATCGCCGCACTGCCGGTGCCCATCGAGGACGCCCGCAGCTTCGGCGTCATCGCAGCCGATGCCGACGGGCGGATCGAGGCCTTCCAGGAGAAGCCCGCCAACCCCACGCCGCTGGCGGATGATCCGTCCAGCGCCTATGCCTCCATGGGCAACTACGTGTTCAGCGCCCGGGTGCTGATGGAGGCCTTGCAGGCGGCCCAGCAGGCCGGCGAGACCGACTTCGGCCAGCATGTGCTGCCGCGGCTGCTGGCCAGCGGCCACCGCCTGTTCGCTTACGACTTCGCCAGTAACCAGATCCCTGGCATCAAGCCCTACGAAAGCCAGGTGTATTGGCGGGATGTAGGCAACATCGATGCCTATTTCAATACCCACAAGGATGTGCTGGGGGCGGAGCCGGTGTTCGACGCCTTCAATCCGGAATGGCCGATCTACTCCAGCAACTACCAGGGGCCAGTGGCCCGGGTGCTCGGCGGCCAGTTGCGCAACACGCTGCTGGGGGCGGCGACGATCATTCACGACAACAGCCGGATCAGCAACTCCATCATCCGCCGCGAGGCGGTCATCGAAGAGGACGTGGTGCTGGAGGACTGCATCGTCATGGACTATGTCCGTGTCTGCAAGGGCGCCCGCCTGCGCAAGGTGATCATCGATCGGCACAACATCATCGAGCCGGGCACTGTCATCGGCTACGACGCCGAGGCCGACAGCAAGCTCTACACCGTCACGCCCGGTGGCGTCACCGTGGTGCCGTCCGGCCAGATCGGCTTCTATGCCCGCAGCGCCGGCTACGGCGGCGGCTATTCCGAGTAGTCTGGCCCGGCAATCCACGTCAGCACAGGCCGCCGCCATGACCTTCGATCCTTCCAGGCCGCCCGTCATCTTCGGCGAGGCGCTGTTCGACTGCTTCCCCGACGGCGCCGAGGTGCTCGGGGGCGCGCCATTCAACGTCGCCTGGCACCTCAGCGCATTCGCCGCCGACCCGCTGTTCATCAGCCGGGTCGGCCGTGACGCCCTGGGCGACCGGATCGCGGATGCCATGGCCGCGCACGGCATGGCCACCCGCGGCCTGCAACGCGATCCGGCACATGCCACCGGCACCGTCCAGGTGACCCTGGCCGACGGCGAGCCCTGCTATGACATCGTGCCCGGACGCGCCTACGACTGCATCGACGCCGACGCCCTGCCCGACGACCTGCCGGCCCAGGGCCTGCTCTATCACGGCACCCTGGCCCTGCGGGCGCCGGCATCCGTCGATGCCCTCGGGGCACTGCGCCGGCGCATGCGGCCGGCGGTGTTTCTGGATGTGAACCTGCGCGACCCCTGGTGGGGCGCAGACCAGGTGCATGGGCTGCTTGCTGCGGCCCGCTGGGTCAAGCTCAATGCCGACGAGCTGGCCATACTGGCACCGCCCCCCGATCGGCCGGAGTCCGGACGGCCGGAGGGCTCGCCTGAGGCACAGGAAAACGCCCAGGATCCGGTGCTGCAACAGGCCCGCGCCCTGCTGCGACAGCACGGCCTGGAACTGGTGTTCGCGACCCTGGGCGCCGCCGGTGCCCTGGCCGTACGGGCGGATGGTAGCTGCCTGCGGGTGGCACCGGCAGAGCGCGTGGACGTGGTGGACGCCGTCGGCGCCGGCGATGGTTTTGCCTCGGTGCTCATCCTGGGGCTGTTGCAGGACTGGCCCCTGCAACAGACCCTGGAGCGCGCCCAGGCCTTCGCCTCGGCCATGGTCGGCCAGCGGGGGGCCACGGTCAGCGATGCCGCGTTCTACCACCGCTTCGCACGCGCCTGGGGCCTGCGCTGACGGGCCATGACAGACCCCGATGAAGGGCATCGCCGATACCCGACGCCTCGGCGTCGAGCCGAAGACTGATGGCAATTGACCACGACGCGCCAGATCCTCGGTCGGGTGTCGGCACCGGTATCGGTGACGGGTCTGGCCCGGACCGCGAACTGACGCAGCTGATCGCCGCCCTGCGCGACTCCATGCGCGCCGAGCCGGGGGTGACCCACCGCATCCTGCACCGCATCCTCGGCCTGCGCCGGGCGTTCCTGCTGCAGAGCGACCTGCAGGATGCGGTGGCCCGGCTGCTGGCAGAGGAGCCGGCGCTGGACGCCAGCCCGCTGACCCGCACCCTGCGGCAGTGCCAGGAGGCGGTCATCGATGACACCTGGATCTATCTTGCACTGCGCCGACGCATCGCCTGCTGGGACTATCTGCGCCTGCACCTGGACACCCTGGACCTGCATTGGGTGAGCGCGGCGGCCTTCCTCGGCTTCAAGGAGCATCTGGCTACCGGCCGCCCGGAAGACCCGTTCATGCTCGAGGTCGACATGACCCCCTTCGACCGGGAACGCGACAGGCTGCGCGAAGAGGGCTCCATCGGCCGCGGCGGCGAATTCCTCAACCGCAGCCTGTCCAGCCGGCTGTTCGCGGACATCGGCAAGGGCGCCGAACCGCTGCTGCGCTTCCTGCGCATGCATCGCTGCCGCGACCAGCAACTGATGCTCGACGGCAGCATCAGCACCCTGGGCGACCTGCGCAATGCCCTGCGCCAGGCGCTGATCCCGCTGCGCCGACGACCGGCGCAAACCCCCTGGGCGGAACTGGCAGCCGAACTGCGCAACCACGGCTTCGAGCCCGGCTGGGGCAAGGAGGCGGCCCGCATCCGCGACACCATGGGCCTGCTGCTGGACATCCTGGAGGCACCCTCGCCCCAGGCGCTGGAGGACTTCCTCGGCCGCGTGCCCATGATCTTCTCCATCGCCATCCTGTCCCCGCACGGCTGGTTCGGCCAGTCCAATGTGCTCGGGCGGCCGGACACCGGCGGTCAGGTGGTCTACATCCTGGACCAGGTGCGGGCGCTGGAGCAGGAGATGCGCCAGCGCCTGCAGGAGCAGGGCATCGACATCGAGCCGCGAGTGCTGGTGCTGACGCGCCTGATCCCGGAGGCCGAGGGCAGCCTGTGCAACCAGCGCCTGGAGCCCATCGCCGGCACCCGAAACGCGGCCATTCTGCGGGTGCCCTTCCGTACCAGCAGCGGCGAGGAACTGCGGCCCTGGATCTCGCGCTTTCGGGTCTGGCCCTACCTGGAACGCTTCGCCCTGGATGCCGAGCGCGAACTGCTGGCGGAACTGGGCGGACGCCCGGACCTGATCATCGGCAACTATTCCGACGGCAACCTGTTGGCGTCGCTGATGGCAGACCGGCTCGGTGTCAGCCAGTGCAACATCGCCCACGCGCTGGAAAAGCCCAAGTACCTGTTCTCCGACCTCTACTGGGGCGACAACGAGCAGCGCTACCACTTCTCGGTGCAGTTCACGGCAGACCTCATTGCCATGAACGCGGCCGACTTCATCGTCACCAGCACCTACCAGGAGATCGCCGGCACCGACCACAGCGTCGGCCAGTACGAGAGCTACACCCACTTCACCCTGCCGGGACTGTATCGGGTCACCGCCGGCATCGATGTCTACGACCCCAAGTTCAACATCGTCTCACCCGGTGCGAATGCCGACGTCTATTTTCCGTTCAGCGAGCAGGAGCGCCGGCTGTCTCACCTGCAGCCGGACATCGACGACCTGCTGTACGGCGACGCGCGCCCCGGCCAGATCCGCGGCGTGCTGGCGCGACGCGACAGGCCGCTGCTGTTCACCATGGCGCGGCTGGACCGCATCAAGAACATCAGCGGCCTGCTGGACTGGTACGGCCAGTGCGCCGCGCTGCGCGAGCAGGCGGACCTGGTGGTGGTGGCCGGCCATGTGGATGCCGAGGCCTCCGCCGACGACGAGGAGCGGGAACAGATCACCGAAATGCACCGGCTGTTCGATCGGCACGGGCTGGACACCCAGGTGCGGTGGATCGGCATGCATCTGGACAAGCCCCTGACCGGGGAACTGTATCGCTGCATCGCCGACGGCCGTGGCGCCTTCGTGCAGCCGGCCCTGTTCGAGGCCTTCGGCCTCACCGTCATCGAGGCCATGAGCTGCGGTCTGCCCTGCTTCGCCACCTGCTACGGCGGCCCGCTGGAGATCATCCAGGACGGCGTCTCCGGCTACCACATCGACCCCAACCACGGGGCCAAGGCGGCCCGGCGCATGGCCGAGGTGCTGCAGCACTGCGCCGAAGACAGCAGTCACTGGACGCAGCTCTCTACCGCCGGGCTGGCGCGGATCGAGGCGCAATACACCTGGCGCCACCATGCCCGGCGCCTGATGACCCTGGCGCGCATCTATGGTTTCTGGCGCCACGTCACCGACCTGGACCGGGCGCAGACCCGGCGCTATCTGCAACTGCTATACGGGCTGCAATACCGGCCGCTGGCAGCGACGCTGGAATGACGCCGGGGTGTCTCGCCGGGGGAGCGCCGGGGTTCGACAGCCGGGTTTCAGCAGGCGCCGTCGCCGGCCCGGGCACCGCGCAACAGGGCATCGGCGCGATACAGCCCGATCAGGGTCTTGGCATCGGTGATGGTGTCGTCCGCACACCAGGCAAGCGCATCGCTCAGGGCCACCCAGTGCACCTCGATCACCTCGTCCGCCTCATGGCCCAGATCCACCTCGCTCAGCCCCCGCGCCAGATACAGATGGATCACCTCGCCGTAGACGCCGGGAGAACTGTGCAGCCGACCGAGGGAATCCCAGCGCGCCGCCATCAGCCCCGCCTCCTCCGCCAGCTCCCGCTCCGCCGTCACCGCCGGCCCCTCGCCCGGGTCCAGCTTGCCCGCCGGCAGCTCCCACAGCCAGCCGCCGGCCACATGCCGGTACTGGCGCAACAGGCAGACCCGCCGGCGCTCGTCGATGGCCACCGCAGCGGCGCCGCCGGGGTGATGGATCACCTCCAGTTCCACATCCCGCCCGGTGGGCAGACGGACCCGCTCCAGCCCCACATCGACAATCTTGCCGCGAAAGACGGTCCTGCGTCCCGTCTCGGACTCCAACTCGTTGCCCGCGTCCGGGATCGATACCGGGATCGACATCGGCCTTCCCCCCCCTGCTCAGTGACTGATCCGTCAGGGACATGCTAGTCAAACCAGCCCCTTCCAAAGGACTGTCTGCAAGGATAAAACACCCCGCCCCTGGTGTGGGAAGGATTTCCACCTCAGGACACGGCGATGACACCCGGGCGCCGGCGTCGTAACCTTACCGTAACCCCATGTCCATATCATGCGGTCCATCGAGAAACCGAGGCGCCGACACCCGATGGCAACCGTACTCATCGTCGATGACGAACCCGACATCCGCGACGTGATCCGCTTCACGCTGGAAGAATCCGGCTTCCGCGTGCTCGAGGCCAGCCATGCCGACGAGGCACGCCGGCTGCTGCCGGAGCAACCGGACATCCTGCTGCTTGACTGGATGCTGCCGGGCCGTTCCGGCCTGGAACTGGCGCGGCAGCTCAAGCAGAATCCCAAGACCCGCAGCATCCCCATCATCATGATCAGCGCCCGCGGCGAGGAAGACGACCGCATCAAGGGCCTGGACACCGGCGCCGACGACTACATCACCAAGCCGTTCTCGCCGCGGGAGATGGTGGCCCGGGTCAACGCCGTGCTGCGACGCAGTCGGGCAGAAGAGGTGTCGGCGCAGATCGAGATCGGCGGCCTGATCATCGACAACGTCAGCCATCGGGTCAGCGCCGGCGACCGCGCCATCGACATCGCCCCCACAGAATACCGCCTGCTGCACTTCTTCATGACCCACGCCGACCGCGCCTTCAGCCGCTCCCAGCTCCTCGACCAGGTGTGGGGCAACCATGTCTACGTCGAAGAGCGCACCGTCGACGTCCATGTACGGCGCCTGCGCAAGGCCCTGGAGGCCACCGGCCACGAGCACCTGCTGCAGACGGTGCGCGGCGTCGGCTACCGCTTCTCGGACAAGTGACCCACACGACATGCACCCGACCCTGCATGAGCTGACCCTGGCCCTGGCCGCCGCCTGGCTGGCGGCCGGCCTCGCGCTACTGGGTGCAGACTGGCATCTGGCCCTGCTCATCGCGCTGGGCACCTATCTGGGCCGACACCTGTTCTGGCTCTGGCGGCTGGCGCGCATGATCCGGCGCCACCACCGGCTGGTGCCGCCGTTTCCGGAAGGCGTCTGGGGCGAGATCTACCGCGCCATCGGCCAGTATCAGCAACGCAGCCGCAAGAGTCGCAAGCGCCAGGTGCGGTTTCAGCGGCGCTTTCGCGAAGCCGCCAATTCCGTACCGGACGCCCTGGTGGTGCTGGGCAAGACCAAACGGATCGAATGGGCCAACCCCGCCGCCGCCGCCCTGCTGGATGTGCAGTGGCCCCGAGACGACGGCAAACGGCTGGCCGACATCTGCCAGCAGCCCGGACTCGGCGACTACATCGACGGCGCCGACCTGGGCAAACCCCTCGAGATGACCCCGCAGCACAACCAGGCCATCACCCTGTCGCTGCGCGTGGCGCCATTCGGCGAGCGCAAGAGACAGCGCCTGGTGATGGGACGCGATATCACCAAGATCCAGCGCATCAACGCCATCCGGCGCGACTTCGTCGCCAACGTCTCCCACGAACTGCGCACGCCGCTGACCGTCATCGCCGGCTTTCTGGAAACCCTGGCCGACTCCGCGGCCACACCAGAGGGCCACCGCCGGCCATTGGAAAAGATGCAGAACCAGACCCGGCGTATGCGCTCCATCATCGAAGACCTGCTCACCCTGTCGCGCCTTGAGATGGAAGACCGGGCCGACCACCTCGCGCCAGTGGACATCTCCCGGCTGCTGCAAGGTATCGTCACCGACGCCGGCACCCTCAGCGGCGAGGCTCACCACATCCTGCTCGATGCCGACCCCGACCTGTGGCTGCTGGGCAACGAGGCCGAACTGCACAGCGCCCTGTCCAACCTGGTCTTCAACGCCGTCAAGCACACACCGGAAGAGACCAAGATCCGCGTCTCCTGGCACAACGACCCGACAGGACCGGTATTCACCGTTGAAGACAACGGCCCCGGCATCGCCGCCGAGCACATCCCCCGCCTGACCGAACGCTTCTACCGCGTGGACCGGGCACGCTCGCGCGAATCCGGTGGCACCGGCCTGGGACTGGCCATCGTCAAGCACGTGCTGACGCGGCATGACGCCGAGCTCACCGTCGCCAGCGACCCAGGCCGCGGCACCACCTTCTCCTGCCGATTCAGCGCCGCTCAGCGTCGGAGCCCAAGCCCGGAGCCCCCACCGGAGGACGTCGAGTCACTGCAACCGGCCCCCGTCACCTCAACCGAGGCATGGCCCACCCGGGAACCCGAGCGCCGCCGCGCCTGACGGCCCCAGCCGGTTGTAGGCAAAACCAGGAACGCCAACTCAGCCCTGAGCAGACGCTTCCTGCCCCGCGCGGGAAGCGCCGAATAAATCAGCGTTTCCGTAGGGGGACGGGGCTTCCTGCCCCGTGCGGGAAATGCTGAATAAATCAGCCTATCCCTAGGCCCTCTGCCCAGGCGTCAGGGTCTTGATCGACAGCGCATGCAGTTCACCACTCGCAATCTGCGCCTTCACCGTATCCATCACCAACCGCTGTTTCTTGATCGGCGGCAGGCCCTCGAAGGCCGCGCTGACCACCACCGCCTCGAAATGGCTGCCATCGCCGGACACCTCCACCTCCGCTCCGGGCAAGCCATCGCGGATAAGCTGTGCTACTGCTTCTGTCTGCATCGATCTCTCGCTCTGTTATCGGGCACACCATGCCCTGACTGATCCCCCGCACGCCGCAAAAACGGCGTTCCACGCGGGTTCGCTACTGGTGCCCCGAGATGTCGGGGCCACACCCCCCAAGGCCAAGTGCCGACTCGCAGAACGGTCTTCCCACAACGCGTGGGAACGCCATAACAAACTGTTTGAAAACACTTTTTTCAAAAACAGACCTTGCCAGACAGCCCCCCGTGCACTATGTTTTAAATGTAAGGGAACACCGAAAAGGGAGGACATCACAATGAAGATCAAAAGCAAAGACACAGGCAAGACACTGCAGCGGCACGAACCCGGCCTCCTCGACGAGATGGACCGGGCATTCGACACCATGCTCAGCCGCGGCCTCATGAACCCGAACTGGCTGCGTCCGTTCCGCGACCTCTGGCCGGACTGGACCGCGCTGCAGACTGAAGCCGAGGTGCGCCTGCCGCGAGTGGACCTGGTCGACCATGAAACCGAACTGCTGGTACGAGCCGAACTGCCAGGCATCGACAAGAAGGACCTGCACATCGACCTGAGCGGCGACATGCTCACCATCCGCGGTGAACGCCGGCATGAAGAAAAGACAGAGGAAGAGAACTACTATCATGCCGAGATCGCACGCGGCAGCTTCTGCCGGACCATGCGGTTGCCGGTGGAGGTGGCGGGAGACAAGGTCGAGGCGACCTTCGACAAGGGGCTGCTGGAGATCCGCCTGCCGAAACGCGAGACGACACCGCGGCAGAAGATCGAGGTCAAGTGATGACCCCAGTCGTTCGCTGATTGATCGTCCGCAACGCGAGGCCCGGCAGCCATGCCGGGTCTCTTCGAATATCCAAGGAAATGCTGACTTTTGGCCTGGAATCGGATCCGGGAGGCCGATAAATCAGCGTCTCATGCAAACACAGTCACGACGCAAGCCGCTGCCGCACCGCCTCGTACAGACAGATGCCGGCCGCCACCGAGACATTCAGGCTCTCCACCGTGCCGAGCATCGGTAGACGCACCAGCAGATCGCAACGCTCGCGGGTCAGGCGTCGCAACCCCTTGCCCTCGCTGCCCAGCACCAAGGCCGTCGGCCCGCGCAAATCGCTCTGGAACAGCGTCGACTCCGCCTCACCCGCTGCCCCGATGACCCACACCCCCTGCTCCTTCAGCCATTCCAGCGTGCGCGCCAGATTCGTCACCTGGACAAAGGGCACCGTCTCCGCCGCCCCGCAGGCCACCTTGGCCACCACCGGCGTCAACCCCACCGACTGATCCCGCGGGGCGATCACCGCCTGGGCGCCCGCGGCATCCGCGCTGCGCAGACAGGCACCAAGGTTATGCGGATCCGTCACCCCGTCCAGCACCAGCAACAGCGGGGCGCCTTCACTGCTTGCGAGCAGGTCCGCCAGATCCGCCGCGCCGCGGGCCGAGGGCACCCGCACCCAGGCCACCGCACCCTGGTGATTCGCGCCGTCCACCGCTTGATCCAGCGCCGTGCGGTCCAGTTGTCGCAACCCGATGCCCGCCTCGCGGGCCAGGTCCGCAAGCTCCGATAGACGCCGATCGCGGCGCCGGCGGTCGAGCCACAGCTCCGCAACGCCCTCGGCGCCGAACTTCAGCGCGCTGCGAACGCTGTTGATGCCAGCGACCGGCGTCCCGTCAGGCACGCTCAGTCCTTGCGCTTGCGCCGGGAGCGTGAACGCTTCTTCGGCGCCTGCTGCTGAGCCGGCTCGGACAACACAAAATCGATCTTGCGGTCGTCCAGATTCACCGCCGCCACCTTCACCCGCAACCGGTCGCCCAGGCGGTAGACCTGGCCGGTGCGCTCACCGGTGAGCCGGTGTCCCACCGGATCGAAATGGTAGTAGTCATTGTCCAGGGCGGTGATGTGCACCAGCCCGTCTACATAGACATTGTCCAGTTCGACAAAGATGCCGAAGCCCTGCACGCTGGTGATGGTGCCGTCGAAGTCCTCGCCCAGCTTGTCCTGCATGTACTCGCACTTGAGCCAGTCCTCGGCATCGCGGGTCGCCTCGTCGGCGCGACGCTCGGTGCCCGAGCAGATCTCGCCGACCTGCTGCAGATCCGGCTTGGAATAGTCCAGATCCGCCGCCGTGCCACCGGCCAGAATATGCTTGATGATGCGGTGGACGATCAGGTCCGGATAGCGGCGGATGGGCGAGGTGAAATGTGTATAGGCCTCGTAGGCCAGGCCGAAGTGCCCGACATTGTCGGAGCTGTACATGGCCTGCTGCATCGAGCGCAGCAAGACCGTCTGGATCAGATGGGCGTCCGGCCGGCCCTTGACAGAGCGCAGCAGGGTGCCGTAGTCCTTGGCCGACGGCTTGCTCCCGCCGGGCAGGTTCAGCCCCAGCTCTGCCAGGAACTCTCGCAGGTCCGACAGCTTTTCTTCCTTGGGCGTCTCGTGGATGCGGAACAGGGCCGGCATCTTCTTGCGCTGGAACAGCCGCGCCGCGGCGACATTGGCCGCCAGCATGCACTCCTCGATCAGGCGATGGGCATCGTTGCGCGTGACCGGCTCGATGCGCTCGATGCGCTTGGCGTCGTTGAAGACGAACTTGGTCTCCACCGTGTCGAAGTCGATGGCGCCGCGCTCCTCGCGGGCGCCCAGCAGGACCTGGTACAGGGCGTAGAGCTCGTGCAGGTGCGACAGCAGCCCGGCGTGCCGCTCGCACAGCGCGGGGTCGCCGTCGACGATCATGGCGGCGACCTGGTCATAGGTCAGCCGCGCATGGGAGCGCATCACCGCCTCGAAGAAGCGCGAGCGTGTCACCTTGCCCTCGCGGTTGACATACAGCTCGCAGGTCATGCATAGGCGATCAACCTGCGGATTGAGTGAGCACAGGCCGTTCGACAGGACCTCCGGCAGCATCGGCACCACCCGGTCCGGGAAATAGACCGAATTGCCGCGGTTCAGCGCCTCGCGATCCAGCGGGCTGTCCGGCGTCACATAGGCGGACACGTCGGCGATGCACACCAGCAGCCGCCAGCCCTTGGGCTTGCGCTCGCAGAACACGGCGTCGTCGAAATCCCGCGCGTCGGCGCCGTCGATGGTCACCAACGGCAGATGGCGCAGGTCGGTGCGCCCGGCCTTGGCCACTTCCGGCACCTGTTCGGTGAAGGTGGCCGCCTGCGCCTGCACCGCCTCGGGCCAGTCCACCGGCAGGTCGTGGGCGCGCATGGCGATGGACGTCTCCATGCCCGGCCCCATGTGATCGCCCAGCACCTCCACCACCCGCCCGATGGGCTGGGTCCGCTTGGTCGGCTGGTCCGTGATCTCCGCCACCACGATCTGACCCTGGGTCGCGCCCTGCAGGCGGTCGCTGGGGATGATCACATCGTGGCACAGCCGCTTGTTGTCCGGCACCACGAAGCCGACGCCACTCTCGGAATAGAGCCGCCCCACCACCGATTTGGTCGAGCGCTCCAGCACCTCGACCACCGAGCCTTCGAGGCGACCTCGCCGGTCACGCCCGGTGACGCGCGCCACGATGCGGTCACCGTGGAACAGACCGCGCATCTCTTTTGGATAGAGGTAGAGGTCGTCGCCACCGTCGTCCGGCCGGACGAAGCCGAAGCCGTCCGCATGGCCGATCACCCGACCGGCGATCAGATCGCGCTTGTTCACCAGACAGAAGGCATCGCGCCGATTGCGCACCAGCTGGCCGTCGCGCACCATGGCCCCGAGGCGACGGCCCAGGGCCACCAGGTCCTCTTCGGCATCCAGGTCCAGCGCCTTGGCCACCTCCTCGAACGCCATCGGCACGCCATGCTGGGTCAGCGTGTCGAGAATGAACTCCCGACTGGGGATGGGGTTCTGGTACTTCTTTGCCTCACGCTGCTGGTGAGGGTCCAGATGCCTTGCGCTCTGTGCCTTTTTGCGTCGTGCCACGATAACCGTCTGCGTCGTTGCCGAAAGATCCTAGTTTACAGTTGACAGCGCCTGCCTGTCTCACTAATATGCGCATTCTTCGCAGGGCAACTGCGAATACCCCACCTGCCGAGGTGGCGGAATTGGTAGACGCGCATGGTTCAGGTCCATGTGGGCGAAAGCTCGTGGAGGTTCAAGTCCTCTCCTCGGCACCATCTTCCAAGGGTTACGCGTAACTAACGCGCCCGTCGACCCTTATCTAGGTCTCGATCCGAAACATCCACCCGGTGGTCCGTCAAGGACATGAACATCGGACCGATTCGGTTTCGGCTCGCCTTCGCCACCTTGGCGCCCCTCCTGACCGCATTTCTTCCCTGTCGCCGTGAAGTTCGGAACAGAGGACCTGACCCGCTACATCCTGTCGGCAACGGTCGATGTGACCGGATCTGGAGACCTGCTGACCGTCATCGTCAATCACTGGAAGTCCGGTACCGGCAATACCGATGAATACCGCCGGGTCATCGAATCGACCCGCATCACTCAGGTGGTGCTGACGATTGAGGATGCCACCCGGCCCTATGTGGTGCTGGGCGACGTGAACGAGGAGGTACGCGACCTGCCGCTGGCCTTCAGCACGGGGGTGGACATGCAGGCCCTGTTAAGCGCCGATGGGCTGCGCAACGACCCGTTCGTGCCAGTGACCTACTGGACGGTGATGCTGGAGGCGCAGCAGGCCAGCCTGCGAATCCGCATGCAACCAGGCGTGCGCATCCAGAACGGCGGCAGCGTGCGGATGCAGATCGATTCCGGGCTGACCTTCTGAACCTGACGGGGTCGATGTCCGGGGTCAGGTCAATGGCAGTGGTCGCCTGGTCTGTACTCGTGTTGCCTTGGTCGCCGTCATCTTGGTTTGGAGTCGGAGTGGCGGATCGACCAGCGACGCGATTTCGCTGGCGGACGTTTTCCGGTTATATCTGATCGTATATATTTGGGCCATGCAGATCGAATGGCGCAACAAGGCGCGCAAGCAACTCAGGAATCTGCGCAACACGCAAGCGGACGCGCGGATTCTGGCGGCAATCGATGCCTTTTCCGCCGGCGAGCCTTGCGACGTCAAGCCGCTGGTCAATCATGCCTACAGTCATCGGCTGCGGGTGGGCGAGTTCAGGGTGCTGATGACCGTGGATGCCGTGATCGAGATCAGCTGGATCGATGAGGCTAAGAAGCGCGATGAACGCACCAACTGACGTACAGATTATTCAGCACAACGGCGTGCCCGCGTTTGCCGTGTTGCCCATGGCGCAGTACGAGGCCCTGCTCACGCGCCACGGCGGCAAGCGCGACACCCTGCCGCATGCGGTGGTCAAGCTCAACGTGCAGCAAGGCCACAGCCTGCTCAAGGCCTGGCGGCTCTGGCTGGGGTGGACGCAAGCCGAGCTGGCCAGCCGCGCCAAGGTCACGCAGGCGCAGGTGGCGCGCTTTGAGTCCGGCAAGGGAATTCCGCGCGCCGATACCTTGCTTCGGCTGTCCAGCGCCATGGGGGTCATGGCGGACTTGCTGTGGGACGATGACGGGGCGAATGAGTGATTCGCCGCGGTCGCGCCCGGCCGGGTTCCGGCCTGGACCAGGTCATGCGCCGACCGAGCCAGCCGCTGATGGCATGGACCACGGCCGGATAGATGTGATGCACCCGCGCGGCGGGCAGACCCTGGCGGATCATCCAGCCGCACAGACCGCGGGTGTTGCCGATCCATGCATGGGCATGCCGATAGGGCGCGAGCTTGTAATAGCCACCCGGACGGCCACATGCACCGGCCCCTAACCTGCCGCCAGGCGCGTCAGGCGGGTGGCCCGGTCCATGTAGGTCTGCACGATGTCCGGCTGCGTTTGCTGGAACGCACGCCTCACCGCGCGCCGCGACCACAAATCCCGGACGCTTCTGAAGGGCAATGCATGGACCGGCAGCCCACCCAGGTCGAGTTGCGCCAGTGCGCCGCCAGCGCGAACGGCAACGGCGGCAGGGGCCCCGCGCTCGGAGAGGGCGCCGGCAAAACGCTGCACCCAGGGCTCCGCTCCGCCCAGGGCCTTGCTACCAATGCTGTGCAGGCTCGGTGGCCAGGCAGTTGCGCTCATGTTGGCACCAGTTCGCGGGAGTCCCCTCAGCAGACCGCGGCGGATTCGTCCGCCGCCCGGACTGCACTGCCTGACGCGATCAGGCCGAGGATCAACGCCATTCGGCGCAGGACTGTTCGCATCACCCTGACGCACTCCCGTTACCGCTGGTCTTTCCTGCCGAGTTTCGTGATCGTATACTGATTCGATCCCGCTTGTCTGCCGCGCGTCGGGGAATCCGCGACTTGAGCCGCACTTCCCGCACATGGCGAATGCCCCATGCTGTTTGCCACCACCCGTGCACGACGCCCTTGCCCCAGACTGAATCGCCCCCGCATCGCCCCCCCGCCAGCGCCCCGAACCGCGTGGCCGTGTTCGCCTCCTTTTCCGGCAACGGCGGCGTCGAGCGCATGCTGGTCAACCTGATGCAAGGCTTCGTCGACCTGGGTCACCCGGTCGACCTGCTGCTGGCCGATGACCGCAGCCAGCACCTGTCGCGGCTGCCGGCGGCGGTCCGATGCATCCGCACCGGCTCGCGGCACACGCAACTGGCCGCCTTCGGTCTCGCGCGATACCTGCGCCGGCATCGCCCGCCGGTACTGCTGGTTGCCAAGGACCGGGCCGGACGCGCCGCGGTGCTGGCGCGCCGCCTGGCCGGTACCGACACCCGCATCGTTCTGCGCCTGGGCACCAACCTCTCCACCGCCATGGCGGAGCGATCCGCCGTGAACCGCTGGCTGCGCTACGCGCCGATCCGACGGCTCTATCCGTCCATCGAGCGCATCGTCGCTGTCTCCGACGGGGTTGCCGCAGACACCCGCGCCATTGCGTACTATCCGCACGAACGCATCCGCGTGATCCGCAACCCCGTCATCACGCCGGACATGCAGCAGCGCGCGTTGCAGGCCGTCCCCCACCCCTGGCTGAATCCGGCGCAGCGCGCACAATGCCCCGTCGTGCTGGGCGCGGGCCGGCTGGAACGACAGAAGGACTTCAGCACCCTGATACAGGCCTTCGCGCGCGTGCGACGCCAGCGTCCGTGCCGGCTGATTCTCATCGGCGAAGGTGGCTGGCGCGAACGACTGACGCAGCAGATCGCGGCGCTGGAGATCGAAGCAGACGTCGACCTCCCCGGCCATCAGAGCAATCCGTACCCGTTTCTCGCCAACGCCGACCTGTTCGTGCTCTCCTCCGCCTGGGAGGGCTCGCCGAACGTACTCACCGAGGCCATGGCGCTGGGCACGCCCGTGGTGTCAACAGACTGCCCCAGCGGCCCACGCGAGACCCTGGCCGGCGGACGCTTCGGCCCGCTGGTGCCCGTGGGAGACGCAGACGCCCTGAGCGAGGCCATGGCGCAGACCCTGGACCATCCACTGCCGCCGCCGGTGCTCAAGGATGCCGTCAGCGACTATCACTATCTCAAGAGCGCGGCACGGTACCTCGAACTGCTCGACGAGATTGAGGGGTGAAGAAGCCGCCAGCCGGGCAACACGCCGATCGCTTCGAACGCGGCTCGATTAACCGCAGAGGCACGGAGAACGCAGAGGCAGGAGAGAGTTTTTTGATTTAGCCTCCAGCCTCCAGCCTCCGGCGACAAGCTAGCGCAACAAGCCCGGCAGGCCGACTTCCAGAGCCCAAGCCACCAGCCGGGCAACACTCGCCGATCGCGCCTGGTCGCGGCTCGATTGACCGCAAACATACAAGGTGAGGGAAATGCAGAGTGACCGCAAAGATTCCCTTCGTATTTCTCTTTCTTATCTCTGTGTCCTCTGCGCCCCCGCGGTTAACACGGGAAGTCCATGGCTGGCGGCTGGCGGTTGAAAGCTAACTGTCGGCTGACGCCTCTTTCACCTCCCCTGCCCCAGCCATGCCCAGTGCAGCTCGAGTTCGCCGGCGTCGATATGGTAATACCGCGCGCGCGCCACGGCGGGCGTTAGCGTCTCGATGCCGAGTCGATCGCCGAGCCAGACGCGGAACGCCGAGCCCGCATCCAAAGGGGTCTCGGCAACGATCAGCCAGTCCCGTGCGGGCAACAGCTCCGGGAAGAGGCTGCGCTGCGACATCACAATGGCCCGCGGAAAGGCCAGACGCAGATTGCCCGCCAGCGGATCGGAATCCGCCAGGATCAGTGCCGGGGTGCGACCTACCCCTTCTGCATCGATCTCGCCTCCAATCTGTGCCTGAATCTGGACCGCGAGCGTCCGGTAGGGCTTGTTCAAGCGCGAGGGCCGCTCCGGATCGGCGAACAGCGCTTGCCCCGGCAGCGCGATGGACACGCCGAGCAGCACCACCAGGACGAGGCCCCGGAACAGCCGCAACGCCCGCGGCCCCGGCGCGGCATGGCAGGCCAGCAACAGCGGCACGAAAAAGATCAGAGGCTGCAGCCAGTGCTCCTTGATGTCGCGGGCACCGCTGGCGAGGATCATCAAGGCCGCCACCAGGACGCCGGCCAGCGCGACGCGCGCGAGCAACGTACAGGCCGGATCAGGCTGCCTTGAGCCCGAGGGCAAGCGCCGGATCAGCAGGGGCGACACCAGCAGCAAGACGCCAAGGCTCGCGAGCAGACCACCGGCAAGGTCGAACAGGGTCGCCCAGCCGATCCCGCGGGTCATCTCGAGCTTATGGAAGCCCTCGGAGGCCGGCTCGACATTCTGCAAAACCCAGATCAGATGCGGCAGGAAGACGACGGCGGCGACTGCCGCGGCGATGAGCAGGCGCGGCGTGAACAACAGGCGCCGATACGACGCGACAGTCACTGCACCCTGGACCAGGGCCACGGCAAACAGTCCGAAGTTGTACTTGCTCATCGTCCCAAGGCCGAGCAACAACCCCCAGAGGGCGTAAGACATCCAGCCGTCAGTGCGCCGCAGCCGCAGGAACTGATACAGCGTCCAGGCCGCCAAGGCCAGCGCCAGTACCGTATGGGTATAGTTGCGCTGGTCCTCCCAGACCATCTGCGGGATCAGCGACAGCCCGAGCACAGCGATCCATTGCTGCTCTCGCGTCAGGCCCAACTCCCGGGCCGATAGCGCGACACCGGCGACGAACAGCGTCAGCAGCGCGGCCTTCAGCGCCAGCAGCGCCGACAGGCTCGGGCCGGTCACCCAAAACAGCCCCTGCACCAGCCAGGTGTAGAGCGGTGGCTGACTGTTGTAACCGAGTTGCCACACCTGACTCAGGATCAGCTGCTCGGCGTGATCCCATTCAGCCGTCGGCGAGACCAGTCCAAGCAGCAAGGCGTTCAGCGAGAAATAGCCGAGCGCCAGCCCGATGATCCAGGCCGTCGGAGAGGTGGTTCTGTTCAAGACAGCAGCTCCCGATACACCGCAAGGTTTCCCTCCACCATGACGCCGGGCGAGAACTCCTCCTCGATCAAGGCCCGGCCCGCGGCCCCAAGCCGGCGCCTGAGCGCCGGGTCCGCAAGCAATGCAGCCACCGCCCGCCCCAGGGCATCAACATCACCCGGCGGCACCAGCAGCCCATTGATACCATCGCGCACCGCCTCCGGGATGCCGCCCACGCGGCTCGCGACGATGGGCACCGCCGCGGCGGATGCCTGCAGCAGCGACACGCCGAGCCCTTCCATCAGGGCCGGGTGCACCAGCAGATCGAGACAGGGAAGGATCTGCCCCAGATCGGCCCGAAAGCCCGCGAGCCGCACATGCTCGGCCAGGCCCTCGGCGTCGATTCGCTGCTGCAGCCGCCCCGCCAGCGGCCCCTTGCCGAACAGGACCAGCCGCAGCCGCGGAAAGCGCTCGATCAAGGCCGGCATCGCATCGAGCAAGACCCCATGGCCCTTGCGCTCGATGAGCTGCGCGATGACCCCGACCAGGAGCAGCTCACCGCCCTCGCCACCATGACCGAGCCCCAGCGCCTCCAGCACGCGCCGTCGCTCGCAGGGCTGCTGAAAATCCCTGGCGACCACCGCGCTGCGCACCACGCGCAGCTTGTCCGGCGGCAGTCCCTCGGCCAGCAGCACGCGAGCGATGCCCTCGGAGATGGCGATGACGCGATCGTGCAGCCGGTACTTGGACGCCACCAGCCAGCGCGGCTCTGGGTTATCGACACGGCGGGTGTGCACCACCGGCACGCCCGCCAGGCGGGCCGCGATGCCGCCCATCACGTCCGCGCCGATGCGGCTGTGCAGATGCACCAGGTCCGGACGCAGGGTCTCGATGAGCCGCCGCAGCCGCCCGATCATGCCCAGATCCAGGTCGCCACCCATGGGCAGCTCGTGCACCCGGGCAAAGGGCGCCGCGCGCCGGGCCAGATCGCATCCCGGGCGGCAGGCCAGGTGACTCTCCACGCCATGGCCGCCCAGGCCCTGCAGCAGATAGAGCACCTGCTGGGCACCACCGTAGAGGTGGGCGCCGCCCTCCACATGCAGGATCTTCACAAAGACACCCCCGGCAGGGCGCGCAAGGCGTCGAACACCTCATCCACGCCGATGTCGCGCATGCAGTCGAAGCGGCCGTCGCAGGTCGGCCGTCGGCGACACGGCGAGCAGTCCCGCGGATGATAGAGCACGCGGGCATCAGGCCGGGTCGTGTCCAGATACGGACAGGTCGAGCCGAACAGCAGCAACGTCGGCCGGCGAAAGGCAATTCCCATGTGACTCAGACCGGTGTCGACGCCAATCAGCGCCCGGCAGCGGTCGATCAGGGCCGCCGCCGTAAGCAGCGAGGTCTGCCCCGTGAGATCCACCAGCGCATCGCCTGCCGCCGTCGCCATGGCCGCGGCCGCGTCCTGGTCGCCAGGTCCACCGAGCATCAGCACCGGCGAGCCCGTTTCGGCCTTGAGCCGACGCGCAAGGGCCACCCAGCGCTCGCCGATCCAGTGCTTTTGCGGCCGCGTCGTGAACGGACAGATGACGACAGCCCCGTTGCCGAGCCCGCGGTCCGCCAGCAGCGACTCCGCCGCCCGGGCCGACGCGGCATCATAGTGAATGGCCATTTCGAAGCCATCCAGCGGCAGCCCCAACGTCCGTGCCAGGTGCAGATACTCCGAGCCAATGCGCGGCTCGTCCGGTGGTGGCGCCACCACCCGGGTCATGAGCAGCCTGCTGCCCTCGCGCGAGCCGAGGCCGATGCGCACGGGCGCGCCGGACAGGCGCGCGGGCAACGCACTCTTCAGCAGACCTTGCAGATCCACCGCCAGATCGAACTCACGCGCCCGCAACCCGGCAATCAGCGCCCGCGCCTCCCCCCAGAGCACGCGCCGACGCCCCGCGCGCCAGTGGGCCCGCAGTCGCGCGTAGGGCCATTCGATGATCTCGTCCAGGTCCGGATGGTGCCGCAGCAGCGGCGCGCAGTCCGGCTGGACCAGCCAGGCGATGTGCGCCTCGGGCCAGGCGCGACGAAAGGCCGCCGCCAGTGGCGAGGCAAACACGATGTCGCCGATGGCGCTGAGGCGCACCAGCAGGATCCGGCGCGGTGGCGGCCGCAAACCCTTCAACGCGGCACCTCCGGCATCCGCGCCCGACCCGGCCAGAGGGAGAACGCGAGCATGGCACCCGCCAGCAAGCCCCAGTAGGCACGCCAGTCCTGGTTCAGGGCGCGAAAATTGAACAGACTCCAGAGGGCGACAAACACAAATGCCAGGATCAGAAAACGCGCCACATCGCGGTCGAGGCGACCGGCGGCCGTGGCCTGGCGCACGGACCACAGCAGCGCCAGGAACAGTGCCGCGAAGAAGGCCAGCCCGACGGCGCCGAGCTGCACCAGGATCTCCAGATAACTGTTGTGCAGATGCTGCAACAGCCCGTCGGGCTCCGAGCGCAGGCCGGCATGGCCGCTGGACTCCATCAACGGCCGGCTCGCGCCCGGACCCCAGCCAAATACCGGCCGCTCCAGCCACCGCTGCAGGCCGAACTGCTGCGCATGCCAGCGCAGCCCCAGGGAGGTCGCCGGCCCCGTATCGCCCGCCCCCGCCAGGGTCGCGGAAAAGGACTCGACCTCGGCACTCATGCGCTCCCGCACCAGGGTGCCGTTCAGCACCACCGCCAGCATCAGCGCCGCGATCACCAGCCAGCCGAAGCGCGCGCGCACGGCCGGCCCCGGCTGCCGCTCGCGGTCACGCCAGGTCAGCCAGCCGCCGAGCAGCAGCGTCAGCAGCAGCGCCAGCCAGGACGCCCGCGACAGGCTCACGACCACCCCCTGCAGCAGCACCAGCACCCCGACCAGCCAGAGCAGGACGCGCCATACCTCGGCGCCACCCGCGGCCCCACGCCAGCAGCGCTGGTACAGCACGAGCATGCCGATCAGGGCCGTGCCGCTGTACAGCGCGAAGGCGATCGCGGTAAAGCCGAAGCCCGGCCGCACCACCAGCCAGGCCTGAAAACCGTCCGCCATCAGCGCCCAGTCGCCCCGCAAGACCATGCCCAGCAGCAGGCCGCAAAGGGCCAGCAACAACAGCCGCAGCAACAGGCGCTGATCGCCGCGCAGGGCGTAGGCCACCGGCACGAAGAAGGCCAGCTGTATCCATTTGAGGCCGGCCCGCAGTTGCTGATCCGGCGTGACGAGGACATAGCGCTCGAACGGGATCTGCAGCAGGCAATAACAGACGAAGCCCAGGGCAATCCACACCGCGGCATGGCCCGGAAGCGGCCGCTGAGTTAGCAACAGCGCGAAGAAGCCCGCCCAGAGCAGGACCAGCGCCGCAGAGACCCCGGCCGGGATCAGAAACAGCGATAACGCCAGCAGGTAAAGCCCGAGTGTCTGCGCCTGGGCGATGCGGTGTGTCATGGTGGTCCGGGTCGATCACTGAAAAGTTGGAATTGCTGCTACACTGCCGCGCAGCCGCGCCCTCACGGACCAGACCCCGCTTCCGGCCATGCACCCCGCCCAGTCTCCCGCCCAGCCCCGCACCCAGTCCCCGGACATCGCCATCCTCAGCCCCATCGGACGCAGCGGCGGCAGGACGCACGGCGGCATCACGCCCTATGTCACGGCCCTGTCCGCCGCGCTTTGCGACGCCGGAACCAGGGTCGAACTGGTGGGCTTTTCCCCGCTGGACCCGCGGCAGTCCGTCGCCGGCATCGATCCCCGCCTGACGGTGTTCAACCTCGGTCTCGCGGGCCGCCGACGGCACCGGCGCGCCCTCGCCGACTACCTGGCACGGCGCCAACCGCGCGCCTTGCTGGCCGCCGGCCACCGCGCCAACCTGCTGGCCGCGGCCCAGGCCGGTGGCGCCACCAGGATCGTGCTCAGTGTGCACAACGCCCTCACGCCCGGATTGCGCGGCCTCGACCCGCTGCGCCGCCTGTTGCGACGGCGCGCGCTGCGCCTTCGCTATCCACTGGCGGACGCCATCGTCTGCGTCTCCCATGGCGTCGCGGCGGATCTGCAACGGCTGGTACCCGCCAGCGCCGCAAGGATCGCGGTGATCCACAATCCCATCGGCTCGGCCGATGCCGAGCCCGCCACGTCGCTGCATGCCTGGCTTGCATCTGGGTCTGCATCCGGGCTTGCTTATGAGCAGCAACCCCCAGTCGTCCTTGCCGCCGGGCGCCTGAGCCGCCAGAAGGACTTTGCCACCCTGCTGCGGGCCTTCGCCCGGATGCCCGGCTCGCACGGTTATCGGCTGATCATTATCGGCGAAGGCGAGGAGCGGGACAATCTCGCGCGCCTGGCGCAACGGCTCGGCATCGACGGGCGTGTCGCCCTGCCCGGCTTCGTGCCCAACCCGAGGGCGCACATGGCCGCCGCACGGCTGTTCGTGCTGTCTTCAGCCTGGGAGGGTTTTGGCAACGTGCTGGTCGAGGCCATGGGGACGGGCACACCGGTGGTGGCCACCGACTGCGACAGCGGCCCGCGGGAGATCCTGCAGGACGGCGCCCTGGGCCCGCTGGTGCCGGTGGGCGACCATGAGGCCCTGGCCCGGGCCATGGCCGAGACCCTGGCGGCGCCGGTGGCTGCCGCCCGGCTGCGCGAGCGCGCCGCCGACTTCGCGCCGCGGACCGTCGCCGCCCGCTATCTGTCCATTCTGCTTCCGGAGCGGCAACCATGAACGACAGGAAGAACAGACTCGGGCTGCTCGGTTTCCGGCCCGGGCCCGGCGGCATCGGACGGGTGATGATCACGCTGATGCAGGCCCTGCTGCGCCAGGGCGTCGCGATCGACCTGCTGTTGCCGCCGGGCGAGACCCCCGACGTCGACGAGCTCGGCCGTGGCCTGGCGACCTGGACGCTGGACACCGACGATGCCGCGCTCGGACATCGGCAGCTGGCGCACTACCTCGCCGTGCGGCAGCCGCATGCCCTGCTCAGCAATCGCGACCAGGCCCATGCCCTGCTCGCGGCACATCCCTGGACCGAGCCGCGTCCGCGCATCGCCTTTCGCATCGGTACCGATGTGCCCGAGAAGCTGCGCCGCAGCAACCCGCTGACGGCCCCCTGGAAGGCCCGTCGCATGGCCTCGCTCTACCGGCGGGCGGACCTGCTGATCGGCAACACCCCGAGCATCGCGCGCTCCATCAGGCGCATGCTCGGCCGCGGACCGGCCCCGCCCGTGGAGGCCATCTGGAACCCCATCGACGCCGAGCGCGTCCGGCGGCTGGCAGAGGTCAGCACCATCCATCCCCCCATCCATCCCTGGATAACGCATCAGCAGAGCCCGCTCATCGTCAGCGTCGGCCGCCTGGTGCGCGCAAAGGATTACGGCACCCTGCTGCGCGCCCTCGCCCGTCTCGGCGCGGACGACCATGACCCGCGCCTGATCATCTGCGGCGAGGGCAATCAACGCCGGTCGCTGGAGGCCCTGGCCGACCGGCTGGACATTGCCGATCGGGTCGACCTGGTCGGGCACCAGACCAATCCATTTCCGTTCATGGCCGCCGCCGACCTGTTCGTGATCTCCTCGCTGTTCGAAGGCGGCAACAACGCACTGATCGAGGCCCTCACCCTCGGCACCCCCTGCGTCTCCACGGACTGCCCCAGCGGACCGGCGGATCTCCTCGAAGCGGGCAGGCTCGGGCCGCTGGTGCCGGTGGGCGATCACCGCGCCCTGGCCGAGGCCATGCGCAGAACGCTTGCCGCGCCGCTACCGGCGCAGAGCCTGCAAGCGGGGGCGGAGCGATTCGACGCCGGGCGGGCCGCAAGCGCCTATCGGCGCGCGCTGGGACTTGCGGGCTCGGCGTCGTGACGAACGAACCCCGGGCCCCGCGTATCGCGGTTCTCGCCGCCACATCCGGCCACAGCGGAGTGGACCGGATCATCGCTAATCTCGTTACACAGTGGTCGGCCTGGGGCCTGGACGTCGATCTGCTGCAGATCCGGCAGCATGGGCCAGATATCCCGAACCTGCCCGACGGCGTCCGTCGTGTCGATCTGGGCACCGCCCATGTCAACACCGCCCTGCCGGCCCTGATCCGCTATCTGCGGCGCGAGCGGCCCGCGGCGCTACTCACTGACAAGGATCGTGTCAACCGCATCGCCATCCTGGCGCGGCGCCTGGCCGGGATCCAGTCCGACACCCGCCTGCTGGTGCGGCTTGGCACCACGGTCTCGGTCAACCTGGCCAGCCGGAGCCGGCTGGAACGCGCACTGCAGGGCGCCTCGATCCGCTATCTGTACCGGCTCGCCGACGGCATCATCGTGCCGTCCGCCGGCGTCGCCGCGGACCTGAGCGAGCACTACGGCGTCGACCCGGCCCGCATCCACGTCTGCCCCAGCCCCGTCGTGTCCGCCGAACTGCGCACCCTGGCCGCGGCACCGGCGGCACACCCCTGGCTGCGGCCCGGCGAGCCGCCGGTGATCCTCGGCGTGGGCGAACTTAGCGCGCGCAAGGACTTCGAGACGCTGCTGCAGGCCTTCGCCCAGGTGCGCGCGCATCGGCGCTGCCGGCTGATCATCCTCGGCCGGGGACGCCGGCGCGAGCGACTGCTGGCGCTGGCCGAGTCGCTTGGCGTCGCCCAGGACACGGACTTGGCCGGGTTTAAGACCAACCCCTACGCCTTCATGTCCCGGGCCGCACTGTTCGCGCTCAGCTCCCGCTGGGAGGGCCTGGGCATCGTCATCGTCGAGGCCCTGGCCTGCGGCACGCCAGTGGTCAGCACCGACTGCCCATCCGGGCCGCGCGAGATCCTGGACGACGGACCCCACACCCGGCTCGTGCCGGTGGGCGATGTCACAGCGCTGGCCCGTGCCATGGACCAGGCACTCGCAGCCCCCACTGACCCGGCCACCCTAAGACGCCGGACCAAGGCATTCAGCATCGAGGCCAGCGCGCGGGCCTATCTGCAGGCCCTCGGAATCGAAACTTCAGCGCTCGGAGAGCCCCCCGGATAAAGTCCTGGAGAGGGGCGGGGGATCCAATGCCTCGCGGTCGCCGGAAACCGCATCCGGCGCAAACACCCCAGGCAGGGCTTGCGCGTCGATGCAGCGCTCGATTGCCGCACACAGGACTTCATGCCCGAGGGGTGTATAATGGACGCTATCGCGGTCCAGGAACAGCGCCTGCAGGTCCGGCTGTCGCGCAAAGTCATCGTAGGGATCGCAGTAGTGCTGCCCGCGCTGATTCAGCAGCGAACGCAGCAACTGCCGCGGGGCGTCGAATTCCGCGGGTTCACGCAGTGCATTGAGTTCCGGAAAGAGCACGAAGGCGTGGGGTAGTTCCGCCGTCTGCATCGCCTCGATCAGCGCATCGAGTTCCCGCTCGAAGCGCGCGCGATTCTCCGCCTGCTGCCAGCCCGCCGCAGCGCTGCGCATCCACTTGGTGTGATAGTCCTCGCGCTCGTCCGCATTCATCAGCGCATAGGTCAGCCGGGTCTCCAGTTCCTCTACAAAGCGAACCGCATACAGGCGGCCGATGCGCTCCTGGATGCGCGCAATCCATGTGGGCTTGTGCAGCTCCTCCGCATGCCGTTGCATGCGACGCGCCGGCCCGACGCTTTCCATCGCCTCGAAATCGTTCAGCGTGATGCCCACCAGCACGGCCTCGGGGCCGGTGCCAAGGAAATCCGCCCGCGCCAGGGTCGCATAATGGCCAATGGTGTAGGCATTGACCCCAAGGTTCAGGATGCGACGACCTGCCGCGCCCTTGTCGCCCCGCTGCTCCAGACACTCGGTGAAGCGCTCCGTCTGCGCCACCCCCGCGCCGAACACCACCGAATCGCCCAGCACAGCCACTCGCCGGCCCTCGCCAGGCACCGGATCGAAGGGGTCATCGCGAAAGCCCTGATCATTGATATCAATGGGGATCTGCTGATAGGCCGACCCCTTGAACAGACCCGAAAAGCCCGGCTGATAATGATAGCCAAGCTGTGCATGCGGGATGGTGAGCCCGGCCGGATAGCCGTAGCCGCTGACCGGCTTGCTAACCTCGAGCTGATAAAACAGAAACCCGGCCCCCTGCAGCAGCAGAAAGACGAAGCCGAGCCAGACCAGGACAAGGGATATTTTTCGCATTTACAAAAAAGCCTTCAGCCACCAGCCGCACAGCAGTGCTCATGCTGTCCCTGGACACGGCTCGATAAACCGCAGAGTCACAGAGAACGCAGAGGCAAGACAGAGTTTTTAATTACAGCCGCCAGCCGCCAGCTTCCGGCGACAATCTGGCGCAACCAGCCGAGGGTAGCGCAGGGCTGCCGGGCTGGGTGGCGGCGGGCGGGGGTCTCGATCGCAGGACGCGATCGTGAAGCCTCCAGGGACGGATTC
>NZ_VWXX01000018.1 GCF_008632335.1 Thiohalocapsa marina
AAGTCCGCGTGGCGCTTGGCGAAGGCGATGAACTCGGTGGTGCACACCGGGGTGAAGTCCGCCGGGTGCGAGAACAGCACCAGCCATTTGCCGCGGTAGTCTTCCAGCGTCTTGCGGCCATGGGTGGTCGGGGCATCGAAGGCCGGGGCGGGCTCGTCCACGTCCTTGTACTTGCCCGCGCCGACGAGCAGGCGCGATTGATCGTCGCGGCCGCCAATGAAAAAGGTATCTGCAGGAGCACGCCGTTGCGATCGTGCTTCAGCGCGCCGATGACCACGAGCAAGTCCTGCCAGTCCACGCTGTCAGTGCCGACCTTGGCGCGAGAGCGGCCAATTGGCGCTTACGACACTTCTGAACTACATTCATTAGAGGTATGACCTTCCACGGCTGGTCGATCCCTAGTTGGAGTGCAGTCGCAATGACTCGAATCATCGAGGATTCTGCCAAGACGCCAGGTAACCAACCCCGGGATAAGCTGAAGCGATTCAGGTTTCCCTCAGGTACGAGACTCTGGCTTCACCGTAGTTACCCCCAAGGCCCAGCGAGCCATTGCCCAATGCTTATCCGAATCCTCCTCCTGTGCCTGCTGCTCGTTCCCGCGCAGTCTTTCGCAGACAACCTCCAGCCGCAAACCTGGACCCTCCCCGATAACGCGACCTTTTTGCAGGAGTACCCATTACCCCCAAGTGCCGGTGATCCCTGGGACCGGGCGGATGTGGCCTATAGCATCGCAATACAGGCGGTTGCGACACCTGAGGAGATTGCGAGGGCCAATTTTCGAGCGTTATTTAACGTATTCACTTTCTCAGAGGTCCTTGGCCCTGATTTTAACCAGCAGCGATTTCCGCTGACCGCAGCCTTTTTCCAGCGGCTCAAGGAGACCATCAATCCGCCTAAGAATAGGCTTAAAGACACCTTCCAACGTCCGCGGCCGTATATTATTCACCCGCAGCGGATCAAGCCTTTGGTGCTAGCCGAAGCCGGCTATTCCTATCCAAGTGGCCATGCCACTTGGTCCTGGACCTTCGCGTTGGTCTTGGCAGAGCTCGATCCTGGTCATCGGACTGCCTTCCTGCGGGAGGCCGCCGCTATCGGTATGTCGCGCGTCCTGGGCGGTATGCACTATGTCTCGGATGTGACGATGTCCCGAGGCCTGGCGGAGTGGATCTTCTCCGAGCTAATGCAGACGCCTAGGTTCCAAAAGGACTTGGAGGCGTTACGCGCAGCGGAATGGACACCACCACCATCTCGTCCCTGATTCAGACTTTTGTAGCCTGATTCGCGCTGGCATTGATGAGCAGCCTTATCGGCTTTGCCCAGGCCCATATTCGACAAGAACAACCCCTGACATGGCCAAGGACACTCACGTCGATATCCTCACCGTCTTATCAGAAGCACCTGTCCTATCGAGGTGCCAACGTCAGGATATTGCCCGTCTCTTGCCACATGTAGAAGAACGACGCATTGCGTCCAATGGCACGCTCTTCAAGTCGACTCAACCGGCCAATACAACCTACCTGATCTGCTCGGGTACCTTGGCTCTGGTGTTCCAGGGTAATGAAGTTGACCACCTTGCATCAGGCTGGGTGGGAGAAGAAGCGTCGCTTGACATGCGAACCTACCTTGCTGATGCCATCGCAGTGACACCTCTGACCGTTATTGCAATTCCATCAGAGGTGCTTCTTTCCACGATTCCCGATACCCCGGTGATCATCTCCGAGCTTTCATCCTCGCTCATCAAACACTATGCGAAGTCGCCACAGAAAATCGCCGTAGACTCGCCCGAAAAGCAGAAAAAAAAGCCCGTTCCGCTGATGAGGCCGGTCGGCTGGCTGGCCGCCCTGCTTGTCGCTCCTATCGTGTACTACTACGGCTCCACTACGGGCTACGACTCGCGAGCAGTTGATTTTCTGGCCGTTTTCTCAATTACAACTATCATGTGGATATTCAGGCTCTTGCCTGAATTCATCCCAGCCATCTTTCTGGTCTTGGCTTCCGTCATTCTTGGGGTTGTACCTACAAAGACGGCACTATCCGGCTTTGTTTCGGGCAGCTTTTTCATGGCAATGAGCGTATTTGCCATCGGCGCGGTCCTCGTGCGGTCGGGACTGACCTACCGCATTGCCCTGTGGCTGCTCAAGCGCTCACCGGAATCCCAGATTGGTTACCAGACCTCGATGCTGTTGCTCGGCATCTCTCTCACCCCCCTGCTTCCTTCCGCGAATGCCCGTGTGACCCTGACGCTGCCTCTGCTCAGGGATATCATTCAGTCGGTCCGCTATAAGCCGGGTGAGAGGCCCGCGACAGGGCTGGCCGCGGCGAGCTTCGCCGGCGCGGCCATCTTCTCTCCGCTCTTCATGACCAGCAAGTCCATCAATTTTGCGGTCTATGGCCTCTTCCCGGCCCAGGTCCAATATCAATTCAGCTGGGGCTATTGGACCATGGCGGCCGCTGTTGCCGGCTTGGTGCTGCTGCTTTTCCATTTCAGCCTGTCTTGGCTATTGTTCCACAACCACGACCGGCCCAGCCTCGACAGCGAACGTCTGCAGTCGCAGCTCAGCATCATGGGGCCGATCAGCCGCGACGAGTGGATCGCTCTGGGCGCCCTGGGACTCTTCCTCCTGGGCGTGTTGACCACATCGCTGCATCAGATCCCTCCTCCCTGGATCGGCATGTCGGTATTCTTTATCTTGCTTGCACTCGGACTCTTGACCAATACAAATGTCCGCAGGGATATCAACTGGCCCTTTCTGCTGCTGCTGGCAGGTATGATCAGCATCGTGCAAACGATGAATTATCTTGGATTAGATAACGTCGTTGCACACAAGCTGGAATGGCTCGGCGTCTATATGCGCGAGAGCATCTACCAGTTCCTGCTCTTGGCGTCGCTGACCATCTTTATGATTCGGCTAATCGTTCCCAACAACGCTACTATTATTCTTGTGTGTAGTATTTTCTTACCTATTGCGGCAACCCAAGGCGTCAATGCTTGGGTCATCGCCTTCTTAGTACTGGTCATTAGTGATGGCTGGTTCATGAGTTACCAGTCGACCTACTATCTGGCCTTCCGTGACGGAGCAGAAGAAGGCGGAGAAGGACTATACGACAAACGGAGGATGCTGATTTACAACGCACTCATGAATCTGGGGCGAGTCGCCGCCATCATGGCCTCTGTTCCCTACTGGCAAGGCATGCACTTGCTATGAATATCAGCGCACTGGATAAGACCCTTTCGATTATCTTCCTGCTTCTTGTGAGCATGTTCCTCGTCTACAAGGCAGTAGAGCGCCCCCGAGTGCTAGTCTTGCACAGTTATGCCACCGATTTCAGCTGGGTCAAGGATATCAATACGGGAATTGATAGGGCCTTGGGAGACAGGCCGTACAATATACGACACTTCTACATGGATACCAAGAAACATCCTAGCCTGGAATTCAGGAGAGAAGCCGGCAGCGCGGCGAGAGATCTCATTCACCAGTGGAAACCTTCCGTTATTCTTGCAGTCGATGACAACGCTCAGGAGTTTGTCGGTCGATATTTCGTTAATCATCCCGATATCGATATTGTCTATGCCGGCGTCAATGCTGATCTTGCGCGCTATGACTACCATCAGGCAGACAACGTCGGTGGCATAGGCGAAGTCATCCCATGGGCCGTGACCAAAGAAGTACTGGCGTCGCTAGGGAACGAAGAAAACCGCCTGCTACACCTCTCCGATGACTCGGATACATCGCACTATGTCCATGATTCCATACAAGGTTTTGATTGGCAGCCGTTCAAGCTTGTTGGATCAAAAAATATCGATGATTTTGATGCCTGGAAGGCCGCCGTTGTAGAGTCCAACACCAAGGCTGACTGGTTGCTTATTACCCACTATCATACGATCAAGGATCCGCAAGATCCCAACAAGGTCGTCAATCCTGCTACCGTAGTCGAATGGACCAAAGAGCACTCTGATCTGCCCATGCTCGGATTCTGGCGATTTTTCATCGAAGATGGCGGGATGATGGCCGTTGGGCTCTCCCCTTTCGAACAAGGGGAAGAGGCTGGCCACATGGTTACCGACATCATCGAGAAGGGACTACAGGCAGGGAGCATAGGGCATAAGCAGAATCGCCTGTACTTGATGTACATACGAAAAACTGATTTCCACAAGCGACTGAAGGGAAAGGAAATACCCCTTGAGATCGAAGCCTTTGCCGATGCAGTGGATGGCGCCTACGACTAATAGGCTCTCCTGGCTCGGGAACGCAGTGACCAGTTACCTCTGATCAATATATTTCTCGATCTGTTCTTCCTGCCGCAGGAATGTCCGCGATTGTTCTGTCTCGGTTCATTGCGATAGACCACGCGGCAGGAAACACTTGGCTCGTCAGCGCCCTCCTTTCTCCCGGGCCCTTTCGACGCATTGGCACTTCTATCCATAGCACGGAGTCCGAAGCATGACTGAAATTAACAGCCAGTATGCCTTTCAATAGGCCCTTGCCAATCTCTCCGTCAAGAAGCAGCGATGTATTGCTGCATGGCAAGAACATGCGCCGGCATCAAACACGACGAGGAGGCCCCAAAGCTGACGCAACCCCAAGAGATGCTGGCTTAGGAGATTCAGGAGCAGCACAGGCTGCTGTCTCAGTTCCTGAGCCAGGATTGAACAGCCGAAGCGTCTGGTTGCGATCACTGAGGATGGCGTGGCTTCCGGCCCCGCACGGGAAGCGCCGAATAAGTCAGCGCTTCCTCAGCGGACGGCATCGCGCGAGGATCCGCACAAGGCAGGTCTGGTCGTCGCCGACAGAGCGATGGAGTCATCCCGATGCGTGTCGTGCAACAGACCGACAGCCGCGTTAAGAGGCGGTTGGCAAGGCGGCCCGCGGGGCGCCTGCCCCACGGCCGCGATGCCATCAGACCTGACAGGGAGGGCCTATCAGAGTGCCTTCTTGCAGAAGTACCAGTCGGAGCACTCATAGCCCTCGCCCATGCGGGCTTCGGCCTGCTCGGCGGTGGCCGGCGGCGGCACGATGACCTTGTCGCCCGGCTGCCAGGCCTCGGGGGTGGCGACACCGTGCGCGTCGGAGGTCTGCAGCGCCTTGACCAGACGCACGAACTCGTCGATCGAGCGGCCATTGCTCATGGGGTAGTAGACCATGGCGCGCAGCACGCCCTCGGGGTCGATGATGAAGGTGGCGCGCACCGCCGAGGTGTCGCTGGCACCGGGCTGGATCATGCCGTAGGCCCGGGCCACCTGCATCGACAGGTCGGCGATGATCGGGAAGCCGATCTCGACGCCGAACTTCTCCTTGATGTTGCGCTCCCAGGCGATGTGGGAGAAGTTGCTGTCGATGGACAGGCCGAGCAGCTCGCAGTTGATCGCCTGGAAGTCCGCGTGGCGCTTGGCGAAGGCGATGAACTCGGTGGTGCACACCGGGGTGAAGTCCGCCGGGTGCGAGAACAGCACCAGCCATTTGCCGCGGTAGTCTTGCAGCGTCTTGCGGCCATGGGTGGTCGGGGCATCGAAGGCCGGGGCGGGCTCGTTCAGGCGCGGCATGGCGGGTGCGGTGGCTTGGGTCTCGGTCATGGGTACAGCTCCGTAAGCGGTTGTTGACGGTGCTCGTCGAGCACGGGTTCAGAATACGCATGCCACTTGTGCGGGTATAATCGTTTGGTCGGATGCAAGTCATCGTCGGTGACTATTGCTTTTTATCAATCGATAGGCGGCGGCAGCGGCCGCCCCGGTCCAGTCGTGTCCGATTGATTGCCAGCCGAGTCACGCGCCAGCCCGCCGTTCGTTGCCGCTCGGCAGGAAACCTCGTTGCACAAGACAGAAGGGCACCATGGATCCCGTCGTTTCCTCCTCCGTCCTCGGCGTTTCGAGCGCCATCGTCACCACCTTCGGCCTGGTGTTTCTTGCGGAGATCGGCGACAAGAGCCAGCTCGTCTGCATGGCCCTGGCCGCCAAGCACCGTTACAGGCCTGTGCTCTGGGGGGCGCTTGCCGCCTTCGCGGTGCTCAACCTGCTCGCCGTCGTCTTCGGCGCCACGCTGGCGCATTGGGTCCCAGAGCGGCTGCTCGCTTTCGGCATTGCCGTCCTCTTCGGGGTCTTTGGGGTGCTGTCGCTGCGCGCCGAGGCGCAGGACGATTGCGAGGAGATCCGCGTACGCAGTGGGCGCGGCCTCTTTGCCACCACCTTCCTGATGCTCTTCTTGGCGGAGATGGGTGACAAGACCCAGCTCGCGGTCGGCGGCATGGCCGCCACCCTGCCGGCAGTGCCCGTGTGGATCGGCGCGACCCTGGCGCTTGGCACGACCTCGGCGCTCGGCGTCTTGGTCGGCACCACACTGCTCCGGCGGATTCCGCTGCATCGGCTGCATCAATTGAGCGGGATCTTCTTCCTGATCCTCGCCGCGTTCGCCCTGGCAAAGGCGGCTGGTCTCTAGGGAGATGCTGATTTCTTGGCCTCCTGCCCCGCACGGAAAATGCTGAATAAATCAGCGTTTCCCGAGGAGGGCGCTCGACCGCAGTCCAAGCGCCCATGCTGCCAAGCGGCATAGCCGCTGGATGCAAGAAGCTGCATGGCCCTGGGTCGCAGGATGCGTTTGCCTAAAGCGCCGCCTGCAGCATCTCCAGAAAGGCGCGGGTCTTGGCGGGCAGCAGGCGGCGGCCCGGGAAGACGGCCCAGGCGGTCTGGGCGGGCAGTGACCAGTCGGGCAGCACGCGACGCAGCTCGCCACGGGTCAGCTGGGGCGCGGCGAACTGATCGGGCAGCGCCGCGATGCCGGCGCCGGCGCGGGCCAGGCGCAGCAGCAGTTCTGGAGAATTGGCCTGGATGGGCGCGGGCGAGTGCTCGTGGTGGGTCTGCTCGCCGGCGCTCAGTTGCCAATGGCCGGTGGCGCCCTCGTCCAGCAGACGCAGACACCGATGCTGCTTCAGATCCTCGGGAGATCGCGGTGTGCCATGTTCGGCCAGGTAGTCGGGGGCGGCATAGAGCCCCCAGGTGAAGCGCCTCAGCCGTCGGGCGGCGAGCAGGCTGTCGTCGGGCAGATCGCCGAAGCGGATGGCCAGATCGACCCGCTCGCCGAGCAGGTCGACCCGCCGTGGCGACAGGTCGATCTCCAGCATCACCGCCGGGTGCAGCGCGCTGAAGGCGGCGAACAGATCACCAAGCAGCAGGTTGGCGAAGTCGCTCGGCATCGAGACACGCAGACGACCGCTGGGCTGGGCGCGGCGACTCTCCGCCAGGGTGCGGGCCAGCTCGACCTCCTCGGCCAGCGCACGGCCGTGCTCGAGCATGGCCTCGCCGAATTCCGTCAGGGTCAGCCGGCGCGTGGTGCGCAACATCAGCCGTTCGCCCAGGCGCTCTTCCAGCAGGCTGATCCGGCGCGACACGCTGGACTTGGGCAGGCCGAGCTGCTCGGCGGCGGCGGTGAAGCTGCCGGCATCGGCCACACGGGCGAAGATCAGCAGGTCGTTGGGATCCAGTTGTTCTGGATTTGGGTGTTTAGGGGGTGATTGTTCCATTGGTCGAACAATCTGACCCAAAAAGGGGGCTTAATCAAGCCTGGCAAACCGATTAGTCTGTTCGCATCCGGTCCGGGCAACCATCCGGATCCCAAACAGCAAACAACAGGCCAGACCCCATGAACATCCTCCAGATCAACGGCAGCGCCCGCAGCCAGGGCGCCCATTCGACCCAGATCGCTGACAAGATCGTCGCCCAATTGCGCGCCAAACACCCAGAGGCGGTGGTCACCCGGCATGACCTGGCCAGCGCGCCGCATCCGGCGCTGGATCAGGCCGCGCTCGATGCCCTCTTCACGCCGGCTGAGTCGCGCACGCCGGAGCAGGTCGCGCGCGTGGCCCTGGATGATGCCCGCATCGCCGAGGTGCAGGCCGCAGACGTCATCGTCCTGGGCGTGCCCATGTACAACTTCGGCATTTCCAGTCAGCTGAAGAACTGGATCGATGCCATCGCCCGGGCCGGCGTCACCTTTCGCTATACCGACACCGGCCCCGAGGGCCTGCTGACGGGCAAGCGCCTCTACGCCGCCTGCGCCCGCGGCGGTCGCTACCGCGGCACAGCTGCCGACACCCAGACGCCCTATCTGGAGACCTACTTCCGTTTCCTCGGCATCACGGATCTGCACTTCGCCTATGCCGAGGGCATGAACCTGGGTGACGCCGCTGTCGAGCAGGGGCTGGCGGAGGCCGAGGCCGACATCGCCGCCATGCCCTTCTGAGGAAACCGGCCATGCGCATTTCTGCACACCCCGGACAGCAAACAGCCGCCCGGCCATCGACCGCATTGCCGCAGCCGTCTGTCGAGACGGCGGCTGGGTCCATGATCTGGCGTCCTGCGGCGGCGTTGCGGCAATCCCGCACCGTCGAGCGACTGATCACCGGCCAACCCACCATGGATGGGGCCGGCGTGCGCCTGACCCGGGTGCTGACGCAGGACCTGCAGCGGCGGCTCGATCCCTTCCTGATGCTGGACAACTTCGACAGCGACAAGGCCGACGACTACATCGCCGGCTTCCCGGAGCATCCGCATCGCGGCTTCGAGACGGTCACCTACATGATCGCCGGCCGCATGCGGCACCGAGACAGCGCTGGTCACGAAGGCCTGCTGGAAAATGGTGGCGTGCAATGGATGACTGCCGGGCGCGGCATCGTCCATTCCGAGATCCCGCAACAGGAGGCGGGTGTGATGGAAGGCTTTCAACTCTGGCTGAACCTGCCGGCCCGGGACAAGATGCGCGCGCCCTGGTATCGAGATTTCGCCGCTGCGGACCTGCCCCGATTCAGGACGGGTAGCAAAGCAGCAGGCACCGAAGCAATAGGTGCCGAAGTCGTCCTGATCGCCGGTGAGAGCCACGGACTCAAAGGCGCGATGACGCGCGCCCACACCGAGCCCCTGTTTCTGGACATCCACCTCGACGCCCAAGGCCGCTTCGCCCAGCCTTTGCCGGCCGATCACAACGCCTTTGTCTACGTCTACCGTGGCGAGGCGCGGATCGGCGACACCCGGGTGCCGCGCAAGCGCATGGCGATCCTGGACAATGCCGCGGCCAGTGACGGGGTCCTGATCGAGGCCGCTACCGAGAACACCCGCGTGTTGTTGCTCGCCGGCCGCCCACTGAACGAACCCATCGTCCAGCATGGCCCCTTCGTCATGAACAGCCGCCAGGAGATTTACCAGGCCATCATGGATTTCCAGCAAGGTCACCTGACCAACTCCAAAGACGCCACAGGATCCACAGCATGAGCAACATCGGCATGAGACACACCGCTGGCAGGCATCTGACCAGGGCCTGGCTGCTCACCGCCTTCACCGGGGTCAGTATGCTGCTGCTCGCCGGCTGTGAGGGTGCGGGCAATCAGGGTGCAGCAGACCCTGCCGGTGCGGCCGGCAAGCCGGTTGCGGAGGTTGGCGTGATCCGCATCGCACCGCAACCCCTGACCTTGCGCACAGAGTTGCCGGGTCGCACCGCGCCCTATGCCATCGCCGAGGTGCGCCCCCAGGTGGGCGGCATCATCCAGGCGCGTCTGTTCGAGGAAGGCAGCCAGATCGAGGCAGAACAGCAGCTCTACCAGATCGACGATGCGCGCTATCGGGCGGCCTTCGACAGCGCGGCAGCGGCCCTGCAACGCTCGCGCGCCACCCATGCCCGCGCGCGCATGAAGGCCGAGCGCTATGCCGACCTGCTGGAGAGCAAGTCGGTCAGCCAGGAGGACTACGACGATGTCCAGGTGGCGCTCAAGGAGGCCGCGGCCAGTGTCGCCGTGGACGAGGCCGCGCTGGCTGCCGCGCGCATCGCCCTGGATGACACCCGCGTGGTCTCGCCCATCGCCGGTCGCATCGGCCGCTCCAGCGTCACCCAGGGTGCGCTGGTCACGGCGAACCAGCCGATGGCCCTGGCCACGGTGCGTCAGCTCGACCCCATTCATGTCGACCTGACCCAATCCAGCGCCCAGGTGCTGCGGCTGCGTCGCGCGCTGGAGGACGGCCGCCTGCAGCGCCCCGGCGGTGAGCAGCCCAAGGTCACCCTGATCCTGGAGGACGGCACCACCTATCCCCATGCGGGACGCCTTGCCTTCTCCGAGGTCAATGTCGACGAGGGCACTGGCTCCCTGACCCTGCGTGCGACCTTCCCCAACCCGGACGGCGTGCTGCTGCCCGGCATGTTCGTCCGCGCCCTGGTGGAGGAAGGGCTCCGCCCGGACGCCATCCTGGCGCCCCAGCAGGCCGTGCAGCGCGACCGCCGCGGCAATCCCTATGTGTTCGTGCTGGGTGACGACGGCACCATCGAGCAGCGCCAGGTCGAGACCAACCGCGCACTGCAGGACCAATGGCTGATCGACGCCGGTCTGCAGCCCGGTGAGCGCGTGGTGGTCGATGGCCTGCAGAAGGTCAAGCCGGGAGACACGGCACGCGCGGTGGAGGCGGACGCGCCATCGGCCAGCGACGCCGCGGGCTGATCCGCGTGCTGATCAGTATCGCGCCGCCCATCCTTCACACCCCCTGAACCCGAGACCCAGCCACCATGGCCCGATTTTTTGTTGACCGACCCGTGTTCGCCTGGGTCATCGCCATTCTCATCATGCTCGGGGGCACCCTGTCGATCCTGAGCCTGCCGGTTTCCCAGTACCCGGCCATTGCGCCGCCGGCCATCAGCATCACCGCCAGCTATCCCGGCGCCTCGGCACAGACGCTGGAGGACTCGGTGACCCAGGTCATCGAGCAGCAGATGAACGGACTCGACGGCCTGCGCTACATGTCCTCCACCAGCGAGTCGAACGGGGTTGCGACCATCACCCTGACCTTCGACAACGGCACGGACCCGGACATCGCCCAGATGCAGGTGCAGAACAAGCTGCAGCTGGCCACGGCGCTGCTGCCCGCCGCGGTGAGCCAGCAGGGCATCAAGGTTGCCAAGTCGGTGCGCAACTTCCTGATGGTCGCGGCCTTCGTCTCCCGCGACGGAAGCATGAGCGGTGCCGATCTGGGCGATTACGTCGCCAGCCAGGTGTTCGACGAGATCAGCCGGGTCAAGGGTGTCGGCGAGATCACCCTGTTCGAGTCGCAGTATGCCATGCGCATCTGGCTGGATCCGCACAGACTCAATCAGTTCGGGCTCACCCCCGCGGACGTGACCGCATCCCTGCGTGCCGAGAACGCCCAGATCTCCGCTGGCCAGCTCGGCGCCATCCCCGCCCTGGAAGGCCAGCAGCTCACCGCCACCATCAATGTGCAGAGTCGCCTCAACTCGCCCGAGGAATTCGGCGCCATTCGTCTGCGCACCAGTGCCGAGGGCGGTACCGTCTATCTGCGCGATGTGGCCCGCATCGAACTCGGCAGCGAGGTCTACGGCAAGAGTGCCCGCCACAACGGCCAGCCGGCCGCCGGCATGGCCATCCGTCTGGCCAGCGGGGCCAACGCCCTGGACACCGCCGATCGGGTCAAGGTCCGGCTGGCGGAACTCTCGGCCTTCTTCCCGCCGGGCATGGAGGTGATCTTCCCCTATGACACAACCCCCTTCGTGCGCATCTCCATCCAGGAGGTGGTGAAGACCCTGCTCGAGGCGGTGCTGCTGGTGTTCGTGGTGATGTATCTGTTCCTGCAGAACCTGCGCGCCACCCTGATCCCGACCATCGCGGTGCCCGTGGTGCTGTTGGGCACCTTTGGCGTGCTTGCGGCCTTCGGCTACTCGATCAACACGCTGACGCTCTTTGCCATGGTGCTGGCCATCGGCCTGTTGGTGGATGACGCCATCGTGGTGGTGGAGAACGTCGAGCGCGTCATGCACGAGGAGGGACTGCCACCGAAGGAGGCGACCCGCCGTTCCATGGACCAGATCACCAGCGCCTTGATCGGCATTGCCCTGGTGCTGTCGGCGGTGTTCGTGCCCATGGCCTTCTTCGGCGGCTCCACCGGGGTCATCTACCGTCAGTTCTCCATCACCATCGTGTCGGCCATGCTGCTGTCGGTGGTGGTGGCATTGACCCTGACACCGGCACTGACCGCAACCATGCTGAAGCCGTTACCACCCGGCAAGGGATCGCCCCAGGACGGAGGCGAGGCGCACGGGTCCGGCCAGGGACGCGGGCCTTTCGGCAGGTTCTTCGACGGTTTCAATCGACTGTTCGAGCGCACGGTCGGCGTCTATCTGGGCGGGGTGCGCTTCAGTCTGCGGCGGCGCTGGCTGTTCCTGGGGCTTTATGGTGTGCTGGTGGCGGCCATGGCGATCGGCTATGCCCGGTTGCCCAGCGCCTTTCTGCCGGAGGAGGACCAAGGCTTTCTCATCCTGCAGGCCATGCTGCCGCCCGGCGCCACTCAGGAGCGCACGCTGGAGGTTCTCGAACAGGTCGAGGCCCACTTCCTGGAAAACGAGCCCGAAGCGGTGCGCGAGCTGATCACGGTGGCCGGTTTCAGCTTCGCCGGTCAGGGACAGAACATGGCACTGGGCTTCGTGCAGCTGAAGGACTGGTCCGAACGCCAACGCCCGGATCTTGGCGTGAATGCCGTGGTCGGGCGGGCCATGCAGGCCTTCTCCGGTATCCGCGATGCCCAGGTGTTCGCCTTCGTGCCGCCGGCGGTGGTCGAACTCGGCACCGCCTCGGGCTGGGATCTGCAGTTGCAGGATCGCGCCAATCTCGGTCACGAGGCCCTGATGGCCGCGCGCGGTCAGCTGCTTGGCATGGCGTCGGCGCACCCGGCGCTGGTTGGCGTGCGCCCGAATGGTCGTCAGGACGAGCCTCAATACCAGATCCATGTTGACCGCACCAAGGCGGGCGCGCTGGGTTTGTCGCTGGCGGACATCAATCAGGCCCTGTCAGTGGCCTGGGGCAGCGCCTATGTGGACGACTTCGTGCACGAGGGGCGGGTGAAGAAGGTCTACGTGCAGGCCGACACCCCCTATCGCATGCTGCCCGAGGATCTGGATGCCTGGTATGTGCGCAACGCCGAGGGTGACATGGTGCCCTTCTCGGCCTTTGCCACCGCCGAATGGACCTTCGGCTCACCCCGGCTGGAGCGCTACAACGGCCTGCCGTCGGCGGAGGTGCTCGGTCAGAGTCCGCCCGGGGTCAGCTCGGGCGAGGCCATGGCAGTGGTGGAGGAGCTGGCCGAGCAGCTCCCGCCCGGCATCGACCTGGCCTGGACCGGGATCTCCTACGAGGAGCGTGCCGCCGGCTCCCAGGCCCCGGCACTCTACGCCCTGTCGATTCTGGTGGTCTTCCTGGCCCTGGCGGCACTCTACGAGAGCTGGTCGGTCCCCTTCGCGGTCATGCTGGTGGTGCCCATCGGCGTGCTCGGGGCCGTGCTGGCCGCACTGGGGCGTGGCCTGCCGAGCGACATCTACTTCCAGGTCGGCCTGCTCGCCACCATCGGCCTGGCCTCGAAGAACGCCATCCTCATCGTCGAGTTCGCCAAAACCCTGCAGGAGCAGGGGCGCGATGCGGTGTCTGCGGCCATCGAGGCCGCCCGCATGCGTATCCGGCCCATCGTCATGACCTCGCTGGCCTTTGGCTTCGGTGTGCTGCCGCTGGCGATCAGCAGCGGTGCGGGCGCGGGCGGTCGGCAGGCGATCGGCACCGGCGTCCTCGGCGGCGTGATCGCGGCCACCTTGGTTGGGGTGCTGTTCGTGCCCCTGTTCTTCGTGCTGATTCGCCGACGCCTGTCGGCGGCGTCGTCCGGAGACTGATCCGCAGACGGGCAGGGGTGCTCGGGTTGGTCAATTTTTGACCAACCCGAGCCGCGCCCAAGGCGGTTTCGGAGGTTAGCGCATCGTTCCAGCGGCTGCGCACAGGGTTATCCACAGCGGCTGTGGATTATGCCTCGACCCAGGGCAGGGGGCGGCGCAGCCGCCGGGCGGGGCGGTGCACGGATGCCGGCCGCGAGGGTGCTTCGGGCCGCGCAGGGACCAAGCAGCTGCGATTCGAGTCATGTTGCAGCCGCATGCCCGAACGGCGTTTCACGCGGCTGACGCCCATTGCGCAGTGCGCGTCCAGGCCGCGGCTGGCTCGGGCGGTTCCTGATTCAGGTCGTCCCGGGCACAGGCGACCTTGGCCTGGACGCAGGATTACAGCGCCGCGCGCAAGACGCTGACGATGTCCGCTTCGCTCATCGCCGGACGAGCCGGCAGCCGGCCCTGGTCGTCATGGACGATGCGCAGGGTTTCCTTGGCGTAGGTCTCGATCAAGCGGTCGTCGATGCCCAGATCCGAGAACCGTGTCGGGCAGCCGATGAACTTCAGAAAGGTCTCGAAGCGGTCGATGCCGGCGAGGGCACAGGCCAGATCGTCCGGGCCGCTGGCCGTCAGTCCGAAGATGCGCTCGGCGAATTGCACGAACTTTGCCGGGTTGGCGTTGGCGGCGAAACGCATCCAGGCCGGATTGATGATGGCCAGGCCCGCGGCATGGGTGATGTCGTGCAGGGCCGAGACGGTGTGCTCGATCATGTGTACCGGATAGCCCGCACTACCGCTGCCGCTGCTGATCCAGCCGTTGAGCGCGACGGTGGCCGCCCACTGCAGCTGGGTGCGTGCGTTCAGGTCGCGACCGTCGGCAACGGCCTTGGGGCCGTACTCCATCGCCGTGATGATCACGCCTTCGGCAAAGCGGTCTTGGATCGGCGTGTCGCCGCTGCCGTTGAAGTAACTCTCGGTGATGTGGGTGATCAGGTCGCAGACGCCATAGGCTGTCTGATCCGGGGGCACGCTCAGGGTCAGTTCGGGGTCGAGCAGCGCGATCCTGGGGTACAGGCACGGGGCCATGACGAAGGACTTCTCCTTGCGCTCCGCGTTGGAGATCACCGCGGTGCCGTTCATCTCGGAGCCGGTCGCCGCCAGGGTCGGCACCGTAATCAGCGGCAGTGCCTGGGTCGGGATGTGAGGCTGCGGCTGACCGTGGAAGATCATATCCCACGGATCGCCGTCGTAGAGGGCGGCCGCCGCGATCACCTTGGCTGCGTCCATCACGCTGCCGCCGCCCAGCGCGACCACCAGGTCGCAGTGGTTGTCACGCGCCGTCGACGCACCCCGTTTCACCGAGCTGATGCGCGGATTGGGCTCGATACCGTCGCACTCGAAGACGGTCACACCCGCCTCGGCAAGGCTGCTGAGCGCGCGCTCGAAGGTGCCGGCACGCTTGACGCTGCCACCGCCTGTGACCACCAGGGCACGCTGGCCAAGGGGGCGGGCAAGCTCACCCAGGCGCGACAGGGTACCGGCGCCGAAGACCAGGCGGGTTGGGTTATGAAAGTCGAACTGCATGACATGGCTCCTCAAGGATGGGAATTCGGTTGGGTGAGTTGGGGGTCTTGTGCCCGGGCCCGAGGGGCGGTCGCACTTTTCTCCTGAAAGTGTGCCCGATTCTCGATACCCTTGCAGCCTTGGTGAAGCGATCCTTGTCGGGGACGGCCTTTCTGGGGGACGCCTTTCTGGGGGACAGTGTATTAAACCGGGCCAGGGGCAGCCCAGTTGCGGGTGCAGCGACCAGGCCGATTGACCAATGCAACACGCGCCAGGCCCGTCGGTCCGGTTAAGCGAGATCTATCGGCCTCAGTCATCGCAGACAAACGGGGAGGAGAGCAATGCTGATCAGTGTGTTTGGCGCCACCGGCGGCACAGGCCGGCAGGTGGTTGAGCAGGCGTTGGCGCAGGGACATCAGGTCAAGGCGCTGGTGCGCACGCCGGAGAAGCTGGGCGAGCGACCCGGTTTGGTCCTGCTCCCCGGCGATGTGCGCGATGCCGACGCAACCGCTGGCTGCGTCGAGGGCACGGATGCCGTGGTCTGCGTGCTGGGTTCGCATGGCAGCAAGACGCCGATCGAGGCCGTCGGCACCGAGCAGATCCTGAAGGCCATGCAGGCGCACGGGGTGCGCCGACTGGTGGCGGTGACCTCGCTCGGGGTTGGTGACAGCCGAGATCAGATCAACCCGGTGTTCCGGCTCATCATGGATCTGACGCTGAAGCCGATCATGCAGGCCAAGGAGGCGCAGGAGCAACTGATCAAGGCCAGCGGACTGGACTGGACCATCGTCCGGCCCGGTGGGCTCACCGATGGCCCGCGCACCGGGCAGTACCGGCACGGGCTCGACCGCGGAATCAAGGGCGGGCGCATCAGTCGGGCCGATGTCGCGGAGTTCGTACTGCGGCAGGTCGGTGACATGACCTACCTGCAGCAGACGCCGGCGGTGACCTGAGTCAGGATTTGACGCAGGGCAGGGGGGGAGTCATCAGCATTTCCCTAGGGCGATGCTGATTTATCGACCTCCTGGCCAAAAATCAGCACGCGATTCGAAAACGCGATTTCCGAACCGCTTCATTTTCAGCGGCTTGCGCCGCTGAAAATGGCGGAGCATCCTGCCCCGCGCCGGACATGCTGAATAGATCGGCATGTCCCTAGACGTAGCGTGCTTCGCGGTTGATCGGCAGGCCTTCGCCCTCCCAGCCGGTAATCCCTCCGGCAAGGCTGTAGACTGACTTGAAGCCCATCATCTGCAGCACTGCCGCGCCCATCGCGGAACGGCCGCCGGTGGCGCAATAGAGCACAATCGGCCGATCACGATGCGCAGTGAGCCGTGGCAGATGCTTTTCGTAGGTCGGGTCTGCCGCGGCCTCGAGGATGCCGCGTGGCACCAGCATGGCGTTGGCAAGATGTCCCTGCTCGTGTTCGGAAGATTCCCGCACATCGACCACGAGCAGATCGTCTGTGGTGTGCTGCAGCTGCTGTAGTTGCTGCGGGGACAGTTCCTTGACGCGGGATTTTGCCGCTTCGACGAAATCCATCAGGGTCAGCGGCGTTTCGGGGGTCGAAAGGTCGTACATGGTTTTTCTCCCGGTAGGTTAACCGGTCATTCCACCAGTTCCGTTCTGCCGATGCATTGAGGATTCGTCAGCGCCGATGAGGGGGCGGCTTGACACAGGGCAAGGGGCGTTGTTGACTCAGCAGGCCTGACTGCATCCTCGAATCGCGTGCTGAAGTGTGGCCCTGGCTTGCATCAGGGAGGGCTATCGATCGGCGCCTTCCTGATGAACCTGCCCGACTCCAATGAACCATGGCGATCCAAGCGACTGACCTCTTCGCCGCGCTCTCCCACGCCACCCGACTCAGGACGCTGATGCTGCTCGTCGAGCATGGCGAGCTTTGCGTCTGCGAGCTCACCCATGCCATCGGTGTGAGCCAGCCGCACCTGTCGCGCCACCTGTCGCAGTTGCGCGAACTCGGGCTGGTTGCCGATCGCCGCGCCGGGCTCTGGGTGTACTACCGCGTGCATCCCGATCTGCCCGGCTGGGCGCAGGCCGTGCTGCGGGAGACCCACGCCGGGCTGTGCAACAGTCCGCCCTTCGTTGCCGACTTCAGCGCCCTGAGCGCGATGCCGAACCGACCGGATGCCCCCCGCTGCGCCTGACATCTGCGCCTGACATTTGCGCCTGACGAGCGTTTCCGACGGCTGCCTCTGGCGATTGCTGCCGGCAGCCTCTGATCGCGTATGACCGATGGTTGTCGCCGAGGGCAGGGGCGTGCGCCCGCAGTCGGTTGCCTGTCACCAATTCTTAACTTTTAATATGCGATTTTTCATATATATTACGCAGCAGATCTAGTGCGCGGTTCAGGTGCGCTCCGTCCTGCAAAGGCCGCGCACCTGGACCCGCCCACTGCATGCACCTGTTCGACTTGCGTGGCGAGCGGACGGGTCGTCCGGCAGGGCGTTGTTTAACGGAGGGTTGCCATGAGCACGCAATGCGAGATCACCGCCAGAAAGGCTGCTGGGGCCAGGCTTGGGCTGTTCGAGCGCTGGCTGACCCTGTGGGTGGCGCTCTGTATCGTCGCCGGCATCGCCCTCGGGCACGTCCTGCCAGGTGTCTTCCAGGGCATCGGCGCCATGGAATTGGCGCAGGTCAATTTGCCGGTGGCGCTGTTGATCTGGCTCATGATCGTGCCGATGCTGCTCAAGATCGACTTCGCCGCCCTGGGGCAGGTACGCGCACACTGGCGCGGCGTCGGCGTGACCCTGTTCGTCAACTGGGCGGTGAAGCCCTTCTCCATGGCGCTGCTGGCCTGGGTCTTCATTCGCATCGTCTTCGCGCCCTACCTGCCGGCAGAGCAGCTCGATTCCTACGTGGCCGGGCTGATCCTGCTGGCGGCGGCGCCCTGCACGGCCATGGTCTTCGTCTGGAGCAACCTGTCCAACGGCGAGCCCCACTTCACGCTGACGCAGGTGGCGCTGAACGACAGCATCATGGTCTTCGCCTTCGCGCCCATCGTCGGGCTGCTGCTGGGGCTCTCGGCCATCACGGTGCCCTGGGACACGCTGCTGTTGTCGGTGGTGCTCTACATCGTTGTCCCGGTGGTGCTCGCCCAGTGGTGGCGGCGGTACCTGCTGCGCAGCGGCGGTGAGGTGGCGCTCGGCAAGGTGCTGGCGCGGCTGCAGCCGGCCTCGCTGGTCGCGCTGCTGGCCACGCTGGTGCTGCTGTTCGGCTTCCAGGGTGAGCAGATCCTGGCGCAGCCGCTGATCATCGCGATGCTGGCGGTGCCGATCCTGATCCAGGTCTATTTCAACTCCGGGCTCGCCTATTGGCTGAATCGCCGCGTCGGCGAGGCGCATTGCGTTGCGGCACCGTCTGCGCTGATCGGTGCGAGCAACTTCTTCGAGCTTGCCGTGGCCGCCGCCATCAGCCTTTTCGGCTTCGACTCAGGTGCAGCGCTTGCCACCGTCGTGGGCGTGCTGGTGGAGGTGCCGGTGATGCTCTCGGTGGTCGCCATCGTCAACCGCAGCAAGGGCTGGTATGAAGGTCGCGCCACGCAAAGCTGACGTACTGAGGAGGACTTAACATGGTTCGATCCCTGAGATTCCTGCTGCTGGTCACAGTGCTGGGGGCCGCGTCGGGAGCCGCTCCGGTAGAGGCCGCCCCTGCCTACCTGGTGGATGCCGACTGGCTCGCCGAGCACATCGACGACGATAACCTGGTGCTGCTGGAGGTGCGCTATCACCCGCACCGCTATTTCACCGTCGGCCATATCCCCGGGGCGGTGCAGGTCCAGCGCTTCAAAGACCTCGGCGACAACACCGCCAGCCCCTTGATGCGCTTCCCGTCCAAGGACGCCTTCCAGGCGACGCTGCGCCGCTGGGGCGTCAACGACGATTCGACCCTTGTGCTGTATGACGACGCGCGCACGGCGCTGGCGTCGCGCCTGTACTTTCTGCTCGCGCTCTATGGATTCCCGATGGAGCAGGTCAAGGTGCTGAACGGCGGTACGGTTGAATGGAGTGCCTTCAACGACCTCAGCCAGGAGCCGGTGGAGCGTGCGCCGGGCAACTTCACCCTCAAGGACGCCGATGCCGATCTGCTGGTGGAGTGGACCGACGTCTACGATGACGTCGTCTCCCGCCGCGATCCCGGCGTGGTGCTGCTCGATGCCCGCCCGCACGACATGTACACCGGCGAGGTGATTCGCCACTCGATCTCGGGCGGCCATATCCCCGGCGCGCTCAACGTGGTCAGCCTCGACGGCACAGACGCCCAGGCGCAGACCTGGCTCGGTGACGAGGCCCTGGCCGCGCTCTACCAGGATATTCCGAAGGACAGGCGCATCTACGTCTACTGTCACGACGGCTTCCGCATGAGCCTGGCCTGGATGCAGCTCCGACACCTGGGCTACGCGGACGTGCGCCTCTACAACGGCGGCTGGTCGCACTGGGGCAACACGCTGACGCTGCCAGTGGTGGAGGGCGCAGCGCCGCTCGATGACGATTTCGCACTTTGATTCCCGCCTATCAGCAAAAGGGCAAGGCATCCGATGACCATCCATCCCTATGACGTACTCCCGCTTACCGAGGGGGGCAAGCTGCTATTCACCCCCTGTCCAGGCACCAAGGGTGTCGGTCTTGCCGAATCGATCGAGCAGCTGCGCCAGGCCGGAGCGGATGCCGTGATCAGCATGACACCGAGTGACGAGATGGCGCAGCTCAAGGTCGCCGGCCTGCCCGAGGCGGTTGTCCAGTCTGGAATGCGCTGGCTGCACTTTCCCGTCGAGGACGACGCGGCCCCGGGGCCGGCGTTCGAACAGGCCTGGGTGGCCAATCGCGATGCGGTGATGGCGCTTGTGGCGCAACAGGGCGCCATCGCCATCCATTGCCGCGGCGGTTCCGGGCGGACTGGGCTCATGGCAGCCCTGATCCTGCGCGAGAGCGGGATGGATGGCGAGCGGGCCGACACGCTCGTCAAGGTCCTGCGTCCGAAGGCTCTGACACTGCCGGCACACACCGACTATCTGGCCGCTTGTGACGGTCGACATCAACAACAGGAGCAAGTGCAGTGACCATCAAGATCGGCATCAACGGTTTCGGCCGCATGGGCAGGCTCGGGCTGCGGGCCGCCTGGGATCACCAACAGGCGCAGGGGGGCGACAGTGGCCCGGCGCTCGAATTCGTCCAGATCAACGAGATCGCCTGCGACGCGGCGGGCTCGGCGCATCTGCTGGCATTCGACTCGGTGCACGGGCCTTGGGCTCACGCGTGTAGCGGCGACGGCGATCAGCTGCACATCGATGGTCAGGCGCTGGGCTACAGCAGCCATAAGACCATCGCCGAGGGCGACTGGTCCGGCTGCGACATCGTCATCGAGGCCACGGGCAAGCACCATAAGCAGCCGGAGCTGTTGCAGGGCTATTTTGAGCAAGGCGTGAAGAAGGTGCTGGTCGCCGCGCCGACCAAGGGGGCGCTGGACATTGTCTATGGCGTCAACCAGCACCGCTACGACCCGGCCGAGCACCATCTGGTGACGGCCGCCTCCTGCACCACCAATTGCCTGGCGCCGGTGGTCAAGGTGATGCACGAGCAGATCGGCATCCTGCATGGCAGCATGACCACCATTCACAACATCACCAATACCCAGCGCATCGTCGATCTGGGCCACAAGGACCTGCGCCGCGCGCGCGCCTGCGGCCAGTCGCTGATCCCGACCACCACGGGCTCGGCCAAGGCCATCACCAAGATCTTCCCCGAGCTCGAGGGCAAGCTCAACGGCCATGCGATACGCGTGCCGCTCTTGAATGCCTCCCTGACCGACTTCGTCTTCGAGGCGGCGCGGCCGGTGACCGCCGAGGAGATCAACGCCCTGTTCAAGGTCGCCGCCGAGGGCGAGCTCGCCGGCATCCTCGGCTACGAGGAGCGCCCGCTGGTCTCGGTGGACTACCTCAACGACCCGCGCTCCTCCATCGTCGATGCCCTCTCCACCCTGGTCGTCGCCGGCACCCAGGTCAAGGTCTATGCCTGGTACGACAACGAATGGGGCTATGTGAACCGGATGATGGACATTGTTCGCCTGGTGGCGAAAAGTTTGAAGTTTGAAGGGTGAAGTTTGAAAGGTGAGGCATGAAATCGGACATTCCGGCGCGGACCTTTGAGTTTGCACGGCGGGTGGTGTTGCTGTGTCGGGTGCTGGATGGATCGCCGGGCGTGCCGCGAACAGTCGCCTCGCAGTTGCTGCGTTCCGGGACCTCGATCGGTGCCAATGTCGAGGAGGCGCAGGCATCGCAGAGCGAGGCGGATTTCATCAGCAAGTACAGCATCGCCTGCAAGGAGGCGCGGGAAACCCACTACTGGCTTCGACTCATTGCGGCTACCGAGATCTTGCCCGAACATCGATTGTCGGACCTCAAGAGTGAATGCAGTGAGCTGATCGCGATACTGACGACCATCATCAAGAAGCTCAGAGGGCCGAGCGCATGAACGGGCGATCTTCCGTTTCAAACTTCAAACTTCAAACTTCACTCTTCAACTACTTCACGGTCACGGCCGGCTACTGGGCCTTCACCATCACCGACGGTGCGATCCGCATGCTGGTGGTGCTCTACTTCCACCAGCTCGGCTACTCGCCGTTCGAGGTGGCGATGCTGTTCCTCTTCTACGAGGTCTTCGGCATCGTCACCAACCTGGTCGGCGGCTGGCTCGGGGCGCGCATCGGGCTGAACCTGACCATGCACATCGGCATGGGCCTGCAGGTGGCGGCCTTGCTCATGCTCACGGTGCCTGATCCCTGGCTGTCGGTGGCCTATGTGATGGCCGCCCAGGCGCTGTCGGGCATCGCCAAGGACCTGAACAAGATGTCGGCCAAGGCCTCGGTGAAGTCCCTCACGGGCCAGGGCGCGGCGGCCGAGTCCAGGCTGTTCAAGTACGTCGCGGTGCTCACGGGCTCCAAGAATGCCCTGAAGGGCGCGGGCTTCTTCGTCGGCGCGGCGCTGCTGCAGGGCATCGGCTTCCGCGGCGCGCTCTTCGTGCTCGCGGGCGTGCTGCTCGTAGTGCTAGTGATCACGGCGCTGCTGCTGCCGTCGGGTGTCGGCAAGCTCAAGGAGAAGGCGCGGTTCACCCAGGTGTTCTCCAACACCCCGGCGGTCAACTGGCTGTCGGCCGCGCGGTTCTTTCTGTTCGGCGCGCGCGATGTCTGGTTCGTCGTGGCGCTGCCGGTGTTCCTGTACGACGTGCTCGGCTGGTCCTTCACCGAGGTGGGCGGCTTCCTGGCGCTGTGGGTCATCGGCTACGGCGTGGTCCAGGCCAGCGCGCCGGCGCTGCTGCGCCGTGGCCGTCATGGGGCGGGTCCGGGCGGGAGCACGGCGCGTGTCTGGGCGCTGGTGCTGGCGCTGATCCCGGCCGGCATTGCGCTGGGCATGACCCACGGACCGGCGTTGGCGGCCCAATGGAGCGATGAGGCCGCGACCGCCTTCGGCTGGCTTGCCGATGCGTCCGCGGCGGAGATTCAGGGGCTGGTGCTGGTTGCCGGGCTGGTGTTCTTCGGCATTGTGTTCGCGATCAACTCCGCCGTGCATTCCTACCTGATCCTGGCCTACTCGGACTTCCAGAAGGTGTCCATGAACGTCGGCTTCTACTACATGGCCAACGCCGGCGGGCGTCTCGCCGGCACGGTGCTGTCGGGGCTCATCTACCAGACCCAGGGGCTGACCGGGTGTCTGTGGTGGTCGGCGGGCTTCGTGCTCGCCGCCTTTCTGCTGTCGCTCAGACTGCCGCCGGTGCCCCAGTCAGCGCACGAGGTTGACGCTCCTGCCTGATTTGTCCTGCGCCACGCCTTCCCGGGAGACGGCGGTAACGACCAGGCCATATACTGCAGGGTTTTTCCCTGCCTTGGATGTGCCATGGGCGTTCGCAACCTTGCCATCGTCATCTACTGCACCCTGGTTGCGGTCGCCGTGCTCTATGCCCCGCAGCCTCTGCTGCCGCTCCTGGCCGAGGAGTGGGGCCGGCCCCTGGGCGAGACGGCGCTGCTGACCACCACGACGCTGGTCCCCCTGGCGCTGGGGCCGCTGGTCTACGGCTATGTGCTGGAACACGTCTCCAGCAAGCACATGCTGATCCTCGGCTTCAGCGTGCTGACGCTGGCGCAGTTCACCCTGAGCCTCGGGCCGGATTACCCGCTGTTCTTTGCCCTGCGCACCTTCGAAGGGATGGTGCTGCCGGCCATTCTCACCGCCTTGATGACCTACAGCTCGTCCGCCGGCGGCCCGCAAAGGACCCGCCGCAACATCACCATCTACATCGCCGCGACCATCGCCGGCGGTTTCAGCGGGCGCGCGCTCAGCGGGGTGATGACCGACCTGTTCGACTGGCAGGCGGCCTTCCTGTTCTGGGCGGGCGCCGCCCTGTTGGCAACGGTACTGACCACGCGCCTGGCCTCCGACAGCCGATTGCGCCTCGGCCGGGTTCGTTTTGCAGAGATCCGCCAGCTGGCGCGCCGGCCGGTCTATGCCGAAGGGCTGCTCAGCGCCTTTCTGCTGTTCTTCGTGTTTGCGGCCGTGCTCAATTTCCTGCCGTTTCACATGCGCGACAACGACCCGGAGATCTCCCAGAGCGCCATCGCGCTGGTCTATACCGGCTATCTGATCGGCGTGGTGGTCGCGTTGTTCTCGCTACGCCTGATCCGGCTGTTCGGCGGTGAGCGCCGTACCCTGGTCGCCGGAAGTTTGGTCTATCTGCTCGGCACCGCCGCCTTCGCCCTGCCGGGCAACCAGTACGCCTACCTGTCGATGTTGGTGTTCGCCGCCGGCATGTTCACGCTGCACAGCGTGCTCTCGGCCTTTCTCAACCACCTGGAGCGGGATCGCAAGGGCCTGGTCAACGGCCTCTACGTGTCTTCCTATTATGCCGGCGGCGCGCTGGGGTCCTTCCTGCCGGGGTTCCTGTACCAGGGCTTTGGCTGGGGCATATTCATCGCCTTCCTGGTGCTGCTGGTGTTGGGCCTGATCGGGTTGAGCCTGATGCTGCGCCATGGCGAGGCGCCTGATGCGGACCCATAGGCCGCTTATATCCAGGGATCGATGTCGTGAGTTGCAATGTACTCACACATGTGGAAGCCTTGGATTCAAAAAAACAGGACGTCGCGCGCAACGGAGTCAGCGCTAACCCATCTCCTGCCACCCTGAGACATCGATACCATGGCCAAGCACCATCACGCCCACGACACCCACTGTGACCATTCCCATTCGGAGGGCTGTGACTGCACGCCGGCGCTGTTCGTCGACATGATCGAAAGTGCCGGACTGGAGCTGAGCCGTCGGGGGTTCATCAAGGGGCTCGGTGCCCTGGGCGGGCTGATGGCCTTCGGCGGCCTGGCCGCGGCGGCGGAGACGCCACTGCTCGAGGGCACCCGGGCCGAGACCATCTATTTCGGCGGCCCCATCCGCACCATGGTCAGCGAGGACGATCAGCCGGAGGCGCTGGCCGTGGCCGGCGGGCGCATCCTGGCCACCGGGAGCCTGCAGGAGGTCATGGCCACCCGCGGTGACGACACCCGGATGATCGACCTCGCCGGCAAGACCCTGATGCCCGGCTTCTTCGACCCGCATTCCCATGTGGCATTGCAGTCGGTGAAATTTTCCACCGCCAACCTCGATCCCAAGCCCATCGGCGAGGCCGGGTCCATCGCCGACATCCAGCGCATCCTGCGCGACTGGATCAAGGAGAAGGATCTCAAACCCGGACAATGGGTCATTGGCTGGGGCTACGATGACACCGGCATCGAGGAGAAGCGCCATCCCACCCGCGAGGACCTGGACGCGGTCTCCACCGACCATCCCATCCTGCTGGTGCACATCTCCTGCCATCTGATGACCGGCAACAGCCGGATGATGGAGGCCTGCGACATCACGGCGGACACGCCGGATCCCAAGGGCGGCGTGATCCAGCGCGAGCCCGGCAGCCAGACGCCCAACGGCGTGCTGGAAGAGAACGCCATGATGCTGGCCGGCCGCCACCTGCCCATGCCCACGCCGGAGCAGGCCATGACGCTGATCACCCAGGGGCTGGAGCGTTATGCCGAGGCCGGCATCACCACCGCGCAGGACTGCGCCACCTTCCAGGGCACCTGGAACCTGCTGTCGCACATGGACGAGCAGGGCCTGATGCCCATCGACGTGATCACCTGGCCGCTGTACGAGGCGGTCGACGACGATACCTTTTCACGCATCGCCGCCAACCCGGGCATGAGCCATGGACGTCTGCGCCTGGGCGGGATCAAGTTCGTCGTGGATGGCTCGATCCAGGGCTACACCGCGTACCTCAGCGAGCCCTACTATGTGCAGCCTGGTGACACCGCGCCGATGACCGACAAGTGCAACACGGGTCCGGCGGAGCGGCTGTTCATCAGCGCCGACAACCAGGAGACCCAGACCGGCGGCAGCCAGTCCCCGACGACCACCGGGCAAGACTTTCGTGGCTACGCCAACATGACCCAGGAGCAGCTGGTCTCCTGGATCAGTCGCTGCGATGCGAGCGGCATCCAGTTCCAGGCCCATACCAACGGGGACGCGGCCACGGACATGCTGCTCAAGGCGGTGGAGACGGTGCGCAAGGACAAGCCGCGGCCGGATCTGCGCTCTACCGTGATCCATGCCCAGACCATGCGCGACGATCAGCTCGATACCCTCGCCCGCCAGGGGATGACCCCCTCGTTCTTCCCGATCCACGTCTATTTCTGGGGAGATCGCCATCGCGACCAGTTCCTCGGGCCGGCACGCGCCAGCCGGATCGACCCCGCCCGCTCGGCCCTGGATCGCAAGCTCAAGATCAGTCTGCATCACGATGCCCCGGTGGCCGGCATCAGCATGCTCAACGTCGCCTGGTCGGCCATCAACCGGGTGACCACCAGCGGCAAGGAGCTGGGTCCGGAGCAGAAGCTGACGCCCTTCGAGGCCTTCCGCGCCATCACCGCGGATGCCGCCTGGCAGAACTTTCAGGAAGACCGCAAGGGCACGCTGGAGGTCGGCAAGCTGGCAGACATGGTGCTGCTGTCCGGTGACCCCATGACGGTGGATCCCATGACCATCCGGGACCTCAAGGTCGTGCAGACCCTGAAGGAGGGCAGGGTGGTGTATTCGGCGCAGGGCTGAGGGACTTGGCGCTCGGGTCGGGCTGCCGGTCCGGAGCCTGACCGGCAGCCCGCGTAGGTTGGGGTGACGAAGGAACCCCAACAAACCACGGGCATTCAATGAAAGACGCGTTCGGTCATGTGGTGAGCAGCCCAATGTTAAACAAGCCGGCACGATCATCGCACACGTTGGGGTTCGTTCCTCACCCCAACCTACGTCGATCGGCATGCTGCGGTACGGGGTGGGGCGCGACCGCTCGGATGGCGATCAATGCTCGCTGTTTGTGGTCGCGTCGCCCTGTAGGTTGGGGTGACGAAGGAACCCCAACAAACCACGGGCATTCAATGAAAGACGCGTTCGGTCATGTGGTGAGCAACCCAATGTTAAACAAGCCGGCACGATCATCGCACACGTTGGGGTTCGTGCCTCACCCCAACCTACGTCGATCGGCATGGTGCGGCGTGATCGGTCCAATGGCAATGAATACCGACCGGTCTGGGCTACCACGCTAATGCGCTATCGTCGTGCCGTTATTCCAGGCGCCAGCTATTTCTTCACGGTCAACCTGGCGGACCGCTCGGCGCATTTGCTGGTCCACCGGATCGCGGACCTTCGCGCGGTGGTGCGGGATGTTCGGCGTGCGCATCCGTTTATGATCGTCGCCTGGGTGGTGTTGCCAGATCATCTGCATGCCGTCTGGACCTTGCCGGGGGGCGATGCCGATTACGCGACGCGGTGGGGACTGATCAAGGCGGGGTTCTCACGGCGCATCCCGAAGGAGGAGCGCATCCGCTCCAGCCGCGCGCGGAAGGGCGAACGCGGTATCTGGCAGCGGCGCTTCTGGGAACATCTGATTCGCGACGAGCGCGATCTCGCTGGGCATGTCGATTACATCCACTACAACCCCGTCAAGCATGGCTATGTGAATCGCGCTGTCGATTGGCCTTATTCGACATTTCATCGTGATCTGCGGCGCGGAGATGTGACGAAAGATTGGGGTGTGCGGGAAGATGCGGTGGGCGATTTCGGGGAGGAGCCGTGTGGTCGTGCACATAATGTTGGGGTTCGTGCCTCACCCCAACCTACGGTGCTGCATGTGCCAACCCGCGTAGGTTGGGGTGACGAAGGAACCCCAACAACCCACGGGCATCGGGATCTTGGCGACTTTCCTTGAATGAGGACATCCCCCACAACGCCAATCATCAGCATGTTCTACGGGATCATCGTATGGATGCTGTTCATGGACACAGGTACAGGCCCGCCTGGATGTGTCGTGCGGCGAAGGGCCGCACGGTCGGGAAGATAGCGGGCTGCGGTATGAAGCCACTTTATGTGGCTGGAAAATATCCGCAGACAGCAAGCGAAGTATACAGGGGCGTGCCCGTATCCGTTGGTCTTGCTAGCCGTGCTCGAAAAGCCCTTCGGCCTGCATCAGCGCGGTGCCGTAGTCGATGTCGACCGCGAACGAGATGTTGGTTTCGCGGGCCGGACGGCGTTCCCATTCGGCGCTGTCGCGCACCACGTCGGCGGGCTCGAAGCGGCCGCTGATGATGCCCACCACATGGCCGTCGGCGACATGGATCAAGGGCCCGCCGATGTCGCCGTTCTGCACCATGTTGTCGAACAGGATCAGGCGGGTGTCGTTGTAGGAACGGATCTTGGCCGATGCGAAGCCGCCCACCGTCAGTGGGGTGTGGATCTGATCATGGCCAAAGGAATAGCCCAGGCTCACCACCGTTGCGCCCGGCAGCACGTTCTCGCCGCTGCCGAGGAAGTCATCCGGCACGCTGATTTCCAGATCCTGATCGATCTTCAGCAGCGCGACGTCGTGCGCGGTGTCGCGCTGTGCCACAGTCACCGCCATCGCCGCCACGCGATCGAAGCTGATTGGCTGGAATTCACCGCCGCTCGAGGTTGGAACCACGCGCAGGCCGTCCGGATTGGCGACCAGGTGCGCGGCGGTGAGCAGGTAGCCCTGCGGATGCACCACGAAGGCCGTGCCAAGGAAGTCCACCGCACCCGCGTTATCGCGGACCAGCATCAGGCAGCCACCGCGGAATTTCTGACTGGTGCCTTGCAACATGGTGTGTCCTCCTGTCAAGCGAGCGCCCTGATCGGCGCGGACAAAGCGATCATCACGGGCGGCGTCAGCGCCCGCGCATCCAGAACTGACGCCGGCCGAAGGTCGGCATCTTGCGGGTGGCATGGGTGCGGAACTCGGGGCCCTCGTAGTCCTGCAGGCTGAGTTCGAAACCCTGACCGGTCTTGTAGTGCACCAGCCCCAGGTGCAGCGACCAGCACATGCCCAGCAGGATGATGGCGAATGGCAGTCCGGTGGAGATGGCCGCGGTCTGCAGCGCCACCAGGCCGCCGCCCAGCAGCAGCGCCGCGGCGACGGCGCCCTCGGTGACGGCCCAGAACACCCGCTGGATCACCGGCGGCTCCGTGTTACCGCCGGCGGTGATGATGTCGATGACCAGCGAGCCCGAGTCCGAGGAGGTGACGAAGAAGGTCACGATGACGACGATGGCAATCACCGAGGTGACCGCGCTCCACGGCAGGCTCTCCAGCATCACGAACAGCGAGACCGGGATGTTCTCCTGCACCGCCTTGGCCAGGCCGCCGTCGCCCAGCATCTCGATGTGCAGGGCGGTGTCGCCGAAGGTGGTCATCCACATGAAGGTGATCAGCGTCGGCACCAGCAGCACGCCCTTGACGAACTCGCGAATGGTGCGCCCGTAGGAGACGCGGGCGATGAACATGCCGACGAACGGCGACCAGGCGATCCACCAGCCCCAGTAGAACACGGTCCAGCCGTTCTGCCAGTCGGCGTCGTCATAGGTCTCGTTCCAGGTGCTCAGCGACGGCAGATGCTGCAGGTAGATACCGATGTTCTCGATGAAGGCATTCAGGATGAACAGGCTGGGGCCGAGCAACAGCACGAAGAACATCAGGGCCGCAGCGATGATCACGTTCAGCTGACTGAGCCGCTTGATGCCGGCATCCAGGCCGCGTACCACCGACCAGGTTGCAAGCGCAGTGATGGCGGCGATCAGGCCGAGCTGGACCACGGCGTTCTGCGGGATGAAGTCCAGCAGATGGCTGAGTCCGGCGTTGACCTGCTGCACGCCCAGGCCGAGTGAGGTGGCGACGCCGAACATGGTCGCGACCGTGGCCATGATGTCGATGACATTGCCGATCGGGCCGTAGATACGCTCGCCCAGCAGCGGATAGAACACCGAGCGGATCGACAGCGGCAACCCCTTATTGAAGGCGAAGAAGCCCAGCGACAGGCCGACCAGCGCGTAGATGGCCCAGGGATGCAGCCCCCAGTGCAGGAAGGTCAGATCCATCGCCACCCGGGCCGCCTCCGGGGTGCCGGGCTCGGCGAGCGGCGAGGCCACGTAGTGGAACATCGGCTCTGCAACCCCGTAGAACAGCAGACCGATGCCCATGCCGGCGCTGAACAGCATCGCGAACCAGCCCAGGGTGGAAAACTCCGGCTTGGCGCCCTCACCGCCGAGGCGGATGTCGCCGAAGCGTCCGAGTAGCAGCGAGATCACGTAGATGAGGATGACGTTCATGGTGCCGACGAAGAACCAGCCGGCATAGGTCGAGACCCTGGTCTGTACCAGCGTGAACAGGTTATCGACGCGGTTCTCGAAGAAGATGGTGAGCACGACAAAGAGAACGATGATCCCTGCCGAGATGAAGAACACCCAGGGATGGACATCGAGCCGGAGCCATCCCGGTTGCTCGGCGAGCTGGTCGTTGTTGTCCTGCATGGGCACCCCCTGGCTGGTCTCTGAAACGTCGGTCTGACCTCATGGTAACCCAGGGGGCTTGCGGACAGAAACCCGGACCCCGAAGCGCGGGCGCAGTCTTTTACTCTCCGTCGGACGCAGGCTCGGACGCGACCTCGATCATGACCTCGTTGCGGCGGAAGACGGGCAGGGAGAAGGGGGAGTTGTAGCGGGCGTAGACCGGCGGGCCGCGTGTGGTCAGGCCCGCTGCCTGTACCGCGGCGAGCAGGTTTGCCTCCTGTTCTTGGTAACGGTCCTCGCGCCAGCCGCCGCTGTAGCGGCGCACCGCCATGACGCGGGCGGGTGCCTCGCGCAGGGTCACTCTGGGGTTGTTGGGCCGCGGCAGGCTGGCCAGAGTGTCGTACTCGGCGGGCATGATGAAACTGACCACATAGGCCTCATCCGCCTGATCCGCAGCCGTCGCCTGTTCGCCATCCGCAGGCTGATCACGAGCCGGGTCCCGATCCGGTTCCCGAGTGGCCGGGCGCTGGGTCACCGGGGCGGTCATGGCGATGCGCTCACCAATGCTGGGTGCTGATCCCGGCCGTTGGGTCACAGGCGCGGTCATGTCGATCCTGGTGTTGCCCTGATTGTCGCCGAAGATATAGCCGGCCAAGAGGCGAAAGGCCTCGCCGCCGACCGAGTCGAAGCCGCCGCGGACCTCCACCTCGGCAAGGCGCAGGGGCGGATAGCGGCGCAATTCGAATTCCGGAGTCGTGCGCAGGACGGTGTAGACGGGTTCTTCGGTAGCCATGGTCGTGCCCGGGAGTCCGCAGAGAACAAGGACAAGCAGTGCCGGCAGGATGTTGATCAGCATTTTCCTAATGGGTCACTCTATCTAGCAGCAGGTCGCGCAGGGTGCCGCCGAGGGCGGCGCTGAGGGCGATGACCAGCATGCCGAACAGATCGAAGCGCTCGCGACCGGCCTCCAGTATCCCCCGCCGCGGCCATCATGGCGACGGCGGTCAGGCTGATGGCCAGCATCACCATATACAGAGACAGGTTCATGCGGGACCGGACATGGATATTGCGTCCATGGGGTGCCGCGCCGGCGAGGGGGCATGCCAGGTGTCGGCGTCAGGCATGTCCCGGGTGATGGCCAGGTCAAGGGGCAGGCTGACCAGGCCGTCCACCAGCTTGGTTTCGAACCAGGTGCATTTCGGGGGCATGGTCAGGCCGGCGTCGGCAACCGCCATCAGGTCTTCCAGGCTGGCCGGATGGAGCGCGAAGGCGGCCCGCATGCGGCCCTGGTCCACGGGCCGGATCAGCCCTTCGAGCCCGCGGATGCCGCCGACGAAATCGAGCCGGGGATCCTGCCGCGGGTCTTCGATGCCCAGCACCGGTTGCAGCAGCTGGTCCTGCAGCAGGCGGACATCGAGCCGTGCCACCGGGTCGGCCTGGGAGCCCCGGTGCGGGATGCGGCCCGCGTGCAGTCGCAGGCGATACCAGCGCTGATCCAGATACAGGCCGAACAGGCCCGGTGCCTCGGGCAAGACCGCGGTCTCGCTCGGCGTCACGTCGAAGCGCTCGGCGATGCGGCGCAGAAAGGTCGTGGGGTTTAGGCCGTTCAGGTCTCGCACCAGTCGATGCACCGCCAGGATCTGCAGCGCATCCGCGGGAAAACTCACTGCCAGGAAGCGCTTCCAGTGTCCATGGGCGCTGCGGTTGCCCAATGCCGCTTGAGCGCGACCGTCAGCAATGCGGGCTGCTGCCGCGGTGCGATGGTGGCCGTCGGCGATGTAGAGCCGGGGCTGGGCCTCGAAGGCGGCCGTCAGTTGCGCGATCTGCTCCGGCTGGTCGACCACCCAGAGCTGGTGTTGCACGCGGTCGCCGTGCTGGTCTCTTTTCGGATCCCGAACCGCATCGGGCGCTTCGGCCTGCAGCGCGGGCGGGTGTTCAGTGATCTGGGCCAGCAGGTCGTCGATGGCGGGGCTGCGCCGATGCAGCAGGAAGGCCGGGGCAGTCTGGGCATCGAGTGCCTCGATCTGGCGCACGCGGTCGTCTTCCTTGGCCGCCAGCGTGAGTTCATGGCGGCGGATGCGTCCCTCTTGATACGCCTCCACCGAGGCGGCCAGCACCAACCCCGTCTGCACCTGCGCGCCCCGCGTTGCCCGATAGACGTAGTAGCAGGGGGCGGGGTCGGCCCGCAGTACGCCGACCGCACGCATGTGCAGGAACTGCGCGGCCGCCTGGGCGTAGGCCTGGGCTGCGTGCGGATTGGTGCCGGCGGGCAGATCGATCCCGGCCCGGGACAGGTGCAGAAAGCTCCAGGGGCGCTCTTTCGCGAAGGCACGGGCCTCGACCGTATCCATCACATCATAGTGTGGCGCGATCACCGCGCCGGCAATGTCGGGCGTCGGGCGCAGGCCGCAAAACGGGGCGATCAGGGGGGGCGATAGAGAACGCGGATGTGTCATGCCGTGGATGGATGCCGGTGGCTCGGCTAAGCAGTATACGCGATCGGCTGCCGGGCGGATTCCACGGTTGTGTCCCTGAACAGCCTCTGGTATCTTCGCCTGCCTATGTCGCACGGCACGGCACCTCAGGTCTGAGCACTCAGGTCCGACCACCGCCTTGAACCGGCGATAACACGTTATGGTGGGCCCTGCCGGTCCCCTCGCAACACAAAGCCGTGAACCCGGTCAGGCCCGGAAGGGAGCAGCCGCAGCGGTGGTCGTGTGTGCCGAGATGTGGCTGGCAGGGTTCGCCGCCCATATTCCGGTCATCGGCCTTCCCTCGGCCCGACAGACAGCCGCGGCCTGCGGTAAACTTGCGCGCATGTCGACCCTCCTGCCCAACGCACGTCACGCCCGACCATGACCTATCAGGTCCTGGCGCGGAAATGGCGGCCACGCACCTTCGCTGACCTGGTCGGGCAGGAGCATGTGGTCCGTGCGCTGGTCAACGCCCTGGAGCGGGGGCAGGTGCATCACGCCTACCTGTTCACCGGTACGCGCGGGGTCGGCAAGACCACGCTGGCGCGCATCCTGGCCAAGGCGCTCAATTGCGAGCAGGGGGTAGGACCCACGCCCTGCGGCGTCTGCGCTACCTGCCGCGAGATCGATCAGGGACGCTACGTCGACCTGATCGAGGTGGACGCGGCCTCCCGGACCAAGGTGGACCAGACCCGCGAGCTGCTCGACAATGTGCCCTTCGCGCCGGTGCGGGGCCGCAGCAAGGTGTACCTGATCGACGAGGTGCACATGTTCTCCGGCAGCAGCTTCAACGCGCTGCTCAAGACGCTGGAAGAGCCGCCGGAGCACGTCAAGTTCGTGCTGGCCACCACGGATCCGCAGAAGCTGCCGGCAACGGTGCTGTCGCGCTGCCTGCAGTTCAATCTCAAGCGTCTGTTGCCTGAGCAGATCGCGGAGCGCTTCCGCCAGGTCCTGTCCGCGGAGGCCATCCAGTTCGATGACGCCGCGCTGGCCCTGCTGGCCCGGGCGGCGGACGGCAGCATGCGCGACGGCCTGAGCCTGCTGGACCAGGCGATCGCCTTCGGCGGCGGCCGCGTGGGGGCGGACGACACCCGTGCGATGCTCGGCACCCGCAGCGGCGATCTGGCCCTGAATCTGGTGGACGCACTGGCCGATGGTGACGGCGCGCGGGTGCTGGCGGAGGTCGGGCGCATCGCCGAGCTGACGCCGGATTTCGCCGGCGTGCTGTCTGACCTGATCGACCTGCTGCACCGGCTTGCGCTGGCCCAGCAGGTGCCCCGGACCCTGGCCGCGGATGACCCGGACCACGACCGGCTGGCGGTGCTGGCGCAGCGTCTGCCGGCGGAAGACGTCCAGCTCTATTATCAGATCTTGCTGACGGGTCGCCAGGATTTGCCGCTGGCACCAGAGCCGCGCACGGGGCTGGAAATGGTGCTGTTGCGGGCGCTGGCCTTCCGGCCGGCAGACCCCGCCGGCGGTGGCCCATCTGCCGGTTCTGGCGGTTCCGGGGACGCTGGCGGATCGGGGCGGCCGACGCCCTCGCCGCAGCCCCGGAAACCCGGGTCGACCGGCGATGCCGGCGGCCCGTCGTCCGCGAAAAGGAGCGCGGCTCCGGCAGATCCCCATGCGGTGTCTGCAGCATCGCTCCGGCTCGACGCGGTGGCAGAAACCCCGGCAGCGGCGCCCGAACCCTCGGTTCCTGCCACAGCCCGTCCGGCTCGGCTGGCGAGCGCCGAGGACTGGCACGCCCTGGTCGCCGCGCTGGACGTGGGCGGCCTGGCGCGGCAACTGGCAGAACATTGCGCCCTGGTCGCCTGGGATGGTCACCGACTGCGACTTGCCCTGGACGAAGGCGCGGCCAATCTGCGCAATGCCGGGGCCGAGCAGCGCCTGCGCGACGGCCTGGCCGCGGCGCTGGGCGGTGCTGTCGAACTGCTGATCGAGCAGCCGGCGGCGGCCAGGGGCGCCCCCGGCAAAGGGCATGGCCCGGCGGCCGGACGCACGTCCGGCGGAGCGTCCACCGGTGCGCCCGGGGGAGCATCCAGCGGCGCATCGGCGGGAACTTCCAGTGGCGCACCCGGGGGAGCATCCAAGGGTGCGCTCGTTGGGGCGTCAGACGAATCGGCCGGGGCCGTGCCCGGCGATGCGACCGGAAACGGGCCGGCTCAGGCAATCGGCGAGACGCCGGCGCTGCGGCGGGCCAGGGACGCTGCCGAGCGCCAGGCGCAGGCCGAGGCACTGCTGCACCAGGACGGACCGGCGGCCCTGCTGATGGGGCTGTTCGACGCACGCTGGATCCCCGGCACCCTGCGCGCGGCGGGCGACGGCTAACAGGACAGGCCCTGACCGGAGCGTCCGGCCACGGCGATCATCAATCGGCAGACAACGGCGAACAGTGAGGTAGATCCGATGAAAGGTGCGTTGGGCGGCATGCTGAAGCAGGCGCAGAAGATGCAGGAAGAACTCAAGGAGGCGCAGGAGCGCCTGGGCAAGGAAGAGGTCACCGGCGAGTCCGGTGGCGGCATGGTGCGGGTGACCATGACCTGCCGGCACGAGGCCAGACGCGTGGAGATCGATCCGTCGCTGCTGACGGACGACAAGGACATGCTGGAGGACCTGGTGGTGGCCGCCATCAACGACGCCGTGCGTCGGGTCGGCGATCGCACCAAGGAAAGCATGGCTGACCTGACGGCCGGCTTGCCGCTGCCGCCGGGCATGAAGCTGCCCTTCTGATCCCGCACGGGTGTCGCGTGTCCAATCCGGGCCTGCTCAACGAACTCGTCGCGGCGCTGCGCTGCCTGCCGGGCGTCGGTCCGAAATCCGCCCAGCGGATGGCCTTCCATCTGCTGCAGCGTGACCGTGACGCGGGCCGCCACCTGGCCCGTGTCATGGCCGAGGCGATGGAGCGCATCGGCCGCTGCCGACAATGCCGCACCCTCAGCGAGCATGCGCTTTGTGCCACCTGTGCCAGTCCCAAACGTGATGCCAGCCTGCTGTGCGTGGTGGAACAGCCCTCAGACATCGCCGCCATCGAACAGGCCACGGACTACCGCGGTCTCTACTTTGTGCTCGGCGGTCGACTGTCGCCGCTGGACGGCATCGGCCCGGAGGAACTGCATCTGGACCTGCTGCGCCACCGCCTGCACGAGGGCGGTGTCAGCGAGGCGATTCTGGCGATCAGCCCCACGGTGGAGGGCAGCGCCACGGCGCACTATATCACCGGCATTGCCGAGGGCAGCCCGGTGCGGATCACGCGGATCGCCCACGGCGTGCCTCTGGGCGGTGAACTGGAACTGGTGGATGGCGGCACCCTGGCGCACGCCTTCGCCGGGCGCACACACCTGTGACCATCAGCGCCGATGCTGTTGCTCCTTTGACTGCTAGCCCAAGACCCGGAGTCCAAACCCCATGTCCGATACCATTTTCGGCAAGATCGCCAGCGGCGAGGTCCCAGCGGACATCGTCTACCAGGACGACGATCTGGTTGCCTTTCGTGACCTCAGCCCCCAGGCGCCGACGCACATCCTGATCATCCCGCGAAAGCCGATCCCGACGCTGAATCACGTCGAGGAGGCGGATGCGGCCCTGATCGGGCGGATGTTCCTGGCCGCGGCCCGGATCGCCGAACAGGAGGGCATTGCCGCCGCCGGCTATCGCACGGTGATCAACTGCAACGCGGGGGCAGGGCAGACCGTCTACCACCTGCATGTGCACCTGCTCGGCGGACGCCCGATGCAGTGGCCGCCGGGCTGAGACAGCATCCCCCCGGGGGCCCTTGTGCGCCGCTGGCGGGCTATCGGGACTTTTCGCATCCGGCGTTTACGGTTAGCATGCGCCGCTTGCCCGCAATCCTTGCCGGCGCTCTTTCGACTTTCTGACAGGCCTCCGTCATGCCCGTTCCACCATCACTCAGCGCCGGCCCGGGGTTGGCCGGCACCGCAGACCCGGCCCCGGCCTTCGAGCTCAAGGCCGCAGCCTTCACCCTGCCGGTGATCCGGTTGCTGGACCTGGACATGGAGGCGGTGGAGGCGCAGTTGCAGCCAAAGGTCGAGCAGGCGCCGGGGTTCTTTCGCAACACCCCGGTGGTGATCGATCTGGCGGCCCTGGCCGGTGTGGATGACGATGTGGGCTTTCCGCAACTGGTGGGCCTGTTGCGTGGGCTGGGTATGATTCCGGTGGGGGTGCGTGGCGGCAGCAGCGGCCAGAACGAAGCGGCCCAGGCCATGGAACTTGCCGTTCTGAGCGAGGACCATGGATCGCGACGGCGCAGCGACGCTGCTGAGGCTGCCATGCATGATGTGCCGCCGCCGTCGGCGGGTCCGGCGATTGCGGGCGGCATGGCTGATGCGGCCAGGGCGAAGGCGGCCACGGGTGATTCGGGTCCGGCGGAGGCGTCGCCATCCCGAGGCTCGCTGCTGATCGATCACCCCATCCGCTCCGGACAGCGGGTCTATGCCGCCGGCGGCGACCTGACCATCGTCGCGCCGGTGAGTTCCGGCGCCGAGCTGATGGCCGACGGCAACATCCATATCTACGCGCCGCTGCGGGGGCGCGTCATCGCCGGGCTCAAGGGTGATACCCAGGCCCGGATCTTCTGTCAGGACCTGCAGGCAGAACTGGTCTCCGTCGCCGGACATTACCGGGTCAGCGAGAACATTCCGCCGGAGCTGAAAGGGCGGCGGGTGCAGGTCTTCCTGGACCACGAAGTGCTGCGCATCGAGCCGATGTAACTACCGCGCGCCAAAGCCGCCCGTCGGCAGGGCGCACCACAGCGACGCGGTGCTCGGCCGTGCCGCCAACTACTCAATCGACCAACTCAAGCGAATGGCTTTGGGAGAGACAACTTGGCCAGAATCATCGTCATCACCTCGGGCAAGGGGGGCGTGGGCAAAACTACCACGGCGGCCGCGATGGCCATGGGCCTGGCCCAGCGCGGGCATCGCACCGTCGTCATTGACTTCGACGTTGGCCTGCGCAATCTGGACCTGATCATGGGCTGCGAGCGGCGGGTGGTCTACGATTTTGTCAACGTGATCAACGGCGAGGCCAACCTGAACCAGGCCCTGATCCGCGACAAGCGTTGCGACGGCCTGTTCGTGTTGCCAGCCTCCCAGACCCGGGACAAGGACGCACTGAGCACCGAAGGCGTAGGCAAGGTGCTGGAGGAACTGAGCAAGGGACACGACTACATCGTCTGCGACTCCCCCGCCGGTATCGAGCATGGCGCGACCATGGCCATGTACTATGCCGATGACGCGGTGGTGGTGACCAACCCCGAGGTGTCGTCGGTGCGGGACTCCGACCGCATGCTGGGGATCCTGTCCAGCAAGTCGCGTCGCGCCGAGCAGAACGAGGAGCCGATCCGCGAGCATCTGTTGCTGACGCGCTACGCGCCCGAACGCGTCGCCCGCGGCGAGATGCTGAGCGTGGACGATGTGCAGGAGATCCTGTCGCTGAAGCTGCTCGGCGTCATCCCGGATTCACAGGCGGTGCTGAATGCCTCCAATGCGGGCAATCCGGTGATCCTGGACAAGAACACCGACGCCGGGCAGGCCTACGACGACATGGTGTCGCGCTATCTGGGCGAGGAATTGCCGATGCGCTTCCTGGAGCCGGAAAAAAAGGGACTGTTCAACCGACTGTTCGGGGGGTGATTTCGTGGGGCTGATCGACTACTTTCGCAGTTCAAGGCGCGGCAAGGGCTCCGCGTCGGTCGCAAAGGAGCGGTTGCAGATCCTGGTGGCGCACGACCGCGCAGCCCGGGACCGGCCGTCCTATCTGCCGAAACTCAAGCAGGAGATCCTGGACGTGATCCGCAAGTACGTCCAGGTGGATATGGACGCGGTCTCGGTCAACTACGAGCAGGAGGGCGACCAGGAGGTGCTGGAACTGAACATCGTCCTGCCCGACAGCGCCGGTCCGGCCTAGCCGCCCCGGCAGGCGACCATCAGGTCAGCAGCCGGGTCAGGATGCCGGTGTAGATGCGCGACAGGTCGTCCAGCTCTGCGCAGCCCACGCACTCGTCCACCTTGTGGATGGTGGCGTTGATCGGGCCCAGCTCCAGCACCTGCGCCCCGGTGGGGGCGATGAAGCGGCCGTCCGAGGTGCCGCCGGCAGTGGAGGCTGTGGTGTCATGGCCGGTGGTCTCGCGGATGGCGGCGCGGGCGGCGTCCAGCAGCGCGCCAGTGGGCGTGAGGAAGGGTCGCCCGGACAGCCGCCAGGTGATCTCGTAGTCCAGGCCGTGGGCATCCAGGATCGCCTCCGCCCGCTGCTGGATCTGCTCCGGCGACAGCTCGGTGGAAAAGCGGAAGTTGAACACCACCCGCAGTTCGCCCGGAATGACATTGTCGGCACCGGTGCCCGCTGTCAGGTTTGAGATCTGGAAGCTGGTCGGCGGAAAGTGGTCGTTGCCCCGGTCCCAGACCTCCGTCGCCAGTGCATGCAACGCCGGGGCCGCGCGGTGGATCGGGTTGTCGGCCAGGTGCGGGTAGGCCACGTGCCCCTGCTTGCCGCGAATGCGCAGGGTCGCGTTCAGACTGCCGCGCCGGCCGTTCTTCACGGTGTCGCCGAGCCGGCTGTGGCTGGACGGCTCGCCCACAAGGGCGTAGTCGATCTGCTCGCCCCGGGCTGACAGGGTCTCGACCACCCGCACGGTGCCGTCTTTGGCGGGTCCTTCCTCGTCGCTGGTGAGCAGGAAGGCAATGGAGCCGCGGTGCTTCGGGTGGGCGGCCACGAAGGCCTCCGTGGCGGTGATCATCGCCGCCAGCGAGCCCTTCATGTCGCAGGCGCCGCGGCCGTACAGCAGGCCGTCGCGAATCTGCGGGTCGAACGGATCGCTGGTCCATTCCTCCAGCGCACCTGGCGGCACCACGTCGGTGTGTCCGGCGAAGCAGAACAGCGGGCCGTCCTCGCCGCGTCTGGCCCACAGGTTGTCGACTTCACCGAAGCGCATGGGCTCCAGCCGGAAGCCCAGCGCCGATAGCCGCTCGGACAGCAACGCCTGGCAGCCGGCGTCCTCCGGCGTCACTGACGGCCGGCTGACCAGCGCCTTTGCCAGCGCAACGGTGTCGGACACGGCCGTGTGCGATGCAGCCGACGGGGCATCGGATGACGCAGCGGCGTCCGCACCCAGCAGGGCGCTGTAGGTATCTTCGGAGAAGCCCACATGGCGCGTGCTGCCGGTGTCGAGGAGCGGACGGCGGATGATGGACGGCGTCTCCAGCATGACCCGGATGGCGGTCTCCTCGTCCATGGCCTCGCGCACCTCGGGGTCGAGCTTGCGCCACATCTGCCCGCGTCGGTTGAGCAACGCCTCCCAGCCGAGTTCGGCCACCCAGCCGCGCAGGGTGGCCTCGTCCAGGCCCGCCCGCTTGTAGTCGTGGAAGCGATAGGCGATGCCCCGCTGGTCGAGCCAGCGGCGGGCCTTTTTCATGGTGTCGCAGTTGGGGATGCCGAACAGGGTATGCATGCGTTCAGATGTCGCGCAGCAGCTCGTTGATGCCGACCTTGCCGCGGGTCTTGGCATCCACCTGTTTGATGATGACCGCACAGTAGAGGCTGTGGCTGCCGTCCTTGGAGGGCAGGCTGCCGGGCACCACCACGGCGCCGGCCGGGACTCGGCCATAGAGGATCTCGCCGGTCTCGCGGTTGAAGATCTTGGTACTCTGGCCGATGTAGACACCCATGGAGAGCACTGCGCCCTCGCCGACGATGACGCCTTCGACCACCTCGGAGCGCGCGCCGATGAAGCAGTTGTCTTCAATGATGGTCGGCGCCGCCTGCACCGGCTCCAGCACGCCGCCGATGCCGACGCCGCCGGACAGATGCACGTTCTTGCCGATCTGGGCGCAGGATCCGACCGTGGCCCAGGTGTCGACCATGGTGCCGGAGTCCACATAGGCGCCGATGTTGACGTAGGACGGCATCAGCACGCAGCTGGGGGCGATGTAGGCGCCGCGTCGCGCAGTGGCCGGCGGCACCACACGCACGCCGCCCTCGCGGAACTCGCGCGAGTTGGTGTCGGCGTATTTGGAGGCCACCTTGTCGTAGTAATTGGTGAAGCCGCCCTTGATGAAGCTGTTGTCCTCGATGCGGAACGACAGCAGCACGGCCTTCTTGACCCAGTCGTTGACCACCCAGTCGCCGTCGCGTTTCTCCGCCACCCGCAGTTCGCCGCGGTCCAGGCGGTCGATGGTGTCGAGCACGGCGTCGCGCACCAGGGTTTCTACCGTGCGCGGGGTGATGTCGGCGCGGCGCTCGAAGGCCTCTTCGATGATGGCTTGCTGTTCGGACATGGCGTCGGGGTTCCTCGTGTCTGCGAATGCGATTGGATGGTGTCTCGTGCGCGGGCCGGTTGGTCACAGGCCGGCGCAGAAGGTGCGAATGCGTTGGGCGGCGTCGATGCAGTCCTCCAGCGGCGCCACCAGCGCCAGGCGGAGGTGATTGGCGCCGGGGTCGGTGTGCAGGCCTGCAGCGCCGCCGCTGACCGGGCGCGACAGGAAGCTGCCGGGCAGCACGGTCACGTTCTGCCGGCGGTACAGTTCCCGCGCGAAGTCGGTATCGGCCATCGGTGTGCCTGGCCAGAGGTAGAAGCTGGCGGCCGGGCGCTGCACCTCGAGCACGCCGTGCAGGATCTCGAGCACGGCGTCGAACTTGGCGCGATAGCGGCGGCGGTTTTCCGCCACATGGGCCTCGTCCTGCCAGGCGGCGATGCTGGCGTGCTGGTGCTGCAACGGCATGGCGCAGCCGTGGTAGGTGCGGTAGGCGAAGAAGCGCCGGATGATGTCTGCGTCGCCGGCGACGAAGCCGGAGCGCAGGCCTGGGGCGTTGGAGCGTTTCGACAGGCTATGGAACACCACGCAGCGGCGGAAGTCGTCCCGGCCCGCCTCGGCGGCCGCCTGCAGCAGGCCGACCGGCGGTGCAGACTCGTCGAGGTAGATCTCGGAGTAGCATTCGTCGGCGGCTATGATGAAGTCGTGTTCGTCGGCCAGCGCCATCAGCCGGGTCATGGCCGCGCGGTCGATGAGCGCGCCGGTGGGGTTGCCCGGCGAGCACAGGTACAGCAGCTGGCAGCGCCGCCAGGTGGCGGCATCCACGGCGTCGAAATCCGGTACGAAGCCCTGCTCGGCGGTGCAGGGCAGGTAGTGCGGCTGTGCGCCGGCCAGCAGCGCGGCGCCTTCGTAGATCTGGTAGAACGGATTCGGCATCAGCACCAGCGGGTCATCGGCCGGATCCACCACGGCCTGGGCGAAGGCGAACAGCGCTTCGCGGGTGCCGTTGACCGGCAGGATGTGCCGTTGCGGGTCCAGGCTGGAGGCTGGCAGGGCGAAACGGCGCACGAGCCAGGCGGCGATGGTCTCGCGCAGGGCATCGATGCCGCGGGTGCTTGGGTACACCGCCAGCTGGTGCAGGTGGCTCAGCAGTGCCTCGCCGATGATGGCGGGTGTCGGGTGCTTGGGTTCGCCGATGGACAGGGCGATGTGCGGCAGGTCGCGCGGTGGTTCGACGCCTTGTTTCAGCGCGGCGAGCTTTTCGAAGGGGTAGGGCTGGAGGCGATCGAGGTTGGGGTTCATGGACGGACCAGGCTGCGACGGACCACGCCGGATCGGGAGCCTGATATCGAGCCGGTTACCGAACTGGCGATCGACGTCGGGCCGCGGCGGATGAGGGCTGCAGTATAGGGGAATCGGCGCGGTCGGCCAAATCGGGACTGTTGGCCGGGTCGGCTTTGGTAGCTTTGGTGGCTTTGGTGGCTTTGGTGGCTGTCGGGCCGGCGGGTTGGGTGACGGCGGTTCGGGGGGCGCCGTGGATCCGTCCCTGGAGGCTTCATGATCGCATCCATGCGATCAAGACCCCCGACCGACGTCACCCAACCCGCCGGCCCTGCACTGGCTTCTGCTGGTGGCATTCGCCTGGCGCGGCCGGGGGATGGGTGCGGGAGCCGAGTGGAGGGTGCCGGCTGGTGGCCCATGCGGCGCGGGTGGCCTGGGGTTGTTGGCGGCGATGCGGGAGGCGCTCAGGTACATACACCGGGTGTTGAACGCGGTAACGAACCCGGGAACGCACTGGGGGGCAGCTGGCGGTACGCCCGGGGCGCAGTGGATCATGATCTCGAGCTGTCGTTGCTCAGTGCTGCGGTGTTCCTGATCTCGCCGGCGAGCTGGACCCACCATCTGGTGCTGTTGTTGCCGGCCACGCTGGTGCTGATGCGCGAGCGTCTGCTCAATGCGGAGGCTTCCGCTGCCAGCCGGCTGGCTGCCGCCCTGGTCCTCGCGGTGCTGGCGCTGACCCTGGATGACCTGATGCCGCGTTCCGTGCGTGTCAGCTCCCTGCCGCTGATGACCCTGATGACTGTTGCTGTCGTCGGTCTCTGGCTGCTGCTGGCGGAGCAGCTCTGGCGGCGCGGTGGGCGGGACTGCTGGTGAATAAGTGCGCGTGTTATACTTGCCGTCTTTTGCCAGCCCTGCCCCGGAGGCCCGGCGTAGCGCCCAACGGGGCTGCCGGCGGCGGGCTTGTCGAACTGCTTCACGGACACCGTCACATCCATGGCCGATTTCGCTAAAGAGGTTCTGCCCGTCAATCTCGAAGACGAGATGCGCCAGTCGTATCTCGACTACGCCATGAGCGTGATCGTGGGGCGGGCGCTGCCGGACGTGCGCGACGGCCTGAAGCCGGTGCATCGGCGCGTGCTGTTCGCCATGAACGAGCTGGGCAACGACTGGAACAAGCCCTACAAGAAGTCGGCCCGCGTGGTGGGTGACGTGATCGGTAAGTACCACCCGCACGGCGACACGGCGGTGTACGACACCATCGTGCGCATGGCGCAGCCGTTCTCCATGCGTTACATGCTGGTGGACGGGCAGGGCAACTTCGGCTCGGTGGACGGCGATTCGCCAGCGGCCATGCGCTACACCGAGGTGCGCATGGCGCGCATTGCCCACAGCCTGCTCGACGACCTGGACAAGGAGACGGTGGACTTCGTCCCCAACTACGACGAGTCCGAACACGAGCCCACGGTGCTGCCGGCGCGGTTCCCGAATCTGCTGGTCAACGGCAGCGCCGGTATCGCCGTGGGCATGGCCACCAACATCCCGCCGCACAACCTGGGCGAGGTCATCGACGCCTGCCTGGCGGTGATCGACGACCCGATGACCGAGCTTGAGCGCCTGATGGAGCTGGTGCCGGGGCCGGACTTCCCCACCGCCGCCATCATCAACGGCGTGCGCGGTATCCGCGAGGCCTACCGCACCGGCCGCGGCCGCATCCGGCTGCGCGCCCGCACCCACACCGAGACCAACAAGCGCAGCGGGCGCGAGTCCATCATCGTCACCGAGCTGCCCTACCAGGTGAACAAGGCGCGGCTGCTGGAGAAGATGGCCGAGCTGGTCAAGGAAAAGAAGCTGGAGGGCATCGCCGAGCTGCGCGACGAGTCCGACAAGGACGGCATGCGCATGGTCATCGAGGTCAAGCGCGACCACTACCCGGACGTGGTGCTGAACAACCTGTTCCAGCACACCCAGATGCAGACGGTGTTCGGCATCAACATGGTGGCGCTGGTGGACGGCCAGCCGCGGCTGCTGAACCTGAAGCAGCTGCTGGAATACTTCCTGCGCCACCGCCGCGACGTGGTTACCCGGCGCACCGTCTACGAGCTGCGCAAGGCGCGTGACCGGGCCCATCTGCTGGAGGGCTACACCGTCGCACTGGCGAACATCGACGAGGTGATCGCGCTGATCAAGGCCTCCGCCAGCCCGGCGGACGCCCGCGAGGCGCTGATGGGCCGCACCTGGGCGGCGGGGGCGGTGGCCGGCATGCTGCAGCGCGCCGGCGCCGATGAGACCCGCCCGGATGATCTGGCGGCGGGCTTCGGACTGATCGCCGACGGTGCCGACGCCGGCCGCTACCGGCTCAGCGAGCGCCAGGCACGGGCCATCCTGGACCTGCAGCTGCAGCGCCTGACCGGCCTGGAGCAGGACAAGATCCTGAAGGAGTTCGAGGCGATCCTGGAGCGCATCGCGGCGCTGCTGGAGATCCTGCGCAACCCGGACCGGCTGATGCAGGTGATCCGCGAGGAACTGGTGGCCATCCGCGAGCAGTACGCCGACGCCCGCCGCACCGAGATCACCCACGACCAGGCGGATCTGACCCTGCTGGACCTGATCGCCCCCGAGGACGTGGTGGTGACGCTGTCCCATGCCGGTTATGTCAAGGCCCAGCCGTTGTCCGAGTATCAGGCCCAGCGCCGGGGCGGCAAGGGTCGCAGCGCCGCCAGCACCCGCGACGAGGACTTCATCGACCGGCTGTTCGTCGCCAACTCCCACGACACCGTGCTCTGCTTCTCCAGCCACGGCAAGGTCTACTGGCTCAAGGTCTACGAGCTGCCCCAGGCGGGCTACAACGCCCGCGGCCGGCCCATCGTCAATCTGCTGCCGCTGGAGCCCGGCGAGCGCATCAATGCCACGCTGCCGGTGCCGGAATACCAGGAAGGCAGCTTCGTGTTCATGGCCACCAGCAAGGGCACGGTCAAGAAGACGCCGCTGTCGGAGTTCTCGCGACCGCTGACGCGTGGCCTCATCGCCATCGCTCTGCACCCGGACGAATACCTGATCGGCGTGGCGGTCACCGATGGCCGTCAGGACATGATGTTGTTCACCTCCGCCGGCAAGGCGGTGCGCTTCAACGAGGACACCGTGCGCGCCATGGGCCGCACTGCCCACGGCGTGCGCGGGGTGTCGCTGGACGAGGGGCAGCGCGTGATCTCGCTGCTGGTGGCCGAGCCCGGCACCGTGCTGACCGTGGGCGCCAACGGCTACGGCAAGCGTACCCGGGTGGAGGAGTTCCCGACCAAGGGCCGCGGCACCAAGGGCCTGATCTCCATGCGCATCAACGAGCGCAATGGCGAGCAGGTGGGCGCCGTGCTGGTGCGCCCGGGCGACGAGATCATGCTGATCACCGAGGCCGGCACGCTGGTGCGCACCGGCGTCGACGACATCTCGGTGCTGAGCCGCAACACCCAGGGGGTGCGCCTGATCAACCTGGGCGAGGGGCAGCGGCTGGCGGGCATCGAGCGTATCATTGCGCTGGAGGGCGAAGAGGCCGCCCCAGACGACCACCGACCACCACCGACCGAGACGGAGTAGAGACCATGTCCCGACCCTACAACTTCAGTGCCGGTCCGGCCATGTTGCCGGAGGCCGTGCTGCAGCGGGCGCAGGCAGAGATGCTGGACTGGCAAGGCACCGGCATGTGCGTTGCCGAGATGAGCCACCGCGGCAAGGAGTTCATGTCCATCGCCGAGCAGGCGGAGCGCGACCTGCGCGATCTGCTGGGGGTGCCGGACGGCTACCGGGTGCTGTTCCTGCAGGGCGGGGCGTCGAGCCAGTTCGCGATGGTGCCGATGAACCTGGCAGCCGGCGCCGGCAAGGCGGACTATCTCAATACCGGCAGCTGGTCGAAGAAGGCCATCGCCGAGGCGCACCGATACTGCGCGGTGCACGTCGCCGCCAGTACCCAGCCAGAGGGCTTCAAGCGGGCGCCGACGCAGGCGGAACTGCAACTGTCCGACGACGCCGCCTACCTGCACTACACGCCCAACGAGACCATCGAGGGCGTGGAGTTCCCGTATGTGCCGGAGTCCAGGGCGCCGCTGGTGGCGGACATGTCCTCGACCCTGCTGTCGCGGCCCGTCGACGTCTCGCGCTACGGCCTGATCTACGCCGGGGCGCAGAAGAATATCGGTCCGGCCGGGCTGACCATCGTTATCGTGCGCGAGGACCTGCTCGGCGCCTGCCACGAGTTCACGCCGACCATGTTCCAGTACGGGGTTCACGCGGACAACGGCTCCATGTACAACACGCCGCCCACCTATGCCTGGTACCTGGCCGGCCTGGTGTTCCAGTGGCTGAAGGATCTGGGCGGGCTCGAGGGCATGGCCGAGATCAATCGCCGCAAGGCCCAGCGGCTGTATGCCGCCATCGATGCCTCGGCCTTCTACGCCAACCCGGTGGAGCCGGCGTCGCGCTCGTGGATGAACGTGCCCTTCACGCTGGCGGATCCGTCCCTCGATGCGGACTTCCTGGCCGGCGCCCGGGAGGCCGGACTGCTGACGCTGAAGGGGCATCGCTCCGTGGGCGGCATGCGCGCGAGCATCTACAATGCGATGCCGGAGGCCGGCGTCGACGCGCTGATCGCCTTCATGGCCGAGTTCGAGCGCACCCGGGGCTGAGCGCCCATCATTACCGGACATGCATGAGTGATGTTCAAGATACAGACACTGAACAACATCTCCCTGGCCGGCCTGAACCGGCTGCCGCGGGAGTCCTACGAGGTCGCGTCCGAGATGGCGCACCCGGACGCCATCCTGGTGCGTTCGGCCAAGATGCACGACATGGACATCCCTGCGTCGGTGAAGGCCATCGGCCGCGCCGGGGCCGGTGTGAACAACATCCCGCTGGCAGCCATGACCGAGCGCGGCATCGCCGTGTTCAATGCGCCTGGGGCGAACGCCAACGCGGTCAAGGAACTGGTCATCGCCGGCATGCTGCTGGCGGCGCGGAATCTGGGCCAGGGCTGGGCCTATGCCTGCGCCCTGGAAGGGGACGATGACAGCATCCACAAGGCGGTGGAGGCGGGCAAGAAGCAGTTCGTCGGCTTCGAGCTTCCAGGACGCACCCTGGGCGTCATCGGCCTGGGGGCCATCGGCGTGCTGGTGGCCAACGCCGCCCGCGCCCTGGGCATGAAGGTGATCGGCTACGACCCGAGCATCACGGTGCGCAGCGCCTGGAAGCTGGAGTCCAATGTCGAGGCGGCGCTGTCCATCGACGACCTGGTATCGCGCTCGGACTTCATCACCTTCCATGTGCCGCTGACAGAGCAGACCCGGCACATGATCGATGCCGAGCGCATCGAGACCATGAAGGACGGCGCCGTGCTGCTGAATTTCTCCCGTGACGGCATCATCGACGACGCCGCTGCGGTCGCCGCGCTGGACGCCGGCAAGCTCTACGCCTACGTGTGCGACTTTCCGAGCAATCTGCTCAAGGGGCATCCGCGGGTGGTCGCGCTGCCGCACCTGGGGGCGTCCACCCGCGAGGCCGAGGAGAATTGCGCCATGATGGTGGCCGACGAGCTGCGCGCCTACCTGGAAGACGGCAACGTGTCCAACTCGGTGAACTTTCCGGACATCCACCTGCCGCGCAATGGCGGCTACCGCATGGCGGTGGTGAACAGCAACGTGCCGAACATGGTTGGACAGATCTCCACCGATCTGGCGGAGGACGGGCTGAACATCCTCGATATGCTCAACCGCTCCCGCGGCCCGCTGGCGGTGACCTTGATCGACATCGACCGGCCCTGTCCCGAAGAGACCGGCCGGCGCATTGCCGCCATCGACGGCGTGCTGTCGGTACGCTGCCTGGGCGGTACCCCCGCCGACTGACCGCCGTCCAGCGAGCCCGCCATGACAGAACAGCAACGCCTGCAGCAGGTCCGCGATCGCATCGATGCCATCGACGGCGAGCTGCTGCGCCTGATCTCCGAGCGTGCCACCTGCGCCCAGGATGTGGCCCGGATCAAGGAGCAGGCGGGCGATGTGGCGCACTACTACCGCCCGGAGCGCGAGGCAGACATCCTGCGCCGGATCAAGGCGCGCAATCCGGGCCCGCTGGACGGCGAGGAAGTGGCGCGACTGTTCCGCGAGATCATGTCCGCCTGCCTGGCGCTGGAACGGCCCTTGTCGGTAGGCTATCTCGGCCCCGAGGGCACCTTCACCCAGGCGGCGGCATTGAAGCACTTCGGCCACTCGGTGCGCACCCAGCCCTTCGGCACCATCGGTGACATCTTCCGCGAGGTGGAGGCGGGCTCCTGCAACTTTGGCGTGGTGCCGGTGGAGAACTCCACCGAGGGCGTGGTCAATCACACACTGGACATGTTCATGCGCTCGCCGTTGCGCATTGCCGGCGAGGTGACCCTGCGCATCCACCATCATCTGATGAGCCGGGCGTCCGGAGCGTCAACCGGGATACCAGCCGGGCTGCAGCGGGTCTATTCGCACCAGCAATCCCTGGCCCAGTGCCGCGGTTGGCTGGATCGCCACCTGCCGCACGCGGAGCGGGTGCCCGTGGGCAGCAATGCCGAGGCGGCGCGGCTGGCCGCCGGCGACAGCGACAGCGCCGCGGTAGCGGGCGAGGCGGCGGCAGCGCTGTACGATCTGGATATCCTTGCCCACCGCATCGAGGACGAGCCAGGCAACACCACGCGGTTCCTGGTCATCGGGCCCGAGGATGCGCCGCCCAGCGGGCGCGACAAGACCAGCCTGCTGCTGTCCTGTCGCAACGAGGCGGGCAGCCTGTATCGGCTGCTGACACCGTTCGCGGACCAGGGCATCAGCATGACGCGGATCGAGTCCAGGCCCTCCCGCCAGGGGGTCTGGGACTATGTCTTCTTCATCGATATCAACGGCCACCGGGCCGACCCATCGGTGTCCGGGGCCCTGCAGAAACTGGAGAATGCCGCCAACCTGTGCAAGGTGCTGGGGTCCTATCCCGAGGCCGTGCTGTAGGTCCGCGCCGAGTTCACGCCCGCATGCATCAGTACCGCAACCATTGACTGGAGCCATCGGATGACCGTTTCCGACCACCGCTTTCTGCACCATGCCGCCCCGCACATCGCGGGCCTGTCGCCCTATGTGCCGGGCAAACCGGTGAGCGAACTGGAGCGTGAGCTCGGCATCACCCGCTCCATCAAGCTGGCCTCGAACGAGAACCCGCTGGGCTGCGGCGCGGCGGCGCGCGAGGCCTACCAGGCCTGCATCGGCGATCTGGGCCGCTACCCGGACGGCGGCGCCTATGCGCTGCGACGGGCCATTGCCGCGCATCACGACCTGGACCCGGCCCGGGTGACCGTGGGCAACGGCTCCAACGACGTGCTGGACCTGGTGGCCCGGGCCTTCCTGCACCCGGGGCAGGAGTCGGTGTTCTCCGAACACGCCTTCGCCGTCTACCCCATCGCCACCCAGGCGGTGGGCGCCACGGCGCGGGTGGCCCCGGCGCGCGAGCACGGCCATGACCTGAACGCCCTGGCGGCGCTGATCAATGAGCGCACGCGGGTGGTCTGGGTGGCGAACCCCAACAATCCCACCGGCACCTGGCTGTCTGCAGACGCCCTGCGCGAGTTCATCGACGGGCTGCCCGAGCACTGCCTGTGCGTGGTGGACGAGGCCTATTTCGACTATGTCACCGAGCCGGACTATCCCGACGCCAGTGCCTGGCTGGAGGATTTCCCCAATCTCATCGTTACCCGCACCTTCGCCAAGGTGCACGGGCTGGCGGCGCTGCGGGTGGGCTATGGCCTGAGCCATCCGCATGTGGCCGAGTTGCTGAACCGGGTGCGGCATCCGTTCAATGTCAGCGTGCCGGCCCAAGCCGCGGCCATTGCCGCCCTGTCTGACCAGCAGCATGTGACGCGCTCCATTCGGCACAATCGCGACGAGATGGCGCACATCACCGCGGGCCTGTCCGGGCTGGGGCTGGGCTGGATCCCGTCGGTGGGCAACTTCGTCACCGTGGATCTGGGCCGACCTGCGGCCGCGGTGGATCAGGCCCTGTTGCGCGAAGGGGTCATCTGCCGGCCGGTGGCCAACTACGGCTTGCCGAATCACCTGCGCATCACCGTCGGTCTGGCGGAAGAGAACGCGCGCCTGCTGGACACCCTCGGGGCCGTGCTCGAGCGTCCCGCATGATCCGCCGGCTGGCGATCATCGGCGTCGGCCTCATCGGCGGCTCCCTGGCCAGGGCGTTGCGTGCGGCGGGACAGGTGGACCAGGTGGTCGGCTGTGGCCGCTCGGAGCAGAATCTGCAGCAGGCGCTGGAACTGGGGGTCATCGACGACTACTGGCGCGATCCGGCGGACGCGGTGCGGGATGCCGACATGGTCTTTCTGGCCGTGCCCCTGGGGGCCATGGCGGGCGTGCTGGAGTCCATCCATGACGCGCTGGCGCCAGAGGCGGTGATCACCGACGGCGGCAGCGTCAAGGGCAGCGTGGTGGCGGATGCGGTGCGGGTGTTCGGCCGGGTGCCGCCGCGGCTGGTTCCGGGACATCCCATCGCCGGTACCGAGCGTAGCGGCGTGACTGCCTCGTTTCCGGAGTTGTACCGGAACCGGCGGGTGATCCTGACACCGCTGCCGGAGACCGACGCCGACGCGCTGGAGCGCGTGCGGGCCATGTGGCAGGCCACTGGTGCCCAGGTATCGGAGATGGCGGTGGCGCATCACGATCAGGTGCTGGCGGCCACCAGCCACCTGCCGCACATGCTCGCCTTCGGTCTGGTGGATGCATTGGCCAGGATGCAGGACAACGACGAGATCTTCCGCTACGCGGCGGGTGGATTTCGGGACTTTACCCGGATCGCCTCGTCCAGCCCGGTGATGTGGCGCGATATCTGTATTGCCAACGCACCCGCCCTCAGCGACGTGCTGTCGCGCTTCAGCGACGAGATGGGCGATCTGGCGGACGCCATCCGCGGCCGCGACGGGGATCGGCTGCTGGAGATCTTCAGCCGGGCCAAGCTGGCCCGCGACCGCTTCATCGACGGCATCGATCAGACGGCGACTGACTAGCCGCGTCCTGGACCGACGTATGCGACCGGACGGTGCCCGATCGGGTGTGTCCCGGCTCTGCTCCAGATCGGCCCTGAGTCAGATCGGACTCTAGACGCTAGTTAGGCCCCCTTACCAGCCCGAACCCTGGCGCACTTGTCAGTGTCGACATCCGTCCAGCCGGTGATCGGCGTCGGGAAGGGCCGCGTCGACGAACACCAGCGCCAGAACCAATGCCGCCGCCAACACCAGCAGCAACGCCAGTGGACTGAAGGGCATCATGAGGGGCACCGCCATGGTCAGCAGGCCGAGGCCAAAGCCGGAGGCGAGCAATGCCAGGGACAGCAGAACCCCAAGCCGCATCGAACGGCAGTTGAACAACATCGTTCCGTCCTCGATATTAGTGAATAACTTAATTCTAATATAGGTTGCGGTTTTGATCCATGGTCCCGGGGTTTTCCCCAGCAATTTCAGATTTGCCGCTTTGCCACAGCTCGATCAACCGCAGAGGCCCGGAGAATGCAGAGTAGAGAACGCAGAGAGCAGCCAGAGTTTTCGTAAGCTTCTCTGCGTGCGCTTTGGGAGACGCTGATTTATTCGCCTGCTGGCCATAGATCAGCAGGCGGGGCTTCCTGCCCCGTACGGGAAGCGCCGAATAGATCAGCGCTTCCTTTGCGTTTACTGTGTCTCAGCGGTTTGAATTCGGAATTGCTGAGGTTGCCCCGCAGGCGCTCAGTCGCCGTCTCGTCGCGCGCCGATACCCTTGGCATGGGAAAATTCCAGCATCCGCTGGATCGGCTTCACAGCGCGCTGGCGCACGTCTTCGTCGATGTGCACCTCCTGATCGCCCCGCAGCAGGACCTGCTCCAGATTCTGCAGCGCGTTCATGGCCATCCATGGGCAATGGGCGCAGCTCTCGCAGGTGGCCCCTTCGCCAGCGGTGGGGGCGGCGATCAGGGTCTTGTCCGGCGCCAGCTGGTGCATCTTCCAGAAGATGCCCTCGTCGGTGGCGATGATGAACTCCCGGTTGGGCATGTCGGTGACGGCCTTGATCAGCTGCGTCGTGGAGCCCACCACGTCGGCCTGGTCGACCACCTCGTCCGGTGACTCCGGATGTACCAGGATGGCGGCCTCGGGGTGCAGCCGGCGCAGCCGCTCCAGGGCAAAGCCCTTGAATTCCTCGTGTACCACGCAGGCGCCGTCCCACAACAGCATGTCGGCGCCAGTCATGCGCTGGACGTAGCGCCCCAGGTGCTTGTCCGGTGCCCACAGGATCTTTTTGCCCTGTTCGTGCAGATGCCGCGCCACCGGCAGCGCGATGCTTGAGGTGACCACCCAGTCGGAGCGGGCCTTGACCTCGGCGGAGGTGTTGGCATAAACGACGACGGTGCGATCGGGGTGGGCATCGCAGAAGGCGCTGAAGGCGTCCGCCGGGCAGCCCTCGTCCAGGGAGCAGGTGGCGGCGAGGTCGGGCATCAGCACGCGTTTCTCGGGGTTGAGGATCTTGGCCGTCTCGCCCATGAAGCGCACGCCGCAGACCACCAGGGTGCCGGCGGCAGACTCGGCGCCGAACCGGGCCATCTCCAGGGAGTCGGCCACATGGCCGCCGGTCTCTTCGGCCAGGGCCTGCAGGTCGCCGTCGACGTAGTAATGCGCCACCAGCACCGCGTCCCGTTCGGCCAGCAAGGCCTTGATGCGGGTCTTCAGGGCGTTCTTGTCGGCGTCGCTCATGGTCGGCCAGACCGGGGGCTGCGGGACCTTGATACGGTCCTTGATGGGCGTGTTGCTGGGGTTTGGGGTGGCGGTGGTGTTCATGGCTGTCTCCGGTTCCGGGTTGCGCTCAGGCGTGTTCCGGTTGGGTTCATTTCAGGTAGGTGATGCGGTTTCTGTCGGTGAGCCGATAGACCCGGGCCGGGCGATGGCTGCCGTGGCGGCGCAGTTCGCCGGTCTCTTCGACCTGCTGGATGGCCAGCGCCCATTTGCGGAAGTTGCGTTTGTCGATGGGTGCGTCAACCAGGATCTCGTAGATGCGCTGGAGTTCGCTGAGGGTGAAGGTCTCGGGCAGGAACTGGAAGGCGATGGTGGAGTAGTCCAGCTTGGAGACCAGCCGCTCATGGGCGGTGTGGATGATGCGGTCATGGTCGAAGGCCAGCGGCGGCAGGGCGTGGAACGGAAACCAGGCAGCGTCGGCGGCGTCGTCGCCGGCCTTGAGTTGCAACCGGGCGGCGGGGGCCAGGGCAAAGTAGGCGACGCTGATGACGCGTTCCCGTGGATCGCGGTCCACGGCGCCGAAGGTGCAGAGCTGTTCCAGGTAGAGGTCGGCGACGCCGGTCTCTTCGCGCAGTTCGCGAGCCGCGCAGCGGTCCAGGTCCTCGTCGATGTCGAGAAATCCACCGGGCAGGGCCCAGCACCCCTCGAATGGCGGACCAACGCGGCGAATCAGCAGTGTCTGCAGGCGCTCGTCGCGAATGGTGAACACCACCACGTCCGTCGTGACCGCCGGATGCGGGTAGGCATAACAGTGGTCGACGTTCCGGGACATGGTCGTTCGAGTGGCTTCAGTCGCTGTTTGTGCGTTTCTTCTCTGTGACCTTCACGGCTCTGCGGTTCGACTTCGCACAACCGCACCGGGGGCGCCTCTATCGTCCATGTCCTAACGATAGTGTATCGGTTACACTTTCGCAATGGCGCGGGGGTGTCGTCAGGCCGGCCAGAGGAAAGCGGCGCCGCGCACGCCGCTGGCATCGCCGTAACGGGGTGGGACGATGCGGGTGGCGAGACCGTCGCTGAAGACGTAGGGCAGGATCAGCGCCGGCAGGTTGGCGTAGAGCCGGTCCAGCTTCGACAGCCCGCCGCCCAGGACGATGACGTCCGGATCCAGCAGGTTGATCACCGCTGCCAGGGCGCGGGCCAGGCGGTGTTCGTGGCGTTGCAGGGCGGCCAGCGCGTCCTGATCGCCGTGGGCGGCGGCGGTGACCATGGCCGGCACGTCCATGACCTTGCCGGTGGCGCGCTGCAGGTCGGCGCTGAGCGCGGGGCCGGAGCAGAAGGTCTCGATGCAGCCCTGTTTGCCGCAGTAGCAGGGCGGACCGGGCAGCTCTTCGGGCTGTGGCCAGGGCAGGGGGTTGTGGCCCCACTCGCCGGCGATGGCATTTGGTCCCTGCAGCAGTCGGCCGTCGATCACGAGACCGCCGCCGGTGCCGGTGCCGATGATGACGCCGAAGACGGTGCAGGCGCCGGCCGCGGCGCCGTCGATGGCCTCGGACAGCGCGAAACAGTCGGCGTCGTTGGCGATGCGGACCTCCCGCTGCAGGAGGCTGGACAGATCCTCGCCCAGGGCGCGCTGGTTGAGCCAGACGGAGTTGGCGTTGCGCAACCGGCCGTTGAACGGCGAGATGGCGCCGGGGGTGCCAACGCCCACCGGGCAAGGATGTTCGAGGTGCTGCTCCAGGCCCTGCACCAGGCCAGCGATGGCATCCAGGGTCGCCGGGTAGTTATGGCGGGGCGTCAGGATGCGCCGTCGCTGCAGGATGCGACCCTGGGGGTCCAGGGCGGCGGCCTCGATCTTGGTCCCGCCGAGGTCGACGCCGATGCGCGTGTGCGGGCGGTGCGTGCAGGTGGCGTTCATGAGGCGGGCCTCGCGGCCACTGCAATGCAGAACGCGGAATGAATCACTGTGTTCCTAACCCGTTGAATTGGCGCCTGTGACCCGGAGGCCACGGGCAGGATGAACCTCGCCGTGGGCGTTGTTTTGCCTTAAGAATCTGATTTAGATGGCTTAAATGGCAGGTTGTCTTGAACTTCCAACGCTTTTTCGACATACTCCTTCTGTTCGCTGCAGGTTGCCGTGATCTCGGCTCACGGCGATGGTGGTCTCCAGCGCAAGTGCCGATCGCAAACGATAAGCTGGCCTGGATCACCCGGACAGGCACGGTGCGAATCCCGTATGCTTTACACGCAGCCGCCGAGATCGTCAATCCATATCCAGCGCCCGGCCCGAATCAGGCCGCGCCGACGTCCGTTTGCGGGCCGGGACGGCCGCTGTCGCGACGCCGAATTCTTTCACATATCCGCTTGCTGCCGAAGGTACCCGTACTCATGGGAAACACAATGAAGAAGGCGCTTACCGCCTCGATCTGCATCCTTGCCTGCGCCGGAGTCGTTCCAGGGCCGGCCGCGGCAGTCGACGATGTCTACGTGGTCAGACAGGCGGAGGGTCTGCCGACCGTTGCCGTCGGCGGAACCGTGATTCCGTACAAGGAGGTGACCATGGCGGCCCAGGTGCCGGGACGCATCCGCTACCTGGCTGGCATCGAGGGTGACCGGTTCGAGGAAGGGGAACTGCTGGCGTCCATCGATGACACCGAGCTCCGGGCCAAGCGCCAGGCGCTGCTGGCGCAGATCGCCACCGCCGATGCCCAGTTGCGCAACGCCGGTGTCCAGTATAGCCGCGAGCTGTATTCGCCGCGGTCGCGGTCGGCCCCCGGCGGCATGGCTGTGCCGAACCTGTTCGACCAGTTCTTTACCCGGCCGATGGAGGAATTCGTCGGCGATCGTGACCAGGACGCAGAGCTCTCGGCGGACCTGTTCGCCTCAGGCACCCAGATCCAGGAGGCGCGCAACGCCCTGATGCGGTTGCAGGCCGAGTTGCAGGCGCTGGACTCCAAGCTGCGCGACGCCCGTTCCATTGCGCCGTTCGAAGGCATCATCGTGCGCAAGTTCATCGAGGTGGGCGACACCGTGCAGCCGGGGCAGCCGCTGCTCAACTTTGCCGACATCGAATACCTGCAAGTGGAGGTGGATATCCCGGCGCGCCTGCGCCCGGGACTGCGCGAGGGCATGATGCTGCGCGCGGAGCTGGACGTGCCGAACCCCAACGGCGGGGCCGGTGGCGTGCCGATCCGGGTGGCGCAGATCTTCCCGATGGCGGATCCGCAGCGGCACACGGTCAAGATCAAGTTCGATCTGCCCCAGGGCGTCTCGGAGCCGGGCATGTACGCCAAGGTGCTGGTGCCGGACTTCAATGCCACGGCGCGGGTCAACCCGGTGATCCCGCGTTCGGCCATTCGCTTCAACGGCAGTCTGCCCGGGGTCTACGTGCTGGATGAGCAGGGGCAGCCGCAGCTGCGCCTGATCCGGGTCGGTGAGTCGACCCCCGGCGGCAGTGTCACCATCCTGAGCGGGTTGCGCGCCGGAGAGCGCATCCTTGCCAACCCCGGCCCCGGCGTTGCCGGCAGCTGGGCACGCGACGCTGGGGGCGGGCGCTGAGCCCTCTGGTCGCACATCGAACGCACCGCTCTGAGCTCAAGTCCGACCCCAAGGCCATCTTATGAACCAGGACGACAGTCACCGCCGCCCCCAGGATGCCGCCGCCCAGGAGCCGCCTTACGACGAGGCGAGTCTCGGCCTCGCCGGGCGCACGGCGCGCTTCTTCATCCGTTCTCCGTTGTCGCCGCTGTTCTATGTCGCGATGCTGATGATGGGCCTGCTGGGCCTGATCGCCACGCCGCGTCAGGAGGACCCGCAGATCTCGGTGCCCATGATCGACATCATGGTGCAGTATCCCGGCACCTCGGCGCAGCAGGTGTCGAATCTGGCCATGCAGCCGCTGGAGCGGATGATCAGCGAGATTCCGGGGGTCAAGCACGTCTACTCCGTGGCCCAGCGTGGCCAGGGCATCGTCACCGTGGAGTTCGAGGTGGGCCAGGAAATGGGCCCCTCGCTGGTCAAGGTCAACGACAAGCTGGCCTCGAACATGGACAAGATGCCGCCGGGAGTGCAGCCGCCGCTGGTCAAGAGCAAGGGCATCGACGATGTGCCCATCGTCACCCTGACGCTCTGGTCGAAGGACCTGGACGGCGACGGCCGGCCGGATGTGGACGACGGCCAGTTGCGTCTGCTGGCCCAGGACGTGCTGCAGGTGCTCAAGGAGGTGAAGGACACCGGCAACGCCTTCATCGTTGGCGGACGCCGCGAACAGATCACCGTGGATGCCTACCCGGAGCGCCTGTCCGGCTACCGCATCAGCCTGGGCGAGGTGGCGCAGACCATCCGCACGGCCAATGCCGAGACCACCGCCGGTGGGGTGGAGTCCAGCGGCTCGCACTTCACCGTGACCAGCGGCTCGTTCCTGCGCAGTGCCGACGAGATCAGCCGCCTGGTGGTCGGCACCTTCAACGAGATTCCGGTCTACGTCTACGACCTGGCCCGCGTGCAACAGGCGCCTGAAGACGCCCGGCAGATGGTGGCCTACTACAGCGGCCCGGCAGCGCCGGAGGGCATCAGTGCCAACGGCGAGCCGGCGGTGACCATCGCCATCGCCAAGAAGGAGCTGACCAACGGGGTCTCGGTGGCCAACGCCATCATCGCCAAGGTGGAGGAACTCCAGGGCGGGCGCATACCCAATAACGTCGAGGTCAGCATCACCCGCAATTACGGGGCGAGCGCCGACGAGAAGGTCTCCGAGCTGATCTTCAAGCTGTTCATCGCCACCTTCTTCGTCTTCCTGCTGGTGCTGGTCGCCTTCCGTGCGCTGAAGCCCGCCATCGTGGTCATGCTGGTGATCCCGGTGGTGCTGCTGATGACCATCTTCATGGCCTGGATCACGGATTACACCATCGACCGGGTCAGCCTGTTCGCGCTGATCTTCTCCATCGGCATCCTGGTGGACGACGCCATCGTGGTGGTGGAGAACATCTATCGTCGCTGGCTGGAAGAGGGCCGCACCGACGAGTACACCGCCATCGATGCCGTGCGTGAGGTCGGCAACCCCACCATCCTGGCCACCTTCACGGTCATCGCCGCGCTGCTGCCCATGGGCTTCGTCAGTGGCATGATGGGGCCGTACATGCAGCCGATCCCGGCGCTGGGCTCGGTGGCGATGCTGATCTCGCTGTTCGCGGCCTTCGTCTTCACCCCCTATCTGGCTATCTCCCGCTGGCTGCGCCCGTCCATGCGCTATCTGGAGGCGGCGGAGAAGCGCGAGCACAAGGAGGCCGAGGGGCTTGAGCGGCTGTATGTGAGCATTCTCACGCCGCTGATCGAAAACAAGGCCACCCGCCGGACCTTCAAGCTGATCCTGTGGGGCACCTTCCTGTTCACCCTGTCGTTCTTCTACTTCAAGTGGGTGCCGGTGAAGATGCTGCCGCTGGACAACAAGCCAGAGTTCTCGGTGGTGCTTGACATGCCCGAGGGAACGGCGCTGCCGGTGACGGCCAACCTGGCGCACCGCATGGCGCAAAAGCTGCGCACCATGCCCGAGGTCACCGCGATCCAGCTGTATGCGGGCACCGCCCGACCGTTCGACTTCAACGGCATGGTCCGGCACTACTACCTGCGCTCCGATCCCTGGCAGGGCGAATTGCAGGTGCAGCTGACAAACAAGCATGACCGCGACCGCACCAGCCACGAGATCGCGGTGGAAGCCCGATCGCTGATCAAGCCGCTGGCGGACGAACTCGGCGCGCGGATCGCCGTGGTGGAGATGCCGCCGGGGCCGCCGGTGATGCAGTCGGTGGTGGCCGAGGTGCACGGCCCGTCGGCGGACGTTCGCCGCGCCTTCGCGCAGGAACTCACCGAGATCTTCGAGCAGGCCGAGAGCACTCGCGATGTGGACAATTACATCCGCGAGCGCTTCGATTACTGGCGCTTCGATGTCGACACCGAAAAGGCCGTGCGACGCGGGATCTCGGTGGACACCATCAACCAGAACCTGTCCATGGCCCTGGGTGGTGGCGAGCTTGGCGATGTGAAGATGAAGGCCGGTCACGAGCCGATCCGCATCGTCATCCAGGTGCCGCTGGCGGAGCGCTCGCAGATCGACCGTCTGGGTGACCTTCCGATCCGCTCCAACTCCGGCTTCACCATCCCATTGCGGGAACTGGGTGAGTTCCAGCGGGTGCCAGAGGAAGACATCATCTATCGCAAGGATCTGCGCGCCATCGAGTATGTGGTGGCGGATGTGGGCGGTACCCTCGCGGCCCCGGTCTACGCCATGATGCAGGTGCAGGATCGGCTTGACCAGCTGGGCTACACGGCGCCGGATGGCGTCAAGCCAGAGGCCTACTGGCTCGGCCCGCCGCCGTCGGATCGGGTCTCCAGCTTCGAGTGGACCGGCGAGTGGACGGTGACCTACGAGACCTTCCGCGACATGGGCGCGGCCTTCGGTGTGGCCCTGGTGCTGATCTACATCCTGGTGGTCTGGGAGTTCGGCAACTTCCGTATCCCGCTGGTGATCATGGCGCCGATCCCGCTGACACTGCTCGGCATCATTCCGGCCCACTGGCTCATGTTCCAACTCGGGCTTGGCGGCGAGTTCACCGCCACCTCCATGATCGGCTGGATCGCGCTGGCGGGCATCATCGTGCGCAACTCCATCCTGCTGGTGGATTTCTCCATTCACGAGGTGCAGAAGGGCGTACCGGTGGCCGAAGCGGTGATTCGCGCCTGCAAGACGCGCACGCGGCCCATCGTCATCACGGCGCTGGCGCTGGTGGCCGGCTCCAGCGTCATCTTTACTGATCCCATCTTCCAGGGCATGGCCATTTCGCTGTCGTCCGGCGTGCTGGTCTCGACCCTGCTGACGCTGATCGTGATCCCGTTGGGCTGCGTCGCCGCCAGCAAGGATCTGTGCGAGGTAGCCGTGGCCACGGCGCCGTCGGGTGTCACCGTGCCCTGCGCTGACGAGCTGAACGGCAACGGCGAGGGCCGTCCGGCGGCCGCCCAGCGGGAGAGCGGCAGCGGCGGTCTGGGCACGAAGCTCGGCAACATCCTGATGATGGTGTTCTACGCCATCCGCGGCCTGTTTCTGCTGCTGTTCGACCTGATCAAGACACGCCTCAAGCCGAAGGGGCCGCCCCCGGGCTCCGGTAGCCCGTCCTCTGGCGGCGGTAGTGGCGGACCGCCATCCTCCGGTGGCTCGGGGACTGGCAGCGGTGCGTCGACCGCCGGGGCGTCCGGTTCCGGGCCTGGATCCGCATCGGCGTCCGGTGGCGAGGTGCGCAATGCCCTGCGCTCGGCGCCCCCCACGACACAGCAGAACGAGGTCGCCACGGATCCGGCCACGGCCACGACTAAGCCCGAGGCCGGGCCAAAGGCTGCAAGCAAAAAGGTTGCGACCAAAAAGGCGGCAACCAAGAAGCCGACAACCAAGAAGGCGGCGACCAAAAAGGCCGTCGCCAAACGGGCCACCGGGTCGACCTCTGCCACGAATACCACACGGCGTTCTTCGACAAGGGCGGCGACCGGGGCTGCCGGCTCCGAGACTCAGCCTAAGGCGACGGTTGCAAAGGTGCAGAAGAGGGCGCCTCGACGGGGTATACGGCTGAAGACTGACGACAGCGATCAGCCCGGATTGAACTGAATTCGCCAAGGGATGCCAATGGTCGGCTCAGATGTACACTGACCGTATGATCGCGATAAAGCGCCTGACGATCGGCAGCTGCCTGATGCTCTGGGCCATATCCGCGTCTGCCGCGGACCCGTACTATTCGCCGGATCCCGGTTGGTACAATCAGGGTAGCGGCCTACCACGGCCGGACGATCCGGGCAGCCCGATGTCCTACCGATCGGATGAGGCCACGCGCTCGAGCTGGTACTCGTCGGACTGGTACTCGGATCAGTACCGGACCCCAGACCAATGGCAGCGCGACTGGCGCGAGGGCGCAGCGTGGCGGTCTCCTGCGCCGACCCTTGCGCCGGCTGCCGGTCCGGCGTCGGGCGCCACCGGGGCGATGGACGCTTCTCCGGGCTACGGGGCCCCGGCCCGGTTCCGATCGGATTACGGACAGGATCGCGATGCATCGGCGTATGGCGAATTGGGCTACGGCCCGCCGAGCCCGGGCCAGAGCCAGTACCAGCGCTGGCGTGAACCCGTCGCCGACGGCAATACCTTCTACCGGTTTCGTGACGATCCGGCGCTGGAAGCTGCCGAGAAGCCCCGGGACCAAGGGTTCCGTTTCAGGCCATTGACAGAGCGTGAGCTCGAGCAGCATGGACAGACCTTTTCGGGGCTGCAATTCGCACCCCGCAAGGAGCGCCGCGGCTCAGGCGCAGAGGCTTTCGGGTCGCAGGAGCGTGCGGGCCCGTTCGGCTATCCACCTGCCACCTCGCCGGCACCACTGGCAGACGATCCCTACCCGTGGTATCAACCCCGGCTGCCGTGAATCGGCTGCAGGCCCGATGGCCTGATACCTGACGTCGAGTCCGCCGACTGTCGACCCTCGATACCCGACCCAATCGAACCTCGGCCGACGACTGATGGGCATTGACACCCTTTGCGGAGACATTGCGACATGATTACCGTCATCGGCACCTTGAAGGGGGGCTCCGGCAAGAGCACCCTCACGTTCAATCTAGGGGTCTGGCTGGGCATGGCCGATGTCGATGTGCAACTCATCGATGCCGACCCTCAGGCCACGCTATCGGACGTGGTCGAGGTGCGCGTGGAAGAGCGATTCGACCCAGCTGTGCAGGTCCGGAACGCGTCTGCGCTGACGCCCGAAGGGCTGCGGGAGCATGAGGAGACGCTGATCGACATCGGCACCTCCGACATGGAGGCGGTGCGCACCGCGCTGGCCCTGTGTGATCGCGTGGTGGTGCCGGTGCCGCCGTCCCAGGCCGACATCTGGTCGACCCAGCGCTTCGTGCAACTGGTGCACTCCATCGAGCGGGAGCGGCCGCCGGAGATCTTCGGCTTCATCAATCGCGGCGACACCCATCATGCGGTGCGGGAGACCGTCGAGGCCGCGGCAGCTCTGGTTTCGCTGCCAAACATCCGCTTCATCAAGCCCAGGCTGTCCCAGCGGACCGTGTTTCGCCGCTCGTTCAGCGAGGGGCTGGCGGTGTTCGAGCTGGAACCGCGGGGCAAGGCGGCAAAGGAGTTCTACGCCCTTGCGGCGGCGCTGTTTCCCCATCTGCTGAGCTGATACACGAAACGCATCAGCGTACCCTGGTTGTCCGCCAATGGGGTTGTGATATTCTCGGGAAACAAACAGCAGGTTACTGCTGTCTCACCGACAAGCGGTCGATCGTTACATGTCGGCTTCGGCAGCGGCAATGGCGAACGGTCATGACCGAACCGCGCGGGTGGGTGAAAGCACCCGCATCAAGAGAACGGGGCAGGCATTCGTATGGCGGATCAACAGCATTCCACAGCGGCCGGCGCCAGCGCGGGCAAGCCGGGTGACGGGCCAACGGCAACGGAAAGCCATGAAATGGATCCCCAGGTCAACGCCTACGCCATGGACCGGCTGTCACAGGCATTCGAGAACAGTGCGCGTCGATGGGAACTGATTGTCTACCCGTCGCTGTTCGCGTTCATCATCCTGGCGGCCTACGGATTCTATCTGGTGTTCAGCCTGGCCAAGGACGTGCACTACCTGGCCATCAGCGTGGACTCCAACATGACCGTGATGGCCAGCAACATGCAGGCCATGTCGGACAATATGGGCCAGATGAGTTCCAACGTGCGGACCATGGCCGTGAGCGTGGATTCCATGGCGCGCGACGTCAGCACCCTTGAGCCGATGCTGACCTCGCTGGAGACCATGGAGCAATCGATGCAGGCCATGACCTTCACCACCGCCAACATGCGGGACGATCTGGGCAGCATGAACCGCAGCATCGGTCGGCCGATGCATTTCATTAATGCCTTCATGCCCTGGTAGGCCGGTCCCCGGCCGGTTCCGCGCCTGCCGATCGGCACAACGCCCGCGACCCCTGTCACTGCCTGACTGATGGGAGCCCCAGCCCCCATCGGCGGCCCCACAGCCGCGCCTGACCACGCCGGTGCCGACAGCAGCGATGCCGCGCTTGGCGAGATCCGCCTGGTCATCGCCATCTCGTCGCGGGCCCTGTTCGATCTGAGCGAATCGCACCATGTGTTCGTCGAGGAGGGCGTCGATGCCTATCACGCCTACCAGGTCGAGCACGAGAACGACGTGCTCGAGCCCGGGGTCGCCTTCCGGCTGACCCGCAAGCTGCTGGCGCTGAACGACCAACTGGGCGAGCGGGGACGGGTGGATGTGATCCTGCTGTCGCGCAACAGCTCGGATACCGGGCTGCGGGTGTTCAATTCCATCCGCCATCACGACCTGGACATCACCCGAGCCGCGTTCACCGGCGGCTCCAGTCCCTACCGTTATGTCAGCGCGTTCGGCGCTCATCTGTTCCTGTCGTCCGATCCCAGCGATGTGCGCCAGGCCCTGGCCGCCGGCTGCGCTGCCGCCGCCATCCTGCCGACGCGGCCGGTTCTGGAGACCGCCGGCGCCGAGCCGCAATTGCGCATCGCCTTCGACGGCGACGCGGTGCTGTTCTCGGACGAGGCGGAGCGGGTCTATCGCCGCGACGGGCTCGACGCCTTCAATGCCACCGAACTCGCCGCCGCGGCAGTGCCCTTGTCCGATGGCCCGTTCAAGGGTTTTCTGCTGGCCCTGCAGCGCATACAGGCGCTATTTCCCGCCAATGCATCGCCGTTGCGCACGGCACTGATCACCGCCCGCGGCGCGCCGTCCCACGAGCGGGTCATCCGTACCCTGCGGGCCTGGAACATCCGCATCGACGAGGCGCTGTTCCTGGGTGGTCTGAGCAAGGGACCCTTTCTCAAGGCCTTTGCCGCGGACATCTTCTTCGATGACCAGGAGCGCCACTGCCAGGACGCCAGCGGCCTGGTAGCCACCGGCCATGTCCCCCATGGCGTGGCAAACGGGGGTTGAGTAGGGGGCGACGCCCAACCCGCGAGGCCGAGGTTGTTGTCAGGCAAGGGTTCGGTCAGCCCACCGGCATCTTGCCGTTCTCGCCGGGGAGTTCCCGCACCAGACGCGGCAGCAGATAACCCGGCAACCGGCCGCGCAAGGCCTGCAGCAGTTCCAGTGCCTCTGTGTCGCCGACCTCGAAATGGGCGCTGCCCGCGACCCGGTCCAGCTGGTGCAGATAGCAGGGGATCACGCGTAGCGCGAACAGCCGCTCACTGAGCGCCGCCAGGGCCTGCAGGTCGGCATTGACCCCGCGCAGCAGCACGCTCTGGTTGAACAGCGGGATCCCGGCAGCCGCCAGACGGCTCAGCGCAGCGGCCGCCTCCGGCCCCAGTTCCGCCGCATGATTGGCGTGCAGCATCACCACCGCGTCCAGGCGGCTGTCGGCCAGCCGTCGCACCAGGTCCGTGGTGATCCGGCTGGGCAGCAGCACCGGGATGCGGCTGTGCAGGCGCAGGCGGCGCAGGTGAGGAATGGCCTCCAGGCGCGTGATCAGCGCATCCAGGGCGGCGTCGTCCAGCAGCAGCGGGTCACCGCCGCTGAGAATGACCTCGTTGATGTCCTGCGCATCGGCCAGGGTCCGCAGTGCGGCGTTCAGCCGCTGCGCGGCAGGGGCCAGTCCAGAGTCGGATCCAGCGCCAGCTACAAAGCCCAATGCCGAGCCTTTTGCCGGGTCCAGCCCCGCGCCCATTGCCGCGTACGGAAAGTGCCGGCGGAAGCAGTACCGGCAATGCACGGCGCAGGCCCCGGTCACCAGCAGCAGTGCGCGGCCGGCATACTTCTGCAACAGCCCGGGGGTGCGTTCCGCATCGATATCGCCCACCGGGTCGGTCACGAAACCCGGTACAGTCTTCCGTTCCGCGGCCAGGGGCAGGACCTGCCGCAGGAGCGGATCGTGCGGATCGCCCCGGCGCATCAGCGCCACGAATCCACGGGGCACCAGCGTGGCGAATTCAAGCCCCGCAGCGACGGGCTGCGGCAGGTCCCCGGGATCCAGGTCCAGCAGCCGCAGCAACTCGTCCGCACTACGGATGGCCTGCGCCAGTTCCTGCTGCCACCGGGGGCGAACATCGCCCGATGGGCGGGTCCGGAACGGCCCCTGCTGGTGGGCTTGGCAATCCGCTGGGTGGGTCATCCGGACACCTGTTTCAGCCTGGCGGCATAGGCAGCCGCGACCAGGGAGCCGAGGCCCAGGACCAGGATCACGAAGGCGGCGTCATAGAGGTCCGCAAGGATGCCCACCAGCCCACCGAGCAGCATCGCGATGCCGATCACGGTATTGCTGACGGCGACCATGGCCGCGCGGGTGTCGCTGGTCGCCATGTCCACCAGGTAGACCTTGCGGCCCAGACGCACCCCGGCGTGGGCGACATTGAGCAGCAGGAACAGTACCGCGAACACCGCGGGGCTCGACAGCAATGCCCCGTCCCAGCGCGCCATGGCCCAGGTCAGCACGCCCAGCCCACCTGACCCGGCCGCCGCCAGCACCATCACCAGCCGTGACGAGCGGTCGCTGAGCCGACCCCAGACGGGCGCGCTGAGGCTGCTGGCCAGGCCACTGGCGATGATCAGCAGCCCCAGCCCGGCCAACGCGCCGTCGCTGCCCTGTTGCAGCAGCAACACGTAGAACGGCGGCGCCAGGGCCACGCTGAGCAGCGCCACCCGCACCAGCACGAAGCGGCGAAACGCGGCATCGGTGCGCAGCAAACCGATACTGGCAAGGGCCGTGTCCAGGGCATTGCCGCCGCCTTCGGTGGCGCCCGGCTGCTCCCGGATCTGCCGGAACACCAGCGCGGACAGCGCGAACAGCAGACCGGCGGCGCCCAGCAACAGCACGAACACCGCCACGCCCTGCGCCGCGTTGCCCAAAAACTGCAGCAACAGCCCCAGCGCCAGGGTCACGGCACCGGCGATGCCAGCGGACAGCCCCATCAGATTGCCTCGCCGGGCCTTGGAGACGGTCTTGCCCAGCACATCCTTGGCGGATACGGAACAGAGCCCCCGCGACAGGCTGAACACCACCAGCAGCGCAACGATGCTCCAGCCCGCGGCGGCGCCGTCCAGGGTACCCGCCGCCAGGGCCATGAGCGCCAGCGTGACGGCGGACAGCAATGCCCCCCAGATCCACACCGGCGCGCGCAACGGCATACGACGCACATAGGCGGCCACCGCCAGTTGCGGCAGCAGGACGCCAGCCTCGCGGATGGGTACCAGCAACCCGATGAGCACCGCCGGCGCGCCCAGGGCACCCAGCAGCCAGGGCAGGATGAGCTTGGCGCTGCAGAGTTCGTCCGCGACCTTGGTCAGCAGGTTGGCGCCCAGATAGGCAAAGAAGTTGCGCGGCTGATCCTTGCAGGACGCCGCCGGGATGTCCTTGCAGACTCGGGCGTCTTCATCGCCGGTGGCCAGGTCGTACAGGCTGTCGATACGCGTGCGGGAGCTGGCTCCTGAGCCGACTCCAGAACGGGCGTTCGCGCTGGCGGGGGTGGTCTTGGTCATGCGTCGATGCGCTGCGCTGCGGACGCCAGCAGGGCGCCGATACCGGGTTGCCGCCAGTCCAGCGGCGTCGGACTGAAGAAGGCCTTTTCCAGCAGGTGGATATGGTCCCGCAGGGGCGGCTCGACGCGCAGGGCCAGCTGCGCCAGATTGCCCGGCACCTGACGTGGCCAGACCTCCGCCGCCCAGGTGAGCAGCGCCGTGCGTGCGGCGCCGGCTTCGCCGCTGGCGTAGGCGCGCTCCACCGCGGCGATGGCCTCGGTGATGCCCGCGGATGGGGCGGACCCGGCGGCGGGCGCGATCTTCGCGGCCGTGCGTGTTGCCGTATCGGCCATGCGGCCGTCATCGTCGGCAGCGCCCGCCATCAGGGGCGATGCCTGGTCCTGGCGCAGGCGTTGCCGACGCTGCCACCACCCGCCGATGATTGCGAGCACCAGCACCGATACTGCCGCCGGTAGCCAGAGCCAGTACCAGCGATCGGGCGCCTCGCCCGGAGCCTGCTCCAGAGCCGGTTCCGGATCCCCGGTCGAGCCCGCACCCGACGGGCGCTCCGCCGCCGTATGCCCCGCGCCGTCCTCCCAGGACGGCACCGGCGGGGCGGTGCTGGACCGATAGGCGGCGACGGTGAGGGTCACATCCGGCAGCGTCGCCCGGGCCGGGCGTTGCTGCTGCGTGTCCCACCAGTCGATGATGGGGCCCTTGAGGGTGAACACGCCGGGCTCCGGGGCGGTGATCCGTATCCGTTCGCTGCGGTAACCGATCACGCCATCCGGCGTGCGTTCGTTCCACAGGCGGGGTGGCTCATCCTGACGGCGAAGCTGAAACGGAATGGCCAGCGGGATGGGCGGGATGTCCTCCGCCATCAGCCCGTCGGCGCGCACGGTGATCAGGCGCTCGAGCGGCTGTCCCGGCGCGACGCGTACCTCGCTCGGCCCCGCCTCGGAAAGGGAGAATCCGCGGGCCGGTCGCCAGTCGTCGGCGGCGATGCCATCGGGAATGGGCGCCACCACAAGCCGCAAGGGCGCTGAACGCACCGGTCGCGGACCATCGGTTGCCGCCGTCCAGTGGTCGAAGCGCAGGGCGGGGATGTCCAGTGATCCGGATTCGCTCGGGAACACCGAGAAGCGGTGTTCGTGGATCCATATCGGCCCGTCGGCGGTCTGTTCCAGGCGCCGCTCATCGCCCAGGGGCAGCACGCGGGCACCGGCGATGGCCGGCGGCAGCAGCCGTCCGGTTGCTGCTCCGTCTTCGGCGCGGATCCGGACCTCCAGCACCGCTTGCGCGCCCAGGCGGACCTGTTCCGGCACGATGCGGGCGGAGAGGGTGACGGCGGGCGATGGCGCTGTGTCTGCGGCTGCCCTGTCCAGCGCGCCGGGCATGGTGGTTTGGGCGGTGGCGGTGGGCGGTGCCTTTTCATCGAGCGGTGCCGGCGTCCCGCCCTGCGACGAGACTGATGTGCCTAAGGGTGCCGGAGGCGCCGTCGGGTCTGGCGACGCATCCGCGGCCACCTCGGAGACGACCAGGGTCAGTGGTGCGGTGCGCTGCTGCCCGATCCGGATCGCTGGCAGCTGCAGGGTGCCGCTGTTCAGCGGCAGCAGCATCAGCCGCAGCGTGCGTTCTGTACGGCGTTTACCGTTGATCTCCTCCACGGTCTGGCTGGAAGCGCGGGAGAGGATACGAAAGTCTTGTTGCAGGGGCACCAGATCCGGCACCGAGGCGTCCTCTGGCCCGGTCTGGCGCAGCAGCAGGGTCACCGGCTGGCCGACAGCGATACGCTGCGCCGACAATTCGGCGCTGACGGTGTGTTGGGCATGGACCCCCGCAGGTATCAGCAGCGACAGCAGCAACGGGTACATCAGCCATGATGCGCCCCAGCGGCCACGGACCGCCCCGGTGATCGACCACCGTGAACGAGACCGCGGGTCAGGTGCCCGCGGCGCCTGTGACTGGTCTGGGCGCGTCGTCATCGCAGCGGTGTCATTGCTGGGCCGTCGTTGCGGGCCGGACGCGTCGGACCGGCGTCGCGGGCCCTGTTTCCCGGGGTGGCCCTCACTGGTCAAGGGTCTCGGCTGACGCGGGGGACAGCGGTCGGCCCATGGTGTCGCGGTAGATGTCCGCGTAGGGGGCAAGGCTGCGGTAGACATGCGCCGGCACGATGCGACGCTCGAAGCGGCCGAACTGGCTGCGCACATGGTGCAGGTTGCGCAGCAGTTTCATCTCGATGATGGCGCGGGCAAATTCCAGCCCCCGCGGGCCGCGATGGCGTTGCAGCCAGGCGACCAGCCGACGCACCGGCTTCGGCGGTTTCGCCGGCGGCTGGTCCAGCATGCCGATGTAGCGCGGCATGCCGCGGTTGCGATCGCCGCCGCTGGTCAGCTGACCCATCTCCAGTTCGGGCTGCAGCAGCTCGAACAGGGCCCGGCCGCGCTGATTACGCACCAGCACCCACTGCCAGCCCAGCTCGGCGCCCATGTAGCCGATGGTGATGTCGGCCAGGCTGTTGGGGTAGTCGAAGCAGGACAGGCAGGCGGACGGGAAGATGCCCTCCAGCCGATCCATGGGGAAGTCGATGAAGTTCAGGCGCTCTTTACTGCCGTCCTCATGGCGCATGTGCAGGCTGTAGTCCTGCATGAACTCGTAGTGCACGATGGTCTGCGGGGAGCGCGAGACCTGGTCCAGGAAATAGGTCAGGTCCGGGTAGGTGACATTGTCCGAGCAGGGGATGCCAATGATGTCCAGCCGTTCCAGGCCAAGCTGCGCTTCCACCGCGCGCAACATGTGCACCTGGCAACTGGTGGCGATGACGGCGAGCCGCTTGATGCCGGCCTCGCGCACCTGATCCAGCAGGGCCAGGTTGGGCGAAAGGCATGGCTTGTTGCCGGCGCTGTCGCGCACCGCCTGGGGCGTGCGCGCCAGTACCGGCTGCGGCGCGAAGCGGGTGCCCGGCATCGCCGCCGCGGTGATCACCGCCTCCACGGCGCCGGTCTCCAGCAGCCGCGCACCCAGGGTGGTGACCATGCCCGACCACTGCGCCCCCGGAGGCGGCGTGCGCATGCGTGCCGCGTGCATCTGCTCGAACACGCCGAAGCGCAGCTCGTCGCCGTCGCGCCGCTGGCGACCGAAGACGCGCTGTTCCAGTTCTTCCGTGCGATTGCGCACGAAGACACAGGCCCGGGCCATTTCCGGCTTGAGCTGGCTGTCACACAGACCGCAGTCGCTGCACAGTTTGGGCCGGCCGGCCAGACGCGCGTCCTTGCTCAACAGCGTCGTGTGGCGCAGGCCCTTGCCCGGACCATCGCTGCCGATGAGCTCCGCAGGGAGATCGTCGCCGTCGAAGGCGGTGCTGGGGGTGAAGGAGGCGGGTGTCGACATGCGTGGAATCCGGTGTGCTGGTCTGGTTCGATACGGGTGGCGCAAGCCCCGAAAGGCTACCCCCCCGGCGAGCCCCGTTCAAGCGCCCCCGATCCAGAGATCAATTCACACCCCGATCCAGAGGCAGTGTGTTTGTACTAAGGCACGATTCAGAAATAACCTACACGGATGCACGGTAGGGCGGATAAGCGAAGCGCATCCGCCACAGGCCACAAC
>NZ_VWXX01000019.1 GCF_008632335.1 Thiohalocapsa marina
GCGGATAAGCGAAGCGCATCCGCCGTTGTGGCCTGTGGCGGATGCGCTTCGCTTATCCGCCCTACCGTGCATCCGTGTAGGTTATTTCTGAATCGTGCCTTTGGGCGACGCAGTATCGGCCTTTTGGGTCATGGCCTCGACCGCTGCGCGATCCGTTTCCGGCACCCTTGCCACCGCCTCGGCCTGGGTCTCGGCGACGGCGGCCTTGGCCTGGTCCAGGATGGGGCGGCAATGGCTGCTCAGGCAGACGTCGAGCTGATTCATCACGCAGCCGGCGGCCGGGATGTTGGCATCATCCGATGGAAAGGCCTGGGACAACTGGTTGACGTATTCGTCGTTGGACAGGTCTCCGCGGTAGAGTTGCGCGGTGAGGTCCCGCACCTGCGTGTCGGTGTCCAGCAGGGTGTCGAGGGGCGTGCCGCCGATGCTGTGGTCGGCGCAGTTCTGGCGCACCAGCGCGAAGAATCCGGCCTCCGTTGGCGACTTCAAGGCCGTCGACAGCCCCATTAGCGGGTTGCCGGCGGTGCCGTCGGAGGCGCAGCCGCCGATCAGCAGCAGGCCGCAGACGAGACCGGTGGTGGCGGCGAGGCGGGGCGTGGGCAGATGGAACATCGGTTGTCCTCGGTTACAGAACGGATTCGCCGTCCATTGTAGCGCCATCCCGCGGCTGCTGGCGGGCAATAGCCGTGGCAGACCATCGCCATTCCACAGCACAAGAGGCACCCATGAACCGGCTGACCATACTGTTCCCGCTCTGGGCGCTGCTATTTTCCGCGCTGGCGTTTTGGCGCCCGGAGTGGTTTGCGGGCGGCAAGCCGCTGATCGTGCCGCTGCTGGGGATGGTGATGTTCGGCATGGGCATGACGCTGACCTGGCAGCACTTTGCCGAGGTGTTGCGCCGTCCGGGCCGGATCGGCCTGGGGCTGGCGCTGCAATACCTGGTGATGCCGCTGGCTGCCCTGGGCATTGCACTGGCGTTGCAACTGCCGCCGGAACTGGTGGCGGGCCTGGTGCTGCTGGGCGCCAGCCCCGGCGGCACGGCGTCGAATGTGGTGTGCTATCTGGCCCGCGGCGATATCGCGCTGTCCATCACCCTGACCACCCTGTCCACGTTGCTGGCCATCGTTGCCACGCCGTTGCTCACCTGGCTGTACGTCGGCCAGCAGGTGCCGGTGCCGGTGGGCAGCATGCTCTGGTCCATCTTCAAGATCGTGCTGCTGCCGGTGGCCCTGGGGGTGGCGGTCAATGCCGCGCTTGGTCATCGGCTGGCGGCGGTCAAGTCGGCGTTTCCGCTGCTGTCGGTGGCAGCCATCGTGGCCATCATCGCCATCATCGTGGCGCTCAACCAGTCCAGCCTGGCGTCTGTCGGCATCCTGGTCGCCCTGGCGGTGGTGTTGCACAATGCGGTGGGGCTGGCGGCGGGGTACTGGGCAGGGCGGCTGCTGACCCGCGACGAGCGCACTGCCCGGACCCTGGCCATCGAGGTCGGCATGCAGAATTCCGGCCTTGCCGTGGCCTTGGCGGTGAAGTATTTCTCCGCCGCGGCGGCCCTGCCGGGTGCGCTGTTTTCCATCTGGCACAACCTGTCCGGCTCCACGTTGGCCGCGTTCTGGTCGCGCCGACCGGCGCCATCCGTCTCCAGGACCCGTGGCGGGTCGACTGGGCTACAATCCGGGTCTGGCCAGCGCGACTGATGCGCACAAGACACCACCTGCTGACGATGTCCAAGCCCATGCCCAAGTCCATCCCCAGGCAGATGCCAGCGTCCAGGCCGATGACCGGGCCCATGTCCGGGCCGATTTCGGGGCCGAAGCCCATTCTGGCCCGCTTTCGCCTGCTGGCCGCGCTCTGTGCCGGATTGCCGATCGCAGGCCCAGCCGCGGCAGAGCCGCTGTTCTGGACCTGTAACGGCTGCCACGGCCCCGACGGCATCAGCCGGGGGCCACACATCCCCACCATCGCGGGCCTGAACTTCCAGTACTTCTATGCCACGATGCAGGCGTTCCGCAAGGACCGTCGCCAGAGCTCGGTCATGGGGCGGATCGCCAAGGGCTACAAATCCGGCCAACTGCAGCGCATGGCGTTGCACTTCGGCAGCTATCCCTGGGTTGGCACGACGGAACCGGTCGACCCGGAGCGAGCGCAACGCGGGCGCGTGCTGCATGCCGAGCATTGCGAGGAGTGTCACGAACAGAACGGCCATTACCAGGACAAGGAAACACCCCCGCTGGCCGGACAGGCCGGGGGCTATCTCCTGCACCAGATGCAGGACTACCGCAAGGCCGGCAGCGGAATGCAGCAGCCTCCGCTGATGCAGGAGCGCCTGGAGAAGCTGTCGGATGCGGACCTGATGGCACTGGGCGCGTTCTACGCCAGTGATCTGACGCGGGAATCCGCGGAGCCGGCGCCGGCCGAGGAGACGGCCGGCACCGAGTAAGGGAGCCGCAGGGCCGGCGCGATTGCCGGTCCCGCGGACAACCGTCGGTCAGTCGAACGGCTGCGGTTGCGGCGTATTGGCGGCGGAAGGCGGCAGGATCGGCATCGCGAAGCTGGGCTGGTCGCCGGTCATGCTCTTCAGGAAGGCCACGATCTGAGCATTCTCTTCAGGCGTGAAGTTCTTGCCCAGCTGAATCCGGCCCATGGTGTTCACGGCCTCTTCCAGGCTCCAGGCGGCACCGTCGTGGAAGTACGGGTAGGTCAGCTCCACATTGCGCAGCGTCGGCACCTTGAAGCTGAACCGGTCCGCGTCCTTGCCGGTCACGGCATAGCGGCCCTCGGCCGGGTTGTCGGTCTGATACGGCTCCACCAGGCCCATCTTCTGGAAGGTGGTGCCACCGGCGGCGGCGCCGTTGTGACAGGCAACGCAGCCACTGTTCTTGAATAGTTCGTAGCCGGCCACCTCATCGGCGCTGAGCGCGTTCTGATCGCCCAGCAGCCACTTGTCGAAGCGGGAATTCGGCGTTACCAGGGTCTTCTCGAACTCGGCGATGGCCTCAGTGACCTTGTCGATGTCGATGCCGTCCTCACCGTAAACCAGCTTGAACTCGTTGACGTAACCGGGAATCGATTCTAGCACGCTGGTGGCCAGGGTGTGCGTAAAGGCCATCTCGCCGGGGTTGGCGATGGGGCCGCCGGCCTGTTCCTTCAGGTCCGCCGCGCGGCCGTCCCAGAACTGGGCGACGCTGAGGCTGGAGTTCAGTACGGTCGGCGAGTTGATCGGGCCCTCTTGCCAGTTGTGGCCAATGGAGGTCCGCAGGTTGTCGGAGCCGCCCATGCTCAGGTTGTGACAGGAGTTGCAGGAGATGAAGCCGGACTTGGACAGGCGTGGGTCGAAATACAGCTTCTTGCCCAGCTCCGCCTGAGCCAGGTTGATCTCCTGGGCCGGGCGGATCGGCTGGATCGGCTCGCTGGCGAAAACGGCGGTGCTGGGGGCCACGGCAACCAGTGCCGCGGCCAGGACTTTCAATTTCATGGTGTGCCTCCTGGGTATAACGGATGACGGGCGGTGGCGGCACATCGCCAACCCCCCGGGCCCGTGTCAGAGTAGACCAATCCGATCGGACACCAACTGAGCCAGGTCAAGGTAACTAGGGGAAAGCGCCAGTGGCCTCCCGAAAAACCTGTGTACTGCTTGCCGGTTTCCCTTATTTGCCGCGTGGTGCGGTTACCTGACGGAGAGCGTACCGCTGGGCGCCAGCCCGTCATCTAGCCAGAGCCTTGCATGGGCAGCGGCAGGCATCAGCCCGATGGTGGAAACCATTGTGCAACCATTCTGATGTCTTCCATGCCTGCGTTAACTATCAAGCACATCCCCGCCGGCCTCTGTGAACAACTCAAGGCCAATGCCGCCGCCCACCATCGCAGTCTCAACGGCGCGTTGATCGCCACCCTGGAGCAGGCCCTGTTGAGCCACCCCCTGGATGCCAAGGGGCAACTGGCTGAAAATCGCGCGCTGCGTGAGCAAATGGCGCTGCCTGCCCTGGATCCGGACGAGATCCGGGAAGCGATCGACGCGGGTCGGCCATGATTGTTGTCGACACCAACATCCTCGCTTACCTGCTGCTGCCCACGCCTCGTACGGATGAGGCGGAATCGCGCTATGCGCGTGATCCGCGCCGCCGCTTTGGCGCTCGGAATTTCGCAACGTCCTGCTGACCTATTTGCGGAAGGAACTGCTGGGTCTGCATGCGGCCTTGCGCGTGCAGGAGCAGGCTGAATGGGTGCTGGCCGGGCGCGAGTTTGGCATGCGTTCCACACACGTCCTGCCGTTGGCCGCCGCCAGCGGATGTTCCGCCTACGATTGCGAGTTCGTCGCCATTGCCGAGGGGCTGCAGGTGCCGCTCTTTACCGCGGACAAGCGCGTACTCAAGGCCTTTCCAGCGATTGCCCGGCCATTGAGCGCCGGCTCCGAGTTGGTTCCTGGCGACACAGCAACGCACTGACGGCGGGCCGAGCGCGGGGCGTGCAAGCGATGTCGACGGCGGATAACGGGCGGGCGACCGCGCGGGGAGACGCGGCGCAGGCGGACCATTCAGAGTGGGAAAGGGTGGTCTTCTGGGGGGCTGAATGGTGGATCGAGTTTGAGGCTGAAGGCGAAACTCAAATAACTTCAGTGGTTTGAGGTCATCAAATGGCGGAGAGGGTGGGATTCGAACCCACGGACCCCGTAAGGGGTCACTTGATTTCGAGTCAAGCCCGTTCGGCCACTCCGGCACCTCTCCGGCAAGCCGTGCAGTATACCGGGTCAGAGCGCTGCTGTGAACCGCTTTGCGAGGCGGTGTGTGGGCTGTGCTTAGCGGCGGGCGCGGAAGAAGGCGCGGAGCAGGTCGGCGCATTCGTCGGCCAGGACGCCGCCCTCGCAGGCGGTGCGATGGTTAAAGCGGTGGTCGGACGGCAGCAGGTCGAACACGCTGCCGCAGGCGCCACCCTTGGGGTCGTCGGTGCCGTAGACGACGCGGGCGATGCGGGCATGCACGATGGCGCTGGCACACATGGGGCAGGGTTCCAGCGTGACGTAGAGCTCGGCGCGCGGCAGGCGGTAATTGCCTACGCGTTGCCCGGCGTCGCGCAGGGCCTGGATCTCGGCGTGGGCGGTGGGATCGTGGGCGGCAATGGGGCGGTTGTAGCCCTGGCCGATGAGGCCGTCGTCCAGCACCACGACCGCACCTACCGGGACCTCGCCTTCGGCCGCCGCACGCTCGGCCATGTGCAACGCCTGGCGCATCCAGCGCGCGTCGCGTTCGCTCACTCCCACTCGATGGTGCCGGGGGGTTTGCCGGTGATGTCGTAAACCACGCGGGATACGCCGGGAATCTCGTTGACGATGCGCCGGCAGACCTGGTCAAGGAAGTCGTAGGGCAGGTGGGCCCAGCGCGCGGTCATGAAGTCGATGGTCTCGACGGCGCGCAGCGCGATCACGTGCGCATACTGGCGGTTGTCGCCCACCACGCCGACGGAGCGCACCGGCAGGAACACGGCAAAGGCCTGGGAGACCTTGTCGTAGAGGTCTGCCCGGTGCAGTTCCTCGATGAAGATGTGGTCCGCCAGGCGCAGGGTGTCGGCATAGGCCTTGTGCACCTCACCGAGGATGCGCACGCCTAGCCCGGGGCCCGGGAAGGGGTGGCGGTGGACCATCTCCGCGGGCAGGCCGAGCTCGATGCCGAGCTTGCGCACCTCGTCCTTGAACAGCTCGCGCAGCGGCTCCACCAGCTTCAGCGTCATGTGCTCTGGCAGGCCGCCGACGTTGTGGTGGGACTTGATCACCTTGGCCTTGCCGGTGCTGGCGCCGGCGGATTCGATGACGTCCGGGTAGATGGTGCCCTGGGCCAGCCACTTGACGCCGCTGGCGCCCTGCTTGAGCTTGGCGGCCTCTTCGTCGAACACGTCGATGAAGGTGTTGCCGATGCGCTTGCGCTTCTGCTCGGGGTCTTCGACGCCGGCCAGCCGGTCGAGAAAGCGCTTTTCGGCATCGACGCGGATCACCCGCACGCCCATGTGGCGGGCAAAGGTGGCCATGACCTGGTCGCCCTCGCCCAAGCGCAGCAGGCCGTTGTCGACGAAGACGCAGGTGAGCTGGTCGCCGATGGCACGATGCAGCAGGGCGGCGACCACCGACGAGTCGACGCCGCCGGAGAGCCCCAGCAATACCTGGTCGCCGCCCACCCGGGCGCGGATCTGGGCGATGGCGTCGTCGATGATGTTGGACGGTGTCCAGAGGTTGCCGCAGCCGCAGATGTCGTGGCAGAAGCGCTCCAGGATGCGCTTGCCCTGGCGGGTGTGGGTGACCTCGGGATGGAACTGCAGGCCGTAGAAACCGCGGGTCTCATCGGCGATGCCGGCGAACGGCGCGTTGTCGGTCTGGGCGATGGCGCTGAAGCCGGCTGGCAGGGTCTCGACGCGGTCGGCATGACTCATCCACACGTCCAGCAGGCCGTAGCCCTCGGCGCTGGTGTGGTCCTCGATGTCGCGCAGCAGGCGCGAGTGGCCGCGGGCGCGCACCTGGGCGTAGCCGTATTCGCGCTCGCTGGCGGCGGCCACCACACCGCCCAGCTGGGCGGCCATGGTCTGCATGCCGTAGCAGATGCCCAATACCGGCACGCCCAGCTCGAACACCACCGGATCCGCCCGCGGCGTCTCGGCCTCGTGCACCGACTGCGGGCCGCCGGACAGGATGATGCCGCTGGGGGCGAATTGCCGGATCGCCGCCGGCGCCATGTCCCAGGGGTGTAGTTCGCAGTAGACGCCGGCCTCGCGCACCCGCCGTGCGATCAGCTGGGTGTATTGCGAGCCGAAATCGAGGATCAGGATACGGTCGGCATGGATGTTGGCCATGGGGCAGGGCTCGGCGCTCAGTTTTCGATGCGGTAGTTGGGTGCTTCCTTGGTGATCTGCACGTCGTGCACATGCGACTCGCGCATGCCGGCGCCGCTGACCCGGACGAACTGCGGCTTGCTGCGCATCTCTTCGATGGTGCGGCAGCCGGTGTAGCCCATGCTTGAGGCCAGGCCGCCCATCAGCTGATGGATCACGTTGAGCAGGCTGCCCTTGTAGGGCACGCGGCCCTCGATGCCCTCGGGCACCAGCTTTTCCTTGTCGGCGCCTTCCTGGAAGTAACGGTCGCTGGAGCCTTCCTTGGCGCCCATGGCCCCAAGGGAGCCCATGCCGCGGTAGGACTTGTAGGAGCGGCCCTGGTAGATCTCCACTTCGCCGGGGGACTCGTCGGTGCCCGCAAACAGGCCGCCGATCATGACGCTGTTGGCGCCGGCGGCGATGACCTTGGCGATGTCGCCGGAGAAGCGCAGACCACCGTCGGCGATCAACGGCACGCCGGTGCCCCTCAGGGCCTCGCAGACATCGGACACGGCGGTGATCTGCGGCACGCCGACACCGGCAACGATGCGTGTGGTGCAGATGGAGCCGGGGCCGATGCCCACCTTGACCGCGTCGGCACCGGCCTCGACCAGGGCGCGGGCGGCGTCGCCGGTGGCGATGTTGCCACCGATGACCTGCACATCGGGAAAGTGCTGCTTGATCCAGCCGATGCGATGCAGCACGCCCTGGGAGTGCCCATGGGCGGTGTCCACCACCAACACGTCCACGCCGGCCTGCACTAGGGCGGTGACGCGCTCGTCGGTGCCCTTGCCGACGGAGACGGCGGCACCGACGCGCAGCCGTTCCTGTGGGTCGCGGGAGGCCTTGGGGAAATCCTTCGCCTTCTGGATGTCCTTCACGGTGATCATGCCGCGCAGCTCGAAGGCGTCGTTCACCACCAGCACCTTCTCGATGCGGTGCTTGTGCAGCAGGCCCAGCACCTCTTCGCGGCTGGCGCCCTCCTTGACGGTGACCAGGCGCTCGCGCGGGGTCATGATGGCCGACACCGGTGCGTCCATGCGGGTCTCGAAGCGCAGGTCGCGGCCGGTGACGATGCCGGCCAAGTGGCCGTTTTCGGTCACCGGCACGCCGGAGATGTTGTGCGCGCGGGTGATGGCCAGCACCTCGCCGATGCTCAGCCGCGAGTCGACAGTGATGGGGTCGCGGATGATGCCGCTCTCGTAGCGCTTGACCGACTGCACCTCGCGCGCCTGACGTTCGATGGACATGTTCTTGTGGATGATGCCGATGCCGCCTTCCAGGGCCATGGCAATGGCCAGTCGCGCCTCGGTCACCGTATCCATGGCCGCGGACACCAGCGGGATCTTCAGTTCGATGTCGCGGGTCAGTCGGCTGCTGAGGTCGACCTCGCTGGGAACCACCGTAGAGTGGGCCGGGACGAGCAAGACGTCATCGAAGGTGAGGGCTTCCCCGAGCATGCGCATATTGGGCCTCCGGTGCGTGGGAGAGAAGACGGCGGGTAACCGAGCATGATACTGCGGAAACGGCCTTGGGTAAATGACCGCCGCAACACCGGAGTGACGGCGGCGTGGTAGACTCGGAGCGCCAGCCGTCAGCCGTCAGCTTGCAAACTTCCAGCTTCCAACTTCTCAACTTCAGACTCATGGACTTCGCCCCCAGCGCAGAAACCGTCGTCGATTTCAGCCGTGACATCTGGAGCGTGTCGCGGCTTGCGTCCGAGGTGCGTGCGGTGCTCGAAGGCAGCTTCCCGTTGCTGTGGGTGCGCGGCGAGATTTCCAACCTGTCGCGGCCGGCATCGGGCCACATCTACTTCTCGCTCAAGGACGAAGGGGCGCAGGTGCGCTGCGCCATGTTCCGCCACAAGCGCCGCCTGCTGTCGTTCGAGCCCGCCAACGGCACCCAGGTGCTGTTGCGCGCCCGCGTCGGCCTGTACGAGCCCCGGGGCGATTTCCAGCTGGTGGTGGAGCACATGGAGGCGGCCGGCGAGGGGGCGCTGCGGCTGCAGCTGGAGCGGCTCAAGCAGCGCCTGGCCGCCGAGGGCCTGTTCAACGCCGCCCACAAGCGTCCGTTGCCGCCGTTTCCGCGCCAGGTGGGGCTGATCACCTCGGCCAGCGGCGCCGCCGTGCATGATCTGCTGACTGTACTGCGCCGGCGGTTGCCGCTGTTGCCGGTGCTGATCTATCCAGTGCCGGTGCAGGGCGACGACGCGGCCGGGGCCATGGTGGAGGCCCTGGGTCTGGCCAATCGGCGGGCGGACTGCGATCTGCTGATCCTGGCCCGGGGCGGTGGTGCGCTGGAGGACCTGATGGCCTTCAATGACGAGGCCCTGGTCCGCGCCATCCGCGCCTCCGCCATCCCCGTGCTCACCGGGATCGGGCACGAAGTGGACATCACCCTGGCCGATCTGGCCGCCGACCAGCGCGGCGCCACGCCCTCGGCGGCGGCGGAGCTGGCCGTGCCGTCCGCCGAGCAGCTGATGCAGCGGCTCGACGTGCTTCAAGCACGGCTGTTCGCGGCACAGCGCCGTCGGCTGGACGACGCCGGGCGCCGCATCGACCGCTCCATCCGCCATCTGCGGCTGCTGCACCCGATGGCGCGGCTGCAGCAGCTGGCCCAGCGGTTGGACCAGTGCGAGTTCCGCCTGAAGACGGCGACCCTGACGCGGCTGGGGGTGGCGACCGCCGCACTGGCGGCGTCGCGGGGGCGGCTGTTGCGGGCAACCCCGCGCTGGGCGGTGGAGTCATATCAGGCCCGGGTGCATACGCTGGACGAGCGCCTGCGCCATGCCGCCGCGCGCCTGCTGCCGGAGCGTGCGGAGCGCCTGTCTGCACTGGCGCATCGGCTGGACGCCCTCAGCCCGCTGTCCACGCTGGCGCGTGGCTATGCCATCGTGCGCCGGACAGACAGCGGCGAGGTGGTGCGCAATGCCGACGCGGTGCCTGACGGGGCGCATATCACGGTGACCTGTCAGCAGGGAGAATTGACCGCTCGGGTCGAGCGTGGCTGAACCGCCCGACGCGAAGCCCTGCGCCCCCAGCGACCGACCCGCAGCCAACGAGACCTGCCGCACCATGGACACCGCGCCCGACCTGTTCGGCTATCGCAAGCACTGGGCACACAAGCTCGGCACCGCGCCGGAGCTGCCCATGTCGCGCGACGAGATGGATCTGCTCGGCTGGGACAGTTGCGATGTCATCATCGTGACCGGGGACGCCTATGTGGACCATGCCTCCTTCGGCATGGCGCTGATCGGTCGGCTGCTGGAGGCGCAGGGGTTTCGCGTCGGCATCATCGCGCAGCCGGACTGGACCTCGGCGGATGCCTTCCAGGCGCTGGGGCCGCCGAACCTCTGTTTCGGCGTCGGTGCCGGCAACATGGATTCCATGGTCAATCGCTACACGGCCGATCGCTGCCCGCGCTCGGACGATGCCTACTCCCCCGGCGGGGCGGGTGGCCGGCGCCCGGACCGCTCGGTGCTGGTCTACGCCCAGCGCGCACGCGAGGCCTATCCCGGCGTACCGATCCTGCTGGGCGGCATCGAGGCGAGCCTGCGTCGGGTGGCGCATTACGACTACTGGTCCGATCAGGTACGCCGGTCCATGCTGGTGGACAGCAAGGCCGACCTGCTGGTGTTCGGCAATGCCGAGCGGGCCATCTGCGAGGTGGTGCACCGGCTGGCCCGCGGCGAGCCGGTGGGCGCCATCCGCGACGTGCGCGGCACCGCCTTCTTGGTGCCGGGCGGGGAGCGCCCGGACGGCTTCGTCGAACTGGATGTCCGCGAGCCGGACGGTCCGGGTGCAACACAGGCGCGCTCCGGAGCGCGCGCGCTGAGCCAGCGCCCGGCACAACGGGCCCGCACGGTGCTGCGCCTGCCGTCGTTCGAACAGGTGCGCGCCGATCCGGTGCGCTACGCCCATGCGGCACGCTGGGTGCACCTGGAGACCAATCCCGGCAATGCCCGCGCGCTGGTACAGGCCCACGGCGACCGTGACCTCTGGCTGAACCCGCCGCCGATCCCACTGACCACGGCGGAGATGGACCGGCTCTACGAACTGCCGTTCAGCCGCCGGCCGCATTCCGCCTACGGTGATGCGCGCATCCCTGCCTGGGAGATGATCCGTTTCTCGGTCACCATCATGCGCGGCTGCTTTGGTGGCTGCGCCTTCTGCTCCATCACCGAGCACGAGGGGCGCATCATCCAGAACCGCTCAGAGGCGTCCGTGTTGGCAGAGATCGCCGAGATCCGCGACCGCACGCCTGGTTTTACCGGCACCATCTCGGACATGGGCGGACCTTCGGCCAACATGTATCGGCTGGCCTGTCGCGATCCCAAAATCGAATCCGCCTGCCGGCGCCTGTCCTGCGTCTATCCGGAGGTCTGTCGCAACATGGCCACCGACCATTCGGCGCTGATCGAGCTGTATCGAAAGGCCCGAGCGGTGCCGGGCGTGAAGCGGGTGCTGATCGCGTCCGGGCTGCGCTACGACCTTGCGGTGCATTCCCCGGCCTATGTCCGTGAGTTGGTCACCCACCACGTCGGTGGCTACCTCAAGATCGCGCCGGAGCACACCGAGGGCGGTCCGCTGGCGCTGATGATGAAGCCCGGCATCGGCAGCTTCGAGCGCTTCCGCCAGATGTTCGACCGCTTCTCCCGCGAGGCCGGCAAGGAGCAATATCTGATTCCCTACTTCATCGCCGCCCACCCGGGCACCAGCGATGAGGACATGCTCAACCTGGCCCTGTGGTTGAAGCGAAACCGTTTCCGGCCCGACGCCGTACAGGCCTTTCTGCCAACGCCCATGGCGCTCTCCACGGTCATGTACCACACCGGCCGCAACCCGCTGAAACCGGTCGGGCCCGGCGCGGAGCGGGTCAGCGTGGCCCGCCGGCTGCGACAGCGGCGGCTGCACAAGGCCTTCCTGCGCTGGCACGACCCGGACAACTGGCCGCTGTTGCGCGAGGCCCTGCGCACCATGGGCCGGGCGGACCTGATCGGCAACGGCAAGCGACACCTGGTGCCGAGCTTCCAGCCGGCCGGGACCGGCAGCCGTCGGCCCGGTGACCACAGGGCAGGTCAGACGCCCAGCAAGCAAACCAGCCAGCAAACCGGCACGCTCCCCAGCAAGTCAGCCGTTAGGCCAGCCCGCAAACAAACCGGCAAGCCGGGCAGGAAATCCTCCATTGGTCCGGCGAATGGTCCGGGGCCTGGCTCGGGGCGAACGCCACCTGCGTCAGGACGGCGGCGCAAGCCCGGGCGGCCGCGGTAAAACCGGGCGCGCGACCGCTGTCGGTCTGGCCACTGCGTGCGCCGGGCAGGTCATGCAGGTCACATTGCCTGTAGTATGTCGACGGCACCCGGGGCTGATAGTCTGCGTCACACGGGGGGCACGCCCAGCATCCGCGGCAGCGCTTCTACGAGCTGCCGCGTGTAGGATGCTTTCGGTTGATTAAGGACTTTCGGTCACTCCGACACCCCGGATCCACCGGAGACTCATGCCACTGCTGAAACTGCAATTCGCCATCGCGCTGGCCTATGCCCTGCTCGCGGCGGCCGGCATGGTCTTGGCGATCCCGCCCGGCTACGCCAGCCCCCTGTTCCCCGCCGCTGGGCTGGCGCTTGCCGTCGCACTGCAGTTCGGGCGCACAGCATTGCCCGGCATCTGGCTCGGCTCCGCCGGGGCCAACCTCTGGCACAGCTGGCATGTCGGCATCCTGAGCCCGACAACGACGGTGCTGGCGGTCGTGATCGGCATCGGCGCCATGCTGCAGGCCTGGTTCGGCGCCTGGCTCGTGCGGCGCTGGCAGGGGGCGCGCTGGCAGGCCCTGGAGCAGGAGCAGGACTCGGCGCTGTTGCTGCTGTTGGGCGGTGTGCTGGCCTGTGTCCTGTCTGCCAGCGTCGGTACGGCGGCCCTGCTGGCGGCGGACCTGGTGCATCCCGCCGGGCTCGCATTCCAGTGGTGGAACTGGTACCTGGGCGACACCCTTGGCGTACTGATCTTCGCGCCGCTGAGCCTGTGCCTGATCAATCGCCACGACCCGGTGTGGCGGGAGCGGCTGCGCAGGATGGTGGTGCCCGTGCTGCTGGCCCTGGGCCTGGCGGTTGCGGCCTTCCATGGCGCGGCGCGCTGGGAGGGCCAACAGCAGCAGGATCAACTCAGTGCCGATGCCGAGCAGATCGCCAAGGGCATCAGCGCGCGCCTGATCACCCACCGCGAGGTGCTGGCGTCGCTGCAGCATTTCATCGGCGCCACGCCGGACTTCGATTATGAGCAGTTCCGGCTGTTCACCCAGATCACGCTGCAGGACAATCCGGACATCTTTGCCCTGAGCTTCAACGACCTGGTGGCCGATGCAGAGCGGCTCGACTATGAAGCCCGCATCAGCGCCCTGTCGCCGCTCGGTGCCTTCCAGATCACCGAGCGCGATGCGAACGGGCAGCTGATCCGTGCCCAGACCCGCCCGGAATACTTGGCGGTGCGCTACATCGTGCCGCTTGCGGGCAACCGCCCGGCGGTGGGCTACGACATCCACTCCGACCCGGTGCGGCGTGTCGCCATCGAGCGCGCCCGGGCCACCGATGCCATGGCCGTGACCGCCCCCATCCTGCTGGTGCAGGAGCAGCAGCAACGCGTCGGCCTGCTGGAGCTTTTGCCCGTGGCGGCGGCCTCAGACGACGGCCAGCCCGCGGCGAAGCCCCATCGCGGCTTTGCCGTGGCCGTGGTCAAGGTGGATCAGATGATCGACATCGCGACCCGTGGACGGGTGCCGGACAATCTGCGCTTCGAGCTGGTCGATCTCCAGGCGCCGCCAGAGCGTGGCCTGCTGTATCGCTCTGACGCGCCGGTGCCGGGACCCTCTCCGGTGACCTCCACGCCGGTCGACTGGAGCACCGATCTGCGCATGGGCGATCGCGACTGGCAGTTGCGCGTGGCGGTGACCGAGGCCTATCGGCAGCAGCATCGGCCCTGGCTGGCCTGGGCCATTGGCCTGGTGGGCCTGCTGTTCGCGGCGCTGCTGCAGGTGCTATTGCTGGGCATGACCGGGCATGCCGCCATCATCCAGCGCAAGAACACCCAGCTGCTGCTGGCCGAAAAGGTGTTCGACAACAGCGGCGAGGCGATCGTGGTGACGGACACGTTGGGTATGGTGCTGTGCACCAACCCTGCGTTCAGCCGCATCACCGGCTATGCGCCCGAGGAGATCGCGGGCCGGAACCTGCGACTGCTGCAGTCCGGGCGGCACTCACGGGACTTCTACCGCGACCTCTGGCGACAACTGAAGCGCTCCGGCCAGTGGCAGGGCGAGATCTGGAACCGCCGCAAGTCTGGCGAGCTGTATCCGGAGTGGCTGACCATCGCGACGGTCAGGGACGAGCAGGGCGCCCCGATCCATTACGTCGGCACCTTTTCCGACATCAGCGCTGCCAAGCAGGCACAGGAGCAGATCCAGTTCCTGGCCTACCACGACGCCCTCACCGGCCTGGCCAATCGCATGCTGTGCATGGACCGCATCGACCACGCGCTGGCCCATTCGCGCCGCCATGGCGGCCGCATCGCACTGCTGGCCATGGACCTGGATCGGTTCAAGCTGATCAACGACAGCTATGGGCACGAGGTGGGGGACCGGCTGCTGAAGGCGGTGGCGAAACGCCTGCAGCACATGGTCCGGGCGGAGGATACGCTGTCACGGCTCTCGGGGGATGAGTTCCTGATCGTCCTGTTCGACACCGGTGACGACCATGCCGTCTCCACCAAATGCGAGGCCATTCTGGCCAACCTGTCTCGGCCCTTCGATCTCGGCGGCCGGCAACTGAGCATCTCGTTCTCTATCGGTGTTGCCGTCTATCCGGGCGACGGCGACGATACCGCCACCCTGTTGCGCAATGCCGACACGGCGCTCTATCAGGCGAAGAAAAGCGGCCGCAACACCAGGCGCCTGTTCGACCAACAGATGAACCAGGAGGTTGTGCGCTATGTCGAGACGCGCGACGCGCTGAAGCTGGCGCTGGCGCACGGGGAACTGGAGCTGCACTATCAGCCGCAGATCGCCCTCGGTGCCCGACGCAAGGATGACCGACTGATCGGCGCCGAGGCACTGCTGCGCTGGAACCATCCCGAACGGGGCCTGGTGATGCCCGATGACTTCATCGGCGTGGCAGAGGAGAGCGGCCTGATCGTGCCGATCGGCGCCTGGGTGCTACGTCAGGCATGCCGCCAGGCAGTGGCCTGGCAGGCTGCAGGGCTCCCCGTGGACATCATTGCCGTCAATTTTTCCGCCGTGCAGTTTCGCCAGGGCAAGATCGATGCGGTCGTGTTCGACGCGCTGGAGGAATCCGGACTCGCGCCGGAGTGTCTGGACCTGGAGATTACCGAGAGCATCCTCCTTGAGGATCTGCAACGGGTGCTGGCGGCGTTGCAGCGCTTCGAGGCGCGCGGCATCCAGTTGTCCATCGATGATTTCGGCACTGGTTTTTCCAGCCTGTCGTACCTGCGGCAGTTCCCGGTGCATCGGCTGAAGATCGATCGGTCGTTCGTGCGCGACATCCTGAAGGATCCCGGCGACCGGGCCCTGGTGCAGACCATCATCCAGATGGCCCGGAATCTCAATCTGCGCAGCATCGCCGAGGGGGTGGAAGACCCGCTGGTGCTCGAGCAGTTGCGCGCACTGGGCTGCAACGAGGCCCAGGGCTACCTCTTCTCACGGCCCGCGCCACCGGAGGCCTTCACACGCTGGCTTGCGGGCCTGGGTGGCGGCAAGCCCTGATCCGGCGGCAAAATGCGACAAGGGCTGCATGCTGCCGCAACGCTCAAGCCGCTTCGGTTGCATGCAGACGCCTGCGTTTACGGGCGCGCAGCCAATTCGCGCCGAGCAGCAGGAAAAGGCCGCCTTCCATCAGTACCGCGCGCACCCGCGGCAGGTCCTCATGACCTTGGCCGGTCCGCCGCGCCGCTAGTGCGTAGGCAAGATCGATGAAGAAACGGCCTGCGCCGGTGGCTTCCAGGATCACACCGAACATGTTGAACACGATAAAAACGGGTTATCGTCTTTTCTTATCCGCGCATAGATCATGACAATGCACCAAGATAAATCAAAATCCGCCTCGCTTCTTCTTCGGCTCATGCTTGGTGCTTGCCTGCTGTTCGCCTGTCAAACACTCTTTGCGATCGACGCTGGGATGCCGAATCCACCTGCGTCACCAACCATCGTCAAGCTAGGCGTCTTTCTTGCGGACATTATCGACCTTAACGAACTGGATGAGACCTTTGAGGTCGAGATCATTCTTATTGCAGAGTGGCATGACCCCAGGCTGGCCTTTGATGCCGAGGCCGAGGGGATGAACCGAAAACTGTTTCAAGGTGAATTCCAGTTCAATGAAGTCTTCTCCGGCTGGTGGCCTCAATTCCTGATCGTCAATGAGGTCGGGCGTGGGGACACCAATGCCATTCACATCACCATCCACCCCGATGGAACCGTCCAATACAAGGAACAGCGTAATGTAACGCTCGAAACCCCCATGGATCTGGAGGACTTTCCATTCGATGTGCAATCGCTGGAGGCTTACATCATACCCTTTGGTGAATTCAGTGACTCTGTCCAGCTTGTCGTTGACGAGCGCGTTTTAGGGGCTACTGAAGAGTATGCAAAGACTCGCCAGAAAGTAAACATTGCACAATGGACGTTAACTAACCTGGACCTTGTCGCCGACAAGTTAGACCATCGTTATTATGGCGATAAAAAGGAGTTCTCAGAGATCAAGATGACGATCACCATGCAGCGCAAGTCTGCAAACATGATATGGAAGGTCATCATTCCTCTATTGGTCCTGGTATTGCTTATGTGGGCCATCTTCTGGATTGATGTTGACAACCTTGCCGACCGCCTCAATACAGCCTTTATCGGCATACTGACAATCGTTGCCTACCAATTCCTTATTGATGGAACCATGCCCCGCATCGACTACTTCACCTTTATGGATGCGGTTCTTCTCTACTCATTCATCTTCATGTGTCTCACCATCATCGAGAGCCTTGTCGTCTACTCGCTACACAAGGCAAACCATGTCGAAAGAGCCTTGCAGGTTGATTTCTACGTTCAATGGTTTTTCCCCATTGCCTATTTGGCCGGATTCTTGGTGTGTTACTTCTACTACTACCTCACCTAGCCCGGAACTGATCTATTGGGCGTCCTGACCCGCGCGGGAAATGCAGAATACTGAGATTTTTTCAAACGTAAAGCCATTTGACAGACTGCCTCTATGGAATGCAAGCGCACCATAGATAACCGTCGTCTAACGACGAAAGAAAAAGAAGCGCTACGTTTGCGCGTTCGTGCAAAGAAAGTTTACTTTCGATAGCCTTAGTAACGTCAGAGTAGGGCCCAGGGTTTAGGTCGCCGCCGACCAATCACATCACCCCAGGAAGCACGACTGAACCACGCACCGTCAGGATGGCGGCCGAGCCATTCCGCGCTGGATCATGCCCTTACCGAACTTGTCGCGAATCGCATCCAGCGTCTCGTGCAGCCGGTCGGCGTCTGAGCCTTCAGGGATCACGCCGCTGTCCGCAAACAGGTCCCCCTGCTCGGGCTCGCTGTGCCAGCCCGAGAGCCCGACGCCGATCAGCCGCACCGCCCGTCGCCCAAGCCAGTGCTCGGCCTGCAACAGCGCCCAGGCGGTGCGAAACAGCATCCGGTCATCGGCGGTGGCCGCGCGCAGCGTGCCCGAGCGGGTATGCGTCTCGAACGGATGCAGCCGCACCTTCAGCGTCACCACCGAGCCGGCGCGTCCCTCCTGGCGGGCGACATAGCCGACCTCCTGCGCGGCCCAGCGCAGCGTCTCGCGCAGCACCTCGGGATCGGTGACATCCGTACCAAAGGTCGTCTCCTTGGAGATCGACTGCCGTTCGCGTGCGGGATAGACCCGATCGTCGGCGATCCCCCGCGCCTGCTGATGCACCGCCGTACCCGCACGCGCCCCCAGTTGCCGGCGCAGGGTCTCCAGCGGCAGGCGGCGTATATCGCCGACGCTGTGCAGCCCCAGGCGCTCCAGCCTTGGCGCCGTCTTCACCCCGACCCCGCGCAGCACCGCGAGCGGCATGGGATCGAGAAAGGCCTGCACCTGCCCGGCGGGTACCACCGTCAGCCCATCGGGCTTATGGCTGTCGGAGGCCAGCTTCGCGATGAGCCGGTTCGGCCCCAGACCTACCGAGGCGGTCAGACCGACGGCCTCCCGGATCACCGCCTTGGCGCGACGGCCGATCGCCTCGGGCGGTCCGATCAGCCGCTGCAGGCCCGTGCAGTCGAGATAGGCCTCGTCGATGGAGACCGGCTCCACCACGGGCGAGAGCGTCTGCAGCACGGTCATGATCTCCCGCGACACCCGCGCATAGCGCGCCATGTCCGGGCGCACATAGACCGTCTCGGGCGGCAGCCGGCGCGCGGCGACGGCGATGGGCATGGCCGAGTGCACGCCATAGCGGCGTGCCTCATAGGAGCAGGTGGCCACCACCCCGCGCCCGCCCGGCGCGGCGCCGACCACCACCGGCCGACCGCGCCATTCGGGTCGGTCGCGCTGCTCGACCGCCGCATAGAAGGCGTCGAGATCGACATGCATGATCAGGCGAGGCATCGGGGGTGGGATCGGGATGGTGAACGCGAATCGAGGGTTGCGAAAGCCGCCAGTGTAGCCGGGTCCAACAACCTCAAGCACCTCGACCCGTGCCTGCCGCTCGGCGCGCTGATCGTCGTAACGGGCGTCTCCGGCTCTGGCAGGTCCTCGCTCGCCTTACCGGGTAGGTATAACCTCGACGATCTGTTTGTTGAACCTAAATGGAGCAGTTGAGCCCCTCATCCGGCGAATCTCGCCGGCTGAGGTCGTGCACCCAACGTGATTGTGTCGCCGTCGCCGGACTCAGGTCGGCGCCGGCAGCGGGGCTGGGGGCTGAAGCTGGCACCCATGGAGGAAGGCGGCGAGGTTGCGCCAGGCACGCTCGACCCAGTCGGCCTTGGCATGCTGATGGGTGATGACCAGGCGGCGCTGGCGCCCGTGCTCGATGGCGCGTGCCGGAGACTTGAGCAGCAGCCGGCGGGAGGTGATCGACTCGCTGTACTTGTCGGGCTCGGCCCGATCACCCAATGGACGCACGAAGATGCCGCGGCCAGCGGCGGCGGCCGACTCCATGCCCAGCAGCGGCGCGTTGCACTGTCCCCGCGCAGGGCACTGATGTGCGCGTAGCGCCAGTGGCCGCAGAGGATCGACAGCACCGCCGTGCCCGACACCTCGCGCTTGCTCGGCGCGTTGGGGCTCGTCCAGCGCACCGGGCACGCTTCCACCCACGGGTCGAACAGGCCGCTGACCTTCGGGTACTCAGTGAAGAACGGCCGCTGACCCAGCGGCGTGACCGCCCCCGCGGGGTCCCATTCGACATGCGATCGGCCACAGAAAGTGTCCAATGCGACCGGCCCCTCGGCCGGAACCAGGGCGCTGCAGTCGGATCCGGGCCGCCGCCGGGGCTCACCCGTTGGGTGAAGGGACATGTCCTTCATACACACCTCCTTGTGCAAAGATTTCAGCAAGCTAGACTTCACTCGGCAAGCTCTAACTGCTCTATTTAGGGTTATGTCCATGGGTGTCTGGTCAGGAGAATGCCGATGTCTTCGGCATTCCCCTTGCCATGGTATCAGTTACAGCCCATGGATCCGCCGCGGCCCATCGGCCCGTGAGCAGCCTTGCGCGGCCGGGCCCGTTCGAGCCGGGCCAGCTGATCCTCTGAGAGCACGGCAGCCATGCGCTCGCGCAGCTCGCTGCGGGTCAGGGTGGGATTGCCCTGTTTCTCGGCGAACAGGGCGTGAAGCTGCTGCGCCTGATCCGGGGTGAGGTCGAGCCGCTGGGTCATGCGGCTGATGCGGCGCTCGACGCGCTGCTGCATCCGCGCATCCCGCTGCTGGCGCTGCGCATCGGTCAGCAGCGCGTCAACCTGTTCGCGCAGGGCCTGTCGCTCGGCGGCGCGGCGTTGCGCGTGTTGCTCGAACAGCGCGCGCAGCTCGGTCTGCTGCGCCTCGGTGAGGTTCAGCTGCTGGGTCATGGCCTGCAGACGCTGCTCGGGGTCTCGGTCCGGCGGAGCGGCCAGCGCCAGCCCGGTCGTGAGTGCCGTGGCGAGCAGGGCGGTGCTGGTAAGTGCGATCGCTGAGCGTTTCATCATGGTCTCCTGAATGCCTGTGTTGGTCTTTCCGGAACCGGTGTGCCCGGTCCACGTAAGAAAGCCTACGCGGTGACCGTGCAACGCCCGTGCAGCGACTGTGCAAAAACCATGGATGTTGCAGCGACCCTGCCCCGGCTGCCCCGGCTGCCCCGGCTGCCTTAGCGGCGCTCGTCGCCGTAGGGCGCCGACGTCAGGCCGCGTGGTCCTCGTAGCGGTAGCCGACGCCATAGACGGACTGGATCAGCTCGCCCTGCGGATGCAGCTCGGCCAGCCGACGGCGCAGCTTCTTGATGTGGCTGTCGATGGTGCGATCCGACACGATGCGGCTGTCGGGATAGATGCGCGCCATGAGTTGCGCGCGCGAGAAGATGCGTCCCGGCGCCGAGGCGAGGGTCTGCAGCAGGGCGAACTCCACGGCGCTGAGCGTAATCTCGCGCTCGCCGGCACGCACGCGCAGCTGCTCCGGATGAAGCTGTAGCGCTGCTGTCTGCGGAGGTGTCGGCGGCTCGGGCCGCTGCCGCCGCAGCACGGCCTTGACCCGCGCCACCACCTCGCGCGGGCTGTAGGGCTTGCAGATGTAATCATCGGCACCGAGCTCCAGGCCGAGCAGGCGGTCGATCTCCTCCACCCGGGCCGTGGTCATGATGATGGGCAGCGCCGAAAACCCGCGCAGCTCCCGGCATAGGCTGAGCCCGTCGCGCCCCGGCAGCATCAGGTCGAGCAGCAGCAGGTCTGGTTGCTCCGCGCGGACCCAGTCGATGACACCGGCGCCATCGGCCAGATGCGCGGTGCGATAGCCCGCCGCGCGCAGATACTCGCCGAGCAGTTCGGCCAGGCGCGTCTCGTCCTCGACGATGAGGATCAGATCAGTCATCGGCCGTTCCTCGTTGCACATCCCGATTCGGCCCGGCTGCGGTCGAGGCCGAGGCCGATTCCAATGCTGGCAGTCTGATTCGAATGCCGAGCCCGCCCAGCGACGCGTGCTCGGCGCTGATCTCGCCGCCATGCGCCTCGACGATATTGCGCGCGATGGCCAGTCCCAGTCCGGCACCGCCGGTGCGGCGGTTACGCGAGGCCTCCACCCGATACAGTCGCTCGAACAGCTGCGGCAGCGCATCCTCGGGCAGCCCGGGCGGCCCATCGTCGAGCCGGATGAGGAGCTGATCGCGCGCGCGCGTGAGCCGCAGCGCAACCGGCTGACCCGAATCGGTGTAGGCGAGGCTGTTGTTCAGCAGATTCCCGATCAGCTGCGCCAGCCGGTCGGGGTCGGCATACAGCGTCCAGGGGCCGGGACCCTCGGTGGCATAGCTCAGGCGGAGCCCGGCACGCGCGAAACGCGCCCGATGGCCGTCGATGAGGTCCGCAAGCAGGCCGTCCAGGTCCACCGGCACGGGATGATAGGCCGGCGTGCCGGGCTCGGTGCGGGTCAGCTCGTTCAGATCGTCCACCAGGCGACCCAGGCGGAGCACGTCCTCGAGCAGGCCGGCCAGGGTCTGCGCATCGGGCCGCCGCAGTCCGTCCTGCAGCGCCTCGATGTTCGCCTGCAGCAGGCCCAGCGGCGTGCGCAACTCATGGGCGATGTCGGCCACCCAGCGCTGGCGGGCCGCCTGGTTGCGCTGCAGGGTCTCGGCGAGGGCATTGAGGTCCTGCGCCAGCCGACCGAGCTCATCGCGCGCCGCACTCGGCGCCCGTGCCTGGTAGTCGCCCGTGGCCAGCCGCCGCGCCGTGCGCTGCAAGGCCGTCACCGGGCGCGTCAACAGGGCGGCCGCGGGCAGGGCGAGCAGGGCGGCGAGCACAAGCATGCCGAGCGCGATGACCCAGATCTGCGCGCCCTGGCGCTCGCGAAACCGCCGCTGGGCGGCATCGCTGATACCTGGGCCGGGCAGCACGGCGAGGCTGCCGATGCGTTGGCCATCGAGCGTCAGTGGATAGCGGCGCGCCTGATCGAGCAGCTCGGCTCGCCCATAGATGGGAGCGTCATCGACGTCGAGCAGCATGATCCGCAGCGGCAACAGACGCTGCGGATGCATTATCCCTGGTCTGCGATTGCCCCCTGGTGCATCGGCCCCTGGTGCGTCGGCCCCGGGTGTGCCCAGCATGCGCGGGTCGGGTGGCCAGGGGCCGGGCTCCGCGAAGGCCTGGCGCAGTCGGGGCGGCAGGCGAGCGTCCTCGAACAATATCCCGAGCCAGAGCCGCCGATCCTGCTGGAGCTGGCTCCAGTCACCGTCGCGGGCGTACAGCGCCGCCAGCCGATCACCGATGCGCCCGATGTGCTCCTGCGCGCGGGCCTCCGCCAGTTCCTCGAGACCGCGCAGAAACGACCAATGCACGAACGCCTGCGTGCCGACCACCGCCAGCACGGCGGCGAGCAGCAGCGTGAGAAAGAGTTTGGCGCGAATCGACAGCCGGATCACCCCTGTCCCTCATCAAGTGGACGGGTTCGGTGCCGCGGTGGCGAAGTCACCCTTTCAAGCCTCGCTGAGATGGACGCGCGCACGGGCCATTGAGTCGCATGGCCCGTGGCTGCGCCGGGTTTCGCCCGGAGGTGTTCTGTCAGAACTCTTCGTCTCCACCGAACATGTCGAAGAAGCCGCCGCCTTCGTCCTCGGGCGTGGCAGCCATCCCCGCGTCGAGATCGGCGCTGTCGAGGCCCGGGTCCTCGGCCAGACCGGCATCCGCGCCTGGCGCGGCCTCGGCCGGGTCGGAGAAGAGGCCGGCGATGGCATTGCCAAGCAGTACGCCGCCGGCGACACCCATGGCTGTCTGCATGGCGCCAGAGAGGAAGCCACTGCCGCCCTGGCCCCGCTGCAATGCCGGTGCCGCCTGCGCCGCGGTTGGTTGCTGGGCCGAGCTCCAGCCGCCGGAACGCCCGGTGCCCGCCGCTTGAGTCTGCGCGCCCTGCTGGGTCGCGCCGGCCCCGAACAATCCGCCGAGGAATCCGCCTGCTGCCTGGGGGCGAGACGCCAATTCCTGTTCCAAGGATTCGACGCGTTGCTGCAGTTGCTGCAGTGCATGTTCCTGGACGATGACCGCTTGGGCCATGAGATAGGGGGCGGCCGGTTGCTGCCGCACCAGCGTGCCGATCAACGCCTCGGCCTGTGCATCGCGCGGTCCGGTCTGGGCTTCAGCCTGCCGCAGGCGGTCGAACAGGCCCTCGATGGCGGTCTGGTCTTGAGCATTCATCATCACATCTCCAAAGCCGAGCAACTGAAATCGTTAAAAAAGCCACATTGAAGTCAGGCTTGATACGACAATAATCAAGTCGGGCCCCGGCCCGGGGGGCGGCGTGGAGAAGCGGCTTCGCCGGGGCTGATCTGGGGCTGATCTAGTGCTGATCCGGGGCTGATCCGGGGCTGATCCGGGGCGAACGGGGCGAACGGGGCGAACGGGGCAAACGGGGCAGATGGACAATGCCCTGATCGCGCACCGGCCGCCCGGCTTCCTGTGGCTCATGAACTCGGCACAGCAGGCAGCGTCATCTTTCGCGACCACCGCGTTCATGACACCAACGCGCGGATAACACCTTTTGCCAGCGTTTCTACCAGACGACGCGGCACCTGATCGAACAGGCGAGCGATCTGCGGGCGACCCGCAGGCGCGGCCGTACACCGCCTGGATCAGGCAGTTCCAGCGTGATGCCGATGTCGCCGTTCATCAGATTCAGGCCATGGTCATTGCGGGTGATCAGCACCGGGCGACCGCCATACCAGTGCCGGTGATCAATGCCGTGGTTACTGTGTTCCTGTGGCCAGGATAGCGGGTTTCTGCGTGGTCATCGGGCTGGAGGGTAACGGTGTTGAGGCTGTCCGTGCTGAAGCAGCCACAGCCACGCAGCCACCCAGGTCCGTGTTGGCTCGATGTTTTTCCAGTACGGGGCACCTGGACGCGGCTTTTTCGTGTCTTTCCACGTTCTCACGAAAGTTTCCCCTGTGCCATTTCCACCCAACGTGCCACCACGCACGCTGACGCAAAGACGCCGTCGGTGGATGCGGGTTGCGTGTTCTCTATGGAACACCTAGACTCGATAACAGGCCGTACGAGTCCACCTGTCTCGGGTGGATCAACACGAACCGATTCCGCAATTTGGAGGCAACCCCATGAGTTTTCCTATCCGTCGACGAGACGCACTCGCTCCAGCGCTGCGGGTCGCGCCTGTCGTCGCTGTGTTACTGTGTCTGCCGGGATTGGCTAGCGGACAACAGTTCATGAATCAGATGTTGCAGGATTTCCAGCGCGCCGTCGAGGACGCACAGGGTGCGTCGCCCGCGGCGGCTCAGCCGTCATCCCCCGCTGTCAGTCCGGTACAGTACAAGCCAGCTGTGCGCTCGGCGCTGGAGCAGGCCTTCCGCTCCCTGTCGCCACAGGAGCGTGAGACAGTGCAGGAGAAGTTGCTGGCCGAGGGGCTGTACCAGTCCAGCATCGATGGGCTCTGGGGCGCAGGGACGCGACGGGCGCTGGAGACGTTCAACAGTAACCAAGCGGCGGCGGAATATGATCTGGGCTCGGCAGAAGATGCTGAACAAATGCTGCTTCATGTCTTGTCGCTGGGTGAGCCCGACGTCTTCAGATCGACCGGGGTCGAACTGCCGTCCGCCTACCTGGGCGCGTGGGTCACATCCCTGGATCGCTGCGAATATGACAGCGATTTCTATCTCCTCAATGAAGAGGGCGTGCTTCATGTGGGCACTTATGTTTGGATGGGGCGGGATGTCGAGGTGCTTCCCGACGGTGATGGGTACCTGCTGAAGGGGTGGGGCTTTTCCGAAGGGCTGCGGACGACGTTCGAGGTCCGAGTGAACCTTCTACCGGACGGCCGCCTCAAGGCGACTGGTGATATCGACACAATGGACGCGCCGATTTTCGTCAAATGTCCGCGATAACTGTCGGTTGACGTGGTGCCCGAGGTGGTGTCCGGGTACTCGGTTCGCATCAAGGCAATAACCCCAGCAAGCGCGGGATGGCGGTGATTGCATTGGACTTCACCTCGGTGGCGACCTGACCGAGCACCACGCGGTTGGTGCTGGACCAGGCGCTGACGCCCTGGCATCACAAACACTCGGGGCGTATGCAGTCGAAGGGTACGACACCGTGCTTGGCCACATACGCATACGCCTCGCGGTAGCGGGCCTTTTCCTCGTCCGTCAATTTGACGCCAACCCATTCCACCTGCTCGCTCATCCGACGCAGATCCATCGCCAGCAGTGTCACGTTGACGTCATCGCATTCCGAGCGTGGCTTGCCCTCCGTCTGACGCAAGCCCTTCTTCAGCCGATCGATTGCCAGTTGATTCTTGTCGCCAATCGTGCCCATAAGACCTCCTCTGAAAAAAACCTGCACGTGTGGCAGTGACGGGTGCGTGTCGCTGCCTGAAACCGCTCGGCGTCGCGACGCTCAGACAGCCACAAAAACTCCGCATCGCGCAGACCCCCCCTGCGCAATCGCCTTCAGGCGCCGTTGGCCTTTGCTGATATTGCGGTAGCCCATGCGTGCGAGCAGCTGTGTGGGCGACAGACCGAGTTCGGCTCGCCGCCGCTCGATCAGGCGATGGAGTGGGGAACTGGACCTGCTGGGCATGGAACCCCCCGAAGATGCGCGCTGGGTGATGACTGCACGCCGTTGGCTTATCCCTCGCCTTCAGTGTGGCACGCAGATGCGACAGGGCATGTCGCGGAACGGGGCAGAAGGCGCTGATGCAAGCAGCCTTGGTTCGGGAAAACGCCAAACGAAGTCCGCGCGGCATGCGACAGCCCCGGCCTTTTCAACCCCCGAGTCAGCGCAGGCCGCTGATGCGCTGCACCTGACGCCCGAGCGTTTCGCCGAGCACCTCGGCATTGCCATACAGCAGGGTGAACTGCGCGCTGGCGCGGGTGATCGCGGTGTAAAGCAACTCGCGGGTCAGCACCGGGTTGGTCCGCTCCGGCATCAGCAGAGCGGCATGGGCGAATTCCGAACCCTGCGACCCGACGAACCCCGCTCCCAGGGCGCTCGGCTGCTCGGCGGGCGCGAGCTGTTGCCCGGATGCTGCTGCAGGCGCTCGCGCGCTTCCTTCAGATCGGCCAGCAAATTGACCGACAACCGGCGCAGCGTCGCCTCCGGCATTCCCTGCAGGAGGTCTTCGTCGAGTTGCTGCAGATCGTGCTGGCTGAGCTTCATGTCCGGCGGGGAAGGTGCGGTGGCGTCAGCAGAACGCCTGGGCTGTTATGTCGCTACGCTCGCGCATCGGGCGCGAGCTGTCTTCCAGGCTGCTGATTTCGGCGGAGGGGTCTGAACGATTACCGTCCTGTTCGAATTCAAGGTGGTGGAGCTGACCGACACCGGCAGCGCGCTGCAGCAGATCAAGGACAAGGGGTATGCGGAGAAGTACCGCGCCGTACAACAGCCCATCCATCGTATCGGAGTGGCCTTCAGCTGCGACAAGCGCGCCGTGGTCGGCTTCGAATTCGAAAGCACCTGAAGCACACCCTCGACACCATGGGCTATCACCTAAAGATCGTCGCCTTGATCCGTGCTCGTGGCACCTTCGCGCGCGCTGTGCGCACGCACTGGTCGGTGGAGAATCAACTGCACTGGAGCCTGGATGCGCCTTCCGCTACGACGACTCGCGCGCGTGAGCCCAGAGCGCAGTGAACCTCGCTATCCTGCGCCATCTCGCACTGAGCCGGCTGAAAAACGACGGCGCCAAGCTCGGCCTGCAGAACGAACGCCTGAAGGCAGGCTGGATGAGCAGTGCCTGGCCAGGCTCCTCTTCACGCCAACTGATCCGCCGAGCAAGCTCAAAGCATTAGGATCATCGACTATTGGCCTGGAGTGAGGCGATTGCCCCGGATGCAATGACTGACGCCCGCCCGTTAGCCCGCAGCCGCCAGCGGGCGACGATATCGGCCGCACCCCCATGGATTTAATACAGCAATTTCTTAATTCTCCCGTTTCTCCGCCGCGGTTTCCATAAGCGGTGCATTACACCCCGACTGCTCCATCCAGTAATCATACGAGCCTGCTCCTCTCTCGATACCGTCGGCGGCAATGTACCGAATCTGGTTATCGGCCGAATTGAGCCCAAGGTACGTACCGATCATTGGATAGTACCTGTAACTGTAAGTGTAAGAGACGACATCAATACCACCCAAGGGAGGAAACATTTCCGAGAATTGCTGCTCCGCCCAATCGAACAGGCATTCCGTTGGCTTTGGTTCGCAACCTGCCTGCGGTAACCAGTCGCTCATCAGGCCAACGTCGTAAAAGCCATTCGAGTCCAGATAGTAAACATGATTGTCCACGCGCGAAACCCCGAGGTAGGAGTTGGTGTGCGCATAGAAGCGAAAATCGTAGGGGTCGGAGAATTGCGTCTCACGTCCGGCGGGAGCGAACATCGATGGATAAGAGCGCTCTGCCCAGTTCAACAAGCATTCCCCGGTCGATAATTTACCTAACACCCAATTCTCGAACTGAGATACCCGCGCATAGATGCCAACAAAATCTGGCCTGGCGCAGCCAATACCGAAGCTGGTTACACCGGCGAGGCGGTAACCTTTCAGGTTTGTTGGGTCCGGGTCCTCCACCACCATGGGACCACCACTGTCACCTTGGCATGTGTCGGTCCCGCCGATCCCAGGATAACCCGCGGCAATCATGTTCGGCGTAATGGATCCGGCACCGTACTCCTCGGCTGCTTCTGCATTGGAGACAACAGGAACTGTTGCCTCCTGCAAAATATCGCTTGAACTGCCGCCCTCAGAAAGAGCGCCCCATCCTGATATTTTGGCGGAAACACCCGGATCCTGTAAGCCGGCCCCTGCCAACTCCTGCGTCATGATGGGTACCGGCATCGCCTTGCTACCCGAGAGATCAATGGGGGCCGCGAGTTCCAGCAACATCATGTCGCTGTCCAATTCATTCAACTGACCGTAGTTCGGGTGCGGTATCTGCCGGAGTACGGCAATGTCCTGACCAGTCGCGCTATCCGTCTTGTTGGTAACGCCTGCGCGTATGTGAGTCAGACTGCTATTTTCACAGTGAGCGGCGGTTAGTACCCAGCGCTCACTAAGTATGCTGCCTCCGCAAAACTGGAAATTGCCAGACATGAGGGCAACTTGCCAGGGATAGTCTTCGATACTCGCATCCTGACCTCCAACGATCCGCTGGTTGTCCTGCGACTTTATCAAGTTATCGGCCAGGCCAAAATGCACTCCTGTTTGCGCGTATACCTCACTGCTTCCGCCTGAAAAAGTCGCTGCAGCGATAAAGGCAAAAGGTGCTATTTGCAACATCCTGATCTTCATATTTCATGTAACCTCTGTCTCGACGAGGATTCGCTTTTCTGCGTTTTGACCACATTGTGGATCGCTTACACTATACGCTAATCCATGGAAACTGAAAAGTGCGCGTTCAGCGATCGAATCTGCGGTCACCATGCCAGACGGGCGTGCGCTGACGCACTGGACCCACGCCGAGCTGGCCGCTGAGGCGATCGCCCGCGGCATCGTCACCTCGATCTCGCCGGACTCGATCGGACGCTTCCTGCGCGAGGCAGACCTCAAGCCGCACCGGGTGCGCGGCTGGATCAACACACCGCGCGACGCGCAGTTTGATGAGAAGTGCCGGGATGTTTGCGAGACCTACCGCTTGGTACCTGAGCGGGCTGCGGCTGGCATCGAGACGTGCAGCATCGATGAGATGACCGGGGTGCAGGCGCTCGAGCGCGCCGGTGTCACCTTGCCGTTGCGCCCTGGCTTGATTGAGCGGCGTGAGTTCGAATACATCCGCCATGGCACGCTGACGCTGATCGCGGCCTTCGATGTGGCCACCGGCCAGGTAACCTACCACCTCGGCCCAACACGCACCGAGCAGGACTTCGCGCAGTGGCTCGCCACTCTGCTCGCCCGACGCGGTGCCACCACCTGCTGGCACTTGGTCATGGATAACCTCAACATCCACTGCTCCGAGGCCGTGGTGCGTCTGGTCGCTGACGCCCGCGGTCTCACCATCGATCTCGGCGTCAAGGGCAAACATGGCATCCTCACGTCCATGGCCACCCGCGAGCGCTTCCTGCGTGACCCCAGCCATCGCATCGTCTTCCATTTCACACCCAAGCACGCCTCCTGGCTCAATCAGATCGAGCTGTGGTTCTCGGTCCTGGCACGCAAAGTCATCCGCCGGGGCAACTTCCTCTCGGTCGATGATCTGCGAGAGAAGATCACCGCTATCATCGACTTCTTCAACCCCCGCTGTCAGGATAGATGTGTGTGCCGCAGCATTGCGAAGCAATTGGCAGGAGGCTGATTGTGAAGTACTGGACTAAACCGCTAACGCGGTAGGGCGCGGCCGGCACGGCCGGAGGTCATTGTTCAGCGGGATGGCACCCTTGCCCGTGCAGGCCCCGGTGGCCGCGTCCAGCACCGCACCGCTGGCCAGACAAATCAGCGCCACCATGCGCAGGATCGGGAAGCCCAGTCCGGCCCGCTGGCCGCTCGGCTGCGGATATTGCGCTTGGTTGGCCTCGGTGTCGGCCAAGGTCACGGTGGCACCATCGACCAAACGCACGCGCCGACCGCGCCACAGCCACCAATCCGGCGTATCGCGTGCCATGACCTCGGCGGTGCGCCACGTCAGGGTCTTGAGCATCGCTTGCGGCAGCCGTGCCCGGGCGGCACAGTACGACGCGGTGTTCGTGCTGCACTCGGGCAGGCCCGCCACCAAACGCTTCACCGCAGCGTCGTCCACCGCCTGGCGACAACTGCCGTCGCTGCTGAGTACCTGCGCGAGGAACATCGACAATGTCTCCGTCGGTGGGAACAGGCGTTCACGATGGGCCGGCAGCAATGACTCCACATCGTCGAGCAAGTCCTTCCCGGTCAACAGGTTGAAGAAGGCGTAGGAATCGCTGCGCTGAGCCTCGGAGAGGATGCGGCGCTGTTGCCGTGACACGGCGCTGTGGCTAGGTTGCATGATGGCTGGACTCCCAAGGGTGATCGGTGTGGTTTGGTCACCGTTCACCGTATCACCCTTGCCAGCCTTCTCAAACGTTTTCAGCGAGTTGCCGCCTGGACTCCGCTTAAACTAGCGCCATTCCCCCATGACCCCGCTTGCCGCTGATCGCACCCTTGTCCAGCACTTCGCCGAGCTCGATGACCTGCGCTGTGCGCTCAAGCGCCGGCACACGCTCGGGGACATGGTCGTGATCGCCATCGCCGCGGTGCTCTGCGGCGCCGATGGCTGGGTGGCCATCGCCGCCTTCGGGCGCGCCAAGCGCGCGTGGCTGCAACAGTTTCTGGAACTGCCGAACGGGATTCCCGCACACGATACCTTCGGGCGGGTCTTCTCATTGCTGGAGCCGGCGGCGTTCGAGGCCTGCTTTCGCGCCTGGGTGGAGGCGATCCGCGAATGCATTCCCGGGGAGATCATTGCGGTGGATGGCAAGACCTCGCGCCGCTCGCATGATCGAGGCGCAGGTCTGGGCGCGCTGCATCTGGTCAGCGCCTGGGCCAGCGCCAACCGCATGGTGCTCGGTCAGGTGGCCACCGAGGCGAAGTCCAATGCGGTCACCGCCATCCCGCGCTTGCTGGAGCTGCTGCACCTGCAAGGCTGCATTGTCACCCTCGATGCCATGGGCGCTCAGGTGAAGATCGCCGCCTTGATTCGTGCGCGTGGCGCCGACTACGTACTGGCGCTCAAGGGCAATCAGGGGACACTGGCCGCCGAGGTCGTAGAGGCCTTTATCGAGGCCGATGTGCGCGACTACGCGGGGTACCGCTCGGAGGTGGTCGAGACGGTTGAAACCGGTCATGGTCGACGCGAGAGGCGACGCTATCGCACCCTGGGCAACCTTGAGGCGGTGCCGCAGCGCACGGCCTGGCAGGACATGAACATGATCGGGATGGTCGAATCCGAGCGCGAGGTCAACGGCAAGCTGACCCGCGAGTTGCGCTTCTACATCGGCAGCATCGGCCTTGAGGCGGCCACCTTCGCGCGCGCTGTGCGCACGCATTGGACGGTGGAGAATCAACTGCACTGGAGCCTGGATGTCGCCTTCCGCGACGACGACTCGCGCGTACGCGAGCCCAACGCGCGGGAGAACCTGGCCGTGCTGCGGCACCTCGCGCTGAGCCGGCTGAAAAACGACGGCACCAAACTCGGCCTGCAGAACAAACGCCTGAAGGCGGGCTGGGATGAACAGTACCTGGCCAAGTTGCTCTTCATGCCGCCCGATCTGCCGAGCAAACGCAAAGCATCAGGATCCACGAAAATTAGCCTCGAGTGATGCGATTGCCCTGGATAGTGGACCTGTTCGGGGGTGTCAATCCAGGCCACAGGGGCCCAGGATGCTGCGGTGTCGTGGATCATGTGGTTTGCCTGCTGCCGGTCGGGTGAAAAGAGACTGCTTGGTGCGCCTGGGATACACCGTTGATGAAATCAGCTGCATGCGCCTTCGGTCGCCTGGGCCCCCTTCAGCCGTTCAGGGCAGAGCGCTCTCGAAGCGTTTCACTCCACGAGCAGCCGCGAGAGCGCTGACCGATGGCCGGGCCGAAGCGGGCGGCGGGCTCGTACGGGCCCCGGCACTCAGGCCGCAACGGCCTGATCCACCCCCTTTAACCGCACCTCTGCCACCAGCCGCCGCAGGAACTGCTCCGGCGTCATTGCATGGCCCAGCAACGCACGCTGGCGGCAGACATTGGCCACGTCTCCGACCGTCAGTTGCTCCAGCGCGCGCAGGTGACAACTGATCAGCGCCGGAAGCGGCGCCTCGGCATCGCCGTAGACCTCGCGGGCGAACAGGCGCAGGCGTTGCTCGGGGCCCATCGGGCGGAAATGCAGCTTGAAGTCGAACCGGCGCAGCGCCGCGGCATCGATGCCGCTCATCAGATTGGTCGCAGCGATGAAGAGGCCGGGAAAGCGCTCCATCTGCTGCAGCAGCTCGTTGACCTGCGTGCGCTCCCACTGCCTCTTGGCATGCTGACGGCTGGCGAGGAAACTGTCGACCTCATCGAGCAGCACGACGCTGTGCACCGGATCGGCGCCGATGAAGAGTGCGGCCAGGTTCTGCTCGGTCTCACCGACATAGGGCGAGATGAGATCCGAGGCCTGGCGCACGATGAGCTCCCGATCCAGGGCCTGGGCCAGCACTTCGGCGAACTCGGTCTTGCCGGTGCCTGGCGGGCCGTACAGGCACAGCGTGCCGCGGCCACGCCGCTCGAAGGCACCCAGGATGTCGGCCGGGGTCAGATCGCCGTCCAGGTTCAGGAAGTCGGCGTCGAAGCGGGTCACGGACTCCCGCTGACGGGGCGCCGGGCTGCCGCGCAGCAGCTGACGCTGAGCGCTGATCACCTCGCGCGCCACCGCATCCGGATCGGCATCGGCATTGGTGTGCAGGGCGGTCAGCGTGCGGGCAACACCGAACTGCGCCGGCACCAGCTGGTCGTCGGCGGCCAGCTCATCGAGCAGCGCGGGCGAGACCCCCACCGGCCCCAGATGGCGCTCGACCATGCGCCGGCGTACCGAGCGCGGCGGCGTGCGAAAGGCCACCGGCAGCACGAAGCGGCGCAGGAAGGCCGGCTCCATGCGCTCGGCGTGATTGGTGATCCAGATCGCCGGCACCGCGTTGTCCTCGAGGATGCGGTTGATCCAGGCCTTCTGCCGACCGCCGGTGCGACGCCCCAGAAAGTCGAAGTGGCCATAGTCCGGCTCAAACACATCCTCCACCTCGTCGAACAACAAGAGCGCATCGCGGCGCCGGGCGAACAGGCGCTGGGCGAGCAGATAGGCCGACAGGCGGCCGCTGCGACTGAGCCCGTCGCCATCCTCGTCGGCGCTGCGCACCTGATACAGGCGCAGACCCTGGTGCGCCGCGAGGGCACGGGCAAACTCCGTCTTGCCGGTGCCGGGCGGGCCGTAGAGCAGGGCATTGATCCCCGGCGTGGCCGTCTCGCTCGCGCGCGCAAGCGACGCCGACAGACGTGTGGCAGCCGCGCTCAGATGCGGAAAATCCTCCAGCGACCAGTCGGCCGCGGGCGCCGGTTCGATCAGCAGGTCGAGCAGATCCTCGATGCACCCGAGATCGGCATCCAGCACCCGGCGCAGCAGGTCGCTGGGGCGCAGGAAATCCTCCAGGTCTGCATCGTCCTCATACGCGAGCAGACCCAGCCGGCGCAGCGCGGCGGCGGGATGCAGGCAGCGAGCGAGTGTGCCGGAATCCAGCTCGAGCACCTTCGCCAGCCGCACGCGCTGCAGGCGGGCGGAGTCACGCGACTGCTCGCGCAACAGCAGGCGCAGCGCTTGCGAGTTGATGTACAGATCCAGATAGTCGAGCACCCGCATTTCGGTCTCATCAAACGTCAGGGCCTCGGCCAGCAAGCGGATATTGGGATTGATTGGCCCGGCAACATCACTGCTCGCCAGCCGCCGTTCCAGCGCCCCGGCATGACCGCGAAACAGCTGCGACAGCAACAGCTCGGCGTCGTCGCTGTCGAGTTCACCGAGCACCAGCGACCCCTCACGCTCGAGGTTGCGCAGGGTGTCGTAGGTGGCCGGTTCGATGCGCGCCTGCTGCTGCCTGGCCCAGTTCGCCAGCGCCTGCGGATCGAGCAAGGGTAGCACCAGGGACATCAGCTCCTCGTTGCGGGCAATGCTGCGATGCAGGTTGCTGCGCGCGTGCCCGAGCGCATGGATGCTCAGCCCAAGGCGCGCGAGGCGGACGGTGCGCGGATCCAGACTGCTGAAATCGCTGCGCAAGAGGTCGGTTTTGGCAGGCATGGGGTGGACTTCTCCTGGGTCGATGCGTGACTGTGTGCTTGAGTAGGCGTGTGACTGCGGGTCACGGATTTGTGGCATGCTGCTCGGCGGCCTCAGTCACGCGACCAGGGCTCGAAGCGGCGACTGTCCAGATAGTAGGAGACGAAATCGCCGCGGGCCTTGCCCCGGTCCCAGAACATGCCGAGCACCAGATCGAGCGGTTCGCGGAAGTAGGCGCTGCCGCTTTCCTGCTCCCCGTCGTGGATCGGCGTGTCCAGCACCTCGAGCACCACGGCGGGGGTGTCGTAGCCTGGCAGGCGGCGGTTCTTCAGGCCGGGCTTCCAGCGCACCAGGTCACCGGGCTTGAAGACGTGGCGCACGCCGAGTTGCCGGTAGCGCTCCTGCAGCACGGCGCCGAGGTCGCCGTCGAGTTCCTCGAGCAGGTCCGAGAGGGGTTCGTCCTGCAGCAGATTGTTCGGTTGCGCCTCGCCGAGGCCGATGCGCTCGAGCAGATCCTTGGAAGACAGGGGGCGTTGTTTGCTGGGCATGGCGACTCCTGTTGGTCGATGATCCGGGCTGATGCGGCGGTGATGTCGAAACGGGTGCTGGGGCACGCTTCGCCGGTCCCGGCCGGTTCCGGCCGGAACCCGATCGCCCCGAACTGGGTTCCATTGAACCACCCGGATGCGTCATCCTATGTCGCGAACGGGTTTGAGACGGGCGTCTGCCAATCACGAGGGCACGGGCATGGCCGAGGACGAGCGCAGGTATCACAGCCGCATGCAACGGCTGAAACGACTGGAGCGGCTGCTGCCGCGACCGGGGACGGCGGATGCACAGTGCCTGGACGGGGCGCGCCTGCTGGAGATCCTCGGTGATGCCTACGAGGCCGCCAGCCCACAGGCGCGCCGGCGCGCCCTGCAGCGGGATCTGGAGACCCTGGTGAAGGAGGGGCGCATCCAGGCGGTGAACCCGGGCGGCAAGCCGCTGCGCTACCGGCGCCTGGAGGAGGGGCTGGATGACGACGCCCTGATCTGGGAATACACCCTGCGCCAGGTCAAGGACCTGATTGCCGAGGCCATCCCGCGGCGTCAGCTCGATCGGCTCTGGGAGCGGCTGCTGCACGAGATCGATACGCCGGTGCTGACAGAGCAGCAGCTGCGCGTGGTGTCCGACACCCTGCGGCTGCAACCGGTGGAGCTCTACCCCGATGTATTGCAGGCGGTGATCACCGCGCTGGCACAGCATCAGGCGCTCGAGGTCGTCTACCAGAATGCCGACGGCGAGCGCAGCACGCCGGTCATCCATCCGCAGGCCCTGATCCAGCGCGGGCCCATTCCCTATCTGTTTGCGCTGAAGAACGACGAGGACCTGGTGCGGCTGTACGCGCTGCACCGCTTCGCCGGCGCCCGGGTGCGCGAGGACCAGCGGGTGCGCAAGGCCGAGGGCTTCGACCTGGATCGGGCGCTGGCCGAAGGCCGGGTGGACTTCGGTCAGGGCGAACTGATCGACCTAGAGATCCGGGTGCGGGGCTACCTGACCCAGCTGCTGCTGGCCTGCCCGCTAAGCCAGGGACAGCGGGCCGAGGACGAGGCCGAGGGCGCCGCCTTCCAGATGCGCATCCATGCGCGCCTGCCGCAGACGGGCCAACTGCTGCGCTGGCTGCTCGGCGCCGGTGACAACCTGGAGGTGGTCCGGCCCGAGGGGCTGCGCCGGACCGTGGCGGAGCAAGCAAGAAAGATGGCCGCGATCTACTGAGCGCGTGCAGCCGACGCCCAGGGCGCGCGTTTTCAGGGGAACAGGATCAAGGCACGGGTAACCTTGCCGGATGACGACAGCGCGCGGATGCGGCAGCCTGCCCCGGATCACACTGGCCCGGATCGCGACGGGGACTGTCGCATCCGGATGTCATGCTACAGGCAAGCGATCAGCCGGCAGCGCGCGGTCACCCCGCCATGCCTGTCGTGTTCATACCGCGGAGGATCAACCCATGAAGACCACCATCCTGACGGCAACGTTGTTGTTGCTCGCCGGCTGCAGCTCGCTGCAACCGAGCCGTTACGAGAACTACTCCCGCGACGGCGAGAACCGCGTCGTCGCCCAGGGCCAGGCCGCCAGCAACGCCGCCTGGGTGCATGCCTCCTCGGCCACCCTCGGCGGCGGTAGCGGCAGCCCATCCGCCGCCTATGGCCCGCGCTCCGGTTATGCGGAGCGCGATGTCCTGGCCGAGAGCACCCGGCGCATCTACGAGGATAGGGTGCGCACCACCAGCTATGCGGTGAGCAGCAGCATCAACGAATCCATCCGCGATGCCCTGCGCTGAGGCCGCCGCGCTGAAGCGTCTCCATCCGTCGTCTTTATGCAAAGGAGCCAACCCATGCCAATACCACCCTACCAATGGCCCAACCGGGTGCGCTGGCTCACCGCGCTGCTGCTGATCCCGCTCGCAGCCGCCGCGCAACCCTGCCTCGAACTCACCCCCATGGCCAAGCGCGGCAACTGTCCCACCGGATACACCGCCAGCGGCGCGTATTGCATCCCCGGCCCACAGGCCACGCTGGCGCTGGAACGACGCGGGAACTGTCCCACCGGCTACCGCACCAGCGGTGCCTACTGCCTGGCTGGCCCGCAGGCCAGACTGGCCATCCCCAGGATCGGTTCCACCTGTCCGTCCGGCTGGCTGATCAGCGGCGACTATTGCCTGAAACGCTGAATCCAGGGTCAGTCCTGACCCTGATTCCGTCTTCGCTGGTGCCATCTCCCCTCACTCCACCGCTCCTGATTCCACCGCTCCTGGGCACGCCTCACCACCGATCGCCGCCCTCTTTGCCGGTGTGCAATGGCGCCAGCTGATGCGGCTCGGTAGTGCGCCAACCTAAACGACAGGCTTTGTCGCTTCTTTGGGGATACTGAGGCCCAGTGGCGCTTGTCCATCAGACGCCGTCTGATGCGCCACCGTCCCTGCAACCCGCGACACCCCCCAAAAAGGCGAGGTGTACTTCCTCGCCGGCGTCATTCACGGAGCATGCCCATGGCCTTTGGCTGTCCGCCGAAACATGTCGATTGGTTCTCGATCCCGGACGGGGAGGGTGATCTGCGGGCCATCGTCCGCGATAGCCTGAACGCCTTTGCCTGGTGGGTCATTCAGGACCACGGCCAATCGATTCGCGCCACGGTCGATCCGGGGCTGTTCTCACCCGGCCAGCGCGTGCAGATCGCGTTCGAATCCGAGCACGTCATCAGGATCAGCAGCGAGAGCGCATTTGCGCTGCCGTGCTATGACTGGGGCAAGAACAAGCGCAACGTCGAGCGCCTGCTCTCAGCGCTTCGGCGTCGCAGCCTCGCTACGCGGGACTGATACGGGCGCCTGTCGTGAAACAGCCGGCCGCGGGCCGGCCAAGCGGTTCAGGGTTCAGGCAGCACGCATTACTCAGGCCCGTCTGCGGTTCATCCCGCGCCGGATGCTGATCGTCGTAACGGGCGTCTCCGGCTCTGGCAGGCCCTCGCTCGCCTTACCGGGTCGGTATAACCTCGAGGATCTGTTTGTTGAAGCCTCCTGTCCCGAGTCCGGCTCCGACTGTCTGATAGGGACTTGTCAGATCTAGGCCACCCTTGCCAAGGGTGGCTGTCGTGGCATGTTCATTGGACTGGCCGACCCGATTGCGGCAACCGGCCTCGTTGCATCCAACAGGCCAGGCGGAGAATTTATCGGCAGATTCGGAATATTGTGAACACGGTGTGAAAGTCACTTCGAATCTTGGCCAAGCAGCCATCAGAAATCCGGTAATCATGAAGTTCCCGTTTCGGGTGGTCCGGTGTCGACCCATTGCTGACGGTCGATCTGAATCGCGCAGCGGTCGCCATGCCATGCTTTGCGGTCATCCTTCAAGGGTGTGGACCTCATTAAACGCCACTTGAAAGGGGCCCGACAGTCCTTGGGCGCGCGGGCGGATCAGCTCTGCGTTGTCGCCTCAATGCACGCATTCGCAATCATGACCAGATACCGCATGGTCGCTTCTGTCATCGGCGCAAGATCGCTGGCGGCGGCTGCCGAAGCCAGCAGATAGCCGTTCTCCCGCTTGACGATCCAACCCGCGGCCTCGAGGTCACGGATCTTCCGGCGCACCGTCTCGCGGGGGATGCCGCTGCAGTCGGCGATGGACTGCAGGTTGATCGGATCGGGCGCGTGCTCGTTTCTCCGCAAGACCGTGAAGTCGTCGTATGAAAGCCCATCAATGCGGCGCCGCGATAGGGTCCGCGAGCCAATGATCGCCAGCACCAGCATGCGATCCAAGTCCCCTCCGAACTGCCGTCGCAGCGCGATCAGGAGTGCAGTAAATTCCTCGACGTGTACCGGCCAGATGTGGCCGAAGTGGCGTGCAAGGTCTTCGTAGTCGAATGTCATGACTGAATTGGCTCTTTGGGGGAATGCCGCGGGACGGTGCGCTGCGTGATCGGCCGAGCGGGGGTGATGATTAGAGCGCCCATTTTGGGCGGTGAGGACATTGACGACAAGGTGCTTGCCCCCGAAGCTTGCCCGACCGCTGCCGGTCCGAAATGACCAGTGTGATTTCGCCCCAGGAGCCCACCGTGTCGACACAGATTCACCAGCCTCCATGCCGCCGTCGGCACTGTCCCAAGCGTGCCCGTGGCGGCCGGTTCACGGCCGTACTGCTCACGGTCGCGGCGCTTGGCGGCTGCAAAGACCAGGCACCGCCGACTCCGCCCATCGACCCGCCGTCGCGGCCGGCGGAGATCCTGGAGATCACGGCCAGCACTCTCGACTCCGGTCTGCACTTTCCCGGACGCGTGCGTGCCACCCAGCGGGTCGAGCTCGCCTTCGACATATCCGGTCGGATCGTTGAGCTTGCGGTCACCGAGGGTGAGCGGGTAGACGCAGGCGCGCTGCTCGCGCGCCTCGATCCCGCCGCGTTCGACACCCGGCTCGCGGCGGCACAGGTCGAGCTCGATCAGGCGACAGCGGACTACGAGCGGGTGCGCCAGCTCTGGGAGAAGAGCAAGGCCGTTGCACGCGCCGAGCTGGACCAGAAACGCACCGCCATGGAAGTCGCCCGCTCGGGCTATGCCGCCGCCCGCAAGGAGGTGGACGACACCCGTCTGGCTGCACCCTTTACCGGCGTCGTCGCACGCCGGTATGTCGAAAACTTTCAGACCGTGCAGGCCAAGGAGCCGGTGGTCAGCCTGCAGGATGTCGAAGCGCTGGAGATCGTCATCCACGTGCCGGAGCGCGTCGTGCGCGGCGAACCGCGCCGGGTGGCAGGCTATGCGCTGTTCGAGGGGATGCCCGAGCGGCGGCTCCCGGTGACGCTCAAGTCCTTTTCGACCGAGGCGGACCCGCAGACCCAGACCTACGAGGTCGTACTCGAACTGGCTCGCCCGGCCGATGTGCAGCTGCTTCCCGGGATGTCGGTCGAGGTCTTTCCCGACAGCGACCAGAGCGGCGCGGGCGAGACCGCCGTGCGCATTCCACTGAAGGCCGTCCTGGCCGGACCCGACGGCGCGCCGACCGTCTGGGTGGTCGACCCCGACAGCGCGCGGGTCTCGCGGCGGCCGATCACCGTCGGCCCGGTCAGCGGCGCGGACCTGCTGGTACGCGAGGGCCTGAAGCCCGGCGAGCGGATCGTCACGGCCGGCGTGCATCACCTGCGCGACGGCATGCGGGTCCATCCGCTATGAGACGTCGGAACGCGAAGGGCCGCCGACCATGAATCTCGCTGCCTACAGCCTGCACAAGCGCACCATCGCCTGGCTCGTCGCCCTGGTCGTGCTGGTCGGCGGCTGGATCGCCTACCAGCAGCTCGGCCGCTTCGAGGACCCCGAGTTCGTGATTCGCCAGGCAGTCGTCATCACGCCCTACCCGGGTGCGCTGCCGATCCAGGTGGCCGAGGAGGTCACGGACGTCATCGAGGGCGCCGTGCAGCAGCTGCAGGAGGTCAAGGAGGTCAGCTCCGTCTCCCGCATGGGCAGCTCGCTGGTCAAGGTCGAGATCGACATGCGCTTCGCCAAGAGCAAGGCCGAGCTGGAGCAGGTCTGGGACAGGCTGCGCCGCAAGGTCGCCGACGCGCAGCGGCAGCTGCCGCCGGGGGCCGGGCCATCCGTGGTCAACGATGACTTCGGCGACGTCTATGCCCTGTTCTTTGCGGTCACCGGCGACGGCTACCGACTGGAGCAGATCCACGACTACGTGGACCAACTCCGCCGCGAGCTGGCGCTGGTGCCCGGCGTGGCCCGGGTGGCGCTGCTGGGCGCGCCGCAGGAGGCCATCTTCGTCGAGATCTCGGCGGCCCGGGCGGCACAGCTCGGGCTCTCGGTCGATGCGATCGGCGAGCAGCTGCGCCGGCAGAACCTGATTACGCCGGCGGGCGATCTGCGCGCCGGCGAGCAGCGGCTCCAGATCAGCCCCACCGGCGCGGTCGACTCTGTCGAGGCGATCGGCAACATCGTCCTCGCCTCCCCTGGCGGTGCTCGGGTGATCTTTCTGAAGGACGTCGCCCGCATCGAGCGCGGGCGCGTGGAGCCGCCGCAGGCCCTGATGCGCTACGACGGCCAGCCGGCCATCGGTCTCGGGGTGTCCAACATCGCCGGCGGCAATGTCGTGGCCATGGGCGACGCCGTGCGCGCCCGGCTGGCGGAGCTGGAGGCTCAGCGCCCGGTGGGCATGGAGCTGAACGTCGTCTCGTACCAGTCCGACGCGGTGCGCGCGGCGGTCGACGGCTTCGTTGCCAATCTGGTCGCGGCGGTGGTCATCGTCGTGCTGGTGCTGATGCTGTTCATGGGCGTGCGCAGCGGCCTCATCGTCGGCGCCGTCCTCTTGCTGACCGTGGCCGGTACCCTGATCGCGATGTGGCTCGACGGTATCGCGATGCAGCGCATCTCGCTCGGTGCGCTCATCATCGCTCTGGGCATGCTGGTGGACAATGCGATCGTGGTCACCGATGGCATTCTGGTGCGCCTGCAGCGCGGCGAAGATCGCACCCGGGCCGCCATCGCCGTGGTCCAGGCGACCCAGTGGCCGCTGCTCGGCGGCACCGCCGTCGGCATCCTGGCCTTCAGCGCCATCGGCCTCTCGCCGACGGACATGGGCGAGTACGCCGGCTCGCTGTTCTGGGTGATCCTCTATTCGATGCTGCTGAGCTGGCTGTTCGCGGTCACGCTCACACCGCTACTGTGCGTCAGCTTCCTCAAGGTCAAGCCGCTGGCGGCGGATGCGGGCCTCGGCCCGGTGCTGTGGCGCTATCGCGGGCTGCTGGGCGTGGTGCTGCGCCACCGGGTCCTGACCGGGGCGGCGCTGATCGCGCTGCTGGTCGCCGCGGTCGGTGGTTTCGGTCTGGTGCCGCCGGGCTTCATGCCCGAGTCGGCGCGGCCGCAGTTCGTCGTCGATCTCTTCCTGCCCCAGGGCACCGACATTGAGGTGACCGCGGCGGAGCTGGCAAGGGCCGAGGACCATGTCCGTACCAAGCCGGGCGTAACCCACGTCAGCAGTTTCATCGGCCAGGGCGCGCTGCGCTTCATGCTGACCTACAGCCCGGAAGACCCGAACAGCGCCTATGGTCAGCTGCTGGTCGACGTCGATGACGCCGGCCAGATCGCGGCGCTGGTCTCGGAGCTGCAACAGGCGCTCGAGGCACGGCATCCGGACGCCGACATCAAGGTCTGGAAGTTCATGCTCGGGCGCGGCGGCGGCAAGAAGATCGAGGCTGCGTTCCGTGGGCCAGACCCCGCGGTACTGCGCCGCCTGGCGGACGCGGCCAAGACCATCATGGCGGGCGACCCCGAGACCGTGGCGATCCAGGACGACTGGCGCCAGAAGGTTCCGGTGCTGCGCCCGGCGGTCGACACCGTGGCCGCGCAGCGCGCCGGGGTCGGCATCACCGAGATCAACGCGGCGCTCAACCGCGCCTTCAGCGGCAGTCAGGTGGGGGTCTACCGCGAGGGCGATCGGCTGATCCCCATTGTCGCCCGCGCGCCGGCCCCGGAACGGCTGACGGCCGCGCAATTGGAATCCGTCCAGGTCTACAGCCCCACCGCTGGCCGTTACCTGCCGGTCGGCCAACTGGTAACCGGGGTGGAGGTGGAGTGGGTGGACGCCATGATCCGCCGCGTCGACCGCTTCCCGACGCTCAAGGCGCAGTGCGATCCGCCGCCGGGCGCACTGTCCGGTCCGCTCCTGGAGCGCCTGCGACCGCAGATCGAGGCCATCGAGCGGCCGCCCGGCTATGCGCTGGAATGGGAGGGCGAATACAAGGCATCCCGGGAGGCGAACGCGGGGCTGGCCCTGTCGGCACCCTATGGCTTCACGGCCATGATCCTCGCCGTGGTGATCATGTTCAACGCCATCCGTCAGCCACTGGTGATCTGGCTCACAGCGCCGCTGGCCATTGTCGGCGTGACCGTCGGCCTGCTTCTGTTCCAGGTGCCGTTCGAGTTCATGGCGATCCTCGGCTTCCTGAGCCTGATCGGCATGCTGGTGAAGAACTCCATCGTGCTCGTCGACGAGGCCGATGCCGAGCGCCGAGCAGGCAAGCTGGGGGTCGCCGCGGTGCTCGATGCCAGCGTCAGCCGCGCCCGACCGGTCTTTCTCGGTGCGCTCACCACCATCCTCGGGGTCGCGCCGCTGCTGGCGGACCCGTTCTTCGAGAGCATGGCTGTGACCATCCTATTCGGCCTGGCCTTTGCGATGCTCCTGACGCTGATCGTGGTGCCGCTGCTGTATGCGGTGCTGTTTCGGCTTCGCGGCGATGCGCTCGGTTAGCCGCCCCGACCGGGCGCGGCTACGCTCGGCAGGCGCGGTCATACTGACCCTCTCGCTGCTCGGGTGCGCGGCGCAGCCCGAGCGCGAGCGGCCGCTGCCGGCGGCGCTGGGACCCGAGGCCGAGATACCCGGCATCCTGCCATCCATGCTGGCGTTTGGGACAACCCAATCCGCCGAGCAGACCAGCGCCAAAGAGGCGGATTTCACCCAGACAACCTGTCAAGACCTCACCCGGCAGTCGGATGAAGAGCGCGCCTTTGCGCTGATCTTCTATGATGGCTACCTGGCCGGGCGGGCCAACACAACGACCATCGATGACACGGGGGTCTCCGAACAATTACAGCGCGTCCGCGAAGCCTGCACGGCCAATCCGCAGTCCAGGGTCATCGACGCCTTCACTGCGGCGCTCAGGTAGCGCGCACGGCGCATCCCAGTGCCGGATCGTCGCAGCTCGCGCACCTCGGGCACCGGGCGACGGGTGTGCCGGACCTGCTCCATTACCGGCGCACGGGCAAGCTGCAGTATCGGTTGCATTCCGCCCACGGCAATCCCTGTTACAAGTTTCTGTGTGCCGAGCTCAAGACCCGGGAGGTCGACGCTCAAGCGCGAGTGGCTGGCGCTTGAGTGGCGCAGCGTTTCTCTCCAATGGTCGACATGAAGTTGAGGGTCGGGTCCAGGGCCATGAGCGACGCCGAAAGAGACGGCCGCTGATCCGCGCAGATCAATCGTGCACGCAGCTGGCCATGTTTCGCCGCTGGTGCAAGCTGAAGAATCGCAACATCTCGCGGCCGGCGTCAGGCCCCCGCGGCTCGGTGTAGGAGCCGGCCGGGCTGCCGCCCGACCAGGCGTGACCGACGCCGTGCAGGATCCAATGCTCGATCAGCGGCGTGCCCTGCACATCAAGGTATTGGATCCGACTGTAACCGATCCCCGACGCGCTCCGCCCGTGGTTGGTGTGCGTGCGCAGTCTGGCGCCATCCTTGATCTGTTCGATGATTCGACTGGCGTTTGCGGGATGGACAAGAGTGTCGCCGTCGCCATGGAAGAGGATGGTCGGCATCAATGGGGCTGGGTGGTCCTGTGTCCGCCTGGTCGGTCGGGGCCGGTCGGGTTGAGGTGGCGCACCTGCGCGCATGAGCTCAAGGGCCGAGGGAAGGTCGTGGGCAACGCCTTGGGGCACCCCCGAATGGATACCGATTGCGGCGAACAACTCGGGGTACGCGAGTCCCATGATGAGCGCCTCGGCACCCCCGGCGGAGAGGCCCGCGACATAGACCCGCGTCGGGTCGACGGGATAGTCGCGAAGGATATCGCGGATGGCACCGGCGATCAGCGCGGGCTCGCCACCGCCACGGACCTGATCCCCGGGGCGGAACCAGTTCCAGCATTGGGTCGCGTTGGCTGAGGTCGACTGCTCTGGATAGGCGACCAGGAAGGACTGCGCCTCAGCAAGCCCATTCATCCCCGTTCCCGCCGCAAAGTCGTCAGCCGACTGGGTGCAGCCATGCAGCATCACGACGAGCGGGCGGGGGACTTCAGGATCGCCACTCGGACGATAGAGCTTGTAGTCGAGCTGGCCCGTCGTGCCGCGGTAACAATGTGTCTCGAAGCGTGCGCCCGGCGGCGGTACGAACGCCGGTGGCGTGCCGGACGCTCCTGCCGAAGGCTCCGGCGGACCGCCTCCGTGCAACGCCTTGAGCCGATCAAACAGTCCGAACAGGCTGGCTGGCAGGCCCTCATGGGCACGCCGGATCATTGCGGATAGATCGATCTTGGGCCAGCGGGTCATGATTGGGTCAGGCTTCAGAGGATTTTAAAAGTCTCGACCAGCATCTCACGTGCCGCCGCGGCGGAGCTGATGGTCCGTGGCAGCGCAATGCGGTGGAGACGGCCATCGACCCGCAGGTCGATTCCCTCGGCATCGATTCCCAGCATCTCGACGGCGTCGACGCCGGCAGCCATTGCACCAAGGTAGCCGCGCAGCGCATCCCGGTGGTCCCGGTTCATGTGCTCGACGATCTGCACCTGCGCCTCGCGGCTCAGCGGGTTGGGACGCAGGATGCGGTCGAGCCCGAACCAGCGCGCGGTCGCAAAACCACCGTTCCAGTGGAAGCGCAGCGGGGTGAATCGGTAGAAGCGGAAGCCGAGTTGCTCGAAGTACATCCGGGTCCGCGGAAAATAGGCGAAGTAGCGTTCCGCATCTTCGTCCGGCTCGATGCGGTGCATGTTGCCAATCGCACTGAGGCGGCCGCGCTGCTGGACATCGCTGTCGCCAGCCTCGGCGACCAGGAGGCCGCAGCGCGGATCGGCGTCGAGGTTCTTCGTGTGCTGAGACAGGTGGCTCAGCAAAAACAGCGGCAGACCGTTCTGGCCCAGGACATAGGGGACGACGGATCCGAAGGGGTAACCCGGAGATTCCAGCGAAAGGGTGGATAGGGTAGCCTCAAAGGCCCCTGCCAGGAGGTGGCGCGCCGCATGCGCCTGTTCTTCGCTATTGCTCATTGGTAAAGGGGTCAAAGGAGGCAAATGGTACAGCCTCTGGGATAAGCTGATCGAGCGCTGGTGGCGTCGTGGCAAGCCGTGGCCCGCTCGAAACAACCCCGAATCAACGCCAGCCGCTCAGCCCGGTGCCGTACCCACACGCCGCAGCACGCTGCGGATCACGGCCTCGAGCTCGGCGAAATCGATGGGCTTGACCAGATAGGCATCGGCCCCTTGCTCGAGTCCTTGGATACGATGCTCAATCTCTCCGAGCGCCGTGATCATGATGATGCCGCAGCGGCTGCGCCGGCGCAGTCGGGCGGCCAGGGCAAAGCCGTCTTCGCAGTCCTCGCCGAGCATGACATCGAGCAGGGCGACATCCACGGGAACTTCCGCCAGCACCTGATCCAGCCCCTCGCCATTCGGTAGCGCAATCACCTCGAAGCCCCGCAGGGACAGCGCCCCGGCGATCAGCTCGCGCAGGGTCCGAGCATCCTCCACCACCAATACCCGCACCCGCCCATCGCCCCGTGCGCTGGGGGGCGGCCATTCCTCGCTCGTAACGCCGGCGCGGGCATCGAGCGCCTCGTCCTCGCGACGCAGCAGATCCATCATCCGCGCCAGCTCCAGCGTCCTGTGGACACCCATCTTGCGAAAGATCGCCGTGCGGTGGGTCTTGATGGTGTTGATGCTGGCGCCAAGTTGGTCCGCGATCTGTTTGTTCAACAGACCCCGACTCATCAGCTCGCAGACCTCGTGCTGGCGCGGTGTCAGAAGCTCGAGGCGCGCGCGGGCCTCGCTTGGTGACGGCACGGTTGGTTGGTCTGGCATCGATTGATATCCGCGCATCGTGCGCCGGTTTGTAGCGCATTACCTGTCACCCGCAGGGGTGATTTACCGCGCTGCCTCGCCGGGCTAGTGTGTTACAGCTAATTTTAGCGTAATCCATGCTCAGTTTTCGGGCGTCTCGCCCGACGCCGATGCCTCGCACCGTTGAGTGGAGTGTCGCGCGCTGTTCTGGCGTTCGGCCAACGAAGCGCCGTGCTATCCGGCGTTTACCGTGCGGCGCAGAAGGCATCCGAGTGGATGCATGGCCAGCACGGCCACTGATCCACCGTCTTCCCAAGACTCGTAGAAACCAGTCCCGATGCCCGCCGGTCCGTTGCTGCGGCCATGCGCTGGGAATGCTGTTGTGTAGAGACCGTCACGATTGGTTATGGTGAATCCTCGCCCGTTTGCAAGCTCCCTCTTCAGCCTCCTGTTGGCCGCCCCGCTAGGGCTGGCGGTGACGCAGGCCCATGCCTATCCCTATCCCCCGGATTGGGACGGGCCTGACTGGGGCGCTGGCCAGGTCATCGAGGGGATCTCCCCATCAACCGAAGACCCGGCTCACGGCGGCCCGATCCATTTCGCCCCGGCCCCATGGCCATCCGAGCCCGAGGATCCCGCCAACTGCGGCGTGGACTGCGGCGACTGGAAGCCATATTCGCGCTTCCAGGCCGACATCAACGACCCGCGCGTTCAGGACCCGTCCAACGGCGGCACCTCGCCGCAGAACTACGTCAACATCGCCTCGTCCTGTATCGACAAGAACCTGCCCAGCATCTATTACCACCTGCGCAAGGGCGCGGCCGTGGATGGCAGCGAGGACGTCATCATGTTCCGCTGGCGGGTGGAGCAGATCGCCAATACCTATGCCACCGGCCCCAAGGCCGGCAGTTACGGCGCGACGGACCCCTGGAACTCCGCCCTCTGGACCGTGCTGTTCGACCTCGACGGCGACGGCTTCCGGGACGTCGCGGCCCATCTGGATGGCTCCTCCGGCGCGCCTTCGACCGCCATCGATCGGCTTGCGGGTATCTGGGGCAATGTTCCCACCCAGTCGGTCGATTACCTGAATGACCCCAGCATCAACCTGATCGCTCACAATCCGACGGCCTTCATCGGCGACAACAACCAGATACTGAATTTTGCCGGGAATCCCGCGAATCCGACCGAAGCCTGGCCCAACGGCTCCGATGAGACCCTCTGGGACTACGGGACCAGCCGCTCCAGGCTGGTCTACACCAACTCCTGCACCGAATACTTCATCGATTACCAGATCCCGGTGCGGATGCTGGATGCCTCGAGCACTGGGCCCAACCCAGACCTGAACGGCCCCAGGATCGACCGCGACACCCCGATCTCCATGCTGTTCTGCACCGCGAACAGCCTCAACAATCCCTTCCAGAAGGACTGCGCCCTTAACGCCAGCTTCATCGGCGATGCCTCCAGGCCCGCGCCGTTCGGGGACTACCTGTCCTTCAACAAGCCGACCCCTTACGCCCAGCCCATCGTCTCCAGCGTCAGCGCGACGCCGCCGAGTACCTGTCCTGGCAACTACACCCTCGCGGCCAAGATCCAGGACACCCTCTACGTCAACGCGAGCGGCTCAGTGGAGCCCTCCATCCAGTCGGTCGAGTTCTACTATTGGTACGACCAGGATGGCGATGGCACCACCGCCGGCGACCCGGGCAGCGCCTGGACCTATGCCGTCGATGGCACGCTGCAATCAGGCACCCTCAACACCTGGGCCGCGAGCTGGGATGCCAGCGGTTTATTGAAGGGCCGCTATCTGATTGGCGTGCAGGCGGTGGATGACGGGACCCTGCACGATCTGGATGTGCCGGATGCCCCCGTCAACCACCGGACCTTCTCCTACCTGCCGGGCAGCACGGACCCCGCCACCCAGGCCCAGATCTACACCAACGACTGGGGTTGGGACGGGCTGGCCAAGATCTGGGTGCAGGGGACCGATATCGGCTGGATCGAAGGCGAGGAGGGCGCTTTCCCCGATCATGATCCAACGATCACCCCCGGCGGCACCGAGGACTGGTTCGGCAACCCCGATGTGACCGGCGTGCAGACCGCCCTGATCGGCGTGGCCCTGAATGTCTGCGGCCTGTCTCCCGAGTTGATCAAGTCGGCCAATGTCGAGCAAACCACCATTGGCGCCGACGTTCAGTACAGCCTCTCCGTGGTCAACAAGACCGGCGGGTCGCTGACGGTCGACAGCATCACCGACACCCTGCCGGACGGCTTCAGCTACGTCAGCACCCAGGGCCCGGGCGATACGCCCGCCAGCAGCCTCTGCTCGGATTCCTGCCCTACGCCGACAACGGGCGGCGGCAACAGCTATACCTGGAGCTTTTCGACCCCCGCGACCGTCCCGGGCGGTTGTTCGTCTTCGGATTATTCGGCCTGTACCCGGACCCTGGTCTACAACACCAGGGCCTCGGCGACGGTGGGTACCTACAACAATGTCGCCAGCATGCTGACGGATTTCGGCAGCGTCGCCAGCAATCCGGTCCAGGTAGGCGTCGGTGCGCCGCGTCTCAGCCTCAGCAAGACCCCGACGGACGGCGCCGACCCGCCGAATCCCAAATACAGCGCCGCGCTCGGCGAGACCATCACCTACGTCATCACCTATTCCAACGACTCGCCGGTGACGGCCACCGGCGTCGTCCTCACCGACGTCATCCCAGACGGCCTGACCTACGGCAGTTGCACGGGTGGCTGCACGCGTTCCGGCGACACGCTCGACACGCTCATCTGGCAGATCGGCGATCTCGCGCCGGGCGAGGGCCCCTATACGGTGAGCTATACCGCCACCGTCACCGATCCCTATCCGGCGACGGCGCAGGTCCCCAACGTCAATACCGTCACCATCGACGGCGACAATACCGAGCCGGCGGAGGCGAGCGCCTCGGTCTTCGTGCAGACGCCCCGGCCGCAATTGGTGATCCAGAAGACCGCCAACAAGACGCTGGTGGACCCGGCGGGCACCAGCCCCGCTAATCAGGTGACCTTCACCCTGAGCTACGCCAATACGGGCGATGCCGCAACAACCGGCGTGGTGCTGTCCGATCCGATACCGGCAGGCTTCACCTTCGTGAGCTGTTCTGGCAGTTGCGCCCATCCGGGGGTGGGCAATAACGGCACGGTCTCATGGAACCTTGGCACGCTGAACGCGGGCGCAAGTGGATCCGTGACCCTTACCGCCCAGGTCAGCAACCCCTTTACGGGGACCGACAATCCGGTGACCAACACGGCGAGCCTCTCGTCGACAGAGATCACCACGCCGGTGACGGATAGCGCGGATGTGGGGGTCAGCCAGAGCCAGACGGAACAGCTCTGCCGCACCCTCTACCTGTCCGACCAGCAAGGCGATGTCGGCAACGATGGGACTCAATATCTCGCCACGACGGCGACCCCGACGGGGGAGACGAAGACGATCGCAAAGCTCGCGGATGACACGCTCAATACCGGCATCATCGAGATCGCCCGGTTCTACCAAGACCCGGTGTCCAGTCAACTCGTGACCTTTGACGGTTCTTCCACGCTTGGCGGGCAGCTCGATTACATCAAGTCCGCCTCGCTTGGCGGATCGGCGCAATCCAACTCGACCCTGTACGTCACCGTCTACGACTACGACCCGGCCGACGGCAGCACCACGCAAATCGCTCAGAGCGTCAAGACCGACAATGGCGCGCCAACCCCGCCGGTCACCCTGACGGGTGCATCGGCAACCGGCTCCCTGGCCAAAGGGCATCGCCTGCTGGTGGTGATGGGCGTGGATATGGCGTCCAATAAGGCCACGACCATCGAACTGCATGCCAACTCGGTCAACAGCTATGTGGAGATCTGCGCGCCGCCTCCGGCGAATCTGGTGCTCGACAAGACCGTCGACACCGCGAGCCTCGACGCCACTGGCGCCAGCCGCACCCTGACCTACACCCTCAACTATGCCAACACCAGCGGCGCGACTGGCACCACCGGGGCCATTCTCACCGATACCCTGCCGCTCTCTGGCGTGACCTACAGCAGCTGCGACTGGTCTGGAAGCCACTTTACGGGGTGCAGCTACAGCGGCGGCGTGGTCAGCTTCCATGATGGATCGGGTAGCGGGGTGAGCATTCCGGCCGGCGCGAGCGGCAGCGTCACCGTCACGGTCAACGTGGCGGATAGCCTGAGCGTGAGCAGCCTGACCAACACCGCCAGCATCAGCTCCGACCAGACCTCGGCCGTGGAGGCCACCGCCGTCACCGCCGTGGTCGGCGGCGAGGACCCCGAGGGAACGGCCAATCTCATCATCGCGAAGTCCGCCAGCGATACCCTGCTGCTCCCCGGCGACACGGTGACCTATACCCTGACCCTGCTGAACGCCGGCACCAGGACGGCGACCAACATCACCATCAGCGACGATTTCCCGGAGGCCGACTGGTTTGCCTATCAGGCCGGGAGCTGCACCGTGTCGGCGGGCACCTGTTCGCCCTCCGGTACGCCATCCGCCAGCCTGTCATGGGCGCTCGACAGCCTGGCACCGGGCACGACCGCGACCCTCAGCTTTACGATGGATGTCGGCACCTCGGAGACAACCTCCCCGCCGGATGGCGTCACGACCCGCGACAACCTGGCGACCGGTGCCTACGCGGGCTGTGAGTCGGAGTCCTGCGGCTCGACCAGCAACACCGTGACCGTCTCGGTCAGCACCAATCCCTATCTCGCCATCGACAAGAGCGTCTCGCCAACCGATGCCGACCCCCCGCCGGCGCCAGGCGATGTGCTGACCTACACCCTGCTGGTCAACAATACGGGCTCGGGCGGCGCGAGTAATGTGCAGGTGCGCGACCCCATCCCCGCCTACACCAGCTTCATCGCCGGCAGCATCACGGTGCCCCAGGGCTGGAGCTCCAGTTTCGACGCAATCAACAACCAGGTCCTGTTCGAGGTGGGCACCCTCCATGCCGAGAAATCCGCCAGCCTGAGCTTCCAGGTCAGGCTCAACAGCCCGCTGCCCGCGGGCGATTCGACCCTGACCAACATTGCCGCCGTCACGGCCAGCAATGCGCCGTCGAAAACCGACGACGCCGTCACCACAGCTCAGGCCGCCCCGGTGCTGACCCTCGACAAATCCGGTCCGGCCAGCGCCCCCTATCCGGCGGCCAGGCTGACGGCTGCCGCGAGCGCCAGCACGACGCTGTTCGTCGACGACATCGCCGCGTTCACGGTTGGCCAATTCATCCAGGTCGGCGCCACCCTGGCGCGCATCACGGGGCTGGCGGGCAGCGCCCTGATCGTGGATACCGCGATCACGGCGGCCGCGAATGCCGACGTGATCGGCGCCGTGACCTACAGCCTGACCTACCGCAATACCGGCGATGCGGATGCCTCCGGGGTAACGATCACCGACACCTTGCCGGCGGGCCCGCCGGGACTGACCTATGTCGCCTCCGTGCCTGAGGCCGACTCCGCTCCCGCGATCGGTGCTTCCGGTGTTGTGACCTGGAATCTGGGCGCACTGCCCGCCGAGGCCAGCGGCTCGGTACAGGTCATCGCGCTGCCCACCGGCCCGGGAACCGTGACCAATTCGGCCGCCATCGACAGCGCCGAGACCGACCCGGTCGAGGACGAGGCCCAGACCGCCTTTGGCGGACTCCGGATCACCAAGCGCACCACCACGCCCATCGCCGCCGCACCGGGCGAGGCCACCTACGTCATCGAGGTCACCAATACGCTGGACACCGCGGTCGCGGGCGTGACGGTCACCGACACCCTGAGTTCGGGCTTCAGCTACAAAAGCACGGATGACATCGTCGCGACCGGCGCGACCCGGACCAGCACCGAAGATCCAGCCGCCGGGGCGCAGCAACCGGTCTGGGGCACCTGGACCTTGCCGGCCAATGGCAGCCTCAGCCTCACCTTCACCGCCAATGTCGGCGATTCCGCTTTGTCGGCCGAGGAGCAGCCCGTAGGCCCCGGCACCTACCAGAACGAGGCCAGTGTCGCCACCACCACGCCGGGCGTCGGCATCACGCCGTTCGATCCCCTGGCCACCACCGCGGAGGACGTGACCATCCTCCCGGCCGATACCGGCCTTCTGGAGGGCGTTGTCTACCAGGACAACGACGCGGACGGGCAATTCGACGCCGCGACAGATACCCCACTGGGTGGCATCTCGGTGACGATCATCGCCGCCGACGGCACGGTCTACGTGGCCATCACCGACTCCGCCGGTTACTACAGCAGGATCGTGGCCGCGGGTGACACCCTGGTGGATGTCCAGAACGGCACGGTCCTGCCGGAACTGGTCCTGACGACCTCGACCGGGGACGATGGCACCGATCCCGCCACCGTCACGGTTCCCACGGGTGGCATCGCGACCAAGAACACCGGCTACGTGCCCGCGGGCGCGGACCTTGCGAGCATCGCCGGCAATGTCTGGAACGACGCCGACGCCGATCAGGCCGTCAACGGCGCCGAGGCCGGCATGATCGGCGTCCAGGTGATTCTGCGCGATGGCGATGGAGCCATCGTCGCGACGGAGTACACCGACGCGCTCGGCAACTACGCCTTCCCGAATATACCCCCCGGCAGCTATCAGGTGGACCTGGTGCCCCCGACGGGCTACCTGGTGACCACCGGCAATGATCCGGCCCCGGTGACCGTCGCGGCCGGGAGCACCGGGGAGGCGAACTTTGGCCTGCTGCGAGGCGTCACGCTCTCTGGCACGGTCTTCAATGACCTGGACGCCAGCAAGGTGCAGGATGGCACCGAAGCCGGCGTGGACCCGGACGATCTCAACGTCGTGATCACCGACAGCGCGGGCAAGGTGCTGGCGGTCAGCGCGGTCGCTGCGGACGGCACCTGGAGCGCGGACGTTACCCCGGGCAGCGGTTACCAGGCCTATGTCACGACGGCGAGTCCAACCCTGGGCGAGACCGTCACCCCCGCCGCGCGCTTGCCGGCCGGCTGGCTGGTGACCGGCGAGAACATCGCCGATACGGTCCAAGCACCCGCCAATGGCATCCTGACCGGCATCGACGCCAGCGCTGATCGCTCGGGATTGAATTTCGGCATACGCGCCGGCGGCAGCATCGGCGACTACGTCTGGCACGACACCAATCACGACGGCATCCAGGATCCGGCCGAGTCCGGCATCGCTGGCGTCAAGGTCATCCTCTATGACTCGACCGGCACGAACAAGCTCGTCGAGACCCTTACCGATGGCGCTGGCAAGTATCGCTTCACCGATCTCGCGGATGGCACCTACGTGGTCCAGTTTCAGCCCGCGGCGGCCTATACGCGGACCACGACCAATGCCGGCAGCGGCGCCCTGCAGGATAGCTTCGACAGCGATGCGGCCAATGGGGAATACAAGGTCACCGTGACCCTGACGGGTGGCACCACGAACCTGACCATCGACGCCGGCTTCTACATCGAGGACGCGAGCCCGGCCAGCATTGGCGACCGCGTCTGGTATGACAGTAACGGCGATGGCATCCAGGATGCCGGCGAGCCTGGGCTGGGAGGGGTCAGCGTCAGTCTGCTGGACGCCGACAATAGCAATGCGTTGGTGGCGACGCGCGTCAGCGACGCCGACGGCTCCTATGAATTCGCGGGTCTGCCGGCGGGCAACTATGTCCTGCAATTCGATGCGCCTGATGGCTACGTGCTCAGTCCGCAAGACGCCGGCAGCCCCAACGACGATGCTACGGACAGCGACGCTGATCCGAGCACCGGCTTGACCGCATCCATCCCCCTGACTGCGGGTCAGGCGTTGACCGACGTGGACGCTGGTCTCTCTCTGACTTCCGGCGATCCAGGCAGAATCGGTGATCGGGTCTGGTACGACGGCGGGTCCGGAACCCCGGCCAATGACGGCAACGGCGTCCAGGATGCCGGCGAGCCCGGCATCCCCGGCGTGTGGGTCAATCTCTACGACGCCACCGGCACGACCCTGCTGCAGACGACGCAGACCGACACCACGGGCGCCTACCAGTTCAATGGCCTGGCCGCTGGCGACTACGTGGTCGAGGTCGTGAAGCCGAACGCCAGCTATGACTTCAGCCCGACCGGCGAGGGGACCAGCGAGACGGATAGCGACCCCAATCCAACGACGGGTCGCGTGACCCTCACCCTGGCCGACGGCGAGGTCGTCGACGACATCGACGCGGGTCTGCGCGTACCTGACAAGGAACCGATCACCATCGGCGACTTCGTCTGGAAGGATCTGGACGGCCAGAAGGACCCGGACAGCGGGGAGGGCCTGGCGAGTGTCGAGGTCGTGCTCTACGACAATCTCGGCTTCCCGCTGGCGCGGCTGACCACCACGGCTGCCGATGCCAACTATGGCTTCACCGGCGTTGCCGCCGGCGGCAGCTATCGCGTCGCCATTGACACCGGCACCCTCGGCAATCTGATCCAGATCGCTGATCCGGATGTCACCCTGGACAACCGGACGGACCTGATCAAACAGGACCAGTCTACGGACGCCGCCGATTTCGGCTACCTGGCGCCGAGTGCTTCGGTCACCATTGTCAAAACCGCGGCTGATGGGGAGCCGCGCAACGACAGCCAGCAGCTCCGCAGCGGCGGCACGGCCAATTTCGAGGTCACCGTCACCAACAGCGGCAACCTGACCCTGACCAGCATCGCGGTCACCGATGCACTGACACCAGCCTGCGATTTCACCATCGCCAGCCTGGCGCCGGGGGCGAGCAGCGACGTCAAGACCTGCGCCAAGGCCAATGTGACGGCCAACTTCACCAACACGGCCAATGTCGAGGCCCAGCCGGTCGATGCCAGTGGCGATGCGTTCGGGGACACGGTCACCGACAGCGACACCACGGCTGTCGTTGTCATCGCTCCGGCCATTACCATCGTCAAGACCCCCGACTCCCAGACGGTGACTAGCGGTGGGACGGCCAGTTTCACCATCCGGGTCACCAACACCGGCGATGTCACCCTGACCGATGTTCAGATCAGCGATGATTCGACCTCCGCTTGCGCCAAGACCAGTACGGATATCGCTGGCCTAGGCTCTTTAGTGTCCGCCGCTTATGTGGAATACACCTGCGAAAGCTCAGCGCTGACCGCGTCATTTGTCAATACTGCCTCGGTCTCCGCCACGCCACCCGTCGGCGCCGCTGTCACGGACGACGATTCGGCCGCGGTCAATGTGGTCACGTCCGGCATCTCCATCTCGAAGACCCCCGAGGAGCAGACCATCCACAAGGGCGGCACGGCCGAGTTCACCATCACGGTGACCAATACCGGTGACGTGGACCTTACCAATGTGAGCGTGGCTGACCCGAACTCGTCGGACTGTGCGAAGACGATTGGAACGCTCGCGGCGAGCGACGAGTACGAGTACACCTGCTCGCTGACGGGTGTCGATGCGTCCTTCGACAATACAGCAACGGTCACGGCCGATGGCGGCCTCAGTGCCGATGATGTCGCGAAGGTCACAGTCATCGATCCGCAACTCAGCCTCACCAAGCTGACCAACGATGCCAATGACGACGAAGGCCCGATCACCGTGCGGACGGGCACCCTGGTCACCTGGGAATACATCGTCGAGAACACCGGCGATGTGGCTTTGACGAACGTCACGGTCGAGGATGCCCCGGAAGGGACCATCTCCTGTCCGCCCGATCAGGCGGCCGAGCTTGCGGTCGGCGCCTCCATGACCTGCCTGGGGTATGGTCTGGCGGGCGAGACGTCTTATTCGAACACGGCCACTGTGACCGGCACACCACCCTCAGGGCCAGACGTCGAGGCAACGGATGCCAGCGCCTACACGGGCTACAACCCCGGCGTGATCGGTAATCGGATCTGGCTGGACGAGAACGGCAACAGCATCCCGGATGCCGGCGAGTCGGGTATCGCCAACCTCAAGGTCGAGTTGAAGGACGACGGCACGCTCGTGGCGACGACCTACACCGACACCAACGGCGGCTATCTGTTCACCGGCGTGCCGGCCGGCGACTATCAAGTCGTGGTGACGCCGACCTTGAGTCTCCTTCCCACCTATAACGAGGACTTCGCGGCAGAACCCTCCGCCGGCGCGCTGGACAACCAGACCGCCGTGACCCTGGCGGCCGGCGTTCAGCACCTGACCGCCGACTTCGGCTACAACTGGGTGGCGCCGCTCGACAGCACCAGCCCAGGCGCGACTACGACCGGCGCCATTGGCGACCGCGTCTGGAGCGACGCCAACGGCGATGGCCTGCAAAACCCGGGTGAGTCGGGCATCGGCGGCGTGACCCTGACCCTGACCGGTCCTGGTGCCGACGGCATCCTGGGCACCGCGGATGACACCTCCCTAGCGACAACGCAGACCGACGCGGCCGGCAACTATATCTTTGACGACCTGCCGAGCGGCGCCTACGCGATCACGGTAGACACGACCACCTTGCCCACGGCTAGCGGCCTGAGCTGGACCCAGACCGGCGACCCCGATGGCGCCGGCGCCACCGATGGCAAGACCACCACGCCCATCCTGCTGGCCCCGGGCGATGTCTATGTGAATGCGGATTTCGGCTTCCAGCCGAATCAGGGAAGCAGCATTGGTGACCTCGTCTGGTTCGACATGAATGCCGACGGTCAGTTGGATGCGGGCGAAACGGGGGTCCCCGGTATCGGCATCGCGCTGGTGCAGGACACCAACGGTAACGACGTCTGGGATGCTGGCGAGCCCGTCATCGCCACGACCGTGACGGATGCCTCCGGGAACTATCTCTTCCCGGGGGTCCAGGCGGGCGATTATGTGGTGGCCGTCACCGATGCCGAGAGTCTGCTCTATTGGGCGCTGCCGAGCAGCGATCCGGATCTGCCCGGGGAGCTCAACAACGGCCTGGATCCTGATTCCAGGTTCGACCAGCAGGCCGCGGTCAGCGTCGACGGCACGTCGGATCAGCTCGCCATGGACTTCGGCTACATGGCCTATGGCATGCACAGCTACTCCGACATCCCTGGCCTGATCGGCTCCTCCGGTCTGATCGGCGACCTGGTCTTCCTCGACCGCAACGGTAACGGAGAAGCCGATCCCGGCGAGGGGCTTCAGGGCGTGCGGGTCGAGCTGTTTGAGCCGAGCGACCTTGACAATCCCGTCGCCTGGACGACGACCAATGCCGAAGGCGCCTATGCCTTCGGCCATGTCAATGTGCAGGCAACCTGGGTCGTCCAGATCGACCGCGCGACCCTGCCCAATGGTGGGGCTGGCCTGACCAACAGCATCGATCCTGATGGCGGCACGGCTGATCAGTCCGAGGTGTCGAACATCAGCGAGACCGGCAACCTCAACCTGTTGCAGGACTTCGGCTACGCGGCCGACAGCCCCGCCACCATCGGCGGCACCGTGTTCGACGATGTGGATGCCGACGGCGAACTGAACGCGGATGACGCGGAGGGCATGCTTCTCGCCAACGTGACCATCGAGTTGCGGGATGCCGCCGGCAATAGGGCCGCCTCCACCCGGACCGACAGTCAGGGCCACTACAGCTTCACTGGGCTGCCTGCGGGTACCTACAGCGTCCATGTGACCGACACCCGCAACCTGCTGGAGGGCTGGTGGCATAGCCTGGGCGACCAAGCCGCAGATGCCGACAACGAGAGCAAGTCGGATCCGTTCACATTGGAGGTGACAGCCGGACAGACCAACACCAACATCGACTTCGGCTACTACCGCCAAGGCGCGGCCCTGGGCAACCGGGTGTGGTCCGACACGAATGGCGACGGCATTCAGGACAGCGACGAGGCCGGCCTTGCCGGCGTGACGGTGCAACTGGTCGTGACCTATCCGAACGGCGGGAGCACCGCGCTGAAGACGCTCAGCGGCAGCGATGGCGGCTATGTCTTCGGCAACCTGCTGCTGGACGAGAGCTTCAATGGCGCGGGGGCCGGTCAGCCGAGCTACTCGATCTCGGCCGTCGCATCGGATGGCTACACGGCCAGCCCGGTGGAGCAGGGTGACGACAGATTGGTCGATTCGAACGACCCGACGGGCACCACGGCGACTGTGCTCAAAGGCCAGCTCACCACGGCCGTGACGGACGATCCGGGCAGCGAGCCGAGCAACGCGGGCTATGACTTCGGCTACGAGCCGCAGATCGATCTGAGCCTGACGAAGGAGGTCAGTCCGACCACTCAGACAGTGGGTGAGGAGGTCACCTTTACCCTGACCCTGAGCAACGCGGTCGGGTTCTCGGATGCCACCGGGGTTGAGGTCACCGACCTGCTACCGAGCGGCTATACCTTCGTCTCGGCGGATCCGTCGGCCGACTATGCCAGCGCCTCCGGTCTCTGGACAGTGGGCAACCTGGCCGCCGACGACAGCGCCACGCTGACCATCACGGCCCGGGTCAATGCCAGCGGCACGTATGAGAACGTCGCGGAGGTGACTGCGGCCGATCAGAGCGATGACGACTCGACGCCGGGCAATAGCGCGACCGAGCCCAGCGAGGACGACACCGCCAGCGCGGGGCCGACGATCAGTCCCCAGATCGACCTCAGCCTGACCAAGACCGTCAGCGCGATGTCGCCCAAGGTGGGAGACACCGTCACCTTTACGCTGACGCTGAATAACGCCGTCGGCTATTCCAACGCCACCGGCGTGTCGGTGCAGGACGTGGTGCCGGCGGGCTACGGCTCCATCAGCGACATCAGCGACAGCGGTAGCGCCAGCGGCAACACGGTGACCTGGACCGGCCTGACCGTGAACGCCAACAGCAACAAATCGCTGACCTTCAAGGCGGTGGTCCTGCCCAGCGGACCCTATGCAAACACCGCTGAGGTCACGGCGGCCGATCAGGACGACAAGGATTCGACGCCCGATAACGGGACGTCTAACGAGGAGGACGATACGGACAGCGTCACGCCGACGCCCGACGCCCAGATCGACCTGAGCCTGACCAAGAGCGTCGATCCCGAGAGCCCGAAGGTGGGCGATGCCGTCACCTTCACCCTGACCCTGAGCAACGCGGCAGGGTACGCCGATGCCACGGATGTCTCGGTGCAGGATGCGCTGCCGGCGGGATATGGCACTGTCTCCGAGATCAGCGACTCCGGGAGCCTCAGCGGCAGTACCCTCACCTGGAGCGGTCTCAGTCTGGCAGCCGGTTCGTCGAAAGACCTGACCTTCAAGGCCGTGGTCAAGAATACCGGCCCCTACACCAACGTGGCCGAGGTCACCGCGGCGGGCCAGCCCGACAAGGACTCGACGCCGAACAATGGCGCGACCACCCCGGCCGAGGACGACCGCGCCACCCTGACGCCGACCATCGGCGCCCAGATCGACCTGAGCCTGACCAAGACGGTGGCCCCGCAAACCCCCAAGGTTGGCGACACGGTGACCTTTACCCTGACGGCGGCCAACGCTGCAGGCTTCACCGATGCCACCGGGGTCGCGGTCACCGATCTGTTACCGAGCGGTTATCGCTTCGTCTCGGCGGACCCCGCGGCCGACTATGCCAGCGCCACGGGACTCTGGGCGATCGGCGATCTGGATGCCGGCGCTTCCGCCATCCTGGAGATCGAGGCGCGGGTCCTGGCCAGCGGCGAGTACGAGAACATCGCCGAGGTCACGGATGCGGATCAGGAGTATGACAAGGACTCGACGCCCGGCAACGGTGAAACCGAACCGGCGGAAGACGATTATGCAGCCGCCGAACCCACGGTCACTGCCTCGGCCGACCTGATCGTGGAGAAGAACGGCCCGGTGCTGGTGGCGGCGGAGGGCGGCATCACCTACACCGTGACGGTCTCCAATGCCGGCCCCTCGGCGGCGAACGATGCGGTGTTTGCCGACGATCCGGCCAGCGGCGGACTCATCGGACCCATCACCTGGACCTGCGGCAATGCCGTGGGCGGGGCGGTGTGTCCATCAGACTCCGGCAGCGGCGCCCTGAACGCGACCAATGCCACCATCGCCAGCTTCCCGGCGGGCGGCAGCCTGACCTACACCATCACCGGCACGGCGCCGGCGACGGGCACGGTGACCAACATCGCGACGGTCACGGCCCCGGTGGGCGTGACCGATCCCGACCTGGATAACAACAGCGACCAGGTGTTGACCGGGCTGGGCGACACCCCGGCCACGGCCGACCTGTCGGTGCTCAAGTACGGCCCGGCGCAGGTTGTGACGGGTGGCGCACTGACCTACCACATCGTCGTCACCAATGCCGGGTATGCGGCGGCGAACGGCGCGGTCTTCACGGACACCGTCCCGGCCGAGGTGACCGGCGTCACCTGGACGTGCACGGCAGTGGGTGGGGCCCTCTGTCCAGACGACATCATGCGCGAGGGCAACGCCATCGCGGAGACCATCGCCAGCTTCCCGGCCGGCGGTAGCCTCATCTACACCGTCACCGGCACTGCGCCGGCGACGGGCACGGTGCAAAACACCGCTAGCATCGAAGCGCCGGCGGAGGTAACCGATCCGGATGACACCAATAACCAGAGCAGCGCCGATACCTTGGTGGTGACAGGGCCGCTCGAGAGCGCCGACCTGGCCCTGGCCAAGACCGGCCCGGCCACGGTCGCCGGTGGCGGCCTCGTCACCTACCAACTGGTGGTCAGCAACGGCGGCGCGGCCGCGGCCGATGACGCGGGCGTCACCGACCTGGTGCCGTCCGTGCTGAGCGACGTCACCTGGACCTGCGGCAGCGCCACTGGCGGGGCCGTCTGTCCCACCTTGAATGGTGCCCTCGATCCGGGCGTGCTCAATTCGGGCAAGGGTGAGGTCAACCTGACCATCCCGACCTTCCCGGCCGGATCGGGCCTGACCATCAGCGTCACCGGCACGGCGCCGGCGGCGGGGGCCTTCGTCAACAGCGCCCAGGTGCTGCCGCCGGCGGGTGTCGCCGATCCCGACCCCAGCAACAACCCGGGCGGGCCGGTGATCACCCAGATCCCCACCGTCACCCTGTCGGGCGTCGTCTTCAACGACTGCCCGACCTGTGGGGGTATCCCCGAAGATGGCATCCAGAATGGCGACGAGCCTGGAGTCGACCCCGGCAACCTCAACGTCGTCATTCTAGACGCCGATGGCAAGGTGCTCGCGGTCGCGCCGGTCGCGGACGCCACCGGCGCCTGGAGCGCCACGGTGCCGGCGGGCACGGGCTATCAGGCCTACATCACCACCGCGACACCCGGGGCTGGATCAAAACCCGATTCCGTCGTGGCCAGCCTGCCCTCCGGCTGGGTGATCACCGGCGAGAACGATGGCACTGACAACGGCATCCTGATCGACATAAATGCCAGCATCACGACAGCCAGCCCGACGGTAAGGGCAACCGCCAACACCAGTGTCACCGGGCTCGACTTCGGTATCGAGGCGTCGAACCCCGGCGTCCAACTGGTCAAGACCGCGTTCCTGACCGATGAGGCAGGGGCCAGTTGCACAACTTCCGAGAGTCCGCTGGTGTATGTGAACAAGAATCAGGATCCAGTCAATGTCACTTGGTGCTTCACCATCAGCAATACCGGCAATGAAGCACTCAACAGCCTCAGGCTGGTCGACGCGCCGCTTGGCATCACACTAGCCGATGTGACTCCGGAGGCTGGCTTCTTGCCCCTGGCCCCCGGCGCGAGCCTGGTCTACCGGTATGATGAGACCGGACGCACCAGCAGCCTCGAGAACACGGCCACCGTCAGCATGACTCCGGTCGGTGGTGGGGGTCCGGTCAGCGATACGGATGACGCGGCCATCTTTGCCTACATCTTCGATCCGCCGTACGGGGTCAAGACCGGGCAGGTGAACGGCGTCGATGTGATTCGCTGGAACATGGTCTGGATCAACAATTCGCCCATCGTTGCGAACGGCGTGGTGATCGAGGATCCAATTCTGGGTGATGTGACCTATGTTGCCGGGAGCCTGACCTGTACGCCCCGTGGAACGACGACTGTTGTCGGAACCTGTGACGACAGCAATTACAACGACGTGACGAGGCTCATTACGGTCGAGGCGAACTTCGGTCCCGATTTGGGTGCAACCACCGAAGGCGAGGCGGACAACGAGCTGGTCATCAGCTTCGAGGTGATGGTGGACAATCCCACGATCAGCCAGACCTTCGAGAATCAGGCGGAAGCGCAGTGGGACTGCGATGGCGCGTGCACCCAGGATCCCTTGATCGGCGTCACGGACGATGATGAGCCAGGTGGTCCGGATCCGACCCCGATCGAGTTCGACCCGCCGGCGCCGATACCGACGCTCAGCGAGTGGGCTATGCTGCTGCTGACTCTGATGCTGCTGAGTATCGGCTGGCGGCGGCTGCAAGGGACCCGTCCGCGCCCTTAGGAACGCGCCCAAAACAAGGTGAACACTGTAGGGCGGATAAGCGAAGCGCATCCGCCGTTGTGGCCTGTGGC
>NZ_VWXX01000001.1 GCF_008632335.1 Thiohalocapsa marina
GGGCCCGGGTTTTTGTGTTGGGGGGGGGGGGGGGGGGGGGGGGGGGGGGGGGGGGGGGGGCCCCCGTTAACCCCGCCGGGGCCCTTCCTCCCCCCCCCCCCCCCAAAAACCCCCCCCCCCCCCCCCCCCCCCCCCTACCCGCGCGCCGGGCCCCCCCGGCCCCCGGGCCGGCCGGGGCGCCCCCTACTCGGTCATCGAATCCGGCGCAGTCCTGGGCGAGGACTGCGTGGTGGAGACCGGCGCGCGTATCTGCGGCCAAGCCCGCCTGGGGCGGCGCAACCGTGTCTGTCACGGTGCCGTGCTGGGTGCCGAGCCGCAGGATCTGGGCTACCATCTAGACCGGGCGCGACCGTTGATCATCGGCGACGACAACCAGTTCCGCGAGGGCGTCACCGTCAGCCACGGCCTCAAGTCCGAGGCCGGCACCCGCATCGGCAGCCACAACTATTTCATGACGGCGAGCCACGTCGGCCACGACTGTTGTGTCGGTGACTACAATATCTTTGCCAACACGGCAACCCTGGCCGGGCATGTGGAACTCGAGCACCACGTCTTCGTCTCGGGCCATGTGGCGGTGCATCAGTTCTGTCGCATCGGCGCCTACGCCATGCTCGGCGGGGTCAGCGGAATCCCGAAGGACATCCCGCCCTATGTCACTGCCAGTGGGCAGCGGGCGCGCATCATCGGCCTGAACCTGGTCGGACTGCGGCGCAACGGCTTCGATCAGGCCCAGCGCAGCCGGATCAAGGCCGTCTACCGGCTGCTGTTTCGTTCCGGCCTGCGCCTCGCCGAGGCCCTGGATGCCGCGCTGGAGCGCCATCCCGGCCCGGAGACCGAGGCCATCGTGCACTTTGTGCGGGGTTCCCGGCGCGGCGTGGCGGGCTTTGCCTGACCCAGTCAGCCTGCCCCAGTCATCGTCAACGACCATCCGTCTTTTGGCCGACACCCAATCCGCGTCGATCAAACTGCCATCTCACACAGGTGTCATCAGGGAGCAGTCATGGATTCTCAGACCGACCAACGCTATCGCATCCAGGTCAGCGCGGTGAGCCAGCCCGTTCCGGAGCAGTCCGACCCCGCGGCGGGCACCTATGTGTTTGCCTACACCATCACCATCAGTAACCTGGGTTTGGTTGCGGCGAAACTGCTCGACCGGCACTGGATCGTCACCGATGCCGACGGCAAGACCCAGGAGGTGCGCGGCGCCGGCGTCGTCGGCGAGCAACCGCACCTGCAACCCGGCGAATCCTACCGCTACACCAGCGGCACCCAGATCTCGACGCCCGTGGGCACCATGCATGGTCGCTACGGCATGCTGGCGGACGATGGCATCCGTTTCGAGGCCGAGATCCCGGCCTTTTCCCTGGGGGATCGTAGCCGGTTCCACTGAAGCGATCGGCGCGCCCCTCACCACAGGACACCGAAAGCCGCTTGAGCATGGCCACTTACGCTGTCGGCGACATTCAAGGCTGCTACAACGAACTGCGGCACCTGCTCGATCACATCGGGTTCGATCCGGCCGCGGACCGGCTCTGGTCGGTCGGCGACCTGGTCAACCGGGGACCGGACTCGGTCTCGGTACTGCGCTGGTTCAAGGCCCTGGGCGACCGCGCGGCGGTGGTGCTGGGCAACCACGACCTGCATCTGCTGGCGCTAGCGGCCGGCAACGCCAGGCACGCCGGCAAGAGTACCCTGAACGATGTGCTCACGGCACCGGACCGCGACGAACTGCTGCACTGGCTGCGCCACCGGCCCCTGCTGCACCTGGACGAGAAAAAGCGCTTCGCGATGGTGCATGCCGGCTTGCCGCCCCAGTGGGATCTGGCCCAGGCCCGCGCCTGTGCCGCCGAACTGGAGGCGACGCTGCAGGGGCCCGGGTACCGGGAGTTCCTGCACGCCATGTACGGCAACCAGCCTGATCGCTGGTCACCGGACCTGGCGGGCATGGATCGCCTGCGCTTCATTACCAACTGCTTCACCCGGCTGCGCTACTGCACCGCCGACGGTCGCCTGCTGTTGCGTGAAAAGCGCGCCCCGGGGCTGCAGCCGGATGGGGCTGTGCCGTGGTTCAAGGTGCCCGGCCGCGCCAGCCGTGAGCACCGGATCGTCTTCGGCCACTGGTCTACCCTGGGCTATCTTGCCGAGCACAACGTCTGGGCCCTGGATACCGGTTGCCTGTGGGGCGGTCGGCTCACCGCCGTGCGTATCCGCCGCAAGAAACCGATCAAGGTGTTCGACCTCGACTGCGCGGGCTACCAGACCCCCGGCTGACCGCGGGCTGAGCCCCTGAACCGCGAAATTCAAACCGCAAAGGCAGTGAGTGCGCGGGTCATGCGCAGGTAAGGCATGACCGCGTTGCGGTGAATCATGGCAGGCCGGAGGGGACGTCATTTCAGTCCCGGGATGCGCTATGCTGTCTGCACCAACCCAACAATGGAGGTTCCCTGATGTCCCCGCTGCCCCGCATCCACTATCGCGTCGTCGGCCAGGACGACTACATGCTGATCATCCAGGTCGAGCCCGACGGCGTATTCACCATCGACCAAGGCGACTACACCAGCCACAAGCCGAGCCGGGGCCAGGTGGACAAGGAGCACCAGCAGCGGCTGCGGCGTGCGCTGGATGCCCTGGGAGAGGCCCGCGATCATCCGGCGCCGGACGGGGCCAGCGGGTTCATCGCCGAACTGACCATCGGCGACGGGGCGGATGCGCGCCGCTACCGCTTCTGGGAGGGGGCGCTGGCGCAGCAAGCCGACCTGAACGCCCTGGTGCGGGAACTGGAAGTGCTGGGTTGACGGTCAACCGTTGATGACTGCCGAGCCTGACCCCGACCCGGAGACCTTGGACGCAGAACGACTGCTGGCCCTGGACGCCGCCCACGCCTGGCATCCCTACACCTCCACCATCGACCGCGACCCGGTCTACCCGGTGCGGGCCGCCGCCGGCTGCGAGCTGGAGCTGATGGACGGTCGCCGGCTCATCGACGGCATGGCGTCCTGGTGGTGCGCCATCCACGGCTACAACCATCCGGTGCTCAACGCCGCCGCCGTGACGCAGTTGCAGCACATGGCCCATGTGATGTTCGGCGGCCTGACCCATGCCCCCGCCGTCGGGCTCGTCGAGCGCCTGGTCCGGCTGACCCCGGAACCCCTGCAGCAGGTGTTCCTGTGCGACTCCGGCTCGGTGTCTGTGGAAGTGGCCATGAAGATGGCCCTGCAGTATCAGCAGGCCCTGGGCCGGCCCGACCGCAGCCGCTTTCTGACGGTGCGCTCCGGATACCATGGGGACACCTTCGATGCGATGTCCGTCTGCGATCCGGTCACCGGCATGCATCACCTGTTCGGCCGGGTGCTGCCCCGGCAACTGTTCGCGCCGGCGCCGGCACCGCGCTTCGGGGAGCCCTGCACGGATGCGGACATCGCGGCCTTCACCGCCCTGATCGAGGAGCACGTCGACACCCTGGCTGGCGTGATCCTGGAACCCATCGTCCAGGGCGCCGGCGGCATGCGTTTCTATTCCGCCGAGTATCTGGCCCGGGTGCGCGCCCTGTGCGATCATTTCGACGTGCTGCTGATCGCCGACGAGATCGCCACCGGCTTTGGTCGCACCGGGCGGCTGTTCGCCTGCGAGCACGCCGCCATCAGCCCGGACATCATGACCCTGGGCAAGGCCCTCACCGGCGGCTATCTCACCTCCGCCGCCACCCTGACCACGCGACAGGTGGCCGACACCCTCTCTCGCGGAACGCCGGGGGTCTTCATGCACGGCCCCACGTTCATGGGCAATCCGCTGGCCTGTGCCATCGCCAATGCCAGCATCGACCTGCTGCTGTCGCAGGACTGGCAAGGCAACATCGCCCGCATCGCCGCCGCGCTGAGCGCCGGGCTCGCTCCCTGCCAGACGCTGCCGGGGGTTGCCGAGGTGCGCGTACTCGGCGCCATCGGCGTCGTCGAGATGACGCAGCCGGTGCCGATGCGGGAGATCCAGCGCCGGTTCGTCGCGCGTGGCGTCTGGGTGCGGCCGTTTGGCCGTCTGGTCTACCTGATGCCGCCCTACATCATCAGCGACGCACAATTGCAGCAGCTGTGCGAGGCTACGGTGGCGGTGATTGCAGAGGCCGCCTGAGGCCGCCTGAGGCCGTCTTAGGCTGCCTCGGCCGGTTTGCCCGGCCGCGTTTTGAACGGGCCGGAAGGGGTGATCAGCCGCGCTCCACTGCGGGGATAATGCGCGACGCGGCCAGGTAGTCGATGACCTCCTGCGCCAGCATCTCCGGGGAGCGCTCGCCGGCCAGCAGGGTCAGTTCCGGCGACACCGGGGCCTCGTAGGGATCATCGATGCCGGTGAAGTTCTTGATCTCCCCGGCACGGGCCTTCTTGTAGAGCCCTTTCGGGTCGCGCCGCTCGCAGATCTCCAGCGGCGTGTCAACGAAGACCTCGATGAAGTCGCCGGGATTCATAGTGGCGCGCACGCGGTCGCGGTCGATGCGATAGGGACTGATGAAGGCGGTCAGGGCGATCAGGCCGGCCTGGCAGTAGAGTTCCGCAACGGCGCCGATACGACGGATGTTCTCCTCGCGGTCGATGGCGGTGAAACCCAGGCCGAACCGTTGGGCGTAGTCTTCGCCGTGGGTCTCGCGCAGCATGCCGGGGCCGGCATTGAGCCCGTGACGGACGTTGTCGCCATCCAGCACGGCGCTGTGGAAGCCATGGCCCGTCAGCAGATGATCCAGGGTGTTGGCCACGGTGCTCTTGCCGGAGCCGCTCAGGCCGGTGAACCAGATCACGCAGCCACGGTGACCCTTGGACTGCTCGCGCACCGCGCGGGAGACCTGGTGCTGGTGCCAGGTGACGTTCGTATCGTTTGCCATGGAAGAGAAGGAATAACTCAATAATGAAGGATCGGCACGCCGGGGCATGGACAGGCCGTGTTGTGCCTGGCCGCCGAATGATACCGTGCCAGGAATCAAGGATGGTAATGGGCCGAGGCCTGGCGTTCAACCGAAGGACGGATGTCGGCCCCCTGGTGTAACCTGTGCGGCTCAACCACACGGATCAGGCCTTGCCCATGACCGACCCCTCCGCCGCCCGGCAACCGACCGGCGCCGACACCCTGGCGATGGTCCGCTTCGAACTGTCCTGGCAAAGTGATCACGCGGCCCATTGCGACTGCTGGGTCGAACCCGACCTGGACCTGTCACGCACCGACCTGCCGGCCTCGCTGGCAGCGGACCTGCTGGACCAGTCTCTGGATCACTGCCGGAGCCGAATGGGAGGCCGTTGCGAGGTCCAGCGACGCGATGTGACGGACTGGGTCCCAGCTTATCGGGAGGATCGGCTGCTGGAGCTGGATCCGGCGCAGTTCAATCGCCGCATGCTGGCCGGACGCCTGATTCATCCGCGGGTGGGGCGTTTCTATCCCAAGGGCATCCTCACCGGCGTCGAGGGCATCGCCGCAACGGACCGCTCGCCCATGCGCGTGGCAGCCCTGGACGCAGGCCGCCTGCGCGCAGAGCTCAATCACCCCCTGGCCGGCAAGGCGCTGACCCTGGGCGCGCGCATCGAGGCGATCACCGACCGCGACCCGCATGCCGGCCACAGCGCCCTGGCCGGTGCGCGAACCAATGCCCCAACCGAGGCCCCAGCCAACACCCTGGCCGCCCGGATCACGGCGGATGGTCCGGGCATGCAGGCGCGCTGGCGGGACCAGCCCACGGACTTCTTCTCCGATCGGGCCTTCGATCGCCAGGATCCGCGCCCCGACGCCGGCTTCTACGCCAAGGCGCGTCTCGTCCATCACCTCGACCAGAGCGCGCGGGCGGAGCTGTCGGCGCTGTTCGGCCGGCTTCTGCCGCCGGGGGCACGCATCCTGGACCTGATGACCAGTTGGGATTCGCATCTGCCCGACAGCCTGCAGCCTGCCGCCGTGACCGGGCTGGGCCTGAACGCCGCCGAGCTGGCAGCCAATGCTGCTCTCGACGCGCGGGTGGTGCATGACCTGAACCGTGACCCCACCCTGCCCTTCGACGACAGCGCCTTCGATGCCGCGCTCTGCACCGTCTCAGTGGAATACCTGGTCAAGCCGCTGGAGGTGTTCCGGGAACTGGCCCGGGTGCTGCGGCCGGGAGGGCTGTTCGTCGTCACCGTCTCCGACCGCTGGTTTCCGCCCAAGGCAGTGCGGGTCTGGCGGGAGATCCACCCGTTCGAGCGGGCGGGCCTGGTGCTGGAGTATTTTCTTCGGTCGGGCCGGTTCGCCGACCTCAACACCTGGAGCTTGCGCGGCCTGCCGCGTCCCGCCGACGACAAGTATGCCGGCCGCGTCGCCCTGTCCGACCCGCTGCATGCGCTCTGGGGGCGCCGCTCTGGCGCAGACGGTTCGTAGCGCCAGCCGATTTTCGTGGACAACGATTGACGGAGGTCGTTGTGAGTGAACGGCCGCTGGTTCTAACGTAGACGCTGCGAAACCAACGGAGGATGCCCATGGCACGCATTGTCATTCTTGGCGCTGGTATCTCGGGGCACACTGCCGCGCGCTACCTCGGCAAATGGGTCGGCAAGACGCACGAGGTCGTCGTCGTGTCGCCCAACGCCACCTGGAACTGGATCCCGTCGAATGTCTGGGTCGGTGTCGGCGAGATGACGGAGAAGCAGGTCACCTTCCCGCTGGAGCCGGTCTACAAGAAGGTCAACGTCAAGTTCCATCAGGCGCGCGCCCTGTCCATCCATCCGCAGGGGGGCGACGCGTCCGTGCAGCCCTACGTCACGGTCGAGTACACCGACCCGCGGCGTCCGGGCGAGACCGCGCGTATCACCTATGACTATCTGATCAATGCCACCGGCCCCAAGCTGAACTTCAGTGCCACCCCTGGCCTGGGTCCCGACGGCGGCTATACCACGTCCGTCTGCACGCCGGGGCATGCCCTGGAGGCAAACCAGCAGTTGCAGGCCACCATTGCCGCCATGCAGCGGGGTGAGCAGAAGACCTTTGTCGTTGGCACCGGCCATGGCATGTGCACCTGCCAGGGCGCCGCCTTCGAATATATCTACAACGTCGACCACAGCCTGCGCGAGGCGGGCGTGCGCGACAAGGCGCGCATGGTCTGGATCAGCAACGAGTACGAGCTCGGCGACTTCGGCATGGGCGGTGTGCACATCCGCCGCGGCGGCTACATCACCAATGGCAAGGTCTTTGCCGAATCCATGATGGTGGAGCGCGGCATGGAGTGGATCGTGCGCGCGGCGGTCAAGCGGGTCGAGCCCGGCAAACTGCACTACGAGACCCTGGACGGCCAAGAGCACGAACTCGCGTTCGATTTCGCCATGCTGATCCCGCCCTTCGCCGGCCAGCCCCTGACGGCCTTCGCCAAGGACGGCACGGACATCACCAAGGATCTGTTCGCGCCGAACGGCTTCATGAAGGTGGACGCCGACTACAACCCCAAGCCCTACGAGGAATGGAGCAAGGCCGACTGGCCACGCACCTACCAGACCCCCGGGTATCGCAACATCTTCGCCATCGGCATCGCCTTTGCACCCCCGCATGCCATCAGCAAGCCGATGCAGAGCCCCAACGGGACGTCCATCAGCCCGACGCCGCCGCGCACCGGCATGCCGTCGGCGGCCATCGGCAAGGCTGTGGCCGAAAGCATCCGCGACATGCTCGACGGTGCCCCGGAGCCCACGCACACGGCCTCCATGGGCGAGATGGGTGCCGCCTGTGTCGCCTCCACAGGCTCGCACATCCTGAAGGGCAGCGCGGCCACCATGACCGTATTCCCGGTGGTGCCCGACTACGAGGCCTACCCGGACTACGGCCGCGACATGGACCTGACCTTCGGCGAGATCGGCCTGGCCGGGCACTGGATGAAGTACATCCTGCACCATGTCTTTCTCTATCAGGCCAAGCTCCGGCCGTTCTGGTCCGTGCTGCCCGACTGATCCACCAACACCATCGGAGCCCCTGCCATGTCCGTCCCGGTCAAGAACAAGGAACCCTATCAGCAGGCCTACTATCCACCGGTGCCCACCGGCTTCACGCGCTACTTCCGCACCAATCCGGCGTGGCAGTTCTACCGTTTCTGGGTCATCAACTTCAAGATCCTCAAACTGCTGCTTAAGTCCCACCACTGAGCCAAACCGGCGCCGCAACCGCGGCGCTCGTCGGTGATTTGCCCATGGTCGCATGGGTTGCGGTACACTGCAGTGCGAGACCCCCAAGGAGACGCTGATTTATCGGCCATCCTGGCCAAAAATCAGCACGCGATTCGAAGACGCGGTTTCCGACGCGTTTCCCTAATCGCGCTTGCAGCGAACAGAACGACAGCAACCACCAGAGCAGATCACCATGAGCGCCTTGCTCCAGTTGTTCCGATCCTCATCCGCCTTCTATGGCGGCAATGCGGCCTTCATCGAGGACCTCTACGAACGGTATCTAAAGGATCCGGAGAGCGTCGATCTCGCCTGGCGGCGGCGCTTCGACGCCATGCCCCGGGAGGCGGCCAACGAGGTCCCGCACGGCCCGGTGCGGGAGAACTTCGAGCGGCTCGCCAGCGAGAGCCGCATCCGCGCCCGCAACCGGCACATCGACCGCCTGGCACCGGCGGCGGCAGAGAAGCAGTCCGCCGTGCTGCGGCTGATCAACGCCTACCGCTACCGCGGCCACCAGGTCGCCGACCTGGATCCGCTGAAGCTGCGACCGACACCCCGGGTGCCGGACCTGGAGCCCGGCTATCACAACCTCGACGACGGCGATCTGGATCTGGTATTCCACACCGGCTCGCTGTACGCGCCCAACCGCATGCCGCTGCGGCAGATCCTGGACCTGGTGAGGCGTATCTACTGCGGCCCGGTGGGCTCGGAGTACATGCACATCACCAACACGGCAGAGAAGCGCTGGATCCAGAAGCGACTGGAGGGTTACCAGGGTCGGCCGGAACTGGACGCGGCAGACCGGCGCTGGCTGCTGACCTTGCTGACGGCGGCAGAGGGACTGGAGAAGTACCTGCACACCAAGTACGTCGGACAGAAGCGCTTCTCGCTCGAGGGTGGCGAGGCGCTGATCCCGCTGATGGACGAGCTGATCCAGCGCGCTGGCCGCAAGGGGCTGCGCGAGATCGTCATCGGCATGGCCCATCGCGGCCGGCTGAACCTGCTGGTGAACATCCTCGGCAAGCCGCCCCAGGAGATCTTTGCGGAGTTCGAGGGCAAGGTGCCGCTGAATCCGCGGCAGCTCGCCGGCGACGTCAAGTACCACATGGGCTTCGCCAGCGATGTCGAGACCCCCGGCGGTATCGTTCACCTGGCGCTGGGGTTCAACCCGTCGCACCTGGAGATCATCGATCCGGTCATCCAGGGGTCGGTGCGCGCCCGCCAGCGTCGTCGCGGCGATCGCACCGGCGAGCAGGTGATGCCGGTGCTGATCCATGGCGATGCCGCCTTCGCCGGCCAGGGCGTGGTGACCGAGACCCTGCAACTGTCCCAGACCCGTAGCTATGGTACCGGCGGCACCGTGCATGTGGTGGTGAACAACCAGATCGGCTTCACCACCAGCAATCCGCTGGACACCCGCTCGACCCAGTACTGCACCGACGTGGCCAAGATGGTGCAGGCGCCGGTGTTCCACGTGAACGGCGATGACCCGGAGGCGGTGATCTTCGTCACCCGCATGGCGCTGGACTATCGCAACCAGTTCCGCAAGGACGTCGTCATCGACCTGGTCTGCTATCGCCGGCTCGGCCACAACGAGGCCGATGAACCCTCCGTCACCCAGCCGATGATGTACAGGAAGATCCGCGAGCGGCCCACGTCGCGGGCGGTCTACGCCGACCGGCTCATCGACGACGGCGTGCTCAGCCGCGACGATGCCGCGGGCCTGATCGAGGACTACCGCAACTCCATCGAGCACGGCATCGTCGTGGCGCGACCGGTGCTTTGTGGCCTGGACAACGCCTACCGCGTGGACTGGCGTGCCTGCGCCGGCGATGACTGGCAGGCGCCGGCGGATACCCGCGTGCCGCGCGACCAGCTGCAGGCGCTGGCGGAACGCCTGCTGCAGGTGCCGGAGGGCTTCGAGCTGCATCCGCGGGTGGACAAGATCTGGGCCGAGCGCCGCAAGATGGCCCAGGGCGACCAGCTGGGCAACTGGGGATTCGCCGAGAATCTGGCCTATGCCACGCTGCTTGAGGCCGGCTACCCGGTGCGCCTGTCCGGGCAGGATGCCGGCCGCGGCACCTTTTTTCATCGCCATGCCAAGGTCCATTGCCAGGCCACCGGCAACGACTACACCCCATTGCAGCATCTGTCCGCAGACCAGGGCGCCTTCATCGCCATCGACTCCATCCTGTCGGAAGAGGCGGTGCTCGGCTACGAGTACGGCTTCGCCACCGCCGAGCCCAATGCCCTGACCGTGTGGGAGGCGCAGTTCGGCGATTTCGCCAACGGCGCGCAGGTGGTCATCGACCAGTTCATCACCTCCGCCGGCACCAAGTGGGGCCTGGAGTGCGGCCTGGTGATGCTGCTGCCCCACGGGCTGGAGGGCCAGGGTGCGGAGCACTCCTCCGCCCGGCTGGAGCGCTACCTGCAGCTCTGCGCCGAGCACAACATCCAGGTCTGCGTGCCCACCACGCCGGCGCAGATGTTCCACCTGCTGCGGCGGCAGCTGGTGCGCGACTACCGGCGTCCGCTGATCGTCATGACACCGAAGAGCCTGCTGCGGCACCGGCTGGCGGTCTCTTCGCTGGAGGAACTGGCGGACGGGGGCTTCCAGACCATCATCCCGGAGGTCGACCCCATCGAACCAGCGCAGGTGCAGCGCCTCGTCTGCTGCAGCGGCAAGGTCTACTACGACCTGCTGGAGGCACGGCGGGCCCGCGGGCTGACGGATGTGGCCATCCTGCGCATCGAGCAGCTGTACCCGTTCCCGAAGGAGGCCTTTGCCGAGGCCATCGCCGGCTATCCGGACACCCGGGAGATCATCTGGTGTCAGGAAGAGGCGCAGAACCAGGGCGCCTGGGATCAGATCAAGCACCGCTTCCACGACTTGATTGTCGACGGCAAGCAGCCCTACTACGTTGGCAGGCCGGCCTCCGCCGCACCCGCCGTGGGCCACCGCGCGGTCCATGTAGAACAGCAAGAACGCCTGATCGACGAAGCCCTGACCGGGCGCATCAATCCGGTGTTGAACCGACGTATCCCCACACAGGAGGTCGGAGCCTGAGCCCCCGGCCACAGCCTGCTCCAGGCCAACCGACCCAGCATCAACGCCGCCAAGCAAACGCCACCGGAAGAACAGAGGAAATGAGCAGCGAAGTCCGTGTCCCCGCCCTGCCCGAGTCCGTCGCCGACGCCACCGTGCTGACCTGGCACAAGCAACCGGGAGAGACCGTCCGCAAGGACGAGACCCTGGTCGATCTGGAAACCGACAAGGTGGTGCTGGAGGTCCCGGCACCGGCCGACGGCACCCTGCTGGAACGCATGGCCGGTGAAGGCGATGTGGTGCAGGCCGATGCCGTGCTGGCCCTGCTGCAGGCCGGCGATGACAGCGGCGAAGCCGCAACTGCCGCGCCGATGTCGCCGGACGCCGGGACGAAACCGCCGGCACCGGCGGCCGCCGGGTCCGCGGCGGACAAGGGGCAGGCCAGACAGCCAGACAAGGCGACCAAGTCGGACAAGCCGGCCAGGGCCGAACATCCGGATCGGGGCGAGACCCCGGCCCTGGCGCCGGCGGCCCGCCGCCTGGTGAAGGAACTGGGTCTGGATGCGAGCCTGATCCCCGGCAGCGGCAAGGACGGACGCATCCACAAGGCGGATGTCATGGCCTGGCTGGATGCACAGGAGTCCGACCAGGGCGCCCGCGATCCGGATGCGGCCCTCGCCGACGAGATCGAGGTCCCCGCGGCGCCGGGTCTCAGTGGCGAGGCCGGGCGTCCGGAACAGCGCGTACCCATGACCCGGCTGCGCGCCCGGGTCGCCGAGCGACTGGTGCAGGCGCAGCAGACCTCGGCCATGCTCACCACCTTCAACGAGGTGGACATGAGCGCCGTCATGGCCCTGCGCGGCCAGTACAAGGACCGCTTCGAGCAGACCCACGGCGTGCGGCTCGGCTTCATGTCGTTCTTCGTCAAGGCCGCAGTGGAGGCGCTGCAGCGCTATCCGGTGGTCAACGCATCGGTCGACGACAGCGACATCATCTACCACGGCTACTACGACATCGGCGTCGCCGTCAGTTCGCCCCGCGGTCTGGTGGTGCCCATCCTGCGCAACTGCGACCAACTCAGCATGGCCGAGATCGAACAGGGCATCGCCGACTTCGCTGTCAAGTCGAAGGACGGCACCTTGAGCTTCGAGGAACTGACCGGCGGCACCTTCTCCATCACCAACGGCGGTGTCTTCGGCTCGCTGATGTCCACGCCCATCCTGAACCCGCCGCAGAGCGCGATCCTGGGCATGCACAAGGTGCAGCAACGCCCGGTGGCGGTGGACGGCGCCGTGGTGATCCGGCCGATGATGTATCTGGCCCTGTCCTACGACCACCGCATCATCGACGGCCGCGAGGCGGTGCAGTTCCTGGTCACCATCAAGGAGACCCTGGAGGATCCCGCGCGTCTGCTGCTGCGCATCTGATACAACCGGTCAATCCGCCGCATCCGGGGCCTGTTCGGGTTCGGGTTCGGGTTCGGTCTGATCCCGGCCTGACGCCGATCCGGCCCCGTGATCCGCCGCCGATCGACACCGATGGCCGCCGATCGGCCCCGATGGCCTTGGGAATTGCGCATGTATCGTGTAGCATTCCGGTTTTCGCAAGGCGGCTGCCATTCGAACCGAGATCCTGACACGTGGCCTATCTCATTCTGTCATCGCTGACTCTGCCCGCCTTCTGGCTGCTGCTGTCCGGCTTCTGGGACCACGGTCTGCTGCTGGCCTTCGGTGCCCTGTCGGTGGTCATCGCCGCCGGCTTCGGCCTGCGCATGGAGCGCCTGGAGCCCACCTGCTACCGGCCTGCCATGCTGCTGCGCATCCCGGCCTACTGGGTCTGGCTCACCGGCGAGATCGTCAAGGCCAACATCGATGTGGTGAAGCGCATCTGGTGGCCGCAAGAGCATCCCATCAGCCCGACCATGCAGCGGCTGCATTGCACCCAGCAGACCCTGCTCGGCAAGACCATCTACGCCAACTCCATCACCCTGACGCCGGGTACCGTCGCCATCGAGGTCAGCGACAACGAGATCCTGGTGCATGCCCTGTCCGGCGCCGCGTTGCAGGATCTGGCAACGGGCGACATGGACCGCCGCGTGACCCGTCTGGAGGGCGCACGATGATCTTTGCCGCCGCGGCCCTGGGCATCCTGGTGGTCATGGGACTGGCCCTGGCGCGCGCCTTCCTGGGACCGAGCGTCTACGACCGCATCCTGGCGGTGAACATGTTCGGCACCAAGACCGTGCTGCTGATCGCGGTGTACGGCTTCCTGACCGAGCGGCCGGACTTTCTCGACATCGCCATCACCTATGCGCTGATCAACTTCATCGGCATCATCGCCGTGCTCAAGTTCGTCGAGCGCCTGGACAACGGAACCCTGCCGGACTGACCCCCATGGCACTGCTGCTGGATCTCCTCACCACGCTACTGCTGGCCGCCGGTGTCTTCCTGGGCATCTCCGGCGGCGTCGGTGTCCATCGTTTTCCCGACTTCTACAGCCGCGTGCACGCCGCCGGCGTCACCGACACCCTGAGCGCCGGCTGCATCCTGCTGGGACTGATGTTGCAGGCCGGCCTGACCCTGATCAGCATGAAGCTCCTCTTCATCCTGCTGTTCCTGTGGTACACCAGCCCGGTGGCCAGCCATGCCCTGACTCGGGCGGCGGAGCACTCGGGCCTGAAGCCGGTGCTGTCCGAACCACGGGACGCGTCATGACCCACCTGATCGACATCGTGCTGCTGACCTTCCTGGTCGCCACCGCCATCGCCATCGTGCGGCTGAACAGCCTGTTCGCGGTGGTGATGCTGTTCGGCATCTACAGCCTGATCACCGCCGGTGTGTTCATCGCGCTGGATGCGGTAGATGTGGCCTTCACCGAGGCGGCGGTGGGCGCTGGCATTTCCACCGTGCTGATGCTCGGCACCCTGGCGCTGGTGGGGCACCGGCAGGCACCGCAACAGCACTCCCGTGCGCTGCCGCTGACGGTGGTGGTGATCACCGGTGTCGTGCTGCTGTGGGGCACGGCGGACATGCCGCGGTTCGGCGATCCCGAGGCCCCGGTGCACCAGCATGTGGCGCCGCGCTACATCCAGGATTCGCCCGCCGAGGTCGGCGTGCCGAACATGGTCACCTCGGTGCTGGCCAGCTACCGCGGTTTCGACACCCTCGGCGAGACCGCGGTGGTGTTCACCGCCGGCGTTGCCGTGCTGGTACTGCTGGGCCGGCGACGCCGGCAGCACAGGGACCCGGGCAGCAGCGGAGACTGACCATGCAACGCGACTTCGTCCTGCGGATCATCGCCAAGCTGCTGATCCCGTACATTCTGCTGTTCGCACTGTACGTACAATTCCATGGCGACTTCGGGCCCGGTGGCGGCTTCCAGGCCGGGGTCATCTTTGCCGCCGGCATCATCCTCTACGCCCTGGTCAACGGCTTCGAGCAGGCGGTCCGCCTGGTGTCGCCACGCATCCTGCCGCCCATCGCCGCCTTCGGCGTGCTGCTCTACGGCGGCGTCGGCGTCGTGTCGATGCTGCGGGGGGGCGCGTTCCTGGACTACAACCTGCTGGCGCACGATCCGGTGCACGGGCAGCACTACGGCATCCTGCTGATCGAACTGGGGGTCGGCATCACCGTGGCCAGCATCATGCTCACCATCTTCTACGCCTTCATGGAGCGCAACCGCTGACATGGAACTGCTGGGCCAGTACAACTACTGGGTGGTGTTCTTCCTGATGATGACCGGCTTCTACGTGGTCATCGCCAGGGGCAATCTGGTGGCGAAGATCGTCGGCCTGAACATCTTCCAGACCTCGGTCTTCCTGCTCTACATCTCCATGGGCAAGGTCAGCGGCGGCACGGCGCCCATCGTGGCCGATCCGGGCAGCCTGTACTCCAACCCGCTGCCGCATGTGCTGATCCTCACCGCCATCGTGGTCGGCGTCGCCACCACCGCCCTGGGACTGGCGCTGGTGGTGCGCATCAAGGAGGCCTACGGCACCGTGGAAGAAGACGAGATCTACGCCCAGGACGATCCCCCGCACGGCAGCGCCCCAGCCCTGGCTCAGGGATCCGAGACGGCGACTGCGGATTCTGCCGGCGAGGCCCGACGGTGAGTCTCGGCACCGCCATCGCCCAGAACCTCCCGGCGCTGCAGGTAGTGCTGCCGCTGCTCGCCGCCCCGGTGTGCCTGCTGCTCGGCCGTGGGCGTGCGGCCTGGGCATGGGCCACGCTCGTGGCCTGGCTGGGTCTGCTGATCAGCCTGGCCCTGCTGCTGCAGGTGAGCGACGGCAGCGTGCTGCGCTATGCCTTCGGCGGCTGGGCCGCGCCCTGGGGCATCGAGTACGTGGTCGACCGCCTGGCGGCCATGGTGCTGCTGATCGTGTCGCTGATCGGCGCGCTGGTGCTGAGCTATGCCCGCCACAGCGTCGATGCCGAGATCGATGCCGACCGGCAGCCGCTGTTCTACACCCTGCTGCTGTTGTGCCTGGCGGGTCTGCTGGGCATCGTCATCACCGGCGACGCGTTCAACCTGTTCGTGTTGCTGGAGGTGTCGTCGCTGTCCACCTACGCCCTGATCAGCCTGGGGCGGAACCGGCGGGCGCTGACCGCCGCCTACCAGTACCTGGTGATGGGGACCATCGGCGCCACCTTCTACATCATCGGTGTCGGCCTGCTGTACATGGTCACCGGCACGCTGAACATGGCGGACCTTGCCCAGCGGCTGCCGGAACTGGCGCATCTGCGCACCGTGAAGACGGCCTTCGCCTTCATCAGCGTCGGCCTGGCGCTGAAACTGGCCATGTTTCCGCTGCATCTGTGGCTGCCCAACGCCTACACCTATGCACCCTCGGTGGTCAGCGCCTTCCTGGCCGCCACCGCCACCAAGGTGGCCCTGTACGCCATGATCCGGATGTTCTACACGGTATTCGGCGCCCCGTTCAGCTTCGGCACCATGCACGTGGAGTGGCTGATCCTGCCGTTGGCGGCGGCGGCGATCTTCATCGCTTCGGTGGTCGCGGTGTTCCAGCACGACATCAAGCGCATGCTGGCCTACTCGTCCGTGGCCCAGATCGGCTACATGCTGCTCGGCCTGGGCATGGTCAACCTCACCGGGCTCACCGCGAGCCTGCTGCACCTGTTCAACCACGCCCTGATGAAGGGCGCGCTCTTCCTGGCCCTGGGCGCGGTGGTCTACCGCATCGGTAGCACCAATATCGAGCGCATGGGCGGCATCGCCCGAGAGATGCCCTGGACCATGGCCGCCTTCGTGGTGGGTGGGCTCAGCCTGATCGGCGTACCGCTGACCGTGGGCTTCGTCTCCAAGTGGTATCTGCTGCTGGGGGCGATGGAGAACGGCTGGTGGCCCCTGGTGATCCTGATCCTGGCCACCTCGCTCATCGCCGTGGTCTATGTCTGGCGGGTGGTCGAGGCGGCCTACTTCCGCGCGCGGCCGGCCGGTTCAGCACCGGTGTCTGAAGCGCCGCTGACACTGCTGGTGCCGATCTGGCTGCTGGCCCTTGCCAATGTCTATCTGGGCATCCATACCAGGCCCCTGATCGGCCTGGCCGGTAGCGCCGCCGCGGATCTGCTGGGGGTGGGCCCATGACGGACTGGAATGCCATCGGCATCGTCCTTGCCCTGGTCATCCCGCTGGGGGCCATGGGGGGCATCTGGCTGTTCCACGGCAGGCCGGAGCAGCGCGAACGCGTCACCCTGGTCGCCGCCGGGCTGCTGTTGCTGGTGGTGCTGAGCCTGCTGCCGTCGGTGCTGGCGGGGCTGCGCCCGGAGTGGGTGTTTGCCGAGCTGTTTCCCGGCATCGCCATCGCCTTTCGCGTCGAGCCCCTGGGCATGCTGTTCGCGCTAGTGGCGGCACTGCTGTGGCCGATCAACTCGGTCTACTCCATCGGCTACATGCGCGGCAACAACGAACCGCACCAGACGCGCTTCTACGGCTACTTTGCGCTGGCGCTGTTCGCCACCATGGGCATCGCCTTCGCCGCCAATCTGGTGACCCTGTTCGTCTTCTACGAGCTGCTCACCCTGTCCACCTATCCGCTGGTGACGCACAAGGGCAACGATGCGGCCCGTGCCGCCGGACGCGTCTACCTGGGCATCCTCATCACCACCTCCATCGGCCTGCTGCTGCCGGCCATCCTGTGGGTGTGGAGCCTGACCGGTACCACCGACTTCACCGTCGGCGGCCTTGTGGGCGACAAGCTGCAGGGTCCCTGGCTCGGGCTGCTGCTGTTCCTGTTCATGTTCGGTATCGGCAAGGCGGCGCTGATGCCCATCCACCGCTGGTTGCCGGCGGCGATGGTGGCGCCGACCCCGGTCAGCGCGCTGCTGCACGCGGTGGCGGTGGTCAAGGCCGGTGTCTTCAGCGTGGTCAAGGTCATCGTCTACGTGTTCGGCGTCGACAGTCTGCACGCCGTGCCCGCGGCCTCCTGGCTGCTGTACGTGGCCGGTTTCACCATCATCGTGGCCTCGCTGATCGCGTTGCGACAGGACAACCTGAAGCGCCGGCTGGCCTACTCCACCATCAGCCAGCTGTCCTATGTCGTGCTCGGCGCAGCCATCCTGGCACCGGTCTCCATCATCGGTGCGGCCCTGCACATCGTCGCCCACGCCTTCGGCAAGATCACCCTGTTCTTTGCCGCCGGCTCCATCTATACCGCGGCGCACAAGACCGAGATCTCACAGTTGCGCGGCATCGGCTGGCGCATGCCCTGGACCATGACCGCCTTCAGCATCGGCGCCCTGTCCATGATCGGCGTGCCGCCCGCGGCGGGCTTCATCTCCAAGTGGTACATGCTGCTGGGGGCGTTCGAGACACAGCAGTTGTTCGCGGTCGGCGTCATCGTGCTGTCCACGGTACTGAATGCGGCCTACTTCCTGCCCATCATCTTCACCGCCTTTGCCCGACCGGCCGAGGATGATCCGGCCCAGCATGGCGAGGCACCCCGACCCATCGTCATCGCCCTGGCCTGTACCGCCGGGCTGACGGTGCTGTTCTTCCTGTTCCATCAGGTTCCGCTGGACCTTGCCGGACAACTGGTCGAGCTACCCCTGTCGGATGATTTCCAGCCGAACGGGTCCCAGCCGTACGTCCCACCGTCAAACATTCCCCAGGCACTGCCATGAGCGAGAAAAGGCACTGGCTCTATCGCAAGGAGAATCTGCCCAAGCTGTGGGCGTTGCAGATTCTGATCCTGGCCCTTGCCCTGGCGCCGGAGTTCTTCATCCAGCACCATGCCCATGTGGCCGGATCGGACTTCAGGCTGGATACCGGTTTCGGCTTCTTCGCCTGGTACGGCTTCGTCACCTGTGCGCTGATGGTGGTGGGAGCCAAACTGCTTGGCATCTTCCTGAAGCGCGAGGATACCTACTACGATGATTGATCTCGCGCTGCCGCCCGGCCTGGTCCTGATCCTGGGCGCATTCCTGATCCCGCAAAGCCGGGGCAAGCACCGTACCGCCCTGGTGCTGGGATTGCCGGTGCTGGCGTTGGCGCTGGTCTGGCTGGTTTCCGGAAATGGCGGTGCGGGCATCCCCTTCATGGGGTTGGAACTGGATCCGGTCCACGCCACCGCCGCCGGTCGACTGTTCGCGACGGTATTCGCCATCATGGCCTTTGCCGGCGGACTCTATGCCTTGCGCCAGGCCTCCATCCTGGAACTGGTGGCGGCCTATGTCTACGCCGGCTCCGCCATCGGCGTCACCTTTGCCGGCGATCTGGTCACGCTGTTCATCTACTGGGAACTGATGGCCATCGGCTCCACCCTGGTGATTTTCGCCGCCGGCACCGACGCCGCCGGGCGCGCCGCCTTCCGCTACGCGCTGATCCACCTGCTGGGGGGCGTGCTCCTGATGGCCGGCATCGTCGCCCACGGAGTCGACACCGGCGATCTCAGCGTGCAGGCCCTCGAGCCCGACTCCCTGGGCACAGTGCTGATGCTGATCGGCATCCTGGTCAACGCCGGCGCCCCGCCGTTGTCTGCGTGGATCGCCGACGCCTATCCCGAGGCCTCCCCCAGCGGCACCGTGTTCCTGTCCGCCTTCACCACCAAGACCGCCGTGTTCGCGCTGCTGGTCATGTTTCCGGGCACCGAGATCCTGATCTGGATCGGCCTGTACATGGTGTTCTACGGCATCATCTACGCGCTGCTCGAGAACGACATGCGCCGCATCCTGGCCTACAGCATCGTCAATCAGGTGGGCTTCATGGTCTGTGCCATCGGCATCGGCACCGAACTGGCGCTCAACGGCGCCGCGGCCCATGCCTTCGCGCACATCATCTACAAGGCGCTGCTGCTGATGTCCGCTGGTGGCGTGCTGATGATGACTGCCCGGCGCAAATGCACCGACCTGGGCGGCCTGTTCCAGACCATGCCGCTGACCGCCATCAACGGCATCATCGGCGCTCTGGCCATCTCCGCGTTTCCGTTCACCTCCGGCTTCGTCACCAAGTCCCTGGAGACCTCCGCCGCGGCCAACGAGGGCCTGCTGGTGGTCTGGCTGTTACTGCTGGCCGCCTCCGCCGGCGTGTTCCTGCACGCGGGCATCAAGTTTCCCTGGTTCGTCTTCTTCCAGAAAGACTCCGGACTGCGCCCCGCGGAGCCGCCGAAGAACATGCTCCGGGCCATGTGGCTGTTCTCCTTCCTGTGCATCGCCATCGGCCTATTCCCGCAGCCCCTGTACGCGCTGCTGCCCTACCCGGTGGACTACCAGCCCTACACCGTCGGCCATCTGGTGTCCCAATTCCAGCTGCTGCTGTTCTCCGGCTTCGCATTCTTCGTGCTGCTCGGCCTGATGAAACGTACCCTGACCATCAGCCTCGACTTCGACTGGTTCTATCGCCGCTTCTTCCACGGCCTGGCACTGGACGTGAGCGACCGCACCTCGCAGACCCGCGCAGACCTGGAACAACGCGGTCGCGCCAGGATCGGTCGATTGATCGACAACCTGTACGCCCACCACGGGCCCCATGGCATCCTGGCCAGGACCTGGCCCACGGGCAGCATGGTGTTCTGGGTGGCGGTGATGCTCGGCTGCTCGCTGCTGCTCTATTTCCTGTAGCCCGGCAGGTGCTTGCCGCCACAATGCCGGCTGGAGCGGCGGCGCCACGAAGGGATCTAGAAAGCGTTGCCCGCAAAGCCCAAGACGCTTGCGGCCAGAATGACTGGAAGGCGATGCTGACTGGTTGGCCTCCCTGGTACGAACCAGGCCAATATCAGCTAAAAAAACCCGAAAACACGGTTTCCAGGTCTCTTGACTGTCAGCGGCTCAGGCCGCTGACAATGGCAAGGTAGGGGTGCGACGATACCCCGGGAACAGCAAACAAAGGACCGATCAGTTGGAATGCTGCTGATGGTCCTCGGCCTGGACGATGCCGGCGATGCCCTCCAGGGAACGCAGATCCAGCACCTGGACGTGCTTGCGGTCGACGTTCAGCAGACCCTCGTCCTGGAACCGGGTAAACAGACGGCTCACCGTCTCCACCGCGAGCCCCAGATAGTTGCCGATCTCGTGCCGAGACATGCTCAGATAGAAGTCCGTTGCTGACAAGCCGCGCTTGCTCAGGCGCTTCGACATGCTGATCAGGAAGGCGGCCAGACGCTCCTCCGCGTTCTTCTTGCCCAGCAACAGCAACATCTCCGCATCGTGCCCGATCTCCTTGCTCAGCAAGCGGAACATCTGGTGCTGCAACGACGGAATGCTCGATGCCAGCTCCTCGAGCCGGTGGAAGGGGATCTCGCAGATGGCCGAGGTCTCGAGCACCTTTGCCGAACAGGCGTGACAGTCCTTTTCGATGGCGTCCAGACCGATGATCTCCCCCGGCAGATGGAAGCCCAGCACCTGCTCCCCACCCTCCGAGCTCGGGGCATAGGTCTTCACCGAACCCGTCTTGACGACGAACAACGACCGGAACCGCTCGCCACCCCGAAAGAGGTGGTCGCCGCGATGCATGGGCCGTGATCGCTTGATGATGCCATCCAGGCGATCGACATCCTCGGCCACCAGCCCCATCGGCAAACAGAGCTGCGACAGGGTGCAGTTTCTGCAGGCGACCCGGATGTTCTCGAAGGAAATAACTTTTCTTTGAGCCAAGGCAGCAGACCTGTGTTTCTGACGCGCCTATTGTGCAACTCTGCTTGATTTGGATCAAGCGTAATCCCGAACAAGATTCCCCATAAACCCATAAAAAAAGCCGCGCCATGGGCGCGGCCTTCCGCCGTTGGCCGGCCCCTTCGGGATTACCGGCCTGAACGGCAAGCGGTCCTCACGGACGCGCGTGCTTACTTCGCCTCACCGGCCTGGGGCGCGGCAGGAGCGACCGGCGCACCGTAAGGGGCGTAGGGCATGCCGCCGTACGGGTAACCGTAGCCACCATAGGGGTGGCCATAGCCGCCGTAGGGGTAACCGTAGCCGCCGTAGTACGGGTAACCGTAGCCGCGACCATAGCCGTAACCGCGACCGCGACCCCAGCCGCGACCACCGCCGGACATGCTCATGTTGAAGTCGCCGTAACCGTCGCCGAACATGTCGGAGAACACATCACCCATGCCATCACCCCAGCCGGACCCGTAACCGGGGCCACCCCAGCCCGGACCCCACCACGCCTGGGCAGAGCTCATGGAGAAGGTGGCAGCACCGGCAACGGTTGCGATGCCGATGACTTTTGCAAGCTTGTTCATTTGTGACGCTCCAGAGTCATTATCTCACCGTAAGTCGCGAAATGGGGTCATGCCCCTCCGCGATGCAATGATCGTTCGCATTCTCTACGAACGCGACCGAGTATACGTTTCCACCCTTTGCTTGTGAAGCCTTGGTCGCGGTTCGTCTCCAGGGGGACGAACCGGTGCGATTCTTGCCCACGCGAATTGAGGATAATCCCGTATTTTGCTACCTTTGCGACTGCTGACCGCCAGCGGTGGCCGGCCGTATCCGCCCTCCTCTCGAATCCAAGGATCATGACCAAATTCATCTTCATCACCGGCGGCGTGGTCTCGTCGCTCGGTAAAGGGATTGCGTCGGCATCCCTCGGCGCGCTGCTCGAGGCCCGCGGCTTGCGGGTCACCATGATCAAGCTCGACCCCTACATCAACGTCGACCCGGGCACCATGAGCCCGTTTCAGCACGGCGAGGTCTTCGTCACCGACGACGGCGCCGAGACCGACCTCGACCTCGGCCACTACGAGCGCTTCCTGCGCACCCGCATGGGCCGCAACAACAACTTCACCACCGGCCAGATCTACGAGAGCGTCATCCGCAAGGAGCGTCGCGGCGACTATCTGGGCCGCACGGTGCAGGTGATCCCGCACATCACCGACGAGATCAAGCAGAGCATCCGGCTCGGCGCCAATGAGGCGGATGTGGCCATGGTCGAGATCGGCGGCACAGTCGGCGACATCGAATCGCTGCCCTTCCTGGAGGCCATCCGCCAGATGCGGGTGGAACTCGGGCCTGAGAACTCCCTGTTCATGCACCTGACCCTGGTGCCCTTCATCCGCACCGCCGGCGAGATCAAGACCAAGCCGACGCAGCACTCGGTGAAGGAGCTGCGCTCCATCGGCATCCAGCCGGACATTCTGCTGTGCCGCGCCGAGCAGCAACTGCCAGATGACGAGCGGCGCAAGATCGCGTTGTTCACCAACGTGGCGGAGAACGCCGTCATATCCGCCGTGGATGCGGACAACATCTACCGCATCCCGATGCTGCTGCACGCCCAGCAGCTCGACTCGCTGGTGGTGCGGCACTTCAGGCTCGAAGTGCCGGAGGCGGACCTGACGGAATGGCAGCGCGTGCTGGAAGGCTTCGACAACCCCACGGACAGCGTCACCATCGGCATGGTGGGCAAGTACATGGACCTGACGGAGGCCTACAAGTCCCTGACCGAGGCCCTGGCCCACGCCGGCGTGCACACCCATACGCGGATTGACATTCGCTATATCGACGCCGAGGAGATCGAGCGCAGCGGCACCGACTGCCTGAGCGGCCTGGATGCGATCCTGGTGCCCGGCGGCTTCGGCCAGCGCGGCATCGAGGGCAAGATCGCCGCCGTGCACCATGCCCGCACCAACGGCATTCCCTACCTCGGCATCTGTCTCGGCATGCAGGTTGCCGTGATCGAGTTTGCGCGCAATGTGGCCGGGCTGGATCTCGCCCACAGTACCGAATTCAACCGCGACACCCCGCATCCGGTGATCGCGCTGATCACCGAATGGCAGACCGAAGACGGCCGCCGCGAGACCCGCGACGCCGATGTCGATCTGGGCGGTAGCATGCGCCTCGGCGGACAGTACTGCCGTCTGGAGCCCGGCAGCCTGGCGCGCAAGGTCTACGGCGATCCGCAGATTCGCGAGCGTCACCGCCACCGCTACGAGTTCAACAACCACTATTGCGACGCCATGAAGGACGCCGGTCTGCGCTTCTCCGGCTGGTCGCTGGACTCGAAGCTGGTGGAGATCGTCGAGATCCCGGACCACCCCTGGTTCGTGGGTTGCCAGTTCCATCCGGAATTCACGTCCACGCCGCGGGACGGCCACCCCCTGTTTCGGGGCTTCATCCGGGCGGCGCTGGCGCGCCGGCGCAGGCAGGCGGAGCGCTAGGCCGCCCCGGGCTCAGCTGGTGGCCAGCGAGCGGTCGCCAGCCAGCAGCCGGCCGGCAGTGACCCAAAGGCAACACAGCAGCGCCCCGGCCAACAGCGTTTCGTTTCAGTGACTTGTTCATTTCTCTTATCCAAAGGACCCACGTCATGTCAGAAATTGTCGATGTCCGCGCCCGGGAGATCCTGGACTCCCGCGGCAACCCGACCGTCGAGGTCGATGTCATCACTGCCGACGGCGCCATCGGCCGGGCCGCTGTCCCCTCCGGTGCCTCCACCGGCTCGCGCGAGGCGCTGGAACTGCGCGACGGCGACCCTGCGCGTTACGGCGGCAAGGGGGTGCTGACCGCCTGCGGCAACGTCAACGGCGAGCTGCGCGACGCCGTGCTGGGCCTGGAGGTCACCGGGCAGGAGGCGCTGGACCGGCGCATGATCGAGCTCGACGGCACCGAGAACAAGGGGCGCCTGGGGGCCAACGCCATCCTCGGGGTGTCCATGGCCGCGGCCCATGCCGCCGCGCAGGAGCGGGCGATGCCGCTGTATCAGTCCCTGGGTGACGGCGACTACCGCCTGCCGGTGCCGATGATGAACATCATCAACGGCGGCGAGCATGCCGACAACAGCGTCGACTTCCAGGAATTCATGATCCTGCCGGTGGGCGCGTCGAGCATGCGCGAGGCCGTGCGCTATGGCGCCGAGGTGTTCCACGCGCTGAAATCCGTGCTGCACGGCCGTGGCCTGGCCACCGCCGTCGGCGACGAGGGCGGATTCGCGCCCGACCTGCCGTCCAACGAGGCGGCCATCGAGGTGATCCTGGAGGCCATCGAGAAGACCGGCTTCAAGGCCGGCAAGGACATCTACCTGGGCCTGGACGTGGCCAGCTCCGAGTTCTACCAGGACGGCGCCTACGTGCTCAAGGGCGAGGGCCGCACCCTCGACAGCGCGGGCCTCACCGACCTGCTGCTGGACTGGGTGAGCAAGTACCCGATCCTGAGCATCGAGGACGGCCTGGCCGAGGGCGACTGGGATGGCTGGAAGGACATGACCGAGCGACTCGGCGACAAGGTGCAGCTGGTGGGCGATGACCTGTTCGTCACCAACACGCGGATCCTGCAGGAGGGCATCGACAAGGGCATCGCCAACTCGATCCTGATCAAGGTGAACCAGATCGGCTCCCTGACCGAGACCCTGGACGCCATCCGCATGGCCCACGCTGCCGGCTACACCGCCGTGGTGTCGCACCGCTCCGGTGAAACCGAGGACACCACCATCGCCGACCTGGCCGTGGCCGCGGCCACCGGCCAGATCAAGACCGGCTCGCTGTCGCGCTCGGACCGTGTCGCCAAGTACAACCAGCTGATGCGCATCGAGGATCAGCTCGGCGACGCTGCCGTCTACGCTGGGCGCTCCGCCTTCCGGCACCTGTAATACCCACCCTTCCCGGCGCGTGCCTGCGCGCCGGGTCCCGTCTGGATGGTGGACCGACATGCGCTGGGTGATCCTGACTCTGATCGCACTGCTGGGGCTGCTGCAGTATCGCCTGTGGATCGGCGAGGGCAGCGTCGAGGAACTCTACGCCCTGCGCGCCCAGATCCAGGACTACCGCAACGAGATCGAACGCCTGCGCAGCCGCAACCTGGCCCTGGCAGCGGAGGTGGAAGACCTGAAGACCGGCCTTGAGGCCATCGAGGAGCGGGCCCGCAGCGAACTGGGCATGATCCAGCGCGGCGAGGTGTTCCTGCAGGTGATCGAACGTCAGCCGGGGGAGCGCCCGTGAGTGCCGCTCAGCCCTCCCCGCCGCGCCACTGGGTGGTGATCCCGGCGGCCGGCGTCGGTCGCCGCTTCGGCGGTAACACACCGAAACAATATCTCGAACTGGCCGGTGCTATGGTGATCGACCAGGTGCTAGGCCAGTTTGTCGAGCACGACGCCATCAGCGGCTGCGTCGTGGCCCTGAGCGCGGACGACGGCTACTGGCCGGACAGCCGTTACGCACAGCATCCGCGGGTGCAGCGGGCCCCTGGCGGGCGCGAGCGCTGCCACTCGGTGGCCAACGCCCTGGCGGCCCTGACGCCGCTGGCGGACGACACCGACTGGGTGCTGGTGCATGACGCTGCCCGCCCCTGCCTGAGACGGCAGGATCTCGACGCCTTGCTCGAGGTCCTGCGGGACGAGCCGGTGGGCGCCCTGCTGGCGGTGCCGGTGCACGACACGGTCAAGCGCAGCCGCGACGGCCGGCATGTGGAGGGCACCGTGCCACGGGCGGCGTTGTGGCGCGCCTACACCCCGCAGGCGTTCCGCCTCGGCCTGCTACGGGATGCCCTGCGCGAGGCCGACAGGCGGCAGCAGGCGGTCACGGATGATGCCAGCGCCGTGGAGCTGCTGGGCCTGCAGCCGCGCCTGGTGGAAGGGCATGGCGACAACATCAAGATCACGCGGCCGGAGGATCTCCCCCTGGCGCGCTTTTTTCTGGAGCAGCAAGGGCGACCATGCGGATAGGACAGGGTATCGACGCACACCGGTTCGCGCCGGACCGCCGCCTGGTGCTCGGCGGCGTGGAGATCGAGCACACGCAGGGCCTGGCAGCCCATTCCGATGGCGACGTGGTGGTGCATGCCCTCTGTGACGCACTGCTCGGCGCCGCCGGTCTTGGCGACATCGGCCACCATTTTCCGGATACCGACGCTGCCTATGCCGGCATCGACAGCCGCATCCTGCTGCAGCGGGTCATGGCCAGCCTGCAACAGCGCGGCCTGACGGTGCACAATGCCGACATCACCATCGCCGCCCAGGCGCCGAAGCTCGCCCCCCATGTGGAGGCCATGCGCCGGACCCTGGCGACAGACCTGGCCTGCCCGCCGGAGCGGGTCAACGTCAAGGCCACCACCACCGAGCGCATGGGCTTCACCGGGCGCGGCGAGGGCATCGCCGCCTTTGCCGTGGTGCTGCTGAACGAATGAACGCCGTCGCCAATGCCGTGACGCTGCCGTCCTGGCTGCGCTTCGACGACCTGCCGCGTGCCTATGGCGAGCCCCCCGTGCGTGGCGTGCTGCGCGCGCGACCGGAGGACTTCATCGTCGAGGAGGAACTCGCCTTCGGCCCGGACGGCGAAGGCGAACACTGCCTGCTGCGAGTCCGCAAGACCGGCGCCAACACCGAATGGACCGCCCGCCTGCTGGCCCGGCTCTGCGGCATCCCGGCCAAGGCGGTCGGCTACGCCGGACTGAAGGATCGCCACGCCGTCACCACCCAGTGGTTCTCGGTGCTGCTGGGCAACCAGCAGCCGCCGGACTGGTCGCCGCTGGAGGCCGAGGGGATCGAGGTGCTGGAATGTCACCGCCACCGGCGCAAGCTGCGCCGTGGTCTGCTGGCGGCCAATCATTTCAGGCTGCGCCTGCGTGCCGTGCAGGGGGATCTGGACGGCCTGGCGCAACGCCTCAAGACCATCGCCATCGACGGCGTGCCGAACTACTTCGGCCCGCAACGCTTCGGCCACGACGACGGCAATCTGATCCGCGCCGATGCCCTGTTCCGCACCCAGTCGGACAACCAGACCAGCGCCAAGGGCGGCCGTCGCGGCGCCCGGCAACCGGACCGGCATCAGCGCGGTCTGTGGCTGTCCGCGGCCCGCAGCCAGCTGTTCAACGAGGTGCTGGCAACACGGGTGCAGCAGCGGACCTGGCGTCAGGCCCTGCCCGGCGAACGGCTGCAACTGTTCGGCAGCCATTCGCACTTTCTCGCGGAGCAGATCGACGACGACATCCGTGCGCGGGTGGACAGCGGCGACCTGCAACCCACCGGGCCGCTGTTCGGCGCCGGAGAGCCCCTGACCACCGCCGACGTGGCAGACCTGGAGACGGCGGTGGCGGACCGATTCCCCAACTGGCTGGCGGGACTGGCCGCGGCCGACCTGCGCCAGGAGCGACGCCCCCTGGGCCTGTTGCCCGAGCACATCGGTCTGGAGTTTCCGGCACCGGATGCGGCGTCGGATTCGGACCCTGTCCCGGATTCAGTCTCGGAGCAGGGGTCTGATCACGACTCTGCTCAGGTCTCGGATGTGGCATCCGGCGCGGACTCAGGCCAGGTGCTGCTTTGCTTCACCCTGCCCCCGGGAAGCTACGCCACCGCGGTCCTGCGCGAACTGTTCTTCCTGGACGAAAACCAGGGACAGTGTATTTAGTTGCCCGAATCGGGACAAGGGCATTCGAGACACTGTCCCCGAATTGAAGTTGTCCTTGAATTGAAGTTACAGCCGCAAGTCAACGGCCTCCGCCGGCAGCACATACTTGAGGTCATAGACCACTGACGACGCACGCCCAAAGCCCCGCACCCAGTCCGCGCCCTGCTCGGCGAATTCCCGGTGGGCCACCGCCAGCACAATCGCGTCGTAGGCGCCGGGCTCGGGATCCGCGACCGGGCGCACGTCATACTCCGCCTCGGCCTCGTCAGGGTCGACCCAGGGGTCATGCACATCCACTGCGATGTGGTAGTCCGCCAATTCCGCCAGGATGTCCACCACCCGGGTGTTGCGCAGGTCCGGGCAGTTTTCCTTGAAGGTCAGGCCTAGCACCAGCGCGCGGGCGCCCTCGACCTGAATGCGCTTGCGCAACATGGCCTTGACCAGCTGACCGGCCACATAGCGGCCCATGCCGTCGTTGGTGCGCCGGCCGGAGAGGATCATTTCCGGATGCAGACCCACCTGCTGCGCCTTGTGCGTCAGGTAGTAGGGATCGACGCCGATGCAGTGGCCACCGACCAGGCCGGGGCGAAACGGCAGGAAATTCCACTTGGTGCCGGCCGCCTGCAGCACCTCTTCGGTGTCGATTCCTAAGCGGTTGAAGATCAGCGCCAGCTCGTTGATCAGCGCGATATTGACATCACGTTGGGTATTCTCGATCACCTTCGCCGCCTCGGCCACGCGCAGGCTGGAGGCCTTGTGGGTGCCGGCGCGGATGATGCGCCGATACAGGCTGTCCACATAATCGGCCGCCAGCGGGGTCGAGCCGGATGTGACCTTGCGGATATCCGGCAGGCGATGGGTCTTGTCGCCGGGGTTGATGCGCTCGGGGCTGTAGCCACAGTAAAAGCCGCCCGAATCGGCGGTGTCAGCCGCTGCACCGGTCGCAGCTACAGTTGTATCCATCACCCGGTCCCCGGCCTCGCCGCTCAGATACCGCAGCCCGGACAACCGCTCCAGCAGCGGTACGCAGACCTCCTCGGTGCAGCCCGGAAAGACGGTGGATTCATAGATCACGATGTCGCCCGGCTTCAGCACCTGCCCCACCGTCTCGCTGGCGCGGAGCAGTGGGGTCAGGTCCGGGTTGCGGCTATCGTCGATGGGCGTCGGCACCGTGACGATGAAGACGCTGCAGTGGCGCACGTCATCGAGGTTGGTGGTGTAGCGCAGCTGGGTGGCCGCTGCCAGTTCCTCGGCCTCCACCTCACGGGTGCGGTCGAGGCCGTCGGTGAGTTCGCGGATGCGGCGGGCATCGATGTCGAAGCCGATGGTCGGCAACAGGCGGCCGAACTCGACCGCCAGCGGCAGGCCGACGTAGCCGAGCCCGATGATGGCGATGCTGGGGGTTTCAGGAAAACGGGTTGTCATGGGATAGAGCTCGAATGATCAGGGGCGCCTGGCTCGAGTGGATCAGCGGTCGCCCTATAGTAAATGCAGGCTCCCGATGCCTGCGTCGAGCCGTATGATCTGGCCAGTCACCGAAGGCGCATCCTCCAGCAACCAAAGGGCCGTTCTGGCTGTTTCCTCCGGTGCGATCACGCGTTTCAGCGGGTGGCGCTCCGCCGCGGCACGCCGTTTTTCCTCGCTGCCGAGCAGCCGGGCGGCCAGCGGTGTATCGGTCAGTGTCGGCGCGATGGCGTTGACGCGGATCCTTGGTGCAAATTCCGCCGCCAGGGACCGCGTCAGGCCCTCGACCGCACCCTTGGCCGCGGCGACCGATGCGTGATACGGCATGCCGGTCTGAACCGCGACCGTGCTGAACAACAGCACCGAGGCCGACTCGCTGCGTGCCAGCGCCGGTAACGCCGCCTGAATGGCCTTGACTGCACCGACCAGATTGAGCTCGAAGTCGTCGCGAAATTCCTCCGGCTTCATCCGCCCGAATGGCTTGAGACGGATGCTGCCCGGACAGTAGACCAGTCCGTCCAGTGTCTCGGGCAGTTCATCGGTCGGAAAGGCATCGTCGCGGGCATCCCAGGTCACTGCCTTCGCGCCCAGGGCCGCGGTATCGGGCTGACGCGAGGCATGCACCACAGTGTGGTTGCGCGCGGAGAGTTCGCGACACAATGCGGCTCCCACACCGGAACTCGCACCAATAATCAGATGGTTCTTGGACATTCTGGGATTCTCATCAAGCAAGCAATCGGTATGGCCTAACTCATGGCGATCCACGCTCTTACAAGACCAATGTCGATCAACCCTCTTGTGCCGCTCGCCACACACAGGCGCCGCCGCTGGCCTTGTCGATGGCATCCAGGCGCGCGGCATGGGCGGCCAGTTCGGCGTCGCTGGCGCGCACCACCCGCAGTGGTGGCCGCTGGGCGGACAGACGGCGCAGCGGGATCGCCTCTCGCCCGAAGGCCGCCTGTTCGCCGGCGCCGAGTTGCAGGCTCACCTGCCCCCCGGTCATGGCCAGATAGACGTCCGCCAGGATTTCGGCGTCCAGCAATGCACCGTGCAATTCGCGGTGGGTGTTATCGATGTCGTAGCGCTTGCACAGCGCGTCCAGGCTATTGCGCTGGTTGGGATGCAGCCGCCGCGCCATCACCAGGCTGTCGACAACGGTGCAGAGTTGCTCGATGCTGGGGGCGTCCTTTCGCCACAACCGCAGCTCGTGGTTCAGAAAGCCCACATCGAAGGGGGCATTGTGGATGATGAGTTCGGCGCCGCGGCAGTAGTCGATGAATGCCTCCGCCACATCCGCGAAGCGCGGCTTGTCGGCGAGGAAGGCATTGGAGATACCATGCACCTCCACCGCGCCGGCATCGATCTCGCGATCCGGCTGCAGGTAGCGATGGAAGTTGTGGCCGGTTGTCTGGCGCTGCACCAGTTCGACGCAGCCGATCTCGATGATGCGGTGGCCCTCGGAGGGCTCCAGCCCGGTGGTTTCGGTGTCCAGGACGATCTGACGCATATACTCAGCCTCCATCGGCCAGTTCGCGGCCATCAGCGACCGCCACAACGAATCATCCGCGGCTGCGGCTGCGCGGAATGCCCTGGTTTGCGAGCTGGTCGGCACGCTCGTTCTCGGCATGGCCGCTGTGGCCCTTGATCCAGTTCCAGCGGATCTGATGGCCGGTCATCGCCTGGTCCAGGCGTTCCCAGAGGTCCTTGTTCTTCACCGGCTTTCGCTCCCGGGTCAGCCAGCCGTTGCGCTTCCAGCGCGGCATCCAGCGTTCGACGCCGTCGCGCACATAGCGGGAGTCGACCGTCAGCTCGACCGCGCAGGGGCGGGTCAGGGCCTCAAGCGACTGGATCACGGCCATCAGTTCCATGCGGTTGTTGGTGGTGTCGGGTTCGCCGCCCTTCAGTTCCTTCTCATGCGCGCCGAACCGCAGCAGGGCGCCCCAGCCGCCCGGACCGGGATTGCCCTTGCAGGCGCCGTCGGTGAAGATCTCGACCGGTCTAGCCATGGCGGTTGCGCCTGGCGGTGGGCTCCACCGCGCGACCTGGCAACAGCGGCGCGCGGCGCCGCCAGCGCGGCCGAACGGGCGTCAGTGGGGTGACCCGCTTGACCGCCCGCAGGGCGTAGACACCACCAAACAGGGGCCACCAGTTGCCGCCCCAGGTGTCGAGCCAGTCCATGCGCGGGGTGAAGGCGCCGCGGATGGGCGGCCGAAACAGCAGCATGTCGCGCGTCTCCACTTGCAGGCCAAGCAGCCGCAGCCAGTCGCCGATGCGAAAGGGCGTCATCTGCCCCCCGCACCAGGGTACCTGGCGGGACTGCCGCGGCAGCCAGCGCATCAGCCCCCAGGTGCTGAGGGGGTTGAAGCAGAACAGGATCACCCGGCCTTCGGGTATCAGCACCCGCTCCACCTCGCGCAGCACGCGGTGCGCCTCCGGGCTGAAGTCCAGGGTGTGGGGCAGCACCACTGAATCGACACTGCCGGAGGCCAAGGGCAGCTCGAACGGCCGTGCCCGGATGCGGGCGCGGATGCCGGTCCCGCCGGTGCAGGTCTCTTGATCCATGGCCCCTTCGGCCAGCACCACCCGATGGCGGATCCGGCACTGTTGGAAGGCATCGCAGAACTGCTCCGGTGCGCCCACCTGCAGCAGGTAGTGGCCGAAACAGTCAGCCAGCAGCCATTCGAGGCAGGCGGACTCGCTGCGCGCCACATGCTGCCCCAAGGGGCTGGCATACCAGTGGTCCAGCGACGTCAGCAGGTCGGCATCGCCGCAACGGCAGGGCTTCATGCCGCACCCGCTGCCGACACGCAACCTGCGAAGATCGCAATCCCCGTTGTCAGGTCGACACTCATCGGTCATCCGCCCCGACATGTGACGGTTCATTCTCGACGCGCATGGGGGGCATGCCGCCTTGGCTGCGATGTGCGAGATGTAGAAACACGTCGGGTTTTCCCGTATATTCCAGCGTCGAAGGCACGATCACGTCGTCATCAGCTTGATCGGCCGCCAATTTTCCTTTTTTGCCACGAACAGGATGCGCCCCATGCCGTCATCGCGTTCCGGCGTTGTCGCCCTGCCTGCCACCGCTCTTGCTGCCCTGTCGCTCCTCGGCCTTGTCACCACCAGCGGCTGCAGCGCCACCGGGTCCGGCCGTACGGCGACCAAAAGCGCCATCGACGCCTCCACGCATGTGGTGTCGGCCCGGGAGTACGGCTACGTCCGGCCCGCGGTGGATGTCCGCGTTGTCGGTGGCGGCCCGAGCGCCGGCCACGCAATCTACCGTGATCCGGGACCCGGGGGCGATCTCTGGGATCGCGTCCGCCAAGGTTCCACGCTCGGCGTCACGTACCACCCGCGCATCGAACAGGCCAGCAACGACCTACGCCGCAATGGTGACTATCTTACCGATCTGAACCGGCGCGCGCGCCCCTATCTGCACATCATCGTCGGTGAACTGGAGCACGCCGGTCTGCCACCGGAACTGGCCCTGCTGCCGGAGGTGGAAAGCCGCTACAACCCGCGGGCGGTCTCGCCCAAGCGGGCCGCCGGCATGTGGCAGTTCATGCCCTACACAGGCACCGAGATGGGGCTGCGGCAGGACGGCTGGTACGACGCCCGCAACGACATCCTGGCCTCCACCCGGGGCGCCATCGCCTACCTGAAACAGCTGCGGGCGGAGTTCGACGGCGACTGGGCCCTGGCCCTGGCCTCGTACAACGCCGGACCCGCGCGCGTGCGCGCCGCCCAGGAGCGGAACCGGGCGCAGGGCAAGCCCACGGATTACTGGTCGCTGGATCTGCCCACCGAGACAGAGCTGTACGTGCCGAAGTTCCTGGCCATCGCCAGCATGGTGCGCGAGCCCGGACGCTACGGCCTGCGCATGCCGACGCTGGAGAATCGGGCCCGGCTTGAGGTCGTCGAGGCCCGGGACCAGATCGATCTGGCGCAGGCGGCCAGCGCCTGCGGTGTCTCGCTGCAGACCCTGCGCGATCTCAACCCCGGCCTCAAACGCAACAAGACCCCCAGCAACGGACCCCATCGGGTGCTGGTGCCGGTGGGTACCGGTGCGAGGCTGCGCACCGCCCTGGCGCAGGGCAACCGGACCGCGCCCGCCGTGGCGGATACCCGGGCATCCGGACGCGGCGCGAGCTGACCGACAGCGTCCGAGATCTCACCACCGGAGGCCGATGACACTTGCGCCTGATGTCTGCGGACGACGCCCTGCCCATCGAGCCGGTGCTGCCGGCCCTCGATGCGGCCCTCGCCCGCGGCCATGCGGTGCTGACCGCCCCCACGGGCTCGGGCAAGACCACCCGGGTTCCCCTGGCGCTGCTGGATGCGCCCTGGCTCGCCGGACGGACGATCCTGATGCTGGAGCCGCGGCGCCCCGCCGCCCGTCTGGCCGCCGCGCGGATGGCGCACCTGCTGGGCGAGGCCGTGGGCGAGCGCGTCGGCCATCAGGTGCGTTTCGAGCGGCGCATCGGCCCGCGAACACGCATCCAGGTGCTCACCGAGGGCATCCTCACCCGCCGCCTGCAATCGGATCCTGAACTCGACGGCTGCGGACTCGTCATCTTCGACGAGTTCCACGAGCGCAGCCTGAACGCCGATCTCGGCCTGGCCCTGACCCTGGACGCCACCGCGCTGCGGCCGGACCTGCGCATCCTGGTCATGTCTGCCACCCTGGATGCCAGGGCCGTGGCAACGCTGCTGGGTGGCGCGCCGGTGATCCACGGCCAGGGGCGGGCCCATCCGGTCAGCCTGCGGCATGTGGAACTGCCCCCCGCGGATGCGGTGGATGCCGTTCCCGGCACCATCCGCGATGCCCTGCGCCAACATGCCGGCGATCTGCTGGTCTTCCTGCCAGGCGCCGGCGAGATCCGGCGCGTCACCGACCAGCTCGCCGACCTTCGTGAGATCGCGCTCCTGCCCCTGCACGGCAGCCTGCCGCTGGCCGCCCAGGACAAGGCACTGCGGCCGCTTGCCAACGGTCGCCGCCGTGTCGTGCTGGCCACCGACATCGCCGAGACCTCGCTGACCATCGAGGGCATCTCGGTGGTCATCGACAGCGGCCTCACGCGCAAGCCCCGTTTCCAGCCGGCGCGCGGGCTTACCCGTCTGGTCACGGAGCCCATCTCCCAGGCTGCTGCCGCCCAGCGTGCCGGGCGGGCCGGCCGGCTGGGGCCCGGCATCTGCCTGCGGCTGTGGACCTCGGAGCAGGAACAGCGCCGACCGGCACATCGCCCGGCGGAGATCCTGCAGGCGGATCTGGCCCCCATGGCATTGGAACTCGCCCTCTGGGGCATCTCCGATCCAGCGCAGCTGGCATGGCTGGACCCGCCGCCGGCCGCCGCCTGGGAGCAGGCCGTGGACCTGTTGCGGATGCTCGGCGCGCTGGACCCCCAAGGTGCCATCACCGCCACCGGGCGACGCATGGCGGCCCTGCCCGCGCATCCGCGCCTGGCCCACATGCTGACCGAGACGCCCGCCCAGGCGCTACCGCTGGCGGCGGACCTGGCGGCGCTGATCAGCGAACGGGATCCCTGGCTGGCCCGACGCGGCGAGCCCCGGCCGGTGGATCTGGAACTGCGGCTTCAGGCGCTGGCGGGCGGCCGTCGCCGGGCGACGGACGCGCGCGCGGCGGGGTTCGATGCGCACCGGCTTGCCGCCATCCGGCGGCTGAGTGAGCAGTTTCAGCGGCTGTGTTCGCTGCCGGAGGGTGCGTCGAACGTCCCCGCCCCCCAGACCAGGCCGACCGGCCCGGACGGAACCTACGGATCCGATCCGCCCGCCAGCCCGGGGGCCCTGCTGGCCCTGGCCTATCCGGAACGCATCGCCTGCCGTCGCGTGGACAGCACGGCTTCCACCGGTGCCGCAACCGCCCGCTTTCTGCTGGCAAGCGGTGCGGGCGCTGCCATGCCGGCGGAGGATGACCTTGGCCGGGAGCCCTGGCTGGTCATTGCCGACCTGGAGGCGTCCGGCGGCGACAACCGTATCCGCGCCGCGCTTTCGCTCACCGAGCCGGAGGTGCGCCGGCTTGCCGCCCACCGGATCGAACACCGCCGTGTGCAGTACTGGGATGCAGAGCGCGCGGCGGTCAGCGCCCGTGACGAGTCACGTCTGGGGGCCATCCGCCTGGAGTCACGCCCGGCGCCGATCGCCGACGAGGCGGCGGCGCTGGCGCTGTTGCTCGAGGCCGTGGCCCGCGATCTCGGCGGCGCCCTGGACTGGACCCCCGCCGCCCGGCAACTGCAGGCGCGGGTGGCGCTGGCCCGTCGCCTGGAGCCCGATGGTGGCTGGCCGGACCTGTCCGACGCGGGCCTGAAGGCCACGCTCGGCCTTTGGCTCGGCCCCTGGCTGGTGGGTCGGTACCGGCTGGCGGATGCCCGTGCCCTGGCTCTGGCGGATGTGCTGCATCAGCACCTGGGTTGGGAGGCCGCGCGCCGTCTGGAACAGCTGGCGCCGGAGACCTTTGCGACACCGGCCGGACCGCGCCGGCGCATCGACTATGGCGCCGGCGAGCAGCCCGTGCTGGCGGTGCCGATGCAGGAGATGTTCGGCACCGGCGGCACACCGGCCATCTTCGGCGGGCGTCAGCCCCTGTTGCTGCACCTGCTGTCCCCTGCCGGCCGACCACTGCAGGTGACCGGCGACCTGCCGGGTTTTTGGGGTGGTGCCTACGCCGAGGTCAGAAAGGAGATGCGCGGGCGCTATCCGAAGCACCACTGGCCAGAAGACCCCGGCGGCGCGCAACCTGTTGTCGGCGGCCTGAAACGGCATGCGCGGGGCCCGGAAAGCGCGGGCTGAATCAACCTACGGCCGCTTCACGCTGGCTTGCGGGTTGCGCAACGCCTCCACAAGGGCATCGACGTCCGGCTCGCCGCTGGTATCGATCGTGACGGCCTGGCGCCGTTCCGCCTCGGTGAGCGGTTCGCGTGTCTTGAGCTGGTGATCGAGCACCCGCAGGTCGGCTTCGGAGGCATCCTTGGCCGCCGCCAGGCGCTCTGCGACGCGCCGGCGCAGCAGCGCGTCGGGCGCCTCCAGCGCAAGGATCCTGAAGTCGCAGCCCAGCTCCGCGGCCAGCGCGCGAAATGCCCCTCGCTGGGCCGCCTTGAGAAAGGTGGCATCCACTAGCACCGGAAAGCCCGCCGTGATGATCTGCCGCGCCAGCGCCGCCAGGCGTTGGTAGGTGCGCCGGCTTGCGTCGGCACCGTAGATGCCGGCATCGATGCCGGTTCGGGCGGTATCGGGTCCCGGGCTCGTGCGCGCCTCCGGCGACAGGCCGAACAGCCGTTTGCGCTCCACATCGGAGCGGATGTGGATCAACGGCAGCCGCTCGCACAGCCGGGCGGCCAGCCATGACTTGCCGCAGCCGGACACGCCGGTGGTGATGCAGATCCAGGGACGCTCGCGCAGACTCAGGCGACGGGCCAGCACCAGATACTTGTGCAGTTCGTCCCGGGCGGCCTGTCGTTGCATCGGCTGCAGATGGCCCTGGGACAGGCGGATGCCGATGACCTTGGCCCGCACCATGGCCCGGTAGACCTGATAGAAGCGCAGCAGCGCCAGCCCGCCGTAGTCGCCGGTGAGTTCCAGATAACGGTTGAGCAGACGCCGCGCCAGCGCGGTCTCGCCCCGCTCCCGCAGGTCCATGCCCAGAAATGCCAGTTCGCTGATGGTGTCGATCCAGCGCAGCATCGGGCTGAACTCGATGCAGTCGAAGATCACCAGATCGCCGTCCACCCGCGCGATGTTGCCGCGATGCAGGTCGCCATGGCATTCGCGCACGAAACCGTCGCGGCGGCGTTGCTCGATCTGCGGGCGCAGTTGCTGGAAGCGCAGTTCGGTCCAGCGCGCCAGCCGCTCCAGCGCACCGCGCATCTGACCCGCCTGCACGACGGCTCGACTGTGCGCGAAGTTGGCGCGCATGGGCGCGATCACCGCCTCCGGCGTCCCGTAGGGCGTATCCGGCGGCGCACAGGGCACGGCGGCATGGAACGCGGCGATCCGCGCCGCCAGTGCGTCCACCAGCGGGCCGTCCAGCGCCTGACAGGTGAGCAGCGCCGAGGACGGAAACCGCCGCATCTGCACCGCATACTCCAGCACCGGACCCTGCTCTTGGCCTGACGCCGGGCCTGATGCTGAGTCTGCAGCTGGTCCTGACATCGGGCCGACACCGCCCAGCCTGGGTGCGTCCACCGTCCCGGTCACCGGGACGACGGCCAGATAGTAGTCCGGTGCCAGGCGCTGGTTGAGCCGCAGTTCCTCGTGGCAGAAGTCCCGTCGGCGCTCCAGGGTGGAGAAGTCCAGAAAGCCCAGATCAACCGGCTTCTTCAGCTTGTAGGCATAGTCACCGGCCAGCAGCACCACGGAGATATGCGTCTCGATCCGCTCGATCTCCCCCACCGCGTGGGGATAGGCGCCCGGATGCAGCAGGCCCTGGATCAAGCGGTCGAAGCGCCCCGCGGCGCCGGATGCGGCGGGATCAGTTGCAGCGGAAGCGGATGCGTTATTCACCGTGCTGGCGAACCTCGTCGTGTTGCAGCGGGTCAGGGACTTGCTTAAGCTTAGCAGGCTATTCCTGCCATACCCTGATTTCCCACGAGGTTTTCCATGTCCATCGAACGCATCGTGCTGGCCGTGGCCGGCAGTTTCGTCCTGCTCTCCGTGCTGCTGGCCCACTACGTCAGCCCCTACTGGCTGTGGTTCACCGCCTTTGTCGGGCTGAACCTGTTGCAGTCTGCCTTCACAGGCTTCTGCCCCCTGGCGGTGATCCTGAAAAAGCTGGGCAAGGAGGCCGGCCCCGCCTTCTGATTTGATCGATCGGCTGATTTAGTCAACCGATGTCCCGCGCAGCCTGCGGGACATTCGGTCCCGCGACGGCCTTCAGGCCAGGTAGCGACCGGCGGATCCCAGGCCGGCGGTCACCAGTCCCAGCAGCAGGTTGATCAGAATGACTGCGCGGATGCGCCCCAGTCGCTCCGCGGCGGCGGGCCAGTCCTGCTCCGCCACCCGCCTGGCCAGCGCGCGGTAGGGCACAAAGTAGATGTAGGCGAACAGCGCCGTCATCAGCAGCGCCAGCGCCATCATGGTGTGCACATGCCAACCCATGCTGCCGCTGTAGACCCCCACGAACACCCACAGGCCGCTGGCCCACAGCACAACCACCGCCAGCCAGACCCAGACGAAGAAACGCTCGAACACGCCAAGCATCAGCCGCAGCCGTTGCGGCGGCTCCAGGGTGCGCTGGGCGGCCTGCCGCAGCGCGAAGTGGGCAAAGAACATGCCGCCGATCCACACCAGGGTGGCCAGTTGATGCAGCCCGATGGCCAGGGCGAGTTGCTGTGTCATCCTGCGGCAGCCCGGTCCAGCAGCACGGTGGTATTGCCCGCACGGGCGATGCACGCCGCCGGCAGGGATTCGCCGGCCTGCCAGCGCACCAGGGCCGCATGCTTGGCGGCGCCGGTGATCAGCAGCAGGATCTCCCGGGACGCGCACAAGGCCCTCGGCGTCAGCGATACACGCTCCGGCGGGGGCTTGGGGGCATCCTGCACAGGCATGACCAGGGTATCTTCCTGCTCCGCCGATGGCAGCGGCCGGTCCGGAAACAGGCTGGCGGTATGGCCGTCCTCGCCCATGCCCAGCAGCACCAGGTCGAACGGCAGGGCCGCCGCCACCGGCTGCTGATAGTCCAGGGCCGCCGCCTCCGGGCCCAGTTCGGCAGGAATCACGTGGATCTGCCGGGGCGGAATGGACACGCGCCCCAGCCAGGCCTGATCAGCGGCGCGGCTGTTGCGCTCGGCGTCGTCTGCGGGCAGGCAGCGTTCGTCGCCGTGGTAGACATGCCAGGCAGACCAGTCCGCAGACTGCGCCTGCGCCAGACGCCGATAGGCCATCAGCGGCGTGGTTCCCCCCGCCAGCACGATGCGAAAGGCGCCCCGCGCGGCAATGGCCCGGCGCGCCTGTTCCAGAATCCACTCGGCCGCCGCCTCGGCAACCGCGGCGGCGTCCTCGAACAGAAGGCAGTCGACGCCCGAAAGATCCAGTGGGCGATCTGCCGGGCGATCCGGGACCAGCCCCGGGGAAAGACCCGGTGAGGCATCCGGGTGGAAATCCGTTTGTTTCATGGGTGTTTTCCGTCTTGCGGGCTGGAAGGCCGGCAATTGTCTGTCTGCATACTCCGCGGCAAGTCGAGTCTCGGCAAAGGCATAAATCCGCCATGGTTGGCGCTAGGCGGCCGTCGACGCGCTGCCAGACGATCTGCGCTAGACTCTGGCCTGCGGGTAGGGAGTGTATACCCAATGCCCGCCAGGCTGAAGCCGGCCGCCGGCGACACGCGTCTGCCGTTCCACCAGAGCCGGAGCATAGCGGAACAGCTGTTACAAGCCACCGCAGAGGATGACCAGGAGACGATTATGGCCGATACGATGCAAGAGATCATGAATCCGGGCGCCGTCGTGCGCGATCCGGACTTTCCGCAGGCGCCGGACGCCTGGACGCCACAAGCGGCAACGGCCGCGGCGGCCGCCGACGGGGTCGAGCTGACGCCGGATCACTGGGACGTTATCGGGGCGCTGCAAGGCTACTTCGCCGAGCATTCCCAGCCCAATGTGCGCCAGTTGCACGACGCGCTGGACGAACGCTTTCACGCCAAGGGCGGGCTCAAGTATCTGTACGGCATCTTTCCCGGCGGCCCCGTCGCTCAGGGCTGCCGCCTCGCGGGCCTGCGTGCGCCGGCTGGTGCGGTGGACAAGTCCTTCGGCAGCGTTCAATAGCGGCGCTGGATGCGCCCGTCCGTGGCTGCCCGCAGGGGTTCGCCGTTGCGCAGGGCCTCAATGAGCATGTCCGTGACCAGCCAGCCGGTCCGCACCGGATCCTGCAGCCGTGACAGGACCTCATAGCCATCGCCGCCAGCCGCCAGAAAATCCGGCATGACCACCCGATATCGGTGCCCCGGCTCCACCGGGGCGTCGCCGATGCGCAGGTCACTGAGCTGGCCGTCGTCGATGACCAGGCGCACACCCGAGACCTGCAGGAAACCACCGGGATTGTTCTGGGGCGGCAGTTCCGCTGATTGCGCCAGGGCCTGTTGCAACTGCGCCCCGTCCAGTGTCCCGGTGACCAGCTCGCCGCCGAATGGCAAGGCGGTGTAGATCTGCTCCAGGCTGACTGGTCCCGCAGGGATCGATGCGCGGAAGCCGCCGGCGTTGAACAGCGCCACGTCGCTCGCCGTGAGCCTGCGCGCCAGGTCCGCGACCAGGTTGCCGAAGCCGGTTTCGTGGCGGCGGATCACCTCCCGCCGCGCATCCAGGTCGGTGGCCAGCCGTCCGACCACGACGGACAGTTCCGCGTCCAGCCCTTGTTGCAGTTCCGCCACCCGGGCCGCCACCACCGGCTGCTCCGGCAGGTGCTGGTCGATGGGCATCAGCCGGTAGTCGAGGATCTCCATGCCGTGCGGGGTCAGCGCCAGCGAGAGCCAGCCCAGGTCCGCCCCCCGCGCGCCGGCCTGCAGGATGGGCACGCCCGCCTCCACAAGGGGTTCGGTTAGGCGCAAGTGATCGTGCCCGCCGATGATGACATCGATGCCCGGCACCGCCCGGGCGAGCGCTCGATCACCATCCACTCCGAGGTGCGACAGCACCACCAGCAGGTCGGCCTCCGGGCGCAACCGCGACACCCAGTGCCGGGCCGTGTGTATCGGGTCCAGCGCCTGTATGCCGCGGGTGTGGCGGGGGTGCGTGGTGGAGGTCAGTTCCTGCGTCACCAGTCCGAGCAGGGCGACACGCAGTCCGGGTGCCGGCTGCAGCAAGACCCAGGGCTGTGTTGCAAAGGGCTCCGGCGAGGCCCGGACATTGGCCGCCAGCAGCGGAAAGCGGGCCGCCGCCAGCAAGGCGCGGAAGTTGTCCTGGCCGAAATCCAGCTCATGGTTGCCCATGACGGCGGCATCCACGCCGATGTCGGCGAACAGGTCCAGGTCCGGACGCCCCAGGAAGGCGGTGGATGTGGGCGTGCCCTGCAGCAGGTCACCGGCGAACAGCAGCAGCACCGGAGCCGTGGCCTCCTGCGAGCGCACCGCCTGCACCGCACTGGCCAGGCGCGCGATGCCGCCGCGGGATGGCAACCCGGGGGCGGCTGCCATGGGTTGCAGCTGGCCGTGGAAGTCGTTGAAGTGCAGGATGGTCAGTCGCTGCCCGCCTTGGGCCTGCAAAGGCAGCCAGACCAGCAGCCAGAGCAGCAGCCAGACAAGCGCCAGCCTGACGCGGCGCGCTCTGGCCGACGGGATGCCCGCTGGCCCTGTGGCACAGACCCTGGGTGCCGGTGTGCTTGTGCTGCGCTGGAGGGCGGTCATTGGATATGCCTGCTCTGGGGTGCGACTTGGGCATTGCAGGTATGATCAATCGCCGGCGGGACCCCGGGCGGAAGCCTTCGGGATCGGGGTCGACGGGGGCCTTTTCAGTTCAAGGTAGCGCTGCTTGTCCAGCGCAAAGGCATCGAGCACGGCCTGTTTTTCCTGCTCCTGTTGCAGGATCACGCGACTGGACTCCTCGATCGAGCGCTTTGCAGCGGCGATCTGGCGTGCGATCAGGTAGCTGGCCTGGGCGCTGCGTCCATCCGGTTGCGCCAGGTCCTGGTTCAGGCTGCCCAGCCAGGTCTGCTGATAGCGGATGTTTCGCTGTGTCACCTGGATCATCTCGTCGAGTTCCGCCAGCTTGCGGTCCCGCGCTGCGATCATGTCATCCAGGGTAGGAAAGGTCCGCAACAGGGCCTCATCCGTCACCACCTGCTGCGCGAGCAGGCGTTCCTGCTGGGTCCGCAACTCCTTCAGCTCGCGCTCGCGGAGCGCCTCCCGGGGCGTCAGGTTGCGTTCTTCGGTGGGCGGGCTGAGGCCGTCCAGGGGCAACGTGATGCGTTGATCCGGCAGGGGACCGGGCGGGATCACGTCGATGTAGTAGACCCGTCCGTGCTCGCCCACCCAGCGGTACAGGCGTCCGTCGGCGCGCACGGCCACGGCCAGGTCGTCCCAGACCGCCTGGCGTTGCGCCGCGGAGCAGACACCGCCGCCGGCCGTACCCCCGGCGCATTGCAGGTCCAGCACGATGGAGGCCCGCTCGCCCGGCGCGTCCCAGATGCGGACCAGGGTCAGGGCAATGCTGTCCTGACCCTGGTCCTGCGCCGGCCCCGTCATCCAGAGGTCGGGCTCGTGCGTGATCAGGGGCGCGGGTCCGCGATCGCGTGCGTACTCCTGCGCCAGTGACCACAGGCGCTCGCAGGACTCCTGGCTGCGGCAGACCAGCAGGCGGTCGCTGGGAATGGCATAGACCTCTGGCGCCAGCTCATCGAGCGCCTTTGGTATCAACCCCTTGAGTTGCTGAAAACGCTCGACATCGCGCTCGAAGACCTCCAGTACCTGGCGCTTCTGGCGCTCGCGCTGAAGGATGACCCGCATGGACTCCTTGATGGAAGCGATGGCGGCGGCGACCTGGTGCTTCAGGTCGGCCTGATCGCCGGTCGCCTTGCCGGTCGCCCCATTGGCCGGTAGCGCCGGATCGACCAGCTGCGGTGCCAGGCTGGCAAGCCACACCTGCTGATGACGGATGTTGCGGCGAGTCACCGCAAGCAGCGAGTCCACCGCGTCGAGCTTGCTGCGCAGCATCGACAGCATCTCGTCGACGCCGCGAAAGGTGCGCAACAGGGCCAGGTCCGTGACCCGTTGCTGCTGCTGCAACCGTTCCTGTTCCGCCCGCAGCAGTTGCAGTTCCCGCTCCATGCGGGCCTCTTCCTCGGTCAGCACGCGCGGGATGGTGGCCAGCCTGACCCCGTCCGGCGAGATGACGACATGCCCGCGCTTCACCTGCTCCGGGGGGATGACATCCGTGTAAGAGACGACGCCTTCGTCGTCCTCCCAGCGATACAGCGCATCCGCCGCCACCGGGCCAGCCAGCACCAGGGGCAGCAGCACCGCGACCAGGGGCCGCGCCCATGCACTGCCCGTGGTACCTTGACCGGTGGCGCCTTGATCGATCGTACCGGGGACGTGCGCACTGTGATCCGTCGCAGCAGGCGCCCTTTCGTGTTCGATCGTCGTCGGCTGTCCCCTGCTCGCATCTGGTCTCATGTCGCCCGACCCGCCGGCTGTTCGATGATGCTTCAAGATAGCAGAAACGCCCCAACGCGGTGCACGCAGCATCCGAGGGACAGCACATCCGGATTCGAATCCCGGTTCAAACCGCAAAGGGGTTACAATTGCCGCCGCCATCTCCGCGCCCGAACAACGCCGTGCCAATCAGAACAGCCATGACCGAAACACGCCATAACGTCGATCACGCCGAAATCAGCAAATTCGAGGCCCTGGCGGCCCGATGGTGGGATCCCGACAGCGAGTTCAAGTCCCTCCATGACATCAACCCATTGCGGCTGGACTACATCGATCGCACCGCCCGGATCGCGGGCAAGGACGTGCTGGACGTCGGCTGCGGCGGCGGCATCCTGTCCGAGTCCATGGCCCTGGCCGGTGCCAGGGTGCTGGGCATCGACATGGGGGAGGAGCCGTTGCGCGTGGCAGAACTGCATACGCTGGAAACCGGCGTCGAGGTGGACTACCGCCAGATCACGGTGGAGGACCTGGCGGAGGAACGCCCGGGCAGCTTCGATGTGGTCACCTGTATGGAACTGCTGGAGCATGTGCCGGACCCGGGTTCCGTCATCGCTGCCTGCGCCCGGCTGGTGCGCCCAGGCGGCCATGTCTTCCTGTCGACGCTGAACCGCAACCCCAAGGCCTACCTGTTCGCGATCATCGGCGCCGAGTACCTGCTGAACCTGCTGCCTCGCGGTACCCACGACTTTGCCCGCTTCATCAAGCCCTCGGAACTCGACGCCTGGATCCGCGGCACCGACCTGCGCCTGACCGACATCACCGGCCTGACCTACAACCCGCTGACCAGGGCGTACCGGCTCGACAAGGACGATCTCGACGTCAACTACATGGTGACCTGTCGCCGGCCCGCGCATGGCTGAGATTGGTCCCTGCATCAGGTTGCGCGCCGAATGAACCGCACGCGTACGCAGGGTGCCGCGTCGGACGGAGCGCGTCACCATGGCCCAGGCGATACACCGGGGGCGGTGCTGTTCGATCTCGACGGGACCTTCGCCGACACCGCCGCCGACATGGTCGCGGCGCTGAATCGCCTGCTGCAGCGGCACGGTCGTGCACCGGTCACCGTCGAGCACGCGCGGGCGCATGTCTCCAGCGGCTCCCGCGGCATGCTGGCGGTGGGCTTCGGCCTGACGCCGGACGCCGACGGCTATGAACGCCTGCGCGACGACTATCTGGCGCTCTATGCCGATGACATCTGCCGCCATACCCGGCCCTTCCCGGGCATGGCGGACCTCCTGGCGCAGCTCGACGCCCGGGGGCTCTGCTGGGGCATCGTCACCAACAAGCCCGGCTGGCTCACGGAACCCCTGATGGCTCGGCTCGATCTGGCGGCCCATGGCATACACAGGCCGCCGGCCTGCGTCGTCAGCGGCGACACCACCCCCCACGCAAAGCCGCATCCGGAACCCCTGCTCCACGCCACGCGCCTGATCGGGCAGGATCCGGCCCACTGCTGGTACGTCGGCGACGACGCCCGCGACATCGTTGCCGGCCGTGCGGCGGGCATGGGTACCCTCGCCGCCGGCTATGGCTATCTCGGCACCGAAACGCCTCCCGGCGACTGGGGGGCCGACGGGCTGATCGCCCATCCGCTGGAGGTGCTGGACTGGGTGGAGCGCGGGCGCGGATGACCAGGAGCGGAGGCCCCGGGTCCGCCGCGGCGGATGGGTGGCGGTTCCCGAACCCGGCCACGCCGCCGGGGTCGGCGGACTACTACAGTATCCGCTTCAGCGCAGCAGGGCGGCGCGACGCCCTCGCCGCCCTGTTCGCGCTGCGGCGGGAGTTGCGCCACATCCTGGTGCAGGTCTCCGATCCCGGCGTCGCCCGGCGCAAGCTGGACTGGTGGCGGGACGAGATCGGCCGCGGCCTCGAAGGCAGGGCGCAACACCCCCTGTGCCGGCCGCTGGAGCCGGCTCAGCGCTCCCACGCGCTGCCGCTGGATCCCTTCCTGGACATGGCCCGGCGGGTGGAAGACGAGTTGCAGGGCAGCCGCTCCACCACCCGGGCCGCCCACTGGCATCGCCTGGGTGACGACCGCGGTGCGTTGTTCCAGTTAATCTGCCACTGCCATTGGGACCCGTGCAACAGGCTCACGGACGACGCGACCCTGGCCGGGGCCCGGGATGCCGGGGCCTGGTGCACTCAGGTACGGCAGTTGCGTGCCGTGGGCCGGCTGCTGCGCCAGGGCCGCGAGATCGCCCCGCAGGACCTGCTGGAACAGATCGGGCTCAGCCAGTCCGAACTGGTTCGGACCGCCATGGCTCAGTCCGCACAGGCCGGCACCGGCGGGCCGCATCCGGATCCATCCCGACGTGCCAGGCTTTGCGGCCTGCTGGCGGAACTGGCGCCGGCGCCCTTTCCGGCGGCGGCCGCTGCCGCGCTACCGTTGCCGATCCGCATCCAGTTGCGCATCCATGCGGCCCTGCTGCAGGAACTGGTGCGCGCAGACTTCGACCTGCTCGACCGGCGCATCGGGCTGACGCCGCTGCGCAAGCTCTGGATCGCCTGGCGCACCAGCCGCGGCTGAGTGGCGACGGGCTCCGGATGGGTTCGCGCCCTGCATCGTCACGGGCCCAAACCACGCAGATCCTGTGCCAGTCCAGCCTGCCTGCGGGCGCTGCGACTGCTAGAATCCAAACTCTGGTTCACCCTGCCCGCAGGCACATGCATGTCCGATTCCAACACCACCCAGATCCTCCTGGCCAATCCGCGGGGCTTCTGCGCCGGCGTCGACCGCGCCATCGACATCGTCGAGCGCGTGCTCGAACGCTTTGGTGCACCGGTCTATGTCCGCCACGAAGTGGTCCATAACCGGTTCGTCGTCGATGGCCTGAAGGCGCGCGGCGCCATCTTCGTCGACGACATCGACGCCATCCCCGATGACGCGACCTGCATCTTCAGCGCCCACGGGGTATCGCAACAGGTGCGCGAACAGGCGGCCAGCCGCGGGCTGCGGGTGTTCGACGCCACCTGCCCCCTGGTCACCAAGGTGCACCTGGAGGTCGCGCGGCATTGCCGCAACGGCGCCGACGTGGTGCTGATTGGGCACCGCGGCCATCCGGAGGTGGAAGGGACCCTGGGCCAGTGCCGCGACGACGCGGGACGCATCCATCTGCTGGAGACTGCCGACGAGGTCGCCGGGCTCCACGTCCGCGACCCGGACAACGTCGCCTACGTGACCCAGACCACCCTGTCGGTGGATGACACCGCCGGCATCATCGCCGCCCTCAAGGCGCGCTTTCCCAATCTCATGGGGCCGCGCAAGAGCGATATCTGCTACGCCACCCAGAACCGTCAGGACGCGGTGCGCAGCCTGGCGGAACAGGCCGATCTGATCCTGGTGGTGGGCTCGGCCAACAGCTCCAATTCCAACCGCCTGCGCGAACTGGCGGAACGCCAGGGCACGCCGGCCTACCTGATCGACGGCCCGGCGGACCTGCGCCGGGAGTGGATCCCGGAAGGGGCGCGGGTAGGCCTCACCGCCGGTGCCTCTGCCCCCGAGGTGCTGGTGCGCCAGATCATCGACCAGCTGCGCGCCTGGGGTGCCGGCGCGGTGGAAGAACAGGCCGGAATCCGCGAAAACGTGGTCTTTGCGCTGCCCAAGGAACTGCAGACGCCGGCGGCCCCATGAGCGAGATCCTGATCATCGGCGGCGGTGTCATTGGCCTGATGACCGCCCGCGAGCTGGCCCAGGCCGGTGAGCGGGTGACCCTGGTGGAGATGGGGGGTACCGGTCGCGAATCCTCATGGGCCGGCGGTGGCATCCTGTCACCGCTCTATCCCTGGCGCTACGCCGATGCGGTCACTGCCCTCGCCCGCTGGAGTCAGGCGGTCTACGCGGAGCTTTGCCAGACCCTGTTGGCGCAGACGGGTGTGGATGCCGAATATCTTCGCTCCGGCCTGCTGATCGTCGATCCGGACGACACCGAATCGGCATTGGCCTGGGCCGCGCGGCATCAGGCGGCCATGAGCACGCTGGACGCGGCCGGCATCGCGGCCACCGAGCCGGAACTGCGTACCAACGCCGCCGAGGCCATGTGGATGCCGGAGATCGCGCAGGTGCGCAACCCGCGGCTGACCAAGGCCCTGCGGGCGGCGGTGGAGGGCCGGATCCGGCTGCGCGAACACGAAAAGGTTATCGAATTCCGGGTCGAGCAGGGACGGATCGACGGCGTGCGCACCACCGGCGGTGACCTGGCGGCGGAGCGGGTGGTGGTCTGTACCGGCGCCTGGACGGCGCAGCTGCTGGAAAAGCTGGAGCAGGCGCCGGACATCCGGCCGGTGCGCGGGCAGATGCTGCTGTTTGCCGCCAGGCCCGGACGCATCCGCCATGTGGCCCTGTTCCGCGACCACTATGTCATTCCGCGTCGTGACGGCCGGGTGCTGTTCGGCAGCACCCTGGAAGACGCCGGTTTCGAGAAGCAGACCACGGCAGCGGCCAAGGAGGCGCTGTACCAGATGGCGGTTGAGGCCTTCCCGCTGTTGCGGCGGGCGCCCGTCGAGGACCACTGGGCGGGGCTGCGCCCGGCGTCGCCCAGCGGCATCCCCTACATCGGCCAGGTCCCCGGCGTGGAGGGCCTGTTCGTGAACGCCGGACATTTCCGCAACGGCCTGGTCACCGGCCCGGCCTCGGCCCGGTTGCTGACGGATCTGGTCCTCGGACGCGAACCGATCCTGCCACCGGCGCCCTACGGGCTCACAGCCCGACGCGATCCGTGAGCCACGGCCGCTCAGGTCGCGGTAGCTTCACTCGGGTGCCTGCTGCATACAGGCCGCGTCCGCGCTCGCTGATGGCAGTCATGCTGGCCCTGGCCCTGGTTCATGGGCCGGCTGCTGCCCTCGCCGACGAAACCGCTGCGACCTCGGCCTCGATACCTGCGGTAACCGCCGCCGCAGACCGGGCGGCAGTGTCGGTCACCACCGTGCCCTTGGCGACGGTGCTGGTGCCGGCGCAGCGTGATGTTCCGGCCACCGTCATCGCCATCGACGCGCCGGCCCTGGGCGCCGAGATCAGCGCGCGCATCGAGTCCATCGCGGTTCGGGTCGGCGACCGGGTCCAGTCCGGTGACCCGCTGGTCCGCCTGGACTGCCGGGTCTACCAGTCGCGGCTGGCCGCCGCCCAGGCCAGTCTGGCGGAGCTGGAGGCGCGGCGCCGGTTCGCCCAAAGCCAGCTGGACCGCGCGCTGGACCTGAAGCGCAAGGACAGCATCAGCGACGAGATCGTCGATCAGCGCCGCAGCGAGCTGGACAGCCTGAGCGCCACCATGGACGTGCAGCGACAGACGCTGGTGCAGGCCGGGCTTGACGTGGAACGCTGCACGGTGCGGGCCCCTTTTGCCGGCGTCGTCACCGAGCGGCTAGCGGACACCGGCGGGCTGGCCAGCCCCGGCACGCTGTTGCTGCGGCTGGTGTCCACCGGGCGGATTGAGCTCAGCGCCCGGCTGCGCGAAGGCGACATCGCAGGTCTGTTGCAGGCCACAGCGTTGCGCTTCACCCATGCCGGGACGGACCATGCAGTAGAGGTGCGCCGGGTGCTGCCCGTGGTGGATGAACGGCTGCGCACACGCGAGGTCCGGCTGGCCTTCAGGGCTGAGGCGGCCCCCACTCATCCCCCGGTCCATCCCCCCGCCGGTGCCGCCGGCCGGCTGGTCTGGCACGACGGTCAATGGCGGCTGCCGGCCCAGTACCTGGTGCGACGCGAAGGACAGCTGGGACTGTTCCATGCCGAAGGTGCCCGAGCCCGCTTCCATCCCCTGCCCCGGGCCATCGAAGGCCAGGCGGCGGTGGTGGACCTGTCCGGCGATACTGCGCTGATCGTCGACGGTCGCCAGCGCCTGCGTCCGGGCGAGGCCGTGGTGGTCGTGGCGGAAGATTGACAGCTATTCGGATCTGGACCCGAACTCGAAATCGGACCCGCACCGGAACACAACGACCTACTTCCAAGACGACGGCATGTATCGGCAACTGTTGCGCAACCATGTGCTGGCCAACCTGACCTTCGCGCTGGTGCTGGTCGTGGGCCTGCTGGCCTATCTCGGCCTGCCGCGGCAGCAGGACCCGACGCTGAACTTCAACTGGATCATCATCAGTACCGTGCTGCCCGGCGCGGCGGCGCTGGACGTCGAGAAAAAGGTCACCGATCCGCTGGAGGACGCCCTGCGCCGGGTGCAGGACATCAAGTTCGTCTCTTCCAACAGCCGCGAATCCATCTCCAGCATCCTGGTGCGCTTCGAAGACATCGACCCGCGCACCTTCGACAAGCGCGTCAACGACCTGCGGCGCGAGGTGCAGAACGCCCAGGACGAGATGCCGGCCGCCGCCGAGGACCCGATCATCCTGGAGATCACCAGCGCCAACGCCTTCCCGTCGGCGTCGCTGGTGGTGGTGGGTCAGGCGGACGACGAAACCCTGCGGATCCAGGCGCGCAACGTGGAAAAGGACCTGGAGCGCATGACCGGGGTGGACCGGGTGGATCCCCTGGGTCTGGCGGACCCGGAGTTGCACATCGCGTTCGATCCGCTGCGGCTCGAGGCCCTGGGGCTGTCGCCGGGCCAGGTCGCCGATACGGTCACCGCCTTCTTCCAGGACATCGCCGCCGGCGATGCCCGCGTTGGCGAGCAGAGCTGGCTGGTGCGGGTGGTGGGCTCGGACGCCGATCCGACCCACCTGGCGCGGCGGCCGGTGGTCGGTGCCCCGGGCGAGGTGCTGCTGGCTGACATCGCCCAGGTGTCCCGGGCCCGCGAGGAGCCGGCAGAACTGGTGAGCTTCGACGGCCGCCCGGCGGTGCTGCTGGCCGTCATGAAGCAGGCGGACAGCAACACCCTGGAACTGGTGGCGCGGATCAGGGACTACATCGACGCGCGCAATGCCCTGAGCGACCGCACCGGCGTCGAGCTGGTGCTCAGCGACGACCAGACGGTGCCCACGGTGAACGCCATCCGGCTGATGCAGAACAATGCCCTGATCGGCCTGTTCCTGGTGCTGGCCGTGGCCTGGACCTTTCTCGGCGTGCGCATCGCCACGCTCACGGCCATCGGCATCCCGTTCGTGCTGGCGGGCACCTTCCTGCTGCTCGGGGCCCTGGGCCAGACCCTGAACGTGATGGTCCTGCTGGGGGTGGTCATCGTGCTGGGCATGCTGGTGGACGACGCGGTGGTGGTGGTGGAGGCCATCTATCACCGGCTGCGCCAGGGCATGGACGCCACCGACGCGGCGCTGGCCGCCCTGCGCGAGGTTGCCGCGCCAGTGACGGCGGCTGTGCTCACCACCATGGCGGCCTTCGGTCCGCTGCTGCTGATGCCGGGCATGCTCGGTGACTTCATGCGCGTGGTGCCCATGGTGGTGGTGCTGGCGCTGGCCCTGTCGCTGCTGGAGGCCTTCTGGATGCTACCGGCCCATGTCATCGCCGCGCGGGTGAGCTTTCGCCGGCCGTCGCGATTCCAGCGCTGGCGCATGCGCCTGACCCATCGGTTGCAGATCCGCTACGTACGAGCCCTTGTGCTGGCGCTGCGCCATCGCGGGCTGGCGCTGGGACTGGCGGGGGTGCTGTTCGGCGGTGCGGTGGCGGCCATCGCCGCGGGGCTGGTGCGACTGGATTTCTTTGCCGCCGACACCGTGCGCCTGTTCTACGTGAATGTGGAGATGCCACCGGAGACGCCGCTGGATCAGACCCTGGCCAAGGTGCGGCAGATCGAGCAGAAGGTGCAGGCCCGGGTGCGGCCCGGCGAGGTCCGTGCCATGGTCGCCTACGCCGGCAACATGTTCACCGAGACCGAGGCCCGTCTCGGCGACCAGTACGGCCAGCTCCTGGTGGGGCTGAACCCCGTCGGGCCGGGGCTGCGCTCGGTGGAGGCCATGATCGAGTCCATGCGCGCGGAGGTCATGGCCACGCCGGGGCCAGTGCAGATCTCGTTTCTGCGCCTGGCCGGCGGACCGCCGGCGGAGAAACCCATCAATGTCAAGGTGCGCGGCGACGACTACGACGAACTGCGCGCCGCGGCGGATGCGGTGCGCGACATCCTGAGCGGTCTGCCGGGGGTGTCCGATATCCAGGACGACGCCAGTCGCGGCCGCTCGGAGCTGGTGCTGCGCCTGGATGCGGATGCCATCAACCGCGCTGGCCTGGATCCACTGGAGGTCAGTCGCAGTGTGCAGTTGCTGATCGACGGGCTGGTGGTGGCGGACCTGCGCCATGCCGGCGAAAAGGTGGAGGTGCGGGTCAAGGCCGCGCGCCGGGCGAATGCCGACATCGCCGACCTGCTGCAGGTGCGCCTGCCGCTGGCGGAGGGCGGTGCCATCCCGCTGGCGGAACTGGTGCAGGAGACGCGTCAGCAGGGGCTCGGCAACATCCGGCACTACGACTTCCGCCGCGCCATCACCGTGGAGGCGGACCTGACCGATCCGGCGCTGGACACGGTGACCGCCAACCGGCGCATCGCCGAGGCCTGGCAGAGGGTGCAGCCGCAGTTTCCCGGCATCGATCTGGACTTTGCCGGTCAGCTCGACGACATCCAGGAGAGCATCGACCAGCTGACGCTGCTGTTCGTGCTCGGCGTCGGCCTGATGTATGCCATCCTGGGCACGCAATTCCGCAGCTACCTGCAGCCGCTGATCATCCTCAGCACAGTGCCCATGGCCTTTACCGGGGTGGTCTTCGGCCTGCTGATCACCAGCAACCCGCTGAGCCTGTATACGCTCTACGGGGTGGTGGCGCTGGCCGGCATCGCGGTCAACGCCGCCATCGTACTGATCTCCGCCGCCAATCAGCGTCTGCGCGACGGTATGAGCCTGCTGCATGCCACCGTCTATGCCGCGCGGCGGCGTTTCATCCCGGTGCTGATCACCTCGCTGACCACCATCGCCGGGCTGTTTTCCCTGGCCACCGGGCTCGGCGGTCACTCGCTGGTCTGGGGGCCGGTGGCCACGGCCATCGTCTGGGGGCTCGGCTTCTCCACCGTGCTGACGCTGATCGTGATCCCGCTGCTGTATCAGCTGTTCATGGCCCGCCGTGCGCCATCGCCCGACGGACCTCGGCCACCAGTTGCCGCAGCAGCGGATCGGCGGGAACGGCCTGCCCCATGAACCAGTCGTAGATGATCTGGTCCTGATAGCCAAGCAGTCGCTCGAACGCTTGGCGCTGTTGCGGCGGCAGGTCCGTGAAGGCGAGGTCCAGGAAGCGGTTCAGCAACAGGTCCAGTTCCAGCATGCCGCGACGGCATTGCCAGCGCAGGCGAACCTGCTCCTGATCCGCTTCCTGCTCCAGCCCCTGCGCTGGTTCAGGGTTCTGCGGCGCTGCGCTCACACCGACTTCTCGAGCATCAGATCCTTGATCTGGCCGATGGCCTTGGTGGGGTTCAGCCCCTTGGGACAGACCTCGACGCAGTTCATGATGGTGTGGCAGCGGAACAGCTTGTAGGGGCCTTCCAGCGCATCCAGCCGCTCGTCGGTGGCCTGGTCACGGCTGTCCGCCAGGAAGCGCCAGGACTGCAGCAGCGCCGCCGGGCCGTGGAACTTGTCCGGATTCCACCAGAACGACGGACAGGCGGTGGAGCAGCAGCCGCAGAGGATGCACTCGTACAGACCGTCGAGCTTATCGCGCTCTTCCGGTGACTGCAGGATCTCCTGTTCCGGCAACGGGTCCTTGCGCACCAGGTAGGGCTGCACGTTGCGGTACTGTTCGTAGAACTGGGTCATGTCCACGACCAGGTCGCGGATCACCGGCCGCCCCGGAAACGGGCGTACCTCGATGGGCTGTTTGAGGTCGGCCACCAGGGTGACGCAGGCCAACATGTTCTTGCCGTTGACGTTCATGCCATCGGAGCCACAGACGCCCTCGCCGCAGGAGTGGCGGAAGGCGAAGGTCTCGTCCTGGGCCTTGATCTCCAGCAGCGCCTCGCGCAGCATCATGCCCGGACGCTCCTCGACCTCGAAGGTCTGCATCCGCGGCTTGGTATCGGTCTCGGGGTGATAACGGTAAACGCTGATCTTCATGCTCAGTACACCCTGGCCTTGGGCGGAAAGGACTCGACGGTAAGCGGCTTGGTGCGCACGGGCTTGAAGTCCATGCGGTCGCCGTCGCGTGCATAGAGGCTGTGCCGCATCCAGCGCTCATCGTCGCGCTCGGGGAAATCCACCCGCGAGTGGGCGCCGCGGCTCTCTTCGCGGTGCAGCGCAGACATCAGGGTGGCCATGCCAACGTCCACCAGGTTGTCCAGTTCCAGCGCCTCGATGCGGGCGGTGTTGAATACCTTGCTGTGATCCTGCAGACGCACGTCCTCGACGCGCGCACGTAAGGCATTCAGCTTCTCCACGCCGGCGGCCATGGTCTCGTGGTCGCGGAACACGCCGCAGTGGTCTTCCATCAACTTGCGCAGTTCGGCCTTGACCGCATGCACGCTGTCGCCGTCGCCGGTGCGCTCCCAGCGTTGCAGTCGCGCCAGGGCAGGCTCGATGTCCGCATCGCGCATGGGGCGATGGTTCGGATTCTCCGCCACGTAACGCAGGATGTCGGTACCGGCGGCGCGGCCGAACACCAGGATGTCCAGCAGCGAGTTGCCACCCAGGCGGTTGGCACCATGGACCGACACGCAGGCGCATTCACCGGCGGCGTAGAGGCCCGGAACCACTTCTTCCGGTCCGTGCCGTGCCGGCGCGACGACCCGGGCGTTACGGTCGGTGGGGATGCCGCCCATGGCATAGTGCGCGGTGGGGAATACAGGAATCGCGTCCTTGGCCGGATCGATGCCGAGGAAGACGCGGCAGATGTCGCTGATGCCCGGCAGTCGGTGGTGCACCACATCGGCGCCCAGGTGGTCCAGCTTGAGCAGCACGTGGTCCTTGTTCGGCCCGCAGCCGCGGCCTTCGCGGATCTCGGTGACCATGGAGCGGGACACCACGTCGCGGCTGGCCAGGTCAAGGGCGCGCGGTGCGTAGCGCTCCATGAAGCGCTCGCCGTCGGCGTTGACCAGGAAGCCGCCCTCGCCGCGGGCGCCCTCGGTAATCAGCATGCCCTTGCCGGCGACGCCGGTGGGATGGAACTGGTAGAACTCCATGTCCTGCAGCGGAACGCCCGCGCGCAGGGCCATGGCCATGCCGTCGCCGGTGTTGATGAAGGCGTTGGTGGTGGTGCGGAAGACCTGGCCGTTGCCGCCGGTGGCCAGCAGCGTCGACTTGGCCTCGATGACCAGGGGCTCGCCGGTCTCGATGTCCAGCGTCAGCGCGCCGATGGCCACGCCCTCTTCGTCGCGGATCAGGTCGACGGCGAAGTATTCGTCGAAGAAGTGGGTCCTGGCGCGGACGTTCTGTTGATACAGCGTGTGCAGGATGGCGTGCCCGGTGCGGTCGGCCGCCGCACAGGTGCGCGCCGCCTGGTCGCCGCCGAAGTCCTGGCTCTGGCCGCCGAAGGCGCGCTGGTAGATCTTGCCGTTGTCGAGCCGCGAGAAGGGCACGCCGGCGTGTTCCAGTTCGTAGACCGTCGGGATGGCCTCGCGGCACATATACTCGATGGCGTCCTGGTCACCCAGGTAGTCGGAGCCCTTGACGGTGTCGAACATGTGCCAATGCCAGTTGTCCGGCAGCACATTGGCCAGGGCGGCATTGACGCCGCCCTGAGCGGCGACGGTATGGGAGCGGGTGGGGAACACCTTCGACACCACGGCCACCCGCAGGTCGGCGCTGGCAAGGCGCAGCGCCGCGTTGAGTCCGGCGCCGCCGGCGCCGATGATCAGGGCGTCGAATTTTCTGTGAGGTATGGGCATGACGGATTCCGCTGCTGGGGCCGGGATCAGGCGATCCGGGCGACGATGATGGCCTGCACGGCCCAGAGTCCGGAGGCGAGAAATAGCAAGCCGAACAGGCTCAGGGCAGTGACCCGAAGGCCGATGGGCTTGACATAGTCCATGAGGACATCACGGATGCCGACCCAGGCATGGGCCAGCAGCACGGGGACGAAAACCAGCAGCCCCACGGCCACCCAGGGCGTGGTCACCCAGGCGATCATGGCGGCATGGTCGGCGGGCGCGGCAAAGGCGAAGCGGATGGCCAGGTAGGTGCCGAACAGGGCCAGGTAGATGGCGCTGACCCGCTGGATCACCCAGGCCTTCAGTCCGGAGGCACGGCGACTCATAGCAGCATTCCCCCACCGATGAAGAGAGTGACCGCCAAGGCGGCGAACAGGGCCGTCCAGGCGCTGCGGCGAGCGGCGGGGCGATCCACGCCCCAGCCCAGGTCGATGAGCAGGTAGCGAACCCCGGCAAACAGATGGTGCAGCAGGGCCCAGGCCATCAGCAGCAGCAGGAGCCTGACCAGTGGCTGTGAGACCAGGCCGGCCACGCTGGCGAAGCCCGCGGGACCGGACAGGGCCGTCGCGAACAACGCAGCCAGCACCGGTATGGCCAGCACCATCAGCACGCCGCTGACGCGGTGCAGGATCGAAACGACACCTGGAACGGGCAGCCTGATGCGCCAGGGTTCCAGGAAGACAGGGCGGTTGGTTGTCATCGTACTCCTCTGGTTTCGAGTCCTGATGTTAGTTTGTTGGGCCGGATCCGAGGCCAATTTGTGCAGTGCAGCAGAGTATACGGGCCATCGTGTTGCTGGCAAGCCCGAGCGGCCAATAGTCAGCATCCCGCTAGCGAATACTACAAACCCTGCCCCAGCAACGATTGCGCCGGACTTGTTCCTGGTCAGCCTCCGGAGACCAGCCCTGGGTATACACTCGGGTCTGATAGTTGGGCCGTGATGAATGTGGCCCCGAGGAGACCAGAATGCGACTGCATATTCGGCTGGAGACCCTGTGCAATCTGATTGCGCTGGCCCGTGAGTTCCAGGCCAAGGAAGAGGTGGTGATTCCGGAGATTCCGAACAGCCCCACGGAGGACTGGGCGCTGCAAGTGCTCGCCGACCACATGGACGACTATACCCTGGCGGAGTTCCGCGGCATCGTCGAGGACATGTCCGAACGTCAGCGGGCCGAACTGGTGGCGCTGATGTGGCTGGGCCGCGGCGATTATGCCATCGACGAGTGGGAGCAGGCAGTGGATGACGCCCTTGGCGACTTCAGTATCCGCGCCGCGGAATATGTACTGGCGCATCCGATGATCTCGGATCACTTCGAGGAGGGGCTGATCGCCCACGGTCTGTCCTGCGAGGACTAAGGAGGCGCCGATTTATTGGCCTCCAGGCCAACAATCAGCACGCGCTTGGAAAACGCGGTTTCCGCATCGCTGCATTTTCAGCCGCGTGCGCCGCTGAAAATGGCGGGGCCTCCTGCCCCGCGCGGGAAATGCAGAATAGATCAACATTCCCCGAAGACCAGGCCTGAGCCTCGCGCTCCCTAGACGGACCCGCCCCATCGGTCAGTGGCAACGGTCTCGTAGCACACCATGCTCGAACCCGAACCGATGTGTCGGATCGGGCAGGTCAGAAGGCCTGGGACAGGCGCCAGCGCTGATAATCCGGCTGATCCAGATAGGCCTTGGTGGCGATGTAGTTGAGCACGCTGCGCAACCGGTAGAAACCCACCACGGAGTCCACGCGCAGCAGTTCCCTGCCCTGTTCGTCGAAGAACAGCACCGAGGGCGCATAGAACAAGCCCAGCTCCCGCGCCCAGTCGTGGGCGGTGGTCCGTTCGCCGGACGGGGTGATCACCGGGGTGTCTGCCCACATGTCGAGCTGCACGCTGTCGATCTGGGCAAACTGGCGCAGGATGGTGGGCTCGCGCAGGGCCTGGCCGTGCAGCACATCACAGGCGTGGCAGTCGCCTTGTTCGAAGAAGACCGCCAGCGGTCGCTCGCTGGGCATCAGGGTGCGGTTGAGGTCGTACGGGGGCGGCACAAAGAAGTCTGCCTCGTTGAGGTCGCCGGGCTCGAACACCATGCGGTTGTCGCCGCGGGCCAGGTAGTCGGGAAAACTCTCGTTGCGGTAATGCGCGTCGGCCACGTACTCCAGCGCAGCGCGGAATTGGTAGGGCGGATAATAGCCGCGCAGGCGCAGCACCTCGTTGCCCTGTGCGTCGTAGAACAGCAGCGACGGCGTGAAATTGGTCTTCTCGCGCAGCGCGAACTGGCGTTCGGTGAGCACCTGCCCCTGCAGGTCGGTGACCTCGCCGACCCCCCAGACATCCATGGGCACGATGTCGAAGTGCTTGCGCGTATAGGCGACAATGTCCGGCAGGCCGAAATTGACATCCATGAGCTGATGGCAGTACGCGCATCGCTTCTGACCGAAGTAGACCACCAGATTGCGGCCGTTCGCCACGGCCTCCGCCTGGTCCGCGGGCAAGTCCAGGAAGGGCGTCTTGAACCACGACGGGTATTCCAGCACCGTCTCCCGCGGGAAATCGTCGAAGCCGTACAGGGCCTGTGCATCCAGCGCACCACCGACGGCTGCCGGTGCGTCGGCAAGCGTTGCTGCCGGAGTTGCCGCCAGCGTCAGACTCACAATGATCGCGGCCGCGCCCAGCAGATTCAGTGCGCGCGTGGCGGTGGGCGCTGGCCGCCGCGATGGGTCATGATGCATGGCTCGTCCTCCAGTGTCTGCCGATGTCTGCCAACGTCTGCCGGCCGCCGAAGTATACCCGTTGGGCGATGGAATTCCCGAGCCTCAACCCACCGACCACCCGAACGCACCGGATACTCGCCATGAACAACGCCACCTCCGACGGCACGCCGCGCTTCGACTGGGACGCCATCGACACTGTCTTTCTGGACATGGACGGCACACTGCTGGATCTCTATTTCGACAACCATTTCTGGCTCGAGCATGTACCTCGGCGCTATGCCGAGAAGCTTGGCCTGAGCATCACCCGGGCCAAGGAGGACATCCTGCCCCGCTACCGTCGCATCCAGGGCACGCTGGACTGGTACTGCGTGGACCACTGGAGCCGGGAACTCGGCCTGGACATCGCCACCCTGAAGTCCGAGGTGGACCATCTGATCGCCGTGCACCCATTCGTGCTGGACTTTCTCGACGCCCTGCAGCGGTACGGCAAGCGCCGCGTCCTGGTCACCAATGCGCACCAGAAGTCCATTGCGCTGAAGCTGGAGCGCACCCGGCTGCAGGGACACCTGGAGCACATCGTCTGCGCCCACGATCTGGCCCTGCCCAAGGAGGCGCCGGGGTTCTGGGAGCGGGTCCAGGGGGCCGAGCCGTTCGACCCGGCACGCACGCTGTTCGTCGACGACAATCTGGCGGTGCTGCGCACGGCGCGGAACTATGGTTTTCGCTGGTTGCTTGCCATCACGGCCCCGGATTCCCGCCGCCAGGCCCAGGCCATTGATGAATTCCCGGCGATCGCACGCTTCAGCGAACTGCTGCCGCAACTGCGTGTCGAGCTCGCCAAGGGCAAGCACCATGGCAAAACCGGTGGCTGACCTGACAGACAATCCGAATCGGTGGCGACAGAACCATTGAGGAGCAGACATCCATGCGCACAGACCACCGCCCTGCCCTGGTCCTTGTCCCGATGCTCGCCCTGCTGTTGCTGGTAGGCTGCGAGACGAACGGACGCTTTGTCAGCGACTGGGGCGAGATCACCCTGGCGCCGGGCGATACCGGCAGCTGCCGGTCCAATCCCTGCCGGGTCTTCTTCGAGATGCCGCCGGGCAGCGGCAGCTATCGGGTGACCGGAACGGGCTTTACCATCGGCGAGTTCCCCGCGGGCCGCCGGGTAAGCCTTGGCAGCTTCTTCGAGAGCAGCGCCATCAAGGTCGTCGGTGCCGATGTGCCCAAGGCCTACATCTATGTGCCCGGCACCACAAGCAACATGCCCTGAAAGAAAGACATTGGCCGGCGCGCTGTCAGCCGGCGTGGTCTGGCGCGCGGTAGGCGTCGGCGGGATGCGCCGGCCGCCCCGCGGCCAGGTAGGACGACCGGGGATCCACCAGGGCCCGTCCCGTCAGCGCGGTGCGTCCGAGCAGCATGCGAAAACGCATGGAATCGCGATCGGTCAGGGTCAGTTCGATGGGCCACACCTGGCCGGCGATGTGCAGGGTGCTGGCGATGACGCAACGCAACTCCCGATGACCACCGGAATCGCTGACGGTACGCCATTCCAGCAGCGGTGCCCGACAGCGCACCACCAGGTCGGTACGCCCCTGCAGCGGGTGGACCGAGAAGCACACCATTTCGGTGCCGTCGAGCGTCTCGGTCTCCACCTGGAAGGCATGTAGCGCCGACGTGCGGGCGCCGGTATCCACCTTGGCCTTGATCGCGGGAAGGCCCAGCTGCGGCAGGGCCACCCATTCGCGCCAGCCGAGGACCAGCGCCCCGGATGCATGTGGCGGCGGAGCGACGATGGTGGTCATCCGGCGGCAGGTGCTGGCCCGGCGGCCGGCGGCAACGACTGCCCCATGGCCGCGATCAGGCGCATGGCCTCGCGGTTGGTCCAGGAACCCGCAAGCTGCAGCGCCTTGTCCAGCGTCAGCCAGACGTACTGGCCGTGCTCCGCGGCGTTGAGCCGGATGATGCGCCGGTGGGGCAACGGCAATGCGAACCAGTGCTCGCGATTGAAGCAGACACCCTGGGCGTAGCGGTGCCGCCAGGCCTGGACGATGGGGAACAGGCGTGACTGGTGCAGGTCGATCAGGCTGGCCGCCCCGAGCAGGCCGGTCTCCTCGCGCAGTTCCCGCAGGGCGGCGCTGCGCGGCGTCTCGCCGCCGTGCAGGCTGCCGGTGACCGACTGCCAGAAATCCGCCGGGCGCACGCGGCGCATCAGCAGATACTCCCCGGCGGTGGTGAAGACCACCACCAGCACCGAGATCGGACGTTTGCCTTGCAAGGCTAAGCCCGCAGCCGGATGCGCAGGGCCAGTTCCTTCAGCTGGATCTCGTCGACGGCGGATGGCGCGTCGGTGAGCAGGCAGCTGGCGGTCTGGGTCTTCGGGAAGGCCATGACATCACGAATGGAGCCGCTGCCGGTCATCAGCATCACCAGCCGATCCAGACCGAAGGCGATGCCGCCGTGGGGCGGACAGCCGTACTTGAGGGCATCGAGCAGGAAGCCGAAGCGGTCGTTGGCCTGCTCGTCGGTGATCTGCAGCAGCCGGAAGATGCGCCGCTGCACATCCTCGCGGTGGATACGGATGGAGCCGCCGCCCACCTCGGTGCCATTGAGCACCAGGTCGTAGGCGCGGGATTCCACCCGGCCCGGGTCCGCTTCCAACTGCGCGAGCTGGTCTTCCTTCGGGGCGGTGAACGGGTGATGAAGCGCCACCCAGCGACCGGTGTGGGAATCACGCTCGAACATCGGGAAGTCCACCACCCAGAGCGGCTGCCAGCCCTCCTGCATCAGCCCACGGTCGCGACCCAGCCGCACCCGCAGCGCGCCGATGGATTCGTTGACCACCGTGGCGGTGTCGGCGCCGAAGAAGATCAGGTCGCCGTCCTCGGCGCCGGTGCGCTGCATGATGCCGTCCACGGCAGAATCAGGCAGGAACTTCAGAATGGGCGACTGCAGACCTTCGCGCCCCTTCTCCGACCAGGCATTGACCTTGATGTAGGCCAGGCCCTTGGCGCCGTAGATGCCGACGAACTGGGTATATTCGTCGATCTCCTTGCGGGTCAGCTCGCCGCCCCCCGGCAGGCGCAGCGCCACCACGCGCCCCGCCGGATCCTGCGCCGGGCCGGCGAAGACCTTGAACTCCACCTCGCCCATCAGGTCTGCCACGTCCACCAGTTCCAGCGGTACGCGCAGGTCCGGCCGGTCGGAGCCGAAACGGCGCATGGCCTCGGCATAGCTCATGCGCGGGAACGGCTGTGGCAGGTCGACGTCCAGCACCTGCTTGAACAGGCGGCGGATCATCTCCTCCATCATGCCGGTCAGGGCGTCCTCGTCCAGGAACGAGGTCTCGATGTCCAGCTGAGTGAATTCCGGCTGACGGTCGGCGCGCAGGTCCTCGTCGCGGAAACAGCGCGCCACCTGGTAGTACCGGTCCATGCCGGACATCATCAGCAGCTGCTTGAACAGCTGGGGAGACTGCGGCAACGCGTAGAATTCGCCCGGGTGCACGCGGCTCGGCACCAGGTAGTCCCGCGCCCCTTCCGGGGTGGACTTGGTCAGGATCGGCGTCTCGATGTCGAGAAAGCCGTGTTCGTCGAGGAAGTTGCGCAGTGACTGGGTGATGCGGCTGCGGGTGCGCAGGCGCTCCTGCATCTCCGGACGGCGCAGATCCACATAGCGGTAGCGCAGACGGATCTCCTCCGAGACGTCCGCATGGTAGTCGTCGAGCTGGAACGGCGGCGTATCGGCGCTGTTCAGCACCGTCAGCCGGGTGGCCAGCACCTCCACCTCACCGGTGGCCATGCTCGGATTCTCGGTGCCCTCCGGGCGCCGACGGACGCGTCCCTGCACCGCCAGCACGAACTCGTTGCGGACCTGTTCTGCGCTGGCGAACATGGCGGCGTCGTCCGGATCGAAGACCACCTGTACCAGCCCACCGCGGTCGCGCAGATCCACGAAGATGACGCCGCCGTGGTCGCGCCGGCGGTGGACCCAGCCGCAAAGCCGGACCTCCTGGTCGATGAGACTGCTGTCGAGCTCGCCGCAATAGTGACTGCGCATGCCGTTCGATCCCGTAAGAGTGGAGCCGTCCGGGCGCCGTGAGCGGCGCCCGAAAAAACCCCGCACCATACCGCCGGTCGCGGCCTTGCGCAAGCGATGGCGCTAGGCGGCGGCCTTCGGGGAGCCTGAAGCGGCGCCCTTGCCGGCCGCTGTACCGGTGTCCTTGGCGGGTTTGGTGGCTGATTTGGCGGCCGGCTCGGCAGCGGCCTTGTCTGCCGGCTTGTCCGCCTTGCCGGCGGCATCGCCGGATGGGGCCTTGTCGCCGGCATCATGCAGGTTCTTCTTGCCGTCCTTCTTGAAGTCGGTCTCGTACCAGCCGCCGCCCTTCAGCCGGAAGGCCGCGGCGGTCAGCTGTTTCTTCAGGGCCTCGGCCCCGCAGGCGGGACATTCGGTCAGGGGCGGATCGCTGATCTTCTGCAGCGCATCCAGCTCGTGGCCGCACTCTTCACAACGATAGGCGTAGATCGGCATCGGGAGGTTTCCTCGCGTCATCATCCATAGAAGCAACCCGCGGATTGTAGGGTTGAACCGCCCGGATTCAAGTGGTCCGACGCGAATTCCGCGAGTCCGAGTTCAGCGGGTATACTTTAATCGTTGTTTACAGATCTTCCCGACGACGCGCCCATGCCTGACACCGTTCGCAGCATCCTCATCACCGGCTGTTCCAGCGGCATCGGCCTTGCCTGTGCCCGGGGCCTGCGGGCCCGGGGCTGGCAGGTGATCGCGTCGGCGCGGCGAGCGGAGGACGTGGCGCGCCTGCGCGATGCCGGACTGACCGCCGTGCGCCTGGACCTGGACGACCCCGACAGCATCGCCGACGGGCTTGCGCAGACCCTGGCGCTGACCGGCGGACGGCTGGATGCCCTGTTCAACAATGGCGCCTACGGCCAGCCCGGTGCGGTGGAGGACCTGACGCGGGAGGTGCTGCGGGCCCAGTTCGAGACCAACCTGTTCGGCTGGCATGACCTGACCCGGCGGGTGATCCCGTTGATGCGCGCCCAGGGCCATGGCCGCATCGTGCAGAACAGCTCAGTGCTGGGTCTGGTCGCCCTGCCCCTGCGCGGTGCCTATGTGGCAAGCAAGTTCGCCCTGGAGGGCCTCACCGACACCCTGCGTCTGGAACTGGCGGGCAGCGGAATCCATGTGGCGCTGATCGAGCCCGGCCCCATCCTGAGCCGCTTCCGCGAGAACGGCTATGCCGCCTATCGGCGCAACATCAACCGCGACGTCAGCGTGTTCCGGGAGACCTACCGGCGGACGGAACAGCGCCTGACCCGTGAGGGTCCTGCCCAGCCCTTCACGTTGCCGCCGGAGGCGGTGCTGCGCAAACTGGTGCATGCCCTGGAGAGTCCGCGACCCAGGCCGCGTTATTACGTGACCTTTCCGACCTATCTGCTGGGCATTACGCGCCGGCTGCTGTCTACCCGGGCGCTGGACCGGATGATGCGACGGATCTCGCGAGGCGGGGCCGGATAAGGCGACTCAAAGCGGGAACGGCGACGCCAGCTCCAGCGGGTGCGCCTCGCTTTGGGCGAAGTAGGTCTCCATGAAGGTGTCGAAGTCCATGTCGTCCGCCGCCTCGATGGTGCGTTGGCGGTCGAACGAGGCCGCCGCGAGCCCGCGCAGCCAGGCCTCGTGTTCGGGGTCCAGCGGGGTGGCGCGAAAATGCTCGCGATGGCCCTCGGTCAGGCGGCGGGTGAATTGCGCAAAGCCCTCGCCTGAAGCACGCATCTCCGCCAGCATGCGGGCGGAGGGTGTCGCGTCCGGCTCCAGGATCTTGTGGCGCTGGGCGCGCAGGCTGGCGCCGTGGGGGCCGTCGGCGCCGCCGTCCAGCAGCTCCGCCACCGCCTGCATGGCGTCCAGGGTCTCCAGCGCCCAGGCATCCAGGGCGATCTCGCCCTCGGGGCGGCCGAGCCGCAGTCCGGGTTCCCGGCCGCGATGCGCGGCCAGCAGGTGGTTGGCGTCGATCAGGCGGCGCTCGCGGGCATCGATGCGCGGGCTGTCCAGCAGCAGGGCGTGCAGCATGAACACGCTGAGGAAGCGCATCTGCGGCTCGTCGATGCCCAGTGGCTCGAACGGATTCACATCCACCGAGCGCAGTTCCACGTAGCGCACACCCCGCCGCCGCAGGGCCAGGGTCGGACGCTCCATCCAGTCGGTGAGCTGTTTCGGCCGCACGGTGCTGTAGTACTCGTTCTCGATCTGCAGCACGTGGTCGTTGAGTTGCTGCCAGCGCCCGTCACGCTTGATGCCGATGCCCTCGTAGCGCGGGCAGGGCGTCTCGATGGCCCAGGTCAGGCTGCGCACATAGGCATCGAGGCTGTCGTAGCACGCCTTCATGCCGGTGCCCTCCTCCTGGCGATTCTGATAGCCGATGTCGCCCATGCGCAACGAGGTGGCGTACGGGTAGTACAGCGTGCTGTCATCGAAGACCTGCAGATCGTTCTCGGTCCCCTGCACGAAGCAGCGGCACACCGCCGGCGAGGCACCGAACAGGTAAGGCACCAGCCAGCCGAGGCGCTGCAGGTTGCGCACCATGCCCATGTAAGCCTCGGAGCGGAACGCCATGGCGTCGCTGGCGTTGCCCTCGGTCTGCTGATACAGGGGCCAGAAGTCTTCGGCGACGGAGAAGTTGAAATGCACGCCAGCGATGATCTGCATGGTGCGCCCGTAGCGGTTGCTGAGGCCGCGGCGATAGACGGTCTTCATCTGCGCGGCGTTGGAGTCACCGTAACGGGCCAGCGGGATGCGGGCGTCGTCGTCCAGCGCGTCTCCAGGCGCATCGCCCAAGGCACAGGGCATGCTCGCAGCCCACAGCCGCTCATCACCGAGATGGCGATAGACGAACAGGTGCAGGTCGTGCAGGAATGCCAGCACATGTGCCGGCGAGGACAGGGCCGGCGTCACCAGCTCGAGCAGGGCCTCGGAGAAGTCCGTGGTGATGTGCGGATGTGCCAGGGCGGAGCCCAACGCCATCGGATGCGGCGTCAGCGCCACGGTGCCGTCGGCGTTGATGCGCAGGGCCTCCTTTTCCAGCCCGATGAGGTTGCGCGTCAGCAACGCACGCAACTCGGGGTGGCTCACGGCCTGCAAACGCCGCCGCGGCACACTGCCGGCGTGATCAGAAACAGACATGGTCGAACGTCGATCCGTCGTCAGGCATCAGTTGCGCATGGCGGCGCGCGGGCGCTGGGCCGCGCCCTGCTCGATGATCACATCCGCCAGGATGCGGGCCGCCTCTTCCGCCTGAATGCGGTCGATGATCTTTTGTTGTGCCTCCAGTGCGTCCTCGTCCACGTCCTCGGCGTCCTCGTCCACCGGCTCCACACCGCGGGTGCGCAGGAACTTGTCGCGCTCGTCCTTCAGGATACCGTCGCGGCGCTCGGATTCCGCCCGACGATCCGCCTCGCGCAGCGAGACCTGCTGCTCGTTGCTGATCTCGCTGAGCAGCCGTCCACGGGCGCTGAGCATACGGAACCCGTCGTCGGCGGCGGTACGCTCCGCCGAGCGCCGCCGCAACCAGTCGACATCCGCGCCCTGGTAGCGGGCATAGCGCGCCGGCCGGATCTTGTTCCAGGGCAGTGCGTTCTCCAGCGAGCGCTCGCCGTGGTCGCCGGCGTCGAGGCCGAAGTCGAAGTAGATGTCCGGCTCCACGCCCTTGAGCTGGGTGCTGCCGCCGCTGACGCGGTAGAACTCCGCCATGGTCAGGCGCAGGCGGCCCAGGTCGCTGCTGTCGCCCGGTACGTAGCGGTCAAGGTCCACCAGTGTCTGCACCGTGCCCTTGCCGAAAGTGGGTTCGCCGATGATGACGCCGCGACCGTAGTCCTGGATGGCGCCGGCGAAGATCTCCGACGCCGAGGCACTGTTGCGATCCACCAGCACTGCCAGCGGGCCGCTGTAGACCAGGCCCGGGGCCGGATCGAGTTCGACCTCCACTTTGCCCAGGGCGTCCTTCACCTGAACCACGGGGCCCTCGTCGATGAACAGGCCGGTCAGGGACGTGGCCTCTGTCAGGGAGCCGCCGCCGTTGCCCCGCAGATCGATCACCAGACCGTCGATGCCCTGGCGCTTCAGGTCCGCGATCAGCTTGCGCACATCCCGGGTGGTGCTGGTGAAGTTGCGGTTGCCCTCTGACTCGGCGCGGAAGTCGCGGTAGAAGGCGGGCAGCTCAATGACACCGATGCGCGCGACGGTGGTGCCCACCGGCACGTCGATGACCTCGGCGCTGGCGGCCTGGTCCTCCAGCTGGATCTCGTTGCGCACCAGCTTCACCACCCGCGTACGGCCGGCGGAGCCTTCGGACTTGGGTAGCACCAGCAGCCGCACCACCGACCCCTTGGGACCGCGGATCTTGTCCACCACGTCCTGCAGGCGCCAGCCGACCACGTCTTCCATCGGGCCGTCGAGGCCCTGAGCCACCCCGATGATCTTGTCGCCGGCGTGGACCTGACCGGACTGGCGCGCGGGTCCGCCGGGGATGGTGCGCTGAATCACGGTGTACTCGGTATCTCCGCTCAGCACCGCGCCGATGCCCTCCAGTTTCAGCCGCATGCTGATGTCGAAATTCTCCGAGGTGCTCGGCGACATATAGCTGGTATGGGGCTCCAGCGTGCGGGTGTAGGCGTTGACGAAGGTCTGGTAGACATCGTCCGCGGTCAGCTGGTGCACACGCCGGGCGATGCCCTCGTAGCGCTTGCGCAGCTGCTCGCGGATGTCCGCGTCGCGCTTGTCGGCGAGCTTCAGTACCAGATAGTCGTACTTGACCCGCTTGCGCCAGATCTCGTCGAGCTCGCTGTCGGTCCTCGGCCAGGGGGCGTCCGCCCGGTCGAACTGGTAGGTCTCCGGCACGCTGAAATCGAAATCGCCCTCCAGCAGTTCCAGGGCATGCTCGATGCGGTTGTCCACGTGCACGCGATAGACGCGAAAGATATCGAAGGCGGTATCCAGCCGGCCCTTGGCGAGGTCGTCGTCCAGGCGGCTGGCGCCGCGGGTGAAGCGGGTGATGTCGCGTTCGAGGAAGAACGACCGATTGGCGTCCAGGTCCTCGAAGTAATTCATGATGGTCTCTTCGGCGAAGGCGTCGTCGAGCCGGAACGGACGGTAGTGGAATCGCTCCAGGACCTTGTTGATCACCAGGGTGGTCTTGGCCTGGCGATCGTTGGGGAAGAGATCCGACAGTCCGACCGTGCGCAATTCGGCGCTGGCGGGGGCGACGCCCAGGGCCGCCACAAGCGCGCCGATGGAGATCACGCCGATGGACATCTGGATGATGCGTTTGATCATAACTTACCTACAGCTGCTGGTTCACGGCGGACATCGGCCCGAATAGGCGACAATAATGCTGTCCGGCCGCAAGTTCAACGCGAACGGCCCGGATCGAGCCAGATCAGCGACGCCATGCGTCCGGTGGATCCGTCGCGCCGGTATGAGTAGAACCGCGCCGGGTCGCTCAGGGTGCAATACCGGCCGCCGCTGACCCGCTGCACACCCATCGATGTCAGACGCTGGCGCGCAAGGGTGTAAAGATCCGCCAGGTAACGTCCCTGCCCGGTCGGCCTGAACGCCCGGCTCGCCGCGTCCGCGGCGTCACAAAATTGTTCCCGGACCTCCGCACCGACCTCGAAGGCTGAGGGTCCGATGGCCGGTCCGAGCCAGGCCAGGAGTTGAGTCGGGCGCGGGTCGCCGATGGCCAGCATCCGCTGCACCGCGGCCTCGATCACGCCGGCAAGCAGCCCGCGCCAGCCCGCATGTACCGCTCCAACCCGTGTGCCGGCCTGGTCACACAACAGCAGCGGCAGGCAGTCGGCGGTCAGCACGGCACACACCAGGTGCGGACGACGGCTGACGACGGCATCGGCGCGGGGGCCGGCGGAGGCGAACGGTGCCGCATCGTCGCCGATGTCCGCTAGGCTGTCGGTTCCGTTGCCGTTCTCGTCCGGGCAATGCACGTCACAGCCATGCACCTGGGTCAGCCAGACAGGCTCGGCCGGCAACGCCAGGGCGCGGCGCAGACGTTGCCGGTTGACGGCCACGCAGGCCGGATCATCGTTCACATGGTCGGCCAGGTTCAGGCCGGCATGGGCACCATGGCTGACACCGCCATGGCGCGTGGTGGTGAATGCCCGCACCTGTGGCGGCGCCGGCCAGTCCGGCCGGATCAGACTGCGAACCAGTGTCGCTTGCTGATCCGCCCGCATGTTAGACCCCGGCTGGGTCCCCGGATCGGTACAGGCGTCGGCGTCGGTCCACGGGTCATGTGACACCATCGGACTCCAATTGTTGCAGCAGCCGCGCGAAATCCTCGGCCAGCGGGCATTCCCAGCTCATGGGCCGTCCATCTTCCGGATGCTGCAGGCCGAGGCGGATGGCATGCAGCGCCTGACGCGGAAAGTCCCGCAGGGCCACGGTCATTGCGGCAGAGGCGCCGCGCGGGGGCCTGAAGCGGCCGCCATACAGCGGGTCGCCGACGAGGGGGTGGCGCAGGTGCGCCATGTGCACGCGGATCTGATGGGTGCGGCCGGTTTGCAGTCGGACCGCCAGCAGGGTGTGGCCGGGGTAGCGCTGCAGGACCTGGTACTCGGTCACCGCCGGGCGCCCGTCGGCGACCACCGCCATGCTGGTGCGGCGTGTCGGGTGGCGTCCGATGGGGGCCTCCACGCGACCGCCGCTCACCAGCTCACCCACCACCAACGCGCGATATTCGCGTTTGACGGTGCGCGCCTGCAGCTGTTCGGTCAGGGACTTGTGCGCACGCAGGGTCTTCGCCACCACCAGCAGTCCGCTGGTGTCCTTGTCCAGCCGATGCACGATGCCGCAGCGGGGCAGCCGCGCCAGCGATGGATCGCGGTACAGCAGCCCGTTCTGCAGGGTGCCCTGCCAGTTTCCGGCCGCCGGATGCACCACCAGCCCGGCGGGCTTGTCGATCACCAGCAGATGGGCGTCCTCGAACACCACGGACAGTGGCACCGGTTCCGGCAGGCACCGGGCCGTTGCCTCGATGTGGGCACGGATGCGCACCTGTTCGCCCCCGTGCACCCGCTGGCGCGGACGCACCCGCTGGCCGTCCAGCGTGGCGGCGCCGTCCTCGATCCAGCCCTGGATCCGGGCGCGAGAGAACTCCGGCAGCCGTGCCGACAACGCCTGGTCCAGACGCCGACCCGCGTCCGCGCTGTCCAGGGTGAGGTCCCGGCATACATCGGTGTCGATGCCGTCGTCGTCGAAAAGGGTGGCCATGTCGTAGCGCGAGTTCCGCTATACTGCCGGACAGGTTTCCGGGCAAGCGGGCGTATCCGTGTTTCGTGCAGTCATATCTTTTCTGGTACCCGTTCTGATCATGGCCATCGCCCTGAGTGGCTGCGGCATCCTCGGCAAGGAGTTCGACGAGACCGAGGGATGGTCTGCGAGCGAGATCTACAACAAGGCCGCCCGGGAGATGGACAGCGCCAACTACAAGCGCGCCATCGAGCTGTACCGCAAGCTCGAGACCCGCTACCCGTTTGGCCGCTACGCCATGCAGGGACAGCTCGACATCGCCTACGCCTACTACAAGTCGGATGAGCCCGAACAGGCGATTGCCGCCGCCGATCGCTTCATCAAGCTATATCCGCAGAATCCGTTCGTCGATTATGCCTACTACATGAAGGGCATCGTCAACTACAACCGCAGCGTCGGCTTCATCGATCGTTTCATCCCGACCGATGCATCGCAGCGCGACCCGGGATCGGCGCTGGATGCCTTTCAGGACTTCAACGAACTGGTGCGGCGCTTCCCGGACAGCAAGTACGCCGCCGACGCGCGCCAGCGCATGCTCTATCTGCGCAGCAACCTCGCCAAGAACGAGGTCCATGTGGCCCGCTACTACATGAAGCGCGGTGCCTACGTGGCCGCCGCCAACCGCGCCCAGTACGTCATCGAGCGGTTCCAGCGCACCTCTGCGGTGGAGGATGCGCTGGAGATCCTGATCCAGGCCTACGACGCCCTGGGCGAGGAGCGCCTGGCGGCCGACGCCCGCCGCGTACTCGACCTCAACCGTCAGGCCGGCCGCTTCATCGACGACGAGCCGGCGCCGGACGAGATCAGCCTCGGGCGCAAGATCTGGGATTATCTGTCGCTGGACGAGAACTGACGTCTCGCCATCGACAACCAGCTTTCGGCCCAGGGCCGCCGTCCGGGCCAACATCCGGGGCGCCATCCGGGCCGGGACATGCAGCACCTTGCTCGGACAGGGGGGCAACGAAGGCGACTCGGTTGCCCGCCCCGGTGTTCGCCCGGGGCGCCGAGTCAGACGGCAGCCTCGTCCTCCTCGCCGGTGCGGATGCGGATCACCCGGTCGATGGTGCTGACGAAGATCTTGCCATCGCCGATCTTGCCGGTGCGGGCGGACTTGGTCACCGCCTCGATGCAGGCGTCCAGCTGATCATCCGCGATCACCAGCTCGATCTTCACCTTGGGCAGGAAGTCCACCACGTACTCCGCTCCGCGGTAGAGCTCGGTGTGGCCCTTCTGGCGTCCGAATCCCTTCACCTCGATGGCGGTCATGCCGGTGATGCCGGCTTGTGACAGCGCCTCGCGCACGTCATCCAGCTTGAAGGGTTTGATGATGGCTTCGACCTTTTTCATGTTGCTCTCCGGAAACTCTGTTTGCCACTGCGCCAATGGCCGCAGGCGTCAGTATATACGCATTTCGACGACACCCAACCGGCGAAGCCAAGCAAGACGACGGATCTGTTCAGGCGGGTGTGCTCAAACTCCGAGCAGTGCGGCCACGCGGGCGCCCATCTCCGCCGGCGAGCGCACGGTGGCAACCCCCGCCGACTCAAGCGCCTGATACTTGCCCTCGGCAGTGCCCGCGCCGCCGGTGACGATGGCGCCCGCATGCCCCATGCGCTTGCCCGGCGGGGCCGTCACGCCGGCGATATAGGCCACCACGGGCTTGGTCCCGTGGTCGCGGATATAGGCCGCGGCGGCCTCCTCGGCGCTGCCGCCGATCTCCCCAACCATCAGGATCGCCTCGGTGCGGGGGTCCGCCTCGAACAGCCGCAGACAGTCGACGAAGTCCAGACCCTGGATGGGATCGCCGCCGATGCCGATGCAGGTACTCTGGCCCAGGCCATCGACGCTGGTCTGGAACACGGCCTCGTAGGTCAGGGTGCCGGAGCGCGAGACGATCCCCACCCGACCCGGTTGGTGGATGGCGCCGGGCATGATGCCGATCTTGCAGGCGCCGGGGGTGATGATGCCGGGGCAGTTCGGGCCGATCAGCACGGTGTCGCGACCAGCCAGGGCGGCCTTGACCCGCAGCATGTCGAGCACCGGGATGCCTTCGGTGATGCAGACGATCACCTCGATGCCGGCGTCCGCGGCCTCCAGGATGGCGTCCGCGGCGAAGGCCGCCGGCACATAGATCATGCTGGCATTGGCGCCCGCCTCGTGCACCGCGTCATGCACGGTGTCGAACACCGGCAAGCCCAGATGCGACTGCCCGCCCTTGCCAGGCGTCACGCCGCCGACCATGCGCGTGCCGTAGGCTATTGCCTGCTCGCTGTGAAAGGTGCCCTGCCGGCCGGTAAAGCCCTGGCAGATCACCCGCGTGTCATTGTCGACCAAGACGCCCATGGCGCACTCCTGTCTGATGTGCTCAGTCGATGGCCCGGGTACGCCGTCAGGCGGAACCGGTGCTGGCACCGGCACCGGCCGCAGCGGCAACCACCTTGTCCGCCGCCTCGCTCAGGCTGCCGGCGGTCTGCAGTTCGAGCCCGCTGTCGGCGAGCAGCGCGCGCCCTTCGGCGGCTTTGGTGCCCTGCAACCGGACCACCAGCGGCACGTCGATGCGCACGTCGCGCACCGCCCGGATGATGCCCTCGGCAATCAGGTCGCAGCGCACGATGCCGCCGAAGATGTTGACCAGCACGGCGCACACCTTGGGGTCGGATAGGACCAGCTTGAACGCCTCGGCCACCCGCTCGGCGGTGGTGCCGCCGCCGACATCGAGAAAGTTGGCCGGCGCCCCGCCGTGCAGTTTCACCAGGTCCATGGTGGCCATGGCCAGGCCGGCGCCGTTGACCATGCAGCCGATGTTGCCGTCCAGGCTGATGTAGTTCAACTGATGCGCCGCGGCCGCCAGTTCACGGGGATCCTCCTGGCCGCTGTCGCGCAGGGCCTCCAGCGCCGGCTGCCGGTACAGCGCATTGGCGTCCAGATTGACCTTGGCGTCCAGTGCCAGCAGGCCACCTTCGGCGGTGACCACCAGCGGATTGATCTCCACCAGGCTGGCGTCGCTGTCGACGAACAGCCGGTACAGGCCCTGCAGCATCTGCTGCAGCGCCGCGCGCTGGGGCTTGTCCAGCCCCAGGGCGAAGCCGATGCGCCGCCCCTGCCAGGGCATCAGGCCCACCACCGGGTCGACGTGCACCAGCACCAGCGCGGATGGGTCGCGGGCAGCAACGGCCTCGATGTCCATGCCGCCGGAGGTCGATGCCATGATGGCGATCCGCTCTGCGGCGCGGTCCACCAGCAGGCCGAGGTAGAGTTCGCGAGCGATGGCGGTGGGCGCCTCCACCAGCACCGCATCCACCGGCAGGCCGTCGGCGCCGGTCTGCGCCGTCTGCAGGCGACTGCCCAGCAGCCTGGCGGCCTCTGCCCGGACCTGCGCCGGATCATCGCACGCCACCACGCCCCCCGCCTTGCCACGGCCGCCCGCGTGCACCTGCGCCTTCACCACCCAGCGTTCGCCACCCAGTTGCCGGGTGGCCGCGAGGGCCTGCCCGGGGCTGCGGGCGACCACACCGTCGGGCACCCCGACGGCATGTGCCCGAAACAGTTCCTTGGCCTGAAATTCGTGCAGATTCATCGCTGCTGGTCCACCCTGCTGACTTGCGTCTATTCTGTCTGCTCGTGCAGTAAGGGTAGCAAGATCCCGTGACAGCGACAGCAAAAACAGACCGATCCGATCGCCGATCCGATCATCGGGGGCACAGCGTGCAGGACCATTTTTCCGGCAGGCCGGCCCTGACCTGGCTGTTCCTGTACCGACTGATCCTGCTGGCGCTGCTGGTGCTGATGGTGTCGCTTCAGGTGACTGCTCCCTGGTTCTCCGGCGGCGCACAACCGCTGGCGGTGCGCATCACGCTGGGCATCCAGGGCGGCCTGATCCTGCTCGGCGGTCTGGCGATCCTGCTGGACTGGCCCGGCCGCCAGCAGCAGGTGCAGATCGCGGTCTTTCTGGACATCCTGGTCTACACGGTGCTGATGCACCTCAGCGGGGGCGTCAGCAGCGGTCTCGGTGTGCTGCCGGCCATTGCCGTGGTGGCCGGGGCCATCCTGATGGAAGGCCGGCTGTCGTTGCTGTTCGCGTCCCTGGCCACCCTGGGCATCATGGCGCAGCAGATCTATGCCCACCGCACCGGCGCGGCGGACATCGGCGGCTACACCCAGGCGGGGCTGCTGGGGCTGACTTATTTCGCCGTCGCCCTGCTCGCCCATGTGCTCACCAAGCGGCTGCGCGAGAGCGAGCGCCTGGCCGCGCGGCGCAAGGTGGATCTGGCGGACCTGTCCAAGCTCAACGAGTACATCATCCAGCGAATGTCCGTCGGTGTGCTGGTGATCGACGGCGAACGCCGGCGGCGGCTCGCCAACAGCGCCGCGCGCGAGTTGCTGCAGGTGCCCCACGCCCGCGCCGGCGATGCCCTGTTCGAACTGGTGCCGGCGCTGCAGGACTGGTTCGAGCGCGCACTCGCCGAAGCCAGCGCCTGCCCGGAGGCATTGCACCAGCAAACGCCGATCCAGCAAGCGCCGAACCGGCAGGCATCAGACCGGCAAGCGTCGGAACAACAGGTGCCAATCCCGCCAGAGCCGACGGCAAAAGAGCCGGTGGTCACCGTGGGCGATGCCGTCATCCGCCCTACCCTGCACCTGATCAGCGAGCGGCGGCGCGACGGCGCACTGATCACCCTGCGAGACAACCGCGAGCTGCTGCGGCAGGCGCGGGACATGAAACTGGCCGCCCTGGGCCACCTGACCGCCAGCATCGCCCACAACATCCGCAACCCGCTGTCGTCGGTCGCCCATGCCGGCCAGCTGCTCGGCGAGGCCGCCACGCTCAACGATGAGGACCGGCATCTGCTGGACATCCTGCAGCGCAACACCCGGCGCATCGACGACATCGTCTCCAGCGTGCTGCAACTGTCCCGACGCCGCGAACCCGACATGCAGACGCTGGACCTCGAGCCCTGGCTTGCCGAGCTGAGGGACGAATACAGCGAGACCAACCAGGCCGCGGGCGAGCGGCTGCGGGTGGAGATCGACGGCGGCCCCCACCGCGTCCGGGCCGATCCCCACCACCTGAGCCAGATCCTGCGCAATCTGTGCGACAACGCCTTCAAACACGGCGCCCGCGATGGCCAGTTGCCGCGGGTGGTGCTGCATGTGGCGCGTGACCCGCGCAGCGACCGGGTGGTGCTGTCGGTGACGGACAGCGGACCGGGCATTGCGCAGGCGCACCTGGAGCATCTCTTCGAGCCGTTCTTCACCACCTCCGGCAGCGGCACCGGCCTCGGGCTCTACACCGCGCGCGAGCTGGCGGAGTCCAACGGGCTGCAGCTGGAGTATACTGAGCAGGCCGGCCCCGGCGGCTGTTTTCGCCTGACCTTCGGGCCGCAATCCACAGTCATGGGGGGCGAGACAACCGCATGAGTCAGGCAACGGTGCTGATCGTCGACGACGAGGCGGATATCCGCGAGCTCGTCGGCATCACCTGCGCCCGTATGGACGTGAAGGTCCGCAGCGCCGGCGATCTGGCCACTGCGGCGCGGCTGCTCGAACAGCAGCCCTTCGCCCTGTGTCTGACCGACATGCGGCTGCCGGACGGCGACGGCACCGATCTGGTGCGCCTGATCACCGAGCGCTACCCCGCCACGCCGGTGGCCATGCTCACCGCCTACGGCAGCATGGACACCGCCGTCGCCGCCATGAAGGCCGGCGCCTTCGACTTCCTGTCCAAGCCGCTTGACCTGCAGGTGCTGCGGGATCTGATCGCCTCGGCCCTGCGGCTGCGGGTGGTCGGCGAACCCGACGATGACAGCGGCCTGCTGGGATGTTCCGCGCAGATGCAGGAGATCCGACGCCTGATCAGCCGGCTTGCACGCAGCCAGGCGCCGGTATTCATCAACGGCGAGAGCGGCACCGGCAAGGAACTGGCCGCGCGCCAGATCCACGACCAGGGCCCCCGCGCCGGGCGCCCCTTCGTCGCCATCAACTGCGGCGCCATCCCGGCGGACCTGGTGGAAAGCGAGCTTTTCGGCCATCGCAAGGGCAGCTTCACCGGCGCCGTGTCGGACAAGCCGGGCCTGTTCCAGGCCGCCCACGGCGGCACCCTGTTCCTGGACGAGATCGCCGACCTGCCCCTGCTGATGCAGGTGAAACTGCTGCGCGCGGTGCAGCAGAAGCACGTGCGGCCCATCGGCTCGGAGCGCGAGGTGCCGGCGGACGCGCGCATCATCAGCGCCAGCCATTGCGACCTGAAGGCCGAGGTGGAGCGGGGCACCTTCCGCGAGGACCTGTACTACCGGATCAACGTGATCCAGCTCGACCTGCCGCCACTGCGCGAACGGCCGGAAGACATCCCCATCCTGGCGCGGCATGTGCTCGGGCGCATCAGTGCCGACAGCGGCGCCGGCCCGGCACCCCGGACATTGTCGCCGGAGGCCCTCGCCGCCCTGCAGGGCTACCCGTTCCCGGGCAACGTCCGCGAGTTGGAAAACATCCTGGAGCGCGCCACGGCCCTGTGCGACAGACCGGTGCTGCAGCCCGATGACCTGGGCCTGCCGGCGGCGCCTGCCGCAGACACGACCGCCGCCGCGGAGGCGATCACGCCTGATTCGACGACCCCGGATGCGGCGGCGCCAGCGGCAACCCCGCCGGATCCGGCGCTCAGGGCCCTGGCCGAACAGCCGCTGGAAGACGCCCTGGGGGAGATCGAGAAACAGGCCATCCTCAGGGCCCTGGACGCCACCCGCTGGAATCGCACGGCGGCGGCGAAGCGACTGGGCATGACGGTGCGCTCGCTGCGCTATCGCCTGAGCAAACTGGGTCTGGACCGCCCCGAGCCATGACCCCCTACGCGGGCCGCCGACACCAACCCCATTGAAACTCGCCTGAATCCCGTCATCCTGTCCCGCGGAGTCCCGACGCCGATGCCCACGCCGACTTCCGACGCCTTCGTCGACTGGTTTCGCCAGTGCACGCCCTATATCCACGCCCACCGTGGGCGCACCTTCGTCATCGCCTTCGGCGGCGAGGCCCTGGCCGACAACAGCCTGCCCACGCTGATCCACGACATCGCCCTGCTGCACGGCCTGGGCATCCGGCTGGTGCTGGTGCACGGCGCGCGGCCGCAGATCGAGCAACGGCTCGCCGCCCGCGGCGCCGAGATGCGCTACGTCAACGGCATCCGCGTCACCGACGATGCGGCACTGGAATGCGTGAAAGACGCCGCCGGCAGTGCCCGTGTCGAGATCGAGGCGCTGCTGTCCATGGGCCTGGCCAACTCGCCGATGGCGGGGGTGCGCATCCCCGTGGCCTCGGGCAACTTCGTTACCGCCCGGCCCCTCGGCGTCCTCGACGGCATCGACTACCAGCACACCGGCACCGTGCGCCGCATCGATCGCCAGTCCCTGCGCCAGCGCCTCGACAACGGCGCCGTGGCCCTGATGCCGCCCATCGGCTACTCCCCCACCGGCGAGGTGTTCAACCTCAGCGCCGCCGACATCGCGCGCGCCGCAGCCATCGCGCTCGGCGCCGACAAGCTGATCTACCTGACAGAGGCCGCCGGCGTCACCGATCGCGATGGCCAGCTGCTGTCCAACCTCCTCGCCGGCGACGTCGACGCCCTGCTCGACGGCGAACCCCGGCCCGGAGAAGACCTCGCCCAGGCCCTGCGTGCCGGCGCCGACGCCTGTCGCGGCGGCATCCGCCGCGTGCACCTGATCGGCCGGCGGGATGACGGCGCCCTGCTGCGGGAACTGTTCACCCGCGACGGCGCCGGCACCCTGATCTCCGACCGCCCCTTCGAGGAACTGCGACCGGCCCGCATCGACGACATCCCGGGTATCCACGAACTGCTCCGCCCGCTGGAACAATGCGGTGCCCTGGTGCCCCGGCCCCGGGAGCACCTGGAGACCACCATCGACCGGTTCCAGGTCACCGAACGCGACGGCACCATCATCTCCTGCGCGGCACTGTTCTGCTTCCCGGACGAGCGCATGGCCGAACTGGCCTGCCTGGCCGTGCATCCGGACTACCGGCAACACGGCCGCGGCGACCGGCTGCTGGCGCGCATGGAGTCCCTGGCCCGCGAACGGGGCCTGCAGCGCATCTTCGTGCTCACCACCCAGACCGCCCACTGGTTCCGCGAGCGGGGCTTCAAACCCGCGGGCCTGAACGACCTGCCCCTCGGCAAACAGCGACTGTACAATCTCAAGCGCAATTCCCAGGTCTACATCAAGCCCCTTGGCCAGGGCTGATCCGAGCAGCGCCAAACCGAGGCCCGACATATGCGCCAGCTCACACCACCAAAGACCTGCCGAGTCCCGATGAAGGATACCCATCGATGGAACCCCTACCCTTAGGCCCCGTTCTCGCCGCCGTCGCCTTCGCCGCCGACAAGCACCGCGCCCAGCGGCGCAAGGACGCCGAGGCATCGCCCTACATCAACCACCCCATCGCCGTCGCCGATCTGCTGGTGAACCAGGGCGGCATTCATGATGCCACCGTGGTCTGCGCAGCCGTGCTGCACGACACCATCGAAGACACCGAAACCACCGCAGCGGAGCTGACCGCTATCTTCGGTGCCTCGGTCACCGCCGTCGTGCTCGAGGTCACCGACGACAAGGCGTTGCACAAACAGGTGCGCAAACAACGCCAGATCGAACACGCACCCAAGCTGTCACCCGAGGCCAAGCTGGTGAAACTGGCCGACAAGATCTGCAACCTGCGCGACCTGCTGGACTCGCCCCCCCACGACTGGTCGCTGGAACGCAAGCAGGCCTACTTTCACTGGGCCGCCCGCGTGGTGGACGGCGTCCGCGGCACCCATCCGCGCCTTGAGGCCTTGTTCGATCACCTGCTCTCCCGCCAGGGGGAGCTGGAGTGAAGGTCGGATCGACTCCGGCCCTCACCGCACGGGCCATCGCCCGCCGCTTTCTCGGCGCCACCGACGACCTTGCCATCGCCCCCCTGGGCGCCGGACTCATCAACCGGACCTACCGGGTCGACCAGGGCCAGGACAGCTTCGTGCTGCAATGCCTCAATCCCCGCGTCTTTCCAGCGCCGGAGGCCGTGATGGCCAATCTGGTGCGCCTGCAGGCCCGGGCACGGGCCCACCCGGAATGCGGGGTGCGGGTGCCCGCCCTGATCCGGACCCCGGCGGGCGAGGACTGGCTCCGCGACGACCACGGCCACCTCTGGCGCCTGCTGGAGTTCATCCGGCCAAGCCGGGTGCTACGGGCGCTGGAGACGCCTCGCCAGGCGGCAGCGATCGGCCGCGCCCTGGGACGCTTTCATCGCCTGCTGGCGCCGCTGGATCCCGCAAGCTTCGCCTTGGCCCTGCCGGCGTTCCACTGCACCACCAGCTACCTGGCGCGGCTGGATGCGTTGCTGGCGGGTGCCGCTGCGTCCAATGGCCCAGTGGACGCTCCGTCGGACGCCACCATCGCCCCGCTGCTGCAGTTCATCGATGCCCGCCGCCCGTTGGCCGGGGTGCTGGAGCAGGCGCTGGCAGCCGGCATCACGCAGGAACGCATCGTCCATGGCGACCCCAAGCTCGACAACCTGCTGTTCGCACCGGATACCGACCGCGTGCTGTGCCTGATCGACCTCGATACCGTCCAGCCCGGTCTGCTCCACCACGACCTTGGCGATTGTCTGCGCTCCTGCTGCAACCGGGCCGGAGAACAGGCCGGCGAGCAAGCGTCGGCCAGCTTCGACCTGGCGCTGTGCGAGGCGATCCTCAACGCCTACGCCGCGGAGACCCCGGGCCTGCTCAGCGCCGAGGAGCAGGCGCTGCTGCCGGCGGCGGTGCAACTGATCCCGTTCGAACTGTGCATCCGCTTCCTCACCGACCACCTGCAGGGCGACCGGTATTTCAAGGTCAGCGCGGCCGGCGAGAACCGGGTCAGGGCGGAGCGCCAGTTCGCGCTGGTGGCGGACATCGAACGCAAGGCGCCGGCCCTTCGGGACATCGTGCAACGCGCGTTCGCGCCGACGACGGTCGGCATCTGAGCGGTAACCGGCGACAGCGGCTCGCCGTGCGGCCTGCTTTACCCATGGGCCTGCGCAACGTACCATTTCGGCCATCGACTTCCACGCCCGCACGCCCCGCCGCCCGCCATCGGCCCGCGGACAGGGGCATCCTGCGGCGTCGTCAAACCAACTGGAGCGGAACATGACTGACACCAAACACTGCCGGCTGCTGATCCTTGGTTCCGGGCCCGCGGGCTATGCCGCCGCGGTCTACGCGGCGCGGGCCAACCTGAAGCCCGTGCTGGTCACCGGCCTCGAGCAGGGCGGACAGCTCATGACCACCACCGACGTGGACAACTGGCCCGGAGATCCGGACGGCGTGCTCGGGCCAGACCTGATGGAGCGCATGCGCCGTCATGCGGAGCGCTTCGAGACCGAGATGCTGTTCGACCACATCCACACCGTCGACCTCGGCGCCCGGCCCTTCACCCTGACCGGCGACAGCGCCGTCTACACCTGCGACGCGCTGATCATCGCCACCGGCGCCAGCGCCCAGTACCTGGGCCTGGAATCGGAGCAGCAGTTCAAGGGTCGCGGGGTCTCCGCCTGCGCCACCTGCGACGGCTTCTTCTACCGCAACCAGAAGGTGGCGGTCATCGGCGGCGGCAACACCGCCGTCGAGGAGGCGCTCTACCTGTCCAACATCGCCTCCGAGGTCGTCCTGGTGCATCGCCGCGATGCCCTGCGCGCCGAGAAGATCCTGCAGCAGCAACTGTTCGAGAAGGCCGAACACGGCAATGTCCGCCTGGCCTGGAACCATGTACTGGACGAGGTGCTGGGCGACGCCAGCGGGGTCACCGGCATGCGCATCCGTCACGTGCAGGACGGCAGCACCGAGGAGATCGACCTGCAGGGCGTCTTCATCGCCATCGGCCACAAGCCAAACACGCAGATCTTCGACGGTCAGCTGGACATGGCCGGCGGTTACATCAAGGTCCACAGCGGTACCGACGGCAATGCCACGGCGACCTCGGTGCCGGGCGTGTTCGCCGCCGGCGACGTCATGGACCACGTCTACCGCCAGGCCATCACCTCCGCCGGCACCGGCTGCATGGCCGCGCTGGATGCGGAAAAGTACCTGGATGCCCTGGCGCTGAGCGGCGCATGACCGGATGCCCGGGCTGAAGGCTGGCCCGGAGCGGCCGTACGAGCGGTCGTTCTGCAGCGCAGGTGACGGTGATGAATCGCAACAACTTCCCGCTCATTGCCGTCGGGTTGTCGCTGCCGCTGCTGGCCGCGCTGATCTTCGGCGGGCAATCTGCAGATTCGCCCGCTGACCTGTCCGGTGACGGCACGGGCGGCACCCTGCTGCCCTTGCTGACACTGCTGGCCATCGCGGAGTTCGGCCTGCTGCTCAACCTGGCTGCCCTGTGGGTCGGTGCTCGTCGCCTCCTCGGTGGCGAGCGCGGTGCCCGGCTCATCAAGGCCGGCGCCGCCAACCTGGTCTGCGCCGTCGCCTTCGGCGTGCAGCTCATGCGCTTCTGGCCGCTCTGATCGCCGGACGGGGCGAGCCCTTCCGCCACTGCGTCGGCGCCCCCATCCTTTGCGGCTGACGCCATGGCGAATCCCGAGGGCCCGATGTTTCGACTCACCACCCACTCCGCAATAGACCAGATCGCGGTAGCCGACTGGAATGCACTGGTCGGTGACGACCTGCCGTTCATGCGCCACGAGTTCCTTGCCGCATTGGAGCGGCACGACTGCGTCGGCGAACGTTTCGGCTGGATCCCCCGCCACCTGGCCCTGCGCGACGAGCAGGATCGCCTGCTGGCTGCTGCGCCCTGCTATCTGAAGTTCAATTCCTACGGCGAATTCGTCTTCGACTGGGCCTGGGCGGATGCCTGGCACCGCGCCGGCCGCCGCTACTATCCGAAGCTGGTCATCGCCTCGCCCTACACGCCGGCCACCGGGCGGCGCATCCTGACCGCCGACGCCACCCGGCGCCAGGAATTCGCCGAGGCGCTCATCCGGGGTTCCGTCCAGCTGGCGGAGCAACTGCAGGTCTCCGGTCTGCACTGGCTGTTCACCGACGAAGACGAAACGGCCTGGATGCAGCAGGCGGGATTCATGCCCCGGCTGGGCTGCCAGTTCCACTGGCACAACCAGGGCTATGCCGATTTCGATGACCTGCTGGCGGCCTTTTCCGCCGACAAGCGCAAGAAGATCAAGCGCGAGCGCCGCCGCGTGGCGGAGGCCGGTGTGCATCTGCGCCGTATCCGCGGCGACCGGGTCACCGAGGCGGAATGGGCGGTGTTTCATCAACTCTACGAGGCCACCTTCGACAAGCGCGGTGGCATTCCCACCCTGAGCCTGGGCTTCTTCCAGGAACTCGCCACCACCATGGGCAAGCAGCTGTTGCTGGTACTGGCGGAGCACCGCGGGCGCATCGTCGCTGCCGCCTTCTGCCTGATGGGAAGCCGGAGCCTGTACGGGCGCCACTGGGGATGCTGGCGGGACTTTCACAGCCTGCACTTCGAGGCCTGCTACTACCAGGGCCTGGAGGCATGCATCGAGCAGGGACTTCAGCGGTTCGAGCCCGGCGCCCAGGGCGAGCACAAGATCGCGCGCGGCTTCCTGCCCACGCCCACCTGGTCGACCCACTGGATCGCCGATGCCGACCTGCGCACACCGGTGGGCAAGTTCCTCGAACATGAGACCGAAGCCATGGAAGAGCACATCGCCGAGCTGCATCTACGCAGCCCCTATCGCCAGGTGCATGACGACGGGGCCCGGCCCCCGACGCGCAACCCGGCGCCGGTGCATGCGCCACAACCGCTCGTGAACTCGAACCCGAACTGAACCCGAACCCAACTGGCCGACCCGTCGTGATCCGCCGTAACAGGACCATGCCCTATCTGCTGGCGCCGAACGATCCCAGCGGGACCTTCCCGGACGTCAGCGAGGCGATGCGCGAGCCCGACGGTTTGCTGGCCATCGGCGGCGACCTCGGCGTCGACCGCCTGCGGGCGGCGTATCGTCAGGGCATCTTCCCCTGGTACGGGCCCGGCGACCCCATTCTGTGGTGGTCGCCGGATCCGCGCACGGTGCTCATTCCGGCGGAGGTCCGTATCTCGCGCAGTCTGCGCAAGGTGCTGCGCAAGCAGCCCTTTCACCTGACCATGGACCGGGATTTTCCCGCCGTCATCAACGCCTGCGCCCAGCCCCGCGACGCCGGCGGCGGCACCTGGCTGATGCCGGAGATGATTGCCGCCTACCGCGCGTTGCATGTGCACGGCATCGCCCATTCGGTGGAGGTCTGGCAGCAGGGTGACCTGGTGGGCGGTCTCTACGGTGTGGCCATGGGTGGCGTCTTCTTCGGCGAGTCGATGTTCAGTCGGGTGGACAATGCCTCCAAGGTGGCCCTGGTGCATCTGTGCCGACAACTGGCGGAGCGGGGTTTCGAACTGATCGACTGCCAGGTGCTGAGCGGCCACCTCGTGCGCATGGGGGCGCGGCAGCTACCGCGTGAGCAGTTCATGGAGCGACTGCACCTGCTGTGCGACCGCCCCACCACCACCGGTTCCTGGGATGCGGAGGACGACCATGCAGCGTGACCGTATCCGGCGGGGGGACCTGCAACTCTATCTCACCGGCGAGCACGACTGTTCGTACATCGATCAGCGCAAGGCTCGCACCCTGTTCGTCGACCCCCTCGCCCACATCGACGGTGCCCGGGCCGGCTGGCTGCAGCAGATCGGCTTCCGCCGCAGCGGACGCCATTTCTACCGCCCGGCCTGCCGCGGTTGCCAGCGCTGCGTGCCGGTGCGGCTTCCCGTCGCCGCGTTCCAGCCCAACCGGTCACAGCGGCGCAATGCCAGGCGCAACGAGCAGGCGCTTCAGGTCGTCAGCCGGCCCGCGGAATTCCAGCTGGCGCACTACCGGCTGTACGAACGCTACATGCGCGCCCGCCATGGCGACGGCGACATGGCCGATGATCTTGGCATCGACACCTACACCCGCTTCCTGCTCGCCCCTTGGGGTGGCGAGACGCGATTCATCGAACTGTGGCAACAGGATGCGCTGGTGGGGGTGGCGGTGACGGATGTCTTCCACGATGGACTGTCCGCGGTCTACACCTTCTTCGAACCGACACTGCAGGACCGCGGGCTCGGCATCTACTCGGTGCTGAACCAGATCCGCATCGCCCGGCAGGCGGGGCTGGACTATCTCTATCTGGGGTACTGGATCAGCGACAGTCGCAAGATGGCCTACAAGGAAGGCTTCCGACCCATCGAGGCCTGGGACGGCCAGGCCTGGCGCCGCTTCGGACCAGGCCAGCCGCTGGGGCGCTAATCGCCGGAGCGCTGGTCGCCGGAGATCTGGTCCCGCGTCAGTCGTCTGCTGTGCTATAATGCAGTGTTTTCAATCCAACCCCTCATCAGTTTCCCCGGCAATCCGATCCATGGCAAAAGAAGACGTCATCCAGATGGAGGGCACGGTCACAGAGACCCTGCCGAACACCATGTTCCGCGTGGAGCTTGAGAACGGCCACGTGGTCACCGCCCATATCTCCGGCAAGATGCGCAAGCACTACATTCGCATCCTCACCGGTGACAAGGTCACGGTTGAACTCACCCCCTACGACCTGACCAAGGGCCGCATCACCTACCGGGTGCGCTGAGGCCGACCGGCGGCCTCAGCACAAGGCTTCAGAGTCAATTCGGGCTGACGTCAGCCCCCCATCAGGCCACCGCCTTTTCCCGGTCGAAGCGAAACGCCAGCTCGTCATCCTTGCCGAGCGTGACCGTCACCTTGCCGCCGCCCACGAGGTCGCCAAACAACAGCTCGTTGGCCAATGGCTTCTTGATGTGATTCTGGATCACACGGGCCATGGGTCGCGCGCCCATCTTCGGGTCATAACCCTTCTCCGCGATCCAGGCCTTGGCATCCGGCTCCACCACCAGCGCCACCTTCTTGTCCGCGAGCTGCTGCTCCAGCTCGAAGATGAACTTGTCCACCACACTCGCGATGGTGGTCTCGGCCAGCGAGCCGAACTGCACCACGGCATCCAGCCGGTTGCGGAACTCGGGCGTGAAGTAGCGCTTCAGCGCCTCCAGCGCATCGGTGGAATGGTCCTGCTCGGTAAAGCCGATTGACCGGCGACTGGTCTCCTCCGCGCCGGCATTGGTGGTCATCACCAGCACCACATTGCGGAAGTCGGCCTTGCGCCCGTTGTTGTCCGTCAGCGTGCCGTGGTCCATGACCTGCAGCAGCAGGTTGAACACATCCGGGTGGGCCTTTTCGATCTCGTCCAGCAGCAACACCGCGTGCGGGTGCTTGGTGATCTGCTCGGTCAGCAGCCCGCCCTGGTCGAAGCCCACATAGCCCGGCGGCGCGCCGATGAGCCGCGACACGGTGTGACGCTCCATGTACTCCGACATGTCGAAGCGGATCAGTTCCATGCTCAGGATCCGCGCCAGCTGACGGGTGACCTCGGTCTTGCCGACGCCGGTGGGGCCAGTGAACAGGAAGGAGCCGATGGGCTTTTCCTCGTTGCCCAGGCCGGAGCGGTTCATGCGGATGGCGGCGGTCAGGGCATCGATGGCGGCATCCTGGCCGTACACCACCATCTTCAGGTCCCGGTCCAGGTGGCGCAGCGACTCGGTATCCGACATGGACACCTTCTTAGGCGGGATGCGTGCCATCTTCGCCACGATGGTCTCCACGTCGCCCACGTCGATGCGCTTCTTGCGCTTGGCGGCCGGTTTCAGCTGCACATTGGCGCCGGCCTCGTCGATGACGTCGATGGCCTTGTCCGGCAGGTGGCGGTCGTTGATGTACTTGGCCGACAGTTCCGCCGCCGCCCGCAGGGCCGGCACGGTGTAGCTGACCTGGTGGTGCTCCTCGAACCGTTTCTTCAGCCCCCGCAGGATCTCGATGGTCTCCTCCACCGAGGGCTCGTTGACATCGATCTTCTGGAAGCGCCGGGCCAGGGCACGGTCCTTTTCGAAGATGCCGCGGAACTCCTGGTAGGTGGTGGAGCCGATGCAGCGCAGGTCGCCGGATGCGAGCACTGGCTTGATCAGGTTGGAGGCATCCATGACACCGCCGGAAGCGGCCCCGGCACCAATGATGGTGTGGATCTCGTCGATGAACAAAATGGCATGGGGCTTGCGCTTGAGTTCCGCCAGCACCGCCTTGAGGCGCTTCTCGAAGTCGCCCCGGTACTTGGTGCCGGCCACCAGGGAGCCCAGGTCCAGGGCGTAGACCACGGCGTCCGCCAGTACTTCGGGCACCTCGCCGTCGACGATCTTCTTTGCCAGCCCCTCGGCGATGGCGGTCTTGCCGACGCCGGCCTCTCCCACCAGCAGGGGGTTGTTCTTGCGCCGCCGGCACAGGATCTGCGCCGTGCGCTCCACCTCCGCGGCGCGACCGATGAGCGGGTCGATGCGCCCCTGGCGGGCGATCTCGTTGAGGTTGGTCGAGAATGACTCCAGCGCGCTGGCAGCCTCCCGCTCACCGCCGGCGGTCTCTTCGGGCTCGCCCTGCAGTTCTTCCTCCTGGTCCTCGCCGGGCACCTTGGAGATGCCGTGGGAGATGAAGTTGACCACGTCCAGGCGGGTCACGTCCTGCTGGTTCAGCAGGAACACCGCCTGGCTGTCCTGCTCGCTGAACAGCGCCACCAGCACATTGGCGCCGGTCACCTCCTTGCGCCCTGCGGACTGCACGTGGAACACCGCCCGCTGCAGCACCCGCTGGAAACCCAACGTCGGCTGTGTCTCGCGCGGCTCCCCCTCGGCAATCAGTGGCGTGGTCTCCTCGATGAAGCCGGCCACATCCGAGCGCAACCGGTCGGCATCGGCGCCGCAGGCGCGCAGCACCTTGGCCGCGGCAGGGTTGTCGATCAGGCACAGCAGCAAGTGCTCGACCGTCATGTATTCGTGGCGTTTGTCGCGCGCCTCCTTGAAGGCCTGATTCAGGGTGAATTCGAGCTCTTTACTCAACATGTGCTGGACCCCGGACAATGAGGTTGTTCGAATACGGTTCGGGCGCGACGGGGCGTGGCGACGGCCTGGCCGGCGCTCATGCCTCCTCCATCGTGCAGAGCAACGGGTGGTGGTTCTCGCGGCTGAAATCGTTGACCTGGGCCACCTTGGTCTCGGCGATGTCGCGGGTGTAGACACCACAGACCCCAACCCCGCGGGTGTGGACCTGCAGCATGACCTGGGTCGCCTTCTCGCGGCTCATGCGGAAGAAGGCCTCCAGCACATGCACGACGAACTCCATCGGCGTGAAGTCGTCGTTGACCAGAAGCACCTTGTACAAGGGCGGGCGTTTGAGCTGGGGTCTGGATTCCTGCAGGGCCAGGCCGGAATCCTGGTCTTCGCTGGGGTTCCACTCACTCATGGCAAATCGCTCGTCGGTCTGTGTCGGTGGCGCCTGGGGTTGCGCTCGGGTCATGTGCTGGTGTTGTGCGCCGGTATCGCGTCTCGCCCCTAGCCAAGTGTTTGGGGTTGCAAGCCCAAAAATACAGCCCCTGTCGGCGTTCGTCTACGGCCGGCGCGAGCCCCTGGCAGACCACGGCGACCTTCGGATTCGGATTGACCAGGAAACTTCGAACACTATACTTGGGGCTGCGGGGCGGGACCCCGGCACCAAGCGCGCAGGTGACGCTGATTCGCTGGCCTCCCTGATTCCAGCCAGGGCCAACGATCAGCATCCCCTCGGCATTTCCCAAGGACCGGCAAAAGAGTCGCAAAGACCGGCCGGCAATCACGAGACGACCATCTAGAGGAACGACAACCGCTGGGCGGCCATGGGCGCGCCAATGCCGTTGTCCAGGAGGAGTATGCAATGACAACCGGTACCGTGAAATGGTTCAACAACGCCAAGGGATATGGCTTCGTCAAGCCCGATGATCGCGAGGAAGACGTCTTCGTCCACTTCTCATCGATCGAGATGGACGGCTACAAGACGCTGAAAGAGGGGCAGAAGGTGGCGTTCGAGGTCACCCAGGGGCCCAAGGGGCTGCACGCGGCGCGGGTGCAGCGAGCGCTCTGACCCCGGTCGGCGACCGGGACTCGATTAACCGCAGATACGGAGCACGCAGAGACAGACCGGCGGTATCGCAGCCTGCTCTGCGCGCTTTGCGGCTCAGACGATGAGACCTGTGCTTGTGCATCAGTGTCTTCTCGACTTCAGGATATCCGCGGGTCGTGCAACCCGAATACCTGCAAAGAGCCGCCCTGCTCGGAGAAACATGCGCAGTCGAACCGCCAGCCCCGTGCGCCCGACTACATCCGCTGGATGACGGCCTGCCCGAATTCCGAACAGCTCAACTTGGTGGCGCCGTCCATCAGGCGCTCCAGGTCGTAGGTGACCGTCTTGGCGGAAATGGCGCCCTCGATGCCCTTGATGATCAGGTCGGCGGCCTCGGTCCAGCCCATGTGGCGCAGCATCATCTCGCCTGACAGCAACAGCGAGCTGGGGTTCACCATGTCCTTGCCGGCATACTTGGGCGCGGTGCCGTGGGTGGCCTCGAACATGGCCACGGTGTCCGACAGGTTGGCGCCGGGGGCCATGCCGATGCCGCCCACCTGGGCCGCCAGGGCGTCGGAGATGTAATCGCCGTTGAGATTGAGCGTAGCGATGACGTCGTACTCCTTCGGCCGCAGCAGGATCTGCTGCAGGAAGGCGTCGGCAATGACGTCCTTCACGGTGATCTCGGTGCCGGTCTTCGGGTTCTTGAAACTTCACCAGGGGCCACCGCCGATCTCCACGGCGCCGAACTCCTCGCGGGCGAGCTCATAGCCCCACTCCTTGAAGGCCCCCTCGGTGAACTTCATGATGTTGCCCTTGTGCACCAGGGTCACGGACGGGCGATCGTTGTCGATGGCGTACTGGATGGCCTTGCGCACCAGGCGCTTGGTGCCATCGCTGGAGACCGGCTTGACGCCGATGCCGGAGGTCTCCGGGAAGCGGATCTTGGTCACGCCCATCTCCTGCTGCAGGAAATCGATGACCCTCTTCGCCTCCGCGCTGCCGCTCTGCCATTCGATGCCGGCGTAGATGTCTTCGGAATTCTCCCGGAAGATCACCATGTCGGTGTGCTCGGGCTCGCGCAGCGGGCTCGGCGTCCCGGCGAAATAGCGCACCGGGCGCAGGCAGACATAGAGGTCGAGCTGCTGGCGCAGCGTGACATTGAGCGAGCGAATGCCGCCGCCCACCGGCGTCGTCAGCGGCCCCTTGATGGAGACCACGAAGTCCTTCACCGCCTGCAACGTCTCGTCCGGCAACCAGACGTCGCCGCCGTAGACGCGGGTGGACTTCTCGCCGGCATAGATCTCCATCCAGGCGATGCCGCGCTTGCCGCCATAGGCCTTCTGCACGGCGGCATCCAGCACGTCCTTCAGCACCGGCGTGATGTCGACCCCGATGCCGTCCCCCTCGATGTAGGGCACGATCGGCCGGTCGGGGACGTTCAGGCTGTGATCCGGATTGACGCTGATCTTCTCGCCGTCGCTCGGAATCTGAATATGCTGGAAACCCATGGCGGTTCACCTCGAAGTTCGCGGGATGGAAAGGCAGTACCGCATGGTACCACTCCGCGGGGCCTGATCGACGGCTGATCCCGGCAAATCGCGAACGCCCGGCCGCGATGGGTATACAATATCGCAGCCATGCTGCTGTCGCCCCGCTACCGCTTCCTGTTCGTGCACATCGCCAAGACCGGCGGCACCAGCGTGCGCGCCGCCCTGGCGCCGCTGCGCTGGCGTGATCCCTGGTACTGGCCCATGTTCCTGTGCAGCCGCTTCAGCCACCTCAGCGGCCATCGGCTGGCCACCAAGCTGCCGCGCCATGCCAAGGTGGTGGCGGCCAAGGAACTGCTGCCGCGGGAGGTCTTCGACGGGCTGTTCAAATTTGCCTTCGTGCGCAACCCCTGGGACCTGCAGGTGAGCTCGTTTCACCACATCCGCCGGGAGCGCCCTCAGTACCTGGGCGGTCACGACAACTTCGGCGATTTCCTGCGCTGGAAGCTGGATCCGCAGCGCCCGTACCAGTACCACCTGGATACCTCCATCGAACTGCAGACCGACTACCTGGTGGATCTGCACGGCAACATCGTGGTTGACTTCATCGGCCGCTACGAGCAGCTGGAAACGGACTTCGCCGCCGCCTGCGCGCGCATCGGCCTGTCCGGCATCGCCCTGCCCCATCGCCGCCGCGCCACCGATCGCACCCGGGACTACCGCGCCTACTACGACGAAACCACCCACGACCTGGTGGCCCACCACTTTGCCCGCGACATCGAGCTGCTGGGCTACAGCTTCGATCCCGAGCCGGCGCGTTGAGCGGCGACACCCGACCGCATCAGCCCAGTGCCCGCAAGGCCTTTCCACCCATCCTGGGCCCACGGCCGCAACTGCTGATCCTGGGTTCCATGCCCGGCGAGGCGTCGCTGCGTCTGGCACAGTATTACGGCCACCCGCGCAACGCCTTCTGGCCCATCATGACCGCCCTGCTCGCGCTGCCCGCCGATGCCGACTACGCCCGGCGGGCGCGTGGGCTGACGGACAACGGCATCGCGCTGTGGGATGTCATCGCAAGCTGCGTGCGCCCGGGCAGTCTGGACAGCGACATCCGCGCCGACAGTGTTCAGGTCAACGACTTCGCGGCCCTGTTCGAGCGCTGCCCCGGGATTGGCTGCATCGCCTTCAACGGCGCCACCGCCGAGCGCGAATTTCGCCGCCGCGTGCTGCCGGGGCTGGCTGAGCGCCTGGACGCTGTGCAGCGTCTGCGCCTGCCCTCCACCAGCCCGGCCCATGCGGGCCTGTCGTTCGCTGCCAAGCTGGACGCCTGGCGCGCGCTGGATCCCTGGCTGCGGCCCCAACCGGGGCCGGATTGCGGAGCACGCCGGGCCGAATGAACCCGCCGGGTGTCATCGACCCCCGGGATCTTGTTATACTGTTCGCGCTCAATCACTGGCCCGACGGGCCTTCCCATCAGTTGAATCAACTGTCAATCAGGCGTCATCGCTGACGCCACCTCGATGCGCTCCGCGCAGTCGCGTCCGCCCTCCCCGCCCCGTTAACGGCCGGGATGGCCTGCATCAGGCAGCCAACGGAGACGGACAACCAAGGCGTCGCCAGAACGTCACAAACGATGCACGGACATCGCCGCGCATGCGTCGGCACGTCCGCCAGACGCGGAGCCGCGAGGGGTCTTTGCGCGCCCGGACGGAACAGCCGGTTCCGGGCAGCGCTTCCAGCGACTTCAGGAGGCAGCACATGCAAATGAGCACAAACGAGCAGGACTACGGCCAGGATCCGCTGGCGGTCCGCGACACCAACGCCTACAAAGCGGAGTATGTCCACTCCTTCGTCGAACTCTGGGACCAGCTCATCGACTGGGACGGACGCGCAGAATCGGAAGGGGATTTCTTCATCCGCACCCTGAAAGAGCACGGCGCGAAAAAGGTGCTGGATGTCGCCACCGGCACCGGCTTCCATTCGGTGCGCCTGCTGCGCGCTGGGTTCGATGTCACCAGTGCCGACGGCAGCCCGAACATGCTGGCCAAGGCGTTCGAAAACGCCCGCAAACGCGATCACCTGTTGCGCACCGCCCAGGCCGACTGGCGCTGGCTCAACCGCGACATCCACGACTATTACGACGCGGTGATCTGTCTGGGCAACTCCTTCACCCATCTGCACGATGAAAACGACCGCCGCAAGGCCCTGGCGGAGTTCTACGCCACCCTGCGCCACGACGGCATCCTCATCCTGGACCAGCGCAATTACGACGCCCTGCTCGATCACAAGGTGGAGCCCAGCCACGACTACTACTACTGCGGCGACAACGTGCGCGCGACGCCGGAGCACGTCGACGACAGCCTGGCCCGCTTCCGCTACGAGTTCCCGGGCGAACAGGTGTTCCACCTGAACATGTTCCCGTTGCGCAAGCGCTATGTGCAGCGGCTGCTGCGCGAGGTTGGCTTCCAGCGCGTCACCACCTACGGCGACTTCCAGCAGACCTATCGCGACGAGGAACCCGACTTCTTCATCCACGTTGCGGAAAAGCGCTATGTCGACGGAGGTGAGGAGGAATGAGTACGGCTTACTCTCCCGCGGTGGAGACCGCGCGCGCCTATTACAACAGCCAAGATGCGGACAATTTCTATTTCCGTGTCTGGGGCGGCGAGGACATCCACATCGGCCTCTACCAGACGCCGGACGAGGCCATCCGCGACGCCAGCCGCCGCACCGTCGAGCGCATGGCGTCCCTGGCGAACGGCCTGGGCCCGCACAGCCGGGTGCTGGACATGGGCGCCGGCTACGGCGGCGCAGCACGCCATCTGGCCCGGCGCTTCGGCTGCCAGGTCACCGCGCTGAACCTCAGCGAGGCGGAAAACGCGCGCAACCGGCAGATGAACCGCGAGCAGGGTCTGGCGGAGCGCATCGATGTCGTCGAAGGCAGCTTCGAGGCGGTCCCCGCCGCCGACGCCAGCTTCGATCTGGTCTGGTCCCAGGACGCCATCCTGCACAGCGGTCATCGCGACCGGGTCATCGCCGAGGCCGCCCGGGTGTTGCGCCCCGGCGGTGAGCTGGTCTTCACCGACCCGATGCAGGCCGACGACTGCCCGGCGGACGTGCTGCAACCGGTGCTCGATCGCATCCACCTCAGCACCCTCGGCTCGCCGGCCTTCTATCGGCAGCAGGCGGCGAAACAGGGTCTGCGCGAGCTGGACTTCATCGAGCACACCGACCAGCTCATCACCCACTACAGCCGTGTTCACGACGAGCTGCAGCAGAACCGCGAGCGGCTTCGGGGGCTGGTCTCGGACACCTACATCGAGCGCATGCTAGCCGGCCTGCAGCACTGGGTCAGCGCCGGCAACAACGGCTGGCTGTGCTGGGGCATCCTGCATTTCCGCAAGCCGGCCGACTGAGCAGCGTCGTTCCGGCCGAGCCTATCTACCCCGTTCATCCCTCCGCTTTCACCCCCAACACAAGGAGAATCGCCCCATGGCAAGAAGCTATCTGGTCTCGTCGGAATCCGTCGGCGAAGGCCATCCGGACAAGGTGGCCGACAACGTCTCCGACGCCATCCTCGACGCCCTGCTGACCCAGGATCCCCACTCCCGCGTCGCCTGCGAGACGCTGGTGAATACCGGCCTGGCGGTGGTGTCCGGCGAGATCACCACCCGCGCCAATGTCGACTACACCCAGATCGTGCGCGACACCATCTGCGACATCGGCTACAACGACGGCAAGATGGGCTTCGACGGCAACGCCTGCGCGGTGCTGCTGGCGCTGGACAAACAGTCGCCGGACATCGCCCAGGGCGTCGACGAGGGCAGTGGCATCGACCTGGATCAGGGCGCCGGCGACCAGGGCCTGATGTACGGCTACGCCACCAACGAGACCGAAGCGCTGATGCCGATGCCGATCCAGCTGGCCCACCAGCTCACCAAGCGGCAGGCCACGGTGCGCAAGTCCGGTGAACTGGACTGGTTGCGCCCGGACGTGAAGTCCCAGGTGTCGGTGCGCTACGAGGACGGCGCGCCCAAGGCCATCGAGGCAGTGGTGCTGTCCACCCAGCACGCCGAGGAGATCGGCTACGCGGCCCTGCAGGAGGCGGTGATGGAGACCATCATCAAGCCGGTGATCCCACAGGCGATGCTGGCCCCGGACGCCCGCTTCTTCATCAACCCCACCGGGCGTTTCGTCATCGGCGGGCCGGTGGGCGACTGCGGCCTGACGGGGCGCAAGATCATCGTCGACACCTACGGCGGCGTCGGCCGTCACGGCGGCGGCGCCTTCTCCGGCAAGGACCCGAGCAAGGTCGACCGCTCCGCCGCCTATGCCGCGCGCTACGTGGCCAAGAACGTGGTCGCCGCCGGGCTGGCGGACACCTGCGAGGTGCAGGTGGCCTACGCCATCGGCATCGCCCAGCCGGTGTCCATCCACGTCGATACTTTCGGCACCGCCAAGATCGACGAGACGCGCATCGAGGCACTGATCCGCGAACACTTCGATCTGCGGCCCAAGGGCATCATCCAGATGCTCGATCTGCTGCGTCCGATCTACCGCGCCACCGCGGCGAACGGCCATTTCGGTCGCGACGAGCCTGAGTTCACCTGGGAGCGGACCGACCGCGCCGACGCCCTGCGCCAGGACGCCGGCCTCTGAGCCCGCCTCACCCCGCGGTCTGCCCGCCCCCCGGGCAGGCCGCGCCCGCTACATGGTCTCGCAGAGATAGGCGCCCAGGCGCATGTCGGCGCCGTCGATGGGTGTGTGCATCGAGACCTATGCCGAAGCCATCCACATTAAGTATTCGCCCCACCCTAGTATCTTGGCGTAGGAATGCGAAACAGCACGAAGCTCATCCGGGTCAGCACGATGCCCAGCACACAGACGATCACCGCCACCAGGATCTGATCGGTTGAGGCATAGGGGCCGGCGAACTGCAGAAACACCGCGAGCAACATCCCCCAGAGAAATGCGGTCTCGCCGTAGAAGCTGGTATGCAGGATCGGATTGTGCGCCTCGCTGCGGATCATGTCGCGCATGATGGCGCCGCCGGTGGCGGTCAGCGCCCCGATTAGCGGGCCCCAGAACCACAGCGGCGCCAGGCCCTCCTCCGCTGTGATGGAGATGGCCACCACGGTGAACAGCGCCAGGCCAATGGCATCGAAGAACTCCAGCGCCAGCCTCGGGTTCATGCGTCGGCGCAGGCGGACGAAGAAGTTCACCAGGTCGAAGAACCACAGCGCACGCCCGCGCACCGCCCGCAGGAAGCGGTTGAACAGATACCCCATCAGGATGGTGACCAGACAGGTGTAGATCATCTCCGGCGACTCGAAGAAGAACAGCTTGCGCAGCAGCAGGACATCCCGCAACACGCCGCCACCCAGCGCCGGCAGTGACGCCAGCACGAAGGCGCCGAAGATGGAATAGTTGCCCTGCCGGGCGATGACGATGCCGGAGATGGAGAAGGCGATGATGCCGATGATGAACAAAAGCTCCACCGTCCGGCCATGAAAGACCGCGTCGATCGCCAGGGGGTTGGTGAAGCGCTGCAGGATCCTGTCGACGGTGCCGTCATCCAGCATATCCTGCAACGCGGCGTCGAAGCGTTGGATCTTCCAGGCCGGCAACCGGTCGCGGGCGAACAGGATATGGATGCCCCGCTCCTGCACCACCACGGGCAACGCGGCGATCTGCGGCGCATTCCAGATCGACAACAGCGCCAGGCCGCTCAGTTGATCACCGACGAACGCATCTGCGCGGCCGCCCAGTACCATGGAGATGCTCTGGGGCAGGCTGTCGGTGTCCACCACCAGCCCGTCCGCACGCAGTGCGTCGATGGCCGCCCTGCCCGCTTCTCCCCAGTCGAAATCCGCCACCACCGCCAGCCGCAGCCGCTGTTGGCGAAACTGCGCCACAACGTCCGCCAGTGAGCCCGTCTGTTCAAGCAGCAGGTCCGGCGGCGCGAAGATCCGGTCCAGCCCCAGCCGGTAGGGCACTGACACCTCCGTGAAGGCGCGCCGCTCGGCCGAATCATAGGCGCCGACCACGGCGTCGATGTCACCCCGGGCCAACAGATCCAGTGATTCCCCGAACGGATGATAGCGAAAGGTCATCGTCAGTCCGGCCCGCCGGGCGGCCTCGCGCATCACCTCCAGATCGATCCCTGTTGGCGCATCCCGCTTGTCGGACTGATCCAGGTACTGATAGGGCACCTGATCGGACCAGGCGACCCGCAGGTTGCGGTCCTCGGCCAGCACCGCCGGCACGGCGGCCCCCAACAGCAGCAGCAGCGTCATCAGCAGCGCCCCGCACCGCCTTCGGACCAGCCCCGGAATCGATCGGAGCAGCGGTGCGGGTGCCGGTCGGGTGATCGGCGGTCGGTGGTCACGCCCCGGCGCCATTGCCCTCCTCCGCTGCGTGCCGGATCCGCAAGGTCAGGCGGCTGATCCCGTCCCGGGCCTCGCTGTCGATGACATCCGCATAGTGTTCGATGAGCTTGCGACCCAGGCCATCATCGTCTTCTCCGGCGGCCAGCGGATCCTGCGGGGCCGCAGACGGACCCTGCGGGGCTGCAGACAGATCCTGCGGAGCTGGGGCGCGCTCGTAGCGCAGTTCCAGGGTCTTGTTGCGCTCGGAGTACGCCAGCGTCAGCGCGATGGGCGGCTGCTGTGCGCGGCCCAGGGCCAGGGCCAGCAATTCCTCGATCACCAGTTCCGTATTCCGTGCGGTCTTCTTCGTCAGCACATGCTTCTCGCAGAAGCGCTCGATCTGCCCCACCATGGCATAGCGGTCGAAGCGGTCATCGGCGATGTGCCAGCGCAGGCTGCGCACCTTGTGGATGAAGTCCCGGGTGCGCTCGCGTTGCGGGGCCTCGAACAGCTGCGACGGCGGACCCTGCTCGTAGATCACGCCCTGGTCCATGTACAGCACGCGGGTGGAGACGTCTCGCGCGAAGTCCATCTCATGGGTGACGATGGCCATGGTCATGCCTTCCCGCGCCAGTCGGCGGATCACCGCCAGCACCTCGCTGACCATGGTCGGGTCCAGCGCCGAGGTGGGCTCGTCGAACAGGATGATCTCCGGGTCCATGGACAGGCAGCGGGCGATGGCCACCCGCTGCTGCTGACCACCGGAGAGTTCGTCGGGAAAGGCGTCCGCCTTGTCCGCCAGGCCGACCATGCCGAGCAATTCCCGCCCGCGGGCCCGGGCCTCCGCCTCGGGGCGGCCCAGCAGCCGCATCGGGCCGATGGTGACATTCTCCAGCGCCGTCAGATGGGCAAACAGGTTGAACGCCTGAAACACCATGCCCATGCGCCGGCGCAGGGCCGGCACATCCGCATCGGGGGCCATCAGGTCCTGACCGTCGACGACGATGTGCCCGCCGGAGGGCTGGTCCAGCAGGTTCAGGCAGCGCAGGAAGGTGCTCTTGCCGGTGCCGGACGGGCCGATGATGGAGATGACCTCGCCGGCCTGGATCTCGACGCTGACGTCCTTCAGCACCTCCAGGTCGCCGAAGCGCTTGCTCAGATGCTCCACCCGGATCATGCCCGGCTCCGCGCGGCCCGCCGCGCCCTGGGATCGGTGCGTCGCTCGACATGATCCAGCGCCAGCCCCAGCAGCCAGATGACAACGAAATAGATCGCCGCGATCAGCACCATGGGGAAGAAGGCCTCGAAGGTGCGGCTGCGGATGATGTCGCCGGCACGGGTCAGATCCTGGATGCCGATGTAGCCGACGATGGCGGTCATCTTCACCAGCGACATGAATTCGCCGCGATACACCGGCAGCACCTGGCGCGTGGCCTGGGGCAGCACGATGTGCAGGAAGGTCTGCACGCGGGTGAAGCCGAGCGCGATGCCCGCCTCGCGCTGACCGCGGCCGACGCTCTCGATGCCGGTACGGAACATCTCCGACACATAGGCGGCGAAGTTCAGCCCGAAGGCGATCACGGCCACGATCAGCGGCGCGATGTTCACCGACGCAAAGGCCACGTAGAAGATCAGCATCAGCAGCACCAGCACCGGGATGCCGCGCACCAGCTCGATGTAGACCCGGGCGACGCGCTGCAGCAGGGCGTTGGCGGATAGGCGCATGGCGCAGACCAGGGCCCCCAGCAGGGTGCCGAACAGCGTCGACAGCACCGAGATCACCACGGTGATCAGGATGCCGTCCAGGATCAGCCGCCAGCGTCCCTCGGTGATCAGGGTCCGCTCGATGCTTCCCCACAGGCGTTGCGACCAGCTGGCGGAGGCCGAGGATACGGCCGGCGGCGGCTGGTGCCCCGCCATGTCCCGTGCACGCACCAGGGCCACGGTGCGCATGTCGGTGTAGGGATCGGAAAAGTCGACCATCCGCGCGCGCTCTTCGCTGATGGCGATGCCGTCGGCGATGATGTCCGCCTTGCCCGACGCCAGCGCCGCCACCAGGGCGTCGAACTCGTAGGTGGTGATGTCCAGCTGCAGCCCCTCGCGGGCGGCGAAGCGGCGCAGGATCTCCATGTCGAACCCGGCGTAGTCGCCATTGACCACTGCCAGATAGGGCAGATCCGCCACCGCCACGCCGAGCCGCACGCGCTCGCCGGATGCCGGCCGCGGGATCTGCGGCATCTCGGCCTGCTCCGGATCGTTCTGCAGCCAGCGCTCGGCAATGGCGTCGTAGCTGCCGTCGGCGCGGATGTCCGCCAGGAACCGATTGAAGCGCTCGCGCAGGTCCGGCCGCGACCGGCTGAAGCCGATGCCCAGGGGCATGTCCAGCAGGTCGTCCGCCAGGATCGCGAGATTGGTGTTCTGTTTCAGGATCAGTCGCGCCGTGGTGTCCACCAGCAGCGCCGCATCCGCCTTGCCCGTCTCCACCGCGGCGATGATGTCAGCGGTGCTCTTGAGCCGGACGATGTTCGCGCGAGGATAGGTGCGGGCGATGAAGTCGTCCCAGATGGTGCCCATCAGCACGGCGATGCGCTTGTCCGCCAGGTCATCCATGGACGACCAGCCCGGCCCCGCCGAACCCGGAAGGTCGGCGGCATTCGCCGCAGTGGTCGGGCCGGATGCGGCAGCGCCGCTGCCGGCGGCCACGGGCGCGGCCAGATCCTCCACCCGCACCAGGGCGCCGGATGGGTCCTGCAGGTAGGGCTCGGAGAAGTCGATCAGCCGCGCACGCTCCTCGGTGATGGAGATGTTGGAGATGATCAGGTCCACCTTGCCGGCCTGAAGCGCCGCGATCAGCCCGTCGAACTCCAGCGGCACCAGGGTCAGCGGCCGCCCCTGATGGGCGGCAAAGCGGCGGATCAGTTCGATGTCGAAACCGGCGTAGCCACCGTCCACCACATAGACCATGGGAAAGCCCAGCACCGGGGCCATGCCCACCAGCAGCGCCTCGTCCTCATCGGCTTGCCCGCGCTCCGGCAGTGGGATCTCCGGCATGGCCACCGGCGGCGAGGCCCCGCCATGCCAGCGCCGACGCATGGCGTCATAGGTGCCATCGGCGCGGATCTCCACCAGGAAGGCGTTGAACGCCCGGCGCAACGCATCGTCGTCCTTGCGAAAGCCGACGCCCAGATCGGTGTCGTAGAAGTCGTCGTCCAGGATCGCCAGGGTCGGGTCTGCCGCGGCGGCGACTTGCAGCGTGTGCAGGTCGAGCAGCACCGCATCGACCTTCCTGGTCCGCAGCGCCAGGATCAAATCGGCCTGGCGGTTGAACAGCCGCAATTGCGCCTGCGGAAAACGGTCCAGCACATAGCGGTCCCAGACCGTGCCGGTGAGTATGCCGAAGCGGGCCTCGGTCAGGTCATGGATGTCCCGCCAGCCCGCTTCCGCAGGCCCGCTCGAGGCCTGTCCAGCGGCGCCGGTTTCCGCCATGGCCGCCGCGCGGTCTCCGCACCCGACCGTCAGCGCGGTGATGCAGACAACGCCGAACAGCAGCCGCGCAAGCGCGGAACGCATGGGCCCGGCATGGGTGCCCGACATGGTCAGGTAGCGTCAGGTGGCGTCAGGTGGCGTCAGGGGGCCGTCAGCCGAGCGCGCTCAGCCCGCCAGGGCCTGCAGCGCCTCTTCCCGGGTGGCAAAGGCCTGAATGATGGACAGGAAGCCGCTGATCTCGAACACCTCATGCACGGATTCCTGCAGACAGCACAGGCCGAATTGCCGTGCGTCCTTCTTGCAGGTCTTGGCCCCCATCAGGATCACCCGCAGCCCGGCGCTGGACATGTAATCCGTCTCCGCCAGGTCGATCAGGATGGTCGGCGCCCGGCCGATGCAGTCCATAAGATGCGTCTGCAGGTCCGGCGCCGTGCTGCTGTCGATGCGGCCGCTCACCTTGAGCACCAGGGCGTTGTCGATCTTTTCTTCAGAGACGTTCATGACTTCAGGTTTCCTCAAACAGACAGGTGTTTCATCAGACGGACGTGATTGCGGCCATCTTCATGGCTGTAGCGCACGTCGTCCAGCAGTTTGCGCACAAAATGGACACCAAGACCGCCGATCTTGCGCTCGTCCAGGGTCGTATCCAGTTCCGGCTCCGCAATTTCCAGCGGATTGAACGGAACGCCGTCGTCCACCAGCATGGCGATCAGCCGGCCCCCTTCGCGCCACAACTCGACGCTGAACGCGTGCTCCCCGCCCTCCGGATAGGCATAGCTGACCACGTTGGTCACTAGCTCATCCAGGGCAAGATTGAAATTGAACAGGGTCTTCGGGTCGACCGCCTCCGCCTCGCCGCAGGCCTCCAGCCATTGCGCCAGCCGTTGCAGCTCGGACAGGTCATTCTTCAGAACCAGTTTGTGGCGTTCAGTCATGCGGTGCCCCCGGGGCTTTCTTCCGGAACATCATCAGGGTGATGTCATCGGACTGCGGCGCCTCGCCCGCGTGCCGACGCAGGTCGTCCAGCAGTGTCCGCAGGCAGTCCTTGCAGCCCAGCGCCCCGCAGGCTCTCAGGCGCGCGATCAGGCGATCATTGCCGTATTCGCGGTTGTCGCCGTCCATGGCCTCGTTGACGCCGTCGGTGTAGAGCAGCAGCGCATCGCCGTTTTCCAGCCGCAGATGCCCGGTCTCGTAGACCATGTCCGGCATGGGCCCGGCCACGGTGCCATAGGGCCGGCTGATCCACTCCGGCTCGCCATTGGCACGCAGCAGGATCGGCGGGTTGTGCCCGGCGTTGGCGTAGCGGGTGTCGCCGGTGGACAGGTTCACCACGGCGCAGAACAGGGTCACGAACATGCAGGAGTCGTTGTTCTCTGCCAGCGTCTCGTTGACGCGCTCGAGCACCCGGCCCGGATCCGCGTCCACCTTGAACTCGGAACGCAGCAGACTGCGCGTCACCGCCATGAACATGGCCGCTGGCACGCCCTTGCCCGAGACATCCGCAATGGCCAGCACCATGTGCTGTTCATCCAGCAGCATGAAGTCGTAGAAATCGCCGCCCACCTCGCGTGCGGGCACCATGATCGCATGGAGATCCATGTCGCCGCGATCCGGGAAGGCCGGGAATGTCTTCGGCACCAGGTCCATCTGGATGTCGTGGGCGATACGCAGTTCACCGTTCACCCGCTCGCGCTCGGCGGTGGTCTCCTCGAGGTCTGCGATGTAGCGCTTCAGGTCGTCGCGCATGCGCCGGAAGGTACGGGTAAGCTGCGCCACCTCGTCGTTGCCCCGCGGCGTGGGCAGCGGCGTGTCGAGGTTGCCCGCGGAGAGCTGCGGCGCCGCTTCGCTCAGGGCGCTGATGGGCCGGGTGATGGAGCGTGCCACCAGGCCGACGGCGAGCACCAGCAACAGCAGCCCGGCACCGCCGACCACCGCCTCCAGACGGGTCAGCTGCAGGATCTGCTCATGCAACGCGCTCTGGGAGACCAGGGTGCCGACAGTCCAGCCGGTCGTGCCCAGTACATCCCATGACAGCCAGCTCTTGTCGCCGGTGGCCCAGCTCACCCAGGGCAGCCGGCCCGGCTCGCCGGAGGTCATGGCCTGGCCGACCTTGCGCAGGCCCTCGTCGCCGCGGGCCTCGGCGATGCTGAACACCGACTCGTTGAAGGCCAGGCCCGGCTTCGGGTGGGTGATGTAGGTGCCGTTGCGGCTCATCAGCAGGCCGTAGCCGCGCTCGCCCAGGGGCAGCTCGGCGATCTGCCGGTCCAGCCAGGACAGTTCCACATCGCCGGTGACCACGCCGACAAAGACCGGCCCATCGGGCGTCGACAGGGTCAACGGCACCGCGTAGGTGACCATCTTCACGCCGGTCTTCTCGATGTAGGGCTCGGTCCAGACCGCGCGCCCCAGATACCGCGGCAGGTTCATCCAGTCCTGCCCCAGATAGCGCCGGTCATCAGCGCCCAGATCGGCGTACAGGATGCGGTCGCCTTCGCGGTAGCTGTACGGCACCAGGGTTTCCGCGCCCGGCGTCTCCCAGCCCGGCGGCCGCCATTGCGGCAGCATGCCCAGGGCGGTGCCGTAAAGGCCCGGAAAGGTCTCCAGCAGACGGCGCTGCAGCAGCCTGACCCGTTCCGGCGGCAGGTCCAGCGACTGGGCCTCCAGCGTCAGCGCCAGGGTATCGACCGCACCCTGCAGGGGCCCCAGCTTGGCGTCGATCTTGTCCGCCGAGCCTTCGGCCAGAAAGCTGGCCCGGTCCTGCGCCGACTGCGTGAGCCGGTCGCGAAAGCTCACGTAGTTCCACAGCAGCAGGCCGATCAGGATCAGCCCGGAGATGCCGACCGTCCACAACAACATGCGGTTGCGCAGCCGTGTGTGCGGACGTGGCTCCGTGCCGGTTCCCGGGTCTTTCCTGCTCTGCTCAGCCGTCATGGTTTCCGGTCAGGTCTGCAGCGAAACGTCCGCACAGTTTAGCCCTCTTTTCCGGGCCAGACCTGACGAGTTCTGACATGGGCCCGATTGCGCGCGGCTTCAGAAGGCACGGCGCAGGCCAACGGCAACGCCGAAGGCCCGCAGGTTTGTGCTGGTCTCGTCGATGGGAATGCCCGCGGACAGCGTGTTCAGGGACATGATGCCAGAGTCCGTGCCGACCTCGCCAAGGTCCACGTAGTAGCCGGACAGATCCAGCGTCAGGGTGTCACTGAGGGCGATGCCCGTGCCCAGGGTCACCTGATAGGCGAAGTTGGTCCGGTCGCCATCCGGCGTAACGCTGATCTTGTGCCGCCCCGGGTTCTCCGGGAAGCGGTAGGTCATCTCGCCGAGCCGATTGTGGGCGACGCCGGCACCGATCCCGACATAGGGCTGGAACCGCCCCAGATCGGCGCCGTTGAGCGCCGCCAGGTCGACGAACACATTGGCCAGCCCCAGCCAGGACTCGAAGTCCGCCGACACCGGTTCATGGGTACCGACGGAGAGAAAATTGGCATTGCCCGCGTACTCGCTGGCGAAGCGATAGCCCACCGACAGATCCGCCCGCAGCCAGGGCAGCAGGCGTCGACCGACGGCCAGCTCCGCCATCGGATAGTCGCCGAAGTCACCATAGGCGCCGATGGGGCGGCCGTCATCCCCCCGCACGCAACCGAACAGCGCCGCCGGCTGCTGCGAGGCACAGTCGCGATCAGAGAAATTCGCGTCCCGCGACTGCTCGTAGCCCAGGGCACCGCGCAGATACCAATCCGCCGCCTCCGCCGGGGCCACCAGCGACACCGATAACGCGAACAACAGGGACAACGGGGACGACGGCGACAGGGCTCGGACGGTGGTCGCGGAGAACCGCTTGCAGATTGACGTCATGGCTATAACGACTCCGGCGTCATTAGCGAAGTTTCAGGGCGTCGGCTTCGGCGGGGCGGCCGATCAGGTAGCCTTGCACCAGGTCGCAGCCGGCGGTGGTCAGGTAGGCTAGCTGGGCTTCGGTTTCGACGCCTTCGGCCACCACCTGCAGGCCCAGGTGATGGGCCATGCCGATGGTGGAGGTGACGATGGCCTCGTCGGTGGCATCGGTGGTCAGGTAGCGGATGAAGGCGCGGTCGATCTTCAGGGCGTTCACGCGCAGGTGCTTCAGGTGGTTGAGGCTGGAATAGCCGCTGCCGAAGTCGTCCAGGGCGATGTAGACGCCCAGCGCCCGCACCTTTTCCAGTTCGGCCAGGGCCTGCGCCGGGTCGTGCAGCATCGTGCGCTCCAGTACCTCGATGCCCAGCAGCGCCGGATCCAGGCCGGTGCGCTGCAGCACCTCGGTGAGGTCCCGCACCAGGGTGCCGGCGATGATTTGCTGCGCGGCCACGTTGACGCTGACACGCACCGGTGCGACGCGCTGCCAGCGCAGCGCCTGCTCGGCGGCGCGCTCGATCACCCAGCGGCCGACGCTGTGCACCAGATCACTGCGCTCCACGGCCTCGATGAAGTCCCGTGGCGACACCATGCCGTCCACCGGGTGCTGCCAGCGGATCAGAGCCTCGGCTGCCACCAGGGCGCCGCTGTCGGCGGCGACGATGGGCTGATACAGCAGGCGCAGGTCACCGCCCGCCAGGGCGCGACGCAGTTCGGTCTCCAGTTGCACCCGGCGGCGCGCGGCCTGAGTCAGTTCCGGGCGATAGCTGCCGATGACACTGCTGCCGGCCTGCTTGGCCTGCTTCAGCGCCGATTCCGCATTGCGCAGCAGGGTGTTGACGGTGGCGCCGTCCTCGGGATAGAGCGCGATGCCGAGACTGGCGCTGAGGCTCAGGCCGTCGAGTTCAGGGATTTCCAGCGGCTGGCTGACCAGTTCCTGCAGCCCCTGAGCCCCCTGCACCGCCTGTACCGCCGGATCCCGTTTGGTCTCCAGCGGCCGCGCGATGACGAAACCGTCGCCGGTCATGCGCGCCAGGATGTCCGCGGGGCCGGCGAGACCGGCCAGGCGCGTGGCGATGACCTTCAGCGCCTCGTCCGCCGCCAGCGGGCCATGGCTGGCCACCAAGTCGCGGAAAGGGTCCAGATTCACCACCAGGATGGCCAGGCGCCGCTGTTCCACCGAGGCTTGCTCCAGGGCCTCCGCCAGGCGCTCGCGCAGCCGTGTCAGATTAAGCAGCCCGGTCAGGGGATCGTGGGAGCGCAGGTAGGCGATCTCCTCGCTGGAGCGCCTGGCCGCGCTGCGGTCGTTGAAGATGGCCACATGCTGCACGACCCGGTTGGCGGAGTCGCGCACCAGGTTGATGTTCAGCCACTGCGGATACACAGCCCCGTCCTTGCGCCGGTTCCAGACCTCGCCGCTCCAGTTGTCGGTGCGCTGCAGTCGGTCCCACAGGGCGTGGTAGAAGCCGGCATCCTGGCGCCCGGAGGCCAGCAGGCGCGGATTCTGGCCGATGACCTCGTTGGCTTGGTAGCCCGTGATGGTGGTGAAGGCCGCATTCACCGTCAGGATGCGGTTGTCGGCATCGGTGACCATGATGCCTTCGCTGGTGTTTTCGAACACGATGCCGGCGAGACGTTGCTGCTGCAGCGCATTTCCCTGTTGCTCCACCACCCGTTGCAGCAGGCGTACGTGCACGTCCTGCACATCCTTGAGCAGTTCGTGCCGACCCAGGATACCGACCAGCCGTCCGTCGTCCGCCACCACGGCCAGGTGCCGGACGTTGAGCTCAAGCATGCGCGGTCCGGCGTCGTAGGCGGGCGCGTCCGGGGCGATGCTGTGCACCGGACAGGACATCTCCGTCGCCACCGCCACTTGCCGCAGATCCCGGGCATTGCCAACCAGGCGGATGGCATCGCGCTCGCTGAGGATGCCCACCGGGCGCGCGTCTTCGACGATGATCACAGAACTGAAGTGCCCCTCTGCCATGCACGCCATGGCCTCGGCCACGGTGGCGGTGGGCGGCAGCGAGACCGGGTTGCGGGTCATCAGGTCCGCCACGCGCCGGGGCGTCAGCAATTCCTCGGCCCCCAGGGCCCGGGCGAAATCCGTCTCCGACACCAGCCCCTGCAGACGGCCGTCGGCGTCCACCACCACCAGGTGGCGGAAGCCGCGCCCCGCCATGCGGGCATAGCCGTCGACGAAACTGGTTTCCGCAGTGGCCGTGAGCGGATCCGGCGACATCAGGTCGCGCAGTGGCGTGTCCGGCACATAGCGATCGCGCACGATCAGCGCCAGGGCATCACGTTCGGTGAAGATGCCCACCGGGCGCTCGTCCTGCACCACCACGATCGAACTGACCCGTGCATCGGCCATGACCGACAGGGCCGCCGACAACAGCTGTTCCGGCGGACAGCACACCGGGGGACGGGTGGCGCACAGGTCCGCCAATGTCAGCTTTTCAATCATCGCCGTGTCTCGATGCCCGGCGCCTGCTGCGGCAGTAACGCCAGCGCCCGCGGGTTGTAGTTCTTGAGACGATAGCTCATTGCGCGGGCGGGAGCAGATCCTCGAGCAGATCGATCCGCAACGCACGCACATCATCCCAGTCAGCATCGGCGGCGGGCTCGAAGCCCTCAACGCGCAGCGGCGCGAGCCGCTCACGGCCGGTCTCGCTCTGCGCCAAGGCCACCATCGCCGCGGTCAGCGCCGCCACCCGGTCCTCCGGCACCCGCGGATGCGCCGCGAAGGCATGGGGCGTGTAGCCCTCGGTAGTCCAGAGAATGCGCAATTGCTCGCGAATGTCCGGCTCCACCGCCTGCAGCGTGCGTACCACCCCGCCACCGGCCGGATACAACCCCTTGGCAACGGCGCGGTAGACCGAATCGTGGGAGGAGACATACTTCGGCGTGAAGCCGATCCCCTGCGCTTTCAGGTCGCTGCGCATCAGCACGCTGGCGGCGAAGGCCGCCGGCGCCGGAAAGGCGATGCTGGCGCCGTCCAGATCGTGCAGGGACTCGATGGCGCTGTCTGCGCGCACCACCAGGATGCCCCTGATGCGCGTGTCGGCGACACGGGCAAAGGCGCGATAACCCGGCGCGCGACTGAAGACTGTGTAATGGTACGGATTCATGTAGGCGAAATCGTATTCGCCGGCGGCAAGGCGTCGCTCGAACTCCGGGATGTCCGGCGCCGTGCGGAAACGCAGTTCCACCCCCAGTGCCTGCTGCAGATGGGTCAGCAGCGGCGCCCAGTCACGGGCCAGCTTGCTCGCCGACTGCTGCGGCACGATGCCAAAGCTGTAGGTCTCGTCAGCAGGCGGCTCCTCAGCAGCAGCCACACCGACCAGGGCCAGGGTCAGCGAACAACCCAGCGCCAGGGTCAGCACCAGAGTCGACACCTGTCTGGTCATTGGCAGACGAGCATAAGACGAAAGAACGCGGAATCCGGACATGACGACCTCCATGATCGCGCTGCTGCACATGCAGAACGGCTGAGTGAGGGGAATCCGGACAAAGACGCCCCAAACCCGCAATGGTAAAGGCGGACAGGCCGTGGCTGGTGAGTGCCTGGGTCGCATTCTACAGCACCCTGACAGGCCGCCGTGCTACATTGAATCAGCAGCGGCAGACTGTTTTTCGTTCCCTACCCCGGCTTCTGAATCGCAGATCTCTCAGCGCATGCGCATCCAAACCGTCAACGTGCTGGTCTCCGGACTGGTGATCCTGTTCTCGGTGACCAACATCGCCGCCTCGTTTCTGTTCGGCCAAGCGGTTGAGGCGCGCAAGCAGGCGATGCAGAACCGCACGGCCATCATCCAGGCCGCGGACCGGCTGGCCCGGGGCAGCGATATCCTGACCAATGCGGTGCGCGCCTATGCCGCTACCGGCGAAGAACGCTACCGGAAGGCCTTCTTCAATGAGCTTGAGGTCACCCGGTCACGCGACCGCGTCACCGAGGATCTGCGCAAACTGGGTGCCACGCCGGGGGAGATGGCTCTGATCGAACGGGCCAAGCGCAATTCCGACAATCTGGTGAGCCTGGAGAACAAGGCCTTCGCGGCCGCCGCCGAGGGCGACCTGCAGCGCGCCATCGGCTTTGTGCATGGTCTGGAGTACCGCCTGGCCAAGGCCAGCATCATGGATCCCATCGACGAGATGCGTGCCCTGGTGGACCTGCGCACCCAGGCTCTGGAGCAAGACCTTAGCCAACGCGCCGCGGTGCTGCTGCATTTCAGCCACGCAAGTGAGCTGCTGAATCTGGCGGTGGTGCTGGCGGTGCTGATCCTGTTCTTCCGCCGACGCCTGGTGCAGCCCCTGGCACGGCTCACGGTGCAGGCCAAGACGACCCTGGGCGGTGACAGCAGCCAGCGCTTCGACTACCTGGACGAGTCCAGCGAAATCGGCGAGCTGGCGCGCACCCTGGATGCCTACCGCCAGGCAAACCGAGAGATCGAGCACCAGCGCTGGATCCGGCAGAGCCTGGCGGAGATTGCGGACGTGCTGCAGGGTGCGGAGACCACCCAGGCCTTCGGCCAGCGCCTGCTGTCCCGGCTGGTGCCGCTGCTGGGGGCGGGCATGGGCGGTTTCTTTGCCGGCCGCCAGGGGGCGGACGAAGCGGCGGAGGCGGACGCGGGCTATCGCTGCCTGGCGGGCTACGCCTTCGACGGCTGCCGCGATGCCGCCGGGCCAGGCGCGCCGGTGCAAGATCTGGTGGCTACCGCCCTGCGAGAAGGGCGCCCGCTGGTGCTGAACGACATCCCGCCGGACTATCCGCACATCGCCTCCGGTCTCGGCGACGCCCCGCCGCGCCAGGTCACGGCCATTCCCATTCGCCTGGCGGGCAAGGACCAGGCGCAGGGTTTCGTCGTCGAGCTGGCCAGCTTCATGCCCTTCGACGAGCCCCGGCAGGAACTGATCCGCGAACTGCCGGCGGTGGTGGCCCCGCGCCTGCAGGTGCTGCTGCGCAACCTGCACACCCAGGAGCTGCTGGAGACCATCCGCAAGAGCCAGGAGCAGTTCCAGCGGCTGGTGGACGAGATCGGCGACGAGTTCGTCGTCTTCAGCCAGGCCCTGGACGGCACCGTCACCTATGTCAGCCAGGGCTTCGAGGCCATCTTCGGCGTGCCCAAGGAAACCATGCTGGGGCAGGACTGGACGCGGCAGATCGACTGGGACGCGGAGGACAGCGCGCGGGTGCGCGCCCATGCCGCCGCCCTGCTGCAGGGCAGCGCGGGGGCGGAGCAGCTGGCCCTGGCCTTCACCCGTCCGGACGGCGAACAGCGCTGCCTGCTGGTCAGCCAGCATGTGGTCACTGCGCCCGACGGTGAGCCCCTGCGCATCGAGGGCGTGGCCCACGACATCACCGAACTCAAGCGCGCGGAACAGGCCCTGCGCGAGGGCAAGATCCTGATCGAGGGCATCATCGACAACAGCGCGGCCGCCATCTACTTCAAGGACACGCAAGGCAACTACAAGATCGTCAACCGCCGCTGGGAAGAGGTCACCGGCGTCACCCGCGGCACGGTGATCGGCCATTCGGACTTCGACGCCTTTCCCAGGGAGACCGCCGAGCTGCTGCAGAAGAACGACCGTTCGGTGGTGGCCGGCGGCAAGATGATCGAGATCGAGGAACTGGTGCCCACCGTGACCCAGGGCGAGCGGGTGTTCCTGTCGAACAAGTTCCCGCTAATCGCCGACGACGGTCGCATCCTGGGCGTCTGCGGCATCTCCACCGACATCACCGAGCGCAAGGAGGCGGAGCTTGCCACGCAGAAGGCCCGCGAGCTGGCGGAAGAGGCCACCCGGGCCAAGAGCGACTTCCTGGCCAACATGTCCCACGAGATCCGCACGCCGATGAACGCCATCATCGGCATGACCCAGCTCGCCCTGCGCACCGACCTGGACCACAAGCAGCGCAACTACATCGAAAAGGTCGCCCGCGCCGCCGAGAACCTGCTCGGCATCATCAACGACATCCTCGACTTCTCCAAGATCGAGGCCGGCAAGCTGACCATGGAGCAGATCGACTTCCGCCTCGAGGACGTGATGGAAAACGTCGCCAACCTGGTGGTGATGAAGACCGAGGAAAAGGGCCTGGAACTGCTGTTCGACGCCGCGCCGGACCTACCCACGGCGCTGGTGGGCGACCCGCTGCGGCTGGGCCAGGTACTGATCAACCTGGGCAACAATGCCGTCAAGTTCACCGACAGCGGCGAGATCGTCATCGGCGTGGAACAGGTGGCGGAGGACGCCGACGGGGTGGAACTTCACTTCTGGGTGCAGGACACCGGCATCGGCATGACGCCGGAACAATGCGCCAGGCTGTTCCAGTCATTCTCCCAGGCGGACACCTCCACCACCCGCCGCTTCGGCGGCACCGGACTTGGCCTGGCCATCTCCCAGCGGTTGGTGACGCTGATGCAGGGGCGCATCTGGGTGGAATCGGAGCCCGCCAAGGGCTCCACCTTCCATTTCCATGCCCGTTTCGGCCGTCAGGCCAAGACCCTGCCCAAGCGCATGTTCCGCGCCGACGAGTTCGAGGGCCTGCGCATGCTGATCACCGATGACAACGCCTCGTCGCGGGAGATCCTGGCCGCCCTGGGCCAATCCTTCGGCCTGACGGTGGATGTCGTCGCCGACGGTGCCGGCGCACTGCAGCGGCTGGAGGCGGCGGAGCGCGCCGGCACCCCCTACGACCTGACGCTGATCGACTGGCGCATGCCGGGCATGAACGGCATCGAACTGGTGCACGAGATCCAGCACGGGCAGTTCAACCGCACCCCGGCGGTGATCATGGTCACCGCCTTCGGCCGGGACGACGCGCTGGAGGCGGCCGAGAACCGCGAGGTGGAACTGCGCTCGGTGCTGACCAAGCCGGTGACGCCGTCCACCCTGCTGGAGGCCATCGGCGAGGCGCTGCACAAGGGCCGCATCATCGAGACCCGGGCGCACGAGAAGGCCGACGACAATGCCGAGGCCATGGCCCGGCTGGCGGGGGCGCGCCTGTTGCTGGTGGAGGACAACGCGCTGAACCAGGAATTGGCGCTGGAGCTGCTGCAGCTGGCGGACATTCAGGTGGAGATCGCGAACAACGGCCGCGAGGCGCTGGACCGCCTGGCCGCTGACGACGGCTTCGACGGCGTGCTGATGGACTGCCAGATGCCGGTGATGGACGGCTACGATGCCACCCGCGAGATCCGCAGGAACCCCGCCTGGCAGGCCCTGCCGGTGATCGCCATCACCGCCAACGCCATGGCCGGCGACCGGGAGAAGGCGCTGGCGGCCGGCATGAACGACCACATTGCCAAGCCGCTCAAGATCGACGAGATGTATGCCACCCTGGCCCACTGGATCAAGCGCCGGAATCCGCCCCCAAATCCGCCCCATCATCCGCCGACAGCGCCAGACACCGGCGAGCCGGCCGCCGGGCTGATCCCAGACGGTGCCGCCACGCAGGCCTTCCAAGGCCATGCATTGCCGGGGATCGATGTGCGCGCCGGGCTGGCCACGGCGGCGGCACGCGAGCCGCTGTATACCCGGCTGCTGGCCCGTTTTTACCAGACACAGCGGGCGTTTGCCGACGACTTCGGCGCTGCGCGATGCACGGCCGATGCCGATGCCGCAACGCGGCTGGCGCACACCCTCAAAGGCAACGCGGGCAACATCGGCGCCCGGGGCGTGCAACGGGCCGCGGCGGCGCTGGAGCAGGCCTGCCGCGCAGGCGACCACGACCAGATCGACGCCCAGCTGGCCCGTACCCGGGCGGCACTTGAGCCGGTGATCGCCGCGCTGGCCCCCTTCGCCGCCGGCGCCGCAACCAGCAAAGCGGCCGCTGCCGGGTCAGAGGCCTCCACCGCCGAGCCGGCGCAGGCGGCGCCATTGCTGCGCCAACTGCATGACCTGCTCACCGACAGCGACCCCGGCGCCACCGCGGTGGCAGAGACGCTGACGCGGGCCGTGGCGGGCAGCGCCCTGGCCGCCCCGGTGGCCGAGCTGACCGCCGCCGTGGCCGAGTTCGACTTCGACCTGGCGTTGAAACTGCTGCAGAAGCTGAGCCCTGGGGCATCGAGCACAGCTCAGTCATCCGGCGACAAGCAATGACGACACAGGCGAGTCGGGGCAAGCCGCGGCAACCGAACCTATGCTGACAAATGGTGTAAATCCAGCACGGTGGTGCATCATCATCTGGTGGAAGAGTTCGACTGGGCCGGACGCTGATTCACTCCAGCGGTACCGGCGGGCTGTGCGCGGCGGCGGCCTCGCGCAGCAACGCTAACGCACGCTCGAAGTCGAAGGCGGCCAGACACGCCGCGAAGTCCTGCCGCCGTGTCCCCAGCACCGGGTCAAGCAAGGCGGCGGCGTCGGCGTACAGCTGCTGGGCTTCCATGTCGTCCACGGCGAGGCGGACCGCCAGTGGCGCCATGACCTGCTGCAGCCGCTGCGCGTCCACTGGCTCGGGCGATGGCGGCATGGTGGTGGCCGGGATCAGTTCCAGCGGCACGCAGAACCAGAAGCAACTGCCCTGTCCCAGAATGCTGTCGACGCCGATCTCGCCGCCCATCAGCGCCGTTAGCCGGCGGCACAGCGCCAGCCCCAGGCCGGTGCCGCCTTGTTGGCGGGCGAGCGAGGTGTCGCCCTGACGGAAATCCTCGAAGGCCGCGGCCTGCTGCTCTGGGAGCAGACCGATGCCCTGGTCCGTGACCGCGAAGCGGACCATCATGCTGCCGCTGCGCATCGCTTCGCGCCGCAGGCTGAGGCGGATGGTGCCCTGCTCCGAGAACTTGACAGCATTTTCCAGCAGTTGCGTCAGCACCTGACCCAGGCAGCCGGCGTCGCCGCGCAGTCGGGGCGGCAGCCGGGGATCGAGTTCGCGGGCAAAGCCCAGGCCCTTTTGCTGCGCCAGGGCGGCAAAGCGGGTCTCCAGCGGTACCAGCAGGCCTTCAAGATCGAACGCCTCCGGCTTCAGCTGCAGCGCGCCGCTCTCCACCCGGGCCAGTTCCAGGATATTGTCGATGAGCATGAGCAGTTGCCGCGAGGATTGTTCGATCACCCCCACCGAGCGTCCTATCCGCGGGTCTGCGTGGTCGCGCCTGAGCAGGTAGGTCTCGCCGACGATGTGATTCAGCGGCGTGCGCAGTTCATGTCCCACATTGGCCAGCAGCGCCGTCTTGGCGCGGCTGGCGCTCTCTGCCGCGTCGCGCGCCAGAGCCAGCTCGCGGGTGCGGGCAATCACCAGTTCCTGCAGGTGACGGCGGTGCCGGGTCAGCTCCAGGTGCAGCGCGATCCGCGCTCGCACCATGCCCCGGTTGATCGGCTTGTGGATGAAGTCGACGCCGCCGAGGTTCAGCGCGCGGATCTCGCTTTCGGCGTCGGTCTTGGCGGTAACGAAGATGACCGGGATGTCGCGGGTTGCCGGGTTCTGCTTCAGCGCCTTGCAGACGGCGTAGCCGTCCATCTCCGGCATCATGATGTCGAGCAGGATCAGGTCCGGCGGCGCGATGTGTCCGAGCAGATCCAGGGCGTCGGGACCGGAGGTAGCGAAGCTCATCTCGTAGTCGCCTTCCAGCATCCCGAGCAGGATCTCGATGTTGGTCGGCGCATCGTCGATGACGAGAATGCGTGCGGGTGCAACGTCCACGGCGGCTTGGGCAGAGGCCTGTGGCGAGGCTGCCGATGCAGGTGCCGATCCGGGTGCGTCCCGGGCTTGGGTGTTCATGGATTCGTCCGGTCGCTGGGTTGATCAGTCGGGTTGATTCTGTCGGGTTGATGCCTGAGTGGATCAGAGGCGTTGCACAAAGTCCTGCAAACGGCAGCGCGCGTCTGCGTAACGCAGACGGGCAATGGCCCGACTGACCTTTGCGTAGTCTTGCTGCAGCGCCGTGCCCTGGAGCTGGGCAAGGATCTCGGCGTCCTTGCCCCGGGCGCTGGCCCGGCCGGCCTCCAGCAGGCGCTTCAGCTTCGCCAGGTCCGGCAACAGGGCCTCGACGTCTACGACACGAGCGGGCGCAGCGCCACCCCCCGCGGCGGCTGGCGGTGGGTCGTCGCCGCAGTGGACTGCCGACCCCTGGCCTGCGCCGGGCGCTGCGACGGACTCTGAGACCGCTGGGGGGTGCCTTGTCCCTGGCTGACCGGAATCCCCAGGCGGACGGTGAACCAGAAGCGGCTGCCCTCCCCCGACCGGCTCTCGACACCGATCTCGCCCCCCATCAGCTCCACCAGGCGGCGGCTCAGGCTCAGTCCCAGGCCGACGCCACCATAGCGCCGTGTACTGGAGCTGTCCACCTGCCAGAAGGCCGAGAACAGGCCCGCCTGCTGCTCTGGCGACAGGCCGATGCCGGTGTCGGTGACCGCAACGCGCAGCGGCAGCATGGGTGTGGCCAGGTCTGCTGCGGCGGCTGCCAGGCCGCCGGCATCGCGCACCGGCGTCGCCGTGGGGCGGGTGGCGTCACCGGCGCAGGAAAACGTCACCTTGATGCACCCGGTCGGGGTGAATTTGAGCGCATTTTCCAGCAGATGCTCGATGACCTGCCGCAGATGCTCGGCGTCGCCCAGCAGGATGGGCGGCACCTCCGGCGCCACCGAGAAGCTGAGCTGGATGCCCTGGGCCGCCGCCTCCGGCGCGAACCGCGAACGGATCCGGGCGACGACCTGCTTGATGGACAGGGGCATGACCTCGATGCGGAGCTGGTCGTTGTCGAGCCGGGCGTGCTCGATCACGTCGGTGAGCAACGCCAGCAGGTCCAGCCCGGCCTGGCGGATCTTGCCGAGGGTGCGGCGCTGGTGATCGGTGGGCGCGTCGTCGATCAGTTGTTCCGCAAAGCCGATGATCGCGTTCATGGGGGTGCGAATCTCGTGGCTGACATTGGCCAGGAAATCACTCTTGGCCCGGCTGGCCGCCTCCGCCGCCCGATTGAGCACGCGCAGTTGTTCGGTCAGCGCACGCTGCTCCTGCGCGCGCTCGCGCAGCGCCCGCTCGGCGCTTCGATCCACCAGTACCAGCAACACACGGTCTGCCTCTGTGGCAACCTTGGGCAGCGGCACGTATTGCACGTCGCAGGGCTGGCCGGGCCGGCCGCCGATCTCGCCATCCAGCCCGGGTTCCGGGCGCAATTCCAGCGCCTCCAGCCGTCCCGAACCCGCCTGCATGGCATCGCGCAGCGCGTGCGCCAGTGCCGGCCGGCTGTCGAATCCGAACAGTTGCAACACCGATCCGTGCTGCAGGCCGAGGTAGTCGCTGATGCCCAGATCGTGGCTGGCCTGCTGGTTGGCCTCGGCGATGAAGCCCTGGCGATCCACCACCAGCGCCGGTAACGGCAGATGCCGGAACAGGAGCCGGTACTGCTCCAGGGCCGTCGCGGTGTCGGCCTGGGAGCGGATCAGTTCCTCGTTCTGGATCTCCAGCTCGGTCTGATAGATGCCCAGTTCTTCCACCAACTGGCCGAACTCCATCTCGGCGACCGTGGCGTCGGTCGACGTCTGGCGGGCCTGCAACAGAGCCGTCGCCTGCCGGCGCAACTGCGTCAAATTGACCTCGCCATGACCCATGCTCGTCCGCCTCATGCCTGCCTGCGATTCCCCATCGATTTTGTAGCAGATTTGTGGAACTACCGCCATCGGCAAGCGTAATGCCCGGCGATTTCCGTCAACATGCGTCTGCGCGGCTGACACAGGCAATTCATGCAAGGCCGGACACTGCAATGCGGCAGAGATTTGCCGTATCCTGCAGCGCTTGTCACCCGTTGGGATGACCATCGCCGCGGACGGGTCATCCGCCGCTTCACTGCGCCGCTGGAGACAGTTACAGGAGTTTCGCCACGCCATACGCATCCTGCTGCCCTTGCTGCTGTTGCTGTTCATACTCGCGGCGCTGGGGCTGCTCGTGCTGGAGAAACTGCGCGCGCCGGACAGCACGGCGGCGCTGCTGCCGCTGCGGGCCCTTGCGACACCGACGCATCTGCTGGAACTGGGCGGATTGCTGGCGCTAGCGCTGATCGTGCTGCTGAGCGTTTATCTTGGCGTCAGCCGGCGCGCCGGCCGACTGCTGCACAGTGCCCGTGCCTCGGCCGCGGGCCGGCCCGAACCGCACCGCACACTGACCGGCAACGATGAACTCGGCCGCCTGGATGCGGCGGTACAGGAGCTGGTTCGACGACTGGCCAGGGCCGTCCAGCGCGTGTCTGACGGCGAGAAGCGACTGACCCGCACCCTGGAGGCGGTAGGAGACGGCTACTGGGAATACGACCCGGATACGGCCAGGTATTTTTACAGTCCGCGGCTGCAACGGCGCCTGGGTTACCCCCCCGGCAGTCTGGAGCAGCGCTATGGCGCCTGGGCGGCGCAGATCCATCCGGACGATCTGGAAGCGGCCCGAGTTGCCATGCGCGCACATCTGCAGGGCGGCACACCGCGGTTCGAGCACGAGTTGCGCGTGCGCACCGCCGACGGCGACTGGCTTTGGGTGCTGGCGCGCGGCCAAGTGGCCGAGCGTGACTCACAGGGTCGCCCGTTGCGCCTGGTGGGCGCCTACACCGACATCAGCCCCCGACGGCAGGCGCAGGAGGCGCTGCGACGCACCCGGATCGTCTTCGAGTCCGCCAATGAGGGGGTGCTGTTCACTGATCCGCAGTCCCGGGTCACCGACGTCAATCCGGCCTTTCTCAGCCTCTGCGGTTACCAGCGCGACGAGCTCATCGGCCGGACACCGGCCTTGCTCGGTTCGGGCCATCACGATCAGGCCTTCTTCCAGGCCCTGTGGCAGGCGCTGACGACCCAGGGCCAGTGGCAGGGCGAGCTGTGGAATCGGCGCAAGAACGGCGAGCCCTTTCTGAGCTGGGTCACCATCCGGGCGGTGACCGACAAGCAAGGAGAGCTGTCCAGCTATGTCGGCATCTACGCCGACATCACCCACGCCAAGGCGGCGGAGGAGCAACTGGAGCGGCTGGTGTTCTTTGATGCCCTGACCGGGCTGCCCAACCGCTCGATGTTCCGCCAGCGGCTGGCCGAGACGCTGCAGGGCGAGGCGCAGCCGGTGCTGCTGTTCATCGATCTGGACCGCTTCAAGCTGGTCAACGACACCCTGGGCTATGCCGTGGCGGACGAACTGCTGGTGGAGGTCACCGCACGCATCAAGGCCTTTGCCGACCAGGCCGAAATGATCGCGCGGCTGGGCAGCGACGAGTTCACGGTGCTGTTCACCGACATCGATGATGTGGATCGGGTCGCGGTCATTGCCCAGCGGATCATCGACGCCATCCGGCGCACGGTGACGGTGCAGGGCCACGAGATCTTCGTCGACGCAAGCATCGGCATCAGCGTCTGTCCGGACGACGGCCAGGACGCCGACACCCTGATCAAGCACGCAGATATCGCCATGGCCGATGCCAAGCAGCTGGGACCGGGCAAGTACCGCTTCTTCATTGCCGACATGAACCGTCGCAACGCCGAGCAACAGCGGCTGGAGCAGTCCCTGCGCCGAGCCCTGGAGAACGGCGGCATCGAGGTCCACTACCAGCCCAAGGTGAGGCTGGTCGACGGCCATATTGTCGGCCTCGAGGCCCTGGTGCGCTGGACCGATGCAGAGCGCGGTGTGGTCCCGCCGGGGCACTTTATCCCGCTGGCGGAGCGCACCGGGCTCATCGTCCAGCTCGGCGAGCGTGTGCTGGAGACGGCCCTGCGGCAATTGGCCCGCCTGCACCACCTGGGCCACGACGACCTGCATGTGGCGGTAAATCTGGCCGCACTGCAGTTTCAGCAGCCCAACCTGGTGGAGCGCATCGACGGCCTGATCCACGCCAGCGGTGTGCCGGCGGCCGCGCTGGAACTGGAGATCACGGAAACCACCATGATGCGCGACATCGATCACGCCATCGCCGTCATGACGCGGCTGCGCGAGCGCGGCAGCCATGTCACCATCGATGACTTCGGCACCGGCTACTCATCGCTGGAATATCTGAAACGCTTCCCCATCGACGGCCTGAAGATCGACCAGTCCTTCGTCCGCGACCTGGCCAGCGACGCCAACGACGCCGCCATCGTCTCCGCCATCATCGCCATGGCCCGCACCCTGCAGCTCGAGGTGGTTGCCGAAGGCGTCGAGACCGCCGCCCAGTGGGACTACCTGCGCCGCCACGGCTGCCAACTGGCGCAAGGCTACTATTTCAGCAAACCCCTGCCTGCGGATGAACTCGAGCTGCTACTGCAGCAAAACGCCCCGGGCAATACTCCCGTTGCGCCAGACGCATCCGAAGCGACCCAAGGCAGATCCCAAGATGGCGCCCAGGCCACTCCCTGAACCAACACCGCAAGACCCCGCCAGCGAAAATCAGCAATTGACGACAGCCCGCCCAACGCCTATCATGGTCGGCTTCTGGGGCGCGTAGCTCAGTGGGAGAGCACTGCCTTCACACGGCAGGGGTCGCTGGTTCGAACCCAGCCGCGCCCACCAATCAAATCAAGCACTTGAAAGCCGGCCTCGCGCCGGCTTTTTGCTGTGTGTCCAAATGGTGCCCAAACGTGGCCCATCCTGAACGGCCAGCAGGCAGGAGTCATCCGGAATCCGGCGTAAGCGCTCGTCGGTCAGGAGCAGTTCGCCCGGATACTGTGCTTCGCTACCTTCCGAATAAACTGCGGCCGCTTCGACAGATTCTTCCAGGCCAGCGCCGCCACGCCGCCAACGCTGTTCGACCGCAGCGCCTGGTAATCCTCCCACGACTTGCGTTGCACCTTGCCGAGCGAGCGGTTGCTGATGCCGCCCAGGCGCATGCGCACCAGCACCTCGGGCAGATACACCACCCGCCCCTGCAGTTGCATCAGCATGCGCAGCATCAGGTCATCGTCCGCGGCGATGCGATAGCGGGTCTCGAAGACGCCGAACCGCTCATACAGCGAGAGCCCCACTCATAGGCGTGATGGCAGTTCTCAGGGAATGTGAACCGGTGGTTGCATGTGCAGTTTGACAACTCGTTTACGGAATCGGGCATCAAAGCTGGCCATGGCGTCGCAGTGCCTGGACTGCGCCAAGTGCAGGGCATCAGAAAAATCCAGACCCTGTCGGTAGCCTTCAACCGCCTCTGCGATGGCCGCCGCACGATCAACCACCAGATGCTCAATGTGCAATAAGTCTTCAATCACGCTGAGCACTTGATCTCGCGGCAATTCATACACGCCACGCAGCACCCAATCCAGCTCTTGCACGACCGTCACCGGCAGAAACAATGTCTGACCAGATGTCAGTAGCGCCTGCGCCGCAGTTTGCTGCTGTTGGGTTACCGCATCCGCCTCCGCTTCATGAACGATTGCGCGCGCCAGAATGTTGGTATCCAGTGCGATCATGGCGCCTTGGCATGGGCCTCGCGCTGCGCTAGCCGCGCCGCAACAACGGCTGCGTCCATGTCTTCAATGGCAACGGGCTTGCCGCGATGCATCGCCCGGCCAAATAACACCGAAGCCGGCTTTTTGCCCCCTGCCCGCGCGGGTTCGATGAGGATCCCCGCGCCATCCGGCGCAAGCCGCACCTCCACCTGCGCACCCGGGGCGAGCGCAAGCTGCTGACACAACTCAGCGGGCAGCACAACCTGCCGTTTGGCCGATAGGGTCATGGTTGACATGGCGGTTCTCCGTGAAAATGCGTGTAGCCTTAGCTTATGCCAGAAACGCCACCCGTTCAACGACGTTCAACGCCTGAAAGTCACTGCCCAAAATATGCGATCGTCGGCCGTAACCCATTACGCAGCGCTTGGGAGCCGCCGGCGGTGCGCTTCCAGGCCGGGCGCAGCAACGACTGCTGGCACTTCGATCTGAGCCCGTCGGACCTCAAGCACGTCAAGCGCCCGGCCTGGTTCGAACCCAGCCGCACCCACCATCAAAGCAGATAGATACGAAAAACCGGCCGAGCGCCGGTTTTTTTGTAAGTGTCATCTCTGTTCTTCAGCGCTGCTTGGCGGTGCGGGCACATCACTGCGCAAAGCGAGATGTGTAGACTGTCACCTTGACTGGCTCCAGCTCACCAGCCCTGGCTCGCAGGGTTCCTGATCAGGCCACCCAATCCCAGGCTCCCTCGGCCAAGCGATCTGTTACCCGCTGAGTGTAACAGCCGCTCCACACCCAGAAGTCGTGCCTGTGATCCAAACCAAAGCGCCACAGCACCTTAAGGTCGCAACTGGGATCTAAAACAAGACGTTACCGCAACCAAGACGTCGCGAATGGAAGCCAGCCAGAAAAGACCAGCTGCGCCTAGCTAACTGAACAGTCTTTCCAAAATCGCCTCCGCTGCCTCCTCGACCGACATCCGCGTGGTGTCCAGATGGAGCTCTGGGCGTTGAGGTGGCTCGTAAGGGCTGTCAATGCCAGTCACATTGAACAGCTCTCCCGCCCGGGCGCGTCGGTACAGCCCCTGAGTATCGCGCTGCTCAGCCACCGCCAGCGGCGTGTCAACGAAGACCTCGATGAACTCGCCGTCTCGCATCTGCGAACGCAGGAGTTCGCGCTCGCTGCGGAAGGGGGAGATGAAGGCCGCAATCACGATCAGCCCGGCATCCACCATCAGGCGCGCGACCGCGCCCACACGGCGGATGTTCTCGACCCGATCGGCTTGCGTGAAACCGAGGTCCCGGTTCAGATCATGGCGCAGATTCTTGCCATCGAGCAAATAAGTATGGCGACCCAGTGCGTGAAGTTTCTTCTCCAAGGCATTGGCAATGCTAGATTTACCCGCACCCGGAAAACCAGTCAGCCAGATCAGCCGGGGCTGCTGCCCCTTGAGTGCCGCATGCGCGGCCCGATCCACCTCCAGATGCTGCCAAGGCAGGTTCTGGCTGCGGCGCAGTGCGAAATGGAGCAGGCCAGCGCCTACGGTGGCGTTTGTCAGGCGATCGATCAGGATGAAACCACCAAGGTCGGGATTCTCGGCATAGGGCGTAAAGGGCACGGGGCGGTCGGTCGAGAGATTGCAGACCCCGATGTCGTTGAGACCGAGCTGGGTGGCAGGCTCCCGGGCCAGGCTGTTGATATCGACCTGGTGTTTGATCGCTGTGATGCTGGCCGCAAGCTGGTTGGTCGCGAGCTTCATCAGATAGCCGCGACCGGGCAACATGGGCTCCTCGGCCATCCAGACCAGGGTCGCCTCGAACTGATCGGCGACCGCAAGCGCGGGGGCTGCGGTTTCCGGCCTTGCGGCCATGCCTCCGGTGGCAGCCGCAGCGTCCTCCGCATCGGCCACCGCCGCAATCACCTGCCCGCGCGAGCAATCGATCTCATCGGTCAGTGTCAGGGTCACTGACTGGCCGGCATGGGCCTCATCCAGATCACCATCGAAGGTGACAATCCGCGCCACGCGCGAGCGCTGCCCGCCTGGCAGTACCTGAACGGCATCGCCTGGATGCACCACGCCTGAGGCGATCTGCCCGCTGAAGCCGCGAAAATCCAGATTCGGCCGGTTGACCCACTGTACGGGTAGCCGGAAGGGCCCGCTGGCCAGCCAGGCCTCGTCCAGTTCGACCGACTCCAGGTATCCGAGCAGCGTCGGCCCCTGATACCAGGGCGTGCGATCACTGGGGAGGGTGATGTTGTCGCCCTCCAGCCCAGACACCGGAATGGCCACAAAGTCCTGAATCCCGATCTGCTCGGCGAAGGCCCGATACTCGGCGACGATGGCGTCAAACACCTGCTGATCGTAGGCCACCAGATCCATCTTGTTGATCGCCAGCAGCAGATGACGGATGCCGACTAGATGCGTCAGGTAGCTATGCCGACGCGTCTGGGTCAGCACGCCCTTGCGGGCATCGATCAGGATTACCGCCAACTGCGCAGTCGAGGCGCCGGTGACCATGTTGCGGGTGTACTGCTCGTGCCCCGGGGTGTCGGCAACGATGAACTTGCGGTTCTCGGTGGCAAAGAAACGGTAGGCCACATCGATGGTGATGCCCTGCTCGCGCTCGGCGGCCAGGCCATCGACCAGAAGCGCGAAATCGATCTTCTCGCCCTGGGTGCCGACGCGCCTGGAATCACTCTCCAGCGCAGCCAGCTGATCCTCAAAGATCAGCTTGCTGTCGTAAAGCAGCCGTCCGATCAGCGTGGACTTGCCATCATCGACGCTGCCGCAGGTGATGAAGCGCAGCAGGGTCTTATGCTGATGACGCTCCAGATAGGCGTCGATATCCTCGGCGATCAGCTGCTCGGCGCGGTAGCTGGAATCCGTGTTCGCGTTGGCCATCAGAAATACCCCTCCTGCTTTTTCTTCTCCATGCTCGCCGACTGGTCGTGATCGATGGCGCGGCCCTGGCGCTCGGAGGTGGTGGTCAGCAGCATCTCCTGGATCACCTCCGGCAGCGTCTGCGCGCGGCTCTCGACGGCGCCGGTCAGGGGGTAGCAGCCAAGCGTGCGGAAGCGGATCCAGCGCTCGACGGGCTCCTCACCCGCCTGCAGCGGGAAGCGATCATCGTCGACCATCAGGATCAGCCCGTCGCGGACCACCGTCGGGCGCGGCGCGCTGAAATAGAGCGGCACGATCTCGATGCCCTCCAGATGGATGTACTGCCAGATGTCCAGTTCGGTCCAGTTCGACATCGGAAAGACGCGGATGCTCTCGCCCTTGGCCTTGCGGGCGTTATAGAGCCGCCACAATTCCGGGCGCTGATTCTTGGGATCCCAACGATGATTGGCCGAGCGGAAGGAGAACACCCGCTCCTTGGCGCGACTCTTCTCCTCGTCACGCCGCGCGCCACCGAAGGCGGCATCGAAGGCATGGAGATCCAGCGCCTGCTTGAGCCCCTCGGTCTTCCACATGTCGGTGTGCAAGGCACCGTGATCGAAGGGATTGATGCCCCGTTCGCGCGCCTCGGGATTCTGGTGGACCAGCAACTCCATGCCCGCCTCGGCCGCCGCGCGCTCGCGCAGCTCGTACATGGCGCGAAACTTCCAGGTGGTGTCCACGTGCAGCAGCGGGAAAGGCGGCGGCGAGGGATAGAAGGCCTTGCGCGCGACATGCAGCATGGCCGCCGAATCCTTGCCGATCGAATACAGCATCACCGGCCGCTCGGCCTCGGCGACCACCTCGCGCATGATGTGGATGCTTTCGGCCTCGAGGCGTTGCAGGTGGGTCAGGGTCTTCATCGGGGCTCTTGGGGTTCGATACAGGCGTTCAGGCATGGGTTTGGTGTGACCGGATGCGGGATTCGGTGATCAGGGCTGTGGTGCTGCTCAGGGGTTGAAGACCGCGTTCAGCCCGGCGAGCAATCGCCCATTGTCGGCCTCATCGCGCACCGCAACCCGAATGTAACGGTCACCCAGGCCCTGATAGTTGCTGCAATCACGAATCGCGATGCCCTGCTCGCGCAACAGACGATCCTGCAGTTCCGCCGCGCGCATTCCTTGCTCTGGCAAACAGCACAGCAGATAGTTCGCGCTGCCGGGAAAGACCTGCAGGCCCAACGTGGCCAACTCCGCGCTCAGCCACTGCCGTTGCTCACGCACCAGTCGGCGGCTGCGCTCGGCCCAGTTGGGCGTGTCGCTGGCACGCAGCGTCAGGATGCCGGCGCGTTGCGCCAGGGTGTTGACGGACCATTCCGGCAGGCAATCCTGCAGGGCCCGGCGTCGCTCCGGCGCCAAGGCGCCGAACCCCAGCCGCAGCCCGGCCAGCGCCTGGAACTTGGTCATGGAACGCATGACCGCCAGGTTTGGCAGTGACCAGGTCAGTGCGCTGGGCGTCCCTTCGACAAAGTCCATGAAGGCCTCATCGATGGCCCAGAAGACCTCGGGATGGGTCGAGACCAGCGCCATCAGTGCGGCCGGATCGACCAGCCGCCCGGTCGGATTGTTCGGCTGCCCGATCCAGACCAGATCGCCCGGCCGGGCTTGCCGGTCCAGCGCGGCGAGATCGAGCGCGAATCCGGTCTCGGCACAGAGTTGCACCGGCTCGATGGGCAATCCCCAGACCGCCGCGGCAATCCCATAGTCCAGGTAGCTGGGCACCGGCAGCAACAGTCGCCGCGCACGCAACGCTCTGGGAAGCCACCAGATCAGCTGTTCGGAACCGTTGCCGACCAACAGGCGCTCGGGGTCGATGTCATGGGCCTCGGCCAGCAGGGACCGCAGTTCACTCGAATCCGGATCCGGGTAATGCCCCAGCGCTGCGAGATCGATATCGAACAGCGCCGCCAGCGCCGGCGGCGGCCCCAGAGGATTGATGTTGGCGCTAAAATCCAGGATCTCTGCCGCTGGCCGCCCGGCGCGTCGGGCCAGCGCATCCAGATTGCCGCCGTGTCGCTCGGTCATGGGCGCAGGCCATCCTTGATCACCAGCCGATCATCAGTCATTGAAAATTCCAGTCCAGTGGGCGCAGACTCAAGAAGCATTGGTGCGTCTACGGTTTCCATTATCATCGATCAGGGTCCTTGGCGGCTAGGATTGATCCAGCGCCTACTGTGGGCGCACTGCTCTGCGGTAGGCTGTCGCATCATTTCCGTCCGGCGGGCGACAACCAGAGAGCGTGAAATTCATGATTCCTGAGCGCATCCTCTTATCCAGTCGAGCAAGCACCCGCGTCTGATGACCCCGGCGCAATGCACTGAGCTGGCGGCCGAGATCAAGCAATGGGGCCAGCAACTGGGCTTCCAGCAGATCGGCATTGCCGACTGTGATCTGGCAACCGCCGAGGCCCATCTGCAACGCTGGCTGGCCGAGGGCAAGCAGGGCGACATGCACTTCATGGCGCGTCATGGCAGCAAGCGCACCCGACCGGCCGAGCTGGTTCCGGGCACGCTCAGCATCATTAGCGCCCGCATGGATTACCTGCCCGAGCATCAGCAGGCCATCGATCGCGCGCTCGAGGACCCAGCACGCGCCTTCGTCTCGCGTTACGCCCTTGGCCGCGATTATCACAAGCTGCTGCGCAAGCGGCTGCAACGGCTGGCGGAGCGCATCCAGGAACGCATCGGCCCCTTTGGTCATCGGGTCTTCGTCGACTCGGCCCCGGTCATGGAAAAGCCCCTGGCGCAAAAGGCCGGGCTCGGCTGGATCGGCAAGCACACCAATGTGATCAACGCCAAGGCCGGTTCCTGGTTCTTTCTGGGCGAGATCTACTGCGACCTGCCCCTGCCGGCCGACACCCCCGCCGAGGAACACTGCGGCGATTGTCAGGCCTGCATCGACATCTGCCCGACCCACGCCATCACCGGGCCCTTCCAACTGGACGCCAGACGCTGCATCTCCTACCTCACCATCGAACACAAGGGATCAATCCCGGAGCATCTGCGCGCACCCATCGGCAACCGCATCTACGGCTGTGACGACTGCCAGCTGGTCTGCCCCTGGAACCGCTTCGCGCGCCTGAGTGAGGAGGCCGACTTCCTGCCGCGCGAGGATCTGGACACAGCCACGCTGCTATCGCTCTTCGCCTGGACCGAGGCAGAGTTCCTGGAACGCACACAGGGCAGCGCCATCCGACGCATCGGCTACAGCCGCTGGATGCGCAATCTCGCCGTTGCCCTGGGCAATGCGCCCCCGTCAACCGAGATCCTGCAGGCACTGAGCGCAAAGCGAGACCACCCAGACCCCTTGATCCAGGAGCATGTGCGCTGGGCGATTGGCCAACATCCGCGCCACCAAGAGACCAAATAGCCCACCACACCGAGTACCGCAGCCGAGCAAGGCGCTTGTCCGCCCTACCCTGGGTTGACCGAGCCGGCCGGGATGACGACTCGCTTCTGTCGTCCCGGCCGGGATGACGGTGGGTACCTATTACGGGTGCAGTATATTCAACGCTTCCCGGCCGGGATGACGGTGTCTACCGGATATTTGCCCGCAATAAGCGCTCAAAATACGCAATTGTGGGCCGCAGCCCCTCGCGCAGCGCCACCTTGGGCGCCCAATCCAATCGGTCGCGGGCCTGGGTGATGTCTGGCTGGCGCTGGCGGGGATCGTGTTTGCGCAGGGCGTAGTGCATGGTCTTGGGGCAAATAATCCCAGGGTGCGCGCCGGCCGGCTCAGCCGAGCACGACCAGGTACAGGTAGTACAGCGCGAAGCCGCTCAGCGCAACGATGCCGGCCAGGCTCATGACCACCAGCCAGGGCCGGGGGCGGTCTGCCAGCGGCACCGACGACTGGAACATGGCCCGGTGGTTGAGGATGGCCAGGACCGGCGCAGTCAGGAACGACAGCGTGGTGGCAATGTCCACCATCGCCGACAGACTGCTGAGCAGGAAATGCAGCACGATCACCGCCCCCAGGGCCAGCACCGCCACCGCACCCCAGTAGATCAGGGTGCGCTCATGGCGTTCGCGCTCGTCCGCGGGTCGCTCTTCGCCGCGAAATCGCTCCACCAGCGTCGCGATGGCGCGCGGAAAGGCATCCAGCACCGTCAGCGTGGTGGAAAACATCACCGCCAGCGCGGACGCACCAATGATGGGTGCCACCCAGTCGCCCAGCGCCTGCCGGTACAGATCCAGCACCTGGGTGGCGAAGGCCCCCGCCGAGGTGGCGATCTCGGTCTCGCTGGTGTACATCACCCCCGCCCCCAGCAGCATGAAACAGAACGCGAGCACGCCGGTGCCGATGTAACCGATGTGGAAATCCAGCATCGACTCGCGCACGCTGGGACGATAGCCCGTGTCCCGGGCCTTTTCCAGGGTCCAGAGGCTGTTCCAGACCGCGATGTCGATGGCCGACGGCATCCAGCCCACCAGCGCCGCCAGGAACAGGATCGTCTTCTGATCCACCGCCTCAGCCGGCAGCATCCAGTGCATCTCTGACCACGGGATGGTCGGCACGATGAGCAGTGTCGCAATGACCGTGGAGACGGTGAAGACCACCACCAGCAGCTTCACGATGCGGTCCAGCCAGTGGAACTGACCGACGGCGAGCACCGCCGCGCAGACCCCAAGCAGCAACGCCGAGGTGGTGATGGCATCGAACGGCAGCCCAAGGGTGACATTGGCCAGCCCCGCAGTCACCACCGTGACCGCCGCCTGTACCGTGAACATGGTGCCCAGGGTGAGCACGCCGTACAACACCAGGGCCCAGCGACCCTGTCGCCGATAGCCCTCCAGCAGCGAGGTACCCGTGGCCGCGGTATAGTTCGGCCCGAAGCGAAAGGCGGGATACTTGAACAGCAGCGCAAGCAGGATGAACAGCCCCAGCGCCAGGCCATAGTCCGCGCCGGCCCGGGTCGACTGCACCAGATGCGACACCCCTACCGCCGCCGCAGCAAAGAACAGCCCGGGCCCCAGCGCCCGGGAAAAGTGATGTTCCGTCGGCATGATCAAGTCCCGATCACCTGACCCTCGAATCGTCGAGGCGCCCAGCCGGGCCGCGAGCCCCGATCCGCTCCATCGCCAGCAGGCAGAAAAACCCCAGCACCATGATCGCCGCCACCATCATCAGCGACCCATCGAAACTGCCGCTGCGCTCCGACAGTTCCCCGGCCACCACCGGCGCCACAATCTGCGCCACACCATAGCCCAGGGTCAGCCGCGCCATGATCTGCGCCGGGTGCGCCGGATAGCGCACCCCCACCATGGTCAGCACCAGCGAGACGATCCCGATGAAGGTCAGGCCGAACAGCAACGCGCTGGCCACCGCCGCCGTCAGCGAACCACTGACCACCGGCAGCCCGATCCCGATGACCTGCAGCACAAACGCCACCTGCAGCGTGCGCAGATACCCCAGCCGCCGCGCCAAACGGTCCCACAGCACCGGCGCCGGGGCCGCCGCCAGCCCCACCAGCAGCCACATCAGGCCACCCTGCCCCGCCAGCGCCGGCTGCTGTTCGGTGATCAGCACGGTAAAGGTGGCATTGATGGCGTAGCCGAAACCGGCGCAGAGATAGGCCCCCTGCAACAGCCACAGCCACCAGGGGCCCGGCTCGCCGGAACCGTCCGCGTGATGCGGCGCCAGCGGCCGTCCCTGGTTCGGTCGCGGCAGCCAGCGCCAGGCCGGCAGCAGCAGCAACGCCCCCACCAGGGTCAGCAGCCACCATTGCCCGCGCCAGTCCAGCACCGGTGCCGCCGCCTCCACCAGCAGCCCGCCCAGCACGATGCCGATGCCGAGCCCGCTGAAGTGCAGCCCCAGTTCACTGCGATGGCCGTGGCGGATCAGCCAGTTCAGGATCAGCCCGGAGCCCAGCATCAGGCCAGCGGCGGTGCTCAGCCCCGCCAGATAGCGGCTCGCGCCCCACAGCAGCGGCGACTCATCCAGCGCCATCATGGCCGTGGTCACCACCGCCAGCAGCAGCCCCATGCGGTACAGACGGTCCTTCAGCATCAGGTCCTTCAGGCGGGTCACCAGCAGCACGCCGGACAGGTATCCCAGGTAGTTCCAGCCCGCCAGCCAGCCCGCCAGCGCGTCGCCCATGTCAGTCTGGGCCTGCATGTAGGCCAGCATCGGCGTATAGGCGAAGCGGGCCACCCCCATGGTGAGCATCAGCGCAAAGATGCCGGAGGCCAGCACCGAGATCGGTCTTGGCGTCAGCATGTCGTCATTGAATCCTGCTCCCAAACGTGATCGAGAATCGAACCTGACCTGACCGGTCTGGCCATCCGGCTGAAGACCAGACGACGATGCGTATATGATGTCACGTCTATGCAAGCGATACGACTGGAACAGGGGCTTCTGGAACAGGGTCTCAGGCTCAGAACCGACCTCCCGGTGCCGATACCCGCCCGGGACGAGGCCCTGGTGCGCGTTCGACTGGCCGGTGTCTGCGCCACCGACCTGGAACTGACGCGGGGCTACCTGCCCTTTCGCGGCACCCTGGGGCATGAGTTCGTCGGCACAGTGGTCCGGGCGGCACAGGCGCCGTCGCTTGCGGGTCGGCGCGTGGTCGGCGACATCAATCTCTGCTGCGGCGCCTGCGCCCAGTGCCTTGCCGGGCGGCCCAGCCATTGCGAGCGGCGGCAGGTGATCGGCATTCGCGAACGCGACGGCGCCTTTGCCGAATACCTGTGTCTGCCGGTGCGCAATCTGCATCCGGTGCCGGATGCGGTGCCGGACGACGCTGCGGTGTTCGCCGAGCCGCTGGCCGCGGCGCTGGAGATCCCGCAGCAGGTGTCCGTCCGTGCAGACCAGCGCGTGCTGGTGGTCGGCGCCGGACGCCTGGGACAGCTCATCGCCCGGGTGCTGCGGCTGAGCGGATGCGCCCTGTCCGTGGTGGCCCGCCATGACCACCAGCGCGAGCGTCTGGCCCTGGCCGGCATCACGGCGGTGTCCGAGACCCAGGTCGAGCCCCACAGCGCCGATCTGGTGGTGGAGGCCACCGGCGCCCCCGGCGGTTTTGCGCTGGCCCGACGAGCGCTGCGGCCCCGCGGCACCCTGGTGCTGAAGAGCACCTATCACGGCCGGCTGGAACTGGATCTGTCGTCGCTGGTGGTCGACGAGATCACCCTGGTGGGCTCGCGCTGCGGCCCGCTGCCCGCCGCGCTGCGGCTGCTGCAGCAGGGCCTGGTGGATCCCCGGCCGCTGATCGACGCGAGACTGCCGCTGGCCCGGGGCCTGGAGGCACTGCAACGCGCCGCCGAAGCGCAGGTCATGAAGGTGCTGCTGGATTGCGGCACAGACCCGGCCTAGGCCGGCTATAGACCCGCTACGGCCCCGCCGCAAATACGCTAGCCGTCCGCACCCTGGCCATCCTCCTGGCCATCCCCCTGACCGTCCGCCCCCTCGCGCAGCCAGACCAGGAACAGTTCATAGCTCAGGGACAGCACCACGGCGCCGACGAACAGGCCGATGATGCCGGCACCGAGGAAGCCGCCGATGGCACCGATGAAGATCACCATCATCGGCACCGACACGCCGCGCCCCAGCAGCAGCGGCTTGAGCACATTGTCGATGGAGCCGACGAATATCGCCCAGGCCGCGAACAGCACGGCGGTGGTGAGGCTGGCGGAATAGAACAGGTAGATGGCCACCGGCAGCAGCACCCAGAAGGCGCCGACCTGCACCACCGCCAGCAGCAGGGCCAGCAGGGCCCAGAGCCCGGCCGCCGGCACCCCGGCCACGAGCATGCCCAGCCCGGCCAGGATGGACTGGATCAGGGCCACGCCGATGACCCCGCGCGAGACGCTGCGCACCACCGACTCGGCCAGCTTGGCCAGTGCGTCACCGCGCTCGCCCACCACGCGCCGCGCGATGGCCCGGGTAACGCGCGCGCCCGCGTCGCTCTTGGCCAGCAGCACTGCGGCGATGAGGATGGCGATGACAAAATGCAGCAGGCCGATGCCGGCATGGGTGGCCAGGCCGAGCAGCCAGGTGCCGACCGTCCTGAGCTGGGGCTCGATGGTGCGCAGCGAGGCCTCGAGGTCTTCGGACGCATCGATGTAGAAGGCGTGGATCTCTGGCCCGACCAGCGGCAGGTCCTTCAGGTCCAGCACCTCGGGCAGTTCCACCTGGCCGGCGGACAGGGTCCTGGCCAGCCCATGCACGCCGTCCACCAGGGTGCCGCTGAGCAAGGCCACCGGCAGGATCAGGATGATCAGCGCGATCAGCACGAACACCACCGAGGCGGGGGTGCGTCGCCCGCGAAACAGGTTCAGCAGCCGCTGGTAACCGGGCCAGGCGGCCACGGCGATGATGATGGCCCAGGCGATGGGGATCAGAAACGGCTGCACGATCCAGTAGCTCAGGGCCAGCATCACGGCCACCAGACCGAGCCGGATGGCCAGCTCCAGCACCCGCTCCACCTGGGCGTCGCGGCTCGTCTCCGTAGGGTCTGTCATGGGGTCACCTCTTTGGTTCATGGGATCGCATCCGGACGCGGTGACCGGAAAAGGCTCAGGGCCGTGATGCGGTGACCCAGAGAAACCGCTCGCCGCCGATGTCGCGCGCCGCAAGCGCCTCGGGCACCAGCCCGGCTGCCTGCAATTGTGCCTGCAGATCCGCCGGCGTGCGATGGCTGTAGAACAGGCGCTGGCCCATGAACGTCTTCCAGCCGTCGAAGGTCTCGGCGCCGGTGTAGTCGGCGGTGGCGTAGGTGAACAGAAAGATCCCACCGGGCCGCAGCCAGTCGCGCACCCGGGCGAACAGGTCTGGATGCTCCGACGACGGCAGATGAAACAGGCTGTAGATGGCCGTGACGGCATCGAAACAGCCTTGCCGAAAGGCAACCTCGCGCATGTCTGCGCAGACCCGGCGCATGGCGGGGACATAACGGGCCGCCAGGTCGAGCATGGTGCCGCAGACATCCACGCCGGTCACGTCCCAGCCGCGTCGGATGAAGGCCTCGGCCACGGGCTCGCCGGCGCCACAGCCGAGGTCAAGCAGAGCGCCGCCCCGCGACGGCAGACGGGCGAACAGGTCGTCCAGGACCTGGGTCATATCGAACTGGCCGCGATTGGCCTCGTAGGTCACGGACAGCGCATCATAGGCGCTGCGCAGATCCGGCTGGTGCTCAGGCATCCTGTGCGTCGCCTTTGTTGTCGCAAGCCTTGTCGCAAGCCAGCAGGGGGTCGAGCAGCAACGCCTCGGCGACCTGCTCGGCGTCGGGATCGGGCAGATAGGGCACAATGCCCAGATTCGGCGCATCGATGAGGGCACATAGAGTGGCGATGTTCCCGTCCGCGGCAGGCATGTGCGGCTCCAGCTGCACGCCGATCCAGCCCGTCAGCACCCCGCCGCCGGCGCGGATGGACTCTGCCGTGAGCAGGCTGTGATTGATGCAGCCCAGGCGCAGACCCACCACCAGCAGCACCGGCAGGTCCAGCGCCCGGGGCAGGTCGCTCACGGCCAGCGACGCCCCCAGCGGTACCCGCCAGCCGCCGACCCCTTCCACCACGACCCAGTCCGCCTGCGCCGCCAGGGCGTCGTAGGCCGCGCGTATCGGGGCCAGCGCGATCTCGACGCCGGCCTCGCCGGCGGCGATATGGGGCGCGATGGCCGGTGCAAAGGCGTAGGGATTGACCTGCGCGTAGTCCACCGGCCAGCTGCCCTGCGCCTGCAGCCGCAGGGCATCGGCACAGCGGATGCCCTGGCCGGTTCGCTGGCCGCTGCCCTGGGTGGTCGGGGTTCCGCCGGAGGCGACCGGCTTCATGCCCAGCACGGAGCAGCCCCGCCCCTGCAGCGCGTGCATGAGACCGAGGGAGACCTCGGTCTTGCCCACGTCGGTGTCGGTGCCGGTAATGAAGACGCCGCTCATGGCGTGCTGAACCCCTGCGGCGCGGCCGCCGGCGCCTGCCCCTGCCCTGGAACCGAACCTGGAGTCGGCCCCAGCCGCTGGATGGCGCTGACGGGCACGGCGACGCCGTCTGCGGTGGCGAACTGGTTGCCGAACTGGCCGGGCTGCTTGTCCCCGATCCAGGCGTGGCCGTAGACCACCTCCCAGGTCGCCGGCAACCGCCCCTGGTGCCGGTGGCGCTCGTAGGCCTGCTGCACCGCGGCCAGGCGCCTCCGGCCGGTCATGCCCCGGGCCCGATCCGACAGGGCGTTGCGAGCACCGAGCTGTTTCAGGTCGCGCATCAGATCGCCCACATGCCCGTAGGTCAGGGTGATCCGCTCGGCGTCCATCACCGGATCGGCGAACCGCGCCCGCACCAGGGCATCGCCGACGTCGTGCATGTCGATGAAGGGGCTGACATGGGCCCCGCCGTCTGCGGCGGCCCAGGCCGCGCGCAATTCCTGCAAGGTGTCGGGGCCGAAACTGGTGAACATCAGCAGGCCGCCGGGTCGGAGCACCCGCTGCAGTTCGGCAAACACCTGGTCCAGGTCGTTGGCCCACTGCAGTGCGGCATTGGAGAAGATCAGGTCCACCGAGGCGTCCGCCAGCGGCAGCGCCTCCAGGTCGGCGCACAGCAGACGCGGACGGTTGCGCCAGCTGCCCCGCCGTCGGGCCCGGTGTAGCATGCCGACGGAGAAGTCCAGGCCATACAGCCGCGCCTGGCGATAGCGCCGGGCGAGGCCGTCCAGCGCGAAGCCGGTGCCGCAGCCCAGATCGAGCACGGCACGGGGGGCCAGGCGCACATAGTCCAGCCGCTCCAGCAGGCGGCTGGTCATCTCCTGCTGCAGCACGGCAGCGGCGTCATAGCTGGACGCCGCCTGTTCAAAGGCGCGACGGGCGGCGGCCTTGTCGATGTGGCTCATGGGCAGACCTCATCGAGGAAGGCCTGCAGTTCCGCGGCCACCTCGGCCCCATGGGACAGGAAGGGGGCGTGGGCGGCACCGGCGATCACGCGGGTGCGGGCGCCGGGCATCAGCAGCCCCACCCGCTCGGCCACCGCCGCCGGCACCAGGGTGTCGCGCTCGCCGAACAGCCACAGCGCCGGTGCCGCGATGTCTGGCAGCGGACCGCGCAGGTCCTCCTCCGCCAGCAGCGTCAGCCCGGTGGCCAGGGCCTCGGGCCGGGGTGCCGGGCGTTGCGCCAGCTCGGCACGCAGGGCGCGCAAGGTGGGACGCGCCGCGTCGCTGCCCCGCACCTGCAGCGCCAGAAACTGGTGCAGGGTGGCGGCGGCGTCCTCCAGCAGTCCGGCGTTGAATCGGGCCAGGGTCTCCGGCGCCATGGCCACGCGCCAGTCCCGGGCCTGCACGAAGCGCGGCGTGGCGGTCATCAGGATCAGTGCCTGCACGCGTTTGGGCGCCTGCCGCGCGGCCTGCAGCGCCACCAGCCCGCCCAGTGACCAGCCCAGCCAGATCGCCTGCTCAGGCGCCTGCTGCAGCGCGGCATCGGCCCAGTCGGACAGACGCGTGCGCTCGGCATCCCAGGCTTGGCCGCCATGACCGGGCAGATCGATAGGATGCAGTGACAGGCGCCGGGCAAAGGCGTCCAGAGGTGGCTGTTCCAGGGCCGCCCAGACGGCGCTGTTCATGCCCCAGCCGGGCAGCAGAACAAGATTTGTGGTTGCCGTGGTCATCAAATGTCTCCAGTCTTGCCGCCCGGGCCCGATGGCAGTTGCGCCAGCAGCGACAGCAGGCGGTCGACATCGGCCTCGGTGTGGGCGGCAGAAAAGGTGATGCGTAGCCGCGCGGTCCCCTGGGGCACCGTGGGCGGGCGAATGGCGGTCACCAGCACGCCGTGTTGCTCAAGATGGCGGCTCCAGGCCAGGGCGCGACCGGCATCGCCGGCGATCAGGGGCTGGATCGGCGTGTGGGCATCCGCCAGCCCCAGTTCCAGTCCCAGTTCCGCCGCCCCGGCGCGGAAACGGGCGGTAAGCGCTCGCAGCCGCTGCCGCCGCCAGTGCTCGCGTCGGGCGATGTCCAGGGCCACGCAGGTGGCCTCCGCCAGGGCTGGCGGCAGCGCCGTGGTGTAGATGTAGGGGCGCGCGCGTTGGATCAGGGTCTCGATCAGCGCGTCGCTGCCGGCGACGAAGGCGCCGAAGGTGCCGAAGGCCTTGCCCAGGGTGCCGATCAGGATCGGCACGGCGTCGATGCCGCCATCGGTACCGCTGTCGATGCCGTCGAGCCCCAGGTGTTCCAGCGTGCCCCGCCCCTGCGCTCCCAGCACGCCCAGGCCGTGGGCATCGTCCAGCATCAGCCGGGCGCCCCGGGCGCGGGCCAGGGCCGCCAGTTGTCGCAGCGGCGCCAGATCCCCGTCCATGCTGAACACCCCGTCGGTGACGATCAGCCGCGGATCGCCGTCATCCAGCAGACGCTGCAGGTCCTGGGGATCGCCGTGGGCATAGCGCAGCAGCCGCGCGCCGCTGAGGCGTGCGCCGTCGGTGAGCGAGGCATGGTTGAGCCGATCGGCCAGGATCCGCTGGCCCCGCCCTGCCAGGGCCTGCAACACGCCGAGGTTGGCCATGTAACCGGTTGAGAACAGCAGCGCCCGGGGCCGGCCGACAAAGTCGGCCAGCGCTTGCTCGAGCCGTTGATGGGCCTCGCTGTGGCCGATGACCAGATGCGCCGATCCGCTGCCGACGCCATAGCGTCGGCTGGCGTCCTGCAAGGCCCGGGCCAGTTCCGGATGCCCGGCCAGGCCCAGGTAGTCGTTGCTGCAGAAGCTGAGCAGGTCGCGCCCGTCCAGGCGCACATGCGCACCCTGGGGGCCCTGCAGGGTCCGCCGCCGGCGATACAGCCGGCGCTCGCGCAGCTGGTGCAGGTCCGTGGCCAGATCGGCGTCCGCACCGGCGCCCGAACGGCTGCCCGGGTCGGGGCTCGTAGGGGTGTCCCACCCGGCGCCCGGATCGGTAGCCAGATCGGCGGCTTCAGGCATTGACCGCCGCAGTGCCCGCGGCCGGCGCGGTGATGCTCTTGTGGCAGCCGCCCGGTTCGTCGCGGCCCTCGGGCTCGATCTCCTCGAACGCCAGCCCCAGCCGCGCGAACAGCTGCCGGTCTCGGTCGGCCTCGGCATTGGGGGTGGTCAGCAGGCGCTCGCCGTAGAAGATGGAATTGGCGCCGGCCAGATAGCACAGCGCCTGCAGCTCGTCACTCATGTCCGAGCGCCCGGCGGACAGCCGCACATAGGAGGCCGGCATGATCACGCGGGCGGTGGCGACGGTGCGCACGAACTCGAACGGGTCCAGGGCCTGGGTGCCGAACAGCGGCGTGCCCTCCACCTGCACCAGCAGGTTGATGGGCACCGATTCCGGGTGCGCCGGCAGATTGGCCAGCTGGCACAGCATCGACGCACGGTCCCGGCGCGATTCGCCCATGCCGAGGATGCCGCCGCTGCAGGTCTTGAGCCCCACCTCGCGCACGTGTTCAAGGGTCTGCAGCCGCTGCTGGTAGGTCCGCGTGGTGATGACCTGACCGTAGAACTCCGGCGAGGTGTCCAGGTTGTGGTTGTAATAGTCCAGTCCGGCGGCGCGCAGCGCCTGCGCCTGGGGCAGCGTGAGCATGCCCAGGGTGACGCAGGTCTCCATGCCGAGGTCGTGCACCGCCGACACCATGTCCGCCACCTGTTGCAGGTTGCGGTCCGTGGGGTTGCGCCAGGCCGCGCCCATGCAGAAGCGGGTGGCGCCCTTGTCGCGCGCGGCCCGCGCGGCCTGCAGCACCGCGTCCAGCGGCAGCAGCCGCTCGCGGGCGGTGTCGGCGTCGTGATGCGCACTCTGGGAGCAGTAGCCGCAGTCCTCCGGACAGCCGCCGGTCTTGATGCTGAGCAGCGAGCTGACCTGGACGCGGTTTGGATCGAAATGGGCGCGGTGGATGCCCTGGGCGGTGAACAGCAGGTCGTTCAGCGGCCGATCCAGCAGCGCCTGGACCTGGTCGATGGTCCAGTCGTGGCGAATGGCGGTGTTGGTCTGGTCTGGCATGGGTGCGTCCCCGGTACGATGCTGGGCTGGTCTCGCGCCCGTCGAGCCGATCGGCGCAACGCGAGGCATAGGCTCGCAAGGGTACCCGCCCGCTAACTGGTGTCAACCAAAAAGGACCCTGAAGGTTTACCATCAGCCATCAGCCATCGGCCATCAGCCATCAGCCACGGCCTTTTGCATCGGTGGCGGGCCTGGACAGCTTGAACCGCTGAGGCGCGAAGGATGCAGCGCGCATGCGGGTCAATGGTGGTCAGAATGGTTGTAGGATAGGCGCTTTCTGGATCCTGCGGGGGTGTGCATGATCCGGTCCGTCTGGCGGGATCGGTTTGCCGACTGGCTTTATCCGCCCACCTGCGTCCTTTGCGGCGCGGCGGGGGCGGACGGGCTGGACCTGTGCCGGGGTTGCCGGGCAGACCTGCCGTACATCGGCCCCTGCTGCCCGCGCTGCGCGCTGCCGCTGGAGGCAACGGCCGTCACCGCCGACGTAGTGTGTGGCGAGTGCCTGCTCCATCCGCCGCCCTTCGCACTGTGCAGCGCGGCCTTTCGCTACCAGGACCCCCTGCCCGGCCTGATTGGCGGCATCAAGTTTCGCGGGCGCATGAATCTGCTGCGGTTGCTGGGCCTGCTGCTGGCGACGCATCTGCGCGATACGGCGACGCCGCTGCCGGATCGTATCGTGCCGGTGCCCCTGCATCCGCACCGGCTGCGCCAGCGGGGCTACAACCAGGCCCTGGAACTGGCGCGGGTGGTCGGGGGCCGTGCAGGCATCCCGGTCGACCATGGCAGCTGTACCCGTGTGATCGCCACGACGCCCCAGGCACAACTGGACCAGAAGGCCCGCCGGAACAACCTGCAGGGGGCATTCCGTACCAGCGCCCGGCTGGACGGCCTCCATCTGACCGTGCTCGACGATGTGGTCACCACCGGCAGCACGGTGGCGGAGGTGGCGCGCACCCTGCGGCAGGCCGGCGCGGCCCGGGTGGATGTCTGGGCCGTGGCGCGGACACCTTAGGCACATGCGGATTCATCGGCCTGCTGGCCAAAGGCTGGCGGGTTGACAGGCGGACCGTATCGAAATACCCTAATTGCGAATCGTTCGTAACTGATCGCAGCCGCAGCCCGCCCGCCAACCCCTGAACATCGATCAGGCGCAGCCGCAGCCGGCGTTTACCCGACGCCCCGGGGTCGCGCCGGATCCAGCATTGCGCAGAATCCAGCACCATTGCCCGCCGCCGTCAGTCCGCCAAGGCGCGGGACAGGTCCCAGACCGGGGGTGAGTGGTACAGCCGCGCCAGTTGCAGCTCGCGTTCCAGTTCCATCTCCCGCGGCAGGTGATCGCCAAAGCGGGTGAACAGCTCTTCCTGATCCACCGTCTCCTGCCGCGCCACTTCCTGGTCGATGTTCATGATGGCGAAGAAGTCGTCCGGCTGGAACGCCAGCCCCTCCCAGCTCAGGTCGGCCCAGCCGGGCAGCAGGCCCAGTGGGCCCTCGATGGCGGAGGCGCGGCCCTCGCAGCGGTCGATGACCCATTTCAGCACCCGCATGTTCTCGCCGAATCCGGGCCAGATGAAGCGGCCGTGGGCGTCCTTTCGGAACCAGTTGACCCGGAAGATGCGCGGAGGCGTGGCCACATGCTTGCGGCCGATGCGCAGCCAGTGTCGCCAGTAGTCCGCCATGTTGTAGCCGCAGAACGGCAGCATGGCCATGGGGTCGCGCCGCACCGAGGCCTGGCCGATGGCGGCCGCGGTGGCCTCCGACCCCATGGTGGCGGCCATGTAGACGCCGTGCTCCCAATTGTAGCTCTGGAACACCAGCGGGAAGTGCTTGCTGACCCGGCCGCCGAAGAGGAAGGCCGAGATCGGCACGCCGTCCGGATTCTCCCATTCCGGATCGATGCTCGGGCACTGATTGGCCGGTGCCGTGAAGCGGGCGTTGGGGTGGGCCGCCGGCCGACCGCAGCCGGGTGTCCAGTCCTGTCCCTGCCAGTCGATCAGGTGCGCCGGCGGCTCTTCCGTCAGTCCCTCCCACCAGACGTCGCCATCATCGGTCAACGCCGTGTTGGTGAAGATGGTATTTTCCTGCATCGAGGCCAGTGCGTTGGGGTTGGACCAGGCGTTGGTGCCCGGTGCCACGCCGAAAAAGCCGTACTCGGGATTGATGGCGTAGAACTTGCCGTCCTTGGCGTTGGGCTTGACCCAGGCGATGTCATCGCCGACGGTGGTGATCTTCCAGCCGTCGAAGCCCTTGGGCGGGATCAGCATGGCAAAGTTGGTCTTGCCGCAGGCGCTGGGGAAGGCAGCGGCCACGTAGTGCTTCTTGCCCGCCGGCGACTGCACGCCGAGGATCAGCATGTGCTCCGCCAGCCAGCCCTCGTCCCGCGCCATGACCGACGCGATGCGCAGCGCAAAGCATTTCTTGCCCAGCAGCGCATTGCCGCCGTAGCCGCTGCCATAGGACCAGATCTCCCGCGTCTCCGGAAAATGGCTGATGTACTTGTCCTCGACATTCGGCGCACAGGGCCAGGGCACGTCGTTCTCTCCAGGGCTCAGCGGCGCACCGACGCTGTGCATGCAGGGCACGAAGCTGCCATGTTCGCCCAGCACCTCCAGCACCGGCTGGCCCATGCGCGTCATGATGCGCTGGTTGACCACGACATAGGGGGAGTCGGTGATCTCCACGCCGATGTGGGCGATGTGCGACCCCAGCGGCCCCATGCTGAACGGAATGACGTACAGGGTGCGGCCGCGCATGCAACCGTCGAAGAGCTGGTTCAGGCGCTCGCGCATCCGCGCCGGGGCCATCCAGTTGTTGGTGGGGCCGGCGTCTTCCTGGCGCTCGGCGCAGATGAAGGTGCGGTCCTCCACCCTGGCCACGTCGCTGGGATGCGAGCGGGCCAGAAAGCTGTTGGGGCGTTTTTGCGGATCAAGCCGGACAAAGGTCCCGTTCTGCACCATCTGATCGCAGAGCCGGTTGTACTCTTCCTGGGAACCGTCGCACCAGTAGATGCGATCGGGCTTGCACAGCCGGGCCATGCTGTCGACCCAGTCGAGCAGTGCCTTGTTGCGGGTCCGCCGGGGGCCATCATGCGTCGTCGTCATGCGGATGCTCCTGCTGCATTGCGTCCAATAATCTTCCAACAATCTAAGCACGTTCCACGCCAGGATCGGCGCAGACCACCTGTGTCGCTATCCCTTCAGATCCGCCAGGCAGAGCGCCAAGGACTGACGCCAGTCCGGCAGCAGCAGGCCGAAGGTGTCGCGAAACTTGCGGGTGTCCAGCACCGAGTAGGCGGGCCGACGGGCAGGCGCTGGATAGTCGCTGGTAGGAATTGGCGTCAGCGCGCACGGGTTGCCGGACAGGTCCCGGATCGCCTCGGCAAAACCGAACCAGGACGTCGCCCCGCTGCTGGTGACATGGTACAAGCCGCGAATGCGCTCCATCTCCAGGTCACCGGTGAAGACCCGATGCAGGATCAGGGCCGTGACCTCCGCCAGCATGCGGCTCCAGGTGGGGGTGCCGATCTGGTCGTCGACGATCCGCAGTTCCGTGCGCTCGCGGAACAGGTTGAGCATGGTGAGCAGAAAGTTTCGTCCGCGCACCCCGTAGACCCAGGCGGTGCGCAGCACCAGGGCGTCGGCGCCGGAGGCCAGCAGGGCCTGCTCGCCGTCCAGCTTGGTCTGGCCGTAGACGCTGAGGGGCTGCGGCGCGTCGTCCTCGCGGTAGGGCCGCTCGGTCTGTCCGGAGAAGACGAAATCCGTTGAGTAGTGCAGCACAGGGATGCGATACGTGGCCGCCAGTTCACCGATCAAGTGCAGGGCGTCGCCGTTGATGGCCTGGGCCTGCTCCGGGTCGCTCTCCGCCTTGTCCACCGCAGTGTAGGCCGCGGCGTTGACCACCGCATCCGGCGCCACCTCGTTGAAGACCCGACGCACCGAACCGGCGTCCACCAGGTCGATGGCGGGGCCATGCTCGCCGGCCAGGGACGCGGCGATCACCTGCCCGACCGGCGCCAGCGTACGGCGCAGTTCCCAACCGACCTGGCCGTCGGAGCCGATGAGGAGAATGCGGGGGGCGTCGGACATGGGCGGCGGTACCTGTTTTGCGCTTCTGGGTTGGGGTCTGGAACCGGGGCTCGGAATACGGACATGGCTGCGGATCGGCAGTCGTCCGGGCTAGAACGGGATGTCGTCGTCGAAGTCGGCCTCCGGCACATGGGAGACCGGCGCTGCGCCGCTGTCATGGCTGCCGTCACCACGGGTTGACGACGGTGCCGAAGCAGACGACTGGGCCGTGCCCTGTGGCCGGGACTGGGTCCCGACTCCGTTGGCGCCCTGGGGCTGGCCACCGGTCCCGCGGCTGACGTCGCCGGGGCCGGAAGCGCCGCGGCCGTCGAGCATCTGCATAGTGCTGCCAAGGCCGCCGACCACCACCTCGGTGGTGTAGCGATCCTGGCCATCCTGTCCCTGCCACTTGCGCGTGCGCAGCGAGCCCTCGAAGTAGACCTTGGAGCCCTTGTGCAGATACTGCTTGGCAATCTCCGCCAGCTTTCCACGGACCACCACCCGATGCCATTCGGTGCGCTCGCGCGGTTCGCCGGTGCTGCGGTCCTTCCAGGACTCGCTGGTTGCAAGGCTCAGGTTGGTCACCGCATCGCCGCTGGGAAAGTACCGGATGTCCGGGTCGGCGCCGAGGTTTCCGATCAGAATCACTTTGTTGACGCTACCGCCAGCCATATCCCGCTCCCGCCTTCAGATGAGGTCGATTCGATTGCGCCCGCCGGCGCCGGCACCAGCGCGCCGGCTCTGGCCATCTGGGACCGCAATGGTGCCCAATCCTGCCGCTGATTGTCCACTCCCGCATCGCGGCGACAGCAGCGTATCGCCCCGCATGGCCCGTGTCCGGTTCAGGAACGATGTACCGCCAGCGCCGGGTTCGACTTGAGGTTACGCAGGATCTGCGCCGAGATCTCTTCGATGGACTGATTGGTGGTATCGAATGTCGGCACCTCCATGCGCCTGAACATGGTCTGGGCGAGGCGAATGTCGTGCTGGCAGCGGCGGATCGACGCATACTCGCTGCCCGGCCGGCGTTCCTCGCGAATGGCATGCAGGCGCTGGGGATCGATGGTCAGGGCGAACATCTTTTCCCGCGCCGACCAGACCTCCGCCGGCAGGTCGCCCTTCTCGAAGTCCTCTTCCGTGATGGGGTAGTTGGCCGCGCGCAGTCCGTAGTGCATGGCCAGGTACAGCGAGGTGGGGGTCTTGCCGGAGCGCGACACCCCCACCAGCACCAGGTCGGCGTGCTTGAGATTGTCCGGCCGCACGCCGTCGTCGTTGGCCATGGCGAAGTTGATGGCGTCGATACGTTTTGTGTAATAACTGGGCTTGGTGATGGCGTGACTGCGGCCGGACTCGCGACTCGGCGGCACCCCGAGTTCGGCGCTCAGGGGCTCGACGAAGCCCTCGAACAGTTCCAGGTAGTAGCAGTTGCCGGCCTTGAGGATGGCGGCAATGTCCTGGTTGAGCATGGTGGCGAACACGATCGGGCGGCCGCCGTCGCGTTCGAATGCCTCGTGCATCCGGTGGGTCAGTGCCGTGGCCCGCAGCTCGGTATTGATGTAGGGCATGTAGACCTGCTCGAACTCGACGGTGTCGAACTGCGAGAGCAGGCTGTGGCCAAGGGTCTCGGCGGTGATTCCGGTGCTTTCGGAGACGAAATAGACGGTGCGTTTCATGGAAGGAATGCTTGTTGTTCGGTGTCTGCGACTTGCTGGTGGCGCTCGCCTGGTTGTGGTCGGCCTGACGGGCGGGGTGATGGCGGTTCGGGGGACGCCGTGGATCCGTCCTTGGAGGCTTCATGATCGCATCCATGCGATCAAGACCCCCGACCGCCGTCACCCCGCCCGTCAGCCCTGCATGTGATCCGCCTGGCCTGGCTGACAACTGGACCTGGCGGCTGGCGGCTGGCGGCTGGCGGCTGGCGGCTGGCGGCTGGCGGCTGAGTATTGCCAAAGCCGTGACTCAAATCAATGCGACTGCGTCGGTGGCGGGCAGATAGTATGCAGATGGCAGTCGGTCTGCCGCGGCGCGCCGGCGTTCCGAAGCCGACGGCCAACGTTCAGTATCAGGAGCCCGATCATGGCCACCATCAGCAACGATCAAGAGCTGCGCGACCTCCTCTCCCGTCTCCCTGCAGACCAGCAGCGTGTCATGGGCGCGCGCTTTGCCCAGAGCGTGATCCACCTCAGCCGGGACGAGCGGGTGAATCGGGCCATCGAGACCGCGCTGCGCCCGCAGGCCTCCGCCGATGAGCTGGAAGATGCCTATCGCGGCGCCAAGGCCTGGGCTACCAAGACCTACACCGATTGCGGCAAGGACACCGACTGGCTGGCTCAAGCCGACCACTTCGTGGCGGCGGCCGCGGCGGCGGCGCTGGCGCCGGAACAGCTGCTGACAGAGCGCACCAACCGCGCCTGGAAGGCGGCGATGCAGGCACGCATGGCCAACAATTGCGAGCTGGTGGAAGGCAGCGATGATGCCCATACCGACGAGGTGCAGCGTCAGTATGCCATTGCCCGGGAGTTCATGGCGGCGGGCTGAAGGCCTGGACCTGGAGCCCGGATGCCGGATCGGTCGTCAGGTCGGGTCCGTCGCCGCCAGCATCTGGTCGTAGATCGCCCAGGCTTCGGCGGCGTGCTCCGGCGTGACGGTGTCGATGGCGTGGCCCAGGTGCACCACCACATAGTCGCCGACCCGAAGCTGCTCATGCTCCAGCATCAGCAGGCTTGCCTCCCGCTCGACACCTTTGGCCTCGCAGCGCGCCATCAGGCCATCGATGGCGGTAATCCGCATAGGAATGCCCAGACACATGCCGACTCTCTCCAGGATTGACTCACGCCTTGCCCGCAAGCCTACGACCGCGGGCAGCCGCACCGCAAGCGTCACGGAGGCGGCGGGTCGTGGCTGAGGGCGGCACCCTGGTGCTGGGCCTGGGCAATATCCTGCTCAGCGACGAGGCCGTCGGCGTGGCCGTGCTCCAGGCGCTGGCTTCCGACCCTGACGCCGAGTCCGATCCGGACCTGACGCTGCTGGACGGCGGCACCCTGAGCTTCACTCTGGCCGGACCCATCGGCGATGCGGCGCGGCTGATCGTGGTCGACGCCGCGGCCATGGGCGATGCCCCCGGCAGCGTGCGGCTGTTCGAGGACGCGGCCATGGACCGACAGCTCAGCGGCAAGGCCACCAGCGTGCACGAAGTCAGCTTGGCGGACCTGCTGGACATCGCCCGCCTCACCGACAGCCTGCCCCGCAGACGGGCGCTGATCGGCATCGAACCTGCACACATCGGCCTGGGCAGCGACTTGTCGCCGCCCGTCGCCGCCGCGGTCCCGCGGGCAGTCGCCCTGGTGCAGCACGTGCTGAGCCGCTGGCGCGGAACCTGTTGACTCGCTGCCGCGGCCACCTCGCTTGCGAATTGTCAGCCGCCTTGCCCGATAGCTGCCTCAAGTCAAAGCAGAACGCATTAGAGCCGCCTAAAATTATCAGAAAATGAAATGGGGGCGTCGATGTCCGGACTGGATAACATTCCGATCCAAGTCGAGCCCGCGCCAGCCTTGGCACGGGACTTCGGCAACGCCCTGCCCATTCTTGGCGAGATCCGTCACGCCGTCGCCCGTCTGCGGCACGATGGCGAACCCTCCTGCATCGACCTCGGCGCCATGCCCTTCGGGCCCGGCGACGAGGCCCGACTGATGACCCTGCTCGGCCGTGGCGAGGTCAGCGCCACTGTCACAGCCCTTGGCCCCACCCACGTCTGGGAGACCGGTTACCCCGGCGTCTGGGTCGTGGAGTACCAGAACACCGAGGCGCAACGCGTCGGTCTGCAGATCGAGATCGACGAGGTGCCAAAGATCCTGCGCACCCAGCCCGCCGACCTCGACGACACCCTGGCGGCCCTCGAGGCGCGTCTGCGGGAGGCCGCCGGCCGGCATCCTGACGGCGCGTCCGATTCGCAATAGGAGGAATCATGGCAGTTCCCATTCGCCCCCAACCCCGCACCCTCGGCGACAGTCTCCGCCAGAACGGGGTGTCGCGCCGCGGTTTTCTCAAGTTCTGCGCCGCCACGGCATCCATGATGGCGCTGCCGCCGAGCATGGCCCCGGCCATTGCCGCGGCACTGGAGCAGGCGCGACGGCCGTCGGTGATCTGGCTGTCGTTCCAGGAATGCACCGGCTGCACCGAATCGCTGACGCGCAGCTTCTCGCCGACGGTAGAGAACCTGATCCTCGACATCATCTCACTGGACTACCACCACACGCTGCAGGCCGCCGCCGGCGACGCCGCGGAGCACGCCCGCGAGCAGGCCATGCACGAGAACGCCGGCAACTATCTGGTGGTGGTAGACGGCTCGCTGCCCGGCCCTGGGTCCAATCCCGGTTTCTCCACCATCGCCGGCGTCAGCAACCTGCAGATGCTGCAGGAGACCGTGGCCGGAGCCGCCGCCGTGGTGGCCGTGGGTACCTGCGCCGCCTTCGGCGGACTGCCCAAGGCCGCGCCCAACCCCTCCGGCGCCGTCGCCGTCAGCGACATCATCAAGGACAAGCCGGTGATCAATGTCTCCGGCTGTCCGCCGGTGCCCATGGTCATCACCGGCGTGCTGGCCCAGTACCTGACCTTCGGCACCCTGCCTGAACTGGACGCCTACAACCGTCCCATGGCCTTCTTCGGCCAGTCCATCCACGACCGCTGCTACCGCCGGCCCTTCTACGACAAGGGCCTGTTCGCCGAGACCTTCGACGACGAGGGTGCGCGCAAGGGCTGGTGCCTGTACCGTTTGGGCTGCAAGGGTCCGATGACCTACAACGCCTGCGCCACCATGAAGTGGAACGGCGGTACCAGCTGGCCGGTGGAGTCGGGGCATCCGTGCCTGGGCTGCTCGGAGCCGGACTTCTGGGACGCCGGCGGCTTCTACAACGCCATGTCGGTGCCGGTCGGCGACTCCGGCAACGTGCTCCTGGCCGCCGGCGCCGGCGGCCTGGCCCTGGGTGTCGGCGCCAGTCTGCTCGGCAGGCACAAGCGCGCCGCCGCCAAGGCCGGACACGAGACCGTCACCGCCGACGAACTGGAGCAGAAACTATGATGAGCTCGATGGACTTTCTGCTGTTCACCAAGGGGCCGTTGTTCCAGGTCGCCATCGCGATCTTCGTGCTCGGCATCCTGATCCGCCTGGTGGAAATCTTCGCCCTGGGCCGCAGCCGCAACTTCGCCGAGCCCCGGGGCGGCCAGGTGATACCCGGGCTCAAGACTGTCTACAAGCGCTTCAACCCGGATCCGGGCACCTTCCGGCGGGCGCCCTTCGATGTCGTCGTCGGCACCGTCTGGCATATCGGTTTCATCGTTGCGCTGCTGCTGTTCATTCCGCATGTGGAGGTGATCAAGGCCACCGTCGGACTGGCCTGGCCGGGGCTGCCCAACCCGGTGGTGGATGCCGTCACCGCCATCACGCTGCTGGGCCTCATCGCGGCACTGATCCACCGCCTGACCCATCCGGTGAAACGCTTCCTGAGCACACCCGAGGACTATGTGATCTGGGCGGTGACCTTCCTGCCGGTGCTGACGGGGTACATCGCCTATCACCGGCTGGTCAACCCCTATCCCCTGGCGCTCGGCGTGCACATCCTGACCGCCGAGATCTTCCTCATCGTGCTGCCCTTCACCAAGCTCACTCACATCTTCACCGCCGTGGTGGCGCGCTGGTTCAACGGCGCCAACTTCGGCCGCAAGGGGGTCCAGTCATGAGCGGCTTTTCACTTGAACGCGGCCTGCAGGCCCTGCGCGAGGAGATGGACGCGCCGGTAGCCTCGTTCTTCTCCAGTTGCGTGCACTGCGGCCTCTGCGCCCAGGCCTGCCCGTTCTTCGTCGAAACCGGCGATCCGAAATACACGCCGATCCACAAGCTGGAGCCCATGCGCCTGCTCTGGGAGCGGGAATTCACCCTATGGGGGCGACTGAAGCACCTGGTCGGCCTGGGCCGCAAGGTCACCGATGACATGCTGGCGCAATGGGAGCCCCTGCTGTACGACTCCTGCTCCATGTGCGGGCGCTGTTCCCTGGTTTGCCCGGTGGGCAACGATATCGCCTACATGATCCGCAAGGCGCGCGAGGGCATGGTCGCCTCGGGTCATGCGCCGGAGGGCCTGATCGCCGCCTCGGTGCGTGCGGTCAACACCGGCAGCCCCATGGGCCTGCAGTGGAAGACCCTGGAGGTGCAGATCAAGCACGTGGAGACCTCCAGCGGGCTGGAGGTGCCCATCGACCGGCAGGGCGCCGACTATCTGGTGCTGCTGTCGTCCATGGAGATCATCAACTTCCCGGAATACCTGGAGGCCATCACCCGGATCTTCGATCACGCCGGTGTCAGCTGGACCCTGAGCCGGCAGTGCTTCGAGGCCACCAACGCCGGTATCCAGATCGGCTCCAAGGACATCGCCGCGACCCTGGTACAACGCGTGGTGGACGCAGCCGAGGCCCTGGGCGTGAAGAACGTCATCAGCCCGGAATGCGGCCATGCCTACACGGCCATCCGCTGGGAGGGCCCCAACGCCATCGGACGCTCCTACCCCTTCAGGGTGTTCCACATCATCGAGGTGCTGGACCAACTGCGCGCCGAGGGCCGCCTCCGCACCGAGGGAAAGGAGATGGATCGGCTGTCCATGCACGACCCCTGCAACCTGGCGCGCAAGAGCGGTGTCATCGACCAGCAGCGCCATCTGATGGACCTGGTGGCCGACAACTTCGTCGATCTGAAGGAGCACGGCAAGTTCCAGTGGTGCTGCGGCGCCGGCGGCGGTGTCAGCTCCAACGAGCGCGCCGAAGCGCTGAAGATGGCCGCCTTCAAGCGCAAGAAGGCCCAGATCGAGGAGGTGGAGCCGGAGCGCATGGTGACCATGTGCGCCACCTGCCGCACCCAGCTCGAGGAGGGACTTGAGGAGTTCAACATGGACATCCCCGTGGTCGGCCTCACCGAGATGATCGCGGACCACTTGGTGGAGAAGGAGCGCGCCTGAGGGCGCGCGCCCGACATCCGGCTGACAGCTGCCAGCAACAACACCGGCATCCGCCCCAGCATCCAAGAGAACACCCATGAGCGAACGCGTCGTCGTCGACCCCATCACCCGCATCGAGGGCCACCTGCGCATCGAGGCGGAAATGGACGGGCAGAACATCGCCCAGGCCTATTCCTCCGGCACCATGGTCCGGGGCCTCGAGATCATCCTGCGCGGGCGCGACCCGCGCGATGCCTGGGCCTTCGCCCAGCGCATCTGCGGCGTCTGCACCCTGGTGCACGGCATCGCCTCGGTGCGCGCGGTGGAAGACGCGCTGCAGATCGAGCTGCCGCGCAACGCCCAGCTGATCCGCAACCTGATGATCGGCGCCCAGACCATCCACGACCACGTGATGCACTTCTACCATCTGCATGCGCTGGACTGGGTGGACGTTGTCTCGGCCCTGAGCGCCGATCCGGCGGCCACCTCGCAACTGGCCCAGAGCATCAGCAGCTGGCCGAAGTCGTCGCCGGGCTACTTCGCCGACATGCAGAAGCGCATCCGCACCTTCGTGGAATCCGGCCAGCTCGGCATCTTCGCCAACGGCTACTGGGGCCATCCAGCCTACAAGTTGCCGCCCGAAGCCAACCTGATGGCCGTGGCCCACTACCTGGAGGCCCTGGCCTGGCAGCGCGAGGTGGCCCGGCTGCATGCCATCTTCGGCGGCAAGAACCCGCATCCCAACTTCGTCGTCGGCGGCGTGCCCTCCCCCATCGACCTGAACTCCGACTCGGCCATCAACGCCAAGCGCCTGGCCCAGGTGCAGGATCTGATCCGCACCATGCAGACCTTCGTCGATCAGGTCTATGTGCCCGACACCCTGGCCATTGCCAGCTTCTACACCGACTGGGCCGAGCGTGGCGAGGGGCTGGGCAACTTCCTGAGCTACGGCGACATGTCCATCGACGGCAGCACCGACCTCGACAGCTACCTGTTCCCGCGCGGCGTCATCCTGAACCGCGACCTGAGCACCCTGCATGATGTCGACCTGCACGCCGACGGCGAGATCCAGGAGTACATCGCCCACTCCTGGTACGCCTACGAAGGCGGTCCCCAGGTCGGCCTGCACCCCTACAAGGGTGAGACCCGGCTGGCCTACGACGAGCGCAAGGGACCTGCGGTGCCCTTCAAGCATGTCAATGTGGAAGACGGCTATTCCTGGCTGAAGTCACCGCGCTGGAAGAACGAATCCATGGAGGTCGGGCCGCTGGCACGGATGCTGGTGCTCTACGCCAGCCCGAACGCGCCGGCCCATGCCCAGGCCAAGGAACTGGTGGATTCCACCCTGAGCACCCTCGGCCTGCCGGTGCAGGGCCTGTTCTCTACCCTGGGCCGCACCGCCGCGCGCACGCTGGAGAGCAAGATCGTTGCCGATGCCATGCAGACCTGGTTCGACGCCTTGGTCGCCAACATCAAGTCCGGCGATACCCGCACCTTCAACGAGACCCTGTGGGAGCCCTCGAGCTGGCCCAAGAAGGCCCAGGGTGCAGGTTACATGGAGGCACCGCGGGGCGGCCTCGGCCATTGGATCGTCATCGAGAACGGCAAGATCGCCAACTACCAGGCCGTGGTGCCCTCCACCTGGAATGCCGGCCCACGAGACCCCCAGGGCATCCCCGGCGCCTACGAGGCCGCGCTGCAGGACAACCACCAGCTGCACGACCCCAAGCAGCCCATCGAGATCCTGCGCACCATCCACTCCTTTGACCCCTGCATCGCCTGCGCCGTGCATCTGCAGGACCCGGAGACCGGCGAGCAGATCCAGGTGAAGGTGAGGTGAGCAAGGCAGCCTCCGGCCCGCAGAGTCGCAGAGAGCGCAGAGAAGATCGCGGTAGAAGTCTTGTTTCTCTGCGTGTTCTCTGTGTTCTCTGCGACTCTACGGTTACAGGGTGATGAACCCGGCTACTGACACCCGAACGGGTCCACGGTCAGCCGCCACTGCCACTGTCGCGCCTGCTCCGACCCCACGCCGCGGCGACCCGACGGCGGCGCGCGACGCCCGTTGGGCTGAGCGCGCCCAACTCGGTCAGGTCTGGAGCGCGAGCGCCTACCTGCTCGCCCACAAGCTCGCCGATGATCCGGGCTTTCTTGACCTCTGCGATCCAGCAGCGACCATCCATGCGGGCTCGGATTAGAAAGCGCACCCGAGATGACTACCGCGTCTTCAGGGCGCGCACCTGCTCTAAAAGCGCAGGGTCGTCCCATTCGCGCTCGCCGGTGGCCTTATAGATCAATCGACCCTCGGGGCCAACCACGAAGGTCGTTGGCAGTCCGCGCATTGGCCAGCGTTGGGTAACCTTGGAGTCGGTATCGAGCGGCAGCGGAAAGCTCACTGGAACCTGCTCCAAGAAGGCCCGCACGGTCTCCGCATCCTCACCCACATTGATTGCCATCATGCCGATGCCTTCGGCCTCGATCTGCTCCCAAGCGCGTTGCATCGAAGGCATCTCGGTGCGACAGGGTGGACACCAGGTCGCCCAGAAATTGACGATCAGCGGTTGGCCTGTGAAGTCAGCAAGCCGATAGATCCTTTCATCAGGCCCAGCCAGCTCAAAATCGGGCGCCTCAGGCTGATCCGACAACGGCGTCAAGAGCGCATCGGACTCTGCGGCCATGGCTGCTGGCACCAGGATCAGGAGCAGCGCAGCAAGGATGAGGGCAGGGATACCGAACACTGGCCCGCTGTTGAGGCCTTGATCATCGCGCCGGCCGGTAGCCGGTAGGGCGGACAAGCGCAGCGCCGTCCACCAGCGGCAGCTTGGGGAGGTGGCCGGAACGATGATCAAGGCCCTATTGAGCACCACGCGCGGGCTGTCCAGGGATGCGCTTGTGTGGACTGATTGCATGCTGGTTCTCTCGATCTAGCAAGACCACCGAACAGATGAAGCCGAAAAGCGCTCAGACATCGAGCCCCAGATCACGCGCGAACATCACGGCCTCGATGCGGTTAGCCGCGCCAAGGGCACGCAGGATGGCAACCACATGTGACTTCACCGTGTACTCGGAAAGCTCGAGTTCCCGCGCGATCACCTTATTGCTCCATCCCTTGGCAATCAGCCCGAGCACCTGCAGCTGGCGGTGGGTCAGCGCGAGATCGGTCACCGATGGCGGGCGCCGAGGCGAAGGCTGGCTCAACGGCTGACCCGCGGAGCCCACAACAGGTGACCTATCCGAGCCCTCCGCTGCTGTTAGAGAGCAAGTATCACTCCCTAGGGTGGCCTGCAACAGCTCAGCGGGACAATACACCCCACCCTCCAGGATCAGCCGAATTGCGTGCAACATCAGCGCGGGATCGGTCGATTTGGTGATGTAGCCCGAGGCGCCGCTCTCCATCACCTTGCGCATATCGGCCAGATCCTCACTGGCCGAGAACACCACCACCGGGCAGCCATCCAGCCGCGCGCAGAGCTTGTTCAGCAACTCGAAGCCATCCGCGCCCGGCAAAAACAGGTCGAACATCACAAGATCAAGATGCAGACCAGATTCCAGCACTCCGAACACCTGATCCGCATCCTCGACCTCGATGCACTCGATTTTGAGCTGGCAGAGCGCACCCAGGACTGAGATCAGTCCTGTGCGAACCACTGCTTGCTCATCCGCAACGAGGATTTTCATTCATCTAGCATACAAGATAATTTCTGGCAGCTGCCAGCAATGACCGGCTATTACCGTTTGAATCCAGCCGCTAGCCCAAGGGGACTAGTCCATCCAAACTATAGACCATGCCCTAGATTTCTACCAAGCTTAATGCTGAGGGAAGTGGACTCATTGAAACGCGCGTTTCATACGATCGTTTCAACGACTACCGGATGACGCCATTGGCGTACCATTTGCTTTCAGCCTCCCTTTCAGTCCCCAAGCCAAGGAGACAGCGAGGAGGCGAAGCTGATGCACGCGGCCGTCTATTCGCCTGCCAGCTGCAACGCGCCACCGACCGCCGACCAGGTCAAGACCATTACCCGGTGGCTGTCAGCCCAGCAGTAGCAGAAGCCCTGCTGTCAACAGGCTGCGGACATCGCGCAGCCTCGATCCCCGTGGCCGGCGGCGTTTCTGCTCAGCGATTAAGAGCCGCCCAACACATCGGAGACTCGTGTGACGACTGAAGTTGATGTCGCCATCAAAAGAGATTCGCAAGTTCACTGATCGGTGGTTGCTGATCAACGTGCGATCAATCACTCGTTTGAATTGTCATAGTCCCGGCCGAGCATGGTCACAATCGCTCCTGTGGACTCGTCCACTCGATCGTCGACCACCCGGTCGCTTGAGCAGACCGAACAACAGGCTAGCCCCAACACGATTTTGCGGCAATGACGAGTGAAAAATCATCATGCGAAACCTCGCCCTACAGGGCTAGTCCATTAAAACGATAGAAAGCAACGTCAATCGGTTGCATCCTAATTATCAAGCATCGGCGCCACAGTCACGTGACCCACGAGTGCATGGGGTCATGGTGCTTGCGAGATCAGCCAAGATCCGCGCCAAGCAGGTTATAAACAATGATTCGAGGATTGCAACATGAAACGCAGACCACTGCTCGTCAATACAGGATTGCTGGGTCTAGGCGCCATCGCCTCGCCTCTAGCCTTTACCGGGGCCCTGATTCCGCGCACCGCGGGTGCGTCCTGGCCGTCGGAGGCCTTCGACGCCTCGGCACTCTCAGACGCTGAGCAGCGATTGTTCGATGGCCGCCCGATCCAAGACTCCACTGAACTCTCGATTTCAGCACCCGACATCGCCGAGAACGGACGCGTGGTCCCGGTAGGCGTCCGCATCGCGCTGCCCAATGCAAACCAATTCGCGCTCTTCGCGGCCAAGAACCCGACACCCTTGTTGGCCCGGGTGCACCTGACCCCTGCTGTGGCACCCGAGGTCGCGCTGCGCGTCAAGCTTGATGAGACCACAGAACTGATCGCAATCGCCGAGGCCGACGGCCAGCTGTATCGAACCAGCCGCAGCGTCAAGGTGACGGGTGGCGGCTGCGGCGGCGGTTAAGCCTGCTAGTCCATCACTAGGCCAACCCTTACCAGTCAGCCCAAACTCGTCAAACCAATCGACCAACGAACCCGCCGGAGGCCGAGAACCATGCCAGAAGACAACGGAAAGATTCGCGCACGACTTCGCGATGGGGTCGCCGATGTCAAGATACTGATGCGCCACCCGATGGAAACCGGCCGTCGCAAGGACCCTGAGAGCGGCGAGCTGATTCCAAAACACTACATCCGCGAGGTGATCTGCGAGCACAACGGCCAAGTCGCGATGCGTCTCGACTGGAGCTGGGGCATCTCCGCTGATCCCTACCTGGCCTTCAAGGTCAAGGACGCACAGGTCGGCGACGCCATCAGCGTGCGCTGGACCGACGACCAAGGCCAAACGGCGACACTCAGCGCCCAACTCAGCTAACGCCAACGCACTGATGCGACGGTTGGATCGAACGCAGTTTCATTGATCACACCTGGAGCAAGATGATGTCAAAGTCCACCCGATTGAGCGCCTCGACCGCATTCTGCCTGACCGCCACCCCGACCATCGCCGATGAACTGCGCGACATTCAGTTACGCCGGCTGCTCGAGCCAACCCAGGCCGAGCTGGCGCAAGAGGACAAAGGCCGGATCTACATCTACGAAGCCCTGACCCATCAAGACATCGATCGCGCCATGGACGAGGAGTTCGAGCGTATCGACGCGATGATGTTCATCCGGGTACCAAAGACCGATGCCTCGGGCAAGGTGAAGAAAGATCCCCATAGCGGCAAGGTCATCACCGAGGACGACGGCTGCTAGCCCAGCACCAGAGTGTCTTCGCACCGGTCTGCGGTTAATTTATGCTGTCAGTCTCCTTGGGCAGCCAGGGGATCCGCCAACCCGGCCTCGGCAAAGCCCTTGGCCCGTAACCGACAGGAGTCGCACTGGCCACAGGGCCGCCCGTCCGGGGCCGGATCGTAGCAGCTGCTGGTGAGGCCGTAATCCACGCCCAGGGCCACGCCCCTGCGGATGATCTGGGCCTTGGTCAGCTGCATCAGCGGTGCGTGGATCTTCAGCCGCTGACGTCCCTCCACCCCGGCCTTGGTGGCCAGGTCGGCCATGCGCTCGAAGGCATCGATGTACTCCGGCCGGCAGTCCGGGTAACCGGAATAATCCAGCGCGTTGACACCGATGAAGATGTCGCTGGCCTCCAGCACCTCCGCCCAGGCCAGCGCGAAGGACAGGAACACCGTATTGCGCGCCGGCACATAGGTCACCGGAATGCCGTCCGCCATGGCCGCCGGATCGCGGTTCTTGGGCACAGCGATATCGTCCGTCAGCGCCGAGCCGCCGAACCGTCGCAGGTCGATGTCCGCAATCACATGCTCGGCAGCGCCCATGGCCGCTGCCACCCTTGCGGCGGATTCCAGTTCTACCTGGTGCCGCTGTCCGTAGCGAAACGACAAGGCATAGGTCTCATAGCCCTGGTCGCGCGCGATGGCCAGCACCGTGGTCGAGTCCAGTCCGCCGCTGAGCAGCACAACCGCTCTGGTCATGATGTCCTCCGCAGTACGTTGAAGGAATGTCCCATGGTCACGGCGATGAACCCGCCCCCCGACGCCCGAACGGGTCCACGGTCAGCCGCCGCTGCCACTGTCGCGCCTGCTCCGGGTCCGTCGCCAGGCCCAGTTCGCCCTGTCGATAGGCCTCCACCAGCCGCTGGATGGCCGCACGATTGCCCCGCTCCGCCGCCTTGCGATACCAGCCGAGGGCGCGGGCCTGGTTCCGCAGCGGCTCGGGGCCGGCCTCATGCATCCGCGCCAGGCGCAGATGGGCCGGCACGAAGCCCTCTGCCGCCAGCTGTTCCAGTTGTGCCAGACCGGCCTGAGCGTTGCCTGGAGCGTCGCCCTGGGCAGCCGATTGCGCCGCGCCCTGCCCACCGCGCTGTATCGGCGACAGCCAAAGCAGGGCCTGAAAGTAGCGCGCGCCAACATCGCCGTTGCCCGCCGCCAGCGCCAGCCAGCGTTCGGCCTTGGCCAGCCGCTCCGGCGACACCTGCCCCTGCAGATACAGCATGCCCAGGCGAAACTGCGCCGGCGGGTAGCCGGCGGCGGCCAGGTTCTGCAACTGCAGGAATCCGGCCCGGGACTGGCCCTGGCCAATCTGGGTCATGGCCTTGCGCAGATCCTGTGCCGGGGCATCACAGCCGGCCAGCATCAGCGCCGGCACAAGGACCGCCGGCAGCATCACCGCCAGGCGCAGCAGAGATCGCAGGCGGATCATGTCCCGTCGGCCCGGTCCGACGCGGTCGACGCAGTTGTCGGCAAGCTGTTCGACGCGCGGGCCGGCAAGCTGGTCGCAATCTGGGCCGACGGGCCACTCAGCACCACCGCCCGCAAAAACGGCTGATTGAGTGCCGCCCAGACCGCCACCGGCCCCAGCGTGGGCAGGATCAGCAGCGCCAACTGACGGCCCACGCCGATGAGATGAAACTGCCAGTCCGCATAGGGCAGCGCCAGCACATGGTAGGGAGGCGGCTGCACGGTCAAATAGGGCCGGTGATTGATCAGCACCGCCAGTTCGAAGTGGAAATACAGTACGGCCATCAGGATCACCAGCGGCGCGATCCCGGCAAGCGAGCCCAGCAGCAGTTGCCGAACGCGCCGCAACACGGGCCTTGCCCCTGGCGTAGCCAGCGCCAGCCCCCAGAACAGCGCGAAGGCGACGGAGAAGCGCTTCCACGGCAGTCCGAAGACGGCGCTGCGCAGCGGCTGCTCCAGGATCGGCAGCGTGGTGTTGACCTGCCAGAGCGTCTCCTTCGCCTCCAGCCCCAGGCCCCACTGCGGCCACAGCAGCCGCAAGGTCCATTCCACCAGCGGTTCCATGGCCAGCATCAGGTAGGGCGCGAGCAGGAACCACCACAGCGCCATGGCCACCGGCATGGCCAGCAGCAGGCCCAGGCCGAAACGGCGCAGTTCAGCCGAGGGCGGTAGCATGGCGGTCCTTTCCGGCCGGCATCCAGTGCAGCCAGGCGAGAAAGATCAGCAGGATGTCCAGCATGATCAGCGCGTCCCACAGATACCAGTGCACCCAGTGGAACCAGTCCGGCTTCCAGACCCCGAGATAGAGCAGGCTGACGATGCGCAGGATGTTGACCGCATGCACCCCCAGGGTGCCGAGCAGCATACCCAGCAGGCGGTAGCGCCAGGGCGCGGGAAAGGCCAGGAACACCGCCCACATCAGCAGCGTGGCCTCCACGCCGTTGCACATGTCCAGGATCTGCACGGCAAACCCGGGAATGGACAGCACATTGTCCGTCACCACCACGCGCGGATCCCACAGCCCGATCAACCAGCCGGAGATGTCGGTGATGGCCACGGTAAAGGGCGCCACCAGATGCTCCCGCACCACGGGCAGGTAGGCCAGGCCGTACAGCACCAGCAGATAGACCGCAAAACGGATGGCGAAATGTCGCAAGTGTTGGCACCTCAAAGAATGCGCCAGTCAGGCTCGTCTGATTGTTTCGTCTGATGATGCGGCCAACGATCCTCAGTTTTCGGCCGCGAAAACCGAAATCACGTTTGCAACAGGTATACCCCACCCCCCCAGCCACGGGCTACCCACTGAGCACCTTCACCCCGCGGCACTGTCAAGCACCATCCGGGCGCGTCGCTACGGCCGGCAGAAACTCTCGGATGACCGCCTTCAACTGATTGACGTCGATGGGTTTGCTGAGATGGGCGTTCATGCCCGCGGCGCGGGTCTTTTCGATGTGCTCGGCAAAGGCGTTGGCGGTGAGGGCGATGATGGGCACGTCGGCATCAAGGACCCGGATCTGTCGCGCAGCCTCGTAGCCGTCCATGACCGGCATCTGCAGGTCCATCAGGATCAGCTCGGGGAGGCTGGTTTCGGATTCAGTGCCGGAGTCGATCCGGCCGTCAGCGTCGATCCGGTCCCGCGGCTGGTCCCGCAGCAGGTTACGGTACCGCTCGACCGCCAGCGCGCCGTTGTCGACCACCTGGATCTGCAGGCCGGTGTCCGCCAGCAGCCCGCAGACGATCTGCTGGTTGATGGGGTTGTCTTCCACCAGCAGCAGGCGCCGGCCGGCCAGGGGTCGCGGATCCGGCGAACCCAGGCCGGAGACGGGGGAGTCCTGCTCTGAACCCGATGCTGCCGTGGTTTCTGCCGCTGCCGTCGCTGCAACCGGCTCCGCGGCGATGTCGAAACAGAAGCAGCTGCCCTGCCCCGGCTGGCTCTGGAACTCGATCCGACCACCCATCAGTTCGATCAGTTGCTTGCTGACGGCCAGCCCAAGACCGGTGCCGCCGAACTCCCGCGTGGTGCTTTCGTCAGCCTGAGAAAAGTTCTGGAACAGATGCGACTGCTGTTCGGTGGGAATACCGATGCCGGTGTCCAGCACGTCGAAACGCAGGCGTTCACCGTCGCCGGACAGCCCCCCGGGGCGCACCCGCAGGCGGACCTCGCCCTTGTGCGTGAATTTGATGGCGTTGCCCAGCAGGTTGGTGAGCACTTGCTTGAGCCGCAGCGCGTCGCCGCGGTACCAGCAGGTCAGCGCGGGATCGACCTCTATGCGAAAATCCAGCGCCTTTTGGCGGGCGCTCAGTTCCAGCAGTTGCCGCACTTCGTCCACCGTCCGCCGCAGCTCGAACGGGATGCGCTCCACCGACAGCCGGCCGGCCTCGATCTTGGACAGGTCCAGGATGTCGTTGAGGATGCCCAGCAGCGATTGCGCCAGGCCCTCCAGCTTGCCTAGCTCGCGGCGCTGGTCGGGGTCCGTGGAGCCGTGCAGCAGCAGCTGCGCCAGACCGATGATGCCGGTCATGGGCGTGCGGATCTCGTGGCTCATATTGGCCAGGAACTGGCTCTTGGCCTGGTTGGCGGCCACCGCGTCGGCGCGGGCCTGGGTGAGTTCCGCGGTGCGCTCGGCCACCAGGTCTTCCAGATGGTCGCGGTAGGCGGCCACCATGGCGGAGAGCTTGCGCTCGGCGATCAGGGCGCTGGCCAGACGCGACACCAGCAACACCCCCAGCACCAGAAACACGGCGGTGAAGGCATAGGTTGCCAAATAGATGCCCTCGAAGGATGCGCGCCCGCCCAGGCGGAACATGTCCAGGATGCTGGCGGCCAGCAGCGCGATGGTGGTCAGGGTCACCATGACATGCATGGGGCGGCGCGATTGCCAGGACCAGCGGATCATGGCAGCGGTGAGCGCGATAGTGGCGGCACCCAGCGGCAGATAGAGCCCGAGGACCACCCAGCGGTCATTGCCGCTGAGCCAGGTCGCCACCGGCATCAGCAGGGCGTAGCCGATCAGGAGCGACTTGAGCCAGCCGCGGGCGCGGCCGAAGAACGCCAGCAGCATGAGCAGGAACAGCGGCGCCGTGACCATCCGGATGGAGAACACGAACCAGCTGTAGAGCTCGGTGCTGACCAGCGGTGCGGTGACCAACACGTTGAGATTGCTCAGCGCGTTGGCGATGGCGCAGAGTCCGAACCACAGATACAGCGCTTCGGTGCGCAGGATCCAGGCCAGCGCCAGGGCCAGCAGCCCCAGCGACAGGACGATCCAGGTCAGGACCCGCAGCGACTCCACCTGCAACAGGTGGCGCTGCAGATAGGGGCCGCGGTACAAGTCCGCGGCGAGACCCAGCTGCACCGGTGACAGGCCGTTCATCTGCCGGGGGTCGACGTAGAGTTCGAGGTCGATGCGGTTGTCGCCGGCGCGCCACAGTGCCGGCGGCGGCACGAACAGGTTCGGCTGATGCAGGCAGCGCAGGTCCTCCAGGGCGCCGATGGCACAGCCCCCCACCAGGGTGCCGTTGAGGCTGAGCTGACCGGACAGACTGAGCTTGGGGATGAACAGCCCCAGGGGTTCGTCGGGGGCAGCATCCAGATGCACGGAGAGACCATAGCTGACCCGGCCCCCGCCGGACGGGATGTCCGCTGCGCGCAGTACATGGGGCAGGGTCACCTGCTCAGTGCCCGCCGGCCCGTGAAAGGTCGCGGCGTTCAGGGTCTGGATGCCGGACGGAAAGTCCGCCGCCCACCCCGCCGTGCCGGCACCCAAGAGCACCAGCAGCCCGACCAGGCATGACCACCACCCAAGGCGGCCTGAAGGCGGGTGTTGGTGGCGATACCGGCGGCTGAGCATAGGTTGTGGATACGGCCTGGGTGAAAGGGGCGGCGTGATGGGCAGCGCCATGAGCGGCAAAGGGGCCGCGCTTTGGGGTATGCTACACAGCCTTTGGGTGTCCAGCCATCTGCAACCGACTCCGCTCGCCCCATGACGCGTCTGCTTTGCCGCACCCTGCTGTTGCTCTCGAGCGCGCTCGCCGTCGGGCCAACCCTGGCGGTTGACCTGGTGCCGCAGGATCTGGTGCCGCCCCCGCCCGGCCTGCGGGCAGTGCAACTGTCATACAGCTCCAGCGAGCGCGGCGAGTTCTACCGCGACGGCAAGCGGCAGTCGAGGGATACGCGGCTGGACGTCGACCAGATCGCGCTGCGCATCGGGCGCTCGTTCCAGTGGGGCCGGCGTCCGGCGTACTTCTACGCCCAGATGGGGCACAGCCGGGTGGATCCCGGCGGATCCTTGCAACCGGTGGAGTCCAACGCCGGCATCGGCGACCTGGGCCTGATGCTGGCCACCTGGCCCTACGTGGACCGCGCGGCCGGACGCTATGCCGGGGTCGCGGCCTACCTGAGCCTGCCCACGGGCAGCTATGATCCGCTGAAGACCGTGGTGCTGGACACCAACGCCGGGCGCAACCGCTTCTCCGCGGCACTGCAGGCGGGCTACGGGCAGCGGCTGTTCGGTCCGTTCAGCTGGATGATCGCGGGAGATGTCGCCGTTTTCGGCGATAACGACCGCTATTACGGACCCTATGCCCAGGAAGAGACCCTGAGCCAGCGGCCCCTGTTCAGCACCCAGACGGCGCTGACCTACACGGTCAATCGCATGACGTCACTGGGCCTGAGCTATTTCTATAACACCGGTGGCGAGACCCGGCTCGGCCCGTCCGACTGGGACAACCGCATCAACCTGCATCGCTACGGTATCACCGCGCTGGTGCGGCTGCCCTTCGGCCGCCTGACACTGGAGTATGGCGGCGACCTGACCACCGACACCGGCCTGATCGAAGAGACGCGCTGGGCGATCAAACTGTCCAGGATCTTCTGACCCCCGGCTCCTGCAATTCGGCCACCACTACCAACGCCTCACGGTCGGCGATCACCACCTCCGACCCGTGCACCTCGATGATGCCCCGCTGGCTGAGATCCCTGACCACGCGGGAGAAGGTCTCCGGCTTGATCGACAGCCGCGAGGCGAGCACGCCCTTGCGTACATCCAGCCGCATCGCCCGGCGCTGGGGCGGGATCTTGCCCAGCAGGTAGCGCGCCAGCCGCCCGCTGGCACTGTGCAGGGTCAGGCTGTCGATCTCGCCGACCAGACCACGCAGGCGCTGGCTCAGGGCACCCAGCAGCAGGAAGCAGGTGTCCACCGATTCCCGCAGCATGCGGGCAAAGTCATCCGCATCCAGACTGATCAGCACCGATGGCGCCAGCGCGGCGGCGCTGACCGGGTAGCGCGGCGCATTCAGAAACATCAGCGCCTCGGCAAAGGTCTGGCCGGGTGACACCAGCTCGATGACCTTCTGCGCCCCACCCGGCGAGAGCCGAAAGAGCTGCATCTGCCCCTCCAGCAACAGGTAGAACCGCCGTGCCGGATCACCCTGGCTGAACAGCATTTGTTCGGCATCCAGCCGGACCCGGACGGCGTGCCGGCTGACCCGTTGCAACTGGCTCTGACTCAGAGACGCCAGCAAGGGCGCCGATTTCAATTCATCCATCATCGTCTTCGCCTGTTTCCTGCAGCCATCCGATCTCGGTGCAAACCTCGTCTGCGCAGCAGCGCCATGGGGCTATCCGCAACACCCTCCGGGTGGTCGTCCTTCCGGCTCCCTACGCCCGCTGGTTTCGGCGACGCCCCCGGATCAGCGCGACCAGCAGGGCCAGCAGCAGGACACCCAGGCCGATGAGGGTGAGGCCGGCGATCCAGGGATTGAGTTGACGCAACGCCGTGACCAGCCCGTCCAGGTGGAGGTCGAGGTAATAGACCCCCAGCGCCCAGAAACTCGCCCACAGGATTGCACCGATGACATTCAGCAGCATGAAACGGCCCCACGACATCCCCAGCACACCCGACAGGAGCCCGATGAGCTGGTGCGGCCCGTCGACAAAGCGGCCGAAGACGACGAACCAGCCGCCGTAACGGTTGAATGCGCGTTCGATCCGATCGATGCCGTGCGTGGAGATCGGCAGCCGGTCGAGCACCGCGCGCCCACCCGCGCGACCGATCAGATAGCCAAGGGTCTGGCCCAGCGAGGTCGCCAGGATGGTCACGAACAGCAGCATGGAGATGTTGAGCCGACTGCCGGGAATCGCCGAGACCACGGCGCCGGCCTCCAGCAGCGTCTGGCCGGGGGCCGGGACGCCGACCCCCTCGATCCCGACCGCCGCAAACACCGCCCAGTAGCCGTAGTGTTCCAGATAGGGCTCGACGCGCTCGATGTCCTTCGAGATGGCTCCCGCAAGCCGGTGCGCGCGCTCATCGGACCGCCGCTGCTCGGCGCCATGAGGCAATGGCGTCGGCGGCTGCGCGGCCGCACCGGCCGGTTGCGCCAGGGCGATGCCGCCGACGCCGAAACCCAGCATGGCGATGATCAGCAAGGACACGGTGACGCGCCCAAGGACATGCCTGCGCCGAGGTTGCGAATCGGCCCGACACCCGCTCATGGTGCGAGCACCGGAACGGACGCTGGCTGTGGGTGCTGCGATGAGATCGTGTGCATGTCAGGCCGTTGCAGACAAGGCGAAATTCCCGTCGGAGACGTTACCCCCTGCGGGGTGCCGCTGCAAGCAGGCGCATGGGCGCGGCAGTCCACCCCGGCGCACGCGCCTGAATCGCACCCGGTCTCCGTCAGCCCGAACGCGCCGCGTTCGTTGACGACATGTCCGGTCAGCCGGGCTAGCCTGCGTGTTCGGCCGCCAGGAGACGCCCGGATGAATCCGCTCCGGTGTGGACTCAGTCCGTGCTGAGCCGGTTCAGCAGATCCGCGGTCTGTTCATCGAGCTGCTCCACCGCCATGGGGTAGAGGATGCCCTCCTCCTTGGCGTTGTGTTGCTGGCTGACCATGTGCAGGGTCTCCAGCAGCCCGAGACAGGCGGCGGCATCGCGCGCCTGGACCATCTCGTCGAGCTCCTGCACCAGGGCGCGCATCTGCTCGTGCTCCATGGTCATCACGCTGCTTGGGCCGGTGGCCCAGGGGCTCACCGCGACCAGTTCCGGGAAGAGCACCTGCTCCTCCCTGTCGAAATGCCCGAGCAGCGCCTGCGCGAAGCTGGCGGTCTGTTCGGCGATGCTGTCCCAGTCACCACCGCCGATGGCCCGCTCGCAGTTGGCGAGCAGATGGTCGCAACGGTGGTGATCGTCGGTCATGAAACTGGCAATGGTGTCGGTCATGGATCCTGTCCTCCAATAGGGTGCCCGGCATCGGGGTGACCTGGCATTCTCCGGGTCGATCGCAAGGCGTCCTTGACCTGAGTCAGAATACGAATCCCGATCAACGCCAGACCTCAGGGTAGTGTCGGGTGGCCGGGATATTGTTGATCACCAGCGCGACGAGGAGCAGCAGCACAGGCCCAAGGGTTGCCGGCAGCAGGACGAAGAGATAGCCCAGCGCATGGACCTGCTCCGAGCCGATGACGGCGATCAGGGCCGTGGCGCCGCCAGGCGGATGCAGGGTCCGCGTCAGATGCATGGCGGCAATGGCCGTGGCCACCGCCAAGGCCGCGGCGAGCCAGGGAACGGCGCCGAACAGCAGCCAGACCGTGACACCGACCACGGCCGAGATGATATGCCCGCCGACCAGGTTGCGCGGCTGTGCCAGCGGGCTGCGCGGTGCGCCGTACAACAGCACCGCCGAGGCACCGAGCGAGCCAATCAGCAGGGTCGCGTCGGTTGCAGGAAACCAGTGGCTGTTCAGCCAGGCCACCAGCGCGATGCCGATGAAGCTGCCGAGCCAGGACCAGAACACCTCGGCATTGCTCACGCGTGGCGAGGCTCCGCGGGTGGAGCCGCGCATCTTGTGGAGGTAGCGGCGCATGGCATCGCGCACGCCCTGGTCCGTTGGATCAAGCGCAGGAATGTCCTGATCCGCCGTGCGATCCGGCTCCGGGGACGGCTGGAGTGGCTGCATGAGTCGTCACCTGGTGTGGATGCGGCTTGGGGAAACGCTGATTTATTCAGCATTTCCCTTGCGGGGCAGGAGGGCGCGTGCTGATTTTTGGCCAGGATGGCCAATGAATCAGCGTCTCCTTAGCGTTAGCGCTGCATCTTAACCAGTCGGTCCCTGCAGGGATTGATGCGGGTCAAATCCGGCCCTGAGGCGAGGGCCGGCCTGCCGGCCGCCGCAAATCTGCGCGCGCAGGCCGGTTCAGTCGGGGTGCAGGAGACGCGCGCGGTCTTCCGGCGTGTTGAGGTTGGCAAACCAGTGCGGCACGTCGCTGAAGTCCGCCGTGGTCCATTGATGCCGCGCGTACCACAGGTCGACCTTGCGCTCGCCGGCGGCGAGAAACCCCTCCAGGCTTCGCACCAGGCTGGTCTGTAGCAGCGCATGCACCGGCTGCAGCCGACAACCGTCGTGGGCCGTCACGATCTCCGCGTTCGTCTCCTGCTGCCGGGCCAGCAGTCGCGGGATGAAGCCATGCCCCAGTTGCGGCGCGTCACAGGGCAGCGTGACCAGCCAGGGCGTATCCGCGGCCCGCATCCCGGCCAGTATCCCGGCCAGGGGTCCCTGATGGTCTTCCAGCGGGTCCGCCAGCACCGGCCAGCCGAAGGCGCGATACTGCTCCAGGTTGCGGTTGGCGCTGATCAGCACCCCGCTCGCTCGGCCTGCCACCGCCTCGATGACATGCTGCACCAGCGGCTTTTGCGCCAGCGGCAGCAGGCCCTTGTCTTCGCCCCCCATGCGCCGGCCGCGACCCCCGGCCAGGATCAGCGCCGTGACTTGGGTGGCGTCAACGCCCATCGGTTTTCTGCCACAGGCTGCGCGGTTTGGCCGTCATCGCACTGCGGCCTGATTCAGGACCGCGTCGGCGATGAAGTCGACGAATTGCGTTGGCGCATTCAGCGACAACTGCACCAGCCCGCCGCACTGCTCCGGGGACAGGGCGACATCGCTGGCGATGGCGATGATGCTCGGATCCGTCGGATGCAGCAGGGGCTTGCCCAGGGACGGGCGGTGCAACTCGATCTTCGGATACGGCTCGTGCTTGAATCCCTCGATCAGTACCAGATCCAGAGCCGCCGTGTCCAGCGCCGCCAGCGCATCGGCCAGCCGGGGCTCTTCCGCCGGGGAAGTGCGTTCGGCAATCCAGGCGATGCGCCGCCCTGAGGCCACCACCATCTGGCTCGCTCCGGCCTTGCGCAGCCGGTAACTGTCCTTGCCCGGCTGGTCGATGTCGAACTGGTGATGGGCGTGCTTGACCACTCCCACCCGCAGGCCGGCGGCCGTCAACAACGGTAGCAGCTGCTCCAGCAGGGTGGTCTTGCCGGTGCCGCTGAAGGCGGCGAAGCCCAACAGTGGCACCGCACAGGCAATCTGCGTACCGCCATCGGCAGGAAGCGTGCGAACAATCTTGTCGATCATGGTGTCTGCCGCAGCATAGGCGACCGGTGATGCGTCAGGTGGATGCGTTCGAGCGGTGCGCTGAGGCAATGCGCTCGAGGATAAACGCTGCAGCCCGCTGGCCTCAAGCCTTGCAACAGGTATAAAGGCTCCGGAGAAAGGCCCCGGAGAAAGGCCCCGGAGAAACTGCCCGGACAAACCCGAAGGCTGGGCTGTTTTGCCATGCTAAACTGCGGAAAAAACACCAACTAAAGCCCGAATATCGCCCTGAAAAAAGTCATGAAATCCACCGTCGGCCGGAGCGGTTTCGGCATCTGGATTCTTGCCATTGTCGTCCTGTCCGGGCTCCTGCTAGCGGCCGTCGCCTGGTGGCTGCACGGGCAAACCGAGCGGCCGATTCAGGTGGGAATCGGCATCGATCTGCCGGTGATCTATGGCGCGGTCATCGATCCCAGCGACAAGAACACCGGCGAGCTGTTCCTGGAGGAGCATCCCCGGAGCCGCATCCGCATCCATGACATGTACAACCGGGTCGATCCGCAGACCGCGGTGCCGGACCTCGAGGCCGCCATCGCAGCCGGGGTGCGCTTCTTCATCACCACCCATGCGTCCAGTCACGCAGTGCCGAGCATCCATCTCTTTGCCGATGGCCGCGCCCTCGGCATCAACGTGGCATCCACATCGCTGCTGCTGAGCGGCCAAGACGATTTCCTGCTGCGCATCATCCCTGACCTGCGCCAGGAGCAGATCGAGATGGCGCGCCAGCTCGAGCGCCTGCCCGGCAGTCGCCTGCTGGTGCTGCAGGACACCAGCAACCTGGCCTGGACGGATCCGGCCTTTGCCGCCTTCACCGGCGCGCTTGGCGCCTCCGGACGCTGGCGCATCAGGCACCACAAGCTGGAGGTCGGCACATTCGCGCTCGGTGAACTGAGCGAAATCGTGGCCGAGCCGTTCGACGCCCTCTACATCCTGGCCGGCACCTTCATGCCGCCCATCGGCAACATCGCCCAGCTGTTTCACCAGGCGCAGCCGGAGGCACCGATCCTGCTGACGCCCTGGGCCCGTTCACCCGCCGTGCTGGAACAGGCCGGCGACGCCATCGACCATCTGCTGATGGTCGGACACTATCCGTCACGACACGACGATGCCGCCGTCGACGCCTATCTGCGCCGGTTCGATGCGCGCTTCGGCTACACCCCCCAGGGCATGACCCTCGGCACCCGCCAGGCCCTGGAGCTGCTCGACCAGGCCTTTGCCCAGGGCCATGACAGCCCCGAGACGGTCAAGCGTTACCTGCTCGCAACACCGCTGCACCAGACGAGCCTGGGACCGATCCGCTTCGACGCCTACGGCGACGTGACGGGTCACTTCCATACGCTGACCAAGCTGCGCCGGGAGCTGGAGTGAGCCGCCGCACCAACCTCTGGCGCTACAGCCTGGGGCTCGAACTCGCGGCGCTGGGCCTCATGGGGCTGGTACTGGCGCTGGCGGTCGCTTTCACCCTGGCGGAAGTCAATCGCAAGTACCTGGAACTGCGCGTGGCCGATGCCGAGCAGGTGGGGCTTTTTCTGGCAGACCATCTGGACACCGCCCGCGACGCCCTGGCCAGCCTGTCGACCCTGTCCGAGTCCGAACGCTCGCCGGAGGTGATGGCGTTGGTCACGGCCTTTTCCGACATCTATGCCCTCGACCAGGGGTTCCGCGTCGAACAGGCCTACAAGTCGGTGCCGGGTTCCCAGGTGTTCCCTGGTTTCGCGTTCTCCGCCGGCAAGCTCGCCGCCTATCTGCGCCGCGGCGACGGCCACGGCGAACTCTCCGGCATCATGCGTGGCTACGAGGACAATCGTTCCAGCGTCTACTATCGGGTGGATGCGGGGGATGAGCGCCTGCTAGGGCGGCTTGATCTGAGCTACGTCCAGGGCTTTCTGACCCGCTACTCCCGCTTCTCGGGCACGCCGGTGCTGTTGGTGACGAACGACGGCTTCGTCATGCTCTCGGGGGATCCAGAGCTGCGGATTCCCGCATTCGACCTTGGCCACTCGGTCGGTCGACCCGGGGCACGGCAGACGCTTGAGCTCGGCGGGCGCCGCTGGATTCCGCTCGTCTCCGAGCCCCTGGCCATCGGCGCCCGCGTGGTCACACTGATACCGACGGCGCTGATCGAGACCCAGCAGAAGGCCCTGCTGCTCTTCGCGCTGATGGTGGCGGCCGGTGTGCTGGTGCTGGTGGTGATCAAGAACCTGCGCCTGCGCAAGTTGTTCATCCGGCCCCTGGTGGCCTTCGTGGACAAGATGCGGGCGCTGGAACAGGGGCAGCACGCCGACAACGCGGCCAAAGACGCCGTCGAAGATGCTGCAGAGCGGGCCGACCGGTTCGAGGAACTGGCGGCCCTGCGAACCCGCTTCCACGCCATGGCCGAGGCGATCAGGCAGCGCGAGCACTCGCTGCAACAGATGACGGCGCAGGCGCAGGCCGCCTCCAACGCCAAGAGCGCCTTTCTGGCCAACATGAGCCACGAGATCCGCACGCCCATGACCGGCATCATCGGCCTGTCGCAGTTGCTGCTGCGCAGCGAGCTCAGTGCCGGACAGCGGGGCGATCTGCAGAAGCTCGAGCGCTCGGCGCAATCCCTGCTCGGCATTCTCAATGACATCCTGGACTTTTCCAAGATCGAGGCCGGCAAGCTGACCGTCGAGCAGGTGCCGTTCGATCTGCCCCAGGCCATCGCGGACGTGTATCAGTTGCTCCAGCCGTCGGCGCAGGAGAAACAGCTTGCGCTGAATGTCGATATCGATCCGGCCCTGGGGCAGTGGTATCGCGGCGACCCGCTGCGACTCAAGCAGGTACTCACCAACCTGCTGAGCAATGCCATCAAGTTCACGCAGGCGGGTCGCGTGCAGCTGCGCGTGCGGCCCGCAGCAGGCTGCGCTGCGGGCTCTGCTTTAGACAGTGGCCCGGAGATTGGCTCGGACATTGGCTCAGGCAGCAGGAACCGACTGGGCTTCGAGGTGCAGGACACCGGCATCGGCATCAGCGTGGAGCAGCAACGCCTGCTGTATCAGCCGTTCTCCCAGGCCGACGACAGCACCACGCGCCTGTACGGCGGCACCGGTCTTGGGCTTGCCGTGAGCCAGCAGTTGGTCGCGCTCATGGGCGGACGCATCGAGGTCGAGAGCCGACCCGGCCAGGGCAGCTGCTTTCGCTTCGAGATCGCCGCAGAGCCGGCCCCGCCTCGGGAAACAGCACGGGAGCACGGGCTGAACGACAAACCGGCGACTGAGGCCGAGATCGAACCACCGGCCGTCCTGCCCACTGCCCCGACAACCGCCCCACAAGCCAAGCCGGCAAACGGGTCGGAAAGCAGGCCAGACCAGCAGGTCGCGCCTGCCCTGGCCGGTCGGCGCATCCTGCTGGTGGAGGACAATGCCATCAATCAGCAGATCGTCTGTGGTCTGCTGGCGGGCACCGGGCTGGAGATCGAGGTGGTCGACAATGGCCTGCAGGCGGTCGAACGGTTTCAGGCCCAGCGCCGCCCCGGAGGTACCCTGCCCGAGTTGATCCTGATGGACCTGCAGATGCCGGTCATGGACGGCTACGAGGCCACCCGCCGCATCCGCGCCCTGGATGCCGACGTCCCCATCATCGCCCTCACCGCCAATGCCTTTCCCGAGCACGTCGAGATGACCAGGCAGGCCGGCATGAACGCCCATCTGAGCAAGCCCATCGATCTGCGGCAGCTCAAAGGGCTCATCGAAGCCTTCCTGCCGCGATCAGAAACGCCCTGAATTCATCCGCGGGGCGGCGCCTCGGCGCGTTTTCCCAAAATGATGCAAGTCAAGGCCGCTGGGGCATCGGCAGGCGAGACTCCCGGACAGGTTCCCGCAGGACAGCCCCAGCCATGACCACCGCCATCACCGACGCTTTCACCCACGACCATCGCGCTTGTGATCACCTGCTGGCCGCCGCCGAATCTGCAGTCGGTACCGGCGGCTGGTCGGCAATAGGCCGCGCATCCGAGGCCCTGATCGCGGCCGTGGAACGGCATTTCCGTGCCGAAGAAGCGGCGCTGTTCCCCGCCCTGGCGAAGGTGTTTCTGATCGCCGCGCACCCCATCGAGATCCTCTGCGGCGAGCATGCGCAGATACGCCGGTTGCTGGAGGATCTTCGGGCCGCGGTGGCCACCTGCGACCGGGAGGCCGTGCTCGGCATCCTGGAGACGCTGAACCTGCTGGTGCAGCAGCACAACTACAAGGAAGAGGCCGTGATCTACCCCATGGCCGACGGCGCATTGCGCGAGCGGGCGTCCGACATGGCGGCCCTGGTTGGCCCGACGGCCCGATGAGCGCATCCGCTCCGACCGTGACACTGGATGTGCGCAAATTGCCGCCACCCGAGCCGCTGGAACGGATCCTGGACGCGCTGGCGGACCTGCCCGCTGACTGCACGCTGCGGGTGGTGCATCGGCGCGAGCCCTTCCCGCTCTACGATCTGCTGCGGGGCATGGGCTATACCTGGCGCACCCGGGGCGAGGATGAGCACTTCGAGATCCTCATCTGGCCGCTGGATGCAACGCCATCCCGGGGCTCAGGCGGAGCGCCCGCACCATGCTGAACACCGCCGGACTGAGCCTGGAACAGGCCCCGCCCATCAGCGTGCCCTTCGGCTTCTTTCTCGCCGCGCCGGTCTTTGCCATCGCCGCTGGCGCCCTGCTGGTGGCGCAGGGGGATGTCATCCTGGCCTCGCGCTGGACACCGGCGGCGCTCGCGGTCACGCACCTGATCGCGCTGGGATTCCTTACCCAGGTCATGGCCGGCGCCTTGCTGCAGATGCTGCCGGTGCTGGCCGGGGCGCCGGTGCGCCGCGTGACCCTGGTGGGCCGCGCGAGCCAGGTGCTGCTGATGCTGGGCACCCTCGCCCTCAGCGCCGGTCTGCTCTGGGGCGGCCAGCCCGGCCTGGTGCTCGGCGGTGCCAGTCTCGGCGCCGGCCTGCTTCTCTACGCCCTGGTGGTCGGCATCGCCATGACGCAGGCCAGGGGCGTTAAGCCGACCATCCTGGCCATGCGTCTGGCACTGGCCGCCCTGGTGGCCACGCTTGTGCTCGGGCTGATGCTGGTGACCGCGCTGCTGGGCTGGCTGCCGTTGCCGGGGCTGGTTGAGTGGGTGAACCTGCATGCGGCCTGGGGTCTGCTGGGCTGGGTCGGGCTGCTGATCATGGGTGTCGGCTACCAGGTGGTGCCGATGTTCCATGTGACGCCGGCCTACCCCCGCTGGCAGACGCGATGGGCGGCGCCGGTGACCGCCGCCGCGCTGCTTGCGGCCACCCTGCTCACCCTGGCCGGGCGGGCGGATCTGGCTGGCTGGAGCGCGGGTGTCGGGGCGCTCGCCCTCGGGGTGTTCGCGCTCGTCACCCTCGATCGCCAGCGTCGGCGCGAACGCCGCCGCGTCGACGCCACCCTGCTGTACTGGTGGTCTGCGATGATCAGCGCGATCCTGGCGGCCGGCGTCTGGCTATCGGGTGGCCGCGCGGAGCTGGTGGGTGTCCTGGCGCTGCTGGGCGTTGGCATTGGCCTGCCCAGCGGCATGTTGTTCAAGATCGTGCCTTTCCTGAGCTGGTTTCACCTGCAGCACCGTCAACTGGCGACGCGACGCTTCGATCTGCGCATCCCGCACATGCATGCCTTCATCCCCGAGATCCAGGCACGCGTCCAGTTTGGTCTCTACCTGCTGGCGCTGCTCTGTCTGGGCTCCGCCGCGGCCCTTCCGAGCCTCGCGCCATCGCTGACCACAGGGCTGGGCACGGCGCTCACGCAGGCGGGTGGCGGCGCACTGGTGCTTGCCGCAACGCTTCTGGGTGCGCTCCTTGCACGCGCCGCCGTGCGTCACCGGCAAGTGCGGCGGCAATTCGACCAGGCCAGCGCGGACAATCCCCAACCGCGGCCCGAGATGTCACCCAAAATGCAGCCTTCCGCGCCCCGCTCCGGCAACGGGCATCAGACGCCACGCCCGGGACCAAGAATCCGTCACGAGCAACGCACCATCTCGGCCATGCTCGGCATCTACTGCCACGATCTGCATGGCGGAGGTCAGACCCTGTGCGAAGACTGCGAACGGCTGCGGCAATATGCCATGGCGCGGCTGGAGACCTGTCCGTTCCAGGAACGGAAACCGGTCTGCAATCGCTGCCAGGTGCATTGTTACAGCCGGACCATGCGCGCCCGGGTCCGCGAGGTGATGCGCCATGCCGGCCCGCGCATGCCGCTGCGCCACCCGTGGCTGGCCACCAGACACCTGCTGGACAAGCTGCGGCAAATTCCCGTGTTGACGGATAGAAAATCCAACGGATAGGAAATCCAAGCCACCCACCCTGACCGTCGAATGACGGTATACTGTCGCGATCCCCCTGACACCCCCTCCCGGGCATTTGCCCGGCGATGGCATTTGCCCACATCCCGCCGGCCATTCCCACAGCGGCGAGAAGAGGATCTGATTTTCTATGGCTCAATACATCTACACCATGAACCGGGTCGGCAAGGTCGTGCCGCCCAAGCGCGTCATCCTGCGGGACATCTCGCTGTCGTTCTTTCCGGGCGCCAAGATCGGCGTGCTCGGCCTGAACGGCGCAGGCAAGTCGACGCTGCTGCGGATCATGGCCGGACTGGATACCGACATCGAGGGCGAGGCGCGGCCGCAGCCGGGCATCCATGTGGGCTTTCTGTCCCAGGAGCCGCAGCTCGACCCGGCCAAGGACGTGCGCGGCAATGTCGAGGAAGCGGTCGGCCACATCAAGCAGGCCCTGGAGCGGCTGGACCAGGTCTATGCCGCCTACGCCGAGGCCGACGCCGACTTCGACGCCTTGGCCAAGGAGCAGGCGGAGCTCGAGGACCTGATCCAGGCCACCGACGGTCACAATCTGGATCGTACCCTGGAGGTGGCCGCCGACGCCCTGCGCCTGCCCCCCTGGGAGGCCGATGTGACCAAGCTCTCCGGTGGTGAGCGCCGTCGCGTGGCGCTCTGCCGGCTGCTGCTGTCGAAGCCGGACATGCTGCTGCTGGACGAGCCCACCAACCATCTCGATGCCGAATCCGTCGCCTGGCTGGAGCGCTTCCTGCACGACTACCCCGGCACCGTGGTGGCGGTGACCCATGACCGCTACTTCCTGGACAACGTGGCCGGCTGGATCCTGGAACTGGACCGCGGCCACGGCATCCCGTGGGAGGGCAACTACTCCAGCTGGCTGGAGCAGAAGGAGAAGCGCCTGGAGCAGGAAGAGAAGTCCGAACAGGCCCGCATCAAGGCCATGAAGCACGAGCTGGAGTGGGTGCGCTCAAACCCCAAGGGCCGACATGCCAAGAGCAAGGCCCGCCTGGCCCGCTTCGAGGAACTGAGCTCGCAGGAGTTCCAGTCCCGCAACGAGACCAACGAGCTCTACATCCCGCCAGGGCCCCGCTTGGGCGACCTGGTGGTGGAGGCCGAGGGCCTGCGCAAGGCCTTCGGCGACAACCTGCTGTACGACAACGTCTCGTTCAACCTGCCCAAGGGCGGCATCGTCGGCATCATCGGCCCCAACGGCGCCGGCAAGACCACGCTGTTCCGCATGATCACCGGCCAGGAGCAGCCCGACGCCGGCACACTGCGCATCGGCGAGACCGTGGACATCGCCTATGTCGACCAGAGCCGCGACGCCCTGGATGACAGCAAGACGGTCTGGGAGGAGATCTCCGGCGGGGCGGACAACATCATCGTCGGCCGCTTCGAGATGCCGTCAAGGGCCTATGTCGGTCGCTTCAACTTCCGTGGCTCGGATCAGCAGAAGCGCATCGGCGACCTGTCCGGCGGCGAGCGCAACCGCGTGCACCTGGCCAAGCTGCTGAAGAGCGGCGGCAACGTGCTGCTGCTGGACGAGCCCACCAACGACCTGGATGTGGAAACCCTGCGTGCGCTGGAAGAGGCCATCCTTGCCTTCCCGGGCTGCGTGGTGGTGATCAGCCATGACCGCTGGTTCCTGGACCGCATCGCGACCCATATCCTGGCCTTCGAGGGCGACTCGCAGGTGACCTGGTTCGAGGGCAACTACCAGGACTACGAGGCCGACCGCCACCGTCGCCTGGGCGACGAGGCGGACCAGCCACACCGGCTGCGCTATCGCCCGCTGACGGCATGATAAAAGGGTGAAGTTTGAAGGGTGACTGGGGATGACCGAGCTGGACACCGTGCTGACGCGGGCCGAGGGGCTGCTCGGGCGGCTGGAGCTGCTGCTGCCGGTCGCAACGGAGCCGGACTGGAGCGCGCGGGCATGGCGCTGGCGGCGCAACGGTTCACAGGGCCGGGGTGCACAGGGCTGGCTGGAGGCGGTGCACCGGCCGCACCGGCTCCAGCTGTCCGATCTCTGCTGCATCGATGCCCAGCGCGACGAGATCGACCGCAATACCCGTCAGTTCCTGGCGGGTGCCGGCGCCAACAACGTGCTGCTGTGGGGTTCGCGTGGCACCGGCAAGTCGTCGCTGATCAAGGCGCTGTTCAATACCTACCAGAACCGGGGCCTGCGCCTGATCGAGATCGACAAGGACGACCTGATCGACCTGCCCTCGGTGCTGGACCTGATCCATGGCCGCCCGGAGCGCTTCATCCTCTACTGCGACGACCTGTCGTTCGAGGCCGGGGAGTCCGGCTACAAGGCGCTGAAGGCCGTGCTCGACGGCTCCATCAGCGCACCGCCGGACAATCTGCTGATCTACGCCACCTCCAACCGCCGGCATCTGCTGCCGGAATTCCAGCGGGAGAACCAGGCGTCCCGGCTGGTGGACGGCGAGATCCACCATGGCGAGGGCATTGAGGAAAAGATCTCGCTGTCCGACCGCTTCGGACTCTGGCTGTCGTTCCGACCCTTCAGCCAGCAGGACTACCTGAGCGTCTGCCACCACTGGCTGGGGCAGTTGCAGGCGGACGCGGGCGACGCGGCGCAGATCGAGCGTGCAGCGCTGCAATGGGCCCTGCGCCGTGGATCACGCAGCGGCCGCACCGCCTGGCAGTTCGCGCGGGACTGGGCCGGGCGGCAGCGGCTGTCACTCGACCAGCACTGATGCCTTGCATGCAGCCAGTCCGCTCACATTGAAACCCTGTCTTTTCTCTGCGGCTTTGCGCTCAAACAGTGCGCGATAGCGTGGACACCCATCCCCTGGGCACGCTGATTGCGAGGCTCGAGGATGAACAGGGGCCTGTCACCGTCTACGAGCGCGATGGCCGCCGCTACCTTAGCTTCGGAAATGCGGTGGAGCAAAGCTGTCAGCGCATCGCCCTGCCCCAGCAACCGGTCCACGTCTACATCCAGGCCATGCTGCTGGGGCTGGTGCTGTCACCGGACGCGCCCGATGCCATGCTGCTCGGCCTCGGCGGCGGCAGCCTGGTGCATGCCCTGCGACATCTCCGTCCGCGGATGCGGATCGATGCCGTGGATCAGCGTCAGGCCGTGATCGACGCCGCAACCCGCCACTTCGGCCTGGTACCGGACAGGCGGCTGCAGCTGCATCGCGCGTCCGCCGAGGCGTTCGTGGGCCAAGGCGAGCGCACCCACCGCCTGATCATGCTGGATCTGTACCTGGCGGATGGCGTCCACCCCGCGCAGACGGAACTGGAGTTCCTCGCGGCCTGCCGGCAGCGGCTGGATGACCGGGGCCTCCTGATCGCCAACCACTGGTGCAGCGAGTTCCGCGACAGCCGGCGCGCCCATGCGGCCCTGACCCGGGTCTTCGGCGACAGCATCCTGTACCTGCATGTGCAGGGCGGCAACACCATCGCCTTCGGCTTTGCCGGCGGCCTGCCGGTGCTGCAACGCGAGGCCTTTTTCCAGCAGGCCCAGGACATGGGCCTGCAACTGCAGATCCCGCTGCAGACACTGGCGCGCAATTTCTGGCGCCAGAACGCCGAGCCATTGCAACTGGGGCGGTTTCGGCGACGCTAGAGTCGCTCAAGCAGACAACCGTTCGAGACGCACGAAGTCCATGGCGTAGGCATTTCGGTCGTCGCCCAGGCGATGCTCCCGCGTGACTTCACGCCAGGCGGACGCATCCCAGTGCGGAAACTGGGTGTCGCCGGGGATGTCGGCATCGATCAGTGTGAGTTCCATGCGCTGGGCCAGCGGCAGCATGGCCCGATAGATGCTGGCGCCGCCGACCACCATCACCTCCGGCTCCCCGGCGACGGCCGCCAGCGCGGCATCGGGGGAGCCCACCACCTCGCAGCCGGGGGGACAGAATCCCGGATCCCGCGAGATGACGATGTGCCGGCGCCGGGGCAGCAGCCCGGGCAGCGAGTCGAAGGTGCGTCGCCCCATGAGGATGGGCCTGTCCAGGGTCAGCCGCTTGAAGTGCGCCAGGTCCGCCGGCAGGTGCCAGGGCAGCCTGTTGTCCCGGCCGATCACTCGCTGATGGGCCATGGCCGCGACCAGCACGATGAGCGGCTTGCGCTGCGGTGTCGGGCGATCTGACACCTGAGGATGGGGAATGGTCTCGACCTGACTCATCGCTCGACGGATTCCTCCGGGATATCGGTCTGATAACGGGCGCAGGCCTGGCACAGGCGCGCGGCCACCGCCGCGCGCAGTTCCGGTGGGTCGGCCACTTCCACGTCGGGGCCGTATTTCAGCACGTCCATGATGAGTTCCGCCGGGTTGCTGTAGGGCACGCACAGCTCGTAACGGCCATCGTTCAGCGTGCGCCCCTGCTGGTCAGGGTGCCATTGCTCGGTGGCCACGTAACGCGCCCGGGCGGGGCTGAAAAGCAGCACCGCCATGTGCTGCGGGGCACCGGCGAAGATCCCGTACGACTGGGCAAAATGGGCATCCAGCTCGGCAGGTTCCAAGTCCACAGCGGGGTCGTCCAGCACCCTGGCCTGCTCCACGGCATCGATGGAAAAGGTCCGCAGGGCCTGACGCAGGTGGCACCAGGCGTCCAGGTACCAGTTGTCCCGATAATGCACCAGGCGCTGCGGCGAGACATCGCGGGTCTCGCGGCTCTCCCGCGATCGGATGTAGTAGTGCAGGCGCAGCCGTCGACGCCGGGCCAAGGCGCCGGCCACAGTCTGAAAGGCGGCCGCTTGGTCGGCACCCAGCCGGGCGGCCATCTGCAGCATGCGGATGCGGCCCTGCAGGCCCTCGGAGCCGGCCTGCTGCAGTTCCAGCATGGCGTCGATGCGCTGCTGCAACGGCTTGAGCATGGGCTCCAGCAGACCCGGCTGAACCCCTGACAGCAACTGTTGCACCGCCAGCAGGGCCTGCAGTTCGGAGGCGTTGAACCAGAGCCCCGGCAGCTCGTACATCCCGCTGCCGGTATCGTCGTAGCGGTAGCCGTGGTGCTCACGGTCGTAGACGATGGGGGCGTTGAGGTAGAGCCGCATGTCCTCGATGATGCGCTTGATGGTGGCCCGGGAGCACTCCAGCTCCTGCTCCAGCCGCCGTCGAGACACCGGATGGCGCGCCCCCTGGAGGATGCGGTTGAGCTCGAAGATGCGGTCGAACCGGTCCACCGACGCTCAGCCCCGGACGGTTGCAGCGGCGATCAGGCGGAGCCGGCGGCCAGCGGGGGTCGGGACACCGCCTCGGCGACCAGCGCCGGCGCCGACCAGAGCCGCTCCAGGTTGTAGAAGTCACGCACCTTCGGCAACATCACGTGCACCACCACGCCGTTCAGGTCCACCAGTGCCCATTCGCCGTCGGCGACACCCTCGGTGCCCAGCGGCGGTTCGCCGGCCTCCTTGGCGCGATAGGCCACGGTCTCGGCGATGGACTTGACATGCCGGTCCGAGGTGCCAGACGCGACCACCATGTAGTCGGTCACGGCGGTCTTGCCGCGCACGTCGACCACCTGCACATCGCGGGCCTTCATGTCGTTGAGTGTCTCGATGACCAGATCCTTCAATTGTTCAAGCTGCATCATGTCCCCTCTGGGCGGAATAACAGGCCTCCCGCCGCGCCAGCTCGAGCACGGCGTCGGGCAACAGGTAACGTGGACTGCGGCCGGCGGCAAACAGGCCGCGAATGCGGGTGGCCGAGATGTCCAGTTGCGTCACGGACTCGATCCAGATGCGCCCCGCCGGGGCCTGCCGCAGCGCTGCCAGCTGCCGGGTGCCCCGGCATGCAAGCTCCGCGCGCAACGCCGGATCATCCGGTGCCGCGGCACCGGGCCGCTGCATCACCACCAGATGCGCCAGGGCCAGGATATCGAACGGGCGATGCCAGTCGAGGAAGGCGTTGAAGGTGTCGCCGCCAACCAGCAGGCAGATGGAACGGCGGGGGCCCAGCTCTTGGCGCAGCGAGTGCAGGGTATCGACCGTGTACGAGGGGCCGGCCCGGGCCAGTTCACGGTCATCCGCCCGCAGCCCCGGCTCGCCTGCCAGGGCGGCCTGGACCATGGCGAGCCGCTGCGCCGCGCTGGCCACGGGCTGCGCCCGATGCACCGCCGAGTTCAACGGCAGAAAGCGCAGCTCGTCCAGCCCCAGTGCCTGATGCACATCCAGGGCCGGCCGCAGATGGCCGAAGTGGATCGGATCGAAGGTGCCGCCAAAGACGCCGATCATGCGGCGGCGCGAGGGCGGCCCATGACCGCGGGCGACAGGACAGACGGCGACGAAGGCAGCGGCAGAGTCACGCGTGGTGCGAACGACAACCGGATCGGGTTTCCATGGATCGGACCATAGCAGAAAATACCCTCCGGCTGCATCGTCTGCGCACCGCGCCGACTCAGGTCCGCACGTGCCCGTCGCCCAGCACCACGAACTTCACCGATGTGAGCCCGTCCAGTCCCACCGGGCCGCGCGCATGGAACTTGTCGGTGCTGATGCCGATCTCGGCGCCGAGCCCGTACTCGAAGCCATCGGCGAAGCGCGTGGAGGCGTTGACCATGACCGAGCTTGAATCCACCTCGCGCAGAAAGCGCCGGGCGCGGCCATAGTCCTCGGTGACGATGCTGTCGGTATGGTGCGAGCCGTGGTGCTCGATGTGATCGATGGCGGCATCCATGTCGGCCACCACCCGGATCGCCAGGATCGGCGCCAGGTATTCGGTGTCCCAGTCTGCATCGCTCGCCGGCGCGACGCCCTCCACCAGGGCCCGGGTGCGCGGGCAGCCGCGCAGCTCCACGCCCTTCTCCATCAGCGCCACCGCCAGTCGCGGCAGCACGGCGTCAGCAATCCCTTGCGCTACCAGCAGGGTCTCCATGGTGTTGCAGGTGCCGTAGCGCTGGGTCTTGGCGTTCATTGCCACCGCGAAGGCCTTGTCCGGATCGGCGCGGTCGTCGATGTAGACATGGCAGATGCCGTCCAGGTGCTTGATCACCGGCACCCGGGCATCACGGCTGATGCGTTCGATCAGGCCCTTGCCGCCACGGGGAATGATGACGTCGATGTGCTCCGGACGGGTGATCATCTGGCCCACCGCGGCGCGGTCCGTGGTCTGCAGCACCTGCACCGCGTCGGCGGGCAGGCCGGCGCGCTCGAGTCCTCGCTGGATGCAGCCGGCGATGGCCTGGTTGGACTGGAATGCCTCGGAGCCCCCGCGCAGCACGGTGGCGTTGCCGGACTTGAGGCACAGTGCCGCGGCATCGGCGGTGACATTGGGCCTTGACTCGTAGATGATGCCGACCACCCCCAGCGGCACCCGCATGCGCCCGACCTGGATGCCCGAGGGGCGATAATTGAGATCGGTGATGGCGCCGATGGGGTCCGGCAGGCCGGCGATCTGGGCCAGGCCCTCGATCATGGCGTCGATGCGCGGCGGGGTCAGTTCCAGCCGGTCGAGCAGCGCCGCATCCAGGCCCTTGTCGGCACCGGCCTTCAGGTCTGCGGCGTTGGCCTGCACCAGGTCAGCGCGCTGCCGGTCCAGATCCTCGGCAATGGCCGTCAGGGCAGCATTCTTGGCCGCGGTCTCGGCGCGGGCCATCTGTCGCGATGCCGCCCGGGCGCGCTGACCGACCTCGGTCATGTAGGTGTCGACGGCGGTGATTTCAGAACTGGCCATAACAGGTCTCTTGAACAGTGATCGGTGGGATGTTTTCGGTTTTCGTGACGAAATCAGCGACCAGGCGCCGCGGCAAGGCCCTCGGCGATGCCGGTCAGCAGCGTCCAGGGGTCGGCGGGATGCTGCCCCTTGATGGCCAGATCGGCCTCGGCACAGCGCTCCAGCAACGACCACAGGTGCGGCAGCGGATAGCGTCGGGCGGCCGTGATCACCGCCTGCCGGCGCGAATCGAACACCTGATGCGCCCGCAGCACCGGCGCCAGATCCTGACGCTGCGCCAACGCAAAGGCCACCGCCGCCAGCTTGCGGATCTCCCGCGCCAGCACCCACAGCACCAGCGGCTCTGCGGTGCCTTCCGTGGCCAGCCCGCGCAGCACCCGGTCGGCGCGGACCCGGTCGCCCGCCAGCGCGGCGTCGGTGAGATCGAACAGGCTGTAGCGGGCGCTGTCGGTCACCGCCGCGAGCAGCGACTCGGCATCCAGCGGCCCCGGCTGGCATAGCAGGCGGAGCTTCTCGATCTCCTGCGCACCGGCCAGCAGATGGCCCTCGACCCGCTCGGCCAGCAGCGCCACCGCCTCCGGTGTGGGCTGGAAGCCGGCCGCCTGCAGCCGTGCGCGCAACCACTGGTGCAGTTGCTGACCCTGCAGCAGCCGGACCTGCACGATGACGCCCACCCGCTCCAGCGCCTCGGCCCATTTCGACTTGAGCGTCTTCCAGTCCAGCCCCGGGGCCAGGATCAGCAGCAGCACATCGTCGCTGACCCGCTCGCAGTACCGGCGCAGGGCATCGGAGCCCTCGCGCCCGACGCCGTCGCCGCTGATGCGCAGTTCGATCAGACGCCGCTCGGCGAACAGCGACAAGGCTCCGGCCTCCGCCGCCAGCGATGACCAGTCGAACTGCTGCCCGTGCTCGAGGCGAGTCCGTTCGCTGAAGCCCCGATCCCGAGCAGCGCGGCGGATCGCATCCGCCGCCTCACCCAGTTGCAGGGGCTCGTCGCCGAACAGCAGGTACACCGGGGCCAGTCCCTGGGTCAGGGCCTGCTCCAGTTGGGCTGGCGCGCAGCGCATGGCCGGCGGTGCCGCTAACTAGCCGGTACGCCGCCGCCGGGGGCCTTCGACGGCGTCCTGCCGGACGCCGCTCCCCGGGCGGTCAGGGCCGCACGCAGGCGCAACAGGACCTGGTCCGCCGCGTCGTTGGCCAGATCCTGGTAGATGATATCGGACTCTTCCTGCTTGCCGAGCACGGACACGTCCGGATTGTCGTCGAAGGTGCGCTCCAGCACGATGGACTGCGGCGGCATCAGCACATTGCCCTGGTCGTCGCGGGCGTCGAACCGCACCCGATAGGTGAGCACATAGGCCAGCGCGCGGCCGTTACGATCCAGCGCCACCACGCGCGAATCGCGCGATTCGGACAGGATGCGCAGGACCATGCCTGCCTTGGTGGCATCGCGGGTGGTCTGTACGCCGCTGCCCGGCAGCCGACTCTCGATGGCCCAGCCCACCAGCCCGCCGGACTGCACATACAGCGGCGACAGGTCCGGCGGGATGTCGACCGCGCCGCGCAACTGGAAGCCGCAGCCACCCAGCGTCAGCGTCAGGCCCAGTATCAGCACCAATGCCGGCACCAGCCGGTTGCTGTGACGGGCGCCGGATGCCGCTGTCCTGGATCGAACCCTGGTCATTTCGCCACCACGTTCACCAGCTTGTTCGGCACGACGATGACCTTGCGCACCGTGGCCCCTTCGATGAAGCGCTGCACGTTGGCATTGGCCAGCGCGGCCTGCTCGATGGCGGCCTTGTCCGCCTCGGCGGGCACCTGCACCTTGCCGCGGACCTTGCCGTTGACCTGCACCACATAGTCCACCGTGTCCTGCTGCAGCGCGCCCTCGTCCACCGCCGGCCAGGCCGAGGCGAGGATATCGTCGCCAAAACCGAGCTCCCGCCACAGGTGATGCGTGACATGGGGCGCGATGGGGGCCAGCAGCCGCAGCACGATGGACAGCCCCTCGCGCAACACGGCCCGTCCGCCGCCGGTTTCGGCATCGGTGTCGAGCCGGTAGAGCACGTTGACCATGGTCATGCAGGCCGACACGACGGTGTTGAACTGGTGTCGCTGGAAGTCGAATAACGCCTTCTTCAGCGCCATGTGCAGTTCGCGGCGCGCCGCCGCCGCGGCCTCGTCCAGGGCTTCGGCCCGGACCGCTGCGTCGACATCGGCAATCTCCCCCGCCCTGCCCACGGCAAGGGCCCAGAGCCGCTTCAGAAACCGGGAGGCGCCCTCCACGCCCTCGTCGTTCCACTCCAGCGACTGGTCCGGCGGCGATGTGAACATGGTGTACAAGCGCACGGTATCGGCGCCGTAGCGGGCGATCAGCGCCTCCGGGTCGACGCCGTTGTTCTTGGATTTGGACATCTTCTCGATGCCGCCGAAGGTCACCGGCTGGCCATCGTCCCGCAGCACCGCGCTGATCAACTTGCCCTTGTCGTCGCGTTCGACTTCCACATCGGCGGGGTTGAACCACTGCTTGCGACCGTCGGCATCCTCGCGGTACCAGGTCTCGGCCACCACCATGCCCTGGGTGAGCAGGTTGGCGAACGGCTCATCGCAGTCCACCAGGCCCTCGTCGCGCATCAGCTTGTGGAAGAAGCGCGCATACAGCAGATGCAGCACCGCGTGCTCGATGCCGCCGACGTACTGGTCCACCGGCAGCCAGTAACGCGCCCGCTTGTCGAGCATGGCGCTGTCGCAGTCCGGCGAGCAGTAGCGGGCGTAGTACCAGCTGGACTCGAAGAAGGTGTCGAAGGTGTCCGTCTCCCGGGTCTCGCCCCCGGGCAGCATGGCGAACGCCTCCATCTTCTTCAAAGGCGAGCCGGAACCGTCGACGATGACGTCCTCCGGCAGGCGCACCGGCAGGTCCGTCTCGGCCCGCACATCACCGTCGGCGGTGCGCACCACCGGAATCGGACAGCCCCAGTAGCGCTGGCGCGAGACACCCCAGTCGCGCAGGCGGAAATTGACCCGTTTCCGGCCCTTGCCGTGGGTCTCGAGCCAGTCGGCGACGGCATCGAAGGCCTGCGCCGAGGTCAGGCCGTCGAACGGGCCGGAGTTCACCAGCACGCCCTTGTCGACGAAGGCCGCGGTATCGATGCCGCAGGGGCTGTCGTCGGCGGAGACGATGACCGGCCGCTTGGGGATGCCGTAGCGCTCGGCGAACTCCCAGTCACGTTGGTCGTGGGCCGGTACCGCCATCACCGCGCCGGTGCCGTAGCCCATCAGCACGAAGTTGGCCGCGAACACCGGCACCGCCTCGCCGGTGATCGGATGCCGCGCATTCAGCCCCAGTGGGTGGCCCTTCTTCTCCATGGTCTCGAGCTCGGCCTCGGAGATGCCGCCCTGGCGACAGTCATCGATGAAGGCCGCCAGCGACGCATTGCCGGCGGCGGCCCGCCGCGCCAGCGGATGCTCCGCGGCCACCGCCACGTAGGTCACGCCCATGACGGTGTCCGGGCGCGTGGTGTAGATGCCCAGCGTCTCTTCCGAGCCCTCGATACCGAACTCCATGTAGACGCCCTCGGAGCGCCCGATCCAGTTGCGCTGCATGGTGCGCACCTGTTCCGGCCAGCCGTCCAGGCCGTCGATGGCGTCGAGCAGCTCCTGGGCATAGTCGGTGATGCGCACCGCCCATTGTTCGATCTCGCGCTTCTCCACCGGGGCGCCGGAGCGCCAGCCACGGCCGTCGATGACCTGTTCGTTGGCCAGCACCGTCTGATCCACCGGGTCCCAGTTCACCGTTGCTGTGGCGCGGTAGGCCAGGCCCTTCTGCATCAGGCGCGTGAACAGCCACTGTTCCCAGCGGTAATAGTCCGGATCGCAGGTGGCCAGCTCGCGCGACCAGTCGTAGCCGAACCCCAGGCGTTTCAGCTGCTCCTTCATGTAGGCGATGTTGGACCGGGTCCACTGCGACGGCGGAATGCCCTTCTGGATGGCGGCATTCTCCGCCGGCAGGCCAAAGGCGTCCCAGCCCATGGGCTGCAGCACGTTCTTGCCCAGCATCCGCTGATACCGGGCAATGACGTCACCGATGGTGTAGTTGCGCACATGCCCCATGTGCAACCGACCGGACGGGTACGGAAACATCGACAGGCAGTAGAATTTCTCCCGCTCGGGATCCTCGACGGCGCGGAATGTCTGCTGCTGCTCCCAGTGCGCCTGGGCCGCGTCCTCGATGGCACGCGGATCGTACTCGGTCTGCATCGGAATGGGTCTCTGAAAAGGCTGAGAGGAGACCGCAGCATCGGCTGCGGTGTGCGTCTAGCGACGACGTTTGGCGACGACAGGGATCTAGGATACCGCACCCGCCCAACCTGCGGCGACCTCGGCGCCGACGCTCGACAATTTCCAGATTCAAACCGCAGAGGCCCAGCGCACGCAGAGACCATCCAGCGTTTTCCTAAGCTTCTCTGCGTGCGCTTTGCGTACTCTGTGTCTTTGCGGTTGATCGAGCTGCGGCAGAGCGTCGAATTTGAAATCGCTGGCCGTCGCTGGCACCGTTTGCGTCGCAGCCGCGGCATCGGGTAAGGTCCGTGGATGACTGGCCATCGGCCGCCGCGATTCCAGCATCTCATCATGCCCCACAGCCCGACCCGGTCCGATCTCCGGTGGACGGCGAAACGCGTTTCTCCGATTCGCGCCGCCGTTGCGGGCATGCTGTGCGTTGCGCTGATCCTCCCAGGCGGCTGTGCACAGCGGCAATACCAGGGACGGCCCGCCGCGGCGGTGACGGATGCGTCCGTTGCCGACAGCCGGTCCATCCCGGAGCCGCAAGAGGACCCGCCCGAGCCTGGCCAGTTGTACGACTGGAGCGGACACGGCCGCGCGATCAGCCACATTGTCATCGACACCAACGAGCAGAAGGCGCGCTTCTACGACGGCGTCGAGCAGGTCGGCTGGACCACCATCGCCTCGGGCGTTGCCCGCCATGCGACGCCCCGGGGCGAATTCGCGATCCTTGAAAAGGTTAGCAAGAAGCGCTCCAACCTCTACGGCAAGATCGTGGACAGCAACGGCAAGGTGGTCAAGCACAGTGCGTCGAATCGCGATCCGGTGCCCGAGGGCGGTCGCTTCATCGGCGCCAGCATGCCGCATTTCATGCGCATGACCTACGACGGCATCGGCATGCACGCCGGCCCTATTCCCCGCCCCGGATACCCGGCCTCCCACGGCTGCATCCGCATGCCCAAGACCGTGGCCGAGGCGGTGTTCAACCATGCCAGCACCGGCACCCGCGTGACCGTGGTCGGCAACGGCCCGGACTATGGCAACTATGCCGAGCGCATCGCCCGACAGCGGGCGACGGCAAAGACCCGATCCAACGGCAACACGGCGGCCAGCACATCCAGCCGTTCGTCCGGCACGACTGCCGGCGGCCAGCAACGCACTGCGGCCTCATCGTCGGCGCCGGCACCGACCCCGGCTTCAACACCGGTGCCGGTTGCAGCCCCGGCCACAGCTGACACCGGAGCAACCCCGACTCCGCGTTCGGTTGCGGCTCCAGAGCAACGCGCGGATTGGGACCAGGACCAGGACCAGAATCAGGATCAGGCCCAGCCACGAGAAGGCGTCCGCGCCACAACGGACCCCGCCGCCGACCTCGCCGGTAGCGGCAACGACAGCAACGACGCGCCCGGCTACATCCTGCTGCCGGCGCGGGTCGTCGGCACCGAGGACAGCGCACAACACGATGGGCCAGCGCCAACCGACGCAAAAACTCGGACTGGGGTCGAAGCAGCCCGGTAGCGGCGGAAAGCAGCCGTCCAAACCCAGCGCGCACGCCCGTGTCAACCGGTATATAATCGGCGGCTGCGCAGAACCCGCCCTCGTAGCTCAGGGGATAGAGCAACCGCCTCCTAAGCGGTAGGTCGCAGGTTCAATTCCTGCCGAGGGCGCCAATACTCCCTCCAGCAAGCCCAGGTGCGTCTCGTCTGCGTCTCGTCTACGAAGACCTCCAGGCCGTCTTGGCCACAGGGGTGCTGTTCCCACGCCCTACCGACCCGCATGGGCAGGTCTGTACCCCGATTCTTGCCATCCCATCCCGCCTGCAGGCGTCTGTTCTGCCGGCCGAGGTATCTGATCGCGTTCATGCAGATGCGCGACGCGCTGGTGGGCGGATAAGGCCGAGCCCTGTTTTGTAGCTCGGCCTAAGGAGATGGCCGGGTTTCCTGCCCCGCACGGGAAGCGCCGAATAAATCAGCGCTTCCCTGATGGCCTGGGATCCGCTCGCCAGCGTCAATCAAGCACCAGCTTGCGGCCAAAGGGGTGCGGCCTCTCCGCCTGCACCGCCGGCACGGCCCAGAGCACCGGGAAGCGCGGACGATACTGGGCCGGACCGTCCAGGTCGGTGAGAAAGACGCCGATGTCCGGCGCATGGCGCTCGGCCTCGCGCAGCAGGGGCGAGAAGTCGGTGCCGCCGCCACCCTGAAAGCGGATCTCGCGCAGGTTCGAGCGGCCCGGGGCGAAGTGCTCCACGGCGCTGACCCGCTGGTCGCCGACGATGACCACCAGCCCGGCCTCCAGCCGGCGGCTGATGGCCTCGATCTCGGTGGCGAAGCGACCCAGCAACGGGTCCTCGACGGAGCCGGAGACATCCACCATGACCACCAGCCGCGCCACGGCCCGACTGGCGCTGGTGCCGGGCTCCCAGGGCATTCGCAGGCGCCCGCAGCGCCCCTGATTGGCCACATAGGAGCGCGCCGGCCGCGACCAGGAGCGGTCCGGCTGATGCGACAATCCCCGCGCGAGCTGCGTCCGCAACAGCTGCTCCCAGGGCGTGCGGACCTTGGGCAGATCGGCGATCAGCGCACGCAGCATCGAATGGGCGCCATCGCCGGCGTGCCCGCGGACGATACGCTCGCGCCACTCCCGGGCCTGCTCCGCCTGCTGCTCGGGTTGCTGCCCGTCATCCGGCGCCGGCAGCAGGTCACGCAGGATGCTGGATCCCATGCGCCGGGCCCGGGCCGCCCGCGGTCCATCCTCGCGGAGGCCCTCCCGGAAGCGGGCAGACGCCTCCTCGATGGTCTCGTCGGCCGACTTCGCAGAACCTTGGGATTGCCCTTGCTGGCGTTGTGCCGCACCGCCCTGCCCGCTCCGGCGCTGGTCAGCCTGTCCGTCGCCATCCCCGCCCTGCCCAGAATCACGCCCGGCACCACTGCCGGCGCGCCGTCCGGCCATGGGCCCCCGGGCGCCGGAGCGGCGATCATCGATGGCGCGATAGAGCCGCTCCAGATCCCACTCCAGCAACGACTTCTCCACCCCTTGGCGGATGTCCAGCACGGAGGCCAGAAGCTCCTCGAGCAGCACCGAGCCCTGGGGCAGCTCCAGCCAGCTCAGATGGCTCAGGGTGCTGTTGACGATGGCATCGGCGCAGATGTTGAACAGCGCGTCGTCGACGTCGCCGCGCAACCGCCGCAGGGCCGCGCGCCGCTGTGGATGCTGCAACGCCACATGCAGCACCTGGTGCGCCACCAGACCGGTCTGCACCGGCAGGGGCAACGTCTCGAAGGCGGCGCCGTAGAAGATCGTGCTGCCGTCATTGGCGGCGAACAGGGCGTCCGGTTCGTGCGGCTGCGCCTCGGTCGCATCCAGGCTGAGGTCGCGATGCCGGATCCAGAGCGCCAGCCCGCCGGTGGACGGTGCATATTCGACCATGCGCTGGATGGCCCGGGTGCCGCGATGGCTGTGGATGGCCACGGCGGACTAGCCCGCCTCGTCCTGGGCGCGCTGCTCGGCGTAGCGCAGATAGACCGGGCTCTGCAGCACGGCGCCCTCCAGTCCGCGCTCCAGCGCCTTCTGGAACAGCAGTTCCATGGCCAGCGTCTGTGCCTCGCGGATGGGCAGGGGCTCGGTGCTGTCGGCATCGGGCAGCTGGTCGATGATCTCCAGCGCGCGTGTCATGCGCGGCTCATCGGTGGTGACGGCGAGCAGCGCATAGAGCATGCCGTAGAGCCCATCGAGCGTCTTCGGCAGCAGCGCCGCGGTGGCCTCCCCGGGCTCTGCCTGCAGCAGCTGCAACACATCGGTGCCGGCCTGGATCTCGCGCAGCACGCCGAAGAACTCGGCGGCATTGGCCGCGCCGATGCGGCCCTGCACGAAGATGCGCCGGGCGCTGTCGGACAGGTCGGACCTGAGTACGTTGGACACGTCCTCCCAGCCCCGCGGGCTGGCGCCCACCAGGTGATCATTGGCGAGCTGACTGTGGGTGTCGTCGAGCTTGTCCGGGCGCACCTTCAGATAGGCCATCACCTCGGGCGCAAAATCATTGGCCAGGGCGTGGTCGAGGAATGCGTCGATGACCGTCTGCACATTGAAGTGGAACATGCGATCCGCCAGCGCCGTGCCCATGTCGTGGCTCACCGCGCCGTGGTAGGCCGCGTTGCCGGCCGCCACCACCAGCCAGCCGTCCGGCAACTGGTACTTGCCCACCCGACGGTCCAGGATCAGCGAGTAGGCGGAGATCTGCAGCCGCTGGTCAGCGGCGGTCAGCTCGTCCAGAAACAGGATCCCCTCGGGCTGCTCAGGGCCCGGCAGGAACTCCGGCGGAAACCAGACCGTCTGCTCGCGGCTGTCGTCGGCATAGATGGCGCCGCGGATGTCCACCGGCTCGATGGTGGTCAGGCGCAGGTCCACCAGGGGCGCGCCGAAGTGCTCGGCCACCTGTCGTACCACGGACGACTTGCCGACGCCGCGCGTGCCCCAGAGCATGGAGGCGCGCCGGCGCAGCGTCGGGTCGGCAAATTGCTCGATCAGCGCCTGCCGGACCGCTGCGATCGACACCGGCGGAATGTTCATTGGATCAGTATGCAAGGGCTTCCCCTGTTGTTCTTGCGTTCACTGGTCGGTGCAGCAATTTCAAATTTTGCCGCTTTGCCGCAGTTCGATTAACCGCAAAGACACAGAGAACGCAAAGCGCGCGCAGAGACGCTTAGGAACACGCTGGCTGGTCTCTGCGTTCTCCAGAGCTCTGTGGTTTGAATCTGGAATTGCTGCTGGTCGGTGAGATCTGTTTGACATCAGCACATCAGGTCGCCAGGTGTTTTGCCGGGCTGGCCTGGAGTGTCGTGATGCGCTCAGGTCTCGGCCTCCGCCATCGCCTTGCCGGCGCCGGCTGGCCGCGGCGCCTTGCTGTCCAGGGGCTTGAACCAGTCTTGCTGCCGCAGCGGTCGCGGCAGCGGCGGGATCTCCAGCCGCGGCATTTCGCGCATCAGGAAGAAGCCCACCAGCAGGAACGGCGGCGCATGGAAGATGAGCATGCGCAGAATGGAGTCATCGTCCATCTCCAGCCACTGGATGCCCGGCGTGATGGCCAGGATGAACAGCCCGGTGAGCAGCGGGATGGCGCGCTGGAAGGTCACCCGCCAGCGGCTGCGCAGATGCCGGCCATGGAACTGCGCCGGTGCACGCCGCAAGGTCGCCGCCAGATGCTCGATGGTCGGCCCCAGCCGGCGCTCGATGTCCGCTGTGCGTTCCGGCTCGCGGGTGGCCACGCGGATGGCGCCGCGCCAGTAGCTGACGATGCGCCGCAACGGACGCCAGCGCCAGCCGATGACCGCGATCAGATCCTCCGGCACGTCCAGCAGCAACCCCGGCGGCGCGGTCAGCTTCAGCTCCACCGGCGCGCCCCGGAACCGATCCGCCTTGAACGCGATGCGCACGCCCTCCACCACGGCCTCGGCCTCGGTGAAGACGGCGCGGGGGCCGCCATCCTCCTCGTCACCAGCAAGGATGACATAGCTGCGGGCCAGGGGCACACCGCCATGGACACCGAACTGGCGCCGCGGCGGAATCGCCTCCATCAGCGCCAGCAGCTGCTCGACATCGCCGCCCTCGACCACCGCCATGGCGGCCAGACCGCTCGCGTCCGTGACCCGGCGCACCAGTCGGTGGCGGTTATCCTGATCCAGCTCCAGCGTCAGTACCGACTCCAGGGCGATGGGCAGGGCATCCGTTGGCGCCAGCGGCACCGGCCTGAAGCGCAACAGCCGGTCCTCGCGTCGGCTGGCGCCCAGGTCCGCGTGCAGACCACGCCGGCTGAAGGGCGCCATCAGTGTCAGGATCTCATGGTGTGTCAGCGGGGTGGTCGACTTGCGCGACCGCGACGGCGATGCCTCCGGAATCAGCCGCGGCGGATCGTGCTTGATGCGGACCTGGGTCATCGTCTTCTCCTCCTGCAACGGACCTTGGTGGTACAGTGTCGGCGCATGTTTTCTTACCGTTGGTCTTATACAATCGGCGCCTGGTACGGCTGTGCCACAGCCTGAATGCATACACTCTTGGGAAACGGTTCCATGTCAGAACGCATCGCCGTCATCGGAAGCGGCATCGCCGGTCTTGCCAGCGCCTGGCTGCTTGCGCGTCAGCACCAGGTCACCCTGATCGAGGCCAATGATTATATAGGCGGCCACACCCACACCATCGAGGTGCCGACGGCCGACGGCCCGCTGCCGGTGGATACCGGCTTCATCGTCTTCAACGAGCCTAACTATCCGCTGCTGACGCGACTCTTCCGGCGTCTGGGCGTGGCCAGCCGCGAGAGCACCATGTCCTTCTCCGCTTCCATCGGCCCTGGCCGGCTGGAATATTCCGGCGACACCCTGAATACCCTGTTTGCGCAGCGCGGCAACCTGCTAAGCCCGGGTTTTCTGCGCATGCTTCGGGATATGCTGCGTTTCAACCGCCGCTGCAAGGCATTGCTGGCCGACGGCGGCTTCGACGGCCTGAGCCTGGGGGACTTTCTGCAGCGCCAGGGGCTCGGAACCGAGTTCCAGCACCACTACCTGTTGCCCATGGCGGCTGCGATCTGGTCCTGTCCCACAGGCACCATGATGGATTTCCCCGCCGAGAGCCTGGCGCGCTTCTTCAACAACCACGGGCTGCTGAACATCCTGCGCCGGCCGGAATGGCGCACCGTGGTGGGCGGCAGCCATAGCTATGTAAAACGTATCCTGTCGGATCTGGGCGAGCAACACGTCCTGTTCGACGCCGCGCAACAGGTGCGCACCCGCGGCGACGAGGTCGAAGTGCGCCTTGGCTCTGGTGCCGAGCGCCGCTTCGACCGCGTGGTGCTGGCCTGCCATGCCGACCAGGCACTGGCCCTGCTGGAGCGCCCCGACGACGACACGGCGCGGCTGCTGGGGGCCTTCCGCTATCAGACCAACCGCACCTGGCTACACACCGATGCGCAACTGATGCCCCGGCGCCGGGCCGTGTGGGCGTCGTGGAACTACCTGGCCGAGCAACGCCAGGACGGCGAGCGAGCGGTGTCCGTCACCTACTGGATGAACCGGCTGCAGGGCCTGCCGGGAACCACCGACTACCTGGTGTCGCTGAACCCGCTGCAGGAGCCGGAGCCGGAACGGGTCATCGCCGCGATGGACTACGAACACCCGGTGTTCGACCAGGCGGCCATGGACGCCCAGCGTCAGCTGCACCGGCTGCAGGGCCGCGACCGCGTGCACTACTGCGGCAGCTACTTCGGCTACGGTTTTCACGAGGACGCCCTCAAATCCGCGGTGGACGTCGCTGACCAGCTCGGCATCGACACCCGCTGGCTGACCACAAACACCGCTGACACGGACCCGACGCACGCATGAGGGAACGGCCATGAGCAGGACGCACCACAGCGCCGACAATGGCGCCGGCGCGGACAGCAGCGCGGCAGACAATCCGCATCGAATCTACTTCACCCGGGTGATGCACCGGCGCCTGCACCCGGTGCAGTACCGTTTCGTCTACCGGGTGTTCAGCCTGCTGCTGGACATCGATGCATTGGACCGGGTGCCGCGGCTCATGTCGGGCCGGCGCCTGCGGCTGGTGCGCTTCGACCCCCGGGACCACGGCCCGCGCGACGGCTCGCCGCTGCGTCCCTGGGCCGAGCAGCTGCTGGCCCGGCACGGCATCGACCTGGAGGGCGGCCGGATCCGCCTGCTGTGCTTTCCGCGGGTGCTCGGCTACGGCTTCAACCCGCTGAGCGTGTGGTACTGCGAGCACCGCGACGGGCGCCTGCGGGCGGTGATCGCCGAGGTCAACAACACCTTCGGCGAGCACCACAGCTACCTGCTGGCAGACGCCGGACGCCCGCTGGACTGGCCGCTGCGGGCCGAGGCAGTCAAGTGCTTCCACGTGTCGCCGCTGATGGACATGGAAGGCGGTTATCGCTTCCGCCTGTCGCGACCCGACGACCATGTGGCCGTGCTCATCCGCCAGTTCGACGACCGGCGACAACTACGCATGGTAGCGTCACAGACAGGCCCCGGCGAGCCCCTGACCGAGCGCGCGCTGTGGCGGGCGCTGCGGCGCATGCCACTGATGACGTTCAAGGTGATGGCGGCCATCCACTGGCACGCGCTGAAGATCTGGCTCGGCGGCGCGCGCTTTCACCCCAAACCCGAACCGCCCCGCAACGAGGTGACCTGATGGCAAGCGACAACGCCGCCGAGGCGGCACTCCCGGCCGGCAGTCCGGCCGTGCTCAGGCCGTACCACAGGCTTTTCCAGGGTATTGCCTGCGGACAACTGTGCGTCCGCATCGGCACACATCACCGCCTGCTGCGCGGTACCGACCCAGGCCCCAGCGGCGAGATCCGGCTGCTCAGGCCCTGGGCCTTTGCGCGGCGCATCGCCACCCGCGGCCATGTGGGCCTGGGCGAGTCCTACATGGCCGGACACTGGGACAGCCCGGACCTCACCGCGCTGCTGCGCACCCTGGGAGTCAACGAGGCCGCCTTCAGCCGGGTGGTGGCCGGCGGCTGGATGCACCGGCTGCTGTCGCCCTGGCGACATCGCCGGCGCTCCAACACCCGCACCGGCAGCCGGCGCAACATCGCCTACCACTACGACCTGGGCAACGACTTCTACCGCCTGTGGCTCGACCCCAGCATGACCTACTCCTGCGGCATCCGCGCGCAGGACGACGACGATCTGGAGCAAAGCCAGCACAACAAGTACCGACGCCTGCTCGACAGCCTGTCGGCCCGGCCCGGCCAGCACCTGCTGGAGATCGGCTGCGGCTGGGGCGGGCTCGCACGGCAGGCGGCGCAGTCGGGCCTGCGGGTCACCGGATTGACGCTGTCAGAGCAGCAACTGGCCTGGGCGCAGGATGCGGTGCGCGACACCCCACTGGCCGAGCGCATCGACCTGCGGCTGCAGGACTACCGCGACGTGCAGGGGCAGTTCGACCACATCGTCTCCATCGAGATGTTCGAGGCCGTGGGCGAGGCCTACTGGCCGACCTACATGCAGACCCTGGCGCGCTGTCTGCGTCGCGGCGGCCGCGCCGCTCTGCAGGTGATCACCATCGACGACGCCTTCTTCGACGACTACCGCGCCAGCCCGGACTTCATCCAGCACTACGTCTTTCCGGGGGGTATGCTGCCCACCGTGGGCCGCTTCGACGCCGCTGCCGCAGCAGCGGGCCTGCAGGTGGTCCGGCGCAGCTTCCACGGCCAGGACTATGCCCATACCCTCGCCGCCTGGCGGCAGCGCTTCGAGGCCAAGCTGGACGCAGTGCTCGCACTGGGCTACGACCAGCGCTTCATCCGCCTGTGGCGCTACTACCTGAGCTACTGCGAGGCCGGTTTCCTGGACCGGCGGGTGGACGTGATGCAGGTGACCCTGGCCCATGCGCCTGATGCCTGAGAGCTGCCTGAGACGGGTGCCTGGTATTGGCGTGCCGGATATTGGACACCGGCCGGCTGCGGGGTATGATCGCCGCCGGAGACTCGAATCCAGACCTCATCACAGGCCGCATCGACGGCCGAAGGACACCTATCCCATGATCAAGTTTGCCGTTCCCCTCGCCCTGGCTTGCGCCGTCACCGTGTCCGGTTGCGGCACCACCACCACCAGCCGCGCCGGCAGCGCCGCGCTGCTGGGTGCCGCCGGCGGCGCCGCCATCGGCTCCCTGAGCGCCAGCGCCGGCGCCGGGGCCCTCATCGGTGCCGGCGTCGGCGCCCTGGGGGGCTTCCTGTACGACCAGCACCAGAAGGGCAATATCGACTGACGCCGACTGATCCCGAGCCGGGAGGCGGGCGCCGAGGCTACTAACCACTCAGGGCATCGACGTGCTGGAAGCCGCGGGGCAGCATCGCCCCCCGGCGCCCCCGCTCGCCCTGGTAGCGATCCAGGTCCGCCGGCTTCAGGGTCAGGGTACGCTTGCCGGACGTCAGCAGCAGACTACCGCCGTCCGGCACGATGGTGATGGCCAGCATCAGCTCCTCGCGGGCCTTGGCCCGGGCCGCCGGGATGCCGATGATCTTGTTGCCCTTGCCGCGATTCAGCTCCGGCAGCTCGCCGATGGGAAACACCAGCAGATGGCCGCTGCTGGTGACGGCGGCCACCCGGTCCAGCGGGCTGCCGGGCAGCAGCACCGGCGGCAGCACCCGGGCGCCTTCTGGCAGGGTCAGCACCGACTTGCCGCCCTTGGGCTTGGCCAGCAGCGCCTGGAACGGGCAGACAAAGCCGTAGCCCGCATCCGATGCCAGCAACCAGCGGCAGCCCGGCTCCGTCTCGCCGAGCACGGCCCGGAAGGCCGCACCCTTGGGCGGATCCAGCCGACCGGTGAGCGGTTCACCCTGGCCACGGGCCGACGGCAGGGTATGCGTCTGCAGGCTGTAGCTGCGCCCGCTGCTGTCCAGGAACACCACCGGCTGATTGCTGCGCACCCGGGCGGCGGCGAGAAAGCCATCGCCGGACTTGTACGACAACCCCGCCGGATCGATGTCGTGGCCCTTGGCCGCGCGCACCCAGCCCTTGTCCGACAGCACCACGGTCATCGGTTCGCTCGGCGCCAGCTCGGTGTCGTCCAGTGCCAGGGCCGCCGGACGCTCGGTCAGCGGCGAACGGCGCTCGTCGCCGTACTTGTCGGCGTCGCGCTCGATCTCCTCGATGATCAGGTCCCGCAGCCGGCCCTCGTCCCCCAGGGTCTGCTGCAAGGTATCGCGCTCCGCTGCCAGCTCGGCCTGCTCCGCGCGGATCTTCATCTCTTCCAGCCGCGCCAGCTGCCGCAGCCGGGTGTTCAGCACATACTCCGCCTGGGCCTCACTGAGGCCGAAGCGCTGCATCAGCACCGGCTTCGGCTCATCTTCGGTGCGGATGATGCGGATGACCTCGTCGATGTTGAGGAACGCGATCAGCAGGCCTTCCAGCAGGTGCAACCGCTCCAGCACCTTGTCCAGCCGGTGCTGCAGGCGCCGGCGCACGGTGGCGGTGCGGTAGCCCAGCCACTGGCTGAGGATCTCGCGCAGGTTCATGACCCGCGGCCGGCCGTCCAGCGCGATCATGTTCATGTTGACGCGATAGCTCTTCTCCAGGTCCGTGGTGGCGAACAGGTGCGACATCAGCCGCGCCAGATCCACCCGGTTGGAGCGGGGCACGATCACTAGCCGTGTGGGACAGGCATGGTCGGACTCATCGCGCAGGTCTTCGATCATCGGCAGCTTGCGCGCCTGCATCTGCGCCGCCACCTGCTCCATGATGCGGTTGCCGGAGACCTGGTAGGGCAGCGCCGTGATGACGATGTCGCCCTCCTCCATCTCGTAGCGGGCGCGTTGTCGCACCGAGCCGTAGCCGGTCTGGTACATGCGGGCCAGTTCCGAGGCGGGGGTGATGATCTCCGCCGCGGTGGGAAAGTCCGGCCCCGGCACATGGCGCATCAGCGCGTCGATGTCGGCGTCCGGATGCCGCAGCAGATGGATGCAGGCCCTGGCCACCTCACGCAGGTTGTGCGACGGGATGTCGGTGGCCATGCCCACGGCGATGCCGGTGGCGCCGTTCAGCAGCAGGTTGGGCAGCCGTGCCGGCAGCAGCTTCGGCTCTTCCAGGGTGCCGTCGAAATTGGGCTGCCAGTCGACGGTGCCCTGGGCCACCTCGCCCAGCAGGGTCTCGGCATAGGGTGCCAGCCGCGCCTCGGTGTAGCGCATGGCGGCGAAGGACTTGGGATCATCCGGCGAGCCCCAGTTGCCCTGCCCGTCCACCAGCGGATAGCGGTAGCTGAACGCCTGCGCCATCAGCACCATGGCCTCGTAGCAGGCGGTGTCGCCGTGGGGATGGAACTTGCCCAGCACGTCGCCGACGGTGCGGGCGGACTTCTTGAACTTTGCCGCCGCCGAGAGTCCAAGTTCGGACATGGCATACAGGATGCGCCGCTGCACCGGTTTCAGCCCGTCCGCCACATGCGGCAGGGCCCGGTCCAGGATCACGTACATGGAGTAGTCAAGGTAGGCCTTTTCGCTGAACAGGTGCAGCGGCAGACGCTCCAGGCCCTCGGGATTGTAGATCGGCGTTTCGCTCATGCGTGGACGACTCGGACTGCGGACAGTTGAAACGGTCGGGAAGCGTAGCAGCGCAATCCCGGATCGGCAAACGCGGGCGGTGGTATGTCATAATCCGACCAAGTTGGTCAGGCCCGTCGGGGCCCCTGATGCACGCCGCCGTTGCCGGCGGACAGAGAGATCACCCATGAAACACGCATTCCCAATTCTGGTTCCGAGCCTGGTCCTGGCCGCTGCCCTGACTGCCGGCGGCTGCTCCAGCACCCAATCCACCTGGACGCCCACCGTCGACACCTACGGCAATGACCGGGCACAGTATCTCAGCCGCGACCTGGCAGAGTGCCGCGCCCTGGCCATGCAGGCCTCCGGCGGCGATGCAAACGAGCAGGCCGCACGCAGCGCCGCCACCAAGGGGGCCATCGGCGCCGCCGTGGGCGCCGGGGTCGGCGCCGTGCTGGCCGGCGACAGCTGGCGCGGGGCACGCCAGGGCGCTGCCGTCGGCGTGGCCACCGGCGCCCTGGCCGGCGGGCTCGGCACCGCCTCGCAGACCGAGGCCGAGTTCAAGCGCGCCTACAGCAACTGCATGCGCCGCCGTGGCCACAATGTGCTGAACTGACGCGCACCGCCAGGCCGCCCGGAGCTGCTGTCCACTCAGCCGCCCGTTCCGGCCCCGGTCAGTCAGCAGTCGCCCCAATCACCCACGGATGCTCGGTCTCAGTGGCAGCGCCTGTGGCACGCCCAAGCCTCTCCTCCCGCCTGCGCAGCGGACGACGCCCGTCGTTCCGCCTGGCCATCCTGGCCCTGTTCCTGGCGCCGATGCTGATCACCGTCCTGATCATTGTCGCCCGGATGTCCGAGCGTGCGGAACAGGTGGTCTACCAGCTCTCCAGCCGCTTCGTCGCGGAGATCAGCCAGAAGGTCGTCGCCCGCACCGACGGCATCGTGCACCTTACCAAGGCGCAGCTGCTGTCGAATGCCGCCGTAGCGGATGCCACGCACCCCATCGCGGATCAGGCCCTGCTGTCGAAACTGTTCTGGCGGCAGGTGGCCTTCACCCCCGAGCTGACCAGCATGTACATCGGCGACCGCGACGGCAACTTCGTGCAGGCGCGCAACCAACCGGAGCTGTCCACACGGATCCTTGACCGCACCAGCACGCCGGCCAGCGAACGCATCATCGTGCGCCGGCCGGACTTCCAGCCCATCGCGCATCTAACCGGAGACGCCCAGTTCGATCCGCGTCAGCGCCCCTGGTACCGCAACGCCACGGCAGAGCCCCGGGTCCAATGGACCGACGTCTACCGCTTTCACAGCGGTGGGCATCTCGGCATCACCGCCGTCTATCCGCTGCTGGACCAGCATCACCGGATTCGCGCCGTACTCGGCGCCGACGCCACCCTGGACGGCATTTCCGAGCTGTTGTCGCGACAGGACATCGGCCCCAACAGCGCCGTGCTGATCCTGGACGACCAGGATCGGCTGATCGCCTACCCCCGCCGGCTGGACCTCACCACCGTTTCGGCCGATCCCGGGACAAATCGCACAGCGGACGTCCGGGCGGACTTCGGAGCCGAAACCGGGACGCTGCTGCGGATCGACGACATCGCCCGGCCCTGGATCAGGAACGCGCTTTTGGCCAGCACGCAATCCGCGACAGGCTCCGGCGCCGATTCTGACGCTGGAACCGGCACCGCCGCCGGCGTCGGACCCATCCACCGCTCGGTCACCGGCGGCCGGAGCTATCTCACCCACATCGCCGCTTTAGGTGGCGACACCGGACTGCCCTGGCGGCTGGCCATCGTGCTGGACGAGGCGGACCTGCTGAGCGAGTCGGAACGCACCCTGCGCGAAGCCATCGTGGTCTCCGCCATCATCGTCAGCATGGTGCTGTTCATCATCTACCCGCTGGCCGCAAACTTTGCCAACTCGGTGCAGCAACTGGCGCGCAACACAGAACTGCTGCGGCGGTTCCGTCCGACCGAGGTGGTGCCGGTGAAATCCGTCTTCCGCGAGATCCGCGACATGGACCATGCCCTGGCGAAGATGGGCGACACCATGGACTTCCTCGGCAGCCAGATACCGGCCGAGGCCATCCGCCAGCTGGCCAGCGGCGCCACCCGGCCAAGACTGCGGGCCGAATACAAGGACCTGACGGTGATGACCTCCGCCATGGCCGGGCTGGACGGCATGATCGAACGCCTGCAACCGGAACAGGTGATCGAATTCCTCGCCACCCAGGTGGAGCACGGCAACAGCATCATCCGCCGCGAGGACGGCACGCTGGAGACCTTTCGTGGCGACCGCATCCATGCCTTTTGGGATTTGCCCGCCGCCCCGGACCAGGCCGCGCGCCATGCCTGCCGGGCCGCCCTGGCCTTCACCCGCGCCTGTGACCGCGACGCCGCCCGCCACGGCGGCCAGGTGGTGCGCCATACCGGCCTGCACTGCGGCCGCGGACTGGTGGGCAATCTCAACGTGGCCGGACGCATGCGCTACACCGCCATGGGCCGCCTGGTGGCGGTGGCCGCCCGCCTGCGCGATGCCAATGCCCGCTACGGCACCCGCATCATCATCAGCCAGGCCCTGCATGACGAGATCGCCGACCGGTTCCTGTGCCGCCCGCTGGACATCCTGCGGCTACCCGGCGAAGACCGCGGCGACCTGATCTACGAACTGCGCAGCGATGCCCCCGCCAGCGCCGACACGGACGAACTGCGCTTCATCGCCCTGTGCGCCGAGGGCCTGCAGCGCTACCGGCGACGGGCCTGGGAAGATGCCATCGCCAGCTTTTGCCGGGCGCTGACCCTGGTGCCGGATGACCCGGCCTGCAACCTGCTGATCGCGCGCTGCGAGCAGCTGCAGCTCGCCGACCCGGACGACCTGCCGGACGACTGGGACGGCACCCCGGTCAGCGCGAACCCTTGAACCTGGTGACAGGCACCACACGCAAAGCGCCAGGCTTGCGTAACACGTCAACCGACCAGCTGACCAACTGATGACCAGATTACGCTCATGTCAACCGATGACCATCTGGACGAGGTGATCGACCGCCTGCACCGCGTGGTGCAACTCCTGGGCGAGCGACAGGCGCTGACCGACCGGCGCGTGTCCCAGCTCTCGACGCTGGCCTTGTTCGACCTGTTCGCCGTCGTGCTGTCCATCTCATTGCTGGTGGTGGTCCTGTCCGTGCAGGCACCGGAGCTGCGCGCCGCCGTGGCCACCATGAACCGGCACTTCGGCGACATCGCCGACGACATGTTCAGCATCCGGCGCAGCCTGTCGAACATGACCGACGACGTCGCCAGCCTGTCAGCCATCGTCGCCCAGGTCGACGGCATGCAGGGCCACGTCGGCAGCATGGGGGACAACGTCGGCAACATGACCGGCCGCGTGCAGGACATGAACGCCACCCTGGGCCTGATGACCGCCCAGGTGGACGACCTGAGCCTGTCGCTGACGGTCATGGACGCCCACATCCTGCGCATGATGCAGGACATGCACCACATGTCCCGGCCCATGCGCATGTTCAACCAGATGAACCCCTTCCGCTGACCTGCGGCCGCGGAGCCACACCATGCTTGACCAGGCGCAGATGGAACGCATTCTCGACATCCTGAAAGAGACCGAGACCGGCCTCACCGCCCAGGTGCGCCGGCACAAGCAGGCCGGACGCAAGGCCCTGGCCCCGCGCCTGTTCTTCGGCCTGATCGGCCTGCTGGCCCTGGCCAACCTGTGGTTCGTCAGCCAGCTGACCATGGAGATCCGCAGCATCATCGGCAACATGAACCAGATGTACGGCCATCTGGCCACCGTGTCCGAGCGCATGTCCGACATCCGTCAGCATATGCACAGCATGGAGCAGCAGATCCGCCTGATGCCGGTGCTCACGGAGCAGATGATTGCCCTGGAGGGCGAGGTGGGGCGGCTCGACACCGACATGGCCACCATGAGCGGCAGCCTGACGTCGATGGAAGAACGCACCGAAAGCATCAACCACAGCGTCGCCGCCATGGCCTTGCGCTTCCGGGCGTTGAATCAGAAAGTGTCGCAGATGGGACAGGACGTGGGGCAGATGGCCCGCCCCGTCCCATGACGGGATCGGCTCAGTGCACGGTGCCGCGCAGGGACGACTCGACGATCATCGCCAGGCACTGCAGCACCGCAAAGGACATCAGGCCGGCAATGATGTCGTCCAGCATGATGCCGACCCCGCCCCGGGCACCGCCATCGGCAGCGCTGACCGGCCAGGGCTTGTAGATGTCGAACAGCCGGAACAGCAAAAAGCCCGTGATGACCCAGACCCAGCCCGCCGGCGCTGCCATCATGGCCACCAGGAAGCCCACCACCTCGTCCCAGACAATGGCCGGCGGATCATCGCTGCCGATCTCCCGCGCGGTCTCGGTGCAGGCCCAGACACCGACGCCGATCATCACCGCCAGCACCAACAGATAGAGCAGCAGCGGCAACTGCGACAGCAGCAGATAGATCGGCACCGCCACCAGCGTGCCAACGGTGCCCGGCGCCTGCGGTGACAGGCCGGCGCCGAAGCCATAGGCCAGCCAGTGACGGATGTTGCCCGGCTGGAACCCGCCGGGGCGCGTGGATGTGGACGATTGATTCATGGGGACTCCTTGTGTATCAGCCGTGAAAATGATCGTAACCGGCCACCGTGCCTGCCCACGGGTGACCGTCGCTGGTAAGCAGGCGCAACCCGCTGCCGGGCACCACCTCGCCGATGCGCGTGATCGGGCAGCGTGCCGCGGCCGCCAGCACCGACAGCTCAGCCGCATGCTCCGGCGGCAGCGTAAAACACAGCTCGTAGTCGTCGCCGGATGCCAGCGGCAGGCCCCAGTCGGCGCCGCCTGCAGCCTGGCCCGCCACGACACCGGCCACCTGATCCGCCAGCGGCAGCCGGTCGAGTTCCACCCAGGCAGCGCAGCCGCTGGCCGCGAGGATGTGGCCAAGGTCCGCCACCAGACCGTCGGAGAGATCGATGGCCGCGGACGCGAGCCCCCGCAGCAGTTCTCCGAGTTCCACCCGCGGCACCGGGCGCTCCAGGCGCCGGCGCAGGTAGTCGTCCAGCGGCTCGCCGCGCTGCAGATGCCGCAAGGCCAGGCCGGCGTCGCCCAGGGCGCCGCTGACACAGACCAGGTCCCCAGGCCGGGCGCCGGCGCGACGCAGCGCATGCCCCGCGGGCACGAAGCCATGCACCTGTACCGAGATGGTCAGGGGTCCCCGTGTCAGATCGCCGCCGACCAGGCGGACATCCTGCGCCGCGGCCAGTTCGGCAAAGCCGCGGCAGAACGCCGCCAGCCAGGCCTCATCCGCCGCCGGCAAGGTCAGCGCCAGCGTGGCCCAGGCGGGTTCGGCCCCTGTGGCCGCCAGGTCGCTCAGGCCCACGGCCAGGGACTTCCAGCCCAGGGACTCGGCATCGCAGTCTGGCAGAAAATGCACCCCGGCCACCAGGGTGTCGATGCTGACGGCCAGTTCCCGACCATGGGGAACGCGCAGCACGGCGCAGTCGTCGCCCAGGTCGACAACCACATCGTCGCGCCTGGCGCCAATACCGGTCAGATGCTTGCGGATCAGATCGAACTCGGACATAGATCAAGCCTCGGCCCGGCGTCAGCGTCGCGCGGCCAGTTCCTCGCGTCGGACCTGGCGCGCCAGTTTGTCGAGCACGCCGTTGACATAGCGATGACCCTGCTCGGCGCCGAACACCTTGGCCAGATTGACGGCCTCGTTGATCACCACCGCCACCGGCAGTTCCGGGCTGAACAGCAACTCGTACGCCCCCACCCGCAGGATGGCGCGCTCCACCGGGTCGATGCTCTTCAGCGCCCGATCCAGCAGCGGCCGCAGGGCGTCGTCGATCTCGTCGGCGTGCTCGGAGACGCCGCACAGCAGACGGTCGAACAACTGGGCGTCGTAGCCGGCCCTGCCCTTGCGGCGTCTGGCGTCCAGCGTCGCGTCCTCGATCAGGCCCTCGGCGACGGCCTCGATCCAGGCCGGGTCATCGAAGAACTGCCGGCCGATCTCCGCCGGCGCCTGGCCGCTGACCTGCCATTGATAAAGCGCCAATACGGCGTAGCGTCGGGCCTCGGAGCGGCTGCCACTCATGGTCTGTGCCGGCGCCTCAGCCGATCTGCCGCAGCAGGTCGACCATCTCCAGCGCCGACATGGCCGCCTCGGCGCCCTTGTTGCCAGCCTTGGTGCCGGCGCGCTCGATGGCCTGCTCGATGCTGTCTACCGTCAGTACGCCGAAGGCCACCGGGATGCCGCGCGCCAGGCTGACCTGGGCCATGCCCTTGACGCATTCGCCGGCGACATATTCGAAGTGCGGGGTGCCGCCGCGGATCACCGCGCCCAGGGCGATGATGGCGTCGTAATCGCCCTTGGCCGCCAGACGCTCGATGGCCAGTGGCATCTCGAAGGCGCCGGGGACACGCACCACCACGATGTCGTCCTCCGCGGCGCCGTGCCGCCTGAGGGCGTCGATGGCGCCCTTTTCCAGGCTCTCCACCACAAAACTGTTCCAGCGCGAGACCACCAGGCAGAACCGGGCATTATCGGCGCGCAGGGCGCCCTCGAGGCTCTTGATCATCGTTGCTTACCGTCGCGTGTTCCGGAGGCGAATGCTCGGAGAATGTTCGTAGAATGTTCGGGTCAGGCTCAGCGTCCCAGGTATTCGACCACCTCGAGGTCGAAACCGGAGATGCCGTGCATCGACTTGGGAGCGCTCATCACGCGCATCTTGCGCACCCCCAGGTCGGCCAGGATCTGGGCGCCGATGCCGTAGGTGCGCAATTCGTTGCGATCGGTGCGCAGCGGCGGCGGCCGGTCCTCCGGGCGGCTTTCGCAGATCTCGCCGAGCTTGGCCAGCAGATCGCCGGCCTCGTCGCGGTTGCGCAGCACCACGATCACCCCCTCGCCTTCCTCCGCGATCTGCTGCATGACATCGCGCAGCGGCCAGCCGCAGGCGGGATGCTGGGTGCCGAACAGGTCGCAGATGGCATTCTGCAGATGCACCCGCACCCGCACCGGCCGCTCCGGGCTGACGCTGCCCATGACCAGTGCCAGGTGCACGTCGCCGTCGATGGTGTCGCGGTAGGCGGACAGCTGGAAGGTGCCGAATTCGGTCGGCAGCTCGCACCGGTGCTCGCGCACCACGGCCTTCTCGTGCGCCACCCGGTAATGGATCAGGTCGGCGATGGTACCGATCTTCAGACCATGTTCGGCAGCAAACTTCTCCAGATCGGGGCGGCGCGCCATGGTGCCGTCTTCGTTCAGGATCTCGACGATCACCGAGGCTGGCTCGAACCCCGCCAGCCGCGCCAGGTCGCAGCCGGCCTCGGTATGGCCGGCCCGCACCAGCACGCCGCCGGGCTGGGCCATTAGCGGAAACACATGGCCGGGCTGCACCAGATCGGTGGATTTCGCGTCCGGGGCCACCGCCGCCTGCACGGTGCGGGCCCGGTCCGCCGCGGAGATGCCGGTGGTGACGCCGGCAGCGGCCTCGATGGAGACGGTGAAGGCGGTGGAATGCGGTGCGTTGTTGCCATTGACCATCAGCGGCAGGTGCAGCCGCTCGCACCGCGCCTTGGTCAGGGTCAGGCAGATCAGCCCGCGGCCGTGGGTGGCCATGAAGTTGATGGCCTCCGGCGTCACGCAATCGGCTGCCATCAGCAGGTCGCCTTCGTTCTCGCGATCCTCGTCGTCCATGATGACGACCATGCGACCGGCGCGCAGATCGGCGATGATCTCTTCGGTGGAATTCAGCGACATGGGCAGTGCAGTGTCTGGCGTTTCTGAGCCGCGAGGCTCGTGAATCAGCCAGACAATGTACCATAGCGGCAGATCTGGGCGATACCGCCGGCGCCCGTCCGCTTGTCGGTCACAGCGCCCGCGCCATGGCCAGCGCGTCCTCGCGTCCTGCACTGGGCGCCTCGTTTGCGGCCGGATAGTAGCCCTTGCGCACACCGATCTCGTCGAACCCCTCCCGCCGGTACAGATCGATGGCGGTCCGGTTGGACGCCCGCACCTCGAGAAAGGCCGTATCCGCATCCTGCCGGCGCGCCAGCGCCAGCAGCCGTCGCAGCAGCAGCCGACCGATGCCCCGCCCCTGAAAGGCCGGGTGCACGCACAGATTCAGCACATGACACTCCCCCGCCGCCACCGACATGATGCCGTGGGCCACCACGCCATCCGCCCTAACGCGCTCCGCCACCAGGCAGCAATAACGCACCCGCAGGCAATCGCGAAAGACCCCCTCGCTCCAGGGCGCGCTGTAGGCCATCTGCTCCACCGCCAGTACCGCCGGCAGGTCGGCTTGCTGCATCGGACGCAACATTACAGCGGGTTCGCGGGTGACAGCGGCTTCCATGCGCCTTATTGGAAACCACGAAGCTGTCGCTGGCAATGGTCGTCAGTGCCGCGGGTGCCGCCCGTGGTCGGTTACAGAAGTGGGGTTCAGATCTTGCTTTTGCCTTGGTCCATGCGCACTGCGTTCTGCGGAACAGGCCGCGGTTGTTCGGTGACGCCGACACCCGATGCGAAACCGGCTACACTCCTCGCATGGTCAGCACCCCTACCCGATCCTCATCCGGATCAGCCAAGAGCGACTACGACAGCCCCTGGAAGGAGGCCTTGGAGCGCTTCTTCCCAGAGTTTCTCGCGCTGCTGTTCCCCCGCGTCCATGCCGGGATCGACTGGTCCAAGGAGATTCAATTCCTTGACAAGGAATTCCAGCAGATCGTGCGCGAGGCCAAGACCACCCGGCGCTATGCCGACAAGCTGGTCGGCGTCACCCTGTGCGATGGCACGGCGGCCTGGGTGCTGATCCATGTGGAGGTACAAGGCGAGCCGGAAGCGGCCTTTGCTGAGCGGATGTACACCTACCACTACAAGATCCGCGACCGCTATCAGGTGCCCGTGGCCAGTCTGGCCGTGCTCGCCGATACGGATCATGGCTTTCGCCCCCAACATTACAGCGCAGCGCTCTGGGACTGCCGAGTTGACTTCCGCTTTCCCATGGTGAAACTGCTCGATTCCGCCGAGCCACAGCGCTGGGCCGAGTTGGAAGCCAGCGACAACGTCTTCGCCCTGGTGGTGATGGCGCAGATCCGGGCCAAAGTTACCGACGATGGCGAAACGCTCAAGGGTTGGAAATTCCGCCTGATCCGCCTGATGTACGAGCGCGGCTACGAGCGCGCGCTGATCCTGGAGCTGTTTCGGCTCATCGACTGGATGATTCGTCTGCCTGCAGGACTGGAAGCAGACTTTCGCCAAGAACTCTATGCCTACGAGGAGCAACAGCGTATGCCCTATGTCACCACGGTTGAGCAAGCGGGGATCGAGAAGGGTCTCAAGCAGGGCGTCAAGCAGGGCGTCAAGCAGGGCGAAGCCATGATGTTGCTGACGCTGCTACAAGAAAAATTCGGGCCAGACACCGCCGACGCTTACCGCGAGCGCATCACGGCCGCCGAACCCGAGCAGTTGCTGCAGTGGTCGATCCGCATTCTGAGCGCCGAGACCCCGGAAACCATCTTTCACTAGAGGAAATTGAGCGGTACGCAAACCGCGCTTTCAAATCGCATGCCGATTGTCGGCTTGGATCGAATCAGGGAGGCCACTACATCAGCGTCTCACAAGGCGTCCCGACTAGGGCACCAACGTCGGATTGATCACCGCCCGCAGGCGCGCGCCCGACTTCACTTGAAACCCGGGCTGCAGCGTGATCCGTTCCCCGGCATAGAGGCTGGCCTCCGCCCCTGTCTGCACGACCACCGATGAGTCGGTGGTCAGCGTTCGGCAGGCAGTTCGGACCTGGAACCCGGTCAGATCCCCGGTGATCGTTCTGTCGTTCTGCGTACAGGAACCCGCCACCAGCGAATACCCCGCATCGATGAGGCCGGCGCCGCTGTCCGCATCGAAGCCCGTACCCACCGATCTGAGCGCACCGCCGAACCCGCCGACACCCTGCTGCTCGATGTCGATCGCCATCTGCTGCAACAGAACGGTTATCCAGACTGGCGTCAGGCTCGGGGTTGCCTCCAGCATCAGCGCGGCAACCCCCGCAGCGTGTGGCGCCGCGGCCGAGGTGCCGAAGAAATTCGGCCAGCCGTCACGCTCATAATCACCGCCAAAGAAGGTGTTGTTGCCCCCATCCGGCGCGGTGAACTCGGGCTTCTGGCGCTGCTCATCCACCGGATTGCCACTGGTGTCGAACAGGATGGGAATCCCGCCCGCGGACGAGAAGTAGTTCAGCACCGGTGGATTCTCGCCGAACTCCGGCGTCAGAAAATATGCCGAGGCCCCCACCGCGTTCGCCCCCGCCGCATTCGCATGCCCGTAGCTGGTCGGGCTGTCCGTGTCGTACTCCAGACTCGACACGCTGCCGAACCAGACGTATTTCAACACGCCCGGAAACGGCCCGGCATAGTGCGGAATCGCGAGGTAGTAGGTGCCACTGCCCAACGAAAACCCCTCGATGGGATCCCCGCCGATGTTGTCGCTGTAGCTGCATCCCAACAGGCCGCTTGCACTGGCGGTTGAGGACACGCAGAAATCCACGTCGGCTGCCGATCCGCTGCCGCCACTCACGGAAGAGAAGGGCTGATCCCATTGCAGAATGAAGGTGCCACCGGTGGTCACCAGCCGCTGCCAGGGTGCGACGCCGGCCCCGGGATCGAAATCATGCAACTCCTGGTCGCCCCAGCCGAGATTGACATATTGCCCGCTGGGCCTGAACGGCGCCTCGTAGGACTGCCGCGCGCTGTTGCCCGCCGATGAAAAGTACGCCACCCCGTTCGCCGCCACCTGGTCCGCCGCCTGGGCAATCACCCCGTCCTGGAACATGGGCTCCGCAAAGTAGATCACGTCATCCACGATCACCGTGGCACCCGCGTCGGCCAGGTCCAGAATGCCCTGGGCAAAGTCCGCCTGGCCGTTCCAGGCGGTATGAAAGGCAAGGGCCGCCCCCGGCGCAACGTCGTGCACGATCTGCGCCATGGCCCGGCCCTCGTCGCTGCAACCGCTGGTGATGTCGGAGAGGATGGCGACATCGCCGGGTAGATCACCGCTCAGCTGATCGCCCGCATACCCCCCCAGGCAATTAAAGCTGTCCGATAGCACGCCAACGGTCTCGCCGCTGCCATCAACGCCAAAGTCGGCCCGTGCGGTATCGGAATACTGCGCCGCGTCGCCCTGACTGCTGACCGAACCGGTCTGCGTCAGCGCCAGGGCGGGTCGCGCAAGGCGCAGCCCAGGCTGAAACTCCAGTTCCGCCAGACGCGCCAGCGGGATGCGGGCGGACACCAGACGGCCGGCAATGGCGTAGACCTCACCGCCCAGGGCCTCGATATCCAGGGCGAGCGACTCCGCATCGGCGGCCGCAACGGCATCGATCACGACGCTCTCCTCCACTACGCGCGCCAGCGTTCGCTGTGACACGAAGCCGCCCGGCGCCACCCGCTTGGTCGCCACCGCCTGCTGATAGTCCTGGAATTCCCGCGAAAGCACATCCAGGCCCAGTTGCAGCCGCCCGCGCGCTGGGGCTTGCCGGGCGCTGAAGGGCAGGCCCAGCGCGCCGCCACCGCCCGCAGCAGAGTCCGCCCGAACAATCTCCAGCGCCGAGGCGGCGAGCGGAAACGCCGCAAGCACACAGGCAAGCACCACCAGCGCCAATCGCCGACCGATGCCGCGACCCGGACCGGTCCCATGCATGGCAACCCCGCTAAAGCCCCTCATGACCCGTCGCACAGTACGTCCTCCGCAAGCGCCGGCGCCCGAATCGCGAACCGCGATGCGCTAAAACGCCACCCTCACAGTCAAGTATTGCACCATCGCGCGGAAACGGCTGTGAAAAAAACCCAACTTTCCCTGAAAAAATAGACGGATAAATCCAATATTACACGGTTCAATGCCGACCCGGGACATGCCTCACGAAGACTTTACACGAAAACGATTAGTCTGCGTGAAGGCTTCAGGAAGTGACATTAATGCTATGTTTGTTTTTTAATTTTGCGCAATTTTGACCCGCCGCATGTCGATATACCGAAGCACAGACAGCGCCGGTAAATTTGCCATACACATGCATGGCGCGTATACTTTCCAGTCACGTCAACATAGCTGGGCGTCCGCCCGGGCGGAAGAATGTCGATGTCGCGCAAGTCACCCTCCCCTTCGGCGACCCGTAGCGGACGCCACTCGCGCCCGGCACTGCTGTTTACCGCCGCGCTGCTGGCCCCGTTGGCCGCCTTGAACCAGGGCGCGGCCCAGGTCCCTGTCACGCCAGACTCGACAGCAGAGCTCCTCGACGACACGGCAGCGCCGCTGTCCACGCTGGAGCACTGGGAGCAGCAATTCCCACCGAAAAAACATTCCTATCTGAAACAGTGGCTTAGGCTGAGCGAGAAAAAAGGTCTTCGTAAACTTTTGACGCCGATTCAGTATACTGCTGCGCAAACTTGAGGTTGCAAGGCAGGTTGCGATGAGGACACCGTCTGGCCGCAAGGCGCTGAGCGCCGAGAGACTGCTGCGCACCGCGCGCGGCGTGTTTGCGACGCTGCCCGATGCGCCCGGGCACGACATCGCGCTGGTCGACCACCTGATATCGGCTCTGGCGCTGTTTGGGCTGAAGTACCCCTCGTTGCTGCAGTTCGATCACGACTGCCGCCAGGAGACCACCACCCGCGCCAACCTCAAGTCCCTCTACTGGGTCGCGCGCGCACCGAGCGACAGCCGGTTTCGCGAGCAGCTGCGGCAGAAACTGCGCAGCCGCTTCGATCTTTGCCTGATCCCCGACTGGGAGACGCTCTACCGTTCGATCATCACCCGCCTCAGCTCCCGCTCGTCGACAACACCTCGTAGGGCAGCGCCGTGAGCGAACGTGCTCGAGGGGAATTCATGAGGGGGAAAACACAGCCAACCAACACAGCGCCACTCACAGTGCAGGGGTTAGTTGTGTCCTCAACCCAGTGCCGAGCGCTGCCGACCGTCCGGGCGCGATCAGGCGGCGGCGAGCGGGAATTGCTGCGGTATCAGCGACCGGGAAGACAGCTTGCAGTCGATGTGCGAACATAGCTGCATAGCAGCCTGGGCGTCCTGATGACGCAACCGCTCCTTCGCCGCCGGACATGAAGCTCAGCCAGCACGATCTGCAGCAACTCGACGAAGGCCACCTGCAGGGATTGCTGGAGGCGACGCTGCGTCGGTTGTCGGTGACATTGCTGGCCGATCTGAAGGAAGGGCGCGAGCGCCTACAGCAGCACCCTGGCAACAGCTCGCGCCCGCCGAGCTGTCGGGCCAAACGCAAGTCCGGCAAACAGCCGAGGGTGCCGGGGACGGTTTACACCGGATTCCAGTCGATCGATCTGCGTCGGGGCGACCCGAGCGTGCCGGGTCTGCAACTGGAGGTGGTGGACCATCGCTACCTCGAGGTGACCTGCGGCTGTGGCCACAGCACCCGAGCGCAGCCGGCGCAGGGCGCGGTCGAAGAGACGCTGGAAGGCCTCGCCCTGGGTGAATGGCGTCTGGTCGGTCCGGGGCTGGCAGGCTTCATTGTGGTCTAGAACCTGCGTTTACGCCTCTCGCGGGCGCGCATGCAGGAACTCCTGCACGAGATGGTTCGGGGTGCAGGTCAGTATCGGCACCCTGCATCAGACGCTGCACCAGACGAGGGCGATCGTCGCGCCCGCCGAGGCGGAGCTGATCGCCGAGCTCTGTGCCGAAGTCGCGGCACAGGGCGTCGGTGGCCTGCTGCATGCCGATGAGACCTCCTGGCCACAACGCGACCAGCGCCTGTGGGTGTTTCTCACCACCACGACCACCGTCTATGTCGTCGCCGGGCGCGGCAAGGTCACCGTCACGTCCCTGTTGGCCGGCTTTCAAGGGTGGCTGATGAGCGATAGATGGTTCTCCTACCGCGACTACCCGAAGCGCCTGCGCTGCTGCTGGGCGCATCTGCTGCGCAAGGCCCAGGGCCTGATCGAGAGTTACGACAAGGAGGCCCGCCGCTTCGGTGTCTTGGTGCGCAGCATGTAGTCGAAGGATCGTGTATTTGATAAAGCACTCGTGCAAAGGCGGTTGCTCTTAGGAAGCTTGCATCCGCAAATCAGAGGCCTACCCGCCTTAATCACCATTTCGTTGGCAGCCGACCTAGTTTGGCTGCAACTGGATCACGTGCTGCACGGTCAATTTTCTGGTGTTTATTGAGCAACCCGAGATCGATTGGTATTACCATTACCAAACCATCTCCCAAGTCATTCGGGTCGTTCGCAAGGAACACCCACGCTCTGGATAACGATCTTTGCAGTCATGAAATTCACTGTGCGCAGGTTATTATCGAGACCAAGATTAGGACACGCGCTCGAGCGGACACTCACTAGAGCTGAATACATTGTCACCGTCGGATTCCCTCACCCTCCCAAAGCCAAAGTTTAGCCATCTAGCTATAGTTGGTCATAACCGGCTTAACGCTCGCCCATGCACGATCCATTAAGCAGTCTTTGCCTCGTTATCGGCAACGCGCGAAGCGGCTCGACCCTGATCGGGGCGCTGCTGGACCGTCACCCAGCGGTCGCCTGCGCCAATGAGAGCCAGGCCTCCGAGCAATTCTGGCACGGCTATGATCGCGAGGCCCTGTGCGCGGAGCTGTTGGAGAACGCCGCGCGGCAGCGCGACGCCGGACGGCCGTCGGCCGGCTACCAATACGGCATCGAAGGCTCGGAAAAGGCCCCCTCCGCCGTGCGGGTGCTGGGCGACAAGATCTGGAACCCGGCGCTGCTGATGCTGCACGGCAAGCCCGATCTGCTGGCGCATCTGGGGCAGCTGCTCGGTTGCCCGGTGCGGCTAGTGCACAGCATCCGCAATCCGTTCGATGCCATTGCCGCCATGCATGCGCGCAGCGGCGCACCGTTGCTCGATCGCGCGCGCTGGTACTTTATGCATTGCGACGCCGCCAGTGCGCTGCGTGCACGGCATCCGGAGCACTGGCTGGATGTGCACCACGAGCACCTGATCAACGCGCCGGAGCAGACCCTGACGGCCTTGCTGGCCCACCTGGAGCTGACGGTACCGCCGGACTTCATCGAGGCCTGCCGCGGGCTGATGTATGCGTCGCCACGGCGCCGCGCGGCCGAGATCGACTGGGACACCGAGACGCTGCGGTTCATCGAGGGGCGCATGGCGCAGTATCCGTTTCTGCAGTGCTACCCGTCGGTGGCGGACGGCAGCCGAGGGGCCGGGACGCGGCCTGCGCCTGATGCAGCGACGGCCTTGCGCCCGGCGGAGACCATCGCAGCGGCGGTGTCGGACGAAAAGCCGATCCAGGCGGCACAGACACCGATCCCAAGGCAACAGGCCGATCGCGGCGAGCCGGAGCTGACGGCCATCGTCGTCATGCACGATATGATGCGCGAGGCGCCGCGCACCCTGTACTCGCTGAGTCGGGCCTACCAACGGGCGTTGGACGGCTTGCGCTACCGGGTGCTGGTACTCGATCACGGCTCGCGCGAGCCGCTGCCAGCGGGGCTTGCGCAACAGTTCGATGCTGAGATCGAGTACCGTTTTGTCGATACCGACGCGGTCTCACCCGTGGCGGCGATCAACGCAGCCGCCGCGGAGGTTGTGAGCCCTATGCTCATGCTCAATATCGACGGGGCGCGCATCCTGAGCCCCGGCCTGCTGGGCTGGTTGCGGCGCGCCAGCCTGTTGTTTGCCGATCCCCTGGTCTACACGCTTGGCTGGCATCTGGGTCCGGATCTGCAAAACCGTTCCATGCTCGAGGGGTATGACCAGACGGTGGAAGACCGGCTACTGCGCGAGGCGGACTGGCGTGCCGACGGCTATCGGCTGTTCGAGATCTCCACCCTCGCCGGCTCAAGCGAAGATGGCTTTTTCGGCATGCCCGCCGAGAGCAACTGCTTTGCCATGCGCACCGCGACCTTCCACGCCCTGGGCGGCTTCGATGAGCGCTTCGCGAGCCCTGGGGGCGGGCTGGCCAATCACGATCTGTTTGCGCGCACCTTGGCGATCGCCGGGATACAGCCGGTGTGCCTGCTCGGGGAGGGCAGCTTCCATCAGATCCATGGCGGCGTTGCCAGCAATGCGCCCGCCGCGGAACACCCCTGGCCGCGATATCAGGCCGAATACCGGGCCATTCGCGGCCATGAGTGGCAGCCGACCGACGGCGTCGATCCGGTGTACCTGGGTCGCATGCCGTCGACGGCACGTCGCTTCATAGGCACCGCAGAGGCGTACGCGGCCGCCAAGACCGATGCTTGACGAGCTGGTCATCGTACTCGGCATGCATCGCTCCGGCACCTCGCGGGTCGCCGGACTCGTGCATGCCTTGGGTTTTGCGCTGCCCGACGCGGTGTTGCCGGCGCATCGAGAAGACAATCCCGGCGGCTATTTCGAGCCGGAGCCGGTGATGGCCCTGCACACGGCCTTTTTGCGCGCCATCGGCAGTTACTGGCAGGATCCCGGCGGCCTGCCCGCCGGCGCCTTTGAGGGCGAGGCCGCCGAGCAGGCGCGCGGCGCCATCGGCGACTGGCTGGGCCGACAGGCGCAGCGGCAGAAGACGCTGTTGCTGAAGGATCCGCGGCTTTGCCGCCTCTTGCCACTCTGGCGTGATGCGCTGGAGGCGACGGCGAGGCGCGTGCGGGTGGTGCGCGTGGTGCGCAGCCCGGATGACGTGTACCGCTCACTCTGGCGGCGCACCCGGCACCCGGTCATGGGCGGCGCCGGGATCGAAGACGCCCTGCACAGCGATCTGCTTTGGTGGCGCCACAACCACGAGGCGATGCTGAACGCCGCGGGCTTGCCTACGCTGGCGCTTGACTACGCGCTGGTGCAGCAGGACCCCGCGGGTCAGTGGCTGGCGTTGCAGCAGTTTCTGGCTCCCCTCCCCCGTCCCGTCGGACCAGCGGATGCGCCCCCGGAGCCAAGACCCGCCCGCCATGCCGCGGACGATGTGCCGTCGGCGCGGCGCGACATCGGCTGGCAGGCCTTTCTGCAGGCGGAATATACCCGGTTCGCCGCGCCACCGAACACGATGCCGGACGCGAGATTGGCGAGTCCGGACGCGGCGGCGCTCGAGGTACGGGTGCCGCCGGGACCCTGGCCACCGCCTGTCGCGGACCAGTCGCGCTGCATTCGTGCCGCCTGTGAGGGGCTGCGCAAGACGCTCTTCGGCGCGCATCCCCAGCCGATTCCCTGGCCCGCGACCGGTGGCGAGGCGCACACGCTGGGCTACCTCTTCGTCAGCCCCAATCCGAGCAGCCGCAGCCATATCTATCGGGTCAGGAATCCGGTGGACGCGCTCAATCGACTGGGGCTGCGGGCGGCCTGGCTGCCCCCTACGGAGGCGCTGCAGGCGCTGGACGGGGGACATCGCCCGAGCACGCTGATCCTGCACCGGCTGCCCTGGAGCGACACGGCCGAGCAGCTCTGCGCGCTGGCCCGCAGCGCCGGTGCGCAGATTGGCTTCGATATCGATGATCTTGTCTTCGATGGCGAGGTGCTGGCCGCCGGAGACATCAGCTTCGTCAACGCACTGGAGCCGTCGCAACTGCCGTTCTGGCAGACGCTCGTCGCCGCCCTGGAAGAGACCGCGCGACGGGTGGATTTCATGCTGGTGCCGACAGAGACGCTGGCGCGGCATGCGCGTCGCGTCTGCCAGCGGGTGATCCTGGTGCCCAACGGCTTCAGCCCGGAGAATCTGGCCCTCGCCGGGGGCTGTTGGCGGCTGCCAGACACCGATGACAGCCGTCTTGCTGAAGATACGCCAGTGCGCATCGGCTATGCCAGCGGGACCGCGACCCACGATGCCGACTTCGCCCCCTTAGTGCCCGTGCTACGGGATGTCTTATCGCGCCATCCGCAGGCGCGGCTGTGCGTTGTCGGCACATTGGACCTGGCACTCGATGCCCTGCCCAAGGGCCAACTGGAACGCCGGCCTCTGGTGCCGCACATCAACCTGGGCGCGGAGCTCGCGCGCTTTGACATCAACCTGATTCCGCTGGAGCGCAGCCGCTTTTGCGACGGCAAGAGCCCACTGAAGTACTTCGAGGCGGCGCTGCTTGGGGTGCCCAGCATCGCCGTCGACAATCCGACCTATCGCGCGTTGATTCAGCCAGGACGCAATGGCCTGCTGGCCGCATCCCCGGAGGATTGGCGGCAGAAGCTGGAATTGCTGTTGCAGGCACCGACCTGGCGCGGCGCCCTCGGTCAGGCGGCGGCCGAGCACTGCCGCCAGCGATTTCACTGTGATCGACTGACGGCGGAGCTGCATGCGGCCCTGTCGGCGGACGCAGGAGCGACGCCAAGCCCCAGGATCGCAAGACGCGCTGCGGTCTCGCAGGTGCCGCCGACACCGTCACGGACACGGACGACGTCCGGACCAGATTTTCTCGGCATCGGCGCGCAAAAGGCCGGCACGACCTGGCTCTATCAGCACCTGTCGCGACATCCACAGATAGCGTTTCCCGCCGGCAAGGAGGTGCATTACTGGGATCTGCTGGAGTCGGGCCGGCGCAGCGAGCCAAGCACTTGGTATTTAGAACAGTTCACGCACCCGGCAAGGCCCGATGTCCGGATGGGCGATATCACGCCGGCCTATGCTGTGCTACAGCCGGAGACCGTTGCGCGCGTCGCGGCGCTTTTGCCTGCGCTGAAGCTGATCTTCATTTTGCGTAATCCTATGGAGCGGGCCTGGTCTGCCGCGTTGATGGCCCTCGACAAGGCGTCAATGACGCTTGAGGAGGCCTCCGACGCCTGGTTTCTCGAAGTGCTCCACTCACATGGCTCGCGGCTGCGCAGCGATTACCTGCGCACGTTGTCGCTTTGGACACAGCATTTTAATACTAGTACAATGCTGCTACTTACGTTCGACGAACTGCGCCACGATCCCAAACGCTTGCTGAGACGCGTCGCTGAGCACCTGGCCATCGATGCGGAACACTTCGAGTGTTTACCAACGGAAAGACTGCGGCAGCCAGTGTTCGGCGGCAACTTCGGAACCAGTGCCTCGGTGCGCCCCAGCCTGCGCTCAGCGCTGTGCAAGCTCTATGGTGCTGGCCTGGATCAGCTCGAGACAGACTGGAAGGTAGACGTAAAGCCTTGGCGTGCGTTCTGCCATGAAGGCGATGTGAAATAGGTCTTGCGTTCCCAACCCAAGTGGTGACTTAACTGCACAGCATAAAGAGACTGAAATCTTGTCCCCTGGTCCAATAGATCAGAAAAAGTAAGGAACATGGGTCTCCTTCGAGGGACTGGTGATTCCTTAGTTACGCAAAACGATGTGTCGTATTCCTGATAGAAATTGGAGATCAAAATGTACCCACTTGAAAAGACCTTGCGAAATGCAACCTTTGCATCCATCCTGCTCGCGTTATCAAATGCACCTACCTTTGCTCAGGACGCACTTTATATTGATGAATCCGGCAGCGTTGGTATTGGGACGGATACTCCGCAAGAACAGCTCCACATCGTTGGCGGGACAACAGGGGAACTGAAAATGCGTTTGGAGCAAAGTATAGACAATGCATGGGCCTATTCAGTTGTTGCTGAAGATGGGTTTGGCAAGACAAATGTGTTCCGGATTTCCAAGCAAGGCACAGGTGGACCCGAGCTAGAGGTTTCTGCCAAGGATGATGCTGGAGGAATCCCCACCCTTGAAGTATTTGGAAGCGTAAAAGCGAGTAATATTCTTTTTAGTTCCTCGCGAGAAATGAAGACGGATTTTGAGACTATAGACACAAGCAAAGTTCTCGATAGAGTCGCTTCTTTGCCCATCACTCAGTGGCGCTTCAAAAGCGACGATTCTAATCGTGTACATATCGGCCCCATGGCTGAAGACTTTGCTGAAGTCTTCCAACTCGACGGCCCGAGTCAGAGCATTTCGGTTGCTGACAGCAACGGCATTGCCCTTGCTGCCATTCAGGGCTTAGTCCACGAGCTGAAACAGCGTGACCAGCGTATCGAATAGCTTGAGCACCAGGTTCAGGCTTTGACAACACAGATGAAAGCGATCAGTCGCTGAGGCATCGGCGAAACCTATAGGCACCATGACCGGCGAAATTTGCAGGGTTTAGGAGAATACTGATCGATTTAGCATTGTCTGGCAGGGGGCAGGAGGCCCCGCGCTGACTTTAGCTGGGATGGCCGATAAATTGGCCTCACCAAAGGTATCTCCTCTTACTGCTCTTTGCATCCTCAAAACTACTTGGATGATATCCTCTTTTTTCAGTACAAATCGTCCGATCGACCATCAGGTGATCGATCTCATTCTCTACAAGACCTACGCCGACCTGCGTGCCGAGGCAGCCAAGACCTACATCAACTACCTGTGGTGGGTCATCGACCCGATCCTCAGCATGCTGGTGTTTTATCTGGTGTTTGGCCTGCTGTTCCAGCGCGGCGGAGAGGGCTTTGTCGCCTTTTTGCTCAGCGGCCTCGTCATCTGGAATTGGTACCGGCAATCGGTGGCCCACGCGGGTGGCTCGATCCTCAACGGCAAAGGACTGATGAATCAGGTCCACGTGCCGAAGCTCGTGTTCCCGACCGTGACGCTGCTGACGGACCTGACCAAATTCGCGTTGGTGCTTGTGCTGCTGTTGGTCTTTCTCTGGATCTCCGGCTATCCAGTCAATGCGAGCTATCTGGCATTACCGGTCCTCCTCGTCGTGCAACTGCTACTCATCGCGGGTCTGGCGTTTTGTCTGGCCGGTCTGGTGCCTTTTGTGCCTGACCTGCGCTTCTTGGTCGACCACCTGCTGCATCTGCAGTTCTTTTGCTCTGGTATCTTCTACTCGGTCAAGGACCTCCCAGCCCAGTACCAGGGGTGGTTCTATCTCAATCCGATGGCGGGGCTGATAGAGGACTATCGCGGCGTGCTGCTGCACGGGACCTGGCCCCACTGGGGTCGACTGGGACTGATCGCGCTGGGGTCGACGGTATTGCTCGCGGTGGCGATAAGCTTCGTGCACGGCCGCGACCGCGAGTATCCCCGCGCGATACGATGAGCCATGACATGAGCTTTCCCAGTCAAGAACCGTTGTTATCGCTTGAGCACGTGGGGCTTGCCTTTCACCAGGGCGGGCTCGCACTGCGTCCTCGGCCCCCGTTCTGGGTGCTGAAAGACATCAGCTTCGATCTGTATCGCGGCGAGACCCTGGGGGTGATTGGGCGCAATGCGGCAGGCAAAAGTACCTTGCTGCGCGTGCTTGCGGGCATCATCCGGCACGACCGAGGGCGCTTCATCAACCGGGCGCAGAGCATCTCTCTGCTCACCCTGCAGACCGGCTTCGTGCCCTACCTCACGGGGCGGCAGAACGCCGTGCTCAGCGGCATCCTGCTTGGCTTGCGACGCGCCGAGGTCGAGGCGCGCATGGAGGCGATCATCGACTTCTCGGAGCTTGGTGCTTTTATCGATCAACCACTTAGCGCGTACTCATCAGGAATGCGGGCACGACTGGGCTTCGCCGTGGCCTATCAGGTGCAGCCCGATATCCTGCTGATCGACGAAACGCTGGGCGTAGGCGATGCCGAGTTCAAAGAAAAATCCGCACAGGCCATGCACGAGCGGATTCGCTCGGACAAGACCATTGTGCTTGTCTCACACGTTCCCGGTACAATACGCGAACTCTGCGATCGCGCAGTCTGGATCGAGGAGGGCGTCACGCGCGCCGTAGGCGACGTCGACGAGGTCACCCAGGCCTACCATGAGGAGGTGAGTCGGCGCCAACAACGCCACGAGCACGCCATCCGCGCGCTATGAGGATCGCCGTGCGCATCTTCCACCGTTGGCGCGAACGCCTGCGCCAAGCGACGCAGAGCACCGCGTCATCCTTAAGCACCGAGGATCTGCTGTCGGTGACACTCCTGCCGTGCGGCTCGCCGATCACTTCAAGCAACGCCCGGTCAGAGCCCTTCGACATCACGCAAATGGTCGATCAGCTCATCGGTGACGATGACGCCAGTCTGTGAAGTCAGCGAATGACCTCGACTATGACCGGCAACTCGAGCGCTCCCCATGCCCGGTCGGCCGTGAGTACCGGCGCTTCATGCTCAGTGGCGAGCGCCAGGCATGCGCGATCGGCCAGCGATAGTCCGCAGGCTCGGGTGGTTTGCCAGAGGTCAGCGGCGATCAAGGCCTGCTGCGTGCTGAATGGCTCAATCCGGATGCCAAGCTCAGTCAGATCCTCATCAAGGCCCGTTGTATCCGCCCCAAACTGCTTAGCCTTCTGAAGAACCTCGCAGAGATTGACGCTGGACATCAGCGCACCGTCAAGACAGTCGCCCACTCGCGAGCCGCCAGGTTCATCGTGCAGATAGGCCAACAAGGCGGATGCATCGACCACGTAGACTGATGCAGTCACCCCGCTCCCTCTCCCGGGATCTCTTCTCGAGCGGCCTCCGCGCGGCGCTCCGTTATCAAGGCATCCACCAGGCTGACGTGTGGATCGACTTTGCGAAATCGCTCCCGCAGACGCCGCTCGACCACTTGGCGTGGTTCCAGAATCAGTGCGCCGTCTTTCACCCGGATCAGGAGCCGTTCGCCGGGATGGAGCCCGAGCTTGCGACGCAACGCAGCCGGCACCACCAGGCGCCCCTGCGGCCCTATCTGGATCTCGTTTCCTGGAGTGGCCATAAAGGCCTCCTTTGCCATAAAACCATCAAATTGCCACAGTATAAGTTAAATGCCAGATCTGGTGACAGAGGAGATCCTTGTTCAGGGCGTCGTAAATCCTCTGACCCGGCTCGCCGACCAGCACGGCCAGCTGATCACGCCGGATGCAAGCGCCGCTTGGTCCCTCAGGGCTGGTGCTGGCTTAACTGAATCTGGTGAACCCAAGGTTCCACGCGGCGCGCGTGGGAACGCGGCGATTTCAGTTTAACGGTGTTGGATCGCAAGACCCTTCGTTCGTTGACCCTTCGTCCACTTAAGCACATGGGGCTTGCCTTTCGCCAGGGCGGCCTCGCGCTGCGCCGTCGAGCGCCGTTCTGGGTGCTGAAAGACATCAGCTTCGATCTGCATCGCGGCGAGACCCTGGGGGTGATTGGGCGCAATGCGGCAGGCAAAAGTACCTTGCTGCGCGTGCTCGCGGGCATCATCCGGCACGATCGGGGACAGTTCATCAACCGGGCGCAGAGCATCTCTCTGCTCACCCTGCAGACCGGCTTCGTGCCTTACCTCACGGGACGGCAGAACGCCGTGCTCAGCGGTATCCTGCTGGGCTTGCGACGCGCCGAAGTCGAGGCGCGCATGGAGGCGATCATCGACTTCTCGGAGCTTGGTACTTTTATCGATCAACCACTTAGCGCGTACTCATCAGGGATGCGGGCACGACTAGGCTTCGCCGTGGCCTATCAGGTGCAGCCCGATATCCTGCTGATCGACGAAACGCTGGGCGTGGGCGATGCCGAGTTCAAGGAAAAATCCACACAGGCCATGCGTGAGCGGATTCGCTCGGACAAGACCATTGTGCTTGTCTCACACGTACCCGGTATGATACGCGAGCTTTGCGACCGGGCGATCTGGATCGAAGAGGGCGTCACGCGCGCCGTAGGCAACGTTGACGAGGTGACCCAGGCCTACCATGAGGAAGTGAGTCGACGCCAACAACGCCATGAGCACGCCATCCGCGCGCTATGAGGGTTACGAGCAAGGAGTCCTGATGCAGATTTTCGTCCTGGGCATGCACCGATCCGGCACCTCGGCGCTCACCCGGATCATCAACATGATGGGTGCAAGCCTGGGGCCGGCGCATCTCGTCGGCGGTCCCGCGGCCGATAATCCGAAAGGATTCTGGGAGCGCACCGATGTCTCGGGTCTAAATGATGACCTGCTCCGGGAACTTGACTGCCGTTGGGACGATATTGCTCATCTGTCGCCGCAGGACTTCGATCGGCTCTGGCCAGAGCCCCTTCTCGACCGGCTGCAGCAGGTGCTATTTCAGCTCGACACCCATCGGCCTTGGGTGTTGAAGGATCCGCGGCTGTGCCTGACGCTGCCGGTCTGGCGTCGCCATCTGGAGGTTCCGGTCTGCATCTTGATGCATCGCTCACCGATCGAGGTGGCGCAGTCCCTTTCGGCGCGCAACGGATTTTCGCTAACGCACGGCATCGCCCTCTGGGAACAATACACGCTTTCGGCGTTACAAGGCTCGGCAGGGCTGCCCCGCAGGGTGCTGTCCTACGCGCATTTGCTAGAACGGCCCATGGAGACGGTCGGCGAGCTTTACGAGTTCCTCCGCGAGGCGGAGGTCGGCGGCTTGCGGCTGCCATCGGAGCGCGAGGTCGCCGCCTTCCTCGACAACGGACTGCGACATCATGAGACCACGGTCGAATCCATGGATGGCTATCTGAACCTCGCTCAGCAGCGTTTGGCGCTGGCCATGGCCGACGGATCTGCGTTGAGCTGGACCGAGGTGCCTCAGCCCAGCGCCGGGGCTGTCGAAACGCTGGCGCTGATTCGCTCCCAGCGTGTCAATGCTGAGCAAGTCCATGCCAGTCTTCAGCGCCTGCAGGCGGATCTGGTCGATGCGCACGCAGAGCTCGAGCGAAGTGTGCAAGCGGCCGAGCAGGTGGCCTCGCAGGACCGCGAGATCGCCGCGCTCGGCACCGACCTGACCACCGTCCAACGGCGCGCCGGTGAGCTTCAAGAGCGCCTTGATGCTAGCCTGGTCGAGATCGACGCCAAGGACACTCAGATCGCCGCGCTCGGCACCGACCTGACCACCGTCCAACGGCGCTCTGAGGCCTTGGCTCAGCAGGTCGACCACACACTTGCCGACAACGCCAGCAAAACCGCCCTGGCCGAACAACTCGCCCAGGAGACCATGCTGCTCGGCAGGTGGCTCGACGGCATCGACAGCAGCTTCCGCGCCGCCATGGGGTCTTGGCGCTGGCGCTTGGGCGACTCCGCCGTGCGCTCGGTGGAGCGCCTGATGCGACGCTCCAAGCCGGCCTTGGCCACCGACCATATCGAGGCCGTCCTGGCCGAGTTCCGACGCTGGCGACAAGACGGCGGCGCCTGGGGTCGCGTCTGGAAGATCCAGCTGAGACCTCCTGTTGGCGCCAACCTTGGCTCAGTGCCGGTCCAGACGCCGCGGTCTTCTGCATCCGCCTCAGCCACACCTCTCACTCCGCGTCTTCCACATGCCGCGGAAGGCAAGCCAGACGTGCTGATCTTCCCGATCATCGACTGGCATTTCCGCATCCAGCGCCCGCAGCACATCGCCCGCTGCCTCGGCGAGCTCGGACATCGGGTGTTCTACTTCACAACCACCCCGCTGCCCGAGACCGAACAGGCTGGCTACGAGATACTGGAGAATCCCGCGACAAACGTGTATCTCTGCCGCCTGACCCATCGCGGTGCCGCCGTCTCGATTTACGACCGGCCCATGGACGAGGCCGTTCGGGACGCGATGCTGTCATCACTGCAGCGACTGCAGGCAGAGTGGATGCTGCACTGCCCGGTCTCCGTCGTTCACTTGCCGTTCTGGGGACCACTGGCCGCCGCCATCCCCGGCGGTCCTGTCATCTACGACTGCATGGACTATCATGCTGGATTTTCGACGCATACGGCACAGATGCAACGGGAAGAGGATCGATTGTTCCAACTCGCCGATGCGGTGATAACCACCTCCGACTGGCTTTCCAAACGCATCGCCCACAAGGCGCCGACCAACGTGCTCATCCGCAATGGCGCCGAGGTGCAGCGGTTTAAGGAGGCCGCGGCGGCGAACAACACCAGCCCTGGCTCGCGTCCGGTCGTGGGCTACGTTGGCGCCATCGCGGAATGGTTCGACACCGCCCTAGTGGCCGCCGCGGCCGATGCCTATCCGGACTGGGACTTCGTGCTGGTTGGCGCGACCCATGGCTGCGATACGCGCCCACTCGAAAAGCGCCCGAACGTACAGCTGCTGGGCGAGCAACCCTACGACAGCATTCCCGCACGGGTCGCCGCCTTCGATGTCTGCATCATTCCGTTCCAGCTTACCGAGCTGATCCAGGCGACCAACCCGGTGAAGGCCTACGAGTACCTCAGCGCCCGCAAGCCGGTGGTCGCCACCAATCTGCCCGAGCTACGACCTTTGACCGACCTGGTGCACGTGACCGACTCGCACGAGGCGTTCATCACCGCCCTGGCAACGGCCATGGACGAGCACGACGACGCCATCCTGCGCACCAACCGCCAGGCATGGGCAACGGATCAGGACTGGCTCGGACGGGCGCGCCAGTTCGAAACCGTGATGAGCGCACAGTTGCCAAAGGCTAGCGTCATCGTGCTGACCTACAATAACCTGGACTACACCAAGGCCTGCCTGGAAAGCCTGGAGCAATTCACCGATTACCCGGATTGGGAGCTCATCATCGTCGATAATGCCTCCACCGACGGCACGCCGGCATTCTTGCAGGACTACGCAGGCGGCCGGTCCCACGTTCGCTTGATCCTGAACGATGACAACCTGGGCTTCGCCGGCGGCAACAATTGCGGCCTGCGCGTCGCCAAGGGCGATTATGTCGTCTTGCTCAACAACGACACCTATGTCACTCAGGGCTGGCTCTACGGACTAATCCGGCATCTAGCCAAGGACCCGAAGCTCGGGCTTGTGGGTCCGGTGACCAACAACATCGGCAACGAGGCCAAGATCGACATCCACTACAGCAACATGAGCGAGATGGCCGTTGCCGCCCGCGCCTACACCGCCGCACATGCGAGGCACCTCATCCCCAACGATGTTGTCGCCTTCTTCTGTGTGGCCTGGCGCCGCTCCCTGCTCGAAGAGGTCGGCCTGCTCGACGAGCAGTTTGAGCTGGGCTTCTTTGAAGACGACGACTACTGCCGCCGCGTGCGCGAAGCCGGCTATGGCGTCGCCATTGCCGAGGATGTCTTCATACACCATCACCTGTCCGCAAGCTTTGGGACCCTACCCGACGAGGCTCGCAAACGCCTCTTCGATGACAATCGCGCCCGCTACGAGGCGAAATGGGGTGAAGGCTGGACGCAGCATGTCTATCGCGACAAATAGCCAAGACCCCATCTATTCATGGCCAAGCAAATCATCCTGCACGTAGGAACTGAAAAAACAGGAACCACCTCGATCCAGGAGTACCTGTCGGCTGTACGCCCCGCTCTGGAAGAATCCGGCTGGCTTTACCCAAGCTCCCTAGGCTCTGGTCCACACATTCAATTGACTGCGTGCTGTTTAGATTTCTCCCCCAATGCATCGTTACTGAAAGCATTAGGTATCGCGTCGGATGCCCAACTTGAACGCCATCGCGAAAGGGTCCTCAAGCGGCTGACTAATGAGGTTGCAACAAGCACCTCTAATAAAATTATAATCAGCGACGAACACATCAACGTTCATTTGTGCACGCTCGAAATACTAGAGCGCCTGCATGCGCTGCTCAGGAACATCGGTACTATAACGAAGATTGTCTTATACTTGCGCCGGCAAGATCGTCTTTACATGAGCATGAAGAGCGAAGCGTTGAAGAACTCGCTCTTTCATGTTCACAACCTAAAGGATCCAATTCACACATTCCACGTCCTTCCCTACAGGTTTAACTACGCGAAAATTGTTGAAAACATCCAATCCGCTTTCCCAAAGAGCGAGTTCGTCCTTCGACCTTTCATCGATTCGCCAGACTTCGATGTACTAGCCGATTTTAGACACACTCTTAGGCTAACCTCTTTACCAGTAATATCACAAGCTGCTCGGCAAAACCTCTCGCTGCCAAATGCGGCATTTCGCTCCCTCATCCTCATTGGCGCCCTAGCATCAAAACGAAACGATACGGCGTTACTATCACACTGGAGGACGGTACTAAATCTGGTTGCGAATCGATTTCCGGGGCCCCCAGCCCGTTTAAGCGCTGCCGAAAGTGCGGAGTTTATGACGCGTTTTCAGTCAATGAATAGAAAGCTAATTGACGAATATCCCCAATTGGGTTCCGCCCTTCATTCAAAAGACCTCGATACTGAGTTAACAGGATCTTATCCACCATCGAATCTCGAGCCCTTGACGTTATCTCGTGCCATTTCGGACTCCCTGCCAACCAGAGCTGCAAACACACTGGAAAAAATCTGCTTTGACCTCTCCCAGGCTGACGACGACTATGCACTTGCGTTCCCCCCTGAAGTCCGTGAGCGATGGGAAGTGATAAAACAAAAGAATCTTCAGAGTCACTGATATGCTAGAGCGCTGACCGGGATCATGAAGGCCTTGATCAAAAGCTCGGACAGTCTTGTAAAGGAGGGTGGAACATGCGTAGCGGTTTCACCAGTGTTAGGCCGGGAGCGTGATCAACGCCATATGCGAACAAATCCAACGAAAAGAGCTTCGCATTCTTGGCTTGTCTGACGAACCAGTCTACTCAGTGCGTCTCAAAGAGACATTTGACTATACCAGCACCTTCTACCACAAGGAACCATTACTAGACATTCGGGGCCCATACCCGCACTGGATTGAACCAGCAGATTTAGTAATTGCATCCGAGGTTTTCGAGCACGTTATTGGTCCATCACAGGCAGCCTATGACGGGGCATATCGACTGCTAAGACCTCATGGATTTTTGCTTTTGACTGTTCCTTACATTAATCACGAGAACAGCTTGGAGCATTATCCGGGCCTCGTGCGTTACAAGTCGAAGAAAGACACTCTAGGTCAGTGGGTTGCAGAACTGGTGTTTGAACATGACCATAAAGCCACAGATTATAAGCCTCGATTTCACGGAGGACCTGGCTCAACATTAGAGATTAAGCAATTTAATCGAGAACGTTTAATGCGGGATTTACATACCGCCGGCTTCGTCGATATAGAAACGTTCGATGAGGACAAACCAGTACTTGGTATTAATTGGGGCAAGCCCTTTCGACCCATACTCGCGAAAAAGCCAGCGACACTGACGCGCTATGTCAAACTCTATATTCAGCACATCCCGCAGCGAACCCTCAAGCATTCGCAACCCATCGAATGCCTAAAAAGCTTGTATCGGGATCACCCCGAGTTGTTTCATCACCGTCCGTATTATCAACCGAAACTTGACAAATAACTCTTTAATGGACTCGATACGTAAAAGATTTTAGATCACGAATCAAAATCTAAAGTATGCATGACTTAAAACAAGACGCGGGTATCCAGCGAGTAAACAGCTCTGTCCGCCACCGTGACGTCGAGTATCCCGAAGACGGCTTCGCTACTCTCTGGGCCATGCAGGAGCGCCACTTCTGGTATCGCGGCCGGCATCGCTTTCTACTTCATGCCCTCGACCGGTATCGCCTTGCGGATGTTGGCACGCTGTCTGCCGTGGACCTCGGGGGAGGAGTAGGCGGATGGGTGCGCTACCTCGCCGACCGTCGCCCAGGGCAGTATCAACCGCTCGCCCTGGCCGATTCCTCGCGCACGGCGTTGCGCATGGCCGGCCCCATGCTGCCCGCAGGCGTGGAGCGTTATCAGATCGATCTGATGAACCTGGGCTGGCGCGATCACTGGGATGTCGCCTTCCTGCTCGACGTCATCGAGCACCTGCCGGACGACCGGGAGGCCCTGCGCCAGGCACGTGCCGCGCTCAAGCCCGGCGGGCTACTGTTCGTCACCACCCCGGCCTTGCAGCAGTTCTGGAGCTACAACGATGAGCTCGCCCACCACCTGCGCCGCTACAGCCGCGCCGATTTCGCTCGCCTTGGCGAGCAAGCCGGCCTGCAACTGCTGGACGCACGCTACTTCATGTTCCTGCTCAGCCCGCTCTACTGGCTGGCGCGGCAGGGCAAAGGGATCGAGGGCATGACCGAAGACGAGAAGATGGCATTGATGCACAAGACCCACCAGGTGCCGCCCGCGCCGCTCAATCTGCCCTTGACCGCCATCTTCGCGGCCGAGACACCCTTGGGCCACTGGCTGCGGTTTCCCTGGGGCACCTCGGTGCTTGGAGTCTTTCGCAGATGATTGCTTTTGCGAAGCTGGAGGAAGGCTACGAGGTGTCCGACGGATGTTCTGAGCGAGAGCGGCTCGTAGTGTGCGGCGAACATCCGTAGGAGGCCCGCCCTCGTGCCGAATCGGCGGCTTCTGGCGCTGCGTGCATGCTAGGATGCCGAGTATCTGTCTAAATGACGGCGACAGTCCGGCAACGTCCGGGCTGGGCGCAGCGAGGCAACGGCGATGAAGACCGATCACCCGATCTATCTGTTCCTCTCCACCGGCGCCGAGGCCTTTCGGGTGTTGAGCGGTGGTCAGGACCTGCCGGGCGACTACCGCTTCAGCTCGCTGACGCTTAAGGCCGTGGAGCGACGCATCGACGGCATTCTGTAGCCCGAGGGGCACGACGGACCGGTCTACATCATCGAGTTCCAGGGTCAGGCCGTGCCCACGGCCTGGTATAACCTACTCACCAAGATCGGTCTCTACGGCGAGCAGCACCCGCAGCGCGACGTCATTGGTATGGGCGTGTTTCTGCGGGCCAGCCATGCGCCGGCGAATCCGAGCTGGCTCGGCGGCGCGGATTCGCCCGTGCGCGGCATCGGCCTGGATACGTTCCTGCCCGAGTGGCTCGCGCGCGAGCCGGACAATCCCTACATCGCCGTCTTCGCCCCGCTGCTGATCGACGACGAGCGCGAGCTGGCCGCACAGGCACCGGTGCTCTGGCAGACGGTGCAGACGGCCGCGCTGGAGCCAAGCATCCGCAAGACGCTGTCAGAGATTCTGGAGTTTTGGTTTTTCGAACGGTTTCGCGCTCTGAGCGCGAAGGAGATCTGGGCCATGCTGAACATGCTCACACCGCTGGAAGAGACGAAGGCGTATCAGTCGATCTTTATCGAGGGTGAGGCGAAGGGCAGGATCGAAGGCAAGGCCGAGGGCAAGGCCGAGGGCAAAGCCGAGGGCAAGACCGAGGGCAAGGCCATCACCCTCAAGCGCCTGCTGAAGCGCCGCTTCGCCATCCTGCCGGCCTGGGCCGAGAAGCGCATCGACACGGCAGCCGAGGCGCAAGTGGACGCCTGGCTCGATGCCATCTTCGATGCGACCGGTGTCGAGGACCTACTGGGTGCCGCGCCGAGCGAGGAGTAGCCGTTTGGCGACAACGGCGATCAATCTGCCGCTGACCGCACTCTTTGTCGCCGAGACCCCCTTGGGGCACTGGCTGCGGTTTCCATGGGGCGCCTTGGTGCTTGGAGTCTTTCGTCAATGATTTCCTTCGTGGTTCCAGTCTACCGCTCGGCCGAGAGCCTGCCGGAGCTGCATCGACGCATCACCGCCGTCTTTGGCGATGGTGATCAGGATCTTGAGATCATTTTCGTCGAGGACTGTGGCGGGGATGCCTCCTGGCCGGTCATACAGCAGCTCGCTGCGGTCGATCAGCGGGTGCGTGGGTATCGCATGAGCCGCAACTACGGACAGCACAATGCGCTACTCTGCGGCATTCGCGAGGCCCGTGGCGAGACCATCGTCACCCTCGATGACGACCTGCAGCATCCGCCCGAAGAGATTCCGAAACTCCTGGCCAAGCTGAATGAAGGCTTCGATGTGGTCTATGGGCCGCCGGAGAAGGAGCAGCACGGTCTGCTGCGGGACCTGGCCTCGCAGATCACCAAGCTGGCGCTGGAAGGCGCGATGGGGGCGGCGAATGCTCGGCAGGTGAGTGCCTTGCGGGCGTTTCGGACGCGCCTGCGCGACGCCTTTACCGATTATCGTAGTCCGACGGTAAACATCGATGTGTTGCTCACCTGGGCGACGACGCGTTTCTTCGCAGTGCGCGTGCGGCACGAGACGCGAAAATACGGCGAGTCTGGCTACACGCCACGTAAGCTGGTACGCCATGCGCTGAACATGATGACGGGGTTCTCCACTCGGCCATTACAGCTTGCCAGCCTGATGGGCTTCAGCTTTGCGCTCTTCGGGTTAGCGATTCTGGCCTATGTGTTGATTCGATGGCTGCTGCAAGGTAGTGCTGTTCCAGGTTTTGCTTTTCTGGCTTCTATCATTGCGATCTTCTCCGGCGCACAGTTGATGGCATTGGGAATCATTGGGGAGTATCTGGCGCGAATGCATTTCCGAACCATGGAGCGGCCGACGTATGTGGTTCGCGAGGAAACGACGGAGCAAGGTGCATGACTCAGCACAAGCGTCTTGAATATTGCTTGGCGACCTCAGGATTGCGGCTCATGGCTAGGGAGGAACCTTGGGACAGCGCCATTTTTCGAACGCCGGTGGTACGAATCCAAGAGTTGCAAGTGCTTGAGCCAAGACAGGCGATGACCGACTATCAGGATTATAAATCCTGGGTCGAGCGTGAACGGCTTGGGATCGTCAGTTGCCGACTCGCGCAAGACCGGCTGCGTGAGTCGATGCTTCTGGAGGCGAACGGCTTTCGCTTCATCGAGATGGTCCTGCACCCGCGGCTTGATCATCTACAAAAACAGACAATTAAGGAAGATGACCTCCAAATTCTTCCTGCGATCGAAGCTGATCTCGAAAACCTGCGTCATATTGCCGAAACTGCTTTTAGCAGCGAACGTTATCATATCGACCCTCGACTTGATCCTGCGTTGGGTAATCAGCGCTATGGGCGCTGGGTATGCACTAGTCTGAGCCATGCAACGCAGTGTCTGCTCAAGGTGTTGGATGGCGAGCGACTCATCGGGCTATTTATTGTTGAGGCCACTGCAAGCCAGTCGATGTACTGGCATCTGACAGCGATTGCGCCCCAATGGCAAGGATGTGGCTATGGGCGTCGCGTCTGGTGCGCGATGCTACGTCATCACCAGGCCGAGGGCTACGCCACAGTGACCACGACGATCTCAGCCCGTAACATCCGAGTGCTCAACCTCTATGCGCAGCTTGGCTTTCGTTTTATGCCACCCGAGATGACATTTCATTGGGTAAGAGCGGCCGCATGAGTAATTGGCGCTTGCAAGGTTTACGTTTCGGCATTGTCGGTTTAACTTCGAATTTTGTGCTCTACCTGCTTTATTTATTAGTGGTTTGGCTGGGCACGGATCCAAAACTGGCTGTAACCTTGCTCTATATACTGGGTCTGTCGATGACTTTTATCTTCAATAAACGGTGGAGTTTTTCTCACCGTGGAAATTGGAGGGGCGCTGCGGTACGTTATTTCTCTCTTTATGGAATACTTTATTCTTCGAATATCCTAGTACTAATGTTTCTGGTTGATCACTTATATTACCCACATGCGCTTGTTCAAGCGGGCGTGGTATTAGTGTTTATTCCAGTCGTCTTTCTTACGCAGCGTTACTGGGTTTTCGCCAAAGACCCGATAGTTCCTTCTTGATCTGGCTCTAATCCATGTCCCAAATTACAAGCGGTATTCGGAAGATTCTTTCCTGGCCTATTGTTTACGACGGGTTCCAGGCTCTGGTCGGAGCAGTAAAATTTCGTCACCTCTACGTTGCCGCTTATGTCCAGCCATCGGATGGGGTCAGGATCCTCGACATCGGATGCGGTACCGCCGAGATTCTGGAGTATTTGCCGACTGGTGTTGAGTACCATGGCTATGACTTGTCCGAGGATTACATCCAAGCGGCAAAATCAAGATATAACGAACGAGGGCATTGGCACTGTGCCTGCGTCTTGGACATGCAACTTGAAGAGTTTGGCGTCTTCGATATCGTCATGGCAAACGGCGTCTTACATCACTTGGGCGATAAAGAAGTCCGCGAACTTGCGGAAGTTGCTTCCAAGGCATTGAAGCGCGGTGGGCAGTTTTGTTCTTACGATTGCTGTTTTGTCGAAGGACAGAACCCGCTAGCGCGTTACCTTATTTCTATGGATCGCGGTAGAAATGTGCGGGAGGCAGAAGACTACAAATCACTGATCGCCCCATTTTTCACAGCTGTCGATCTCGACATACGGTGTGACATGCTGAGGATTCCATATACACACGCCATCATGGTGGCTACAAAGGGTGATCCAGCATGATCCCCTTCAACAAGCCCCACCTCGGCGGCAAGGAACTCTGGAACATCGCCCAGGCCCATGCCAGGGGTCAGATGGCCGGCGATGGCAGCTTCACCAAGCGATGCCAAGCCTGGCTCGAAGGGCGAACGGGCAGCCAAAAGGCCCTGTTGACTCACTCCTGCACCGCCGCACTCGAGATGGCCGCCATCCTCGCCGACCTGCGGCCGGGCGAGGAGGTGATCATGCCGTCCTACACCTTTGTCTCCACCGCCAACGCCTTCGCGCTGCGCGGTGCAGTGCCGGTGTTCGTCGACATCCGCCCGGATACGCTGAATCTGGACGAGCGCAAGATCGAGGCGGCCATCACGCCGCGCACGCGCGTGATCGCGCCAGTGCACTATGCCGGCGTGGGCTGCGACATGGATGCCATCATGGCGATCGCCGAGCGGCATGGGCTATTGGTAATCGAGGACGCGGCGCAGGGCATCATGGCCAGTTATCGCGGCCGGCCGCTCGGCGCCATCGGGCATCTGGGCGCCTTCAGCTTCCACGAGACCAAGAACATCATTTCCGGCGAGGGCGGGGCGCTGCTGATCAATGACCCGGCCCTGGCCGAGCGCGCCGAGATCATCCGCGAGAAGGGCACCAACCGCAGTCAGTTCTTCCGCGGGCAGGTGGACAAGTACACCTGGGTGGATATCGGCTCGTCCTACCTGCCGGGTGAGATCATCGCCGCGTTTCTGCACGCACAGATGGAAGAGGCCGATGCCATCACGGCGCGTCGGCTTGCGCTCTGGCAGCGCTACCACGCCGCCTTCGAGCCGCTGGAGTTGGCGGGCCGCGTCCGCCGCCCGGTGATCCCTGACGGCTGCGATCACAACGCGCACATGTACTATCTGCTGCTGCGCGACCTGGACGACCGCACCGCCTTTATCCAGGCCATGAAGGCCGAGGACATCCACTGCGTCTTCCACTATGTGCCGCTGCACAGTGCGCCGCAGGGCCAGAGGATCGGGCGCGCAGCGGATGATCTGGCGCTGACCACGGATCTGGCCGACCGGTTGGTGCGGCTGCCCTTGTGGCTGGGGCTAGAAGAGCATCAAGAGCGGGTGATCGAAGCATCGCTGAGAACATTGAAGACCAAGAACCAATACGTTCGAATAGTTCAATGCTGATAGTTACTTACATGCGATCAATAAACCCGTCAACGAACTCAACGCAAGGGCCATCTTCGCCTTGAGATTGATACAGCGCTTGCCGGAGAAGACTCGTGGTTTCTACCGCCACGCTTACATGGGCTATCCGGCCTTGATAATAACCATGAACGAAAGCGCGCAGGGATATGTTGGTCAGACCTTAGCCGCATCGGCATCCCGAGCCTGCGGTCGAAGACGCATCTAAAAGCGGGATAGCCGAACCGCCGATCAACCCACCTAGAAAGAGCAGCCAGCCACCAGCTGGAAACCTTGTTTCACAGCCGATATCCGGCCGGGTGCCTTTCACCCAACGGGTGATCGCCCGATCCATGTCAAATATCGGCCAAGGGCTTGATTGGATGGCGCTAGGGGCTGGGGGCTGACTGCTCCGTTTAGGATCAAAGCTATGCACCTTCTGCTTGGTGCGCTTCAAGAGATTTGAGTTCGATAGACTCCTTATTGGCAGATGATGATCATGAATAGACGATCCATATATAATATCGAACCTCACGCATGGTGGTTACTATTGGCAATAATGGCTGCGTCTTTGAGCCTTTTGAACACCCTATATTTTATCAGCCAGGCATCTAACCCAATAATCAGAAGTGATGGATGGTACTTTCTTGACTCCGTCATTAGTAATTGGGCGCGTGAGGGTTTTGAGCTCGCCGACATATTTGCTAAGAGGGGGATTTTTGATCACGCCCAGCCGCTAAACAAATTAGCGCTATGGGCAAATTATGAGTTTTTTAAGTTGGACTTTCGGCTTGAGGCCTTAGTGGGATTCTGCGGCCTTTTTGCTTTGATTATTACGTTGCTAATATTATACATTACGCAAATTGACGTAAGAAATAAGGTTGATACGCGCACAGCCATTGCTTTCGTCTGTGCGATTCTTGTCATTAGCTCCCTAAATTCTACAGAGTTGTACTCGTGGCCTTTGGTGACATTTGGCTTTCTCATTCTGTTCTTAATTTCTTTGATATCATGGCAGACATATCGTTATTTGACTGCGCAGAAAGCATATACCGCTCTGGCGCTCAGTGCACTCCTGTTTATTCTCATTGGCGATACGACCGCCGTCATTGTTTGGGCAAGCCTACTCTCGACGATCGCAATCTTTTTTGTCGGGAGCGACACTCATTTTAAGAAGAACTCATTTCAGTGGCTGTTCTGGTCGGCCCCCTTCGTGGTCGCTTATTTCGTTTGGACAAATATTTCATTTATTGATCTCAACCCGAAGCCGGCAGTGCAATTGCAGTCGAGCGTCAACTGGCTTGATCCCTACTTTTACTTCGAGTCTATCAGAATTATTTTTTCTGCCTCGATCATGCACAATCAGCACTTCGCTCATTTGGACGATAACCATGAAAGGATAATCTCCTGGGTTGTTGCGTTCGCAGTCTTGCTTGCTTACGTGTGGTATTTTGTGAACCTCATTTTCATGAGGAAAGATCAGAATTGCATTAAATTTTATACGACGTTTATTTTAGTTTATGCGACTATTTCGGTGCTCGGCATTGTTGCCGGCCGTGTAGACGCTTTTGGGGTCAATTATCTCTATCAGCCAAGGTATGTTATCATTTATCAACTCATCCCATTTGCGTTGCTTATTGATCTCTCTTTCACAAAGAAAAGTTCAGCTAAGCGTACTGTGACGACATTGTTTTCGTGGTTGGGCTTCGCGATACTGGTAGCCTTACAGGCGTACTATACTGCGCAAGCCTATTACTCAATCCAGTGGATCTCACGTAATCAGGAGGAACAAGCAAAGACAATTGGTCGCTACATGCTAAATCCTTCAGCCGCGATGGAAGCATGCCCACCTGTATCCCTCCCGTTATGTTCTTTGCCGGATGGAAAAAGGGCTGAGCTTTTGAATCTGCTGGCGTCTGAAGACCTGAATATCATGAATTGGGGTTTCCAGTGGCGTTATCGAATTTTCCCCCTTGATGAGAATCTTGGTCCATTAAGCCATATTTCAGCGTCTAATTGGGGCCCCAGGGTAATAACAGCGACAGCAGAACCTACACCTATCTGGATAAAGCTAGACGAGTCTCTAATTGATTCAAGGACGCACTTAATGGTCCGGATAGGCACTCACGAGGTGGCACCTCAGATAGCGAGAGACCACATCACTTTTGTAATTCCGAACGATCTCTCTAAAACCGCCGGCGATTATCCAATAGAATTATTGGACTTTTCCTCAAGATCCCTCCACATTGGGATAATAAAGGTAACGACGCCTATCAAAAGCACAGCCATTGAAAATAATTAGTCCAACCTGCAAAATCGTCGACAAACCGCTGAACAGTTCAGAAAGCCTCTTTCAGGAAACCGGGCTGGACAAAGTACTCGCTGGTGACGAAATCGCTTACGACAAGGCGGAGTCCTAGCCTGATGAAGAGGTACTAATAGGCGTGGCCGACCTTCGGTGATTGTTGATGGCGTGGGTACGCAGGCGATTGATCAACTAGTAAGCGCGCCTTGGGGTGCGCCCGAGCGCATCTGTTGGCGGAGTCGCGGGCGCAAAATCCCGAGATCGACCACTCAGCAAGGGCGAGGAAGGGGAACAACCGATCGGGGGCGGTGAAGAGGCCGAAGCCGCGGAAGGAACGGTCCAATGGCCCATGAGCTTAGCCTGCGCAGCAATCTTGGCCAGCAGGTTATGTAGCCCGGAAGCGTCAATAACGTCTCTCGAGTCCCACGGCGTCGCTGGTGGCGGTCTGCGCAGCGTATGTGCACGCTAAGACTGGGAGCCTGTACCCATGTTTTAGCCGAACATTCGGCACCATAGCGGCCGAACCCATAAGGAAGGCCGCTTGAAGTGCTGACTCGAGCTTAGTGATGGACCTCGTCCAAGCGCGTCGTTAACGCATCGATCTGCTGCTGAAGATGCTCAATGCGCTGATCGCGCTTCGCCAATTCTTGGACGAGACCTTGGATTGCTGCGAGAGTGATTCCCGTGCTGTCCGCCACGGAGATGCTGTGATTCGGGCCGTCGAGTTGAAAAGTGTCAGCGAAATCTTCTGCCATAGGGCCCATATGAACCTGGTCTGGGGGCGCGCTCTTAAACCGCCATTGCATGATCGGAAGGGCGGCGACCTTTTGAAGAATCTCGTGGGTATCCAGTGGCTGAAAATCGGTCTTCAGCTCACGGGATGAGCTAAACATGATGTTGGTCGCCCTCACGCTGCCAAAGACCTCCAAGGTGGGAACGCCACCAGCATCGTAGCGTTCGGACACCTCGATCTCAGGCCCTCCGCTACCCTGCTTCGAGACTCGGAACAGGTTGAATTTCGTTCCAGGGCCATTCGTTGCAACGAGGGAGTAGGCCCATGCATTCGTGTCGCTTTGCTCCAAGCGCATTTTGAGCACACCGTCTGCTCCACCGACGATATGGAGCTGCTCGATTGGAGCGTCCGTACCGATTCCAACTGATCCTTGTTCGTTGATATACAAGGCGTCTTGGGCACAAACAGACACACTCATTGATGCGGATAGAGTAAAAGCGCAAGACACCATGACCACTGACTTTTTTTCAAGCGATAACACTTTTCATTTCTCCTCTCAAGGATAGGCCAAAAGAAACACAAAGGGCCCGCAATCTGCGAACGTTTGCAAACCCATCTGGAGCTGCACACAAAACCCAGAAAGACGTCGATCAGGTTCCCGAGCGGTCAGTTGTGGGACCACCGCGATTGTTCCACTCTACCCGTCCACTGGCTGCTCCAATAAGATCAAGGCCCTCGGTTAAGGCCACAATGACGGGACCAATTTTTGCAGGCATTATCAAGACACAGCGCTAAACCAAGAGCTACTACCAGTTCTAGATCGTGTCGGCATGGGCACAGCATGTTCAACCAGTGACAAATCCAACTTTTCAGGGTCACCGATCTAAGCGCCGATCATCCATCTTTCGTGGGTGATGATTTAACATAATGGTTCACAATTAGCAACGCTCCTCAGGGAGACGGATCAGGATTCATTCGGCAACACACGGATGCGAGCCGCAAGCCGGTCTGCGCGCTGATTCGGATGGGCATCAGTTGCATCAAACACCTGTTAAATCGTTGAGTTATGAACATACGGATTCTGTTGTTCGCGTACGAGTTTCCGCCGGTCCTGGCCGCCCAGGCGCTGCGCTGGTACTACCTGAGCAACGAGCTTGCGCGGCTCGGAGCGGAGCTCGACGTGCTATCGCCGTCGATACCCAACCTCTGGGGATTCGAGCCGACACTCGAGGCGTCGGTGCAGGTGCATCGTTGCTTTGCTGGCCCCTTTGTTGGGCTATCGAGTTTTGGTGCCAGGCGTTTCCGTAGCCAGGGCTCACCGAACCCGGAGATTGCGGCCGCTTCACCGAGCGGTCCGTCACCGCCGACGCCCGTAGAGCGGGCATACCGATGGGCGCGCGGCATCCTGGATCAGGTGGTTTTTCCGGACGTTCGCACGGAATGGCTGCCTTTTGCATGGCACGCTGCGCGGCGGCTTCATGCAAAGCGGCGGTACGACTTGATCATTAGCTCTCACGAGCCTGGCGTCGATCTGCTGCTTGGCTTGCGGGCCCAGCGCGCCTGGGGCTTGCCGTGGCTGGTCGATCTCGCGGATCCGCTGGTTGCGCCCTACACACCAAAATGGCGTATGCGTCTAGACGTTAGGCTCGAAAGACAGGTCTGTCAACGGGCCGATAGGCTCCTGGTGACGACGGAGGCGGTGGCAAGGACCTTGGCTGCGCGTCATAATCTGCCGCCCAACCGCTTCACCTGGATCCGCCAGGGCTTCGATCAGCGCTGGCGCCCTGCGCCCGATTATGAACTCCCTGAGGACTGGCCGAAGGGGCGGTTCGTGGTGCTCTTCACGGGCACCTTCTATCCTGGCTTTCGTGCACCGGATGCATTCATCCAGGCGCTGTCCGCGCTCAAGGACGTGCACCTGGTTCTCGTCGGGGATATGGGGCCATTCGCGGCGGCCTTCCGTGCAATTGGCAATCGGGTGACACTGCTCGGAAAGCAGCCGCACGACACCTGTCTTGAGCTGCAGCGACGTGCGGATGTCCTGATCAATCTTGGCAATCGGGGAGATGATCAGGTGCCAGGCAAGATCTACGAATATCTTGGAGCCGGTCGGCCCGTGCTCCACATCGCGACCAATGCGTCCGATCCGGTTCCCCGGTTGCTCAGTCACTTGCGCCGAGGCATTGCCGTGCCGAACGAGAGCGGACGCATCGCTCAGGCGCTCGTTGAGCTGCAGGACCAGTGGAGTACCGACACCCTGGACGCCGCCTTCGACCTAGGGGTGGAGCGGGTGAAGGCGTTTTCCTGGCAGTCCCAGGCAATCCGGCTGCACAAGTTGTTATGCGAACTTTGCCGGCGTGAGGGAGCCGCTTTCTCCGACCGAAATAGCCTGTGAATTCGCTCACCACTACCTCAGAACCAACACAGACGTCGACAACGGAGCTAACAGAGCAGCTCGTTGCAGCGCGAGCTAGTCGCGTGCTCGCCGTTTCGCAGTACGGAAACGTGCGAACCGGCGGGGCAGAGCGCTATTTCCACGAAACCGTGACGCGAATGTGTCTGCGAGGGCTCCAGGTCGAAACGCTGCATGGCGATGAAACCGGATCGGCGGCGCGGCTGCACAGGCCCTGGAAGGTCTTCAGCGGAGGCTTTCACCCGAGTTGGCGCGCCCATATCCTCCAACATCTACGTGAGTACCGCCCGGACATCATTTATGCCCATTTCACGGTTCCCGGGCTGGTCGATATCACCCTGCGCTGCGCCAGGGCGCTTCAGATACCGGTCTGTCTGGTCTATCACAGCGACGTCACCGGCGCGGACTGGCCGAGACGCCTCGTCGGCACCGCGTACCATCGCACGCTCGGCCGTGGCACACTTCGTTGCGCAGGCAGCATCGTTGTCGCCAGTGATGCCTATCGGCAGACGTCCCCCTGGCTTTCGAGCCTGGAAGAGGCTGTGTTCCATTACGCACCTCCAGGCGTCGACGACGCGATTGCCGGTGGCGTGCGGTCCGAGGGCAAACCCTACCTGTTGTTTGTCGGCAAGGTCGATGTAGAGAGCAAGGGCTTTGGTTTGCTCTACGAAGCGTGGAGTCGCCTGCGCAGCAAGTATCCTGATCTCGGCTTGACCGCCGTTGGGCCAATACCACGCAGGCACTTCCCCGGAGTAAGCCATATTGACTACCTTCACCAACGTCGGCGCCTCGGTGACCTGTACGCATCGGCGGTCGCAACGGTGTTGCCCAGTACTTCGACTGCAGAATCCTTCGGAATGGTGCTGGCGGAGGCCCTCGTGGCTGGATGCCCTGTCGTCGGCTCCGCAGTGGGCGGGATTGGTGCCATCGTGTCCCCGGGCGTCAACGGCTTTCTGTTCCGGCCAGGCGATATAGCGGCATTGACATCGGCACTCGACGCGATTTTACAGCACCAAGACTTGCTCAGACTAAGCATCGGCCGCGAAAGGTATCGAGATCGCTTCAGCTGGGAACGCACAACGGACGAAATCTTGGCTGCGATCTTCGCAGTGGCACCGAAGCTCAATGCAGACAAGATAAGGCACCCTTGATCCGGATCGTTGTCGCCAGGCGGACAATATGTGTCATCTTGCCAACAATTGCGGCACGTGGCTGACGATGCGTCGTGGTACCCTACGGTCTAGTTTTTGGGCATCTAATTGGAAACCCCTCGTGGTCGTCATCCCCGCCTTCAACGAGGCAGCCAGCATCGCTAACGTGGTTGCGGAGGTACGTCACCATGTGAATGGGCCGACGCTGGTTGTCGACGATGCCAGCACGGACGACACGGCGGTACGCGCCGAAGCAATCGGCGCGACGGTGCTTCGACTGCCCTTCCGGCTTGGCGCCTGGGGGGCAACGCAGGCTGGCCTGCGCTACGCATTGCGGCAGGACTGGCAGGTTGTAGTGACCCTCGACGCAGATGGCCAGCACATGCCTGCTGACGTTGGCCCGGTCTTGAGCCCGGTCCTGTCCGGCACCGCAGATGTTGCAATTGGCGCCTATCCGGAACGGGCCAGTGCTTCTCGGCAACTGGCGCGGCGCTTCTTTCAGGGGATCGGCGGATTGGCGGTCGAGGACCTGACCTCGGGCTTCAGGGCCTACAACCGGCGGGCCATCGCCAAGTTGGCCCAACCTTACGCAACCTTGTTTGACTATCAGGACGTTGGAGTGCTCCTTGATCTTAAGCGCCATGGCTTTCGCGTTGTTGAGGTTCCCGTCCGCATGCGCGACCGGCGGCACGGCCACTCTCGCATCTTCCACTCCTGGTGGGCGGTCACTCGGTATATGCTGCAAACGAGCGTACTGTGCCTAGCCTACGCCGGGCGCGGTACAAGTCGTTCCGCACAGTCACGGCCACACGGCAAGAGCGTCTAAAATCCGTTTCGTTTCCTCAATGACTTACCAGTTGACCTCTCTCCTCCTCGGCCTGTTCCTGGGCTTGGGTATCTTGTGGCTGATCAGGCGCGATCATCTGCATGGTCCTTTTGCTCTCTGGTGGATCGCTGTTGCGGTCACTGTCGTCGTCGTTGGCTTTTGGCCCAGCGTCTTCGATCTGATTGCACACCATCTCGGCGTCAGCTATCCACCAATCCTCGCGCTTGTCCTCGCATTTGCTCTCATACTACTGAAAATTTTGACATTGGATATTGAGCGCTCACGACAAGAGCGTAAGATCCGCCGACTTGCTCAGCAGTTATCCATCATCGAGGCAGACCTGAACCAAGCGATGGCTTCGATGGGGACGACAAGGGGGCAAGACTCCGCAAGGCACAAGTCTGATTGCCATTGATGAGGGTTCTCCACCTGGGAAAGTACTATCCGCCGGTACCCGGAGGCGTGGAGTATTTCCTGGCAGATCTGCTGAGCGCGCTCGAGCGGCAAGGGATCGCCACCGGCGCTTTGGTCCATGAGGTCGGCGTTGCATCAACCGCCGGCGCTTCTCCGAATGACGTGGGGCCCACCGTCTACCACGTTCCCACGCTAGGGCGGTTCTTCTACGTCCCGATCAGTCCAGCGTATCTCCGGTGGCTGAATCGCTGCATTCTGGAATTTCGTCCGGACGTGCTGCATCTACATTTGCCGAATGTGTCTGTGTTCACGGCGCTGTTGTCTCGACGCGCCCAGGCGCTACCCTGGGTCGTGCATTGGCATGCCGATGTGGTTAGGTCGCGGGTGGACCGACGGCTGGCGTTCGCCTACCATTTCTATCGTCCGTTGGAACAACGGCTGCTGGCTACCAGCGCGGCTGTCATCGCCACATCGCCACCCTACCTGCAGAGCAGCGATGCTCTACGACCGTGGCGCCAGCGCTGCACCACGATCCCACTGGGGCTAGATGCCAGTCGCCTTAAAGCCCCTGGTGCACGGGAGACGACAGATGCAGAACGGCTTTGGGGTCGAACCGGACTGCGGGTGCTGTCCATAGGCAGACTGACCTACTACAAGGGCCACGATATATTAATCCAGGCCATGGGCATGCTGCCTGATGCACGGGCCATTATCGTCGGCACAGGGGACCAGGCATCCAGGCTGAACGCCCTGATTCGCAAATACGGCCTGCAGGATAAGGTGACCCTATGGGGGGATGCCACGCCCGCGGCACTGGCGGCACTTCTCGCGTCCTGCGACGTCTTCTGCCTTCCCTCCATTGAACGCACGGAGGCCTTCGGACTCGTCCTGCTCGAGGCCATGCACTTCGCCAAGCCACTGGTGGTCAGCGATATTCCGGGATCCGGCACAGGTTGGGTGGTTCGCCAAGGCGGCAATGGCCTGCTGACGAACCCAGGTGATGCCTCTTCTGTTGCATCTGCCTTGCGCCAACTTGGAGAAAATCCCGCTCGACGAGTGGCGCTGGGCAGACAAGGTCAGGAGGCGTTGGAAACATCTTTCGGGATCGATGCCATTGCCGAACGCGTCGCCGACATCTATGAAACCGTTTTGCGTACCCATCCACAAAACCTTCAAGGCACATGATTGATGCATCTGATGGCTACATGCCCCCGCTGTCTGCACCGGTCGACCCACATCGGTACAGTTGCATGCTACCAGTCGTGCGCGCGGTGTTGGCGGCCGTAATTGGTTTATTGCTTACCCTTGTCGGGCTTGTTACCGTTCAGCTTAACAGGACGAAACTGCCATCCTGGCCAGTGCTGATCGCACCGGATCAGATGGAATTACGGCTGGGACAGGGCCGGGTGAACAGTGACGGGCTGATGATTGAACGGGCCGGTCAGAACGAAACGTCAGTGGTGCTCGTGCAACTGCCCGCGATTGAGGCTGAGGGCTTTGGCACGCTCAGTTGGCACCTGAAGGGATTGACCAGCGACCAGGACCTGCAGATCTTTTGGGTGTCCAGTATGGCGCCACTGCAGTTGCAGGCCCATGTGCTCACGGATTCGCAGAAACAGGAGGGCGTGGTAAACCTGACCACCGAAGCCACCTGGGCCGGACGGATTGAACTACTCGGCTTGACAGTACAAGGAGAGATTTCGCAGCCCTTAACGTTAGCGCAAGTGTTGCTGATGCAAAAGCCGCGTACCATCGCCTACAGTTTGCGGGTTTTGCTTCGATCCTGGACCTATCGCGAACCCTGGAGCATGCGTTCGATCAACTTTCGCGAACACGTCGGGAATCAGTGGCAGACCATACCGCTGATTCAGGCAACAATTTGGCTTCTGATCAGTGGCAGCCTCTTCATGGCGCTTTCCATCAAGGCCGATAGCCGCAGTCTCCTGACCGGGTCGGCAGCCTTGTTGATGGTGGCATGGCTGGTGCTGGATGCCCAGTGGCAATGGCAGTTGTATAAAAGGTTGCAAGAAACCTTCGAACGCCACAGCGACACACTGCCCGGAGCGCGTAACCCGATCAACGATACGGATGGCTCTATCGCCAAACTGGTGACAGAGGTTCGAAAGTACCTGTCACCAAATCTGAATCGAATAATCATGGTCACCGCAGACCCGGATGGCTTCCTCTCACTGCGAACGCGCTATCGTTTGCTGCCGTTGAACACGAATCCAGGGATGATGCACCTGCCGGATCCGGACCAAGTTCAAGCGGACGATTATCTACTCCTGATCCAGCCGCCGGCGGATATTCAATATAACCCCGCGACACGGCAGCTGGTAAACGGCGTGCGCCGGCTGCCGGTAGAGCCCTTGATGGCGATTCCCGGGATAGCCGTCCTATACAGAATGAGGGTTGAATGATGTCAGCAGGCTTGATCAGCGTCGTTGCCGCGCTGACTCTGCCCTGCGTGGCCGCGGTGCTTTGGCTGCGCCTGCTCTTTCCACAGCCAGCCCCCGGTCGCTGGCCCCTGCTGATTGGGTATGGGTATGTTCTGGGGCTGCTTGGCACAACGCTCCAGCTCAGGCTGCAGGCAGCGCTTGGTTCAAGCATGGATCCGGTTCTGGGGCTGACTTTTTGGCCTCCTATACTAACTGCCGGTATCCTGACCATGGCTGCCCTGGGGCTGTACCGGCTCGGGTGGACTGTGACGACCATGCGTTCTTGCCATGCACATGCATCACGTCGGCCGATGCCCTTGCAACGGCTGCTTGTTGCACTCCTGCTGCTGTTGGTCTGCATCCGCCTGCTGAACCTGTCTCTGGAGGTCTGGTGGCTACCCCTCTATCCATGGGATGCCTGGACCACATGGGCGGTCCGCGCCCAGATCTGGGCCCACGCCCAGGACTTGGTGCCGTTCGTTGGACCGGACACCTGGCTGGATGACCCCACGGGGGAGACCCACAGCATCCGGGCTTGGCGCTATCCACCCACGGTTTCACTCATCGCCGCATGGCCGACACTGGCCTTCGGGAGCTGGAACGAGACGGCGGTCAATCTACCCTGGATCGGCTGTGCACTGGCATTGGCATTAGGTTTTTATGGCCAGACACGGCTTTGGGGAGCGACAGCACTAACATCGCTGGTGTTCACCTGGTTGCTTCTGTCGCTACCCATGCTGAACACGCACATTGCTCTGGCCGGCTATGCGGACCTGTGGCTCGCAACCGCCCTGGGGCTTTCCTTCTTCGCCTTGATGCACTGGGTGCGCGACGGCGATTGGCGACAGGCGCTGCTGGCCCTCCTGCTGGCTTTGGCCTGCGCACTGATCAAGCGCGAAGGGATGATCTGGATGCTGCTGTTCTTGCCGACAGTTCTGGCGGCTCGCCTCAGCCGTAATTGGTTACTGCTTGTCCTGACTGCGGTGGGCACGGGCGGCCTGCTCGTCTGGATCGCCGGGGGCATCGATGTTGAAGTGCCGATGCTAGGGAACGTCATCATCGGCCCGGATCGACTAGAATTATCATGGGTGGGGGTATTTTCGCTTCAACTGGGCGGTTCATGGGAGCCCGTGATCGAGCACCTGTTCATACGTAATAACTGGCATCTACTGCCGTTTCTCATCCCCGTTTCTTGGCTGGTTGCCGCTGTTCTCATTGTGCGCGGACTCGGTGATCAGGTGCTACGAGCCGGGCTCATGTGGACCACATTATCCCTGCTCGCAATCTATGTATTGTTTTTCTGGACCGATGCCTCCCAATGGGCGGACAGTGGCGCCAGCATCAACCGCATCTTGCTGCACTTTGCGCCTGCACTACTCTTCTGGATACTGACGGTCTGGTCTGCGTTGATCTCGGATCGCCCCACCTGCAGTTGACCTTTCCGATGCCTGAAGCAAGCACTCGGGCAGCTAAGGCGGGGAATTGGTTTAACTGCATCGAGATATTCGGAACGCCTGGATTGCTTGTAGTATGCGCCCAGCGGCTTGGCCATCGCCATATGGATTATGTGCGCGGGCCATCAATTGATAAGCATCCGTGTCGTCGAGTAGCCGGTTGGATTCGGCGAGAATTATCTCAACATCCGTGCCAACCAGGCGGACCGTGCCGGCTTCAACGGCCTCCGGCCGCTCGGTTCGCCTGCGCATCACCAACACCGGTTTACCGAGCGCTGGAGCCTCTTCCTGCACGCCACCAGAATCGGTGATTATCAAGTAGGCCTTCGACATTAGATACACAAATGGCAAATAGTCCTGAGGCTCGATAAGTTCAATGTTTGGCACGCCCCGAAGCAAACGACGCACAGGCTCTTGAACCGAAGGATTGGGGTGAGCAGGATAAACAATCTGCACATCACCGCGCTGGCTCAAGCGCTTAAGTGCCAGGCAGATACGCTCGAATCCGTCGCCGAAATTTTCGCGCCGATGGCCAGTAACCAAAATGAGACGCTTACTTACATCCACAAAATCAAACTGCCTATCCAGGCGCTTTTGCAGCGTGACATCTGCTTCGAGTCTCTGAGTAATCTGTTGCAGCGCGTCGATGACCGTGTTGCCGGTGACATGGATACTTGAATCGGCAATTCCCTCACGCAAAAGCGCGCCACGCGCACGTAACGTAGGCGCAAAATGGAGCGCGGCGATACGGCCGACCAAGCTGCGATTCATCTCCTCCGGCCATGGCGCATAGATGTTCCCGGTACGGAGACCAGCTTCGACATGGGCAACGGGTACTTTCTCGTAAAAGGCTGCTAATGCAGCTGCCATTGTCGTGGTGGTATCCCCATGAACCAGCAACAAATCGTAGCGCTCAGCGTGCAGGACATCGCGTAGGCCAAGCAGGATGTTGCTAGTGATGTCGGTGAGATCCTGCCCCGGTTGCATAATGTCAAGGTCGTGATCGGGCTGCAATGCGAAGAGATCAAGCACCTGATCAAGCATCTGCCGGTGTTGCGCGGTAACGCACAATCGCGCGTCGCACTCCGGGACGCTTCTCAGGACGGCAACCACCGGAGCCATCTTGATGGCCTCAGGTCGCGTGCCAATGACAGTAAGAATCCTCATACACAAATTGATAAAAATATCGTAGAAGCGAGCAAAGTGCGCGCTATGGCCACTGCATTGTCGCGCACCCACAGGCAGTCGCGAAAGATACCCTCACCCCAGGGCGCGCTGTAGGCCGCCTGCTCCACCGCCAGCACCGCCGGCAGGTCGGCTTGCTGCATCGGGCGCAGCAGCACGGCGGGTTCTCGGGGGATGGCGCGGGCATTCATGGGTCGGTTGGCCGTCCCGCGCTTCCGCCGCGATCCTTCACCTGGTACATGGCCCGATCGGCACAGCCCATCAGTTTCTCGACGGTGTCGCCGTCTTCAGGGTAATAGGCGATGCCGACGCTGGCGCCGACGGTGACCTGCCCGGCGACCTGCCCGGCGACCTTCCCGGCTCCGGGCAGATAGCCGGGCAGGTCACAGGGCTGGCTGATGGCCTTCACCAGAGACCGCCCCACCTGCTCAGCCAGGGCTGGCGACTCACAGGGCTCCAGCAACACCGTGAACTCGTCACCCCCAAGCCGGCTGACCAGATCCGAGGCGCGCACCCGACGTCTCAACCGCGCACCGACCAGCTCAAGTACCCGGTCACCGGCCGCGTGGCCGGCCGTGTCGTTCACCGCCTTGAACCGGTCCAGATCGATGAACAGCAGCGCCAGCCGGTAGCCGTGACGCTTGGCACGATCCAGTGCCTGCGCCAGATCGCGCTCGAAATAGGTACGGTTCATCAGGCCGGTCAGGGCATCGAAGTGCGCCAGGCGCTCGAGTTCGGCATTGGCCCGCTCCCCTTCCATCAGCGAGTCGCGCAGGCATTCACTGAGCAACGCGATCTCATCCCCGGTTGTATCCTCCGGGATATCGGCGGCGCGCGTCGGAGCGGGCTTGTTCAGCACCGCCGCCAGTGCCTCGATGCGCAGACTGAAACGCCGCGCCATCAGACCCGCCAGCCACCAGGCCAGCCAGATGAAGAAAACCAGCACGGGGGTCCAGGCAAGCAGGCGCATGACCAGGGGCGCCAGCCAGGGGTTGGAGGTATTGGCGATCTCGAATGTCAGGTGATAGAGGTCCGGTAACCCGGGATGGCGCATGTCGAAGGTTGCCGGCGCATAGCCCGGCTCGGCGCTGGCATCCGCGGACAGCACGACGCCGGACCTGGCCCCGTCAAGGACGCGCACCGAATGGTCATCGAGATCGTCCAGCGGTTGCGCCGCAAGCAGACTGCCGATGTCGATGTTCCCGAGCAGGATGCCGATTGGTCCGTCCGCGTAGCGGAAGAAGACCGGTATCGCCACCAGCAGACGCTCATCCGGTGCAGGCAGCGCGCTGGCCGTCGGACGGCCGCTCTCTAGGGTCTCGGTGGCCAGCGCCCTGGCCGCATCGCCGCCCTCGATTTCGCTGAAATCGGCACCGGCCACATGGCGACCCCGGTAGTCCAGCAGGCTCAGTTGATAGTGCTGGAAGGCTGCATTCTGCTGGTCGAAAAACGGCTTGAGATAGGCGTCTCTTCCGCGCGAATCGCTCAGCGCGGTCGAGACCAGCGCAGTCTCCGCCAGGCGTGCCAGGTCATCCACGCGATCGTTGATGGACACCGACAGGTAGGAGCCCAGAATCCGCGCTGCGGTGGCATTGGCGGAGCGCGCGTCGCGCGGCATCTCGTAGACCAGCGTCGCCAGTTCCAGCATGGCGAGGGCGCTGGTGATCAGGGCGGCCACCAGAAAGGCCAGACGCCGGACCTTGTGGTGCAGCCGAACCGCGACCTTGGGCGACTGCGGTATCACGCTAGTGCCCGATGGGCAGGATCTGGCCGGCCTCACCATAGCGGGCCATGAACACATCGCCCGCATCCAGCGCCTCGTGACGCTCGGCAGTGAACGGGTGCGGGTAATGCTTGATCAGTCCGTCGTAGGGACCGAGATTTTCCAGCACATCCCGGATCGTGGCCCGATCCGTGCCGCCCGCAAGATCGATGGCCGTCGCCAGCAGATGCATCAGATCGTAGGCGTGCGCCACCCCGACCGGGGCCTTGAGGTCGACCGGACCCGCGATCCCGTAGTCGTCCCGGAGTGCGGCCAGCACCCGCTGCGCCGCCGGTTCCTGCTCGCGCCCGAAGAAGCTGAAGGTCTGAACCACGCTCAGATCCACCGCGTCCAGCGCCGGACCGCACAGCTCGACCATGGCGCCGCCGGTGATGCCCCAGTGGCTGACGATGGGCAGTCGCTCCGCAACGGGCCGCTCCGCCATCTCGCGCACCAGAATGGACCCCTCGGCCGCATTGGCCACCAGTATCACCACCTCGGCGCCGGAGTCCAGAAGCTCATCGTAGGCCTTGCGCAACGAGGTATCGCCCCAGTTGTACCAGACCTTTGCGACCACCGCCTGCCCCAGGGCGCCGGCCGCGCGCGCGATCGCCGTCTCGTTGCTGCGGCCCCAGGCCGTGTTTGGAAGAAGCACTCCGAGCCGACGCGCGCCGTGGACCTCGAGCGCATGACGCAACATGACCGGCGCGGCCCAGGAGTCCTTCAGTGACAGCCTGAAGGTGTAGCTGGGCTGGAAACTGTGATTGATGACCGTGTCCGCGGCACCCCAGGGATCGAGCAGAGGCAGGCCGAGCTCGTGCACCACAGGCAGCAGTTCGACATAGGTCGGACTGAACTTGCCACCGAACACGGCAACCAGGTCCGGCATTGCGGCCAGCTCGCGAACGTTATCCACGGCGCGCGCGGGCAACGACCGGTTGTCCGTCGTCACCAGCTCCAGTGGCCGGCCGCCCAGCACCCCGCCGCTGGCATTGATCTCGGCAATGGCGATCTCGAGACCCTGCTGAATCGCCCGCTCGGAGGTACTGACCTTGTGGCCGAAAGCGGCATCCAGACCCACAAGAACCGGTGCCGGTGCCGGTGTCGATGCCGGTTCTGCTGCTGTTGCCGGTGCTGCTGTCGGTTCCGCCAACGCCAGCCAGGGAAAGAGACCGAACAGCAACAGCAGCAGACAGGCACGACAGTTATTGACGTTGATGCACATCTTTCGTTCTCGCTTGACTCACCGGGTTGCGCCAGCTCAGGAGACGCTGATTTCCTTGGCGTCCCGCCTAAAAACCTTCTATGAGCGATGTTGAAACAGGAAGGCGCGGCCTACTCAGAGGGCTCAGATCCATACCGCGGATAGTACAGGATTGGCGAGGCACCAGGCAGCGCAGGGTGCTGCCGTTGAGCGGTGCGCGCATTCGGTCTCAACCCAGCCCACCGGCAACGGCGCGGAAGTCCACCCTGAGCGGCAGACCAACGATCAGGCGGGCTGGTGGTCCAGCCGGGCCAGCGCCGCCTCCACCCAGCGGAAACCGATGCGCTCCTGCTCGAGGCGCAGGCCTTTGCGGATGCGGTTGTCGCGCAGGGTGTCGAAGAGGCTGCGCTCGGCCTCGGTGAGACGGGGCAGATCGCGCAGCACGGGCTCTGGCTCTTCGCCCCAGAGGGGCGCGTGGGCCATGAGGGTGGCGCGGTCCATGAGGAAGGAGGCCGCGGACGGGAACTGGCCGCGCAGCTGATCCAGGATGGCGAAACCGTGGGTGTCGATGTCGCCCCAATAGTGCAGCTCGCACCGCTGGAGCCAACGGGCCTGCGCGAGCGCATCCCAGCCATAGCCGGCGCCGAAGATGACCATGGCCTCGGGCAGCGGCGGAAAGGCGAGGAAGTTGATCTCGTTCTCGGTGATGAAGGCGCGCCGGATGGGAGTCTTAAGCCCGGCGAAGCACTCGGCGTCGAGGGTGATGTCCGCTGAGGTCACGCCGGGCAACAGCTGAATCCGCGTATCGAGCAGGCGAAAGCGGATGCGGACGGGCTTGTCGCGAAAGCCATAGCGGGCCGCAAAGCGGCCGATGCCGGTCTGCTCGGCAACGATGGCCGTTGGCGGCAGACAGAGATCCAGCAGCTCGGCCAGCACCGCGCGGTGGGCCTCAATGAACTTGCTGTGCACGCCCGGGATATCCACCTGACGCAGATAGCACCCTGGGCGCGGATGGCGGACCACCCAGTCGACGACGCCGAGCAGCCGCTCCCAGTCGTCCGCCAGCTCCAGGGCCTGTAACGGCCGCTTGCCGAGCCAGCCCAGCAATTGCGGCCGTTGCGCGCGGGTCAGGGCGACCAGCGCCTCGAAGCGGCGGGTCTCGGCGCGCCGGCCGATGAGCGCGACGGCGTCATCCAGGCTGTCGACCCAGATGGCCTGCGGCAGCCGCTGCTGGCCCAGGACGCGATGCCTGAGCTCGCGCCAGTCGAGGCGTAGCTGCGGCAGCGCGGCCAGGGCCGCGACCCAGGCGCGGACGTCCTCGAAGCGCTCGCTGAGCTCGGATGCCGTCGGCGCCTTGAGACGCAGGCGCAACGGGAAGGCATGCTCAGCCGTGACCAGCGGCCGCAGCAGCTCGCCGCGCTGCCAGCGCCGGCTTAACTGGGCCTTGACGTCGGCCAGGTCGGTCCAGCTCATGCGTCGCGCTGGGCCTTCTCGGCGCGGTATTCCTCGATGCTGAGGGTGCGCAGGCGCGAGTCGCGGCCGCCCTCGTTGTGCACGAAACCGACGCTGGAGACGAAGGGCTCGATGATGTGGATCTTCTGCAGTGGCGTGACGATGAGCAGCTGCAGATTGAGCTGCTGGAACAGGCGCAACCCATAGTGCGCCGACTCGTCCGAGCCGCGACCGAAGGCCTCGTCGATGACCACGAAGCGGAAGCTGCGCGAGCGCACCTCGCCCCATTCCAGGCCGAACTGATAGGCCAGGCTGGCCGCTAGGATGGTGTAGGCGAGCTTCTCCTTCTGGCCGCCGGACTTGCCGCCGGAGTCGGAATAGTGCTCGTGCTCGCTGCCATCGGCGCGCCAGCGCTCGCTGGCGGCGAACAGGAACCAGTTGCGCACGTCGGTGACCTTGGTGGTCCAGCGCCGGTCGAGCTCGGCGGTGCCCTCGCGACCACGGAAGCGCTCGATGATGGCCCTGACCTGCAGGAACTTGGCCTCCGAGTACTGGCTGTCCTGCTCGCCGCTCAGTGCGCCCTCGGTGCAGGCACGCAGGTCTGCCTGGAACTGACGGATGTCGGCGTCCGGCGTCGGCTGGGACTCCAGCACGATGAAGCGCCCGGGGTTGTAGTCGATCTGGGTCAGCGACTCGTTGATGCGGCCGATGCGCTCCTTGATGGTCTCGCGCTCGCGCGCGAGCTGGGCGTTGAAGTTGGCGATCTCGTTGATGGTGTTGACGTTGAGCAGTTCCTTGAAGCGGGTCTCGAAGCGCGGCAGGTCGTCTCGGCGCAGCTGCTCGAGCTGAGCGGCGTACTCGAAACCGGCCTCGAGACTGGCATCGAGTTCCTGGGTCTCGAGCTTGAAGTCGTCCTTGTAGCGCACCATGGCCTTGACGATGCGCGACTGCAGATCGCCGAGCTTGCGATTCTCGGAATCGATACGGGTCTGCAGCCAGCCACGCAGGTCCTGCTCGCGGCGGTCGCAGTTCTCCACCGTCAGCGTGTGCTCGCCGAGGGCCTCGGCGCGCAGCTGCTCGATGCGCTCCGCCAGTCCATCAATCGTGCCCTCGCCTGCCCCCTGCTCCCCTGCCCCCTGTTCCAGAATCTCCCGCGTCTGCGCGCGCAGGGTCTCCAGGTCCTCGCGCCGCTGCTCGACCTTGGCCCGCTTGGCGCGCACCTGCTCCAGATCGGCCTCGACGTCGGCCTGGGCCTGCTGGGCCTCGACCAGACGCCGAGTGAGCTGTTGCAACAGGTCCGAGGCCGATTCCAGGCGCTGGCGCTCGTCAATCAGGGCGGCGATCTCGGTGGCGACGCTGGCCCAGTCGAGCTCCTCGAAGTCGGTAAACTCCTGCAGCCGAGCCAGGCCCTCCAGACGAGCGGCCAGAGCGCGGCGCTCGGCCATGAGGGCCGCGGTCTGCTCGGCCAGCGCGGCAACGCGGGCCTCGATCTGACGGCGCTGCCCCTCCAGCGCGGCGATCTTGGCCTCGTTGGTCCAGCCGAGCACGTAGCGACTACGGTCGTCGATGCGATGACGGTCGTCCTTCTCATGCCGGCCGCTGGGGTCCTTGATCTGGCCGGCGCGCGTGATGGCGCGGGTCTCGCGCCGGAACTGCTCCTGCGTCAGGCAGCAGGCGACATTGAAGCGATGCGCAAGCTCGCGCTCGAGCCAGTCGTAGAAGGCGGAGTCCGGCTTGATGGCCAGCTTGCGCACCAGGGAGTCGGGATGCAGCTCGGGCAGGTCGCCGCGGCGACGCGGGCATACATGAAAATACACCAGCCGGCCGCGCAGCTGATTGCCGTCGACCCAACCGGCCACGGCCGCATAGGCCTCGTCCGGCACCAGCAGCGACAGGCCGAAGCCGCGCAGCAGGCGCTCCGCGGCGCCCTCCCAGTCGCGCTCTTCGTCGCGCACCTGCAGCAGCTCGCCGGCGAAGGGCATGGCGTCCTCGTCCATGCCGAGGGCCGCGCACAGGGCGGCGCGGATCTGGATCTGACGGTCGTCGATGTTGCTGCGCCGGCGCTTCAGGCTGTCGATCTCGGCCTGCAGGGCATCCTGCTCCTGGCGGCCCTGACGCAGGCTGACGCCGAGCTCGGTCAGTGCATTCTGCAGGTCCGCCTCGCGCGCGTGCAGCGCCTCGCGCTGGGTCTGCAGACGGCCGCGCTGGGCCAGGAAGGCCGACTCGTCCGCGGCGGGCGTCTCGTCGAGGCTGGCCACCAGGTCCGCATAGCGCTGGGCCTTGGTCTTGCGGGCCTCGCGCAGGGCCTCCTTCTGGCGGATCTCGGCGGCCAGGCGCTCCAGGCGGTCGCCGCCGTTCTCGGCCACGGCGCGCTTGAGCTCATCCACCTGCAGACGGGCGTCGTCGCGGCGTGTCTGCAGCCGCTGGATGCGCGTGTCCAGCCGCGTCCAGTCCTCGCCCAGGCGCGCGAGGCGCTCGTCGATCAGCACCAGCCTGAGCCCGGCAAAATGGCTCCGCAGGCCGTCGCGACAGGCCTTGAGCGCGTCCGTCTCTTGCGTGAGCCGGCCGTGGCGCTCCCAGTCGGCCACCAGCGGCGTGAGCATCTCGACCTGTCGCTTGGCCTTGAGCACGGCCTCATGGGCGCGGCTGAGATCCTCGAAGTGGCTGATCAGGGCCTGAATGCGCGGGCCGATGTCGAAGGGCTCGAGCATGTGGCTGCGCACGAAGTCGGTGAGGTTGCCCACCGATTTCATGGACACGGTCTGATGAAAAAGCTCCAGGGCCTGCTCGTTGTCGATGCCGAAGCGGCGGCGGAACCAGGCGCCGTATTTCGGGAAGCTGTCTTCCAGGGTGGCACCGAGCCCGCGCAGCTTCTTGCGCAGTTGGGCGATGTCCGAGCCGAACCCGGCGAAGTCGCTGGCGATGCCGAGGTCGCGCTCGGCGGCGACATAACAGCGCGCGGGCTGGCCCTGGGGGTCTTTCATCCAGAACACCTGCGCCAGCGAGACGGTCTGGTCGTAGCCCGCGTTGTGGAAGACGCCGAGGATCACCGAGTAGCTGTTGTGGTCGCGCAGGCTCACGGGCCTGGCCGCACCCGTGACCTCGTTGCGCTCGGACTTGTAGTGTCCGAGCACATAGGAGCGCAAGGTGCGCTCGCGCGCATCGGCGCCGGCGGCCTTGTTGTAGGCGACGCGCTGGGCCGGCACCAGCAGCGTCGTGATGGCGTCCACCAGCGTCGACTTGCCGGAGCCGATGTCGCCCGTGAGCAGGCCGTTTCTGCCGTCGAGCTGAAGGCTCCAGACACGGCCGTCGAAGGTGCCCCAGTTGAACACCTCGAGCCGGCGCAGGCGAAAGCCCGAGAGGCGATCGTCACCGGTGAAATCGAGCTCGAGCGCCCGCGGCTCAGCCATCGCTGGTGTCCGCACCGCAGTGGCGGCGATAGGCCTCGAGTTGGGCGTCCAGCTCGGTCAGCCATTGGGCGTCCACATAGGCCTTGAGGATGCGCCGGACCTCGTAGCTCGGCGGGCTGGCGGCGGCACCGCTGGCCGGCTTGAGGCGGCGCAGGAAGCCGAGATCGACGACCTTGTTGATGTGCGTCTCGATCTGGTCCATGAGTCGGGCCTCGTTGCTGCTGTCGCGCAGGAACACGCGCATGAGCTCGGCGATGTCGTCACGCGTGAGCACCAGGCGGGTGTCGGCACCGGCGGCGTCGAACTCCACCAGTTTCTTGCGCAACAGCGCGAGCAACAGGCTGACCGGAAACGACAGCGGCCGACGCGCGACCAGGCGCGGTCGCTTCTCGCCGGCCTCGTCATCGGGCCGGCTCTTCAGGAAGGCATAGCCCTCGGCCTCGTCGAGCATGAGCTCAAGGCCCAGTACCGACAGATAGTCACGCACCCGGCCCTGCAGGCGCAGCAGCGCGTTCCAGAGACGCTCGTCGCCCTCGCGATAGAGAACGCCCTTGAGCAGGCTGATCGCCAGCGTGGACAGGTCGTCGTCCTTCGCCTCGGCGGGGGTGTCAGGCAGCTGCCCTGGATCGTCGAACGAAGCCATGCGAGCTTGATTGGCGGGCCGTCGATGTGGCGCGCCGCTCAGTGGAAAATCATCTCGGGCGTCTCGGCGTTGAGGATACGCTCGGACCAGCGCTCGAGCTGCTCCGGCTCAGCGGCTTCAATGCGGGTGCGGTACTGCTCAGCCGCCTCGGCGCCGAACTTCATGCTGAGCAGGCGCTGCAGGATAGTGGCCTCGCCCCGCTGAAGGCCCTGCTGAAGGCCCTGCTGAAGGCCCTGCTGCAAGCCCTGCTGCAACCCCTGCTGCAAACCCTTCTCGACCCCCGCTTGCTCAACCGTAGTGACATACGGCATACGCTGTTGCTCCTCGTAGGCATAGAGTTGTTGGCGAAAGTCCACTTCCAGCCCCGCGGGCAGACAGATCATCCAGTCGATGAGCCGAATTTGTCATGGGACGAGTGTAGCCGATGTCCCGCACGCACGCGGTGCTGGGTCGTCATCATCGCACGAAGATGATCCGCGGCAGGCGCGCGGTGCGCCGAACGGGGGCGCCGTCGCCGGCCAATGCCTCCCATGTGATGACATCCTGGGCGCCCTCGTCCACCGTGGTCCGGAAGCCGTCGCTGCCGAGCTGCAGATAGGCCACCAGCTCGGCGAGACCCTGGCTCAGCGGCTGTTGTTCGATCAGCTCGCGCAGCGTGACCTGGCTGCGCTGCTGCAGGCTGCGCTTGATATGCCGCGACAGCCGAGCGCGGTCGACCACGATCTGGGAGTAGAGGGCGCTCGCATCGATCTCCGCGTCGCCCGCCTCTAGCGCCAGCGCGGCGATCACGGGGCGCAGCGGCGGCGTATACAAGGGGCGCTCCATGGGCAGATCAATGCTGACCGCCAGCGCCGGGATCTGCATCAGTGCACCGGTCGGCGGGTCTTCGCGCAGGGCCAGGGCCTTGGCCTCGATGCCGTGCAGGATGTCCATGATGCGCCGGTTCTCCAGCCAGGCCTGGTCGTCGAGGAACCGGCGCAACTGCTGCGACAACAGGGCGACCGTGCGCTGGGTATGCTCGCCGGCCTCGAGCCAGTCGTAGTGCACCCGCCGCGTGCGGGCATCGGGCCGCAGCTCCCGCACGGGCGGCAGCGCGAGCACGGTCTCGAGCAGCTCGGTCAGCTCCTCCTGGCGGCGGCTGGACATCAGAAAGTCCCAGAAGGCCCGGAAGCTGCGCCCCTGATCGGAGTCGGCGATGGCATCACGCTCGCCCATGATCTCCTCCAGCAGCGCGCCCTTGGCACCCTCCCAGAGGGCGATGCGCTCGCGCACGCGCCGATCGAGCAGGCGGAAGTTGTGCTCCACCTCGCGAAAATCCGCAAGCAGCTCGCGGGCGAGCTGCATGAACTGCTGGAAGCGATCCTTCAGCCCGGTATCGTCGAGCAGGGCCAGGTCGCCGGCACGCACCCGCGCGATCTCGGCATCGATCTCGTCGCGCCGCTTGCCGAGCTCGGCGATGCGCTTGTCGGGGTCGACCTCGCTGCCCTCGCTCATCTGCTTGAGCAGCTGGAACAGCGTCAGCAGGCGCGACTCGGTGCCGACGAAGCTGCGCTCGGTCAGGCTGCCGAGCCAGGCGATGGCCTTCTCGGTGGCCGGCGTCAGATCGAACTGGGGCTCGTCCGAGCCCTGGGCATAGAACTTGCGCAGCCAGCCCTTCTCTGGCGCGGCCCAGTCGTTGAGATAGTCCATGGCCGATTTCGGGAAGGCGCCCTCACCGAGCTGCTCGCGCAGCGCAAACAGCGCGTCTTCGAGGGCCTCGGCCAGATCCGCCGCGGCCATCACCCGCACGTTCGGGGCGACGAAGGCGCGATGCAGGAAGCTCGCGACCAGCGGCGCATGCTCCGAGCGCAAGAGCCGCCAGGCGGGGTGAAGGCTGCGCAGGCTGTCGAGGGTGCTGTAATCCATGACCCCGGGATGATGCCCGAAGACGGGATGACCTGCATCCTTGAATCCGATGCATCCTTCGTGTTCGGTACCCCGGGCCGCGGATCATGGCAAGGCAGGAGCCAGAATCCTCTGGCAAATGATCAGGCGGTTATGGCGGGCAGGCCGACGAGTCGATCGTGGCGCGGAACTGCCCCCCTGCCTGCACGCTGAACCCCGGACGCAGACGGATTTGCTGGCCCGCGGCAAAGGTGACATCACCGGTGGATGCGATGGTGTAGCCGGGTCCGGCGATGATGGTTTGGCGGGCGACATGAGAGATAGAGGCTGACTCGGTCTGATCTTCCAAAACCAGCTCATCGACACAGCCTTCGATAAAATTCGCACTGACCGCGCAGACGCCGGTAATCGCGCCCGTGGTGTAGGTGTCGCCGGAGAGCGTGCCGCTACACCCGATGACGGTATCGATGCGATAGCCGCTGTCGGGCGTCACGGTGAAAGTCGTGGTATCGCCATGGATCACGCTGCGCGATAACGGATCGATTTCGCCTCCCGTGCCTGCCGTGGCCGTCACGGTATAGCTCTGCACGTCGTCGCTTGTGATGGTCACCGTGGCGCTTGACGGGCTGCCAACCTCATACCCGCTGCCCTCTGCCAGGGCAAGGACGACTGTCTCGTCCGCTTCCACCAGCGCGTCCTGCATCGGGGTAAGCACTTTATCTGCGGTGCTTGCTCCAGCGGAGAAGCTGATGCTGGTTCCCAGTGTCTGATAGTCGGTGCCGGCAGTCGCAGTGCCGGACACGGTGTAGTTCACACTCAGCCCCGCGCTGGTATCGCCCGTGCGGCTGAAGCGGAAGGTGCCCGTGGTCGGACCGGCCTCCGTGGCGGTCGCATCCGTAGCGGCGACTGTCACGGTAGGAGTCCCATCAGGCAGCGCATCGACGGCGTTTTGAAGGTCGATGCGCGGCTTCTGCACGGATGTGATCTTGCTATCCGTGACGATTGTGCCATGGGTTGTCAGATAGGATGTGACCTCCGCCGGCGAGAGGAAGGCGCCGGTTTTGGCCCTGGCCGCGGCCTGCAAGACGGCGGCGGCGCCAGCGGCGTAGGGACAGGCGGCCGAGGTACCGCCGAAGCCGCTGGTGTAGTCCCCGGAAGCATAGCCGCCGCTGCCGGTAATGTCGGTGGTATACGCCTGGTTTGCCGGAGCGAACAGCGTCAGGAAGTCAGCTGAGTTGGAATAGGACGTAACCTTGTCCGGCGCAGTGCTATCAACCACGTAGTAGCCCGTGCATTGGGTCGTAGATATTTTGCTGGCACAGGATGCACTGGAAACGCAGGGGTAGTAGGTTCCGAAATTGTCGTCATACACCGCGCCAACCGAATTGACCCAGGAAATGCACGCGGGCCATCCCATGCTATCGCAGTACCCGTCGTTACCGGAGGAGACGAAAATGCTGATTCCGGCAGCGACGGCATTAGCGGCTGCGGTGGTCATCCCGGATGAAGCGCTGTCGCAAGTCGATGCATAGCGTCCACCGCCAAAGCTGGTGCTGATCACCATGATCGGATTGTCCGGATCGTCGTCCTGATGGGTGATGGCCCATTCCCAGGCAGCGATCATGGCCGAAAAGGTGGCGGAACCTCCGTCACCCGCCGAGATCTTCAACGCATACAGCTTCGCGCCGGGGGCGACGCCGCCGATATAGTCGCCGATAGTACCCAAAGCACCGGCGGCAATGCCGGCGCAGGCGGTTCCGTGGGGGTCTCCGGTGCTGCTGTTGGGGCGAGGGTCCGCGTCGCCATCACCGGTATCGTAGCCGCCGATGACCTTGTCGTTGAAGATCGGATTACCGCCGCCACCGAGCATCGGATGGGAGGTGTCGATCCCGGTGTCGACGATGGCAATGCTGATGCCGCTACCGTCATAGGCGGCGCTTGGTCCGTCCGCCTGCATCAGCAGGATGCCCTGGGCCAGATGCGGGTACAGGATTCCGTCCTCTTCGATGCTCAGTACATCCGGGTGTGCAAGCAGGTATTCCAGCGTGTCCAGATCAACTCGACCGGCGAAACCGAACTGATAGGAGAACCGCTGGGTGACGACCAACCCTACCCGCTCGTTTTCGACGATGAACCGATCAACCGCCTGGCTCACCGTGTCGCGCAGCAGGCCGCGGACGTGCGTGTTCTGAAGGTCGTAGTAGACGGGGGCACCCGCACGCTCGAAAGCGGCCGGACGGTTGAGCGCGTAGTGCGACTGAGCCGCAAGCTCGCGCGCCGTTGCGGAGGGCTCGAGAATCACGATCACGGAGGTTTCTGGCGCACCCCGCGACAGCGGCTGCAGGACGGCCTGCGCGTTCAGCAGCTTGGCATTTCCGGCCAGTTGCGTCAGTCGGGCGGACTCCGCGGCGCTGACCGCGCTTGCGCTCGCCAATTCGCGATCCTCGGCCGTCGCCGGCAGCTCCCGCGGCGGGCCGCTGGCTTCAACTGGATCCGCGCCAAACGGACCCAGGTCGTCAAGGAAGTTGTTATCGGCGCTGGCGGGCACTCCGGCGAGCAGCGCCAGCACGAGCGACAGGTGGCCCGTTCGCCGAGAACAGGCCCAGATACGACGCTTGAACATGTGAGCTTGGTTTCTTCACGGGGCGAGACCTACCACGCCCCGACCGGCATCAAGAGTCCATTCTGCGCCTTGTGCAGCACTTCTGGCAATCCCGGCCCCTGCTCGGGGGCAATCCACCAAAGCTCCGCGCCATCGTCGCTGAACTGCGGCGCGACGTCCTGTATCGCCGCGTCGTCGGGCCAGGGCTGTCGCTCGTAATTGCACTGGCTGCGGTTGCAGACGTGAAGCCAGGCGTCGCCCTCCTCGCCCTGCTCGCGATACGCGAAGTAAGCCCCGTCCGGGCTGATGGCGGCGCAGCAGTGCGTGAGCTGTCCCAGAGCGGGATCACTGAGCAGACTCAGACGCTCCGCCTGCACGGTGTCGGTCAGGTAGATGTGCACGCTGGCATCGTCCTCAGGGCGCTGATAGACGATCTCGCTGCCAGCGCCGTCGGCGGCTGGACGATGTGCATCCGGATCCTGCTGACCCCAGGCGTCCAGGCCGACGGGTTCGCGGGTGCCGTGGTACAGATGCTGGCGATACAGCCCCGGTCCGGCCGGGTGCAGGTCCTCCGCGTCGGTGCGGAAGATGGCCCAGTCCCCAGCCACCAGGGCTTGACCAGTGTCGCCGGCGACCGGCCCATCGAAGGCCGTGGTGGTGAGCCGGCGCAGGGTCATCAGACCCAGATCGTACTGGTAGAGCTGCGCGAAGGCATTCTGCGCGCCGGCAACCAGGTTCGTGGCCGTTGAGCGATAGACCAGTTGCTGACCGTCACCATGCAGCCGCGGCTGGTCGCTGGGAGCGTTGCCGGCCTGTCCGTCGAGGCCATAGCTGATCAGCTCCAGGCGGTCGTCGGGCACGGCGTAGTGGTAGATGTCGCTGTGGACGTTGTCGTCGTCGGCCAGCAGGGCGGCTACGGTGGCGAAGACGATGCTCTCGCCGGCGGCGTCCTGCTGGGCGTCGTGCACGGTGGCCTCGTGGGCGAGCAGATGCGCTTGCAGGCCCGCGGGCAAGGCGCTCCAGGTCAGGCGCTGGGCCCGGGGGGCGATAATGGCCGCGTCCTCAAGGGCGTTGGCGTCCGTGCCGGCGGCATTGGCGGGAGCGGTGTCAATCGCCGCCGTTTGCCGCGTGGCGCAGACGCTGGCCAGCGCCTGGGTGGCAAGCGACGGATCGATCACGGCGCGGAACTGTCCGCCGGTCTGCACCCGGAAGCCCGGTTGCAGGCGGATCTGCTGGCCCGCCGTGAAAGTGACATTGCCGGTAGACGTGATGATGTAGTTGCGACCGGCGGTGATGCTGCCGGAGGCACTTTCGCTCGCTTCGCCGGTGACGGTGCGGTCTTCGAGCACCGGATGTTCGCCGTCAACGGGCGAGAGCGTCAGCGGCTCGGGCGCGACCGATTGCACGGCAGGATTCACCATGGTGCCGGCCTGGTACTCCGCCTCGGCACGGATATCCACCGGATCGCAGCTGTCGGCGGGCACCGAGACCTGATAGGTGAATTCGATCGGCAGTGTGGAGAGACTGCCCGTGAAGAGGATCTGGGTGCCGTCCGGGCTCACTTCCGGAGCGCCATCACCACTGGCGTTGTCCAGCGTCCAGCCCGCGGGTAAGGTCGGGGTCCAGAGCAGGGACAAGAGTGAGCCAGCCTCGGCCGGGTCGAAACTGTTGCGGATGCTCAGCGTGGTTCCCGGCGTGAAGCCCGACGCCGCCTGGGTGGCGGTGAGGCCGGTTGCCGCGGTGGACGCAGCCGCGGCCGCGGTGCCGGCGCCGGGGGCATAGCCGTCCGCTCCGGCGGGATCGACATGGTAGGCGCCAGCCCGCCAGTAGGCGAGCACGCGGCTGGCCTCGCTGCTGTCGATCTGCCACTCGGTGGCGCGATAGTCGGCGCTGTGCAGCGAACCATCCGTGCTGCCGCTGCCCGGCGCATAGCCGTCGGCGCCCTCGGCATCGACGTGGTAGGCCGATGCACGCCAGTAGGCCAGCACGCGGCTTGCCTCGGTGCTGTCGACCTGCCAGCGCGTGTCGCGATAATCGGCGCTGTGGTAGGTGACTTGCTGAACCCCCAGCGGATTCGGCTCGGCGGAAACGCTGATGGGGTTGATCATGGACGCGTTCTGGTATTCGGCAACGGCGCTGATGTTGTACTCGCCGCTGGCAGTTGCAGGCACGGCAACCTGGTAGCTGAAGTCAATCGGCAGGCTGCCGAGACTGCCGGTAAAGAGGATCTCGGTTCCGCTCTGACTGACTTCGGGGGAGCCGTCACCGCTCGCGCTCTGCAGGGTCCAGCCGGCCGGCAGGCTGGGCGTCCAGACCAACGACAGCTGTGTTGCGCCGGAGGTGTCGTTCAGCTGGTTGGTGACGGTTAATGATGTACCCGGGCGATAGGACGTTGACGTCTGCGTGGCCGTGACCACTGCCGGGTCGAACTCGAAGCTGGCGCTGACGGTACAGGCCTCCGTGATGATCCCGGTCGTATAGATATCGCCGGAGAGCGCGCCGCCACAGCCGCTAACCGAGGCTGTGCGGTAATTGGTATCCGGCGTCACCGTGAAGGTGGTGGTGTCGCCGTGCAAGACGGTGCGCGAGGCCGGACTGATGCTGCCGTTGGCGCCTGCTGTGGCCGTAACGACGTAGCTGTTCTGGCTGAAGCTAGCGGTAACCGTGCAGGCAGCCGTGATGGCACCGGTGGTGTAGGTGTTCCGTCCCGTGTGATTATTTACCCAAGAGGAGCTATCCTCTCTTCCTCGCCCGCGGGGTCCTGGAGGCGCTCGTGGCCGGGGTAGACGGCAGGAGCCCGGAGGGCGACTAGAGTCTACCCCGGCCACGAGCGCGGCGCCGATCCCGCGCGGCCCTGATGATCATGCGTTGCACCGAGGAGCCAGCGCCGATGCAAGTGAGCCTGCACAAGAACGCCCGTACCACACCAGCGATCCGCCGGGAGCTGCAAGCCTCGACAGAGCCCACCAGCGTGCTGGCGCAGCGCTACAACCTGAGCACGATCACGGTACGCAAGTGGCGCAATCGTGAAGGGACCGAGGACGCCTCGCATCGGCCGCATACCCTGCATGCAAACCTCTCTCCGGCCCAGGAGGCCCTGGTCGTTGAGCTGCGTAAGCTCCTGCTGCTGCCGCTCGATGACCTGCTGGTGGTGACCCATGAGTTCATCAACGACACTGTCTCGCGCTCGGGCCTGGATCGCTGTCTGCGCCGCCACGGGGTCTCGCGTCTGAAGGACTTGCTCCCGCGCGAGGAGCCGCAGAAGGACCCGCCGAAGGGCTTCAAGGACGACGCGCCGGGCTTCGTGCATGTGGATGTGAAGTACCTGCCACAGATGCCGGACCAGGATCAGCGCGAGTACCTCTTCGCCGCCATCGACCGCGCCTCTCGCTGGGTCTACGTGGAGATCCTGCCGACCAAATCAGCCAAGCATGCCAGCGCCTTCCTCAAACGCCTCCTGAAGGCCGCGCCGTTTACCATCACCAAGGTGCTGACTGACAATGGCAAGGAGTTCTCCGATCGCTTCTGTGCCACCGGACAACGCGAACCGACCGGCCGGCATGCCTTCGATCGGATCTGCGCCGCCTACGGCATCGAGCATCGCCTGATCAAGCCCCGACACCCGCAGACCAACGGCATGATCGAGCGCTTCAACGGGCGCATCGGCGAGGTGCTGCAGACCACACGCTTCCGCTCCGGGGAACACCTGCATGAGACCCTCTTGCGCTACGTGAAACTCTACAATCAACACATCCCGCAGCGGGCGCTGAAACACTCAACGCCTGTCGAGTGCCTCAAACAGTGGCGGCGCGAACGCCCCGAACTCTTTCGTAAGCGCCTTTACAATCAGACGGGACTTGACAGCATCAGTGCCGATAGGGATTGTATTCGATGGCCAACAACCAACATTACCTCCCTCGGAGGGACTCGCCCAAACATTAATAGTTACTGTGGTTTGAGCATGGGTAGAGCTTCCAAATAAAATTAGATTGATCGTTAAAGCTATCAAATAGAGTGCGAGCTTTGACGCTTTCATATCAGCTGGGCTCTATCAAAATTTTCGGACGGGTCGTGCCTGCTGCGGCGTAAGCGTACTGGCCTTGGACAACAATATCCAAGTAGTGGCCAGAGCCCCAATGGCCAACCAATTCCAGCGGATCCGCAGTAACGGTTGCCGTGATACCAGCGTCCGGTGTGACGGACTGCGGTGCGCTCACCGCGAGCGCGGCAGTGGGCAGGGAGAACAATGCAAACGCAAGGATGGCCCATGCGGCTGCAGTCCAGCGGACGCTGGGCGCCCGCCGAAGGTTGGTAGAGACCTGGCGGACTATCTGCTGGCTGCGCGTATTCATCTGTGCTCGCTCCGCTTGGCAGCGGGTCGCCGGACTGGACTTTTCTGGGTCACCAACCGCATAAGCTACTACACAGCGAGCATCGGATTCAAGTGGGCGACTTTGCAAGTCACACAGTACGGTGACATTTTTGCCAGGCCGGGAAGAAAATAAGTACACGGCTTATGCCATCCAGGCCCAGCCTAGTCAGATTGGGAACGTGGCTATGCACCGACAGCGTGCGATTTCGATGGGGCGCCGGCAGCGAACTACGCATCTGACCCCGATCATGCTTGCCGCAAATTCCTGCGGGGCGGTCGCCGCCGGTCACACGATCGAAACCCGAATCGGGCTATAGTCAGTATTTGTCATTTTCCAGAGGCCGGTCGAGCGGGTGCAGTCGACCCAGCGATCCGGTCGTGTATCCACAGCTCCGGGACGAATCGATGTCGCAGCAACAGATGGTTACCCTCGACGGCAACGAGGCCGCCGCCTACGTCGCCCACATGACCAATGAGGTCATCGCGATCTATCCGATCACCCCAGCCTCGCCCATGGGCGAGTGGTCCGACGAGTGGTCGTCGCTGGGTATCAAGAATCTCTGGGGCACGGTCCCCGACGTGGTCGAGATGCAGAGCGAGGCGGGCGCCGCGGGCGCCATCCACGGCGCCCTGCAGGGGGGCTCGCTGTCGACCACCTTTACGGCCTCGCAGGGGCTGTTGCTGATGATCCCCAACATGTACAAGATCGCCGGCGAGCTGACGCCGACGGTGCTGCATGTGTCGGCGCGCTCCCTGGCGGCTCAGGCCCTGTCGATCTTTGGCGATCACTCCGATGTCATGGCCTGCCGCGGCACCGGTTATGCCATGCTCTGCTCGGCCTCGGTGCAGGAGGTGCAGGACTTCGCGCTGATCTCCCAGGCGGCGACGCTGGAGTCACGCATCCCCTTCCTGCATTTCTTCGACGGCTTCCGCACCTCCCACGAGGTGAGCAAGATCGCCAAGCTGCCGGTGGAGACCATCCGCGCCATGATCGACGAGGATCTGGTCAAGGCCCACCGCGAGCGGGCGCTGAATCCGGATCACCCCGTCATCCGCGGCACCTCGCAGAATCCGGATGTCTACTTTCAGGGGCGCGAGACCGTCAATCCCTTCTATGACGCCGTGCCCGGCATGGTACAGGCGCAGATGGACAAATTCGCGGCGCTCACGGGTCGTCAGTACCGGCTGTACGAGTACGTCGGGGCCGAGGACGCGGAGCGGGTCATCCTGCTCATGGGGTCCGGGATCGGTGCCGCCGAAGAGACGGTCGAGCACCTGGTCGCCCGCGGCGAGAAGGTGGGCATGATCAAGGTACGGCTGTATCGGCCCTTCGCCGCCGCGGAGCTTCTGGCCGCGCTGCCCGTGACCGCTACTAAGCTTGCTGTGCTCGACCGCACCAAGGAGCCCGGCGCCGACGGCGAGCCGCTGTACAAGGACGTCATCACCGCGCTGGCCACCGCCGTGGCCGAAGGCCGCCTGGGCACCATGCCGCGGGTGGTCGGTGGCCGCTACGGGCTGTCGTCGAAGGAGTTCACGCCGGCCATGGTGAAGGGCGTCTTCGACGCGCTGAACACGGACACGCCCAGGAACCCGTTCACCGTCGGCATCATCGACGACGTGGGTCACACCAGCCTGGCCTGGGATGCGGGCTTCAGGCCCGATGCCGGCGAGGGCGTGACCGCCTGTGTCTTCTATGGCCTGGGCTCGGACGGCACCGTGTCGGCGAACAAGAACAGCATCAAGATCATCAGCGAGGAGACGCCAAACTACGGCCAGGGCTACTTCGAGTACGACTCCAAGAAGGCCGGTGCCGTGACCATCTCGCACCTGCGCTTCGGCCCCAGGCCCATCAACAGCACCTATCTCATCGGCGGGAATGAGGCCAGCTTCGTCGCCTGCCATCAGCCGACCTTCCTGACCCGCTACGAGATGCTCGACAAGGCGGCGCCCGGCGGCACCTTCCTGCTCAACACCGCGACGCCCGCCGACCGGGTCTGGGACGACCTGCCGCAGAGCATGCAGCGGCACATCATCGACAAGGGGCTGACGTTCTTTGTCATCGACGCCTATGACATCGCCGCCAGGACCGGCATGGGCAGGCGCATCAACACCATCATGCAGACCTGCTTCTTCGCCATCTCCGGCATCCTGCCAAGGGACGAGGCCATCGCGCGGATCAAGGACGCCGTGAAGAAGACCTACGGCAAGAAGGGTCAGGGGCTGCTCGAGCGCAACTTTGCCGCCATCGACGCCGCCCTCGACGGCCTGCACCCGGTGCAGATGCCGGGCCAGGTCACGAGCGGCTTCGAGCGCCCGCCCGTGGTACCGGCGGATGCGCCGGACTTCGTGCAGCGGGTCACGGCGACGCTGATCGCGGGTCAGGGCAACCGCCTGCCCGTGAGCCTGATGCCCGCCGACGGCACCTGGCCCACCGGCACCACGCGCTTCGAGAAGCGCAACATCGCGCTGCAACTGCCCAAGTGGGAGGACGACCTCTGCACCCACTGCGGCAAGTGCCCGCTGGTCTGCCCGCACGCGGCCATCCGCGCCAAGGTCTATCCGGCGGCGCTCACCGAGCAGGCCCCCGCTGATTTCCAGCATGTGCAGATCAAGGGCAAGGACTTCCCCGAGGGCCATCACATCACCTACCAGGTCGCTCCCGACGACTGCACCGGCTGCGGGCTGTGCGTGGAGGTCTGCCCGATCCGCGACCGCAAGGACCCCAAGCGCAAGGCCCTGAACATGGTTCCGGCGGAGGAGCGCCACGCCATCGAGCAGCCGAACTGGGACTTCTTCCTGACGCTGCCGGAATACGACCGTACCCGGCTCGACGGCAGCAAGATCAAGCATGCGATGATGCTGCAGCCGCTGTTCGAGTTCTCGGGTGCCTGCGTGGGCTGCGGCGAGACGCCCTACATCAAGCTCGCCACGCAGCTCTTCGGCGACCGCATGCTCATCGGCAATGCCACCGGCTGTTCGTCCATCTACGGCGGCAACCTGCCGACCACGCCCTATACCGTCAACAGTGACGGTCGTGGTCCGAGCTGGAACAACTCGCTGTTCGAGGACAATGCCGAGTTCGGCCTCGGTCTGCGTCTCGCGGTCGACAAGCAGGCCGAGCAGGCGCGCGAGCTCGTGGCCCTGCTGGCGGACAAGATCGGCACCGACCTGGCCGAGGGTCTGCTGAACGCCGATCAATCCGACGAGGCCGGCATCTTCGAGCAGCGCGCGCGCGTCGCGGCACTGCAGGACAGACTCGCGTCCATGGATGATCCGCAGGCGGTCATGCTGGCCGGCGTCTGCGAGCAGCTGGTCAAGCGCAGTGTCTGGATCATCGGCGGCGACGGCTGGGCCTACGACATCGGCTACGGCGGTGTCGACCATGTGCTGGCCAGCGGCCGCAACGTGAACCTGCTGGTGCTCGACACCGAGGTCTATTCCAACACCGGCGGCCAGACCTCCAAGGCCACGCCCATGGGCGCCGTGGCCAAGTTCTCCGCCGGCGGCAAGCCGACCTTCAAGAAGGACCTGGCCATGATGGCCATGGCCTACGACAACGTCTATGTGGCCCAGGTGGCCTTCGGCGCCAAGGACGTGCAGACCGTGCGCGCCTTCCTGGAGGCCGAGTCCTACAACGGCCCGTCGCTGCTGATCTGCTACTCGCCCTGCATTGCCCACGGCGTGGACCTGTCGAACAACCTGCGACAGCAGGACATGGCCGTGAACTCCGGTCACTGGCCGTTGTTCCGTTATGATCCGCGCAAGCTCTCCGCGGGGGAGAACCCCTTGCACATGGACAGCAAGGCACCGAGCCTCCCGTACCGCGACTACCTGGCCAGCGAGACCCGCTTCAGCGTGCTCAATCGCACCCATCCGGACGCCGCCGAGCACTTCCTGAAGCTGGCCCAGCGGCATGTGGAGAGCAAATACGCCCTCTACGAGCAGCTCGCCCATCTGGCCTGGCAGAAGGCGGACAAGCCCGTGGCGAGTGACTCGTAGCCAAGCCGACCAACCGAAGACTCGGATTAACCGCAGAGGCGCAGAGGGCGCTGAGAAGACTCAGAGAAGGCGAATATGCTTGGGGTCGGGAGGCGCTGTTGAACCGCCGGGGCGCCTTGGCGGGTCCAGATGCCGAGTCCAAACATCATCTTGATGTGCTTTGTGGCTTCTCTGCGGCTCTGCGGTTAAAAATCCACGATCCCGATCCCTATTTCGGAGACACCCATGGACCTGACCACCCAGTATCTTGGCTTTGAGCTCAAGAACCCGATCGTGCCGTCCGCCTCGCCGCTGTCGAAGAGCATCGACCAGGCGCGCCAGCTGGAGGACCACGGCGCGGCGGCCATCATCATGTACTCGCTGTTCGAGGAGGCCATCACCACCGAGACGGAGACCATGAACCGCTTTCTGCACCAGCAGGACACCGGCTTTGCCGAGGCAGACCAGGGCTTTCTGCCGGACTGGCAGGACTTCAGCGGCGGCCTGGAGCAGTACCTGGAGAATCTGCGCCGGCTCAAGGAGGCGCTGGACATTCCGGTCATCGCCAGTCTCAACGGCGTCACCCCCGGGGGCTGGCTCAGCCATGCTCGGGAGCTTGAGCAGGCCGGCGCCGATGCGCTGGAGTGCAACGTCTATTACGTGGCCGCGGACATCCACCAGAGCGGCACCCAGGTGGAGGAGCGCTACCTGGAGATCCTGCACACGCTGAAGGGCCAGATCGGCATCCCCATCAACATGAAGCTGTCGCCTAGTTTCAGCTCGGTGGGCAACATGGTGCAGCGGCTGGCCGCCGAAGGCGCCGACGGCGTGGCGTTGTTCAACCGCTTCTACCAGCCGGACATCAACATCGACAGCCTGCGCCTGCAGCCGAGCCTGCACCCGTCCACGTCGCCCGAGGCGCTGCTGGCCATGCGCTGGATCGCAATCCTGTATGGCCGCATCGAGGGCCTGTCTCTGGGGGCCACCGGCGGCGTCCACAGCGCCGAAGACGCCATCAAGCTGCTGCTGGCGGGGGCGGACGTGGTGCATCTGTGCAGCACACTGCTGAAGCAGGGCACCGGGCAGGTGGCACACATCCTGCGGGGGCTCTGCGAATGGATGGAGGCCCAGGGCTTCGAGTCGGTTACCGAGGTCCGCGGCAATCTCAGCGCCCTGGCCATTCCGAATCCGTCGGAGTACGAGCGCGCCAATTATGTCAATGTCATCGACAGCTACAGCTTCTCGCCCGGGGTGATGGTCTGAGCCGGGTCCGAGCCGTGGCTGAATCCGGAGCGCAGCAGGCGCATCCATCGGCAAGCACAGCAATCAAGGCCAGGTCCCGCGCGCGGATCGCCGTCGCGGGCGCCAGCGGTTTCATCGGCAGCGCGCTCTGTCCGCGGCTGGCGGAGATCCATGACGTCGTCGCGCTGACCCGCTCACCCGCCCGCAGCCGGCTACCGGACAGCCACGGGGGCGTCCACTGGCGCCATTGCGATCTGTTCCGGCTGGACGATGTGCGCCGGGCACTGGCGGGCGTGGACTATGCGGTCTATCTGGTGCACTCGCTGGCGCCGTCGTCCCGCCTCACCCAGGCCAGCCCGCGGGACATGGACCTGGTGCTGGCGGACAACTTCGCCCAGGCCGCGGCGGCCAACGGGGTGCGGCAGATCGTCTTCGTCAGCGGCGTCATGCCCCGGAGCTTTCGCTTCTCGCCGCTGCTCTGGAGCCGGCGCGAGGTAGAGATGGTGCTGGCCGCCCAGGGCGTGCCGGTGACGGCGCTGCGCGCCAGCCTGGTGGTCGGTCCAGGCGGCACCGGACCCGGCCTGCTGGTGGACCTGGTACGGCGGCTGCCGGCATTCCTGTTGCCGCCGTCGTCGCGCTCGCTGACGCGCCCGATCGCGCTGCAGGACTTGGTGCGGGCCATTCTGCTCAGCCTCGGACAGCCCCAGCGCTACCAGGGGGCATTCGATATCGGCGGCGCCGAATGGTTGAGCTACGAAGCCATGCTGCGGCAGACCGCCGAGGTGCTGGGCGTGCGGCGGGCATTCGTGCATGTGCCGGTGATGCCCACGCGGCTGGCCTCGCTGGTGGCCCGCGTGGTCAGCGGTGCACCGGGCATGATGGTGGGCGCGGTGGTCGAGAGCCTGCCCCAGGACACCTGCATGCAGGACAATCCGCTGCAGCAGGCCATCGCGCCACAGGCCCGCGGCTTTCGCGCCGCCCTCGCGGATGCCGTCGACCCGCAGACCGGCCGCCTGCGGCCCAGCCCGCGGCAGTCGGTACAGGGACAGGACCTGGAGCTGATGCGGCGCCAGTCACTGGTGCGTTCGATCCAGCGGGTGCTGCTGCCCCCCGGGCAGGACGCCGCCTGGGTGGCGGGGAATTACTTTCGCTGGCTCGGCCGCTGTCTGTGGCCCCTGGTGCGCACCCGCATCGGCGCAGACGGCAGCATCGACGTGCTGCTGGCCACGCCCGGGCTCAGGCTGTTGCGCCTGCGCCGCGCCTCCGAACACTGCACGCCCCGACGCGAGGTCTATCGCATCACCGGCGGCCTGCTCGCCCGCCGCCAGGCCGACGGGCTGCCGCGCTTCGAGTTCCAGACCGTGCTGGAGCAGCGCTACACCCTGACCGCCATCCACGACTACGCCCCCGCCCTGCCCTGGTACCTGTATCTGCCGTCGCAGGCGTTCGCCCACCTGCGGGTGATGCGCTGGTACCAGCGCCGCCTGGCCCGGCTCGCGCGCTAGGCCGGCGGAGCGAGGCGGTCGTTGGCATTCGTGCTGGGGCTGCGGTAGTTTATGCGACTGATGTGTCAGCGACCGACCGCTGATGCACCGTCCGACCCCATCCGGAGGCCGCCGTGATCGTCCAGAGCTTCACCAGCGATGCGCTTGCGCAGACGCGCCACCTCCGTCTCGGCCTGTACCAGGGCGAAGGCACTGCCGGCGACATGCAGGCGGTGCGCGACAACCTGGACACCCTGCGCGCAGTGGCGGAACGCGCCGCCGGCCATGGCGTGCACCTGCTCAGCTTCCCGGAGCTCTATCTCACGGGCTACGACGTCACCGACGCCGCCAGCGCCCATCAGCTGGCCGAGGAGATCCAGCGCCAGGGCATCCTGGAGGCGGTGGCCGCCGTGGCCCGGGAGCAGGGACTGGCCATCATCTGTCCCTATCCGGAGGCGGCCACGGTGGCCGGCGAGCGCCGCTACTACGACAGCATCGCCGTCTATGACCGCACGGGCGAGCTGCTCAAGAACTACCGAAAGACGCACCTTTGGGGTGGGGATGAGCGCAACAACTGGTCCTTCGGCCATGTCCATCCGGAAGAAGGCGAGGCCTACAGCGTGTTCGAGGTCAACGGCCTGCGCGTCGGGGTGCTGAACTGCTACGAGGCGGAATTTCCGGAACTCTGCCGCATCCTGGCGCTGAAGGGGGCGGAACTGGTGGTGATCCCCACCGCCGCCGATGACTACACCGTGCTGCGCACCGGCGAGCTGACCAAGACACCCTACCCGGACGTGCAGTTCCTGATCCGCGCCAACGCCTGGCATAACCACATCTTCTGCGCCTACAGCAATCGTCGGGGCAGCGAGACCCTTCACGGCAAGGTGGTCGGCGGCTATCTGGGCAACTCCTGCCTGGCGGATCCCCACGGCCAGTTCCTGATCCCGGTGATGACGCTGCCGCCGCGGCGCGAGGACCAGCCCGGTTCCGGCTGGAACGATCAGATGCTGCTGATCGCCGACTGCGTGCCCGCGTTCTACGGACCGACCCATCCCGAGACCCGCATCAACGACCGCTCCGCCGCGACCCGCTACATCGACGACCGTCGCTGGGACCTGTACGGCCCGCTGGTGGCGCCGGAACGGGTGGACCAGGACAGCGGCGCGGTCACGCCCTACCCCGATCAGCCGCAATAGCACCAATCCCCACGCCCAGGAGCCTGCCCGGTGTCCAGACACAAGCGCCCCACGGATCCCCTCGCCCCCGAGCAGCGCGATGCCCTGCTCGCGCCCGCCTTTGCCCGCCGGGGCATGCAGCGACCGGTGCCGAAGAACCGCCTGCCCGAGCATGAAACCGCCCCGGATACCGCCTACCAGCTGATCCATGACGAGCTGATGCTGGACGGCAACGCCCGCCTGAACATGGCCACCTTCGTCACCACCTGGATGGAGCCCCAGGCGGAGCGGCTGATGGCCGAGGCGTTCGACAAGAACCTGATCGACAAGGACGAATATCCGCAGACCGCCGCCATCGAGGAGCGCTGCGTCAACATCGTCTCGGACCTGTTCCACGCGCCGGAGCCCGGCATCGGCGCCTCCGCCATCGGTTCCAGCGAGGCGGTGATGCTGGCGGGCATGGCGCTTAAGTGGCGCTGGCGCGACCGCCGCTGCGCCCAGGGCAAGCCCGCCGACCGGCCGAACCTGATCCTGGGCGCCAATGTGCAGGTGGTGTGGGAGAAGTTCTGCCGCTACTGGGAGGTGGAGCCCCGCTACATCCCGATGCAGCCGGGGCGCTATGTGATCACCCCCGAGGAGGTGGTGGCACGCACCGACGAGAACACCATCGGCGTGGTGGCCATCCTCGGCACCACCTTCACCGGCGAATACGAGCCCATCGAGGCCATCCACGAGGCCCTCATGGCGCAGAACACCGCCACCGGCTGGGAGATCCCGATGCATGTGGACGCGGCCAGCGGTGGCTTTGTCGCGCCCTTCCTGCAGCCGACGCTCAAGTGGGACTTCCGCCTGCCGCTGGTCAAGTCCATCAATGTCTCCGGACACAAGTACGGGCTGGTGTATCCCGGCGTCGGCTGGGTGGTCTGGCGCACCAGCGCGGATCTGCCGGAGGATCTGGTGTTTCGCGTGAACTACCTTGGCGGCGACATGCCCACCTTCACGCTGAACTTCTCGCGCCCGGGCAATCAGGTGGTGGCCCAGTACTACAACTTCCTGCGCCTGGGCCGCGCCGGCTACACGCAGATCATGCAGGCCCTGCGCGACACCGCCACCGGGCTGGCCCGCGAGATCGCCGCAGTGGGTCCGTTCGAGCTGATCAGCGACGGCAGCAGCATCCCGGTGTTCGCCTTCCGGCTGAAGGACCACATCCAGGGCTACAGCGTCTTCGACGTGTCCAGCAAGCTGCGGGAATTCGGCTGGCAGGTGCCCGCCTACACCATGCCGGAACACGCCGAGGACGTCGCCGTGCTGCGGGTGGTGGTGCGCGAGGGCTTCAGCCAGGACATGGCGGAGATGCTGCTGTCTGCCATGCGCAAGACCGTCGACTATTGCGCCGCGCAGGAGCAGCGTCCGCCGTCACCACCGCAGCCGCAGTTTGCGCATTGAGCGATCGCGCGGCCGGCCAACACCCAACCCGCGAAACCGAATGCGCGTTTGCAACAGGTAGGTTATGCAGAAAAACAGACCCCTTGCCATGGCCATGCGTTTCGTCCTTGCCCTTGTCCTGAGCGCCAGCGCCGGCGCGCGCGCGCAATCAGACGCGCCGCCGAACGCCGATGCGCCGCCGGCCGGCATCACGGAACAGGCGACGGAACTGTGGCAGCGCTCGCAGCAACAGGTGCGGGAGGCCTGGGAGCAGTCGCAGCAACAGGCCGGCGACCTGCTGGAGCGCTCGCGCAGCACCGCCGACGACTGGTGGCAACGCTCGCGGGACCTGACCCTGGACGCCTGGGAGTCCACCCGCGATGCGCTGGACAGCCAGGAGCCGGACCCCTTCGGACAGGTCTGGACCCGTGTGGTGCCCAAGCTGGAAGAGACCGTGGCCCTGGAAGAGGCCCAGCGCGACCTGCCTCAGCGCGCCTGGTTCCAGCGCGATCAGGCCGACGTGCAGGACGAGATCAACGCCCTGCTGGACGCCTCCGTGGCCATCCTCGCCACATCGCCGATGCAGCAATACCGCGAGCGCCTGCGCGAGCTGCAGGAGCAACTCGAGGCCACCCGCCAGGAGCTCGACCGCTACCGCCAGGCGCGCATCGCCGCCCCGGAAAAGTCCCTGACCGGCAAGACCGTCGCCGACTACGACCGTCTCATCGACGAGCGCAGCCGGAACATCGAGCGTCTCAAGCAGGCGCTGGCGGAGGTCAAGCGGGATTTCGCCGCGGAACTGCGGGGCATCGGCCTGGAACTGGATGACGAACAGGTGGAATTCCTGCTGTCCACTGTGGTGGGCGACAACATCGTCGACCTGGGCATCGTCTTCGACAACGTCAAGGCGGTGACCCTGCAGCTGGAGCAACTGGTGCGCGACAGCGGCGAGGACCTGCAGAGCGCCCGGCGCTATTACGGCATGTACGTGGTGCTACTGCGGGCGCTGAACCGCATGCACCTGGACGTGGAACAGGCCATCGAGCAACGCTATATCCCGCAGATCAACGCCATCGCGGAGCGGGCGGAGGCCCTGGCGGAGGACACCCGCACGCTGCAGCGCCAGCACCCGGAGAAGCGGGCCATCCTGGCAGGCAACCTCGAGGCGCAGCAGCTGACCATTGCCGCCGCCGGCGTCTACCGCGACTACCTGAAGCAACAGGCGGCCCAGGTGCGCCAGGCGCGGCAGACCCTGGAGCAGGACATCGCCACCGCCTGGAATACCTACGAGACGGTACGCGTCTCCGGCGAACTGGTGGATCTGGTGCGCTCCAGCCGGCAGTTGCTGGACGGGCTGCTGGACCGTCAGGTGCCGGCGTTGCGGCCGTTCCAGAACCTGGAGATGCAACGTGAATTTGCCAAGCTTACCGAGCAGCTGCGCGCCTCCGGGGGAGCGGAGTGAACGCCGTCGCCGTTCCAGGTCCGGTTCCGGGCTGTTGCCCGGGCTCCTGTGTTGCGGCGCCCTGCTCTGCGCACCGCTGACCGCCATGGCCATGGGCAGCGCCCCGGATAGCATGACCGAGCAGCAGCGCTTCGCCGCCGAGCGCACGCAGCTGATCAACACCGTCGAGCTTGAGGTATACCAGACCCGCGACTATCTGGGCTTCGACCGGCTCCGCCCCACGATTGCCAAGGCCCTGCGGCGGGTGCCGCGGGAGCAGTTCGTGCCGCGCTATCTGCGCGGCGAGGCCTACGGCAACTATCCGCTGCCCATCGGCGATGGCCAGACCATCTCCCAGCCCTACATCGTCGCCGTGATGACGCATCTGGCGAACGTCGCGGCGGGTGACCATGTCTACGAACTCGGCACCGGCTCTGGCTACCAGGCGGCGGTGCTGGCGGAGATGGGCGCCGAGGTCTACAGCGTCGAGATCGTGCCGGAGCTGGCGCAACGGGCCGCCGCGACCCTTCGCGCCCTGGGCTATGGCAACGCGCATGTGCGCGCCGGTGACGGCTATCTGGGCTGGCCGGAGGCGGCGCCTTTCGACGCCATGCTGGTGACCGCCGCGCATCCGGAGATCCCGCAACCCCTGGTCGAACAGCTCAAGGTGGGTGGACGCCTGGTGATGCCCCTCGGCGGACGCGACGCGATTCAGCAGCTCACGGTGCTGGAAAAACAGCCGGACGGCCGGCTGACCCAGCGTCAGCTGCTACCGGTGCGCTTTGTCCCGGTCACCGGCCCGGAGGCAGCGCGCCGGGACGCTTGGCCCTGAACCGACTCAGAACAGCTCATCCATCATCCTGGGGGCGGTCCGGTCGCCCGGATCGCGGGCGTAGGCGATGGGATCGGGCCCCTGGGTGTCCAGCTGATATTCCGTGCGGATGTATTCCAGGATCTCGCCGTCCCTGCGCGGCTGGCCGGTGTTGGCGTCGATGCGCACCGAGACCAGGCCGTCGGGGCGTCGGATCTCGGCGACGGGGATGCCGACGAGGGCATCGCGCATGAAATCGATCCACATGCCCAGGGCCGCCGTTCCACCCCACTCGCCGCGGCCCAGGGGGCGATTGTCGTCCATGCCCATCCAGGCCACTGCCACCAGTGCCGGCACATAGCCGGCAAACCAGGAGTCCCGGGCCTCGTTGGTGGTGCCGGTCTTGCCGGCGATGTCATCGCGCTTGAGTTGCCTGGCGCGGGTGGCGGTGCCGGCGGTGATCACGTTGCGCAGCATCGAGTCCATGTTGTAGACGATGCGCGGGTCCAGCACCTGCTCGGCGTCGGGATCGTCCGACGCGCCCACCGGGTACACCCGGGCCTGGCCTTCGATAGCCTGCAACCAGCAGGAGACGCAGGCCCGGGGTGGATCGGCCTCGAACAACAGCCGGCCCTGCACGTCCTCGATGCGCTGGATCAGATAGGGCTCGATCCGGTAGCCGCCGTTGGCGAAGACACCGTAGGCGGCGGCCAGTTGCACCGGCGTGGTGGCGCCGCTGCCCAGGGCCAGGCTGTAGTTGGGCGGTACATCGTCAGCGCGGAAGCCGAACCGCTGGACGAATTCACGGGTGTAGTCCACGCCCATGCGGTCGATGAGATTCACCGTGGCCAGGTTGCGTGACCGGGTCAGCGCCACGCGGATGCGGATGGGCCCCAGGTGCTTGTCGTCGGCATTCCGCGGCGCCCAGTCGCCGAACACCTGGGGCTCGTCCCGTACCAGGCTGGCCGGTGTGTAGCCCTTGCCGAGGCCCGCGGCATAGACGAAGGGCTTGAAGGTCGAGCCCGGTTGCCGCCGGGCATCCGCCGCCCGGTTGAACTTGGACCACTCGAACGCGTAGCCGCCGGACAACGCGCGGATGGCGCCGTCCTCCGGCTGCAAGGCCACCAGCGCGCCGCCGACGGTGGGGACCTGGGTCAACAGCCAACGCCCGTCCGTCGCCTGCCGCAGTCGCACCACGTCCCCCGCCGTCACCACATCACTGACGCGCCGGGGCCTTGGACCGCGCCGGTTCTCCGTCCTGTAGCGCCGCAGGTGCTCCACCTGGGACAGCTGCAGGCGCTCGCTGCGGCCGTCGCCGAGATAGACCTCCGCCGTCTGGGCATCCACGGCGGTGACGATCCCCACCGGGAGACCTGGCACATCCGGGCGCTGCTGCAGATCGGCGTCCAGGGCGGATTGGCCCCAACCGGCGATGTCCGCCAGCTGCGCCTCGGCGCCGTGATAGCCGTGGCGCTGGTTGTAGTCCGTCAGCGCCTGGCGCAGGGCGGCGTCGGCGGACTGCTGCAGTCGCTCGTCCAGGGTGGTGATGACCCGTAGCCCCAGGCTGTAGGCCTGCTCATCGCCGAAGCGGCGTACCACCTCCTGTCGCGCCATCTCAGCCACATAGCCGGCGCGGAAGGCGATCGGCGGTTGGTAGGGCAGCGCCGTGGGCGCAGCGGCCCGCGCCGTCGCGTGCCGTTCGGCATCGATGTAGCCCAGCGCCAGCATCCGGTCGAGGATGTAGTTGCGTCGCTCCAGCGCGCGCTCGGGGTTGGACAGCGGGTTGTTGGCCGAGGGCGCCTTGGGCAGCCCCGCCAGGGTGGCCATCTCCGCCAGGGTCAGGTCGTACAGGGTCTTGTTGTAGTACAGCTCTGCGGCGGTGGAGACGCCGTAGGCGCGGTGGCCGAAGAAGATCTTGTTGAGGTACAGCTCCAGGATCTGGGTCTTGCTCAGCGTCGCCTCCATGCGCATCGCCAGCAGGATCTCCGAGAGCTTGCGCTGGAAGGTCTTCTCCGGCGTGAGAAAGAAATTGCGCGCCACCTGCATGGTGATGGTGCTGCCGCCCTGGCTCGGCGTGCCGCTGCGGATAACGGCATAGGTCGCCCGGGCCAGGCCCACGGGATCGAAGCCGATGTGGTCGAAAAAGCGGCTGTCCTCCGCCGCCAGGAAGGCATTGACCAGATCCGGCGGGATGGCGTCGAAGGCCACTGCTCGGCGGCGTTGCACGCCGAATTCCCCCATTAGCGAGCCGTCCGCCGTATAGATCCGCAGCGGCTCCTCGAACTTCACCTCCAGCAGCGTATCGGTGTCCGGCAAGTCTTGCACGGCCGTGTGGATGATGACGGAGGCGCCGATGAGCCCCAGCATCGCCAGGTCCAGCGGCACCGCCAGCGGCGTGGCCACCAGGCGGGCGAACCAGTCGAACAGGGCGAACAGGCCCCACCGGCGGTGGTGGTGATGCTCTGGGTGATGGTGCGGATGATGGCGCAGGGAATTGTCCAGAACAGGGCCCACCCGGTCGTGATGCGCCGGCGACGCTCGATCTCCCCGGGCCGTCAGAGCTTCCCGCCGACCATTTCCGGATGCGGTCCGTGCGCTTCGTCGCCTGGTCATGGTCTAGCAAGGTCGCCTGTGCCTAGTCTTGTGCGTGGTCTTTTGCGTGGTCTTGCGCACGGTCGGGTTCGGACGCAGCCGGTGTTGGGTATACACTACGCCACATTGCGAATGAACCGGTATCAGACAGTGACTGACAAAGACATGGCCCCCGCGGGTGAACAGAACACCCGCGATCGGCTGCTGCAGGCGGCCATCGAGGTATTCGCCGAGTTTGGCTACGAGGCCGCTACCATCCGCGAGATCTGCAGCCGGGCCGATGCCAACGTGGCGGCGGTGCATTATCACTTCGGCGACAAGCGCCGTCTGTACGAGGCCATCTACGATACCCTGTTTCGGACCCTGCGCAACGGCCGCACGCCGTTTCTGCCGGCCGAGGCGCCGCCGGAGGAGCGCCTGCGGGTCTACATCCGCGCCTTGTTCGAGGAGATCTTCTTCTGCGGCGTCGACGCCCAGCAGCAGGTCCAGCTCAGCACCATCTACCTGTCCGAGATGGCCACCCCGAGCGAGGTGCTGGACCGTATCGTCACCGAGCACCTGGAGCCGGATGCGCATGAACTCTACGACATCATCGCCGCCCTGATCGGCCGTCGGCCCGACGACGAGATCACCATCGACTGCGCCGCCAGCGTCGCCGGCCAGGTGCTGTACTACTATCATGCCGGCCCGATCATCGCCCGGCTGCATCCCGACCGCGCCCCGGTGCCGGAACGCATCGACGCGCTGGTGGAGCAGATCTGGCAATTCTCCCTGGGCGGCATCCAGCAGGTGGTGCAGGCCCACGCGCACCGGGAGCAGGACTCGGACGAGGCCGCCGATCACGGCTGTTGAGGCTGGTCGCCAGGATTGCGACCAACCCGGCTGGATGGTGACCAAAAAAAAGGGGCCCTGAAGGCCCCTTTTTCACTTGCCGGCAGACGCGGCGGTCAGTTGGTCGCCAGTCGCTCTTCGTCGGTGATAGCCTTCATGCTGAGCCGGATACGGCCCTGCTTGTCCACCTCCAGCACCTTGACCTTGACGATATCGCCTTCCTTCAGTTTGTCGCTGACGCTCTGCACACGTTCTTCGCAGATCTGCGAGATGTGCACAAGGCCGTCACGCCCCGGCAGGATGGTGACGAAGGCACCGAAGTCCATCAGTCGGGCCACCTTGCCCTCGTAGATCTTGCCCACCTCCACATCGGCGGTGATGAGCCGGATGCGCTTCTTGGCCTCCTCGCCGGCGGACTTCTGCACCGAGAAGATCTTGACTACGCCGTCGTCGTTGATGTCTACCGTGGCGCCGGTCTCTTCGGTGATGGAGCGGATGGTGGAGCCGCCCTTGCCGATGACGTCGCGAATCTTCTCCGGATGGATCTTGAACTCGATGATGCGCGGGGCATGCTCGGACATCTCGGCGCGATGGGTGTCGATGACCTTGTTCATCTCGCCCAGGATGTGCAGCCGACCGTCCCTGGCCTGGGCCAGCGCGGTCTCCATGATCTCCTTGGTGATGCCCTCGATCTTGATGTCCATCTGCAGGGCGTTGATGCCCTCGGCGGTGCCGGCCACCTTGAAGTCCATGTCGCCCAGGTGGTCCTCGTCGCCCATGATGTCCGTCAGCACCGCGTACTGGTCGCCCTCCTTGATCAGGCCCATGGCGACACCCGCCACCGGCCCCTTGACCGGCACGCCGGCATCCATCAGCGACAGGCTAGTGCCGCAGACGCTGGCCATGGAGCTGGAGCCGTTGGATTCGGTGATCTCTGAGACCACGCGCACCGAGTACGGGAAGGCATCGAGCCCAGGCATGGCGGCGAGCACGCCACGCTTGGCCAGACGGCCATGACCGATCTCGCGGCGCTTGGGACTGCCGACCCGGCCCAGTTCGCCAACGCAGAAGGGCGGGAAGTTGTAGTGCAGCATGAAGGGCTCGCGCCGCTCGCCTTCCAGCGCGTCGATGATCTGCGAATCACGCTCGGTACCCAGGGTGGTGACCACCAGGGCCTGGGTCTCGCCACGGGTGAACAGCGCCGAGCCGTGGGCGCGGGGCAGCACCCCGGTGCGGATGCTGATGGGACGCACCGTCTTGCCGTCGCGCCCATCGATGCGGGGCTCGCCGGACAGGATGCGGCTGCGGACGATCTTCTTCTCCAGCTTTTCCACCGCGGCGTAGACCTGCGGCTGGGGCCAGGAGGAGTCCTCGCCGGCCAGGCTGTCGAACAGCTCCTTGCGGATGGCGTCCAGGGCCTTGTAGCGCTCCATCTTCTCCTTGATGCGGTAGGCTTCGCCGAGCCGACTCTCCGCGGCGGCGGCCACGGCGACGTCGATCTCCGGGTCGTGCTCCGGCGGGGCCCAGGCCAGCGGCGGCGTGTTGACCTCGGCGGCCAGCTCGCGGATGGCCTGGATCACCACCTGCATCTGCTGATGGCCGAACAGCACTGCACCGAGCATCACCTCTTCGGACAGGCCGCGGGCCTCCGACTCCACCATCAGCACGGCGTTCTCGGTACCGGCGACGATCAGGTCCAGATCGCTGTCCGGATTCAGCCCGACCACGGCCGGGTTCAGCTGGTACTCGCCGTTCTTGTAACCGACCCGGGCAGCGCCGATGGGGCCGTTGAAGGGCGCACCGGAGATGGCCAGGGCGGCGGACGCGCCGATCATGGCCGGCACCTCGGGATTGACCGCCGGGTTCAGCGACTTGACCGTGGCAATCAGCTGGACCTCGCGGCCGAAGCCATCGGCAAACAGCGGCCGGATCGGTCGGTCGATCAGGCGCGAGGTGAGGATCTCGGTCTCGCTCGGGCGTCCCTCGCGACGGAAGAAGCCGCCGGGAATGCGGCCGGCGGCATAGGTCTTTTCCTGGTAGTCGACGGTCAGCGGCAGGAAGTCCTTCATCTCCGTCGCGCGCTTGTCGATGACGACGGTGACGAGCACAACGGTGTCGTCGACATTGACCAACACGGCGCCGTCGGCCTGGCGAGCAATCTCGCCGGTCTCCAGCGTGACGGTGTGATCGCCGTATTGAAAGGTCTTGCGGATGGGAGTCACGTGCTGGGTCCTCTATCTGGGTCCACGGGGAGGGAGGCGACGATGGCCGACCGGCGGCAGCGGCTTGGGGCCGCCAATCCGCCGATCGGCCAGGGACCCGTCAGCGACGGAGTCCGAGGGTCTGGATCAGTGCGCGATAACGGTCCAGGTCCTTGCGCTTCAGGTAGTCGAGCAGCTTGCGCCGCGAATTGACCATGCGCACCAGGCCACGACGGGAATGGTGGTCGTGCTTGTGCTCGGCGAAATGCCCGGTCAGCTGCTTGATACGGGCGGTCAGCAAGGCCACCTGAACTTCCGGAGAGCCGGTGTCGTTGGTGCCTCGGCCGTGCTCCTCGATGATCTGACGTTTCTCTTCTGCGGTCATGGTCATTGTCTGGCTCCTCTGTTGAGCGTTGATGATGGTCCGATGCCGAGCGACAACCGAGTCGTCGGGGCCGCCCCAACAATGACCTCAGGGCGGACCGGACCGGAAAGAAACCGGTTATGAAAAGTCTGTTACAAAAGGCGTTTCGGCTGCACCCGCCCGTCGTCCAGGATCACGCCGACGCCGACGAAGTGCCCGGACGGATCATACAGCCGGACCATGCCTTCCGTCGGCGACTGGGGCACCAGCACCGGCTGCCCCTGGCCGAGGTAGAAGGCCGCATCGGCGGACAGTTTCAGTGCCGGGCAGTGGTCCAGGGCGGAATCCAGCGGCAGCAGCATGGCGTCCATGGCGCGGAAGTCCGGCGCCTGACCGGACTCCGCCTCGGCAGCGGCGACGGCCTCGGCGGCCGCCTCCACCTGCTCCATGGTCACGAACGTCGTCTGCCCTTCCACATAGGGACCGACACCGGTGCGGCGCAGCGCGGCGACATGACCGCCGCAGCCCAGCCGGGCGCCGATGTCTTCCGCCAGGGTGCGCACGTAGGTGCCCTTGGAGCAGTGCACGTCGAGTTCGACGTCCGGCAGGTCGAAACGCAGCAGGTCCAGCGCGTGGATCTGGATGGTGCGCGGCGTGCGCTCCACTTCCTTGCCCTCGCGGGCCAGCTTGTACAGCCGCTCGCCCTGGTGCTTGACCGCGGAGTACATCGGCGGCAACTGCTCGATGCTGCCGGTGAAGTCTGCCAGGATGTCACGCAGCGCCGCCTCGGTCACGCCATCGGTGGGGGCGGTCTCCACCACCTCGCCCTCGGCATCGGCGGTGCTGGTCCTGACCCCCAGCCGCACTGTCACGCGGTAGCGCTTGTCGGCGTCCAGCAGAAAGGCGGAGAACTTGGTGGTGTAGCCAAGGCACAGCGGCAGCAGGCCGGTGGCCAGGGGATCGAGGCTACCGGTATGGCCGGCTTTGGCGGCCTTGTACAGGCGCTTGACCCGCTGCAATGCGTGATTGGAAGAGATGCCGCTGGGCTTGTCCAGCAGCAGAATGCCGTTGACGTTCCGGCCCTGTTTGCGTCGCCTTGCCATAGTTGCCTTAGTTGTGTGTTCGGGTCGGCTGACTGCCCGACGCCGGTGCTTCGCCATCACCGGCAGGGGAATCGGCGTCATCGCCGTGGGTGTCCGCAACAGCCTGCTCGATCAGTGCGGAGAGCCGCTCGCCATCGAGCACCGAGTCATCGTGCACGAAGTGCAACTGGGGCACCGTGCGCAGTCGCACCCGGCGCGCCAGCTGAGCCCGCAGATAGCCGGCGAGGGTACCATTGAGCAGGCGTTGCTGCCCGGGGCCGCAGTCGTCCAGCGGAAAGCAGGTGAAGTAGACCTTCGCATGGGACAGGTCGCGGCTGACGCGTACCTCCTGCAAGGTGATCTCGCCCAGGCGCGGGTCTTTGACTCCACCGCGCAGGATCAGCGTCAGCTCGCGCAGCAGCTCGGCGCCGATGCGCTCGCTGCGGTCGAAGTCGCGCCCGCCGACGCGGCTCATGCGCCCCACCCCAGTGACTGCGGCGGCCTCACAGCTGGCGCGCCCGCTCGGTGCGCTCGAACACCTCGATCTGATCACCGGGCTGCACGTCGTTATAGTTCTTCACGCCGATACCGCACTCGGTGCCGGCCTTGACCTCCGCCACGTCATCCTTGAACCGCCGCAGCGACTCCAACGCACCCTCGTAGATGACCACGTTGTCGCGCAGCACGCGGATCGGGTTATTGCGCTTGATCAGGCCCTCGGTGACCATGCAGCCGGCAATGGCGCCGAACTTGGACGAGCGGAATACATCGCGCACCTGGGCCAGACCGATGATCTCCTCGGTGACGATGGGGCTGAGCAGACCGGAGATGGCCTGTTTCACGTCGTCGATGAGCTCGTAGATGATGGAGTAGTAGCGCAGATCCAGGCCGCGCTCCTCCACCACCCGCCGGGCGGCGGCATCGGCGCGCACGTTGAAGCCCAGCATGATGGCGTTGGAGGTGACCGCCAGGTTGGCATCGGACTCGGTGATGCCGCCGACGCTGGAGGCGACCACGTTGACCTTGACCTCGTCGTTGGAGAGCTTCACCAAGGCGTCCTTCAGCGCCTCGACGCTGCCCTGCACGTCGGCCTTCAGGATCAGGTTGACGCTCTTCAGCTCGCCCTCCTTGAGCTGGGAGAAGAGCTGATCCAGGTTGGCCGCGCGCTGCTCGTCCATGCGCGTCTGGCGCTCACGCTCCTGGCGCAGTTCCGCCACCTCGCGGGCCTTGCGCTCGTCGGCGACGGCGATGACATCATCGCCCGCGTTGGGCGCGCCGGACAGGCCGAGCACCTGTACCGGGATCGACGGACCCGCCTGCTTCACCGCGCGGCCGGCCTCGTCGAACATGGCGCGCACGCGGCCGTACTCGCAGCCGCTGACGATGGTGTCGCCGAGCCGCAGGGTGCCGGACTGGACCAGCACCGTGGCCACGGGTCCGCGGCCCTTCTCGACACTGGACTCGACGATGGTGCCATGGGCGGCGCTGTCCACCGGCGCGCTCAGTTCCAGCACCTCGGCCTGCAGCAGTACGGCGTCCAGCAGGTCGTCGATGCCGTCGCCGGTCTTGGCGGACACCTTCACCAGCATCGTCTCGCCGCCCCACTCCTCGGGCACGATCTCGTGCTGGGTCAGCTCCTGCATGACGCGGTCCGGATTGGCGTCCGGCTTGTCCATCTTGTTCACGGCCACGACGATGGGCACGCCGGAGGCGCGCGCATGCTGGATCGCCTCGACGGTCTGCGGCATCACGCCGTCATCCGCGGCCACCACCAGGATGACGATGTCCGTCGCCTTGGCGCCACGGGCGCGCATGGCAGAGAACGCGGCATGGCCGGGGGTGTCGAGGAACGAGATGGTGCCCTTGTCGGTGTCGACGTGGTAGGCGCCGATATGCTGGGTGATGCCGCCTGCCTCGCCGGCGGCGACCTTGGCGCGGCGGATGTAGTCCAGCAGCGAGGTCTTGCCGTGGTCGACGTGGCCCATGATGGTGACCACCGGCGGCCTCGGCCTGTGTTCGGCCTGGCCGGTCTCCGCCTCCAGCAGGCTCATCAGGTTGTCTTCGGCGTCACGGGTCTTGGCCTCGACAGGCTTGTGGCCCATCTCCTCCACCAGGATCATCGCTGTGTCGCGGTCCAGCGTCTGGTTGATGGTGACCATCACACCCTGCTTGAACAATTCCTTGACCACCTCGGCCGCCTTCACGGACATGCGCGCTGCCAGCTCGGCGACGGTGATGGACTCCGGCACCTCGACCTCGCGCACCAGTGGCGCGGTGGGCCGCTGGAAGCCGTGCTTGTCCTGCAGTTGCGGTTTCGACGCCTTGCGCCGACGGCGTGCCGCGGGACGGCTGATGACATCCACGCCGCTGGTCTCTTCCTCGTAGTCGGAGGCACCGGCGCGCTTGCCGCGGGCGGGTTCCTTGCGGCCGCCCTTCTTTGCCGCCTTGTCCTTGCCCAGGTCGTCGCGATCCGGCTTTTCGGGGTGTTTCTTGGCGTGCTTGCGCTGGCGCTCCTGCTCCTTCTGCTCCGCCTCGGCGGATTCGCCAGCGACCAGGGTTGCCGGCTCAGCTCCCGCCTCAGGGCCAGCCTCGGCCTCGGTCTCCGCGGCCATGGCAGCGCGAGCGGCCGCTTCCTCGGCCTGCTTCGCCCGCGCCTGTTCCTCCGCCCGACGACGGGCCTCGTCCTCGGCGCGGCGGCGGGCCTCGTCCTCGCGGCGCTGGCGCTCCTGCGCTTCCTGCTCGGCCAGCCGCCGGGCATCTTCCTCCGCCCGCCGCTCCTCGAGCTCGGCACGACGGCGCTGCTCATCCAGCAGCGGCCGGGTGGAGCGCGCTGCAGGGCCCTGGCGCTGCGCCGGTCGTGCGTCTGTTCGCTGGTCCGAACGCTGGCCTGGGCGCTGGTCCGGTCGGGGCGGTGTGGCGGCGGCAGGCTGCGCCTCTTCGCGCCGCACATAGGTCCGCTTGCGCCGCACCTCGACATTCACGGTCTTCGCCGCCCGCGGGGCCGGCGCCCGACTGCCGACGGTCGGTCGGCTGGCCGCACCGGTGCGCGGTGCCGCCTGGGGCTGGCGCAGTTCGCCCACGGTCTTGCGCTTGAGGGTCACCCGCTGGGGCGCCGCCTCGGACTCGTCCGGCTCTTTCTTGCCGTGACTGCGCCGCAGATAGCCGAGCAGCTGCAGCTTTTCCTGCTCGGTAATGGTCGCGTCGGCGCCGGTGACGTCGATCCCCGCCTCCTTCAGCTGAGACAAAAGCCGTTCGACCGGGATCCCCACGGTCGACGCAAGCTGTTTAACAGTGACATCACTACTCATAGACACCTCCGCAAGCTAGTCCTGCTCCGACTCGGCGAACCAGGGCTCGCGCGCCTTCATGATCAGATGGGCGGCGCGCTCCTCATCCATGTTTTCGAACGCCAGCAGTTCGTCCACCGACTGCTCGGCCAGGTCATCCATGGTCGCAATGCCCCGGCGCGCCAGCGCGTAGGCCAATGCCTCGTCCATTCCGTCCATCGCCAGCAGGTCGTCGGACGGGACCGCGTCGAGGGTTTCCTCGTTGGCGATGGCCCGCGTCACCAGCGCGTCCTTGGCCCGCTCGCGCAGGGTCGCCACCAGCTCGTCGTCGAACTCGGCGATGGCCGACAGCTCCACCTCTGGCACATAGGCCACCTCGTCGATGGTGGTGAAGCCTTCTTCCACGAGCACCCCGGCGACATCCTCGTCCACCTGCAGTTGCTCCATGAAATTGGCGGCGAGCCGACGGCCCTCTTCCTCGCTCTTGGCGGCGGCGTCCTCCTCGCTCATGACGTTGAGGTTCCAGCCGGTGAGCTGGCTGGCGAGGCGCACGTTCTGACCGCCGCGGCCGATGGCCTGGGACAGATTTTCTTCCTTCACCGCCACATCCATGCTGTCGGCGTCCTCGTCGATGACGATGGACACCACATCCGCCGGCGACATGGCGTTGATGACGAACTGGGCCGGGTTCTCGTCCCAGAGGATGATGTCCACCCGCTCGCCGTTCAGCTCGTTGGACACCGCCTGCACCCGCGAGCCGCGCATGCCGACGCAGGCGCCGACGGGATCGATGCGGGGGTCCTTGGTGCGCACCGCGATCTTGGCCCGCAGCCCCGGGTCGCGTGCCGCGGCGACGATCTCGATGTTGCCTTCGCCCACCTCCGGCACTTCGAGCCGGAACAGCTCGATCAGCAACCGCGGTGCGGTGCGGCTGACGAACAGCTGCGGCCCCTTGGGCTCGGAGCGTACCTCATACAGCAGCCCGCGCAGACGGTCGCCGGGGCGGACGTTCTCGCGCGGGATCACCTGATCCCGCGGCACCAAGGCCTCGGCGTTATTGCCCAGGTCGAGCACGATGGTGCCGCGCTCGGCCTTCTTGACAATGCCGGTGATCAGCTCGCCCTCGCGCTCCTTGAACAGCTCGACGATCTTGGCCCGCTCGGCCTCGCGCACCTTCTGCACGATGACCTGCTTGGCGGTCTGCGCAGCGATGCGGCCGAACAGCACCGACTCGATGGGCTCCTCGATGAAGTCACCCAGATCTAGCTCCGGCTCCAGCTCCTTGGCCGCCGACAGGGTGATCATGCGCTCCGGCGCCTCCAGCGGCTGGCCATCCGTATCCTCGACAATCTCCCAGCGGCGGAAGGTCTCGTAGTCACCGGTGTCGCGATTGATGGCCACGCGCGCCTCGATGTCGCCACCGTGCTTCTTGCGCGTGGCCGACGCGAGGGCCGCCTCCATGGCCTCGAAGATGATCTCTTTGTCGACGTCTTTCTCGTTCGAGACAGCCTCGACAACCAACAGAATTTCTTTACTCATGCATGTGATCCGCAATCAGAATTCCGGCTCGAGTCGAGCGCTGTCGATCGAATCGAACGGCAAGCTCACCCGCCCCTCGTCGGTGTCGAGCAGGACGTTGCGGCCGTCGATCCCGGCGAGCGTTCCGCTGAACCGACGCCGGCCGTCGAGCTTGCTGCCGAGACGAATGTTGGCGCGCGATCCGCTGAAGCGCTGAAAATGCGTCAGGTCGAACAGCGGGCGATCCAGCCCCGGCGAAGAGACCTCGAGGTCGTATTCACCGGCGATGGGATCCTCGACGTCGAGCACACTGCTGAGCTGGCGGCTGACCGTCTCGCAGTCTTCCAGCGTGATGCCGCGCGCGTGATCGATGTAGACGCGCAGAACAGCCCCGCGCCCGCCAGGACTCACCTGCTCCACGCCCACCAGTTCGTAGCCCATCGGCTCGACAACCGACGCCACCAGCGTCGCCACCGATGCCTGTACCGTTCGCATAATTGTCTGTATAGAAACAAAAAATGGGCCAGTGGCCCAGTTGATGCCTGCCCATGCCGATCCGTTCGGCCAGGCGGCGGATGAACAAAAAAAACCCCGCGATCGGGGGTCCTACCGTAAATTCAATCCACGGGACTCATCACGCGCTTCACCTAAGCCCTGGAAGTCTATCGGCAACCTAACGCCTATGCAAGGGTCGGTGCGGCAAAGCGCCGCTGTTTTCGGGCCCTTTTTTTGACAATGCCGTGGCAAGCTGCTGCAATCTTGGTAATTCGCCTGTTTCACGCCGCGACGCCCGCTACCCATGGCAGACGCCCTGACGCAACTCGCCGCCGACCTCGGCGGCCGCCTTCGGCAACGAGGGCTGACCCTGACCACGGCCGAGTCCTGCACCGGCGGCTGGATCGCCAAGTGCATCACCGACACCGCCGGCAGCAGCGGCTACTTCGGACGCGGTTACATCACTTACTGCAACGCCGCAAAGACGCAGGAACTGGGCGTTTCCGCGCAGACCCTGTCCCGGCACGGCGCCGTCAGCGAGCCCGTGGTGCGCGAGATGGCCCGGGGCGCCCTGGCGCGCAGCGGCGCCGACCTGGCCATTGCGGTCAGCGGCATCGCCGGCCCGGGCGGCGGCACGCCGGACAAGCCTGTGGGCACCGTCTGCCTGGCCTGGGCACTCGGCGAGCGGATCAGCGTCGGTACCCTGCACCTGACCGGCGACCGCGAGACCATCCGCCGCCAGAGCGTGCTGCACGCCCTGCGCGGCGCCCTCGAACTGCTGTCCTGACGGGTCCGGAGCGGCGGCGCTTCAGCGCGCCTGTGCTGCGCCCTCTTGCCGGATGCGCGGCTGCACCGGCTGGCGCCGGCCCGAGGCCGTTGGTGCACCGCAGCCGGGTATGACGCTGCAGGTTTGCTGTGAGATAATTCCGTCACGACAAACCCGGCCCAATCGAGCTGCCACCAGGGCGGCGCCCACCATTTCAAGGAGCGACTATGGACGACAACCGAAAGAAGGCACTGGCGGCGGCGCTGACGCAGATCGAGAAGCAGTTCGGCAAGGGCTCGGTGATGCGCATGGGCGACGCCGGTGCCATCCCCAACATCGAGGCGGTGTCCACTGGCTCGCTGGGACTGGACGTCGCGCTGGGTATCGGCGGCCTGCCGCGAGGTCGCGTGGTGGAGATCTACGGCCCGGAGTCCTCCGGCAAGACCACCCTGACCCTGCATGTGGTCTCCGAGGTGCAAAAAGCCGGCGGCACCGCTGCCTTCGTCGACGCCGAGCATGCGCTGGACCCGGTCTATGCCGAGAAGCTGGGCGTCAACATGGACGAACTACTGGTGTCGCAGCCGGACACCGGCGAGCAGGCGCTCGAGATCACCGACATGCTGGTGCGCTCCGGTGCCGTCGACCTGGTGGTGGTGGACTCGGTGGCGGCGCTGACCCCCAAGGCCGAGATCGAGGGCGAGATGGGCGACTCCCACGTCGGCCTGCAGGCGCGGCTGATGTCCCAGGCCTTGCGCAAGCTGACCGCCAACATCAAGCGCTCCAACGCCATCGTCATCTTCATCAACCAGATCCGCATGAAGATCGGCGTCATGTTCGGCTCGCCCGAAACCACCACGGGCGGCAACGCGCTCAAGTTCTATTCCTCGGTACGCCTGGACATCCGCCGCATCGGCGCCATCAAGAAGGGCGACGAGGTGGTGGGCAACGAGACCAAGGTGAAGGTGGTGAAGAACAAGGTGGCGCCGCCGTTCAAGCAGACCACCTTCGACATCCTTTACGGCGAGGGCATCTCGCGACAGGGCGAGATCATCGACCTGGGTGTGCAGCAGGGCATCATCGACAAGTCCGGCGCCTGGTACAGCTACGACGGCAACCGCATCGGCCAGGGCAAGGACAACGTGCGCGGATTCCTGAAAGAGAACCCGGACATGGCCGCCGAGATCGAGAGCCGGATCCGCGCCGTGCTGCTGCCCCAGCCGAAGGCGCCGGAAGCCGCACCGGACAGCGCCGCGACCGTCAGCGACGCTTGAGCCGCTGTCCGCGACCCGCGCGTTCGCACCCATGGTCGATCCCCCCGCACCCGACGAAAAAAGCCTTTTCGACAGCGATGCCCTCCCGGGTCATGACAGCCTTGCCCTGGAGATCCGCAGCCGTGCGATCAAGCTGCTGACCACCCGCGAGCACAGCTGCCTGGAGCTGCAACGCAAGCTGGAACAGCGCGGCTATCCGCCGCAGGCCGTGCGCCAGGTGCTCGACGACCTGCAGCGGGACGATCTGCTGAGCGAGCAGCGGCTGGCGGAGGCCTATGTGGCCGAACGCCTGGGCAAGGGCTTCGGCCCCGTGCGCATCCGCTTCGAGCTGCGGGAGAAAGGCCTTTCCGACGCGCAGATCGACCCTCACCTGATGCTGGACGACACACAGGTGCTCGCCGTGATGGCGCGGGCCCACCAGCGTCGGTTCGGACCTGCCGCCCGGGACGATCGCGCCACCGCAGCGAAGCGCGCGCGCTTTCTGGAGTACCGCGGCTTCCCGTCGTACCTGATCGCGCGCTACCTCGGCGACGACGGCTAGCCTTTACCCGGCACCCGATCCAGCCACGGCCGCACACCCCGTATTCGTTCATTCCGACCCCTGATCCATCGCGTGAGTCAGACCCCCATGAAGAGCAGCGTTGAGCTTCGCCAAGCCTTTCTCGACTACTTTGCCGAACACGGCCACAGCATCGTCGAGAGCAGCCCACTGGTGCCCGGCAATGATCCGACCCTTCTGTTCACCAATGCCGGCATGGTGCAGTTCAAGGATGTGTTTCTCGGCAACGAGAAGCGACCCTATAGCCGCGCCGCAACCTCCCAGCGCTGCGTGCGCGCCGGCGGCAAGCACAACGACCTGGAAAACGTCGGCTACACCGCCCGCCATCACACCTTTTTCGAGATGCTGGGCAATTTCAGCTTCGGCGACTACTTCAAGCGCGAGGCCATCGGTTACGCCTGGGAGTTCCTGACCCGGGTGCTCGAAATCCCTACAGAACGGCTGTGGGTGACCGTCTACACCGAGGACGACGAGGCGGCGGCCATCTGGCTGGATGAGATCGGCGTCGACCCGGCACGCTTCTCCCGCTGCGGCGAGAAGGACAACTTCTGGTCCATGGGTGAGACCGGCCCCTGCGGCCCCTGCTCCGAGATCTTCTACGACCACGGCCCTGAGGTGCCCGGCGGACCGCCGGGCTCACCAGACGAGGACGGCGACCGCTACGTAGAGATCTGGAACCTGGTCTTCATGCAGTACGACCGCGATGCCGACGGCCGGCTGACCCCGCTGCCACACCCCTCGGTAGACACGGGCATGGGGCTGGAGCGTCTGGCGGCGGTGATGCAGGGGGTGCATAGCAACTACGACATCGACCTGTTCCAGGCGCTGATCGCCGCCGCCGCCGAGGCCACAGGTTGCGACGACCGCCGCAGCAAGTCGCTGCGCGTCATTGCCGACCACATCCGCTCAGCCGCCTTTCTGGTGGTGGACGGGGTCACCCCCGGCAACGAGGGCCGCGGCTATGTGCAGCGGCGCATCATTCGCCGCGCCATCCGTCACGGCTACCAGCTCGGGCAGCAGCAACCATTCTTCCATCGTCTGGTGGCGCCGCTGGTGGCGCAGATGGGCGCGGCCTACCCCGAACTGGCGGCGAAACAGGCCCATGTCGAGCGGGTACTGAAGACCGAAGAGGAGCGCTTCGCCGACACCCTGGACCAGGGCCTGCGCATCTTCGAGGACATTGTCGCCGGGCTCGAGGGCACGCAGATCCCCGGCGCCGCGGTGTTCCGACTGTATGACACCTACGGCTTTCCGTCGGACCTCACCGCCGACATCGCCCGCGAGCGGGGCCTGTCGCTGGACATGGCCGGCTTCGAACGCGAGATGCAGGCGCAGAAGGAACGCGCCCGTGCCGCCAGCCACTTTGGCGCCGGTGACCGGCTGCAGATCGATGTGGAGGGCGAGACCGACTTCACCGGCTACGACGAGACCCTGAGCCAGGGCACCGTGGTGGCGCTCTACGTTGACGGCGACGCCCGCGACCGGCTCGGCGCCGGCGAGACCGGTCTGGTGGTGCTCGATGTCACGCCCTTCTACGCAGAAGCCGGCGGCCAGGCGGGCGACCGGGGCTGGCTCACCAGCCAGACCGCGCGCTTTGCGGTAGACGACACCCAAAAGCAGGGCGACGGCGTGATCTGCCATCTGGGGCGCGTCACAGACGGCGAACTGCTAGTGGGCGATCGGGTGGACGCACGGGTGGACGCCGAGCGCCGACACGCCACCGCCATGCATCACTCGGCCACCCACCTGCTGCATGCGGCCCTGCGCCAGGTTCTTGGGGAGCATGTGCAGCAGCGGGGCTCACTGGTGAATGCCGACCGGCTTCGCTTCGACTTCTCCCACTTCGAACCCGTCAGCCGCGGGCAACTGCGCGAGATCGAGCGTCTGGTCAACCACGAGATCCGCGAGAACCACACTGTGGAGACGCGCATCATGGATCTGGAGGACGCCAAGGCCTCCGGCGCCATGGCGCTGTTCGGCGAGAAGTACGCCGACCAGGTGCGGGTGCTGCGCATGGGCGACTTCTCCACCGAGCTCTGCGGCGGTACCCATGTGCGGGCCGTGGGCGACATCGGCCTGTTCAAGATCACCGCCGAGGGCGGCATCAGCTCCGGTGTCCGGCGCATCGAGGCGGTGGCTGGCGAGCGAGCCTTGGCCTGGGTCGAGGACGAAGAGTCCCGGCTCAACCGCATTGCCGAGCTGGTCAAGGGCGGCGCCGCGGACGCCGACGACAAGGTGGCGCAACTGGTCGAGCGCGCGCGCCGACTGGAGAAGGAACTCGACCAGCTGAAGGCCAAGCTGGCCAGCGCCGCCGGCAGCGACCTGATCGAGCAGGTGGCGGAGGTGAACGGCGTCAAGGTGTTGGCGGCGCGCATCGACGGCGCCGATGCCAAGTCGCTGCGCGAGACCCTGGACCAGCTCAAGGGCCGCATCGGCTCCGGCATCGTGCTGCTGGCCAGCGAGGACGCCGGCAAGGTCAGCCTGATCGCCGGCGTGACCAAGGACCTGACCGATCGCTTCAAGGCCGGCGACCTGGTCAAGTCCGCCGCCGAACAGGTGAGCGGGCGCGGCGGCGGCCGGCCGGACATGGCCCAGGCCGGCGGCAGCGATCCGACGGGCATTCCGGCGGCGCTGAAACTTGTCCATCAGTGGGTCCAGGACCGCATCTGAACAGACCAACCACCAGTCAGCGAGACACTATGGCACTGATTGTTCAAAAATATGGCGGCACCTCGGTCGGCAGCGTCGAGCGCATCCAGGCCGTGGCGGAAAAGGTCAAGCAGGCCCGCGACCGCGGTGATCGCATCGTGGTGGTGGTCTCGGCCATGTCCGGCGAGACGGATCGGCTGATCGGGCTGGCCCGCGCCATCCAGCAGCCGCCCGCCCCCCGCGAACTGGATGTCCTTTTGTCCACCGGCGAGCAGGTCACCATCGCACTGCTGGCCATGGCCCTCGACGCCCTAGGCTGCCCTGCCCGCTCCTACACCGGGGCCCAGGTTCAGGTGCTGACGGACAGCGCTCACAACAAGGCGCGCATCCGCGATATCGCCGGCGCCCGGGTGCAAGCGGACCTGGACGCCGGGCGCGTCGTCGTGGTGGCCGGATTCCAGGGCATCGACGAGCACGGCAACATCACCACCCTGGGCCGCGGCGGCTCGGATACCTCCGCGGTCGCCATGGCCGCCGCACTGAACGCCGATGAGTGCCAGATCTACACCGACGTCGACGGGGTCTACACCACCGATCCGCGCATCGAGCCCCGGGCGCGCAAGCTGCCGCGCATCACCTTCGAAGAGATGCTGGAGATGGCCAGCCTGGGCTCGAAGGTGCTGCAGATCCGCTCGGTCGAATTCGCCGGAAAATACAAGGTTCCATTACGCGTGCTTTCCAGCTTCCAGGAAGGCAGCGGTACGCTGATTTCGTTCGAGGAGGAGAATGTGGAAGAGGCCAAGATCGCCGGAATCGCCTTCGCCAAAGACGAGGCCAAACTCACCATCCTGGGCGTGCCTGACCAGCCGGGTGTTGCGCACAAGATCCTCGGACCCATCTCCGACGCCAACATCGAGGTGGATATGATCGTGCAGAACGTTGCCGCGCACGAGCAGACCACCGACTTCACCTTTACCGTGCATCGCAACGACTACACCAAGGCCATGGATATCCTGCGGGCCACCGCGGAGTCGCTGTCGGCGCGCGAGGTGCTGGGCGACGAGAAGATCGTCAAGATCAGCCTGGTGGGCGTCGGCATGCGATCCCACGCAGGTATTGCCACGCGCATGTTCGAGGCCTTGGCGCGCGAGGGCATCAACATCCGCATGATCTCCACCTCCGAGATCAAGATCTCGGTGGTGGTGGACGAACGCTATCTGGAACTCGGCGTGCGCGCCTTGCACGAGGCCTTCGACCTGGCGAACGCGGATTGAAGTGTATTCACTCATTTGGTGTGCAAGCCGTTGATGCACACCGCGGGATCTAGCTGCTACACTCCGCCCAGGGGCAGCAGGAACGAGCCGCCAGTTGCCCGGGTCGCAGTCCTCCATCCGGGGTTGACCATCGTCGGGATACGCAATCGGTCAGAGAGGCTGCAGAGTCAAAAGGACATGTAGGGAGATTAGAGAATGCTGATTCTTACCCGTCGGGTCGGTGAGACCCTGATGATCGGCGACGAAGTGACCGTGACCGTACTGGGGGTCAAGGGAAACCAGGTCCGCATCGGCGTGAACGCACCGCGCGATGTCGCCGTTCATCGCGAAGAGATCTACGAAAGAATCAAGCGCGAGCAGGCACAGGGCTCAGCGCCCGGCGGCAGCGACGAGCACACCCCGACCGACGACTGACCGCAGGCACAACCACCAGGCCACACCTCAGCACCCGGGGCTGGTCATAACGCTGCTGGGCAGGCCGCTGTCAGCCGATCGCCGTCCTGCCCGGCTGCAGAAACCCGGCGCCAGAAGCAGCCGTCAGTACCGTCGGCCACAGTCGGCCACCAGCATCGAAGCCGACTGGATCGTGCCGTACAAGGCTGGGACGGTCTGGATCGGGCCGGGCCGAGGCCACTCCACGGCAGCCCCAACGAATCACAAGAAATCACTGGACTAGAACCCGGTATATCCTGTTACAATAACCGACTTCAGATGGAGAGGTGGCCGAGTGGCTGAAGGCGCTCCCCTGCTAAGGGAGTATGGGTTAAAAGCTCATCGAGGGTTCGAATCCCTCCCTCTCCGCCATCTGCAACGGACAGGCGGCAGACCAACAACACGAAACGCAGGCCGTCGGCCCATGTCCTCCAGCGCAACGCAGACGCCGAGCAATCAGCCATCGTTGCGAGGCTGACACAACCCTTGAAAAGCAAAAACTTGCGCCCTTAGCTCAGTTGGTAGAGCATCTGACTTTTAATCAGGTGGTCGATGGTTCGAGTCCATCAGGGCGCACCAATTAATTCAGTCACTTACCGCCTCCGATCTTGATCACCCTCTCCGCTCCTTCGTTAACGGTAGCCGTATGGTAGCCGTTCGCCGGAGCCTAGGCGGGGAAGCTGTCTTCGAATCTTCTCGGACGACGCGGGACCAGGTCCAATCCGCTCCACCTTGAATCCGGGTGGGCTGGTCGATTCGTGGATATGCCATACCCGATTCAGTGACTCAGGCCAGCGAATGTCGCCCTTGGTGAGTGAAGGCTCAATGCGTCTGCACGGTGGCCTTCGAGGCTGCCAGGCCTCTGGGCCTTCTACCTAGCCGCGGAACAGAGCCGCTTATGCCGCGGCTGAACAATCTGCGCCCCAATATCGCACTCACTGCGATGTCAGATAAGCGCTAGCTAACTATTCGAGATCCCCGAAGAACAGGCGACGGTCACCGTCCCGCGGCATCTGCTGCGAAAGCGCGTGGTCAAGAACAGCTATGCGCTGCGCGTGCGCGGTCACTCCATGATCGACGACCAGATCCAGGACGGGGACATCATCATCGTCGAGCGGCGCGAGACCGCAGCCAACGGGGAGTCGGTGGTGGCGATGATCAACGGCGAGCGGGTGACGCTCAAGCGCTTCTATGTCGAGCCCGACGGCATTCGGCTGCAGCCGGCCAATCCGAGCATGCAGCCGATCTATCTGCGGCATGAGGAGCTGCAGATCCTCGGTATCGTCGCCGGGGTGATCCGCCAGGGCTGAAATCCGGAGTTGCGCCAGGCGCCAATGGTCGCGTTGCTCGACTTGGGGCTCAAGCCGCCCCGAGATACCCCATGACCTTGCGCACATAGGCCCGCGTCTCCCGATACGGCGGAACGCGATTGCCGTATTTCGCCACCGCGCCTTCTCCGGCGTTATAGGCGGCGAGCACCAGACGCAGGTCGCCGTCGAAGCGCTCCATCAGAAGCCGCAGATACGCGACCCCACCGCGGATGTTCTGGGCCGGGTCCCAGCGATCACGGACTCCGAAGCGCTCGGCGGTCGCCGGCATCAGCTGCATCAGGCCACAGGCGCCGGCGGGGGATTTGGCGCGCGGGTTGTAGCTCGACTCCGCGCGGATGACGGCATGCACCAATTCAGGATCGATGCCGTGCCGTTTGGCGGTCGCATCAATCAGCGCGGCGAAGCGTGCGCGACGCTCGGCAAGTCGGCCGGTCAGGGCTTGTGGGCGAAGGCGGTGGTGCTGCGCCTGATTGGAGACCGTCAGGATCGCGAGGGTTGGAGCTTTGCCCGGTTCTGCCTCCGAGTTTCCCGGCGCCTTCTGGCGGCGGGTCTGTCGATGCCACTCTCCCAGCAGTTCATGCGTGCGCAGCGGGCGCTCGAAACCAAAGTCAGAAGCCAGGGGCTCGCGCCCATCACCAGCCCAGCCCGTCGATGACAGCAGGGCCAGCGTCATGACCAAGACCCTGGAGCTCCACAGCACGCTCCGGTCTGCAGTCGATACTGCACCATCGGCCTGTCGCAGCAGTGCAGCTCGGTCCTGCATCACTGCAGTGACGCCACCCGTCGTCAGTCTCGTTGGTCGCTTCCCCATCGCATGCCCTCGGCTATGGTTGTGCAGGGCACTCTAGACAGGCGCCTGCCGGAACCGCGACCGCAAGAGCTCGCTATGGAGCCGAGCTTTCTCCGTGACCAACCATCGCCTTCCGTGACTATGTGCAATCCCTCGCGCCGAGCCGATCTTTCGCGGCTGCGCGGAAATGAGGAGCGCCCTACCCTCCGGGATTTCCGTCGCTCCCGGAGTTCCCTATGGCCAAAGCCTCTTCCCCTCAGAAACGCAGCTTCTCCAAGCCCGTTCTCGATCAGACGCTGACCATCCACAGCCAGAATGCCCAGTACGTGCTGCAGCGGGGACATTCCTTCCTGCTGGTGGTGCGCGCGCTCTATGCGCTCTCGGTGGTGCTGCGCATCATCGGCGAGGATGCCGAGATGGATCAGATCGAGGCACTGGTCTCCGAGCGCATCGAGACCGTCGCCAAGCGGTTGCAGGACGAGCACGCGCGCCTGAAGGCGCTGGCCGATGAGGAGGGCGGTGTGCCGATCCCGCGCTACACCCATCCGCGAGCGGTGACGCTGCAGTTGTCCTCACCACAGCTAGCCCAGTACGTCCGTCTGGTGCTGTTGCTGGACAAGACCCTGATGCTACTCGATGGGCTCTGGTTCGCTGGGGTCTTGAGCAACAAGCAGCGCAAGAACGCCACCCATGACTCGCGCCGGCTGGTCTACGGCCTCGGCCGCTCGCTCATCGACCTGGAGCGCCGGGCGAGAGATTCAGCCCTGCGCGCTGGCAAACAGGCAGAACTGCAAGCCGCCGATGAGGCTGTAACGGTACTCGCCACCGGATCGCTCGTGGACGGGCACGACGAAGCACAGGATCTCGAACAGCCGCCAGCCGAGACGGCAGCTCCGACGGAGATTGAACGCAGCGCTGAAGACGCGCAGGTCCAGGACGACGCTGAGCCTGAGGCACAGGCGCATCACTCCGCGATCCAATAGGTCTCGGCAAAGAAGTAGGCCGTGATTCCGGCGCCAACGACGATCACGAAGCCCTTCACCCAGCCCTGCGGGATCTGTCGCGACAGATGCGCGGCGACATACCCTCCGGCCAGGGTGCCGATCAGCACCAGGCCGCCCTCGCCCCAGGCAATGGCCCCATGGAGTCCGAACAGGATCAGGGCTGCCACCGAGACAAGGGTTGAGATCAGGAGCTTGAGACCATTCATCACATGGATGTCGGTCTCTCCGGCCAGGATCAGGTAGCTCAGGGCGATGATGCCGAGGCCGGCGTTGAAGAAGCCGCCGTAGACGCAAACGCCAAGCAGCAGGACAGGCAGCAGCCAATGCAGCGGCCCCCGGTCCGGTGTTGACCTGCGCGGCTGATGACGGCACCGCCGGCGCAGGCGCGCATTGAGCGGGCCACCGAAGGCAAAGAGACTTGTTGCGAGTAGCAGCAGCCAGGGGATGCTCTGGCGAAACAGGACCTCGCCTGCCTGCAGCAGCAGCCCCGCGCCGAGGAGCCCACCGAGCAGGCTGATCAGGATCAGGCCCGGCAGGCGGCTTCGATGACCCGCGAGCTCCCGGCGCAAGGCATAGGCACCGCTCAGATAGCCGGCACAGGCGGCAAAGGTGTTGGTGGCATTGGCCGCGATCGGCGGCACACCGACGGCCAGCAGGGCCGGAAAGGTGAAAAAGCTGCCGCCCCCGGCGATGGCATTCAGGGCACCGCCGAAGAATCCCGCCGTCAGCAGCAACAGGGCATCAAAGGTCATGGGTCTGCATCGCTCTGCGCCGCTGCGGTGCCGACACGCCTCGGACAACGGCGCCGATCGCCGAGCGTGTCTGTCATGGTTGGGTTATCCTGATGACCTGATCCGTCCCGACGAAGGGCGGCGACAAACCAGACTTGTCCGCGGTGAGCGAGGGCAGCCTGTGACGCTCCAAACCGCTCAGCCACAGCGCTGGAATCGCCCCATCCGAGACCATCTTCACGATCATGCAGTGTCATCAGACCAGTTTCACCCTTTCCACCGCCGGACGCGGTCCGCTCAGGCTCACCGCGCGCGTGGCCGAGTGCGTGCGCGACTCGGGCATTCATACCGGACTCTGTCATGTCTTTTGCCAACATACCAGCGCCTCGCTGCTGATCACGGAGAATGCCGACCCCGCGGTGCTGCGCGATCTGGAGGGTCATCTGACGCGTGCGGTCCCGGACGGTGATCCGCGCTATACGCACGACCAGGAAGGCCCCGACGACATGTCCGCGCATATCCGCAGCATCCTGACCGGCTCGGGCCTGACGGTGCCCATCCGCCAGGGGCGCTTGGCGCTCGGCACCTGGCAGGGGCTGTTTCTCTGGGAACACCGTGCCCAGGGTCATGCGCGCACGCTGGTGGTGACCTGCTTTGGCACAGCGGCGTCTTGAGGCTAAGCCATGCCGCAGCCCATCCGCCCCGGTGAGATCGCCGTCGAGGTCCCAGACGCCGGGGATGCCTGCCTGCGCTTCATCGGCCGGCTACGCACCCCCTGGCAGCGCCGCGAGGACTGCCCGCGTCAGGGCGATCGGGCCGGTCCGGAATGCCGCATCGAGGTCTTTGCCCCCTGGGATCAGGCGCTCATGGGGCTTGAGGCGCCCGGTCAGTTGCAGGTGCTGTACTGGCTCGATCAGTCCCGGCGCGATTTGCTGGTGCAGCGACCGAAGTCTGGTGACCGGCTGTTCGGCACCTTCGCCCTGCGCTGGCCGGTGCGGCCGAATCCCATCGGCAGCGCCGTCGTGGCCGTGATCGGCATCGAGGGGGCGGTGCTACGGGTGCGCGGGCTCGATTGCGTCGATGGCACGCCGTTGCTGGATCTGAAGCCGGCACGGATGCCCGGTTGAACAGATCACCCGGCCAACCCAGGTCAGTGAGGGTGTGATGTGCGGGCGTTTTGTCCAATGCACCGATCCGGACAGTCTCGCCGAGCAGTTCGGGCTCGATCGGGTCTGTGCGGTCGATCCGCGCTACAACGTCGCACCCACCCAGCCGGTGTTGGCCGTCCGGGCGGAGCAGACCGGCGCAAGCCGTCGAGAGCTGATTCAGCTGCGCTGGGGCCTGGTGCCCGCCTGGTCGAAGGGGCAGGATCACCGCTACAGCATGATCAACGCCCGTGCCGAGTCGGTCGCCGACAAGCCAGCCTACCGCAACGCCTTTCGGCAGCGCCGGTGTCTGATCCCGGCGGATGGCTTCTATGAATGGCAGACAGGCGCCGACGGCAAACAGCCGTTTCTGATCCGCCGCGCCGATGGCCTGCCCTTCGCCATGGCCGGACTTTGGGAACATTGGCAGGGACCCGAGGGCCGCGTCATCGACTCCTGCACCATCGTTGTGACGGACGCCAATGCGCTGCTGGCGCCCATCCATGACCGCATGCCGGTCATTCTCGATCCCACCGACTATGGCCTCTGGCTCAATCCAGGCATTCAGGACAGGCAACGACTGCAGGCGCTGCTGCAGCCAGTCGATCCCAACGGCTGGATCGCCTATCCGGTGTCGCGGGCAGTGAACAGCCCGGCCAACGACGCTCCGAGCCTGCTCGATCCCTTGTCCTGAGAGGCCGACGATTCCCCGCTCGGATCTCGGGTCGGCATCAGGCAAACCGAGTCGGTATGCGCCTGGACGCCTCGCTCAACACTTGCCCAGCGATCCATCTCCAGTCGGAAGCGCCTAGACTTCGCATCCGTATCTTTTGTCCGCCACACGCGACTTGCCCATGGAATTCTTCGCCACCGTCCGCTGCTCACTGTCCCCTTCCCTGCTGCAGGACCACATCAGCGGTCCTCGACTCGCTGAGGTCTGCGCCTCCATCGACCGGGTCCTCAATTGGAGTGATGACCAGGGGGAGGTCTACTGCCTCTGGGGCCAATTTCTGGTGCGCCGCGAGGTGATCCGCGCCGGGCTGCGCTTCACCCTGCCTCACTGCCCGAATGCCTTGGCCTGGACACTGACCGCGGAGCCCGACGGGGTGCTGATCCACTGCACCATCAATCGCGCCACGCATGAGCCGGATTTCATCGAATCGATCGAGACCTTTGTCCAGGATTGGCGACAAGGCCTGGAGATGCTGGGGCACGGTCATGCCGCCTCAGCCACTCGCGCCTGATGCAGCGTCGCGGCCGCTCAGCTGACAAAGCCCCGCGATCGAGGACTGATACTTGTCGAGCGGGTGAGCGATCGGCATGTCAGCACTGGCGCCTTGCAGCTCCGTTCTCCACTCAAAGGCAGGAATTGTCTAACAAGCGGCCGCTGGATCGCTCCGTCTGAGCAGTCCGCAAGGCATCGCCTGCCGACTTTCACGAGGCTCCGCCATACTCCTCGAGGTAGATCTGCGCCCCATAAACAACGGTTCCGGCATATCTCCCAACGGTCGACACGGCTCTCGCCTATAGCCGCGTCCGGCTTCTGTGAACGGATGCTACGATACGAGACCTTTAGTCTGTATCGAGCCGCCTGGCGCGTTTTGGCCGCCTAGTGGAGCGGGTCGCGCCCGGGAAGCTAGGAGTGTGCGGCGCAGGGCGCGGTGTCTGGAGAAGGGCAGGTTGCGGGCGATGTTGGTCAGGGGCCCGCGCAGCTCCGCGGCCAGGATGCGGGAGCGCAGGATCAGCCCGTCGAGCAGACGCGCGAATTCGCCATCGGGGTCTTCCGGGTGCCTGGCTGCCAGGCCGTGCAGCCAATGGATCAGGCGTTCGCAGAATTTGTGGGTCGCCTCGTGGCCGAAGTACTCCCTGACGGCGGGGGTCGGCTGGTCCCCGGAATCGACGCCCTCTGCCCAGCGATAGATCCGCGCGACAACGCACTCATGGTCGCTACCATACCGGACCGCGAGATCCATCAAAGGGATCAACAGGAAATTGTCTGAGTCGATCAAAGCATCGATGTCGGACCGGCTGAGGATCTCGTCCAGACGCTCCGCGGTTGGACTCGGCAGTGTCCCATCGAGGACCGTGACATACAGGGATTGCCAGTGCTCGGCACGGTGCGGCTCCACGGCAAGTCCGTCCAGCCAGCCATCGATGAGACCGGCAAAGTTGCCGGGCGCGAATCGGCTTGCCTTTTCGGGTCCAGTCAGCGGTGCCAGATTCACCGATCGGTCGCCGCCCCACAGGCAGCCCAGGGTATCCCCGAGCAATCCCGTGTCGCGCAGCAAAAATATATCCTGCTCTGACTCGGGTGAACCGGCATCGAGTCGCGCGAGGCGCTCTTGCAGGGCCGACAGGTCGAGCCGCGCTGCCAGCGCTGGATAACGGCTAAGGGTCCCGCCGAGACCGGTGAAGATGAGATCGGAGACATGAACGTGCCAGGGCCAGGCCAGGTCCCCCGTCGTCTCACGCCCACCCGAATATAGGTCACGGTACGGAAAGGGTGCCCATTGCCGCAACGCATTCGCCAGCCGCTCCGGAATTGCCCCGCGACGGAGCAGGATTCCCGCCGCGCGCCCCGCATGCACCCAGGCGGCCAACAGCTGCCGGCGCGGCTCGACACCGGTCTCCTCCGCCTCGACACCAAACGCACGGTAGGCCAGATCCACCAGGGCCAGAGTCAACTCGATCTCATCCGCAAAGCGTGGTGTCGCGAGGTATCCGATCTGCTCCTGGGCAAGATCCATGGCCTCCGGCAGCGTTCCAGTGGCGGCAAGCAGCAGGTCTATCAGGTGCAGGCGTCCGATGGGATCGGACAGCGCCACAGCGGACTGTCTCAACAGCTCCCTCAGCGGCTCGGTATCGAGGGCGGCGATAAACACGCGCAGGCCCTCCGGCAACGGACACGGGAGCAAAGCGATCCTGCACAGGGATTCGACAAGACCGCGCTCGTCCGGTATAGATCGGACAAGGGCCTCCCAGCACTGCCCCGCAGGCGACTCGCCATCGGCGCCGGCATCGGTGCAACGGATGTACGTGAGCACCGCGGGCAGCGGCGGCGGGAAGCAGTGGTCGAGGGTAACACTCCTCTCACGCCGCAACTCTCGCTGCATTGACTCTTCCAACCCGACGTAATGGGCATCGGCCGATCGGTCCATGATCCGCCTGATCTCGCGCACGCGCAGTGCGGCCGAATCGATCGCGGACAGGTCCCGCTCGACGCCTTGGGCGCCTCTGGGGTCGCCGTCCCACCAGTGTGGATTCGTGTGCAACGCTTTGAGCCGCTCGCCGCGGTCATCCAGCAACAGCTCGCTGAACTGGAAGTGATGGCGTCCGACGAGTCTTCCCGAGCGATCAGCCAGCGCTAACACAGGCACCGGCGTATCTTCACCGGATATCAGCCGCAGACTGAATGGCTCGCCCTGATCATTGTCCTGCAAGATCAACGTCGCGCCGCGCAGTGCCTCCTGGACCGCCGGCCAGAAGTTGCGCGCCCTGAAACGCAGATTGCCGACCTCCAGGTAGTTGACTTGCTCCAGCCCGAGACGCTGCATCAGATCCTGGTCCTTGTGCAGCTCATTCCGCAGCGCCGATGGCAGAATCGGTAGGAAACGCAGGAGCCAGGAACCAACCGACGGCAACAGCTCGTCATCGTCATGCGCGAAGCTACCGAGCAACAGGCTGCGGAAGACCGCCGCAGTTTGCACAGCGCTCGACGGGTCGGCGAGCAGACGAGGCGCCACAACGCGATCGCAGACCCAACCCAGATAATCCGCCGCGATACCCAGCGCGTGCTCTCTCGCGCGTTTCAGCGGCCCCCTGTCCCGGTCAACCACTTTGCGGTCGCGGCGGATGCGCTCCGACATCACCTGAAAGGCACCCAAACAGAATCCGGCCAGATCCGTGCCGACGAGGCTCATGTCCCGCTCCGGATTCGGGTTCGGGCCAATATGTGGGATATCGCCGACGCCCACATAGAGGTTGCCGAGTACCCAATCGGCTCGCTGCTGGCGGCGAGTCAAATTCAGCCGGTCGTCGCTCCAGATGCGGCACAAGACCGTCGCCACCGCCGATTGGGAGGAGATGAAGAAGGGAAGCTCGCCCTCGCCATGGCGGTCGTTGCCGTTCCACTGGAGCGCATCCCCCTGATAGAGGCATGCCGCCCAATATCTTGCCAGTCCTTCCAGCTTCTCCGGGACCACCAGTCGCCCGAATTCCGAATGCGACTGCCGCAGCCAGTGCAGGATCTCGTCCGCGTCGAGCGGTATGAATCTGTAATTGGATGCACGCAGCCGATGCAGCAGATCAAAGCGCTCCGCTCGATCGATCGCACCCTGCTTGCGCAGCAGGTCCAGGACCTCGACGACGCCGATGATCAAGGTCCTACCCGTGCTCGGAAATCCGTTGACGAATCGATCGTCTACCCAAAGCCGGTCGCCGGGCTCACCGGGGTACGACAACAGATCGTCGAGGCCGCTGTGTCGCGGAATGGTCCCGTCCGGCTCCGGCCCGTGGGCTGGAAGCAACCGGTAGAGCCCAGCCTGAAGGCCAGCGGACACTCGGTCGATCAACGCGATGGTCCACTCGGCAAGCTGGAGGCGTAGCCGTTCGTCCTCCTCTTCTCGAGTGTTGCGCTCCCAGTCTCCTGCCGGGACCTGGAGACGGAAACGATGGGACAGCGCCGTCAGCAGGCCCAACTCCGCAAACTGCCTCAACAATATCGTGTCGGTGAGCAGCACCGAGTCGAGCGCCGGCAGCTTGCGTGGACTCCCCAGCTGGGGCTCGGGTGGAAAGGCCGCTAAACCTTGTCGGTGGCGCTCCTGATCGATCAGGCCCTCGGCCAGAAGTCCTTCCAGCAAAGCACGTGGACCAAGGACGACCCCGTCCCAGGGCGAGGGCAGCTCCACCTCCCGCCAGTGCTCGATGTCTGGAGCGTGCAGGGGCAGATAGGTGAGCAGGTGGCCGCCGCTAGATAGAGCCCATTCGAGCCCCCGCGCGAGCAAGCTGCCGACCAACACTGTCAGTGCCTCGTCCGCGGCGACCGCTGCATCGGGCTCTGCCAGTACGATGCCCTTGAAACGGATCAGCTCTGCGATCTGCGCGTGCGCCGCCGAGTCTCGCGGCTGCGGACGCATCAGACGCTCGACGTCGGTCCGAAGGATCTGGTGCCAGTGTCGATGCAGCCAGAGCGGCTCGAACGCCTCCTCCAGCCGATCCAGCAGGTCCAGGCTCTGAGCGGTGACCAAGGCGGTGAGGTCGAGGATCAGACGGGGACGGGGTTCCAGAGCCGGCTTTGGAAATCCGAGCGGCCGCGCGCCGTGCCGGATCAGGATCGGCGGCTGCTTCAACGGATCGGGGGCGCTGCGATTGCGCTGCGGGTTTGCGTGGAACGTCGCAGGCAAGGGACCCAAAACGCCACCCGCCAGCGCGTGCGCCGGTATCTCGCCGTGCCAGAGCTTGTCCACCCATTGGTCCACCGCCTCGCGGCGCTCGCGGACAAACCGCGGCATCTCCGAGATATGCAGCGTCTGCACGGCGCCGTCGCCAGATGCCCCCAGCTCGGCAATCCGCCGGAACCAGGGACCCGTCTCGTCGGGACCGAGACCCAGGCCCTCCCCTAGCGTTGCCGCTTGGAAGACGAATAGTGCATCGCCCTGCTCCAGGGCGACGGCGCGACGCCACAGGGCTATCGCGAGGTCCCGATCGAGCTGGGCGGCGATGCGTGCGCCCTGGAGAAGGAGGTGGCCGTCGGCGGGCTCGATGAATACCAGGCGGCGCAGCGCGTCGAGCATTCCCGGCCGATTGGCCGCTGCCAGTTGGGCATTCAACAGCTCGACCAGGTGCTCCGCCGTCTGGGCCTCATCGAACAGCGCCTGTGCATCGTGAACGGCCTGGGAAGACTCCCCAAGCTCCCGCTGGCACCGCACCCGCAGCAGGGCCAGGTCGTCCGGCAACCGGCCGTCGGGATAAACCTCGCGATGTTCGTCGAGCACGCTGATGCAACGCCGGTATTCGCACCGATTGAAGGTCGCGATCACCAACAGCCGCAGCGAGCCAGGCGTCGGGATCGCCTCCAGGAGCGCATCGGCGTGCTCGGCGACGAAGGTCCAATCGCCGGCCTTCGCGTAGGCGTCGCAGGCCTCCGCGAGCACATCGAGACCCGGATCGGCCGAGAGCAGCGCCGCGGCGGCCGCCTTGTGGCTGCCCGGCATCTGCGCCTCCAGGCTGCGGGCGACATGCAGCCGCATGCGCAGGCGCAGGCGCTCGTCGGCGATGGCGTCGGCGACCGCCTCGGCGTCGCCGAGCCGCCCGGCCGCCGTCAGCGCGAGCACGCGCCACTGTCTTGTAATCTCAGCGTGGCCCAGCCCTTCGACCGTCGGGGTGATGCCTTCCAAGTCGGCCAGTACGGCCTCTGCCTCTCCTTCCTCCAGCTGCAGCTCCAGATAGAGTCCGGTCAGTGGGATGTAGTTCGGGTCCTCGGCTGAGATAGATCCAAGACGTTCCTCGAGCCGGACCTGATCGATATCGAGATCGTAGAATCTGGCCCACAAGAGCGGCCAGGTGTGCAGCGGACCATCCTCACCGATCAGGCGCCTAGCCAGGTAGGTTGCCTCCTCCCGGCGATCACCCGCCGCAAGCAGAGCGAGCAGACGCCAGGTAAGCCAGTGTCTTTGCGCATCGGAGTCCGCCGGCATCGCGTCGGCCACCGTCGCGAAGGTGCGCTCGATCTCGCCGAGACGGGTCGTGGCACCGGCGCGCACCAGGGCACGCGGGAAAGGCATCGGCCACAGCGGCTGCTCGGTGAGGGCCAGGGCTGCTGGTGTGCAGACACGCCAGAAGTCGACCACCGCGGCGGCGCTCAACACGGCAACCCACTTCGGCGCAAGGGCGCGAGCCGCGTCGATGGCCTCGATCGCATCGGGGAGCCGCTTCAGCTGGAGCTGGGCCAGTGCACGCAGTCGCCAGGTCTCTGCGGTGTTGCCGGCAGTGTCCCTGGCGTCCGCAGGGATCGCGGCATCGGAAGCACTCCCCTCGGGAGACGCGATTAGCGTGGCCAGGATGCCGAGAGCCGCCTCGGCATCTCCGTCCTCGATCAGGATGGCGGCCTCGAGGTGCTGGGCCTGGGGCGAGCGGGGCACCTCCAGCAGCTCGAGTGCCGCCTTCGTGTCGCGGCGGCGCAGCGCCAAGTGTGCGGCCAGGACTTGGCCATCTCCGTCCGGGTCTTCAGCGGCGGCCCGCTCGGCGAGCGCCTCAGCCGCGGTCTGATCGTGGCCGAAATCCAGTCGGTACAGGGCGGCGGTGCGTAGCAGCCGTCCGCGCAGGCTCGGGGCGAGGTGCGCCCAAGCCCGGTGTGCCACTAGCGCATCCAGCTCTGCGATTGCATCGGCCCTGTCACCGCTCAGATAGCGTTCGCGAATGCGCGCGAGGTCCTTGGCGATCTGTTCCGACACCGCATCGACCAAGTCCACATCCGGCAAGGGTGTCGCATTCGCCGCGGCAGTCATCAAGGGACCTGTCGCCCCCGTGGCACCAATGGGCACGGTGAGCACCAACAGACCCTTCTCTCGGGCGGCTTCGAGCAGCGTCTCCAGACCCGACACCGGGTCGAGCAAGTGGTCGGCCACTGCGGCAAGCTTGGAGAGGTCGAGCCCTGTTCCGGCACCTTCTTGACGCCGATCCTCTTCGTCCAGCTCGGCGAGCTTGGCTCGACACTCCTCGATCTGCTCGCGCAGCTCGAACCGTTGCACCGGGCTGGACACAACCGGCTCCTCAGCCAACAAGTGATCTAGCTTGCGCTGCCAGCGCTGGCGTGCCTGCTGCGTCACGGATCAAACCCCAGCTCGCGCAGCTTGGCGCGGCACTCGTCGATCTGATGGCGAAGCTCGAATTGCTGGCCCGGGCTCGAGACGACTGCCTCCCGTTCCATCAGGAAGTCCAACCTCTCCCGCCATCGGGCAATGGCAGTCGAGTGGGGGACGACTGCCTCTGGCCTGCCCGCCGGGGTTCTGACTGCAACGTCTTTCGCTAGACTGATCGCCTGACGGTGATCATCGGCAACAGGGGGCGGTGCACCGGCGGGAATGGGTCCGTTTTTCAGCAGATCGATCGTCCAGGCGGCGGCGATCTCGCAGGCATAGGGGCGCCAGGACTTGACCTCGTTACTGTCCTTGTCGGCGTCGGCGAGATCGGAGACGCCGCGGATCATGAAAAAGCCGGGCCGGCGGGCGGACTGGGCGACGGCGTTGGCGACACCGCCGGCCTCCATCTCGACGCCGATCAGCTTGACCCAGACCTCCCGTAGCTGGTCGGCCAGGACGTCATCGGCGACCACCTTGTTGCCGGTGCAGACGGGGCCGATGTGCACCCGCGGCCGGCCCGGCTCCGGGCGCGTGGCGGCGGTGTCCGCAAGGTCGCCAACGGTGTGATTCTGCGCGGCGATCAGCAGACGCTGGTCTACCTGATGCACCTGCCAGCGTATGGATGGGCCGTCCGGGGTGACCTTGGCCAGCTCGTAGTCCACCACCTGGTCCGACAGCAGGACATCGCCGAGCGCCACCGCGTTCTTCGCCATGCCGCCGACGATGCCGATCAGCAGTACATAGCGCGGATGGAAGCGGCGGATGGCATCGGCGGTGGCGCCAGCGGCCTGGGTATGGCCCATCCCGGCCAGTGGCAGCACCACGGCGGTGTAGGTGACCGGGCGCCCGTCCGCGAGCTGCGCCGGGATCTGCGCCGCGTAGTAGACCCGGATGTCGTCCTCGCTCGGCGGCAGCTTGCGGTGACCCGGCAGGCGTGCAAGCAGGGCGTCGCGCTCCTCGGACAGCGGGGCGACGAGCAGGAAGTCGGTCGGGGACTCGGGGGGTGGAGCAGCGGTGATTCGGTGCTCAGACGAATCTACGGGTGTCATGTGCAGATCCTCTTGGACGTTTCGAGTTAGCGCAGACCCGGCCCGCCCCGGTCCTCCCGCGGGCGGGTCGGGTCCGGGGTCAGTCTGGCGGCACCGGGGGCCTCAAGCTCGGCCTTGCGGCCTAGGAATTGGGGGGCGCCGACCGAGGTCGTCGCTGGGCGTCGGCTCAATACCCAGACGTTCGGGGTTGGGTCCGATGGGTTCGCGCGTCGGTATGTCCATGCCTGAAAATGGTTTTGGATCTCTTGGTGGGACTTATTATGGCGATTTTACAGGCAGAGTCAGTGTAGCGCGGTTCCGCCGGAGAGGTTGGCTTAGCGATACGGGAACAATCCAATCTCGGGGTATTCGGGTCGACGCACTTGGTCCTGGGTCACGTCGTTATCCTAGGGGCCGGGCATATCCCCAGGACCATTAGCATATTGGCGTCGAATGACCACTCGCTGCGTAAGATCTTGTCCCGTCAATCCAGGCCCAGGGTTCGGTCGAAGATCACCAGGGCATCCTCGTCGGCATTGCAACGTTTCGTGGTTGCGATGGTCTACTAGACTCTAGCTCATCGCCAAGTCATGCCCGAGCGTCCTCTGTCGGCGTCTAACCTTCCCTCCGCCGCAGCCACTTGAGCGGCAGCTAATTGGACTCGGCGGGAAACGTGTACTTCCAGGCCAAATGGCGGGATTGGACTGATAACCGGACCTGTTGACCACCGCCCAGCAGTTGGACATGACCGCATCAGAATCATGCCCAGCCCGCGTTCAATCTGATCGCCAAATCTGCTCAATCTCAGAGATCGCCAGGCTGAAGCCAGCACCCGGCACCCAGACTCTGATGCAGCGTCTCGGACGTCGGGACCTCGGGCAGTGCGATCAGATGCGCCGGACAGCGGCAGTCGCTCGCCCCGAAACGCAGCAGTGGCCAGTTTGCTGCGGGCAGCGCGCCCAAGGTCAACGCCCAGCGATGCTCAAGCCGCTCGGTTCCATAGGCGACCCAGAAGCCCAGCAGATCGCAGTGGGGGCGCAGGTCGTCCAGATGCCAATGGGGCCGCGCGGCGATCCGGGCATGATGCCGGCAACGCGCCGCGATACCGCCGGGGCCGAGGGCGCTGCCGACATAGACGAGGACCCCGCCCGCGAGGGTTAGGGCACCCAGACGCCCGATCTGGACGGTCTTGGGCTGCCGGGGCGCGAGCAGGACGGCATAGGTGCCGGTCCGGCTGTTGCGTTCCGTCGGCGCATCGGTTCGGCTTTTCACCACGCCTCACTCCGACCAAGTGGCGCACATGCGCCATACTGTGGCTATACCCCTTCTTCGACAACGGGCCGCGCCTCGGGGTACCCGGCGCGGCGGCCCAACGGCTGCAGGCAGGTGCCATGCGTATGGACATGTCCACCATTCGCCGTCAGGCCTTCGCCATGCCCTTTGGCAATCCGGCTTACCCACCCGGTCCGTATCGCTTTGTCGACCGCGAGTATTTCATCCTGACCTATCGCACGGATGCGGACAAATTGCGCGCGGTGGTACCGGAGCCGCTGGAACTGGCGGAGCCGCTGGTGCACTACGAGTTCATTCGCATGCCGGACTCCACCGGCTTTGGCGACTACACCGAGAGCGGCCAGGTGATTGCCGTGCAGTTCAATGATCAGCCCGGCAACTACACCCACGCCATGTACCTGGGAATGGCCATGCGGCCATTGCCGGCGGACGCGAGCTCTGGGGGGGGCTTTCCGAAGAAGCTCGCCACGCCGCGCCTTGCGGTGCATACCGACACCCTGGTCGGCACCATGGACTATGAGCGCTCGATCCCGGGGAGGTTCAGCGCAGTCTCGGCGAGACGCCCAATTTCCTGCTCAAGATCATCCCCCATGTCGACGGCACGGCGCGCATCTGCGAGTTGGTGCGCTATGCTCTCACCGATGTCAGGGTCAAAGGTGCCTGGAGCGGGCCTGGGGCACTGGCCCTGTTTCCCCATGCACTGGCGCCCGTGGCCGAGTTGCCCGTCCTGGAGATGGTCGCGGCCAGGCATCTGATCGCGGATCTGACCCTGAGCCTGGGTGAAGTGGTCTTCGACTATCTCCGTCAGGCCTGAGTCCGGCGGCAGGGATCGCCACCACCACCGCGGTCTGCCCGGCAAGCCCCATTTCGCACCTTTGGAGTTCACGTGATCATGAAGAGACAGACCGGACGCTGGTCGCTGGCCGCAGCGATGACCGCACTCGCCATCGCGCCGATCACGGCGCAGGCGCTCGGCCCGATGGGCGTGGCCAACCCGGCCTCGGTGCACTGCATCGAGCAGGGTGGCACACTCGACATCCGCACGCGCCCCGACGGGGGCGAGTACGGCGTCTGTGTCTTCGAGGACAACCGCCAGTGCGAGGAGTGGGCGCTGCTGCGCGGCCAGTGCCCCAATGGCGGACTCAAGATCACCGGCTACGACGACGCGGCCCAGATCTACTGCGCCATCACCGGCGGGCAGGTGGAGATGGCGACGCAGACCTGCCGCAGTCCGGAGGGTGTGTCCTGCCCGCTGGAGGCCTATTTCAGCGGGCGCTGCCCGGCACCGAGCATGCCTTAGCGCAACCGCCTAACGCTGCTCAGATCTCAGCCATGCGATACACGTCGAAGCCTTTTTAGCCGATCGCCGCCCTATCGGCAGCCCAGCAGCCAGGCAACGCGCCCCAGCAGCCGGGCGCAGCGCTACAATCGCCCGATGCCGCCCCCGCCCTCCGCTGCCTCCCCCGACCATCCGCACGAACGCCTCGCCGGCAGCATCGAGCGCGTCACCTTCCATAGCGAGCAGTCCGGCTTCTGCGTGCTGCGGGTGAAGGTCCGTGGTCAGCGCGATCTGGTCACCGTCGTCGGCACGGCCGCCTCGGTCAGCCCCGGCGAGTGCATCGAGACGCAGGGCCAGTGGGTCAACGACCGCCAGCATGGGTTGCAGTTTCGCGCCGATCAGTTGCAGATCGTCCCGCCCGCGACCCTGGAGGGCATCGAGAAGTATCTGGGCTCCGGCATGGTCAAGGGCATCGGCCCGCACTTCGCCCGGACCCTCGTGCAGGCCTTTGGTGAAGCGGTCTTCGACGTCATCGAGACCACCCCTGACCGGCTGGAGGAACTGCCCGGCATCGGCCGCACGCGCCGCGCGCGTATCAGCGCCGCCTGGGCCGAGCAGAAGGTCATCCGCGAGATCATGGTCTTTCTGCAGTCCCACGGCGTCGGCACTGCACGTGCGGTGCGCATCTACAAGACCTATGGCGAGGCAGCCATCCTCACCGTCAGCGAGAACCCCTACCGGCTCGCGCTCGACATCTGGGGCATCGGCTTCAAGACCGCCGATACCATCGCCCAGAATCTCGGCATCCCGCGTGACTCGCTGTTGCGCGCCCGCGCCGGCGTGCGTCATGCCCTGCAGGTCCACGCCGAGCAGGGCCATTGCGCGGCAGCGCCCGAGCAGCTGCTGGGCATGGCGACCAAGCTGCTGGACATCCCGCCGCCCATCATCGAGCAGGGTATCGTCGATGAAGAACACGAGGAGAATCTCGTCCGCGAGGAGGCGCTGATCTACCTGACACCGCTGCAGCGGGCCGAGCAGAGTTGTGCGGTCCATCTCAGGCGGCTGCTGCGCGGTCCCCTGCCCTGGGGCCGGATCGCTGTGGCGCGTGCCCTGCCCTGGGTCGAGGCACAGACCGGCCTGACGCTGGCCCCCTCCCAGCGCGCGGCGATCGCCACCCTGCTCGAGAGCAAGGTCGCCGTGCTCACGGGTGGTCCCGGCGTGGGCAAGACCACGCTGGTCAACAGCCTGCTGCGCATCCTGCGGGCCAAGGGGGTCTCGGTCCTGCTGGCCGCACCGACCGGACGCGCGGCCAAGCGTCTGAGCGAGACCACGGGATGCGAGGCCAAGACCATCCATCGGCTGCTGGAGTTCGACCCGAGCGCCTACCGCTTCAAGCGCGATGCCGACACGCCACTCGACGCGGAGCTGCTGGTCCTGGACGAGGCCTCCATGCTGGACACCGTGCTGATGAATCAGCTCCTGCGCGCCCTGCCCGATGCCGCCGCGCTGCTGATCGTCGGCGATGTGGATCAGCTGCCCTCGGTTGGCCCTGGCGCGGTGCTCGCAGATCTGATCGCCTCAGGTGTGGTACCGACGGTACGACTGACGGAGATCTTTCGCCAGGCGCTGTCCTCGCAGATCATCGTCAATGCCCATCGCATCAACCGCGGGGAGGTGCCAAGGGCGCCGGCCAAGGGCGAGACGAGTGATTTCTATCTGATCGAGGCGGCCGATGCCGAGGACCTGGCGGCGAAGCTCACTGCCGCGGTGACGCAGCGCATCCCGCTGCGGTTTGGCTTTGATCCGGTCGAGGACATCCAGGTACTGACCCCCATGAACCGCGGCGCGCTCGGGGTGCAGGCGATCAACCTGGAGCTTCAGCAGCGGCTCAATCCCAGCGCGCAGCCGCGCGTGCAGCGCTTCGGGACCACCTATGCCCCCGGCGACAAGGTGCTGCAGCGGGTGAACAATTACGACAAGGAGGTCTTCAACGGCGACATCGGGCGCATCCGCACCATCGACCCGGAGCAGAGCCTGGTCAGGGTCGATGTCGATGGGCGCCTGGTCGAGTATGACTTCAGCGAACTCGATGAGCTGTCCTTGGCCTATGCCGCAAGCATCCACAAGGCCCAGGGCTCGGAGTATCCGGTGGTCGTGATTCCGCTGGCGATGCAGCATTATCAGCTGCTGGAGCGCAATCTGCTCTACACCGGCGTCACCCGCGGCAAACAGCTGGTGGTGCTCATCGCCGAGCCCAAGGCGCTGCGCATCGCCGTCGGCCGCCAGCAGGCGAAGCAGCGCATCACGCGGCTGGCGGAGCGGTTGCGGGAGGGCTGGTCGAGCGAAGCATGCGCCCCTGGATGACTCCAGGATGCCAGGTCGGCGCCGGAGTATCCCCACCACGGCATCAGGACGTCGGCACCTATCCGCAATACGCTCCCTCCCTGAGCGCTTGCACTTTCCACAGCGGCTGTGGATAACCCTGTGCGCAGGCCCGGTGCCGATCACCTAACCCGCGGGCGGTTCGACCTGCACGGCCGGATTGGTCAGACTTTGACCAGCTACAGCGTTTGTGGGACCCGTCTGAGCGGCCAACGCACTGACTCTTTTGCCATGCGATCACGGAGGGAAGCGCAAGCGAGAAAAATGCCGCCCCGCATGCAACGCTGCCCGCTCGATCTCGGCAGCGGACTCGATCCAGCCTTTGTCCTCCAGAAACAGCAGCCAGGCGCGCGTGCTGATCTTGCGGCACTTAGGCGGCAGAAGGAAGCTTGCACGGGCTATCTTGTGATCTTCAAACAGGAACAGCCCCGTGGCGTCCGGCGTCGTCAGTGCCATCTCATTCATGGCTTCCTGTATGGCGATTTCGCCCAAATGTGCCTTCCGCACCGGCTCATCACCCGCGGCCAGGCGATCACAATAGGCAGAATAGGTTCGCGTGGCGCGGCAGGCGATCGCATTGGTCTCCACCCAGCTCATGATCCGAGCGCTCGTGGGCGTCTGGTGGCGCGTCACCTCATGCAGCACCATGTCGACCAGTTGCACCGGCCAACCGGGTCGCAATAGGAGATCCAAGGCTTGCGCATACGCCAGGGTAATCAGTGGGCCGGCGTCGGGGATGACAACCGGCGTCTCCCTGCCCTGCAACACCACTCAGGAGACAAGCGCGTTTAGCTCATCCACCATGGCCCGCGTGGTTGCCTCAGGCAGCCGCGGCATGGGCAGATGTGCTTGGGCCATCAGCAGAAACAGGTCTTCTTCGCTGTCGATCCCAAGCGCCGCCATGGTCGCGCGATCATCGCGACGCCCCAGAGAAAACTCCAACAGCGTTCGATAATTGGCGTTTCCGCAGGCCTCCGCCGACTCGAAGGTCTCCACCAGATAGCGCAGCTCGGCGTTGAACAGGGCATTGACGGAGGTATCCGCCTTCGCCGCGATCACCTTGGCCCGCTTGAGCAAGTCGCGATCGACCGCACCAGTAAAGTTGACTGTCGCCATGGAACAGCGTCCTCAACACAGGGTTCCGTGTTGCACTTCATCATGGGCCGAAGCACACCGTCAAGTGACGGTCCCTGGGGACGACGTGTAAGGTTCGTTCTCCAAACTCTGAACCAATGTCACCACGTGCTCAAGGCAACCCCGCAGCACCGCCTCCCAAACCGCCGCATCGGCCTCGCGCGCGAGCGCATTGGCACCGAAGCCCGCAACGGCGCGCTCGCCTGTGTTGTGTATCGAGCCGGCGCCAGTGGGACTGTCGCTGACGAGGATCGCAGTGTCAGCAAACCGGGAAACGGCAATGGCAAGAAACGATCGCTCAGCCAAGGGGATCGCGTGCGCTGGACTGCGTTTCAGTGTCCTGTGCATCAAGCCGGTCAAGCACCGCCAAAGCCGTTTCTACGCTGCCGGTGGCGGCCAATGCACGGAAGTGATTTTCGGTGTCCCAAGCGGCCAACGCCTGCGCGCTGAGCTCCTCGACGAGCCTGTTCGTGCTCATACCGCGGCTTTTCGCAAGCGCATTCAAGCGCTGCGCTGTTGCATCGGGCAATCGAATCGTCAATGTCGTCATGGCCAAATCTCCAAGCACTGCGCAGGGCTGATGACCCGCAGCGATCCAAGACGCAGCTCGCCGCCGGCAAGGTCCCGTACATTGTGCGTCACGATCGCCGCTGCCTGTCCAGCCAAAGCGAGCTCGATCAAATGATTGTCCGCTTCATCTGGCAAATTTGGTCGCCAACTGAAGTAGACCGCCACCCAGCGTCCACGCTTCGCCAATGCTGCCAATCGATGCTGCCGTAAAGCCGATCAAGGCAACCCCAGCAGCACCTCCTCCCACACCGCCTCCTCGGCCTCGCGCGCCGCGGCATTGGCATCGAGCCCGTCGGTGCGCGCCTCCGTGCGCTCAGCCGCATCGGCGCGCCCGCCGGTGTTGAGTGTCGAGCCAGTACCGGTGAGGCTGTCGATGTCCATATCATCGGGTGAGGGAAACTGCCCGGCCTGGGTCAGTAAGGCGATCCACTCCGACAGATCGATCTGCGACCAGTCCAGGCGCTCCAGCTCCTGCAGCGACAGCCCGCGGCAGTCCGGCTGCTTCGCCTCGCCCCAGCTGCGCCCGAGCTGCGGGTAGGCCTGCTCGTTGATGATGCGCGCGAGCGGGCTGTTGTAGCAGCAGAACGCCTTCTGCTTCTGGATGCAGATGCCGACCACCTCGCTGTCGCAGTAGCTGCCGACGTAATGGCAGCTGCGCAGCTCGCGCTTGGCGCCGAGCTCGAATTCCTCCTCCTCGCAGGTCCAGATGATCTGAATCAGGATCATCGCGACGCTGTAGATCATATAGGCGGTCATGGCCCAGGCGAGCGTGGTGCCGATCAAGCCGCCGAGCTGGAGGTTGCCCGCCTGCAGGGTGCCGTTGACCACGGCCTGCCCGCCGCCTTCGACGGCGAACAGCGCATTCGCCGCCGCATCGCCGAAGACATTCGCCGTCCACTGCGCGCTCTGGCGCATCAGGGCCTGTTTCGCCGCCTCCAGCGACAGCTCGGCCGCCGCATCGCTCACTGCCGCGGCGGTGTTGCCCATGAGCGTATTCGCCGCCGAGGTGAAGGCCTCGGTCACCACCTCCCAGCTGTCCACCAGCGGATCGCGCAAGAGCTCCCAGCCGCCGCGGATGGCACTGCCGGTATCGAGCGCCATGATGGCCGAGTCGATCTTGCTGACGGCGAGGATGAGCTGGATATAGTCCGTGAGCGAGATCCCATCCGGCGTCTCGCAGCAGTCGACGATGCCGCCCACGGCCTGCTTGCACGCCTGCGCCTCACCGGCAAAGACCTGGCACTGGTTGACCGCGACACAGTTCGCGTCGCTCACCACGAACTGCGCCGCTTGCAGCGCGGCGGCCGCCTCGGCGAAATCATCCGACTGCTCGAAGCCAAGATCCAGACAATCATTGCCGACACAGCGCACCGGACCCGCACAGTCCATGTCGCTGTCGCGGATGAAGTCGGGCACGGTGGTGGAGACACCGCAGTCGTAGCGGTGCTCGGTGACATAGCAGAAGCCATTGGCATCGCGCGCCCCGTCGACGCAGGTCGCGCCCAGGTAGCCGCAGGTGGGGTCCTCTTCGAGCGGCCCGCAGTCGTTGGCGATATCGCCGGGGTTGTCGGGACACTGCAGCTGACCTTGCGGATCGGTCCAGCAGTCCATGGGGCCGCTGTGAACGCCGCCACAGTCGGCGACGACCTGGATCTCGCGGCAAAAGGGGCTGAGCCAGGGCACCGGAGAGTCCACGAAGTCCTCGGGGCAGACGAGCACGCCGACATCTTCGTAGCAGCCATCCTGGTTCAACGGCGGCACGCCGAGACAGGTGGTGCCACCATCGCAGAGCGCGTTGTCACGCACCGATGCGGCCAGGTTGATGCAGGCCTCGCTCGCGTCCCAGCCGTGGTCGTTCAGCGGCAACGGCGTGAAGTCGACGCGCACCGAGACGCTGTAGGGGGCCTGGGCGACGTACCAGTTGCCGCTGTCGGTCTCGAATTTGTAGTTGTTGGCGGCGCTGAACTGCGCCCCCTGTTGCATCAGCGCCGTGGTGTCGAGATTGATCACGCTCGGGCGGTTGACCCCATCGAAGTTGCCCGTGCTGCTGTCGGCATAGCTGTAGCCGGGAAAGCTGATCGACCAGGCCTGATAGAGCTGATCGACCTTGCAATCCCAGGTGCAGCCGGTGTCGAACTCGGTCGCGCGTGGACTCACCGAGACCTGGATGCGCTCGATGCGTGCGCTGTCGTTGACGACGAAGCCGAAGGTCTGACCGGGCAGATAGGCGCAGGACGGGCAGGAGCCGACATGGGCGGCGCCGGGGAAGTCGAAGCGCACCTCCAGGCAGCCGCGTCCGCAGTTGCTCACCACCGCCCCGCCCGTGGCGGTGACGATGTGATCGGCCGGCGGCAGGTCGTAGTTGTGATAGATGACGCACTGCCCGCCCTGCTGCACCTCCTGACAGGTCTCGATCTCCGGCAGATGGACGTCGCGGGTGTCGGTCCGGAAGTCAGTGGTGACCTCACAGTCGGCGAAGCTGTCGGCCAGCGTGGCCATGTCGGCGATGACCGCATCGGTGAGCGACCAGACCGGATCCTGGGTCAGGTCCGTGCCGGAGGCGCCGACCGCGCCATAGAGGGTCTGGAAGGCCGCAGCCTGGCCCGCATCGCCGGCCAGCAGGCTCGACTGCGTTGCCCTGCCCTGCGCGCCCAGACCGTATTCCTGGCCATAGAGGGCGCTGAAGTCCTCCGCGCTGGCGCCGGAGGCGCCGGGGAACAGTTCCTCGGTGCTGAGCGATCCCCCCTCAAGAGACCCCTCCAGAAACAGGGTGTCGCCCGCAAACCCCGGCAGCACGAAGGCCTCCGCCGCGGCTTGGCCCACGGCCTGTCCCTCGCGACCGACCTCGGAGAGGGCATCGCCCCAGACCAGCGCCCAGGGCGTCCAGGCCAGGGTGACGCAGAGCAGCGTCGCGACGGCGCGGGTGGCCGCGGAGCGCGTCTGTGAGGGCATGGGCGCGGACTCCCGCTCAGAAGGTCGCACAGCAGTCCTGCCAGCGCCAGAGGAGGTACAGGTGGTCCTCGCCGGGTCCGGGATAGGTGCGGTGGATGCCCCAGCGGAAGGGGGTCTCGCCGATGACATGGGCATCGTTCGCCTCCGGCAGCGGATAGAACATCGAGAGCTTGTACTGGCTCTTCGGCAGGAAGGGCTCGATCGGTGCCTTGCACAGGGCCGCATCGCCCATGGTGCGCCGGGCCAGCCCGCGCCGATGCAGCGCGGCCATGACCCGTGTGGCCGACAGCGAGGTGTAGCGCGGGCGCGAGCCGAGCGTCGGCTGGGCGCCGGCAAACGGATAGATCAGCCCCCAGGTGCCGGCGCACCAAAAGAGCTCGTCGATGGGCGTGCCGGCGCTGGCCGAGACCCCGTCGGCGAGACAGGCCGCCAAGGCCGTCGGCGAGGTCAGCCAGGTCGCCTCGGGATGGGCGAAGAAACCGAGCTCCGAGTTGTTCCAGGTCGGATCAAGCTCGCTGAAGTGCAGGATATCGAGCTCGCTGAAACCATCGGGGTTGCAGCGGTCGTCGAAGAACAGATCCAGCATGATCAGCAGCGGAAAGGCGTAGACATGGACGTTGTAGAACACCAGGTCGCTGCCGTCGTACTCGCTCTGCCCGCCGGTACCAAGCAGCCGGACATCGCCGAACGGCAGGCGTATGCCGCCGAGGGCCGGCGCGCAGGTCGGATTGCGCACCAGCTCGATGACGCGCGCGGGCTCCCAGAGGCCGATGGTGAAGCCCGGCCGTGGCACGCCAAGGTTGTCATTGCACACGCACACCGAGGCATCGCTCGCGCCGTCGGGGACCTCTCCGCCGCCGAGCGGGACACCGGCGATGCGCACCGGGAACAGGCAGGCCCAGCAGACATCGGTGATCAGCCGCCCGGAGAGCAGCTCGGCATCGGGGCAGGCGGCATCGGCGGCCGGTGCCGGACGCGCAAGCAGGAGCGTGCAGAGGGCGAGCAGCGCCAACGCGAGCACACGGGCAGGCAGACTGGACGGCGCGCGCGGCCTCATGGCGCTCCTCCCACCTCGGCTTCCGCCACCGCCACACCGCTCATGGCGGTCTCGGTGATGCGAAACTGCCGGCCTTTGGCCTCGACCACGGCGGGGACGCGCTCCAGGGCGAAGCGCCGGCGAAGCTCCGGGGTGAGCAGATAGACCGGACTGTCCAGCGCCTCGCTGACACGCTGCAGTTCCCGCCAACCGTCCTTCCGGGGCAGTCCGGTCAGCAGATAGACGCTCGGCTTCTCACTGCCCTGCCCCGCCAGCTCGCGCACGAAGGCGAGCTGACGGCGGTCGGCGGCATCGAAGACCACCAGGCGCTGGGTGAAGGGCAACCGGTCGAGGGGATTGACCGACTCCCCGGCCCGCACCAGCAGTGTCCCATCGGGCAGGCGGATGTCGGCGCCCGCCGTCAAGGTCGGATCGATCAGCCGCGTACGATCCTCACCGGCGGACGGCAGGGATTCAAAGCGCAGCCGCTCGAAGGCGCGCTCCAGGGCATGCTCGCCAAGGGCGGCGAAATCGATCCGGGCCAGGCGGCGATGGATTTCCTCGAGCAGATCCGGCTCGGCGATCGCGCGCACGGGGCCACGCACGCCCAGATCCCCGCGCTCGCCCTCGGCCAGCGCGCGGCGCAGCCAGCCAGTGGTCGCCAGCCCCGAGACCCGGGCCAGCTCCGAGCCGTCCGGACCATGGGCGACCAGCGTCGGCACGGCATGTATGGCATCGCGGACAAACGGCGTCGGGTCGAGCAGCACCGTGGGTGGCGGCTCAAGCTCCGCCAGGAGCGGCTGCAGTGACGCAACGAAGTCGATCAGCGATTCGGCTTCAGCGACGCCGCGAAACAGAATACGGGTGTCCGGCTCAGCGCTGGCGAACGCGAACAGCTCACGCAATTGACCCTCGCCGAGGGAGCGCGAGACATAGAGGGTGAAGGTGACCTGGTGTAGTGGGTCTGCTACCGGGCCAGCGTCGACAGCGATGTGAGCGGAGGCGTCGCAGACACTGCCCTCAACAGCACACTCGGTGATCCGAGCCGCCTGCTCGGCGATGGGTTCAAGGCCCTGCACCATCGACTCGGAAACCCCTCGCGCCTGCTCGAGCCAGGGCGGTCGCGGCGCGCTCCGCGCCTGCGCCTCAATGGCACTGGCCTGCTGGCGAATCTCACGCAGGGCCTCATCCATATCGGCTTGCGCTGCCACCTGACCAGATCCAGTGCCCAGAACCAACAAGGCAACACCGCACGTGAGCATGTTGGCACTGACCCCGTCGCCCTTGGCCAACCCAGCGGCGACCATCGATTCAAAACAGCGCATACGCCCTCCCAATGACCCGCTCCATCGGCAGCGCGCCCCAGTAGCGCGAGTCGAAGCTGTCGCGCGTCTCGCCCATCACCCAGAGCTGATCGTGCGGGACGATAAAGCCCTCGCGCGAGAAGGCCGCCGGTCTCTCGCCAAGGGTCTTCGCCAGCGCCAATGCGCTCTGCGGCTGCGGCACGCCGTTCACCAGCGTGGTGATGGCCGTCACCTGGATGCGATCGCCCGCCACGCCGACCGCCCGCTTGATGACCGTCTGCCCGGGCGTGAAGTACGGCGCCATGGCCTCGCTGGCGGCAAAGGCCAGCAACTGGCCCTGCCCGATCGTCCGATCATGGGTGTCGATCAGATACCAGCGATAAGGGGGCAGACAGAGCGCCTCCTGGTCATCGATGCCGATGCGAAAACGGTCGCAGACGTAGGCCCCGCTGCCCAGGAGCAGGGTCAGCACCAACAGCGCCCGCAGGGCGAACCGGTCCCAGGGCTCGCGGCGGCGTGCGCGGCCTTGGCGCTGCGGCGCATTCTTGTTTGCCTTCACAGCGAACGACTCCAAGACGCTCATGGCCGCCCCTCCCCGCCCTGTGCCAGATACAGCTCGGCCGGGGCCGCCAGCACCGCCTGTGCATCCAGCACCAGAAAGCCTCCGTCGGCCAGCCGCTCGGCCATGGCACGAATCCCGGCCGCATCCTGCCCCGCACGCACCGCATCGGCCAGCTTCAGAATGACCAGCGGTGGCGGCGCGGAGGCGTCCTCCACGACAAAATGCGCCTGCACCGCCTGAAACGCAGCACTGCCCAGGGCACCACCCAGGATCGACAGCAGTACCACTACCATCGGCACGCGCCGTGACGACAGCTCAACCCCCATGTTGGCGCTCCTCGCTCAGCCGGTTGATCGCCTCCACGATGCCGAGCCCGCGCGCGCGCAGGGCATCGAGCGCGGCGACATCCTGCGGCGCCGTGCTGTAGAGGAGCCGCCGGAACGGATCGACCACCAGCCGCCCGATGCCGCCGCCTAAGGTGGTGAGACAGAAGATCTCCGAATAGGCCCCGGCGACGGTATGCACCGTCTTCAGCAGCTCCGCCGCGGGCTCGGACAGGGGCAGGCGCTTCTCGGCGCTCAGCTGATCGATCGCCTGTGCCGGCTGCGCGAGCAGGAAGGTATTGGCGCTGTTCTCGGCGATCGCGCGTCCCACCTGATTGCCGTAGAGGTCCGCAAGCGACTGGGTCACGGTCACCGCCGCGCCGCCATACTTGCGAAAGCGCCGGTAGCCCGATTCGATGAACTTGCCCACGTCGCCGTTGGTGAGCAGATCCCAGGCCTCGTCGATGACCACGAGCTTCTGCTGCCCACGCGCGCCCAGATACATCGCCTGCTGGATCTGGTAGATCAGCTGTAGCAGCACCACCTGCTGCAGGTGCCGGCGGCTTTTGAGCTCCTCGAGTTCCAGCACCACCAGCTGATCGGTGAAGGTGATGGTGTTCGGGCCATTGAAGAAGCGCCCATACTCGCCGGCGGAGGTAAAGGAGAACAGCTGCCGGCCGACATCCTGGATGCGCGGATCCTCATCGGCGAGCAGCGCCGCGGCGATGTCGTCGACCAACATGGCCTGTCCGCGGGCATCCCAGACCGCCTTCAAGACGCGCTTGAGCCCCGCGGTGCGATAGTCCCCGAGCGGCTCGGTGGGTGCGGCCATGGCGGTGATGATGGCGGTGACCACATCGGCCTCCTCCTCCCAGCGCTGCACCAGCTCGAAGGGGTTGATGCAGAGCTCGGCTGCATCGGTGAAGGCGATGAACTGCCCGCCCAAGGCATCGCAGAGCTTCTCGTAGCTGCGCCCCACGTCCAGGATCCAGCAGCGCGCGCCGGCGCTCAGATAAGACGACACCAGCTCGTTGGTGAAGAAGCTCTTGCCCGCGCCGGAGCTGGCCGCCACCACGGCGTTGTAGTTGCTCTGGGAGTCGAACAGCGAGAGATCCATCAACTGCCCCGAGCGCGAGAGCAGGTTGATCACGGGCGTGCCGGTGCCCTTCCAGTCGCCGAACACCGGCAGCAGCGCCACCGCATGGCGCGCGCCCAGGGTGCGGTAGCGCATCATGTCGCGCAGCGCCGCGCGGTCCGCGCCGAAGGGCAGCGCATTGAGCAACAGCGGCAGCACGAAGTAGCGGTCGCGCATGAGCTGAAAGCCCAGCTCGCGCCAGTAGGTGATGGCGTTGGAGGCCGCGGCTTGCGCCTCGGCGCGGCGGGAGAACAGCGTCAGCGACAGATAGGCCTGCAGCGGCCGATCGCCATTGTCCAGGGCGCTGAACAGGACATCGTAGCCATGCTTGCGCGCGAGCACCTCGGGCATGAATTTCGCGAGCGGCCCATAGGCGGTATTGGTCGCCCATTGGCGCTGCGTCTTCATGCGCCCGCGCAGGCGTTCCTGCTCCGGGAAATGCAGATTCAGGGTGATCAGCGCGTTGTGGCGGATACCGCGCGTCCCCGAGCGCGGATCGCCCAGGTAGCGCGTGCCGATGCCAAAGCCCACCCGATCCGGGTAGCGCTTGCAGGACAGCGTCTGCACCACCGTCTCGCCGAGCTGCAACGCACCGGACTCCACCTCCAGCGCATGGGTGTAGTCGAGCAGCTGCTCGCGGATCAAGCGCTGCGGATCGCATTCGGGGACGATGCGCGCGCGCCAGGAGGCCTCCTCACCCCAGTTGAGCAGGGTGCCCATGAGGCGCACGTAGCGGTCGGCGGTGAGGGTACGCGGCAGCAGGCCCGCCGTGGTCAGGATCTGCTCGGCGGTGGCGCGCAGCTCGCCGACGGTCTTCAGCTCCTCCGGTGTCGCAAGCCCACTGCCGATCGGCACCTTGACGGTGATGACCACGAGCAGGTCGCGCGCGCGGATGTCGGTGCCGGGCACGAGGGGCTCGCTGACCCCGGCGCGCAGGAATGCCAGGCGCTGGCGCGTGGCCTCGCGCAGCACCGCGTCATCCAGATCGAGGCGCAGGCCGAGCATGACCGCCAGCTGCTCGTCGATATCGGGCGTCGACCACAGCGCGACCTGCATCAGCGTACCGGCCGGCCAGTCCTGGTTCAGCAGCACCGAGAGGCGCTCGGCATAGGCCTCGTCCGCGCCGGCCAGCGGCAGGCAGAGAAAGCCGAAGCCGAGCGTGTCGTCGTCGTGCTGGAACAGGCCGCTGTCGGCGTCATAGGCCAGCGCGCTGAACAGGCTGCTCGCGCGCTCGCCCTGGAACTGTCTGGCGGGATTGGTCATGGCTGCTCAGGGTCGCTCGGGGCCAGGGTGGTCTGGGTGAGTTGGATCAGGGGCGGGCGCTCGCGCAGCAGCCAGGCACGCCCGCGCCTGAGCAGACGGCGCGCACGGGCGGGCGCGCAGGGGGCGAGTGGTTGGCCGGCGGCATCGAGCACGGCAACCCCGGTGGGTCCGTACAGCTCGGCACCGAGCAGATGGGATCTGCGGCGACGTCGCATGGGCAGTACTCCGGGAAACGGCAAGGACAAGACACGCGCGCTCAGCCAAGACTCTGGCGAGCGCCTGGGTGACCAGGATGATCTGGATGACCTGGATAGGTCAGGGGAGGCGGTTTCCCGCCCAGGCTCGGCGCTCGGGCCGGTCAGTCAGCAGCAGTGAAGGGTGCGGTCGCGGCGAATCGGGCGGCGGACGGCGCTCAGAGGGTGATCGGCAGCGTTGCCGAGACCACCGCGTCGATGATGTCCGGGGCCATGAAGATGCCCAGGCCCGCGGCGATGCCGATGGCGAAGGACATGATGGACTGGCGCGCGACACCGGCGATCAGGCCGACGATGATGAAGGCGATGGCGATGATGCGACCGAGCAGACCGGTCATCCAGCCGATCAGCATGTCGTAGGTGGCCTGGAACTCGGTGCCGCCGGTACCGGCCAGGACCGGTTCGGGAGCGAGGAGCGCAAGGCCGACCAGGGACAGCGCAGTGGCCGTGAGCAACAGCTTCGACGACCGGGCGGCCGGGCGAACAGCGCTGTAGTGCGGTTGAGTGTCAGTCAGGGGGATAGGAGTCACAGTGCTCTCCGGGTTGGGGGTGAATCGGCGCAGGGCGCCGGGGTTGGTCAGGGGATACAGTTGCGATCGCATCCAGGGCCTCGGGCTCACTGACGGCCGGATGTCACCGCGCGCGGCTCGATCTGCAGGGGCCGCAGCACCAGGGTCGCGTTGCGTGTCGCGGGATCATCCAACTGCCAGCGCTGCGGCTGGACCTCGGTGTAGACGAAGCTCGCGCCATGCAGATTGCCGTTTGCGTCCTCCCAGGGGGCGATCCACAGGCGCATGATCCGGGCCGGCTCGCGCCGGGGCGTGGGCGCGGAGGTCTGCGCGAGGGCGGCGGTCTTGGGCGCTTGAGCGCGCGCCTTGGCTGGGCCGGACTTCGCCTGTTTTCGGGTCTTCTTCGCAGCAGCAGGTTGATAGGCCTGCAGGGAGTCGAGCACGCCGGCCGGGCGATCCGCTGCAGGGTCGGAAACAGTGCTTGGTGTGGTGGATGCGCAGCCGCCCAACGACAGCGCAAGGGCCGCCGTCAGCAGGACGCCCGTTGTCGAGACAGACAGACTCATCGTTGCTTCTCCTGCCGAGCCAACCGCTCGGCCGGCGGCGGGCCGGCGTGGTTGGTCAGCGCATAGACGTCGGAGGTGGACAGACACAGCGGGCGGCTCGGCAGGCCCTCGCAGGCGTAGTGCTTCTGGCCTCCGAGACCACCGGCACAGCCGCTCAGGGCCGTTGTCACGATCAGGGCTAGGATCAAAGCGGGAATCAGGACACTCGGACGCATTGGTTACTCCCCCGCCAGCCAGGCCTGCAGCTGCTCCGGCACGCCCTGATGCAAGCGCCCGTCGGGGGCGATCAGCAGCGGTACCTGCTCCACCCCGAGCAGCTGCGCCGTGATCAGGGCGCGTACCAGGGGCTGGGTATCGCAGTCGGGCGCGGGGGTCGGCAGATCCGTCGAGGTCGCCTGCAGCAGGGCCGACCAGGCCACCGCCCGGTCCGCGGCGCAATGGATCTGCCGCGCGGCCTGCACCGAGGCCTTGCCGCCGATGGGCAGCAGCACGACGTTCGCCTCGATGCCCTCGGTGTTCAGCGTCTGCAGCAGATCCCGGCAGTGTGGGCAGAGCGGATCGACAAAGACCCAGACGGGGGCCTCAGGGGCCGGCGAGGACGCGCTCTCGGCGCCGTCTTCGCGGTCAGTCGGCCCTGCCGCCGCGCCCTGCCCAGCCCCCTGCCCCGCGCCGCTGCGAAAGGCGCCAAGCTCAGTGGCATCCAGCGGCAGGCGCGTCAGGTCGATGCGCCCGGCCAGCGCCGAGGCCTCGGCGACGGAGGCGAGCCGCTCGCCGTGCCAGAGGTCCCAGGCGGGACCCGTGAGCACATAGCGACCGTTGCCGGCGAGGAAGAATTGCTGACCATCGGCCTCGATCATCTGCACGCCGGTGCCGGGCAGCTGCACGGAGGCCTCCATCGGCGCCGCAAGCCAACTCAGGGTAGGCGGCAAGGACGGTGCGGCCTCACTGCCAGTCGCCACCAGGGCCAGGGCGACGGTCGCGGGAAGCGCGCGCGGGTATCTCGGTGTTCGTCTCATCGGTGTCCTCTGTCCTGCATGCTTGAACCTTGTCTGTCGGCGCACGGTTGTCCGAATCACTTCAGCTTCAGCCCCACGCCGCGGTTGAGGATGACCTCCACCCCACGTCCGGCGTCGACCTCCAGCACCGGGAAGATCGTCTCGGCCAGGTCCAGGTAGTATTCGGCGAGCCGGTCCAGGGCCTTGCCCGTGCCGGCGATGGCCGCACCCTGCAGCGCCTCGCCCGAGAACACCTGCTGGTAGGGCACCGTGCTGCCACCCGTGCTGACGGTGGCGACGGGGACGGTGCTGAAGAGCTGGCTGAAGCCCTGCAGGAAGCTCACCTGCATCGCCCGGCCGATGATCTGGCCCTGTTTGTTCACCAGCCGTCCGCGCACGCCGACCTTGCCGTCCTCGCCAACGGCATAGCCGTCGATGGCCACCTCGATGGTGCGCCCGTCGGTGCGGATGCAGTTGATCGACTCGGCGCGCAGATACACCCGCTCCGAGCCCAGGTCGCCATAGCCGCCGACCAGCAGGAAGCACTCGCGCACATCGCTCTGGAAGCGGTTCGGCAGGATCGCCTCGTGCTTCAGGCGCAGCAGCGCCGGATAGGGATCCTGGCGCGCGGCGCGCCCGGTGGGCGCGTCCATGCCCGAGAGCAGGACACCGCGCAGGATGCTGCCCGCGGGGATGCGCACATCGGGGATCTCCTCCTCCACGGGCTCGGCAGGCAGTCCCTCCTGCTGCACGCGGCGGATGCTGAGGGGTTTCAGCGCCACCTCGGGCGTATTGGCCGGCTCCGAGCGCACCGCGGGCGGGGGGTCGAAGATCTGCTGCAGCGCCTGGGGATCGGACAAGGGCGGGCGCGGTGGCGTGGCGGGCGACGGAAGGGCTGTGCCCCGTGGCGTGCCTTGTGCTGTGCCGGACTCGGAGGGCGCTGGTGGCAGAAATAGACCGTCCGGTGTCGCGGCCGTCTGCGTCGGTCGCACGGCCAGATCGCTGCGCAGCGCGGCGATCTCTGTGCGCAGCGTTTTCAGATCCGCCTCGCGCTCGCGGCGCAGCGTCTCCAGCAGCTTCGCCTGCTTGCCGTCGTCCGCGACGCTCAGGCCCACCTTCTCCAGGTTGTAGGCGATGGTGCGCACCTCGCCTTCGAGCGCATTCAGCCGCCGCCCGAGCCCGTCGATGCCCAGATCCCGCGGATCGACATCGGTGAGGATGTTGGAGACCAGCCGACGGCGCTGCTCGGCTTCCTGCTGCCCGTCATCGGGCGCCGTGGCCATCAGCAGCGCCAGGGTCCCGACCACCGCCGCGCCGCCGCCGAGGGTGAGCCACTGGCGGGTCTTGGGCGAGAACGACTGCCAGGTGTCGCTGAGTCCGGCCATCAGTGGTCCGTCTCCGGGAAGGCGCCCAGCAAGGACTCCGTGGGCGACTCGCCAAGCACAGCGCCTGCCGAGCCGTCCTGCCTCGCATCCGCCGAGCGCACGGCGAGCAGCAGCCCCGTCTCCATGCCCGGCAGCAGCCGGGTTTCAGGCCAGGCGGCCACTGCGGCGATGGGCCGATCGGAACGCAGATGGCAGCTGCGCTCATCGATCGGGATGGGCATGTCGCCGGTATTGCGCAGCGACACGCGAACCAGGGTCAGCGCGCCGCCTTCGAGCACCTGCTCGGTTTTGGGCTTGAGCCCCGGCACGGCGCAGTGCACGGCCTCCGTCGCGCGCGCTCGGCGCGGCTGATAGCCGGGCGGCACCTTACCGAGGGCCAGGGCGCGCAGGGCGTCGGTCAGTGCTTCGACGTAAGGCTTGGGCTCGCGACCAAGGCCCGTGAGGGCGGTCTCCGCCAGCAAGGGGGCCGTCAGCGCGGCCTCGGCGGTGCGAATGGGCTTGGGCTGGAATGGCTGCACCCCAGGCACGACGAGGCGGATCTCCCGCGGCGGCACCCGGCGCGGGGCGATGGTCAGCCCGATGGTGGTGCGCGCATCATCGGCATCGGTGATGTAGAGCGTCGCCGGGGTCTCGACGGCGGTGGCGACATAGAGCACGTTGCCGTCGATCTCGGTGGTGACGCCGGAGACGGTGCGCACCGAGGGGCGACTGAAGGGCGTGACGATGCGGTTGAGATGATCGACGGCAAGCTCCAGCACGGCGTTGGCGCCCGGTGAGACGGTCACCGTGCGCGGACCGAGCTCCAGCACCGGATGGCTGTCGTCCGCCTTGCCCTCCAGGGCCGTGGCGGAGGCGGTGCGCAAGAACGGACTGTCGGCCTGCGCGAGCATGGGCAGCGCCGCAAGGAGCAGTGCCGCACCGAGCGGCGTCTTGGTCAAGGTGTCGTGTGGCATCAGGCCCTCCTCAGGGCTGTGACTGGCTGCGCGGGCTGCCGGGATAGACATCGAGATGCGTGATCACCGGGCGGTAGTGGCGGAAGGCCACGCGCACCTCAAAGGTGCGCTGCTGTCGCACCGGCTTGGAGGCCGGTCCCGCGCTCACCTGCATGCCGGTGACGAAGAAGGTGTCGCTCTGCGCGTCGTGGTGCAGGGCATTGGGCGAGAAGTGCATGGAGACGCGCTCGCGCTTGATCGCCTCGACCTGCTCGCCGATGACGTCGATGACCTCACGGCGCAGCGGGGGTGCGAGCAGGGGCTCCAGCGCCGACTGGATGAAGTCCGCCGAGCCCGCGCCGACGTTGCCGAGCAGTTCGGCAACATAGACCGCCCAGGACTCCTTGACCTCGCGGCTCGCGCTGTCGCGGGCGACATTGACCTGCCCCTCCAGGATCGGCGGCACCAGCACCACGGTGCGGTCGGCCCGCACCAGGGCGAGCAGGGTGAGCAGGTTGGTGATGAGCAGCAGTGCCACGGCGATGCGGTGGAAGCGGTTCTCCAGCGTGATGCCGCGCCAGGTCTGGGTCAGCGTGCGCATATCCATCGCGAGCCTCAGGCGCGCCAGCGGCGGCTGAAGGGGTTGGGACAGCTGCGAGCCGTCAGCGGCAGCAGCCCGTGCCAGTAGCACCAGTGCAGCGCGAAGCCGTCGGGGCGGCTGTCGCGAAAACGCCCATAGAGGCGCGAGAGCACGAAGCCGATGACGAGAAAGAGCCAGAGCCGGTCGGACAGGATGCCGATTACCAGCATGAGGATCAGCGGGATCAGGTCATCGAGCCGCCATAACAGCAGTGATGGCGGCTCATCCACGCCCTGGGGCAGTTCCAACGGTTGCATGCATCTCGCCTCCGGTTGTCAGGTGGCGATAGGGTGCCGGGATCAACCGTTGCCCGCGACCGCGAAAGCTCGCTCTACAGACCCACCTTTCCCGAGAGGCTGTCCAGGGACACACTCGTCTATGGACACCAGCGGGCATCTTCTTCGATGAGCCCGTGCTGGCTGCCACAGCACGGCTGATGGCCGCGATCGGTCTTGGGCTGCTTTTGCGGTTGCGCGGTGCCTGTGCCACCATCGAGACGGCGCCCCGTGGCACCTGAGCGGGGGCTGCCGACAAAGGTCAACCGAGATTGAGCGAGGTGCGCATGGGGATACTGAGTGGACTACTGGGTAATGCCTCCCTGGTGGAGGCCAACAAAGTAGCGGAGGGGCTCGCGCCAATCCTGGCGCGCGGCGAGACGGTGGAGGTGGCGTTCCGGGTCATCCGCGATGAGTTCATCTTCACCGACAAGCGGCTGATCCTGATCGACAAGCAAGGCCTGACCGGCAAGAAAGTGGAGTATCTCTCCATCCCCTACCGGGCCGTGACCCGCTTTTCCGTGGAGACGGCCGGGCATTTCGACCTGGATGCCGAACTGAAGATTTGGGTCTCCGGCGACGGTGAGCCGGTGTCGAAGACGTTGCGCGGCAGCGAGAACGTGACGGCCATCCAGAAGACGCTGGCGACGGCGGTCTTGGGCACCCTGTGACCTGCCGGCGCTGGACTGGACGCGGTGGACGCGTTGCCACGCCCGGCCACTAAGGCCTCTGCCAGATGCCCCTCGGAGCACGTCTTGAATGACCGTAGGGCTGGAGCTGGCCAGCGGGATTAGACAGGTCCCCTTCCAACCGAGACGCTGATCGCCAGCGTCGCTCTACACCGAATGACCGCGCGACGGAGGCCGCGATGACCCTCTTCTCGATCATTGAATCGCCGCAGCATCCAAGGCTTGATGCAATCTACCAACGCCTGGGCATCCACCAGATCAAGCTCACCTCGCAGCGCAAGACCATCCAGGCCCTCAAGCGACTGTCTCCGGATTGGGTCGTGGCGGAGTTCTTCTACGGTTTCGGTCGCTCAAAAGGCAAAGTCACTGTCCGCCGCGCACTAAACGAACGTATCTCTGATAGTACTTAAGGCTGTCGTAGACGTAGCCATAGTAGAAATGGACGCTCCACGCGCTGCCCGAATAGTCGGCATTCGGCGACGAAGACCAAAATGCGCTATCTGGCGAACCTTGAAAGGCCTTCATGCAATATCTTAGTTCTTTCAACTCCTCAATCGTCGGAACCCGCCAGTCGCGATAGCCAGCGTAACCTCCCGATCGATTCAGGGATTCGGCTGCCGCTAGCGCAGACTCCCAGTCGAACTTCTGGGCATCGTCCTTACAGGCTAACCCGTCCCAGGTTTGACCCAGCGCGCATCGCATCCATTGCAGCCCAGTCCGCACATCAATCACTGTGCCATCTCGCAAATCGCGATAACGACCTTCTATCAGCTCCGCTGACGCTGCGGCAGGAGCCTCCGTCTGCTTGTTCGACGTGGGCGCCCGCGTATTATTGGCCCGTGACGGTATTGACGAGCTGGTACTTGGCACCTCAGTCTGGCTAATCGATGGCGACGCTGGCCGCTTCAGCGCTGTTTGAAACATCTGCACGCTTTGGATGCGGCTGTCAGGGGCCACCGCTAGTGCGGCACGAAGTGCATCGCTCAACCCTTGGGAAACGCCGAAGCCGGATGCCAGTTTGAGCTCGTCTTCCATGATGCGGTCCGTCGCCTCCGGCGGCACCACCCCGGTCACTGCCTGGTACAACGCCGCCGCTGCTGCGTAGATGTCGGTCCATGGCCCTTGCTTGCCTTTGCGCGAGTACTGCTCGAATGGGGCGTAGCCCGCGCTGATCACGACCGACATCGAGCGGCTGCGCTCGCCCATCGCTTGGCGCGCAGCGCCGAAGTCGAGCAGGATCGGACGCACGCCCCCAACGTCTGTCTTCGCCAGGTAGATGTTCTGCGGCTTCACATCCCGATGCAGGAAGCCCTTGGCATGCACCGCGCGCAGTCCATCCAGGATCGGCAGCATCAACTGGACGGCCGTCTCTTCCGGCACCCGTCCGCCTTGCTGCTCCAGATACTCGGCGAAGGACAGGCCCTCGTAGTAGTCCATCACCAGATAGGCCGTGCCGTTGGCCTCGAAGAACTGGCGCACCCGCACGACATTGGGATGATCAAGCTGGGCCAGGGTGCGGGCCTCGCGCACGAACTGCTCCAGGCCGAAGCGGAACAACGCGGCATCCTCGCTGGAGTGCGCTTCCACCGTACTCCGATCGACCCCTCGTCCAGCCAAATCACGCGGCAGATACTCCTTGATCGCCACACGGGTTTGCAGCTGCAGATCCCAGCCGAGGTAGGTGATGCCGAAGCCGCCCGGCTTGCCGAGCACGCGACCGATGAGGAACTGGCCGTTGAGCAACGTGCGATGTGGCAACACGAGCGGACCGCGTGGTGCATGCTCGTCATAGCCACAGTGGGGGCAGGGATTGGCGCTTCCCTTATCGGTAAAGCATCCAGGACATAAGGCTAAAAGGCTGTGCTTGATCATCGATTTAACGTCAAGTTACCTGATCGCAGCGGTTCGCTTTGGCTACTGCACCACAACATCGCATCGACCCAGGCGCTCCGCTTGTTCTGACTCGGTGTCTCTGCTTCAAGTTGTCTCAAGTAACACGCCATAGGCCCTTCAAGCGCGGGCACTGCAGTGACTAGCGAACCGTTACCGACCCATCGGCCGCGACATTGATCACTGCGAGCAACGCCTTCTCGCCTTTGGTGTGTAAAGCGACCTCGCGCAAGGGACGACTCCCATCGCGAAAGAAGGTGCGCCCTTTGATGACGACCGGTTTCCGAGTGTCGTTGATGCGAAACAGCTTCGCTGAGGCTCGGTACTCCCCCGGTGGTGCCTCGCGTACCTCCCAGACCTCGGCGCCGGGGCCAACGACGTTGTCCTCGCTGAGCTCGCCGGGTCGGCCTGCCACCGTGCGCCGCTCCCAATAAAATTCAGCGCCGGTAGGATCGACGACATGTAGATCGATGTCATCCAGGGTACCCCAGCGGATGTAGAGCACGAGAAATGTCTTGGCCAGACGACTCGCGAGGGCATCACTGTGACCGCGCTCCCGCAGCGCTTCAGCCTCGGCCGCCTCGGCCCTTGCGACGGCGGATGCCGCCGCTGCCTGCGCATCGGCAAGCGCGCGGCGAAGACTCGTGGTATCCGCCTGGTACTCGATGTGCTCCTTTTTGTAATACGGCAGCAAGACCACCATGATGATCAAGAAAGCCGCCATGGCCCCAAGGATCACGTCGAGCATCGACAGGTTGAAGACATTGATGTCTCGGTTGCGTCGCTTCACGGGGATACACCCGGCGCCTCCGCGAAAATCGCCAGTGCCGTGTAGTTGTCATGTCCCTCGGGCGCCCGCCCTTGAAGCAGCCGCTGCATCTCGTCGAGCCAGTGTTGCGGACTGGTGGATTTGGCCAGGGCGATCTCCATTTCCGGCTCGGTCACATACTCCCAAAATCCGTCGGTGCAGAGTAGAAACGCGTCACCGCTTTGCAGCGCCAGCGGCTGATCTGACATGGTCGGTCGCGTCGGTTTGCCGTTGCCCAGACTGCGCAAGAGCCGGTTACGGTCTGGGTGCTGCCTGATTTCGGCGGTACCAATCTCGCCCGCGTTGGCCAATGCTTGCGGTACGCTGTGATCCGCTGTTTGAACGCGTACCCGACCATCACGAAACTGATACAGGCGACTGTCGCCGATATGCGCCCATAAGGCGGTACGACCATCGCTGACAAGGACAACGATCGTCGTGCGCATCTGCGCGAGGCGCTGCTCCGCCGCTTGCCGCGCGGTGATGGCCTGGTCGGCGGCAAGGATTGCCGAGCTGAGCGCGGCAGGATCAATCAGCGATCCTTGCGCGGCAGCTGCAAGCAGCGTCTCCACGGCCACCTGTGAGGCCACTTCACCGCCGCCATGCCCGCCGAGGCCATCCGCGACCACCCAGCACCCATCGGCTTGGCCACAGTTGTCTTCGTTGTCGTCCCGGCCACCAGCGTGCGTCAGGCAAGCGCTGTCAAAGTGAAGCGATGTCATTCGGATATAACCTCGGAGGTGTTCACGGTCATCATCAAGTGACGAAGATACGCAAGGCCCCTTGATCTGAGGCAAATGTGATTGCGCGATACCTCTACTCATCGGTGTAGCTATCGCTAAGAATCGACGTCAAGATGCTTTCCAAGAGCGCCGTCGTCCCTGTGATCGACACACCATTGCCTCGTGACGCGAGCGTTCGAAAAAACGCTGCGGCCGCACCTGGCGCACTGATCGTCGAAATGCGGAATCGCTCGGAGCGCGCAGCAAAGCCCCCGGCCTGGTTGAGGGTCGATGAGAGTGCCTCGGGGTGCGGCGGGGCATCACCGATCACCACGATGACGCCGATGGCATCCGGACTCCATGGCTGTGCAATGGCCTTGGCGAGCCCGGCATCAACGGCCTCTGGAATGTCGCCTCCGCCATCGGCTCTCAGCGCATCTACGAAGCCTTCAAGCCGGGCCTGGTCGGCGCGGCTCATCGGCGTCAAGGGAAACACGCGCGTCACGTACGCTTCTTCGGGACCCTGATCGCGATAGGCCACCAGGCCGACCCGGAGTTGTTTGCTCAGCTCCGCTAGGACACGAACCAACACTTTGAGATCCGCCTGCAGACTTTCGATCTGCTCACGCATGCTTCCCGTCGTGTCCAGGACGAGCATCAGGTCCAAATCACGCGGGCGCAATGCATCAACGGCACTTTCCGCCGCCGCCAGCCTCGCCTCAGCCTCAGACAACGCGGCTTCTGCCGTCTCTGCTCTCGCCTCGGCCCCGAACAACGCCTGTTCAGCCTCTGCTTGCCTTGCTTCTGCTGCAGCTAACGCTCGACGAATGGCCGCGTTGTCCGCTTGATACTCGACGTGCTCCTTTTTGTAATACGGCAACAAGACCACCATGATAATGAGGAAGGCGGCCATGGCGCCCAAGATCACGTCGAGCATGGAGAGGTTGAAGACGTTGATCTCGCGATGGCGGCGCTTCATGGGGTGTTTTGATCTGCAAACCTGAGTCGGCCTTGGGCATCGTTCAATCCAGCACGACCTCGAACGCGATCTCTGGCGTGGCGAGGAAAAAATGCTGTCCCGGCTTCAGATCCACGACCTGCCCGGCTCCCACGGTGATGGCCGCCCGACGCTGTTGTGCAGCGTCAAGGGCTCGATCGATGGACCCGACGAAGGTGCCGTTGGATGACCAGCAGTCCTCCAGTCGAAAGCAACCGCGCTCAGCGTCGAAGCTGATGACCGCATGTCGCTTGCTCACGAGCTCGGCATTCGCCAGCACGACCTGGGCCATGGCAGGATCACGACCAATGGCGAGGAACTTATCGCCCAAGGGGATATCAAGCCCGGCATAGGGACCGCTCAGACCGTGCAAGACGGCCCGGCGGCAGGGAGTTGCGGCCCGAGGGGATCTGGTGAAGCCAACCGCATGCGTGGCAGCCGTCCTAACGAAGGAACGGCCGCGCCGAGTGCTGGCAAGCACCAGGGCTGAGCCGCTCAGCGCGATCAACAGTCCAAGCAGGACGACGATCAGGGGCTCGCGCTGCCACAGATCCGCAAGCGCGTTCGGTCGGCTGCGGCTGACGCGATAGGGGATATCGTGATGGTCCAGCATCGGCAGCACCTCGTCACTCAACACCGCCCATCCGATGCCTTCACCGACCGGAACTCGCTCGATGATCAGTTCTCCATCGGCACCGACCCCAGGTACGGCGGTGAGCGCCTTCATGGTGTTGACGCCGATGACCCGACCAAAGCGATCGAACAGGGGACCGCCGGAGTTTCCTGGATTGATTGGCGCATCCGTTTGCAGCGTTCGCGCTGCGGTGGGATCTTCCGGTGGCGGGTTGATGCGGCTGATCATGCCGCCGGTGTGCGTGGCATCCGTCGGATCGGAGCCAAGAGCGGTGTCATCGGCTGCACCCGGGAAGCCGACAGCGGTGACCGGGTCGTGCTTCTTTAGCGTCGCAGCGGTCGCAAAGCGTGCCGATGGACGCCCACTGTTTCGCAGCAAACGCAGCACCGCAAGATCCCGGGCAGGATCACTCCCAAGCACTTCCGCGGTGACCACAGCGAGGCCATCCGAACCCGCACCTAAGACAACTGCTGCCTGCCCGCCGGAAAGGGCGCACTCGATAACGTGGTGGTTGGTTACGACAACATCGCCGCGCCCCACCACGAAACCTGACCCGCTATCAAACTCATTCTCTCCTGCAGATTCGCATACGACTCGGACAGTGATGGCGTCCATATGAGCGATGCTAAGATTCGCTTCTGTATCGGTAGAGAAGAATACGGCGAAATTGATTACGCAAGAAAAGGACAGCCAGATTGGTGAAATGACGCGTGGATAAGTCATCGAAGACCAACTCTACTCTAAGGTAAGCCCACCCCCAAAACCACCTTGAGGAACAAAATGGCAAGTATGGATATTCCTACGAAGCCACTCAGCTGCATGATCCATTCTCTTTTGCTCCAGATACTGTCATTCCTCGGCAGAGGGGAATGAATATCCAAAAGGTCGTCTTTATAAATATACCATTCTCCATCTATCAACAGCCCATCGTACTTCCCGTCGCGGATATCACAGATAATCACCTCTTCGGGCATCCCTACGAGTCCCGAAAGCTCGGCAACCGGTATGTAATCATTGTCATTCTCCGTTTCCCGCCCGATATCCTTACTGCCAGGGAGCTCTTCCTCGCTTATATGCCATTCACGCCCTAGAAGTTTACCATCGAAGCTTCCATCCCGAATTTTTTCTATGATTTCCCGCTCGGATAAATCCGTTATTCTTGAAAATTTCGAAACAGGTATATATCCAAAATGGGTTGCGGAAGTATTCCCTGCTGTGCTGAAGTCTGACTCAGAATCTGATTTGTCATTACCTGCATCAAAGGCCATTGATTCTGAGCTTTCGGGAATGGAAGGGTTCTGGGCTGAAAACCGAATATGCGCCTGAAACGCTTCTACTTTCTGTGGTCGCTCATCAGGGCTGATTCTAAGCGCCTGCATTAACGCGTCATTCAGCCAATGCGTGACGCCATAGGCGGTCGCGGGTTTCAGCTCATCTTGAGCCACACGTTCGGCTGAGTCTGGCGGTATTTCTCCAGTGACCATCCGGTACAAGACAGCCGCAGCCGAGTAAACATCCGTCCATGAACCTTGCTTGCCTTTCCTGTGGTATTGCTCGAAGGGTGCATAGCCTGCACTCACGACGACCGACAACGACCGGCTGCGCTCGCCCATCGCTTGTCGGGCAGCGCCGAAATCCAAAAGGATCGGACGTAATCCACCGGTGTCGGTTTTGGCCAGATAGATGTTCTGCGGCTTCAGATCGCGGTGTAGGAAGCCTTTTGCATGTACTGCTCTAAGACCATCGAGGATCGGCATCATAAGCCGGATCGCGGAATCTTCGGACAGGCGGCCGCCTTGCTTGTCCAGATACTCTTCCAACGAAAGCCCGTCGTAATAGTCCATCACCAGGTAGGCGGTGCCGTTCGCCTCGAAGAACTGACGTACTCGAACGATGTTGGGATGGTCAAGTTGAGCGAGCGTTCTCGCCTCACGTAGAAACTGCTCCAGGCCGAAGCGAAAAAGCTCCGCATCCTCGCCCGAATGTGCGGCGACCCTGCTCTGGTCGGTCCCGCGTCCGGCCAAGTCCCGCGGCAGGTATTCCTTGATCGCCACGCTGGTCTGCAGCTGCAGGTCCCAACCGAGATAGGTAATGCCGAACCCGCCCGGCTTGCCGAGAACGCGACCAATCAGAAACTGGCCATTCAGCAGGGTCCGATGCGGCAGGACCAGCGGCCCGCGTGCCGCGAACTCGTCGTATCCGCAGTGCGGGCAGGGGTGCTTCGCTCCCTTGTCGACGAAGCAGCCGGGGCAGAGGTGGTTGAAGTTTGGATCAGCCATACGCCAGAATCCTTGGGCATGCCCTGTTTGTAATCATTCTGGAGGGGAGTGTCGTGTGGCACTCCTGAATCTTTCTGGAGGCGCCCGCGGCCGGACGGACTCGCAGCTTGGCGACAGCCATTTTTTGCCTCAGTCCACCATGCGGTCGCCGCCGCGACCCACTCCTGGATGTTCCAACGGTCACAACAGCGCCCATAAATCCGTCGTTAATATCGTGTCTCCGCGTCATTGAAAAATCATTCAAAAGGTAAAGTCACTGTCCGCCGCGCACAAGACGAACGCAGTCCAGACTGTACTTATTATGGTAGTAGACGTCGCCACAGTAGAAATGGACGTACCACGCGTTGCCCGAATAGGAGGTGCTCGGCGACGAAGACCAGAACGCGCCGGCTGGCGATCCTGGAAAGGCCTCCGACTCAATTGCCGGAGTGAAGTGATCCCCTTCGCATCTTTTTTCGTCGTTGAGCCAAATTCCAATGTCCTCTGAACTTCCCTTGCAATATCTTAGTCCCTTTAACTCGTCGATCGTCGGTACCCGCCAGTCCCGATAACCCGCATACCCGCCCGATCGGTTCAGCGATTGGGCTGCCGCGAGCGCTGACTTCCAATCCAGCTTCTGGGCTTCGCCTTGACAGGTCGACTTGCTCAAGTTCTGCCCAAACGCGCATCGCATCCATTGCAGCCCGGTCCGAATATCCATGACAGTACCATCGCCCAAATCGTGATAACGACCTGCTATCAGGTCCACTGGCGGTACGGCAGAATCTCCCGTGTGCTTCTGCGCCCTGGGTTCATGCGAATGGTTTGTTCGCGCTGGTATTGGCGCGCTCGTGTCTGGCACCTCGGCGCGCCTCTTCGGTCCATGCGCCGGACGTCTCAATACCTTCTGCAACGTCTGTACGCTCTGCGGCCGTGCTTCAGGGGCCATGGCTAGCGCGGCGCTTAGTGCATCGCCCAATTCTTGGGAGACGCCGAATCCTGTTGCCGACTTGAGCTCGTCGTCCATGATTCGGTCCGTGGCTTCCGGCGGCACTTCTCCCGTGACGGCCTGGTACAGCACCGCAGCGGCCGCGTAGATGTCGGTCCATGGCCCTTGCTTGCCTTTACGCGAGTACTGCTCAAGAGGGGCATAGCCCGCGCTGATCACCACCGACATCGAGCGGCTGCGCTCACCCATCGCCTGGCGCGCCGCACCGAAGTCGAGCAGGATCGGGCGCACGCCGCCCACATCGGTCTTAGCCAGATAGATGTTCTGCGGCTTCACATCACGGTGCAGGAAGCCCTTGGCATGCACCGCGCGCAGTCCATCCAGGATAGGCAGCATCAACTGGACGGCCGTCTCTTCCGGCACCCGTCCGCCTTGCTGCTCCAGATACTCGGCGAAGGACAGGCCCTCGTAGTAGTCCATCACCAGATAGGCCGTGCCGTTGGCCTCGAAGAACTGGCGCAC